>UBVW01000017.1:0-302181 GCA_900469085.1 Hyphomicrobiales bacterium | reverse complement strand
CTTAATTGTTCTCATTGCTTGTGCTCATCTCAAGGCAAGCGCAAAGCGCTTGTCCTGACAGAGCGAAGGCGTAGCCTTTGCGATACGGACCCGGCGAACACGAAGTGTTCGTCCGGTTGTAGCACTCGACGTGTTCAAGACTAAAAAAGCAGCCTAACCGCTGCACCAGCTTCTCATTTGTTGCGCTTCGCTGACCTGGTGGTTATGGCGGGGCGGCTGCACCCGTTCCCATTCCGAACACGGCCGTGAAACGCCCCTGCGCCTATGGTACTTCGTCTTAAGACGCGGGAGAGTCGGTCGCTGCCAGGTCTGCTAAACGCAACAAATCTTCTCTGATCGAAAACGGCCAAGGCCGAAACAAAAGGGCCGCCTAAAGCGGCCTTTTGCTTTTGGGGCCGAAGTGCTCTCAAAAGAGCAGAACCTTACAGGACACAAATCCAAACGGATTTGCGTCCGGCAGTAAGAGTAAACCGCTTTGCGGTTTACTCAAGCGCGATAAATCCCGAAGGGATTTACGCACCGGATAAGCCGCAGAGCGGCTTATCTAGATGGCGCGGGGTGGAGCAGCCCGGTAGCTCGTCAGGCTCATAACCTGAAGGCCGCAGGTTCAAATCCTGCCCCCGCAACCAAACAATTTCTAAATGAAATCAGCTTCATACCACGTGGCGGTGCGGTCATCGAAGTTTAGATGGCCCGAAGCCTAATCGTCACCGGATCGTCACACTAACTTGATCTCCATCCAGGCAGCTAGACGACCTTGATTCCGTCATGGGGCAGCCGCGGTTTCCATCGCAATCCAACTCCGTCGAGTTCCGACGTTTCCCCGTTTGCTGCGATGAACTGTATATCACATTCCACAAACGCGCGATAGAAGGCGTCCCGGGGCTTCGCTGATCCTTGGTCCACTTCCTTCTCGAATCTCTGGACGGTCCGCACGTTGACCCCCGACTTCGCCGCAAGATCATCCTGCGTCCACCCGAGCATCATCCGTGCCGCTTTGCACATTGCAGGCGTAAGAACCGTAGACATTTCACTGATGGAGCGGCTTTAGCATGAGCTGTCAAATATGCCGCATAAACCGCCAAAAATGTCTTGAAAACCGCCAAAAATGGCGTAGCTTAGTTCGGTGGCATCCAAACGAATCAATTCGCCTTCGCGTCATCGCATGCTAAGGTTTGACCTTCGGAATGCCGAGGAAATCGATCATGAAAGCGTGGATACTTTCTGACCTGCATTTGGAGCCTTCCGTGGAGACCCTCGATGAGTCCGCCATCCCTGAGGCCGACGTCTGTATTTGCGCAGGTAACGTCAGCTCCGCCGGCATGGCAGCGGGGCTTCGGCTTCTCGGGCGTTCCCTCTGCGCAAGAATGCCGGTTGTGTTCGTTCCCGGTACGCATGATTACAAAGGGCGATCGATACCCGAGGTTAAAGCGGATGCCCTTGCCGAGGCGAGTCGCTTTCCAGGTCTGCATTTGCTCGACGAGCGGACTCTCATTCTTCGCGGCATCGCATTCGTAGGTGCGACCCTCTGGTCGGACCTGTGCCTCTTTGGTGATCGACGGGAGGCTATCGAGCAAGCGCGACGAAGTAGGGATTACATCGAAATAAAGACGTCGGGGAAGCCAGACCGCAAGCGTTTCAGTCCGCAGCAAGCAATACGTCTGCACGAGCGTGCGAGGGGCTTCATTGAGGACCAGCTTTCTCGCTTAGAAGGCATGACGACCGTTGTTGTGACCCACCATGCGCCGTCTCTACGGTCCATGCCGGAGCGCTACATGAATGATCCGCTAGCGCCGACGCTTGCTTCCTCGCTTGAGGGACTGATTATGGAAAGGCAACCCGACCTTTGGGTCCACGGGGGCGTGAGCGGGGAACGAAGCTATTCGATAGGCTGCACGACAGTGGTCGCGAATCCGCGGGGGTTCGGCCGGCTCCCATACGGTCATTCCATAGCGAAAAGTAGTTTAGCCTCGGAACTGGTGATTGATGTGGGAGGTCGGTTCTCGTCCGGTCCATTATCCTGTTCTGAGAATGAGAGTAGGTTAGACGCTTTTGCCACTGACGCGCGTTCTCTTGTTAGGGAGGGAGTCCAGGCATAGATCGCGGCCCACACCAAGGTATTTTAGAACGCAGGGTCTTTGTTTCATGTATTTTCGGGTGTGACGGACGGAGTCCCGACTGTGTGGACACTCGAGGGGTGGCCTTTCATAGAGCCGGCAGGTTGTCATGAGCTAACCTTGATGAACCGTCTGCTGACATATCCAGCCCGACACTTTTGTTGGTGAATAGGCTGAGCAGTCGTTGGATGATCAGGCATTTGCGGTGGAAGGTCAGGCCGGAGTTCTCCGGCCGCGAATTTGTACCGGCTGGCTGATTACAACGTAGCTTTCTTAGACGCCGCTATCGAGCTTGGCCCCCGTAGCACAAGGTAAGTACAAGCGAGGCTTCGGGGAGCTGGACTCCGCGCTGACGATTGATCTTCTGGTGCATGAGCCTTGGTCGCATCTTCGTTCGGCCATTCAAGACCGTAGAGCGGTCTGCACACTCTGAGGCGCTCGCGACGTCGACAATTTGCCGGAACTGATTGGGAGGCCCGAGTCGCTGATAGCGGAGCCGGCCGGACGCACACTTGACGATACGAAAGATTTCCAAGTGGCGGTGTCCGACCGATACCCAGTTATGGGTTGCTTGAATTCGAGACGTTGATCAAGCGAACGAGTATGTGATCGCTTGAACTGGGCGTGGCGAGCGGCCGCTTCCAACAAGGTTTATCCGCTGAATAGCGTTTGCCTTCGTGGCACTCTCCATAGTTCCATTGCTTTGCCGCAGCACCGACAACCGGGAAGACCGCTAGGTTTAATGAAACGGCTGTCTTTTTTAATTGATCCGGGCGATGGGTGAGCTTCCGCTTGTTTTCGCCAAAGACCAGGCGAAAATCGTATCCATTGGCGATCGCTCAGCCGGAACCTGTCGGCGAGCTAAATAGTCTTTATTCCCGAGTTCGGCTGCGACGGTTTCCACCTCACGCCGGTCCCCTCAAGCTGGCTGGCTTCGACGTTCGCCGCGATAAACTGAATTTTCTGTTCATCGAAGACCCGGCGGAGCTTTTCGTTGGCTTTTGCGGTGATCGGACGTTTTCCTAATTCAAAATCGCTCAGCGCCTTTTGGGTGATTCCCGCCTTCGTGGCGAGTTCCACTTGACTCATCCCAATGAGCGCTCGCGCGGCCCGGATCAGATCGCCTGTCAACAAAGTCGTCATTGCCTGCAGAAACGGGTTATCTCGAGACAAGTCAAAAAAGACGTAAAATACGTAATAAAGAACTTGAAAAAAGTTAATAAAGATGTAATTAAAGACACCAGACGCCCTGGAACGGGTGCCGATTCTTTAAAGCATCAGATGCGGGATTGCGGAGATCACCATGAAGGAAACTCAAACAGGGATATTCCTCGGCGACAATCGCAGGATATTGCTGGCGAGACTGCAGGCCCTCGTAACGGATTTGGCGGCGACCGACTTTCCGCACCCCTCAAGTATTCCGGTGATGATAGACAATTGGAAAGTCGGTAGGCGAGAGGTTCCTTGCCTTCTTGGAAATGCATTCGGTCATCCCACTATCGTCGATGGTGGCGCGTCTATTTCGTCCGAGCTTTTCTATTTCGATCCTGAGGGCGGGATCGCTCGCACACTTTCCCGGTGGTATCGCCTCGGCGCGCCTTCCCATCCCAAGTTATAGCGAACGTTCGCCAACCCCACTTTCGAGCGGGGTCATCAATTTCGATAATCGGTCGACCATCGGCAACCGAAGCAATTCGGAACGTATTGCCGTGAGCCTAAGGAGTTGGAAGCTTTGCCCACACTCATCCACGCTTTGGCGCTGTCCATCGTCAAGCGAGTACTCAGACCTTACATCGATCGCGCCGATGCAAAATTTCTAGCGACCATCGTCGTCGAAATTGAAGGATTGGCGGACGCCATCGAGGTGGCCTGCGATGTCGTGCTGAACGGCAAAGCGAGAGCCGGAAGCTTCCCTGGCGGCCGCGACGCAATCATCGAACAATTCATTGACCCAAAGAAAACACCAGGGTTGCTAGCCAAGGTACAGGAGCCCAACTCGCTCGTGCTGATATTCCGGGACATAAAACACGTCCCCCATCCAATTCGAGACTTCGCGGACGTATATCACGTTATCGATGAGCTCGATCCACGGCTAGTGCAGGCGGCGATCTTCCAGGCGTTTTCGATCGAGGCCTCATTGAACGATGCCCGATTTATTGTGAGACATCCGTTTCAGGACTGGTCGGCGGCGTTCCGAAAGGGGCGGCCAGTCGAACGCTCGGTGAGGCTTCTCAGAGAGAGGAATGAGCGTAAAAGGCTTTCGGCGACCGCAGGTTCATCGCGTCTTGAGGAGCTCCATGGCTACGGGGAGGCGAAGGAGTGGGGTCTTCAATTAGCACGCGATCTTGCTCTCTATCGACGGGGCGAGATCGCTTGGGCAGACGTCGAGCCAGGACTGCTGCTGTCCGGCCCGACAGGCGTTGGGAAGACCCGGTTCGCCCAGGCTCTTGCGATCACGTGCGGCGTACCTTTCATTCACGGCTCCTACGCGCGATGGCAAAGCGAAGGGCATCAAGGCGATATGCTTGCCGCCATGCGGGCAGCTTTCGGAGCTGCACAGGCCGCAGCACCGGCTATCCTGCTCGTCGATGAGCTCGACAGCTTCGGATCGCGGTCTAACCAAGATAGCCACGCACGCACGTATACCCACCAGGTCGTGAATGGCTTTCTCGAGTGTTTGGACGGGGCGATTGCGAGACCGGGCGTTATTGTGATCGGAACAACCAACTACCCCGAATTGATAGACTCCGCGATCCTTCGTCCGGGAAGGTTCGGCCGTCACATCTCCATCGCGCTTCCGGATGCGGAGGCTCGGCTCGCCATTTTGCGACAGTACCTCCCGACAATCATCCCAAGTAACCAGGAAGCGCGGTTTGCAGAGGAAACCGAACAGATGTCCGGCGCAGAGATAGAGCAACTGGCACGACAGAGCCGACGCCGCGCTCGGGGGGCGAACCGTGCCGTCGCCTTCGACGATGTGCTCGCGAGCTTGCCGAAAACGCATGTCGTCCCGCCGGATCGAATGGCCATTCTGTCGATCCATGAAGTCGGCCATGCCATTGTCGCCCTTGCTTTCGGCCGGACCATCGAATCCATCAAGATCGCGGACCGCTACCGTGGAGACTCAACTCGAGGTGTCGATTTAGGGAGCGTTCGCCTTGAGCAGGCTAGTCTTCGCCGGACGGCTCGATCCTGTCACGGAGAAATTTGCATCGCTCTGGCTGGGATGGCTGCGGAGATCGAGTTCGTGGGCGAGCATGGCGAAGGCGCGGCCGGCTATCCGGACTCGGATTTGAACAAGGCGACCTATTTTGCCACGCTCGCTGAGGGCGTCCTCGGTTTCGGCGACACGCTTGTCGTCGAGCGGCACCCCTTCGATTTCGACGAAGTATCACGGCTCCGGCTGAGAAGCCCGCACCTTTGGGCACGTGTGGACCGATTGCTGACGTCAAAGATGCGCGAAACTCAGAAGATCGTCGCTGACAATCGTCCAGGGATCGAGGCGCTCGCGGCCGAGCTCATTGTTCGCAGGTCGATGACCGGCGCGGAGGTTTCAGAGTTCTTGGAGTCGATGGATTGGACGGTCCTCGCGGCGACGGAACTCGCGGAGCCGGAACGCGACGATGAACCTGGGTGGCAAATGCCAGCGGAGAGGGCAACCCGATGAAGCTGTGGATTCTGTCTGATCTCGACCTTGACGTCAGCGAGCTAGCGGAACTCGATATTCCGAATGCCGACGTCTGCGTCGTCGCCGGCGACATCTTTACTCACGGCGTCGTTCCGAGCCTGCGATGGCTTGACGATCGCATTACCGGTCACATGCCGGTCGTTTTTGTCGCTGGCAACCGCGATTTCTATCACGGCAGCATTGTGAAAGCACACATCGCGGCGACCCGCTACAATCGAAGAGGAGACATTCATTATCTCGAGAACGGGTGCGTGGAGATCGACGGGATCGTCTTCGCAGGCGCGACGCTCTGGACCGACTTCGACCTGTTCGGAGCGGAGTGGTCGCAGCAGGGAATGCAAAACGCAGCTTCCGCTATAAACGATTTCCGGCTAATCGCTTTCGATGAAGAGCCCTTTCGGCCGATCCATTCGCTGAAAATCCACCAGGAAAGCCGACGGTTCCTTGAAGGTGTCCTCGAGAGATACCGAGATCGGAAAGTGGTCTTCGTCACCCATCATGCTCCGAGCATGTTGTCGGTCGAGAAGAAATATCAGACTGATCTGCTAACCACGGCGTTCGCATCGAATCTTGAGGACTTGATGGCACCGGGCGGCCCGACTCTGTGGATACATGGCCACGTCCACCACTTCGTCGATTACCAATTGAACGACACCCGAGTGATCGCCAATCCACGTGGGTATCCACGGGAGGAGTGCTATCGGCAATTCGACGCGGGTTTTGTCGTCGAAATCTGACATCTCGCGAACTGGCTCCATCGCGTTGTCGCAGAGAAGGGCGGATTTCATGGCTAAACGCTCGCGGTCATCCTCAAAAGGCAATCTGGTACAGACTGCGTTGCCTGGTTCACTGGGGGAGGCGCTCGACGAGATCGGATTTCGGCCCTTGGGACACCGGATCATCGTGGGAAAGCAGCCCGCAAGCCTTCCCGTACTTTCGAAGGACTGGGCGGTTCACGCAATCGAATTGTTCAAGTTCACGCTCCCGCGCGCTTCGCACGGCAACTGGGAACATCTCTCTATCGCCGCTCACCAGGTAGCTTGCCAAGCCTTGGTGAAGTTGGGGCAGGCCACCTTCATCGACGACGGTGCCAAGCCAGCCTCTGACCCCCAGTTGCCGGCGGTTCTTCCGCGATGGGACGACATAGCCACAGCCGTCGTGTGGGCGGCCAGCCAGTCCGGACTGCTGAGATATCGGCGACGGGGGGAGACGGGCCTCACAAAAGGCACGTCATCGCTTCCGAAGGCGAACATTCGGTCTCGATATGGATGTCCACCTGCCTACCTGGCGGCGGAGGCATTTCCGGCATTCCATACCCTGGGACTGATTTCGGATAGCAGCTGGACAGCTGTCGCCGAAACGATCCTCTGGCGCGATGACCCGTTCGAGGCAGGCATGAATTTCGCGGATGACAAGCGTTTCGCCGACGCCCTTGATCGCGCGTTAGCCAGCGTCCCCGAAGAGATCGCGGCGAAAATCAGGGACATTTTGGCGTTGCCCGCAAACGAAGTCGACGGGTTGGTCGAGTTCGCGCGGCAGTATTCGCACTACAGCGCGACGGCAGACGAGGCCTTGAGTTTCCTGCAGGATCAAAGTCACCGCTTGGTGTTCGAACTGTTCGCAAGACGTTGGCGCTTGGGCGACGGTTGGCTCTCCGGGGAGGAATGCGAACGCGCCCTGTTTTTCGAGTTAGACCCGCTTTCAATCCAGATGAGCGTGGAATTTTGCAGACGGTTCAATCCTCCGACGTCCCGTTGACGTCGAGGCGATGGACGTCAGCGCTTTGAAACGGAACGATCCCAATGAAAGTATGGCTGCTGTCCGATTTGCACCTCGAATTCGGGGTGCCGTTCAACCGTTCACCGCCGGAAGAGACGGATGTGGTCGTGTGCGCGGGGGACATCTCGACCAAAGGCATCATACCCAGTCTTCGATGGCTGGCCGATACTATCGCGTCCGATATCCCGGTCCTCTTCGTGGCTGGGAATCACGAGTTTTACGGCGGCTCTGTCCAAGAAAACATCCGTGACGCCCGCGAGTTCGCGAATGGATTTCCCAATATCCATTTTCTCGAGAACGAGGCCGTGGATATCGGGAACGTGCGGTTCATCGGTGGAACCCTTTGGACCGACTTCCGGCTTTTCGGCCGCGAGGCTGCTTTTGCTATGGCCGACGCGGAAAAAGGGATGAAGGACTATCGCCGGATCAAATTCACCAAGCGACCCTACAGGAAATTCAAACCGATCCATGCCTTTCGGAAGCATCAGGAGACCCGTGATTTCATCACTTCAACACTTCAGGAAAGCCAGGGACGGACGACTGTCGTGGTGACCCATCATGCGCCGTCTAGCAGATCGGTTCAGTCATGGTCCCGAGACGATCCGGTGGTTGCCTGCTATGCCTCCCATCTGGAAAGTCTAATCCTCGATGCGCAGCCGGCACTCTGGATACACGGCCACCTTCATAACCGCAGTGACTACAACATCGGACAGACACGCGTGCTCAGCAATCCACGAGGATACCCTGGTGAAAGAACTGGGTTCGATCCCGGCTTTATCGTGGAGATCGGTGCTAATCCCGGAGCTGATGAACCTGGCGATGGTTAGTCAGGCACTCCAGGTCGCGACGGACAGTAGGCCTGTGCGGCCCGACGTGGAGTCCGATCAACCGTGAGCGCGCGCCTACGACGCTGACTCCGCGTCTCCCTTGAGTTCATCACGGGTTTCCACAGCGAGATCGTGCAATGCCTGGGTATCCTCAGGATCGAATTCCGCCGACAGAATGACGGTGAGAAAAGCCGCTCGCGCGATTTCCTTCTTGGAAGTCGATGGATGCCTTTTCATAACAGCGTCGATCAAATCTTTTGGTTTCATTCCCGGGACTACCAGCTCCCGGATGGTGCCCGAGATTTCCTCGATCTCACGTAGTTTCTTTCCTCGCATGCCTGCCTCCGCTGTAGGCGAAAACAATCTCACATGCCGTTTTGCTTTTTGTGACAGGAGGTCTAGTCTAGCTTAGCAAGGTCCGAACCGACTTTACGCGGCGACGGTTGCCAGCTTCGCCGCTATCTCAGCGGCTTCCAACCTCGCTGACGTCTTGTAGGGATAATGCGTCCAGCACCACCACTCTTGCTCTTCGCCCTTTCCGAAGCCGAACCCGGCCCAGTCTCCGCAGTGGCATTTCCGTGCAATCCGGACTGGCGCACTTTGCAATGTTTTCCGGTCGATGTCACTCATAAAACTTCCTTCAAGACCCATCCGGCCTTCGGTCGCTTCCAACCTCGTCTAGCTGCGCGCACATCCGCCTCGGCGGCGGCCATGCGCTTCGCATTTATCAGCCCGGTCGCCCAGACCGTGATCCGGAATCTTCCGACGGCAAAAACGTAGCGGTCCAGGTTCGGTCTACGGCCCGTGGCATACCCGGCTTTGAACACCGTTCTCGCGACCGATTCACTGACCTGGTCGCCAAGTCTTGGTCTCTCGACGCTCCACCATTTTCGGAAGGCGTCCTCAAGGCTCTGCTTTTGCTGAGGTCGCACCTTGTCCAGCATCTCAGACGTCCCGCTCGAATTTCGGTATCCATCCATGTGTCATGCCACGGCTCATGGCGACTTCGGCGAGCGCCAGCTGCATCTTGAGATGCTTGATGTCTCCGAGGAGCGTCGCGATCGTCGCCTTGGCATCGTCATCATGAAAGGCGAGGGCGGCCTCTACCTCGTAATCCTGATCTATTTGTTTTGCGGAGTTACACGACATGGTCTGCTCTTTCAGGATTTAATGGCAATCTTGAACTGCCGCGTCGAGAGCCCGAAGACTGGCGGACCAAACCGACGACGAGGCAGCCGGCTCAGCGCCTTAGTGTTCTTCGGATCATCGCCATATTCCTTGCTCGTTGATAGGTGTTCTTATTATGTTCCGTTTAGTCGTCGAGTCAATGATTGAGACTCCGTAGCCGATGGTGCCCTTGAACGTGTGAAGCCGCCGATCATGCCAAGCGGACTTCCGTCGTTCCCTTGCCTTCAAAGCGCGACTGTTCCAATCGGACCGGCAGGGCCTTCCGCACCGCTCTTCAGCCATCGCTCCACCGCAAACAATTCGTCGATGGACGGATCGAGCGAGACATCTGCTTCCACCTGCGGACGCGTCTCCGGCCTTGGCGCGCCGAGACGATCGCGAATGATTTCGGCATATTCCGGCGCGCGCTCGATCAGAACCGATTTCCGGTCGAGCCGATTGCACACCGCGCCGACGGTGCCTGACCCCGCGAACGGATCGAGGACCGTCTGACCTGGCGTGGACAGACCGCGGACGAGGCGCTCAACAAGCTCTTCCGGAAACTGACAAGGGTGGGCGGTCTTTTCGGGATGCCGGTTCTTCACGTTGGAGATTTCCCAGACGTCGCCCGGATTTTTCCCGAGCGGGTTTCCGCTTAGCTCGCCTTTGTGGGGGCCTTTGTAATGCCGCTTGTTGGGGTATTTCTGGGGAACGCGAATGCTGTCCAGATCGAAATGGTAGTCGTTCGACTTCGTAGCCCAAACGATGGTTTCGTGCCTCCCGGAGAACCGCTTCGTGCAGTGCAGTCCGTGACCGAACGTCCAGACGACCCGACTTCTGATTTTCATCCCCAAGCGGCGGAAGATGGGAATGACGATGCTATCGAGCGGTATGATTTCCGAGGCGTCGACCCAGTTTCCCACCTGCCAGCAGATTGAACCGTTGGCGCTGAGGACGCGGAAGCATTCCTCGATGATGCTTGTCTGATAATCGACGTAGGTGTCCAGTGCCGAGCGCGTTTCATACGGCTTGCCGACATTGTAGGGCGGACTCGTAACGATCAGGTCGACCGAGCCATCGGGGATTTCGGGCAGGATTTTCGTGCAGTCGGCATTATGGAGCTCGCAGAAGCCAATAGCCTCCGCGTTCCCGCGAACAGGTTGATAAAGCATGGATATCTGATTTTCCTTGAGTTGAGACGCTGTCCCAACGGGCTGATGTATCCATGGTCATCTGGATTTTCGCGACGCTCAAGCCCCTAAATTTGAAATTTGAAAAGCAGTTTGGGCAGTGCGTTGCGGCGAGGTGCGATCGCCTCGCCCCACGGCTGATTGCCTCGGCGATCGCGATCACACCCGTCGGCTTCAGAGCGGCAGGGACGAGAGGCTTGGAATCGGTCCCAGGGCCAGAAGACGAATTTCACGATCTGGCTCTCCGTGCGTAGGGTCATAGACCCAGTCGCTCGCATAAAGGTTGCCGAGGTATTCGTCGGTTTCCGCTTCGGCTGCCTTTTCCAGGACCTCGTGCTTCCACTCCGGCACGCCGCCGAAGAGTCGGAACTCGGAGTGCGTTACGGTTTCGCCGCTTCGCGTCTGCACCCAATAGCCGATGGCATCGATCGCATCCGCGGCTTCCCAAAGCTTGAACTTGCGCGGTCGATGAGATGCCCTGTCGACATCCTTCCCACGAAACCAGCCTTGCTCCTTCTTGAGGTCATCGAGCTTCGAGGCGACAGCGGTTGCCAACGTGCCGTCGCCGATTATCCCCTGGCCAGCGCGATATTCTTCTTCTTCCTCGTCGAGCTCGAACTCGACCTCGGACGTGCACGTCCCCGGGGAATAAAGTACAGGGCTTCGCATGCCGTTGTCGTTGGTGGACCATATCATTCCGCCGACAGCAGGAAGTCCGCTCGCGCCCATGTATCGTCCCCGCGACTTGCAGACCTCGTGGTCGGCCATATCGTTGAGCTCTTCGGCGAGATATGCCAAGTGTCCAAACATCGACGTCGTGAAACCATAGCCAATTCGGTTTGGCGTTTCGTCCCAATCGAACACGCGTTCATCGTAGAGCTTCGTGGTCACAGACCCGTCCTTGCCAACGATGTGGGTCAAGCAGCCCTCGAATCTTGGGGCCGCATCGAAGTCGATGTGATGCCATGTGCCGGCGATTACGATCTTCTGCGCGCCGTTGTCGATGAAGGTCGAAAATGCATCGACGATACGTTCCCTGTAGTGTTCGATCAGCCTGGCGAGCTGGCCTCCAAGGGCGGAGGGGACGCCGTTGATGAATCCTTGGACAGTGTTGCCGTCGATTTCGATCGCCGCGTCCGGTCCAACGAAGACGGGACGGGCGAAAAGGTTGGAAGCAATGATACGGTTGGGATCAGTGTGTTCGGGCTGCCGCGCTTTGAAATCCGGTTTGCTGTAGCGCGAGAGACGGTAGAGATCGTAAGCGGTCATCGAGTTTCCTGCTGAACATGCGATACCGTTCCGGCCAGGACTACTGGCCAGTCGGATCGTGATTGATCGGGTAATTGCCGCGAGCGGCTTCTGAATAAAGTGTTCTGCGGATTTGCGTTGGCCGCAAGGGGCGGAAACCGGAAACGGTCAATTACTTTTAGGTAATGAGGTGGGCTCCAGAAAACGTGCGACGCAATGCCGTCGGCACAATGCCGTCGACCGTCTTCAGCAGCCGTCCAAAGCCTTGATGCGCGAAATCAGGGTGCGGCCGTAGAGGTAGACTGTTTCAACATCCGCACGTCCTTTGCATCGGCGGCCTTTGTCGGTCTCGTAGGTGTAGGACACCCGAACCTGGCTGTCGCCACGTAGTGTCGTTCCGGTCAGCCTGAGCGGAGCCGACATCGAACCGAAAAATGCGTGGATCGAGGCTTCGTTGAACGGGCCTTTCCCGCGTTTCTCGGGCACCACGAGTGAGGCCGCGGCTTCGCCGTCTGCGCTCGCCAATGCGGCGTAAAACGCTGCGACCGTCGACATCGGATCGCGCGTTTCGGGCTGCTGCTGCTCGATGCCGGGCGATTGCGCCTTGATGGCCTCGAACGGTATGCCGACCTGATCGGCTGTATCCGAGGTCAGCCACTCAATACCCTCCGGCGGCGCGGAAGTGACGTAGATAACCGCCTTTTCGCTCATTCCGAGCTGGTTGAGGTACGCGCCGACAACCGCGTTCGCCGATCCGGATTCCGATGCCTTGCCATCGACAATTCGATAGGCAGCGTGAAAGCCGAGCTTGGATGTCGCGTCGAGGAGACGAGGCGATCCAGCTAGCCAGGCGAGAGCGCAGGCCGAAGCGCAGAGGGAGCTCGGCGGAACTGCCGTTGCGAAACCCCGCAGCTTTATGGCTCTGCCGATTTCTAGGCCAGCTTGCAGGTTGCCGCCGCCACTGTCCAAGACAACCACGGCCCGGTCGATGGTTGCAGCCAGCTTCCTGAACTGCGCATCATCACCTTCCGCAAAGGTTCCCCGAACGGAAACGATGTCGACCCCGTTCTGAGATGGTTCCCGTACGATGTCGGCGGCCAAGGTCGGAAATGCCCAGCCCATCAAAGCCAGAAAGATGTAGCGATGCATGGTTACCCCGAAAGTGCTTGATGCTTTTGAGCAGTTGAAGCGGTTTAGTTCAAGTCGATGCAAGCCTTCCGCGCTTCTTTTCGGTCCCGTTCCCCGGCGTCCCGCCACGGGGGCTGGGTCTCTCAGGCCGTCAATCGCCGACGAGAGCTACTTTGCTTTCCGCATCCACAAAACCTGTCGTCATATCCGCTTGACCCCAAATTTGCCGCCGGCCGACGCTTGCGCTGCAATCTCAGGTGTAGCAGTTTGCGAATAAGGCTGGAGGCGGACGTGACAATAAATTTTTCTTCTACGAACTTAAAGAATATCGCGGCGGGCGAGCTCCGTGCCAAATACAGTGCCAACGGTCAACGTGTCCTTCGATATTCCATCGACTTCAGGCACAAGGTGTTGGATCTCCACAAAGAGGTCAGCGCGGCAGAGCTCTTCATGCTGCAGAGCAAGGTCGATGCGTTGATGTCCGATTGGGACAAGCGTTACGCTGAACACCTGAGAAAGTCCGCTTTGCTCGCTGGCAAGGACGCCGCAGACCAGGCGACGATCGATGCGGGGCTCCGGATCGATGCTTTGTCCACCATCTTGGCTCACACCCTTCGCGTGGACGACCGCGTCAACTGGGAAAACCTCAAGGATTTCTCGGAATGGAAACAGACGAAATGGTTCACGGATAGCAAGCCTGACCGGATGCGCTACGAAGAGCCGGTCTTTCATCCTCCCCGTATAGGATTTTTCCAAGGGCTCTTCGGGCGCAAGAAGCTCATTCTCGCCGACGCACGGGAGGCTTTCGAACGGGCTTATGCCGAGTGGAGAGCCAAGGACACCGCCGACCAAGAGAGCGTTGATCGTCGGCTGATCGAATGGGGGAACAGGAAGCGTGATTTCGAGCGGCAGCAGGCTCAGCTAAAACAAGAATTCATTGACAACCAAGCGTTCGCCAACGCCAAGGTAGATGCCCTTTCCCAGGCGGTGCCGACAGGTGACCCGCAAGCTGTCATCGAACACGCGTCGCTCGTCCTCGACAATTCGGACTACGGCGACCTTTTCGAGCAATCGTTTTCCATCGACTACCTTGCCTCCGACAAGACGCTGATGGTCGAATACGAACTGCCATCACCCGACAACATGCCTCGGCTCAAGGCCGTCCGCTTTGTTCAGGCGACAGGGGAGATGAAGGAAACCTACATCACCGAGAAGGAGCAGAAGGCGAACTTCGATTCCGCCTGCTATCAGATTTGCCTTCGCACGATTCATGAAGTTTTCGAGGCCGACGAATTCGGGAATATCGAACGCGTCCTGTTCAACGGCTTCTCGACATATGTCGACCGCAGCACCGGAAAAGACGTCCGCGCGTGCATCATGTCTGTTCTCGTCGGTAGAGGCGAGTTCATGGCTATCGATCTCGCACGTGTCGACCCCAAGAGCTGCTTCAAGAGCTTGAAGGGCGTCTCGGCTTCTACGTTGTCGGCGCTTGCGCCCATTCCGCCTGTCATGGAGATGGATCGAAACGACAGGCGCTTTGTGGAGGGAAGGGCGACGGTGGGTGCCGTCAGTAACGAAACCAACCTCGCGTCCATGAGCTGGGAGGACTTCGAGCATTTGGTCCGCGAACTTTTCGAGAAGGAGTTCGCGTCGCGGGGAGGCGAGGTTCGCGTCACCCAGGCGAGCAGCGACGGCGGCGTGGACGCGATCGCCTTCGACCCCGATCCGATCAGCGGCGGCAAGATCGTGATCCAAGCCAAGCGCTATACTCGGACCGTCGGTGTCTCGGCAGTACGCGATCTGTATGGCACTGTTCTCAACGAAGGTGCCTCGAAGGGACTCCTCGTAACGACTGCCGATTACGGCCCGGACGCTCACAAGTTCGCCTCGGGGAAGCCGATTACTCTGATTTCCGGAGCAAACCTTCTTCATCTTCTCGCGAAGCATGGCATCCAGGCGAAGATCGATCTGCGTGAGGCCCGCAAGGACTTGAACCTTCGGGAGTTCAACTAAAAGAGGCGATCGCTCGTGGCCGAGAGTCCGTTGAACGTCTTCGAGATGCTGGTGAACGCCGGCGGCCCGGGTTTCTGGATTCGGCGCACGACCTGGGAAAACACCGTGGCGTGGGTGGTCGGGGCAGGGGCAATCACCGCCGCTCATCCATACTACGGCAATCCGTCCGTGCTGATGGACGTTTACGGTGACGACGGTGTGCTCAAAGATGCGCTTGCCGCTGTCCCCGTGCCTGGCACTTACAAGACTTGGCGATTAGTCGACCCGCCCGACTGGGCAGCCTCCGCTGACTTGAGGCCAGTAAATGATCCGCAGATCGCGACGGCAGTTCAAGCCTTGGATCGACGACGTGGGAAGTCCAAGCGATAGGCTGCGGGTGACGAGCAGCGCCAAGCTATGACCCCCACGTCGACACGGCGTGGGACAGCCCCTTAACTTAACGCTGATTTCAATACTGGGTTGCGTGGACCTGCGGGAACGTTTTACTGTCTGGCGTCTGGGGAAATTTCAATGTCATCAGTATCCCGCCTTCTTCTCGCCGGTCTTTTCTCGGCTTCTCTCGGTTTTAATTGCCTCGCAGAAAGCCCGACGTCTTCGGGAACGGGTTTCGCTGTGACATCAGATGGCTGGGTATTGACCAACGCCCATGTCGTCGAAGGTTGCCAGAGGGTCGAGGTCAAAGGGAAGGGTGATGCGGCCGACCCCCGCGTTGACGAGACCAACGATCTTGCCTTGCTGAAGGTCACCAACCCTGAAGCTCTGAAGCCGATCGTTTTCCGTCGCGCGCCGACCCGGCTCGGCGAAGACCTCGTCGCTATCGGCTATCCGCTAGCCACGCTGCTCGCCGACTCCGTGAAGGTCACGACGGGCAACGTCAATGCGCTTGCCGGGTTGAGGAACGACACTCGATATCTTCAGATTTCGACGCCGATCCAGCCCGGCAATTCGGGCGGTCCTGTCGTGGACCGAGCCGGATTTCTGATGGGGATCAAGAGTGCCACACTCTCGAAGCAAACGGCAGATGCGATCGGGATCACGGCTCAGAACGTGAATTTCGCCATCCGCGCATCGGTAGCCGATCTTTTCCTCCAGTCACAGGGCATATCCGCCCAGTCGGGCGACGCCGACAAGGACCTGCCGGCGCTGTCAACGGCGGATCTGGCCGACAAGATCACCCCCTCGGTCTTCCAGGTCCTATGCTACGGGAAGCCGGATGCCGAGGCCTCGGTAAAGCCTGCCGAGATGCCCACCAGTTCACCGCCACCGTCGATCACCGCGTCTTTGATTGACGCCCGCGGCTATGACGCGATCGGTTTCGACTACCGCGCGGTGAAAGACGTCACCTTTTCAGAGTGCCACGCGACCTGCGAAGGCGACGGTCAGTGCAAGGCGATTACCTACAACACCAAGTACGGCGTCTGCTTCCTCAAAAACAACGTCGTCGCCCTCATCAGAAACGGCGACGCGGTTGCATCGTACGCATCGAGCAAGGCGGCCAACGTCATAATGTCCGACTTCACCAGCTATTCCGGGATGGACCTGCCTGGTGGGGACTACAAGCGTCTAAAGGGTAGCAATTATTTGCAATGCTTCACGGAGTGCATTGGGGACAACTCGTGCAAGGCGTTTTCCTACGTTCCCAAGAAGTCAGAATGCTGGTTGAAGGACGCACTTGGGAAACCGCGCGCCGCCAAGGGCGTCGAATTGGGTGTGAAGTAAACATAGTGAAATCGGCAAGCCAACTCTTGATGCGATCCGCGCGGAGGCCTGTACCCCGATTTAGAGAAGACTAACATTGTCATCTTGTGCAACTGCGGTTGGAAGGACGAGCCTTGGCAGTGGCGCAAACGGTCGCGGTAGCTGAAGGCGCGTGACACCTCTATGCCTACCGTGCTGCCGGTCAATCGATGGCTTGGTGACGTAATCCTACAATGTGCGTGTCCAAATTCGAATTAAGTATTTCTCGGGCCTCACCCGAGAATGCGGGTGATGCAACGCCCGTAACGAGAGAGTAATTGAGGTCACCATGCATCTTCGCACATTCATGACAGCCATTTTGGTCGTAGGGGCAGTTCACGGAACCACCGCAGCAAGAGCGGAGAGCCTTCAGCCAAATTCTGCTGCCGCGATTGAGACAACGCTGCGAGCATTTAGTGGTCAGTTTGATATCGAATATGTTCACAATCGCCTGACTCTCAACGATAGAACAGACGGCCCGCTCGGCATTCCAGACCGCCCGCCCGAAGAGGTTCAGCGTATGCGATCGGCAATCCATGACAACGATGCCCTTCTGGATAGGCTGAAGCAGAAAGGTGTCGCTCTACGAGACGTGATCAATGCGTACCAATCCGCCGACGGTAGTCTGACGTTCTATGTGCGGTAGGTCTATCGAGGGTTCCGGATCGAGCTGAGGAACTTACCTGAACTCGGATGATCGCGGAAACGAGGCCGTTCTTTCCTCTTCCTATGAGCAACTGGCGATCTGACCTAATCCAGAGATAGTCAACGGGGACGGCGGCATTGCCACCGTCCCCGTTAGATGAGACGTGATATTGTGGCACTGCCGTGCCGTGAGCCGATGCGTTTGGATCGTCAACCCGCACCTCGATGCCCGAACATGCTTGACTGCAAATCCGAGCTACGGGGCCATTGTCGCTATGACCGGTCAGACGCCCTCGTACACGAGCTCTGTAAACAGGCCGGGGGTGATAACGAACTGCCCCCACTTCTTGTCGAACGCCGCAGTCGGCTTCGCGGCAACGACCTCTCCGACAGACATTCCTTGCTTCTTCAGTTTCGCGACATTGTCACGTATCGCAACAAGCATGTCATGGAACGCCTTGAGTTCAGCTCTATTGCTCACTGGCGCGCCGTGACCAGGAACGACGATGGTCTTGTCGTCGATCATCCCGAGGCTCTTCTTGCAGGCAGCAATTTTCCCGTCGATGCTGCCGCCGGTCGAATAGTCGATGAAAGGATAGATCCCATTCCAATAGGTGTCGCCGGTATGCAGGATGTTCTGATCAACGAAGTGAACACCGACGTCGCTGTCAGTGTGAGCCGCTTCGTAGCAGACCAGATGAAGCTTGCATCCTTGCAGTTCGACCTCATTGTCGGCTGAAAATACCTCCGTCGGAATAGCGCCCGCCGGTGAGGGTGGGAAGGTGAAGTCCCAGTCTGCAACTCGCTGGGTCTCCATCAAGCGCTTCTTGGTGTTCGCGTGCGCCATGATGGTTGCGCCTTGAGCCTGCACCCACTCGTTTCCATCGGCATGATCGAAATGCCAGTGAGTATTGATGAGGTTGGTGACGGGCTGCGAGCCGAGGGCGTTGAGCGCCTGGACGATCTTCGGCCGAGTTGCAGTGATACCGGCGTCGATCATCACCTTGCCATCCTTTCCGACAAACACGGCGATGTTTCCACCGGAGCCTTCCAAGACGTAGACGCCGCCGCGAAGTTTGTGGGTCGCTATGTCAGCCTTGGCCGCGGCACCACGGATCATTCCGACGAGCTGGTGCGCTTCTGCGTAGGCTTCGCGTGGCGAGAGCCAGCCGCCTGCGAGGCCTACGGACGCGACGCCGATGCAGCAAAGGCAAAAGCCTCGGCGAGAGAGTTTAGGTGCGATTGTAGTTGCCATGGGATTCCTCCGGAGAATGGTCTGGTCGCTAGAGACCAGGGGTGGATTACCTGTGAAAATCCTTAGAGATGGCTGCTAGGGCGATATTGTACTATTCGGTGCGTATTTCGGTGCCGTGGCAAATGATCCCGAAACATGTCTGGCCGCAAAATATCGCGGCGAGGGGCTTTTCATCCCAAGGGAAAGCCAGGCTCGGCCGGCCGATCCCGCACAGTGGTCAAGGACCGCTCTTTGCGGTCGGACAACCACAAGGCCAATTCGTACAATCTACGCCATACGAGTTGGGCAACTGTGTCTCTGCAAACAAAGGAGATTCCAGTGAACAGAAAAGTAATAGCAATCGTCGCGGCGACCCTTGTCTCGTCTGTGTACCCAGCCTCTGCCGCACGCATCCAAGCCGGCACCCTGACATGCGACGTCTCCGCAGGGATCGGTAAGATACTCATCGCGCAACAGGACGTCGACTGCACGTTCAAGCCGACCACAGGTGCACCGGAGCACTACCGGGGAACAATCGCGAAGTTTGGCCTGGAAATCGGCCAAATCCGCGAAGCGTCCCTCGTTTGGTTCGTCTACGAAGCGACAAGCCTCGGTGCCGGCGCGCTGACGGGCGACTATGTCGGTATCGACGCCGACGCTACCATCGGCGTTGGTCTTGGCGCAAACGTGCTAGGCGGTGGTCAAGGCAAATCAATCGCATTGCAGCCGGTTTCAGTACAGTCCGAACAGGGCGTCAATGTCGCCGTCGGCACGGAGGAACTCAGGCTTCAGGCCGTAGCGAAGTAGCGTCGGGCCAACAAATAAAAGGGCCGTGGATACATTTCGCGCTCCGTGGCCCTTTCTCGATCTCCCGGAATTATCCCGTGCCTTGAGCTAGACGCGCCTCGCTGCGATCGCTTGTGCGCCTCTGGCGAAGGACCAACGCGTCTGCCCTGTTACAGTCCGGATTAGCGGCAAAAAGCTTGCCGCGTTCCTATCTAATTTCCCGGTTGTCCAACCATATTTCGCCGCCAGATTACGGCCAGACGGGAAACCACAGAGTTGGCAGGATGATACAATCGACAGGTATAGAAGCGGACTAAATTGGCACCTACCTCAACCTTGAAAGGGTACGTTGCCATGCGCACACCGACACTTACCGCACTTTTTGTGTTGCTTCCAGCGCTTGCGGTCGCTCAATCGCTCGGCGATCAGGATAGCTCCGGTCGGTTCGATGGCATGCCTCCGGGAACAGATCGCTACCGTGATGACGGCAACACCGGATCCTTCTCTATTCCTTTGGAGGCATCGACGGGGGATCGTGCTTTCGAGCCGCGAAGCACTTTCAGCACGTGCGTGCACTCTCTGAAAACCTCGCGCACCGCGTCGCCAGCTGGTGCCGACAGACTTGCTTGTCGATAGGCAAAGCAAGCACACGAGCACACCTTGCCTGGATCGCACGGCAACTTCCTCTGACCGGATGTTTGTTGTCCGGCTCAGGCACCGCGCTCGCTCTGAGAAATTTGAAATGCTGGGCGACCCACCGCGTTGATTGACGGATTGAGCCGCAAATGGGCCCTCACAAGACGTTGTAGTATCCGATTGCCTCCTGGAGCTCTGTTTGCTCATAGCCAAAGTGCGATCGGATCGCCTTGTCTAGCACCTCGAATGTATCCCGCGCTCGCGCGAAATTTGTTGCGTTGGGATCGGACCAAAGATCGCCGACATTGTTCGCGAGCGTTTCCAGGAGTTGGTGAATGACCGAATGTTCTTGGGTGAGACGCGCAATCACCCGTCTTAGTCCCTCATTGCCACTCTGTGCGATTGCCGGAAAAATCTCGGTGTCCTCGGACGTGTGATGGAAATCGAGAAATTGGCATTCACGACCGCAGAGATTGCCAAACCTGCGATAATTCTCCCACAAATGTAGCGATGTGACGTGCTCAGCGAGATTCTTTGCAGCGTCTTCGCCGTCCTGAACGCGGTCCATCATCGCCTTCGTCTCGTCGAGCGCCGAAAGGTGCATATTGTGGATCATGGCGAGCTTGCGCCCGGCGGAACGATGCACTTCGGTCGCTCCGCTGATGGCGGGTGCTTTAGGCCGTTGGCTTTCGTCGAATAGATCGAAAACGTTCATTCTTGGCGTACACTCCTAGTCCTGTACGGTTCACTCGATCCATCAGCGCCCAATACAATAATTGATCACCAAACACTGCTTGTCTTGGTAGTTAAGTCCGAGCGAGTTCGCCATATCCACGTTGTAAACTGGCCTCGTTGCCCGCGGGACACTAGACACAACTATTCCGTCGCCGCACCCCTCGAAGGAGGTGAGGTGACGGCCCGCCGGCAAGGAGAGCCTCCTATTCGTTACCACTGAAGGCAGCCGGCGTCAGCGCCGGCGGAAAATCCTGGTAACAAACAGGCCGCAAAAACCGATAGACGGCCATAGTGCCGACAGAGGTAGACCTGCCGTCTGAAGTGGCGGGGAAGGGGCCGCCATGCACCATGGCTGGGGACACCTCGACACCAGTAGCGAATCCGTTCACGAGCAGTCGCCCCGCTAATAGCTCAAGCGTTGGGATAAGTGCCTGCGCAATCGTTGAATCGGCCTCATCCATGTGCAGGGCGACGGTAAGTTGTCCTTCAAGAGAGTCGAGAACGCGTGCCAGCTCCGCTTGATCGACGCACTTCACCAGTAGGCTTGCCGCACCGAATATTTCATCTTGCAGCTCGGTGTCGCCCAGCAAAGCTGATCCCGTCGTGGAGAAAAGGATGGCCTGGCCTTCCAGAGCGGTGCCTAATTCGCCACGGCCAACGACGTCGACGCCGGTTTTGGATTCCATCTTCGCGGAGCCATGTCTGAAGGCGTCGCAAATGCCCGCAGTCAACATGGTCTGTGCAGCGGCCTTCGCTATGAATGATGCGGCTGCTGCCGTGAA
This sequence comes from Hyphomicrobiales bacterium, assembly GCA_900469085.1. Classification (GTDB taxonomy): domain Bacteria; phylum Pseudomonadota; class Alphaproteobacteria; order Rhizobiales; family Rhizobiaceae; genus Rhizobium. The sequence continues at coordinate 280,469 of UBVW01000017.1, read as the reverse complement.
TTCATCGACGCCCTGTCCCTCGACGACGAGGATCAAGCCAGGATTTGTGCAGAACTGACCAGCTCCGAGGGTCAAAGAGCTGATGAAGTCTTTTGCAATCTCAGCTCCCCGCTGTGCCATCGCAGACGGGAAGATAATCACCGGATTGATACTGCTCATTTCGGCGTAAACGGGGATCGGCTGCTTGCGTCGGTTGGCGATGTCCAACAGGGCTAAGCCCCCGCGTCGGGAGCCAGTGAAACCGACTGCTCGGATGCGAGCGTCCGCCACAAGCGCTTGGCCGACTTCGAATCCGGCATCGAACAGCAGGCTAAAGACGCCCGGCGCAAAAGAGGAGTCGGCAACCGCCTTCTGGATTGCCCGACCAACAAGCTCTGAGGTGCCGGGATGAGCGGAATGAGCTTTCACGATCACGGGACATCCGGCAGCGAGTGCGGACGCGGTGTCTCCGCCTGCGACTGAGAAAGCCAGCGGGAAATTGGAGGAGCCGAAGACCGCGACAGGCCCCAATGGTACATTGCGCAACTTGAGATCGGGCTTCGCTGAGGCTTCCGTTCGGGGGCGGCTGGGTCGACGCGCAACTCCTGGAAGCGACCTTTTCTAACTTCCGCTGCAAAGAGGCGCAGTTGACCAACGGTGCGCGTTCGCTCGCCTTCGATCCGGCCCTTGGGAAGCCCGGTCTCGGCGCTGGCCCGGTCCACCAATTCATTCCCGAGGTCCAGAATGTTGGCGGCAATACGCTCGAGGAACATGGCCCTATCGTGCAATGTGGTCTCACGGTACGATCGGAACGCGGCCCACGAGGATGCTAGTGCACGCTCAACCTGTTGTGGGGTCGCACTGTGGAACGCCTCTCCGAGCTTGGTGCCCGTACTCTGCTCGACTGCAAAAAACGGCTTGCCTGCGCCCGTGAAGCTCTCGCCTTCAATTAGAAGCTCACCCTTGATAGCCATGCTTTTATCTCCGTGTTTAAGATGGTGCGAACGAAGCCAACGGCAGTCGTCGAGAACGCTCGGTGCCCAATTGCAAGTTCTTATCGACGTTGCCGCCGAGGGAATTGGCGGATCCATTCTAATACTCCGAAATTCGACGCTTCATCTCCGCTCGCCATCGGCAGACACGGCGGCCCGATCGCATCGGAATGTTACAAGACCTCAGAATATGGCGGCCCTACTTTTCCGCGGGCCGTCAATCGGTGGCCCGTCATTCAGCGTCCATCCCGATCACTGTCGTTCGGCCAGAAAGAGCCATTATCGACGGGCAGGGATGGAATCTCATGGTCAGAAAGGATTCGTATGTTTTTCAGAGCAGCCTTGGCGTCATTGGTGGCAGCCACGTCGTTCAGCACGGCATTTGCATCGAGCGACAGCGCGTGGAACGCGTTGTTTGCAAAGGCGAATGGCACATGCATCGGCCTGTCCAGAATGAACACACCAGAGGCTTCCGCTCCGGTGGTGTTCGACGACAGCGTGGGCAAAATCGCCATACTGTTGCGAGGCGAAACGGGGCGCGGAAAGTCAAAGTCGCGGGTCAACATGATATGTCTCTATGACAAGCGGACAGGCAAGGCGGCCATCGCTGAGTATCAGTGGTTAGGCAACTAAGGCCGCTAACGAAGTGCCGGCAAGAATGGCCGGCACTTCACGCTTTCGAGCTGGGGCCCTGCATCAATTATCAGTCTGCGACGGGGAGCAGGGCGGCGCTCGTCGGGCCATGTGTGTGGGGCATCGTGTCAGCTGATTTCACAAGCACCCAAGTAGCCACTGCGGCAGCAAGCGCCAAGATCGAAGCAGTTAGAAATATCATCGAGTAACCCGTTCCAACGATCTCTGTCGCTACGTTAGCAGGCATGTTCCATTCCGGTGGCGCGCCTTTACCGACAACAATTCCCTGAACGGCGAAACGCTGGCTGGCGTCCAATGCGCTGCCGATGAATTCGCTGAATTTGCTGCTCACCGTTTGGAAGAGGACGGCTCCGAGTCCGGCAAACCCGGTGACGATCCCAGCAAACCGAATCGTACCGCCTACGCCAGCCGCCATGCCAGCTCTCTCGGGAGGGATGACGGACATGGCAACTTTTGCGGTCTCGCCATTCAGGAAGCCCGCGCTGATCCCTACGACCAGCATTCCAGGCAGGAGCGCGGTGTAGAGAGCCTGCTGCGCGGCCAAGCTCAAGACGAAGAGTCCAATCGCGCTAAGCGCCAGTCCCGTAGTGATCAAGACGCGACCTGAGACCCGATGGGAGAGGTAACGCGAGACAAATCTTGGAACCGCGAACATCGGAACGGCGATTGGGAGCATGTAAAGCCCAGCTTCCTGAGGCGTTAGAGTGAGTTCGCTTTGGAAGAGGAGAGGCAGGTATGTGAGCATTGTGAGCAGTGTGACTGCGTAAGCGAGGCCAGCGATGTTCGCTCCGATGTACGTCTGCTTTTTGAAGAACGACAGATCGAGCATCGGTCGTGTCTGCTTGGATTCGACGAGGATAAACGCTGCGAAAAACAAGGATGCTGCGGCAAATTCTGCGATTATCTTATAGCTCGACCATCCATCATGATTTCCAGAGATAAGCGCGATCGTCAAAAGACCCAACGATGCCGCGAACGTCACGACGCCTAAGACGTCTATTTTTACGGCGAGCGGATCCCGGGATTCAGCGACGAACAATGTCGTCAGAACTATCATGGTCGCCCCCACGGGGAGGTTTAGGTAAAATGCCCACTGCCATCCGAGTTCCTGAGTGATCAGTCCGCCGAATATCGGTCCCATCGTGATTGCTATACCGATAACTGTTCCCCAAAATGCAAACGCCTTTGCTCTTGCAGGACCGCGAAATTCGAAGGACAGTATTGAGAGTGCTGCGCTAAGCTGGAGCGCTGCCCCGATCCCTTGCACAGCCCTTGCTATGTTCAGGACTGTCGCATTTGGAGCCGCCCCGCACACCAACGATGCAATGGTGAAGGTAAACAGCCCAATCAGCAGCATTCGCTTGCGACCGAAGCGATCGGCAAGTGTCCCAGCGGGCAATACCAGCGCTGCAAATGTAAGCGTGTATGCGCTGATAACCCATTCAATGGCCGTGAAGTCAGCGTGCAGCGACGACGATATCGATGTCAGCGAGACTGCGACGATGTTGGAGTCGAGGTTGATCATAAAGGAGGGGACTGACACGCACAGTAGGATCAAAAGGTTCGACCACCTGGCGGATTGAGCGACTTTCATGGGGAGTACCGATGAATGGAAAGACAAAGAGTGCATATGCACGTATTGCAGATAGTGGCATATGCACCTATTAGTCAAGTTATATGATCGAAACGTAGGCTGCTGAGGAGCTATAAATGGAAGGGCACGGATTAATCCCTTCGGGCATCTGCCACGCGACTGCATTGCGTAAGGCCACGAGGCACGTGACGAATATGTTCGATAGCGTGCTTGCGCCGACAGGGCTCCGATCCACTCAACGGTCAATATTGGTGCACATCGCGCGGGCAAACGGGCCGAGTGTCAAGGAGCTCGCGGATATGTTGGTGCTCGACAGATCGGCTCTGACGCACAATCTGAAGCCGTTGATACGAGACGGCCTCGTATGTGTACAACAGAACCCAGCCGACAAGCGTGGCCGAGTAGTAAGGCTCACTTCACTCGGCGAGCAAAAGCTCAAAGATTCGGACGATCTGTGGCACCAAGCTCAAACCGCTTACGAGAAGTCGTTTGGAGTTGAAGACGCGTCGGCCTTGAGAGCGGTCTTGGGTCGGGTAGCAAGCTTGAGCTTTGATCTGAAGTCTTAGGGACTGGTCGTTGCTCGAAAGAGTGGAGTGTTGCCGCAGGATCGAGGACGCGCCAACGTATCAGAACAGCTGTTTGCCGTCATCAGTGGCTTAGCGCCAGTACGAGCGCGAGTACACCCGTACCGAAAAAATAGATGCCGACAACAGCATGAAAGCTGGGCAACCCTCTAACTGCGGTTCGAGCGACAGCGCCATTGCGTCGCTGCGGGAGGTACGTCTTCATTGCTCGATCTCCCTCTCACTCGGCATATCGCCGCCGATCGTGCGTTTGCGTGTTGTCATGGACCTATCAGTCTGCTTGATCTGACGGGCGGCGCGAGGAATCGAACCCGTGACCGCCCCGTCGGCCTTAGTGCTGGGCGCTGTTGCTTTTCCCGGAAAAATGAGATCGGGAAACCAGCTTTCGGAGGCATTTGCCATCGGTGGTGCGAGCATCATTGCCGTCGCGAGAGCGGCGGGAAGGAAGAGCCTGTTACGTATCGGATTCAGGGACATGCAATTCACCTCTCTGTTGTGACGAATGCGGTTGAACTCGTCATTGAGGGAAGGATAATGACCCGAGCGAAGGCGTGGTATTCTATACAGGTTTCGCTCATATAACCCGTTGGTATTACCTGCATCATCGAGATATCTTACCTCGCGGTATGCTCTTTCCGACGCTTTACGCTCGGCGCGAGCATCGTCTGCCGGAATGGTGACATATCGAGCCGCAAAGGGAGCCTCGTGGCCGCTCGCGCGCCCGAAATGCGCACTCGACAAAAATCTGATGTTTTGTCTGCTGACGAGCTACGACGGAAATCATGTCGGAGCTGACAGCGAATTTCTTGTACTAATCCGCTGCGTCGATCACCTCACGACACCGTTACTGTGGTCGCGCGGTTTGAAGCGGCGGGCGACCGGATGGAGCCCAGAGCCAAGATTTTCCGCATTTCCACGAAGGCTGGATAATACAATCTAAAAAAGAGCTTCCGCGAGAATTTTCCTTCGTCAAGCGCCGAACCCGAGGTCTCAGAGCCCGCGGTTCACAAGCATTCGGCGGTCCGTCGATTTTATCAAAAACGAAAGAAACATTCATGAAGGTCAGATTTCTCATGGCGCTCGGTATCGCTGCCCTGATGAGCGGAACCGCTCTCGCCGATACCATTCCCGGAGCAAACGAACCCATCGTCAGAGGTAATCCCGTGCAGAAGAGCTACGGCGTCTATATCGATCAGCTGATCGCGGACTTCATCGAGAAGAACCAGCTGCCAGGACTCACGCTGGCGATCGTCCAGGCACCTTATATCCCTCGCTCAAGCGGCTACGGCAAGACGAGCATCGACCGTGACGAGCTCGCGTCGACCAAGACGATGTGGAATATCGGACCGGTCACCCAGGCTTTCACTGCAGTGGCTGTTATGCAGCTCAAGGAGCAGGGCAAGCTCAAGCTCGACGACAGGATTTCCCAATACGTCGATGGACTTCCGGCATCATGGAAAGACGTCACACTCTTGGAACTTCTACAGCACTCTTCGGGTCTCCCGGACTACCGGGAGAAACTCGGGGAAGGCAAGCGCTACACGCCTAAGGAACTGATTGGCCTTGTCGGCGACAAGCCGCTGATGTTCGAAAGCGGCACCAAGATCGCACAGAGCGCGACAAACTTCACACTGCTCGCCATGGCGATCGAGCGTGCCAGCGGCATGAGCTACCACGACTACGTCTGGAAGTACCAGATCGAGGCGTCCGGTCTGCCGAGCACGATGTTTGTCGAGGACATGAAGACGAAGGCCCGGACCGACAGACCGGAAAAAATGCCCGAGCATGACAACCAGCACTCGCACTTCAAGGCGGAGGTAGACTTCATCAACCCCGTCGAGCCTGCTACGGGTTACCGCGAGGTCGATGGACACATGGTCCCTGTTGACGCAGACCTCTCGGACAACCTGTTCGGCTTCGGCAACATCTGGTCGTCTGCCGAAGATATCAGCAAATGGGATATCGCGTTGGCCGGCTCGGTTCTGATCAAGGACATCGCAGATCGTGACGTCATCTACATGCCCACGAAGCTGGCGAACGGTACTGTTGTGCCGGCGATGGCGGGCTGGGAGTTCACCAACCATCCTGGCTTCATGGAAGTAAAGGGCAACTCCCCGGGCTTCAGCTCGTACCTCAGCCGCTTCACCGCTTCCTATGAATTGGTCTGCGTGACGCTGCTCACCGACAAGGAAGGCGTTGATCTTACGGTTCTCGCCCGAAATATCGCGGCCGCCTACCGTGCCGATCTCGGCGCGGCGGTCAATCCGCAGAATATCGTCGCGCAGGAAAGCAAGTTTGGTGCGGCGGAGACGATCGCGCGCATCAAGAACGACCTGGCCTCCAAGAAAGTCCCGCTGTTCGCAACGTTCGACCATGCGGAAAACGCAACTTCCGTCGGCGAGAAACTGCGCCCGACGACGGTCCTCGTTTTCGGCAATCCAAAGATCGGCACCAAGCTAATGCAAGCTGACCAGTCTATCGGCATCGACCTGCCGCTTCGCGTGCTGGTCTGGGAAGACGAGTACAACCGCACCTGGGTGGGCTACCCGAACGTCGCCACGCTTGTCGACGGCTATGGCATCAAGGACCAGGCGACAGTCGGGACGATGACCAAGTTCCTCGATGGCGTCGTCGGTCGCGCCGCGAACGTCTACAGCTACTGAAGGGAGACAATAGATGTTCGCACTCGATAAGCCAACCTCCCGTCGGTTTGCGCTCGGTACGCTCGGCGCTTCCGCGGTGGCTGCAGTCACAGCGGTAGCCTCTCCGGTATCCGCGAAACAGAAGAATTCCTCCTCGGCCGCCTCGCAAGGCGGCCGGAAGCTCCGGGACCTCTCGGCCAAGCTGGCAAACGCGCCGCGCCGCCGTGATTTTACCTCCGTGCCTTTCATGGCGGACCGCAAGGACCTCTGGGATCACGAGGCGTCCGCCGTCCTTCTCGGCTACGATGGCGGGCCCCGGCAGGCCTGGGAGGCGTCGGACATCTCCGCCGCTTGGCTCAACCTCATGCGGGAGTCGATGAACGGCCAGGTGTTCGCCCACGGAAACGAGGACTTCGTCGCGGTCGCGGCCGTGCACGGCACCGCCCATCACAGCCTGTTCAGTCAGGCGATGTGGGACAAATACGACCTCGCAGAGATGGCGGGTTCCAAGAGCAAACGCAACGACTTCATCGTCGGGAAATCGGGTGCGACGGAGGCAGACGATCGCCAAGACGTCAACGGCTTCTACGGTCCGACGAACAATAACATTGGATCTCTCCAAAAGCGCGGCGCGGTTTTCGTGGCCTGCCACGATTCCATCCACGCTATCGCGCGCGCAATCGTTTCGAAGGAGAGCAACTCGGGAATGCCGGCGGACGCGGTCGCCGCCGACTTGACGAACAACCTCGTCCCCGGAGTGATCCTCGTTCCTAGTGTCGTGGCATATCTCGCTGAGCTGCAGGACGCGCGGTTCACCTACGCCAAAGGCGCGTGACGCCTGATGTCGGTGCGGTGGACCGACCGCCGCACCGAGGTCGAGTTGTCGATATTCTATACCGATGATGTAACATCCGAAAAGCACCAAAGAAATGTATCGGCAACGCCTTCTCCAAAGGAGAAGAGGATCGTTCAATACTTGTCCCTCTAAGCACGGTCTATTCGTGGAAGATCAACGGAGAGAATCATCATGCGCAGTGGAATTGATGAGTTGACCGAACAAGTGCAAGACGGGGTGGAAACCATGCCCGAGTTCACCGACATGGCACTGGAGCTTCCGCCGACATCGAAGTCGAAACAGGACGAACTGTTAGACGAGGCGCTGCTGGAATCCTTCCCCGCCAGTGACCCGATGGCGTCAGGCCGTATGGACTGAGCCACAATAACCCGGCGAGCCCCGGCGTACAGCTGACATGCCGACGAGCTCTCGGGTCTTGAAGGTTCGAGAAGGTCATCTACCTCGTGCTGGTGTCGGGCGTTGCGGCGAGCCTGTCCGGGAACGTTAAACGCGACGCGATTGTCGGGTAAATCGCGGCGACTGTTTGGCCGCGGTGGCGCATTCGCTGGGACGGCTCTTCGGCGGTTTCCGCGCGTCCCACCTCAACGTGTCCTCATATCAAGGAACGAAATGTCCCATGGCAAAGCAGACAATAGCGGAATTGATCGTGGACACGCTCGAGGCCGCGGGTGTGAAACGCGTCTATGGCGTTACCGGAGATTCGTTGAACGGACTGAGCGACGCCCTTCGTCGAAAGGGTACGATCGAGTGGGTCCACATGCGTCACGAGGAGGCGGCCGCCTTCGCGGCTGGTGCTGAAGCACAGCTTACCGGAGGACTGGCGGTCTGCGCGGGCAGTTGCGGTCCCGGTAACCTCCATCTCATCAACGGCCTTTACGATTGCCATCGCAGCGGGGCGAGGGTGCTCGCCATCGCCGCTCAGATTCCGAGCGTCGAGATCGGCAGCGGATATTTCCAGGAAACGCACCCTGACAAGATTTTCGCGGAATGCAGCCACTACACGGAACTCGTCTCGACGCCGAAGGTGATGCCGCGTGTGCTCGATATCGCGATAAGGCAGGCCGTTTCGAAGCGTGGCGTCTCAGTGATCGTTATCCCCGGTGACGTCGCGATGGAAAAGGTGGACGCCGTCGCATCGGGACGATGGGTCGTGCCGTCCGATCCGGTCGTGCTGCCGAGGGCAGACGACATTGACCAGGCGGTGTCCCTGCTCGATGCAGCGGATCGGGTGACCATCCTCGCGGGAGCGGGCTGCTCCGGTGCTCACCACCAGGTGGTCAGGCTGGCGGAAGTCCTGAAAGCGCCCGTCGTCCACGCGCTTCGGGGAAAGGAGCATGTCGAATGGGAAAACCCATATGATGTTGGCATGACCGGACTGATCGGCTTTGCTTCTGGCTACCACGCCATGAAACAGTGCGACACGCTTCTCATGCTGGGCACGGACTTTCCTTATCGGCAGTTCTATCCAAGCGATGCCAAGATAATCCAGATCGACATTGACGGCTCGAGGCTCGGGCGAAGGACGACGCTCGATCTCGGCTTGACCGGAGACGTCGGTGCGACCATTGAAGCGTTGATCCCCAAGCTCCGGCTCAAGGAGGACGACGATCACCTCCAGAACGCGCTGGACAATTATGCCGAGGTCCGCGAAGGGCTCGACGATCTGGCTGTTGCGGGGAAGCAGGGGCAGCCGATCCATCCGCAATACGTCGCCAGGCTCGTAAGCGAGATCGCGGAGGACGACGCGGTCTTCACGTGCGACGTCGGCACTCCGACCGTCTGGGCCGCGCGTTACCTCAAGATGAACGGCAAGCGACGCCTGCTCGGTTCATTCGTCCACGGTTCGATGGCGAACGCGATGGTGCAAGCCATCGGAGCGCAGGCGGCCTTTCCTGGCCGTCAGACCATAAGCCTGTCCGGGGATGGCGGTTTCGCAATGCTGATGGGCGATCTCCTCACACTGCGCCAACTAGATCTCCCCGTGAAGATCGTCATCATCAACAACGGCTTGCTTGGTTTCGTCGACATGGAGATGAAGGCCGCCGGCTTCCTGCCGTCTAACGTGGAGCTCAAGAACCCTAACTTTGCCGCGATGGCCAATGCGGCTGGCATTATGGGTATCAGGGTGGAGCAGGCAGGGGATCTCGAGCATGCGCTCAGGGAGGCATTTGCACACCCGGGGCCGGCGGTCGTCGACGTCTTGACCAACAGCGACGAACTCGCAATGCCTCCCAAGGTGACACTCGAGCAGATCGGAGGCTTCAGCCTGTGGATGGCGAAAGCCGTCCTAAGCGGGCGAGGGGACTCTGTGCTTGATCTTGCGAAATCGAACATTCGTTGGTGAAGCAGTCTTTGGGGTGCGGACGGCAGCTATCCTGTAAGGCGTTCGTCTTCGTGATCCCCTATCCCGCCAGTCAACTGTGAAGAGAGCCCCCGTTCGGCACGGATCGTACACCGATCGATCGGTGGGAGTGCAGGAGCCGTAACTTCGACTTCTGTGAAGTGGGGCGGCGGCTCCTTCCCGCCGCGGCCGTCTGGGCCTGCTACCATCGGCAGCAAACAAGCGACAGCATCCTACAATAATCGAGCCACCAGTCGGTGTTTTGTCTAACCAGCAAAGGAGAGCCGACATGACCGAAGCAGCTTCGAAGACACCAACGAAATTCGCCGAACTCGGAGACCGGAAGATCGCCTACAGGCGGCTCGGAAAGGGCACGCCGCTCGTGCTGAACATCCGCTTCCGTGGAACCATGGATTCCTGGGATCCGCTGTTCCTGGACGAACTGGCAAAGAATTTCGATGTCGTCATTTACGACTACACAGGGCTGGGAGCCTCAACCGGGAACCCAAGCTACGACCGGGCATCTCTGGTCAAGGACGCCAGGGACCTCATCGACTTTCTCGGCTTCGAGAAGGTCGTGATCGGCGGGTGGTCGCTCGGCGGCGTCGTCGCCCAGAAATTCACGGCAACCCATCCGGAACTTGTTTCCCACACTGTACTGATCGGCACGGCCCCTCCGGGCAAACCGGAAGTGAGCGGCGAGCGGCTGTTCATGGAAACGGCGATGCATCCGAACAACGGTCTCGAAGACCAAACCATCCTCTTCTTCGAACCAGCCTCCGAAGGAAGCCGGGAAGCGGCAAAGCGCTCGTTCGAGCGCATCGAAAGCCGGGATGCCGACCGCTCCCCCCAGATCCCAGAGGCGGTCTTCATGAAGCTACTCAGCGAGGCAAAGGACCGCTCCACGATCTATCCTGATCCTGAAGGTTCGGAGATGGCAGCTTTGGCTGCGGGTCCCAACCCGGTACTCGTCGTCAGCGGCGATCACGACGTTGCGTGCCCGATCGAAAACTGGCTCCCGCTCACAAAGAAGTGGAAATCCCTACACCTCCTGACGGTTCCGCAGGCCGGACATGGACCTCACCACCAGGAGCCGGAATTCTGCGCGGAAACCATCACGTCCTTCGTCAAGAACGTCCGCTGACGAAAGAAGCCGCCGGGGCCAGTATAGGCTCCGGCGGTTTCTTATCTAGAATACCTTACGACCTTAAAAGCCCTCGAGCACGATCTTGCCCTTGGCCTTGCCGCTTTCCAGCGTCGCGTGGGCCTTCTTGAGGTTCTCGGCGTTGATAGGCCGCAGGACTTCGGTTACAGTTGTCTTGATCGCCCCGCTGTCGATCAGGTCAGCAACCTTGGTAAGAAGCTTTCCCTGTTCCCCCATGTCGGCCGTGCCATACATCGAGCGCGTGAACATGAATTCCTGGTGCACCGACAGCGACTTCCGCTTGAAGCCCATGATATCCAGGCTATCCGGGTCGTCGATAAGGCCGAGCCTGCCCTGCGGGGCAATCAGTTCGATGATTTCGGAAAGCTGCGACTTGGTCTCGTTCGTGGAAAACACGAACGCCGGCGCTCCGATCCCCAGAGCCTTCACCTGTTCGGCCAATGGCTTCCGGTGGTCGATTGCGTGGTGAGCGCCCAGCTGTTTGACCCATTCGACGGTTTCGGGCCGCGATGCGGTCGCGATCACGGTCAAGTCAGTAAGAGCGCGCGCCAGCTGGATGGTAATGGAGCCGACACCGCCCGCTCCACCGATGACGAGAATGGCCTTGGCAGCCCCTGGCACGGCTTTCCCGACGTCGAGACGATCAAACATCATTTCCCACGCGGTGATTGCCGTAAGCGGCAACGCGGCCGCCTCGACGTACGACACCGTTGTCGGCTTTCTCCCGACGATGCGCTCGTCGACCAAGTGGTACTCGACGTTCGCGCCCTGCCTGACGAGTGATCCGGCATAGAACACGGCGTCCCCGACTTTGAAATCCTTCACGCCGTCACCGACTGCCTCGATCGTCCCGGCGGCGTCCCAGCCAAGCACCTTCCAGGAGCCTTCCGGTGGCGACATGCTTTTCCTGATCTTGCAGTCGACGGGGTTTGCCGAAACCGCTTCGACCTTGACGAGGAGGTCTCGTCCCGTCGGCACGGGCTTATCCAATTCGATATCGACCAGGGAGTCGGTGCGATCCAGCCCGCCTGCTTGTCTATAACCTACGGCCTTCATGTTGCCCTCTCACGTTGGTGAACCGAGAACCAGTTCACGATGCGGTGGAATCGGTAAGAAGCCTGATGATGCCTGTATTGTACAATCTGCTCCTGTTTCAGTCAGGGCGCGCTGCTCTGTGCTGTCACCAAAGAAACGCCAGTGCGCCTCTGTCTACAAAGACGGAATCCTACAATCGCGGAAGCCGCCTCGGTCTGAGGGTGACTTCCACTCCTCGCGGAGACTCGAACGCTGGATTTAGCGCGGCGCACAACTGTCGCCCATCCGGTCCCATCTATCTAATCGGCCATTCTGTGTTGAACGGCTGTCAGCGCTAAGAGCGATAAAGGGTTCACAATGTCTAATGTTTCTTCCAACAGTGGCAACCGTATTGCGATCGTAGGTGCAACGGGGCGCATCGGCTCCGCGTTGCTCTCGAAGCTCATCAACGATGATGTTGAGTTGGTCGCATTCTCGCGCAACGCATCGACAGATCGCTTACCGCGCGGACTCGTTCCTACTGTGGTCGATTTCGAAGCGCCAGCTTCGTTGGCTCAGGGCTTGCAGGGAGTACACAAGCTTTTTATTTCCCATGGCACATACGCTAAGCAGGTCGAAAACGAGATCGCTCTGATCGATGCCGCTGTCGCCGCCGGCGTCAAGCACATCGTGAAGGTTTCGGTCATGGGACCTCCGGTCAAACTGCACCCATTCGACTGGCATATGAGTATTGAGGCTCACCTCGCCACCTGCGATGTGGGCTACACGGTGCTCCGGCCGTCAACCTTCGTCGATGGCTTGGATCGCGCCGCCGGAGCAATTGCAGAGGGCACATGGGGGGGATCGGCTGGAGAAGGTCGAGCCAACCTGGTCGACACTCGCGATATCGCAGACGTCGGGCGTCTCGCGCTTCTCGACGAAAAGTTTATCGACGCGCAGCGCGCATACCATCTCACTGGGCCTGCGTCCGTTAGCATGCCGGAAGTGGCGGCCGAGTTCACGAGGCAGCTGGGTCGAGAAATCCGATATCATCACCGTTCACGTACGGAGCAGCGGGAGTTGCTTGTTCGTTCGGGAGCCAGTGAGTTGGCCATAGAAATGCGGCTCGGGCTCGATCTTCTCTTCGAGCAATCTGCGCAGGCAGAGACCACCAGCACTGTCTACGACTTTACCGGCAAAGCACCGCGATCGGTTGCCACTTGGGTAAGCGACAATCTATCTCTTTTCGCGTCAACCGCTAAGGCGTAGGCGACGTGCTAATCAAGAACCTAGACGAAAATGCCGATGGCTAGAGCTTGCAGGGTCAACCTCGCTGCAAGCAAGCGCTGGGCAGTTGAGGCCACATCTCGATCAAAGTCGCAGAGATGCCGGATGCGCTGCACTCTATGCAGCGCATCCCACGCCACTTCTAACATCTGCAGACAGATAGCTGCCGGTACGACGCTGCAATTGCAATTGTTTACCAGGAAACGCGCGGCGCTACGCAGGGAGTTCGACCCGGCAAGGAGGATCTGACTTGGGTAGCCAATACGGTGACGCTGCTGTGGGGCGAAAGGGGCGCGGTGTTGGTCGATACTTCGCTCAGCGACGCCCAGAACGAAGAGCTTGCGATGCGATCTATCCGAACAGGATTAATCCGGGTTCGCTCTGGGGAAGCGCGCACGCCGCGAAGAGCAAAGCATGAGCCTTCTTTCGACATGACTGCAATGGCAAGAAGGAAACGCCCTTCACCGGATGTGAAGGGCGTTTCGCGCTGTTCAAATGTAGCATTCCGAAGAGACGCAACAAAGGATTTCCGGGGGCGTTCCTCGGACGCCGCGCTATTACTCGCTGGTTGCGGCGTCTTCAATCACTTTGGCCACACGATCCGGGTGCGACACCATAACTACGTGGGACGCGCCCTTGACCTCTACGGTTTCCTTGGCGTTCGCCCGCTTGGCCATCCATTTCATGGCCTCCGGCGGGATGTTTTTGTCAGCCGAGCCGAAAATCGACCAAGAGGGAATTTCCTTCCAACCGGCGTTGGTTGCGGCTTCGCCAAGGGCGACATCGGTTACTGGGCGCTGGGAGGCGGCCATGGCGGCGGCGGCCTTCTCGGAAACGTCCGCGGCGAATTGCTTGTGGAACTTGTCCTGCTGGATATAGAGGTCCTTCGCGCCATTCTCCAGCTCCACAGGCTTGTCGAGCGTCGGGGCGAGGGTGCTTCCCGGAAACTTGCCGCTGAGCTCGAGGGCGGACTCGCCGATCTCGGGCGAGAACGCGGAGACGTACACGAGCGACTTGATCTTCTCGCCCTTGGTTGCGGCTTCCGAGATGACCGCGCCGCCGTAGGAGTGGCCGACCAGAACAACGGGCGTATTGAGGTTTGCGATGATCCGCTTGAGGTAGGCGCTGTCGCCCTTGACGCTGCGCAGCGGGTTGGCCACCGCGACGACCCGGTAGCCATCGGCCTCGAGCTTCCCGATGACGCCAGTCCAGCTGGAGGCGTCAGCGAAAGCGCCGTGGACCAGAACAATGGTCGGCTTCGTGTCGGCCGCAAAGGCCGGAACACTCGCCAGTGAAGTGGCAAGCAACGCAGATGCTAGCAATTTCTTGAACATGGGATTTCCTCGTTCGATTTTCGACGGTTCGAGAAAGCACCAAGTTCATGACTGGTTATTGTACATTCGACTTAAAAGTGGCGAGAACCGACGCTCCGCGTTTATGTTGAGCAACCCTTAGGCTTCTTGGGCCTCCGCCGCGAGGAGTTTGAGAATAGACTGCGCCGTCTCCATGTCGCCTTTAGGCGGAGCACCAGAAAAGTGACCCAGTGTCTGTTCAACTCTTTCACAGTCTGCTTTCAGGGTGTGGCGGCTACTGTGCTTCGCGAGGCTGTTGGCGCATTTGAGTTGCCATGTAAGAGCCGACTGCCCTTCGGCGATACGGTAGGCGTCGATGAGCAAGCCTCTTCCACTGCGATCGCCCCGGTCGAGCAGGATTTCTCCCTTTAGCCTTGTCAGCTCGGCCTGGCACCAACCCGCTTCGCCGGAAAGAGCGAGGTCTATCAGTTCAAGCCCCGCCTTCTTTCCGGCGACAATTATGATGTTTTCCAGGCGCGGTCCGTTTCCGCCGTGCCGGATGCACGCAATGGCCGCCTCGTGATCGACATCGCCCACTCCGAGCGCGTACTCGTATCCGACAACCCATTCCTGCCAGCGGAAAAGGGAGTTCCTTGTCGAAATATCCCGCAGAATGCCCAAAAAGCGGTGTCCGAGCCCCAGTTCACCCAGCCCAAAGTAGATCGGGCAAGCCCCGACGGCGAGACCGAGACAAGTCGATATTGGATGGTCGACGAGGAGTATGTCCGACGTGAGTTCATCCAGGTGTTGAAGCGACGTTTCTATTTTACCCCGGATGAAGGCTGTCTTGGCCATTACCATCAACGACAGCGTCTTCTGACCGAAATTCGCGCCGCTTGTCAGCGTCCCCCGGACCGCTTGGCCATTTGCTCGCAGTGCGCGCGCGGCATGTTCATAAGCGTCTTCGTGCGCGCCCAGATAATGGTAGTTGTGGGCGAGGATGCGGTTCACCGCCGGCTCGGCGGCTTCGCCGATATCCTGCTGCAGCTCCAGAGCGACTTCGTTCGCGTCGCAATAACGGCCTTGGGTAGTCAGCAGCGCGCAGAGGCCGCTGCCCGCCCTCAGGAGCCTGGTCGCGTCATTCACCGATCGCGCTGAGCGTGCCGCCAGTTCGAACTGTAGCCTGGCTTCGGCGTCGCCATCGACGCTGTGAACGTTGTAGGCGATCGAGCCGTATGCCGACCGCAACTGCGTTTCCAGCAAGGCATCGGTCGCGGGTTCGAGATCGAACGAACGGACGGCTTTCTCGATGTGCCGTAATTGTTCGCTCATCAGGCCCAGTTGTGTCCAAAGCGTCACCGAGCTTGCCAGAAGCTCCTGGTAAAGGCGCGTCTGGCCTGTCTCGTCGCAGAAAGTCAGGGCGAGCCGGAGGTCGTGGATCAGTATCCCGTAACAATCCATCCATTGCGCCGTCTGGAGCTTGTCCCATTGAAACTCGGCTTCGCGCATCCGGATAAGAAGGAGCGACGCGTGAGCCAGACGCAACTCGCCCTGACGTCCGCTCGCCGCCAGTTTGATCGCCGCATACTCTCTCGTTGTTTCGAGCAGACGGAGCGCTCGTCCGGATTCCGACCGCGCGAGAAGTGACTTCGCCTGTAAGCCCAAAATCGCGTCTTCGGCTTCTTCCCGGCCGACAGCCAATTCACACACGGCAAGCGCGGCTTCGCGTGAAAACGAGTATGCGAAAACCGACAGGCCCTGCAGAACGGATTTTTCGTTCTCAGTGAGGAATCCGTAGCTCCAGTCGAGTGTCGCCTGGAGGGTTTGCTGTCGGCGAGGGGCTGTGCGGCGGCCCCTTCTAAGGACGGTCAACGGTTGGTCAAGCGATGCTAGCAGATGTTCTAGGCCGAGATCGACGACACGGGTAGCGGCAAACTCGATGGCAAGGGGTATCCCTTCGAGCCTCCTGACGATGGCCGTCACGATGTTCATCTGCTCTCGCCCGAGGGGAGTTCCCATTTCAAACGATTGCTCCATCCGGTCGATGAAGAGAGCTGCGGCTGGACGCTGCATCGCCTGAGCTGACACCTCATCCTCGTCCGGCACATCTAGTGACCCAAGGCGTCTTATTGTTTCGGCCTGGATGGAGAGGGGTTCTCGACTGGTGGCGAGCACCCTGACATCCGGGCATGTTCGGATGATGTCCTCAATGATTCTAGCCGCTCCTGCGATCACGTGTTCGCAGTTGTCGAATACGAGCAGGACGTTCTGTCGTGCCAACGCCGCCACGATCCCGGGCAGCGGATCGTCGCCGTAAACCGAAAGCCCGAGCAGCGACGCGAGGTTGGGCGCGATCGCAGTGACGGAATCCAAGGCGGCCAGATCCAGAAAATAGACGGCTTCGTGATCGTCCTTGAGCAGGTGCGCCACTTCCAAAGCAACGGTCGTCTTTCCGATGCCTCCAGTTCCCACGATCGTTATGACACGCGATTGACGGAGTTCCATGCACCTTGAAACAAAGCTCTCCCTTCCGATGACGCCTGTAAGCCTACCCGGCAGGTTGCCCTTATTTCGGCCCATGGGCTGTACTGTCTCGGCGGTCGGCACCGTTTTCCAGACGGTCGCCGATAGAATGTATCCGCGGCCTGCGATGGTCTGAACGAGAGACTCCATGTCCGCTACTGCCAGCGCCTTTCTAAGCGCGACAAGATGGACTCTGAGCGAGCTTTCCGCAGAAACGCTGTTTGGCCACACCTCCTCAAGAATTTCGCTCGCAGAGACAACCTCGCCGGCCCGCGACGCCAATACAGCAAGGACGTCCAGAGCCCGCGATCCGATCTTCACGGGTTGGTCGCGATGCACCAGCATCCTGCGGGAAAGGTCCAGTTCGAAATCAAAAAATCGGATAGTAGACATCAGGATGTCCCGGAACTCCCTCGAACAACCCACAGATGATGTGCAAGCAATTGACTGCAATTCGGCAGGGTCACCTTACCGCTTCAAATTGCCCGGACATACCTAGCCATAGAGTCAGGTTGAAGAAGCGTTTCGGAACGGAATAACTGAATTGGTGAAAGCGGGGGTGGTACATGCGGATCGGAAGCGCCGAGGATTTGCGGATCGAGGAGTATCATGGCCTGGGTTTTCCTCCGAAAGCGTTCCTTCCGGATTGGGATGACCGATTGGTCGAAAAGCACCTGCACTGGATGGTGCCGAACCACTACGCTCCGGATGAAGGCAGACTTGTAGGGTCGATACATAGCTGGTTGATCAAGTTGCCTAACCTTACCGTCCTCGTCGATACCTGCAGCGGAAACCACAAGCATCGTCCCGACAGCCCGTTCTTCTCGATGATGAATTCGACGTACCTCGAGAACCTGTCGGCTGCCGGTGTAGACCCCGACGACATAGATTACGTTTTTTGCACGCATCTCCACATTGATCACGCAGGCTGGAACACGCGTCTTCTCGACGGAAAATGGGTGCCGACATTCCGCAAAGCGAAGTACGTCGTTTCCCGGACCGAATTCGAGCGTTTATTGGGAGATGAAACCCCGTCGGACGACGACCTGAACTTAATCGCAGACACCATCCAGCCGATCATCGAAAGCGGACAGTGGCTGCCGATTGACGCGCCGTTTCAGCTGTGTGACGAGCTTCTCATTGAGGCCAGTCCTGGTCACACTCAAGGACACTGCCATCTCATCCTTTCCGCGGGGGACGGGAGAGCGGTATTTTCCGGTGATATCGTCCATCATCCGATCCAAGTTCACATCCCAAGCTGGAATTCGGCGGCGTGCTCTGAAACGGAAGCGGCCATACCAACGCGGATAAAGATACTCGAGGAACTGAGCGAGACTGGCACCTGGCTCATGCCCGTGCACTTCGCGAAGCCATTTTGCTGCAGAATCGGGAAGGCGCAGGACGAAGGTTTCATCTGCGTCATCGAGTGACGGAAGTAACCGTGCAGGGGATGGCAGCGTTATCCCTCGACCACAATGCAGGCAGCCCCCCTCTTTCGAGGCTTATCATTCCGATGACGGGATGGTCGTTTGTAGCGTTTCAAGCGGCCACGAAGGATTTCATGCGCAGATATGGCACGGGACGGCTTGGCGGCTCGCAAGTGGAGCCGCTCGAGTATGGCGTTTACATGTGGGATGCCGCAGCGGACGTATTCAGGATGGATGCGACTTTGTGTCGATACCTCGGAATACCCGAGGCGGCCGGCGTCGATGGTATTTCCCTCCACCGGGTGATAAGCCTGATCCATAGGGCCGACAGCGCCGAATTTTTAGGGGCGATCGAATCCTCCGCGCGGACTGGATCGTCTTTTAGGCGGTCTTTCAGACTCGGTGGTGCAAGTGAACGCGCGGGGAGGCTGCAAGCTATCGGCCACTCCTTCTTAGGGACGGAACGGACACCGGGCCTCTGCACCGGGCTGGTCTTCCGGATCGCCAGCGGCTTGAAGTCAGGTGGGGCAGAACTGGCCGACCATTGCATCGCGGCTTACGAATTGGCGAAGGGGAAAAACTCCTCCATGGTGCAGTATCTGATTTCGATGGCGCTGATCGAACTCGGCTACGAGATTGCGGGGTTCGAGCCGAGAAAGGTTCAGTAACGTAGCGATAAGCGCCATCGCGGACACGCACCCGGCGAGTCCGCGATGACATTATGTCGTCAGCCCTTCACGAAGGCGAGGAGGTCCGGATTGATGACGTCCGCGTGGGTCGTCAGCATACCGTGCGGGTAGCCCGGATATACCTTGAGGGTGCCGTTCTTGAGGAGCTTGACCGAGAGGCGCGCCGCGTCGTCGATCGGGACGATCTGGTCATCGTCGCCGTGCATGACCAGGGTCGGCACGGTGATCTTCTTGAGGTCTTCGGTCTGGTCGGTCTCGGAGAAGGCCTTGATGCCGTCGTAGTGGGCCTTTGCGCCGCCCATCATGCCCTGACGCCACCAATTCTGGATGGTGCCCTGGGAGATCGCGGCACCTGGACGGTTGAAGCCGTAGAACGGGCCAGTCGGCAGGTCGAGGAAGAACTGAGCACGATTGGCGGCGAGAGCGTTGCGAAGGCCGTCGAAGACTTCGATCGGGAGGCCACCGGGATTCGACGCGGTCTTGAGCATGAGTGGCGGAATCGCGCTGACGAGTACCGCCTTGGCTACGCGCTTCTGCGGTTCGCCGTATTTCGCGACGTAGCGAGCGACTTCGCCGCCGCCCGTGGAATGACCGATGTGGACAGCGTTCTTGAGGTCCAGATGCTCGTACACGGCGTTGGCGTCCGCAGCATATTGCTCGATAGTATGGCCGTCGGCGACCTGCGACGAGCGGCCGTGACCGCGACGGTCATGGGCGACGACGCGGTAACCGTGGGCAAGGAAAAACAGCATCTGAGTGTCCCAGTCGTCCGACGACAGCGGCCAGCCGTGGTGGAAGACGATCGGCTGAGCATCCTTGGGACCCCAGTCCTTGTAGTACAGCTCGACGCCTTCCTTGGTCTTTACGAATGCTTCGGTCATTTCGAATTCTCCTTCGATTTCTGCGGTGCTCTTTTTGCCGGCTGCTTCGGCGACCGGCACAAACATGGAAAAAGAGACGGCTGCCCCTGCAATAAGTGTCTGTCGGCGGGAAAGTTCGTAGGTCACAAGTCGCTCCATTTATTCGTGCCGGGTCTCGGCATGCACCAAGAACTTATGGGTGACGCTGGACTGTTTATTGTAGGATCGGGCACTACGCGTTGGTGCTGGAGTAAAATCCGGAATCGTCAGATGCAGTTGCTGGCTAAGCAAGCATGCCGACCCAATCCAGCTGCAAACCTTTAGCTCCGCGACACGGCCGAACGCATCAAGTGCGCCGCCGTGTCGGTTTCCTGATCAGACAGTCTCCCAAGATAGAATCGTTCAATATACCCGCTACGCCCGCCGATAGTTTGTACCCTGGCCTTCGACTTGAAGCCGGGGCCGATAATTTTTCGGTCCCGTAGGTTTCCCGCGTGGCCCGAATTAACCGGAAAGGTGGGGCGTCGTGGAAATTGCCCGTTGGAAGCTGAATAGAGCAGGCGCTCGGCCCGATGCAGTCGCTCCCAGGCAGCACTTCTACCAGGACGACGAGCACTTCGAGTATCCCGAAGCGCAACGCCCGGCGCTCCCCGGCGCTCCCGGTTTCCCGGACCATCCAACCGGACGTCGCATCGTATACGCGATCACCTCGGTTCTCGTCGGAATCACCGGAGCCTTGGGCAACGCGGTCGTCGCGGCGAACCTGCCCTTCCTCCAAGGCTCGCTAGGACTGGATATCAGCGGGGTCGCGTGGCTTCCGGCGGCATACTTGGTGACCAACGCCGTCACGGGCTGCGTGTTGGTTAAGTATCGCCAGGAATTCGGAGTACGGTCCTTCTGTATGATATTCCTGACATTGCAGGCCCTGCTTATTACGTCCCACCTTTTCGTGCAGGGTCTTGCCGGCGCTATCCTGGTACGAGCCGCAAGCGGAATATCGGCGTCGGCGCTGACGACGCTCGGCGTCTTCTACATGATCCAAGCTTTTACCGCGAAACACAGGCTAAGGGCGGTATGCTTCGGGCTCGGGACACCGCAGCTCTCCCTCCCAATAGCCTGGCTCATGCCAAAGGACCTGCTGGCCTTGGGGAACTGGAACGGGCTCTACCTGTTGGAACTCGGATTGTCCCTCGTTATTCTCGGTATCGTATCGATCGTCCGCCTGCCTCCGAGTGTCAGGTCGAAGACGTTCGAGCCGCTCGACGCCCTCAGCTTCTTGCTCTACGCCGCCGGCTTCGTCTTGTTCGGTTCGGCGATGGGGCTCGGGAGCTACCTCTGGTGGACCAACGTCTCCTGGATCGGATGGTCTTTAGCGGCCTGTATCCCGTGTTTCGCGATGTTCGCCTGGATTGAAACCAAACGGAAGCGCCCGCTCATCGACGTGAAGTGGCTCTCGACCGGGGCTTTTCTTCGGCTGGCGGCGTTCGCGGTGCTCTGCAGGTTCCTCCAGTCCGAGCAGACCGTCGGCGTTATGACGATGCTGCGCGATTTCGGCCTGACAAATGACGATATCCGGCCGCTCACGGTCGCGATTCTTCTCGGGTCCATGCTCGGGCTCGGGATGGCGGCTCTTACCGTATCACCCACTCGGCTTCCCTACATGGTCCTGGCTTCACTGGTGCTGGTCGCCATCGCGTCGTACATCGACACCGGGGCAAGCGTCTCTACGCGAGTGCCGGAACTGCTTGTTAGCCAACCGCTTGTGGCATTCGCAGGGACCCTTTTCATCGGTCCGCTGTTCATTTTCGGGCTTGGAAGAGTTCTCGCCGAGGGCGGGTTGCGGATGACCAGCTTCATCGCACTTTTCAACGCCACCCAATCGGTAGGAACACTCACCGGAAACGCGTTTACCCAGACCTTTCTATTCCACGCCCAGCAGTATCACCTCCGGACTTACGCGGCGCAGGCGGAAAGGTCCGCGCCCGATGTGGCCGCGCTGATCGCCTCGCTCTCCGCGCGATACGCCCCGGTCATAGCAGATCCTGTCGCGAGGTCCGCCGAAGGCGTCGCCGCGCTATCGCAGCAGGTATCACTTCAATCTCGTGTCGCGGGATACATCGACGTTTTCACTGCGATTTCATTGGCCGCATCGGCCGGAGCGGCCGCGCTCATCGCGGTCATCTCCATCAATCTCATCAAGCAATATCGGAGCAAGCAACCATGAACGCGGTTACCCCGATCCCCGCCACGGCGAACTCAGCCGTGGTCGACCAACCCCAGGCGACGGCATCGCCGTGGCAGCCCAAGATCAGCAGCGTGCTGACAAGGGTCTTTGCGGCGAGCCTCGTGGCCGCGGGCGTGGCCGTTATTCTGGCGACTTGGCAATTGCCTCCGTTCTCGACGGCTGTCGTGAAGACCGACAACGCATATGTCCGAGGCTGGACGACAGTCATAAGCCCTCAGGTGACCGGATACATCCAGGAGATCGGAGTGAAGGACTACGCCGACATCAGACAGGGAGATATGCTCCTGCGCATCGACGATCGCATCTACCGGGCGCAGGTGGCGGCGGCCCGTGCCGATCTGGACATCTCGGTGTCAAACCTCGCGAACAACCAGCAAGCCATCGCGCAACGAAAGTTGGACATCCTGACGGCTGACGCCAAAATCGCCAGCGCCAGCGCGCAGCTCGTGAAGGCAGAGGCCGACTTCAGGAGGGCGGCCAATCTGGCGACGCAGGGGTCAGGTCCGGTCAGCGCGGAAGACGCCACCCGGGCGGCGCGGGACGTCGCTTCGGCCAATGTGCAGGAAGCAAACGCGGGCCGCGGCAATGCCGAGCAGGCTCTCAAGGCGGCAAGTGTCAACGAAGGGTCGCTCAAGGCCGATGTGGAAAGCGCGCAGGCAAAGCTCCAGCTCGCCGAAATCAATCTCGGTTATACGGTCGTGACGGCTCCCGAGGACGGGAAGCTGAGCGATGTGACCGTAAGGCGAGGGCAATTCGTCACGAGCGGCACCCAGCTGATGTTCCTTGTTCCAAAGACCCGCTGGGTGGTCGCCAATTTCAAGGAAGCGCAATCGGGAGAGATCCGCCCCGGACAACATGCATGGTTTTTTGTCGATGCACTCGGTGGCGCGCGCTTCGAGGGCTCTGTCGAGGAAATCTCGCCGGCGGCCGGTTCCGAGTTTTCTGTCCTCCGCACCGACAACGCAATTGGCAATTTCACCAAGATCCCGCAGCGTATCGCGGTGCGCATAAAAATCGACCCGGGCCAACCCGATCTCGGCAGGCTCGGGCCGGGGATGTCTGTAGAAGCCCACGTCGACACGGATCGCTAGAGCTCGACGAACGCGAACGGTAATTGAGTGATCAGATTATAGCAGTCGCGAGGACCGCGCACGCGAACACGCCGGCACCGTGGTATCCAAATCGGCGAAAGCATTCTCGTCTTAGTGTTGTCAGCAGATGCGCCCGATCCCTAAATCGGGTCCTAAGCCGCCAGATTGGCTTTGAGGGTGGGAGACAAAGCATCCAGAAGACCTAGCAGTCGCTGCCTCGCAACGTCTGTATCTCTCGGTCCAGGCGCGAGTATCATGCAGTCCGCCGCGCCAGGAAGTACCTCGAATTCTCTCCAGGATTCGGAAGGGGGAGGAAATATCACGAAACCGCCCATCGGGTGGCACCGCACTATTCCGCCATCGACGGACCAACCGAGTGTGCGACGATACTTTTCTACCGTTTTCGGCTTGGGGTCCTTGCTATGGTGCTCCGCGCTCGCGAGAGTGGCGTCTCCGACGACGAGAAAACGCTCTTCTCCGACCGTTATCCTCATCAAGTAGTCCGGAGTGCATTTTTCCTCCAGTCCAAGGAACGGGCGCTCTGGATCCATTTCCTGGTTCAACGCCGCCCACTCCAAGACGGGTACCGTTCGCTCGTGCGGAGGTGGTACCTTAGAGTAATCGACGTAGTTCGGCTCTGCCTCAAAATCGAGTTCGATTTGAACATTACCTTTTTGGAGACGCCAAGAACACGCGTCCGGGGCCTTTGTCAGCTCCGTAATGCAATGTCCGGTAACCCAAGCTCGCGGAACATTTTCACAAGCCAGACGGCTCCCCAGAATTCCCAGAGCTTGTTTAAGAGAATCGGAGGATAGCGCGATCGCAGTGCCTCGGATTCAGCGATCGCCTCCGACATCAGCGGCGAAAACGCGCGCAGAAGTAGCCGGAGGCGATGGTCACGATGGAACAGCGAGGTGGGGTAGACGAGAGTGTTCAGTTCTGAGCTGTCATTTCCGAACCGCGCGATGACACTGGTCAGGTCGTCAAGTTCCATCTTTATCGACAAGAGCGTGGCCAGCCGTTCTTCTATCCGCTCCCTCCGCCTTTCTGCGTGGCCTCGTGTCGACCGCTCTTCCAGCGATCGGATCTCTTCCTTGCAGACGACCGCGCAATCGCGGAGCTGGGCGCATCTCCTCGCTGCCCAATGCGACACGATCGCGTTCTCCGGTAGAGGCAGGTTTCGTCTGGAGCGGGGGCCCAGCTCGATGAAAGGCTCTCGTCGGAGAGACTTAGCCGCAACCAGCTCTTCGGCTGCCTCCCGGATGAGCTCAAGGGCAGTTATCGAACCCCGCCGATCAGTTCCTCGGCTCCACGACCGCTCCGGCTTCGCGCTGTCGACATCCCAAGCGGCTACTATCCCGAGTTCGCTTTCGATGTCATCGACCATGGCTATGACATCTCGAAGGTCTAGCAAAAGGGTCGGCACTATGTAGCAGCGTAAGGCCGAGTTTTTCGGAACCTTGAGTTCCAGATTGATTTCACCGAAGCGGCGGTGCCTCGCGAGATAGGTTTCGAGGTCCCATCTCTGCCACCTGGCCCCGCCTTCCTGACTCTCCTTTAAATCACGGAGATTCGATTCGTCTTTCCGGTCCGCTCTGGCGCTCAGTAGCGGTCCCTGAACGAGCAGATCGATGAAGGGCTTGTCGTCCCGGATAAGATATCGGGTCGCCGGATTCCACTGAAGCTCCTTGTAAGCCCCGTCGGCATCCGCGAGCCGAACTGCGATGATCGACGAAGCCCCTACTGCCAAGGTGATACGAACCCGAGGCGCGCCTGGTGTCGGGCCAGCCTCAACCGAGCCTTGCTTCTTACCAGTTCGTCTAACCCGATGGCTGCTTTCTCTATGGCTTCCAGCGCGGGCATCACCTGATCGATCGCGCCGGACAGCTTTACGAGAATGCGGCTTGCGACGATCCGGTCTACGAGTTCGCCGCGGTCCAGCAAGCCCTTGGCCTGCAGATCCAGTTGGTGATGGAGGTTGAGTATCGTCCTGATGTCTCCCAGCACGCGGCGGGAGGGAAGCAGGTCATGGCGAAGACCGTGTTCGTGAACCGCAACATGAAGTGCGTTGAGGATGTTTTCGATGCGCTCATCTTTGCCAGCTCCACCATGGCTCACGACCGGGAGACCGGGTAGGGGATCGATATCTCCCAAGTCCACCATTCCATCTGACTCCGTGTCCCAAGGAATTTGGGAAAGCTCCAGAAGAAAGCAGCGGTCGATTACCTTAGGCGACGGAGGTCGGGAGAAGTCATCGACATTCATCGTCCCAAGTATCCGGCACGGCGCGATGCTGAGCCCGCTTTCGATATGTCCATGACCGCCATCCAAAGCGTGGAAAAAGCGCGAAAGATAGTATTCCGGACGGGTTAGGTTGAATTCGTCGAAAAGGATCAGGTGCTGGTTCGAGGTCTTGCCGAGCATAGGGCGAAGGAGACCGGATTCACCGAAGAGGACGCTGTCATTTTCCCAGTGTGCCTGGACCGCGATCTCGTGGAAAGTCTCGCCGCGCGTCGTGCCTAGCATGCGAGCGATCATCCGCACCAAAGATGACTTTCCGCAACCGGGAGGGCCGGCGAGCAGCACAACCGGCCGGACGGCCATTGCCAGCAACGTTACAACGACGTCGTCGAAGTGAAACGTCGGCGTATTTCGGATCACCGCTTCCTTGAGAGATAGCAGTGCGTTCGAGAAAACGGTCTCCGGCACCCGGTTTCCCCAGTCGTGATGAACACCGTCGGCGCGATCTACCCCGTTTACCGCGACGGTCGCTTTTTTGGGAGCGGCTTGGGGGACCAGAGTGGCGGCGACGTCCTGAGGCCGAGTAGGCTCCGGGTTTGCTGCCACCTCGGCATACTCGTCACGTCGCCTCTCCGCTTTATCCTGGGGTGTCGCGAGTGGCTGATCGTCGATTGAATCCACGAGTTCCGATGTGGACACGGTGACAGTCGCCGGAACTGCGTCGTCGCCAGAGGCCGTTCCGGTGCCGTCGCGCATCAGACGCTCGAGTTCGTTGGCTGAAGTCCTGCCGCGCTGGGCGGTCATTACGACGATCTTGGACATACCGAGGTCCAGAATAACGTCGTCCGCGCCATCAATGGCGAGATCACCTGTCTCCAGGTCGCCTTCAAACGGCTCCAAGGCCGGTTCAGAGCGTTTTCGGAAATCCTTGCCCTCGATCCAGAGATACGCGACGCCGTCGATCTGGTCAGAGACAATGAAGGCCTTTTCCTCGTCGGGGTCCCACTTCAAGGACATCTTGCCGGGCGACTGTCTCACGTCCATGGCTTTAAACGGCCGCCCTTGCCGCGCGGACAATCCCGCTCCCAGACCTGGAACCAAGCGCATTTTGGGATGAGAACCCGCTGCGAGGGCGGGCAGCCCCTCGATCGGCCTTATACCTCCGTCATCCACAAACGGATCGTTCGCGTCGAGCACCACTATTCTCTGCTCCAATTCGCCGGGCTGCTTGATGCCGAGCAGAAGGGAATCGGGAAGCGTGGACTCAAGGGGAGCGGAGCGAACCTCGGTGTCGTCTGCCCGGCGGCTGCGAAGTCTCGGAGGATCGTAGTTCTGCAGGATATGGGCGAGCCCTCCAGCTGCTGCGGCTATAGCGAAGGAGCTCCCCACCCTAAGGACCTTGGGCTGCTCGCCCTCCGGGAAGAGTGTTTCCATCATCGCTTCATCGAAACCCGGCTGAAGGCTTGTGCCACCAGCAAGTAGAACGGTGTCGATCAGACGGTAGGCCTCCTGCGGTGACTTGACGCCCAGTTCCTCCATTCGATCCGCGCTAAGCCGCTTTGCTTCGATCGAAGACGTCTGGTTCTCGTAGAGCCGTTCGCAGAGCTTCTCGAAGAGCGGTCGGAGGTGAAACCAAAGTTCCTTTGAGACGGACGACAACGCCTTCGGCGTCAATGACGACGGCTTTGTCGTGGTGCCGCCTTCGAACGTGGTCGATTTTCCGCTTAGGCTAACCTTTATTTTGGCGCTTTCGACCGCGCGCAACGCCTCCGCGGTCTCGGGCATCCCAAGCATCTCGGCGAGACGGATATCTACCCAACGTCCAGCATTGCCGACGCTGTCACCCCGAAGCGCTCGCAGGCGGAGGTCGCGTTGAGTGCCCTTTTTCCCCGCCGCTACGATTTTTTGGTCGCGTCGACTTACGATAAGCGTCATGTTGGCAGTGGAAGCACCGACATCGACTACCAGGATGACGTTGTTTCTACGCTCTTCCAACTCGAGCGTGCCTTTTACCAAGCGAAAATACTCCGCCACCATCTCCGGCTCCGGGAGGAGGGTGATGCCCGGTATCGCCGCTTCAACTGCCTCTTTATATCGGGTGCGTGTCTTCTCTTCCGCGATCGACGGCATGAGCGCGTGCTTGCGGTGCGATTGATACTCGGGCGGCAGACGATCCAAAAGTTTCCTGAGGTAAGCGCGGAAAACTTCGTCCCGACTGAGGGTCCGAAACGGCGTGAAGCGGTCGCTTCGATCAAAGATCATTTGACGGGTGTCTTTCTCCCCGTGCAGCATCCAATCCTTAATATCGTCGATGCGGTGGACCCAGCGCTCACCTACGGGCTCGTCAAGTTCCACCGACCATTGACCTTTTTCGGCCGCGGCCGGCTCCGCGACGACGTAACATCGGGAGGGGAAGTAAGGCTGGCCATCTTCTTGGAGAAGAAACTTAAAAGCATCGTCGGACATCTACCAGGCGGCCCTTCAAAGACATGCACTCGTTACTTTGGATATACCAGAGCGGGTAGTATGGCGACATGCAAGACGCGCCCACATTGTGCAAATCATCCGATTATCCACAAGTCCACTGATTGTGACTGCACTCAGATACTCGCAGCGAGGTTGACCAAGTGAGTCGATTCTCGATGCCGAAGCTGACGTCGGATATCCCATTGGATTTCGAGGCTCTCACCCCCACAACACTTGAAGCCTGTCGGCTCTCGGCGTCTGGCATATCAAGGATAGAAGATCGGGAATGACCCTAGAAATCCGCTGACAAGGCTGGAGATTAGATAGAAAGTTCCGCCTGAGATTCCCAAGAGCGCGAGAATCGGACCGACGTCACCCAGCGAGGGGCCGCTGTCTTCAGCGGTCGGCTCAACGCCTGGCGAGCGGACGAGCACGTTGTCGTTCGCAGCCTGCATTTCGCCCTTGCCGGAGACGACTTTCAGTCGCGCGACCGGAACCTGCCTGAATACACACGACGTCCGAGAGAGCTTGAGTGCCATTTTTTCACCTGTTGAATCTGGTCGATCGCACCGCGTGCCTGGAAGGCGTGATAGCTGATGCCACGCGTACGTGATGACGAGCAGTTCAGATTCTTCCGGTGACGTCGGTGCGGGCATTTTGACAGTTCTAGGAAAGCGAAACGTCGAGCGGGATCGGGTTTCGCATCGAATTGGCTACTGGCGAAAAGTAGTTCGCCTGGCGTACGATCTCATCGAGCTCTTCGCGGGTTGCGTCGCCCTCGATCTCCACTTTCACGCGGATAGCCTGAAACCCCATCTGCAGGGGTTCGCGCGATGCTCCACCAGCACCCCAGGCGGCGGAATTTCCGACATCGCCTTCGATATGCAGCTCCAGGCGGGAAAGCCGGACGTGCTTGAAAGTCGCGACCGCCGTGATACCGACGGCGAGGCAGCCGCCGAGGCCGGACAAAGCTATCTCCCCCGGCGCGGGCGCGGTGTCCTGGCCGAAGAGATGTAGCGGCTCGTCCACGACAACGGGGTCATGGTCGGCGACGTAGCTGAGAGTGCGATACTGGCCCTCGCATACGGTGTGGACCAGATTCGTACCCCGACGGTCCGGGTTCGCGCGACCACGCTCCGCAAAGGCAAGCAAACCATCGCGGTCAATCGGTCGGAGGTAGGTCTTAATTGTCTTCTTCTGGATACTCGACATAGCTGTTTCCTCGATCTTTTCGGATTGGATGTGTCACCACACTTCTGGACAGCTGAGCTAGGCACGCGAAGGCGCACAGCATCAGCCTACGGCAATGGTCGCTTCGCTTTGCAAGACAGGGAGAGACTGGTAACGCCAAAGGTGGCGGGTACGATTTTCATTTTCCTGACCTCAAGTTGAACGGGGACGATTCCCTGCTTGAGGCGATTATGAACTGCGGAACTTCCGGCTTATTGTAGGATAGCGGCTTGGCCACCCGCGGCCGGCGATCGCACGATCGCACAATCCAAGTACGGTGGAACTGGCGACATTACCGCATTGCTTGGGCAACGGGCGCACTCCGCGTCTGACCCGAGCGAGTGGAGGTAGTGGCATGCCGAACGTGCTCCCCGATATCGGGAAAATTTCTTACCTTGAGATCGATGGCGTCAATGTGCGCTTGGCGACCGGCGGACGGTCCGACGGTATCCCCGTCTTCCTGTCTAGCCCATGGCCCGAAAGCATCTACGCCTTTAGAGATGTCCTCCCTTTGATCGGAGACTTGGCACCTTACGTCGCTATCGACCTGCCGGGTTTCGGAATGTCGCAGGGACGCTCGGACCTAATGTCCCCGACCGGGATGGCGCGCTTCATCGTGAGGGCCGCCTGGAAGCTCGGTATTGAAAGAATGCATGGTGTAGGCCCTGACGTGGGAGCCCTTGCGATGCTGTTCGCAGCCGCGGACCGACCGGATCTGTTCGAGAGCCTGGTCGTGGGTAGTGGAGCAACAAGCATTGAATTGGCCTCCGGCGGACTCGTCGACCTCATCGCGTCTCCCGCCGGCGCATTCTCGGATTTCGAGGGCGGTGATCTTGCTGTCGGGTTTGTATCGCAGTCGGCGGCGAGGCCTGTTCCGCCATCCGTGATGGAAGATTACTGGCACTCGTCGGCGGCCGGGCGCTTCGACCAAGCGGCTAACTTTGTTCGCGCCTATAAAGAGGAATTGCCGCTTCTCAAAGGATCACTGCGGAAAATAGACGCACCAGTCCTAGTCCTCGCGGGTCTCCACGACCCGATTGTCCCGCCTGCCAATGGACAAATGCTCGTCGATAATATTCGGCGCTGCCGCGAGCGGCTTCTGAATGGTGGTCACCTGGTATGGGAGGACGCGGCAGCAGAGTACGGTCTGGAAATCCGGAACTGGATCGATGGTGCCTACAAGGCCGCCAGCCGAGAATAGCTTGGTGCCTGGGCGCTGCAGGCGGGAGACAAGTGGTTTGCTTGTTTGGATCGTGGGCGATGCTGATCGATGGACACGCGATCCTGCAATAACCCGTCTCGTCCCCATGAAAAAACGGCGGCATTGAACACGCTGGACAGGCGCGCTGAGCCACTTTCGCTAACATTTCGAGGGGAAAGAAACGCAATGAGAGTCTTAGTTCTGTTTGCGCATCCGGCGCAGCGGAAATCCAGCATCAACGTGGCCATGGCAGGCGGCGCAAGGCATCTGGATGGAGTGACATTCGTCGATCTGTACGCGGAGTATCCACGTTTTTCGATCGACGTCGATCGAGAGCAGCGCCGCCTCACGGACCATGACGTCATCGTCTTCCAGTTTCCCGTTTTCTGGTACTCGACGCCCGCTCTTCTCAAACAGTGGCAGGACCTGGTCCTCGAGTACAACTTCGCATATGGGCCGCAGGGACAGAGGCTGGCCGGAAAGCTCACGATGCCCTGCATCACAACGGGCGGCAGTCGTGCCGACTACTCCGAAGACGGAGGCAACCGCCGAGAAATCTGGCATTTTCTGTATCCGTTGGAACAGACAGCGACGCTTTGCGGGATGGACTATCTTCCGCCGTTTGTCTTCCATTCAGCCAATCATATCGACGATATCAGTGCGCAGCATCACATCGGGGCATACCCCCAGCTTCTTGCCGCGCTGCGCGACGACCGTCTCGATCTTGCAGGCGTACGTCAGTTGAAGACCTTCAACAGCTTCGATCTCTCTGGCCTCATAAGGAGCTGACAATTGGACGGATTGGCTTTCTATGCACTGTGCTACCTCGCCGCTGCGGTCATCGCGGTCATTGTTTCGCAACGCGTTGGCCTTGGGTCGGTGGTGGGCTACATCGCCGCAGGCGTTCTGGTCGGCCCTGTTTTTCAAGTTTCGGTGGCGGGTTCGAGCTCCCTCGAGCAGTTTTCCGAATTCGGCATCGTGATGATGTTGTTTCTCATCGGACTGGAAATCGATCCCCAGATGGTATGGCGTCTGAGGGGGAAACTGCTTGGCCTCGGCGGGTTACAGGTTCTCGCAACGGTCGGTGTCTCGACCGCGGTCGGGATCATGCTCGGTTTCAGCTGGCAGCAGGGCCTTCTTTTCGGCTTCGTTTCAGCTCTCTCTTCCACAGCGATCGTGCTGCAGACACTCGAGGAAAAGGGCTTGCTCAAGTCCGACGGTGGTCAGGCGAGCTTCGCGGTGCTGCTGTTCCAAGACCTTGCGGTCATCCCGATGCTCGCGTGTATTCCGTTGATCGCCGGAAGCGGTCACGGTGCGTCGTCCGGACACGGCGGGGCCACGCTGATGGAAAACCTGCCGGCATGGGCGTCGGCCATCCTTACTTTGGCAGCCGTCGGATCAGTGGTTGCCGCGGCACATTTCCTCTCAAGGCCGATCTTCAGGACAATCGCGCTCATCGGCCATCGCGAAGTGTTCACCGCTACCGCGCTTCTGGTTGTTGTCGGCATTACTGTTCTCATGTCCTCTGTGGGACTTTCACCAGCTCTCGGGGCGTTTCTAGGGGGCGTCGTCTTAGCCAATAGCGAATTCAAGCACGAGCTACAGAACGATATCGAGCCCTTCAAAGGCCTGCTTCTGGGTCTCTTTTTTATGACTATCGGCGCGAAGATCGACCCGGCGGTACTGCTGGAAAACTGGCGTACGGTCCTCGTCGCGACGCTCGGGCTGATAGTTCTCAAGACTTCCGTTCTTCTTCCGCTGGCTTGGTTTTTCCGGCTGCGAGGTGCGGCCAGTTGGCTGTTCGCGCTCGGACTCGCACAAGCCGGAGAGTTCGGCTTCGTTTTGCTATCCATCGGCG
This sequence comes from Hyphomicrobiales bacterium, assembly GCA_900469085.1. Classification (GTDB taxonomy): domain Bacteria; phylum Pseudomonadota; class Alphaproteobacteria; order Rhizobiales; family Rhizobiaceae; genus Rhizobium. The sequence goes on along the minus strand of UBVW01000017.1, from coordinate 248,238 downwards.
GAGATCGAGGCCTTCTATCGAAGGAGATGGTTTCCGTGTCTGTCTTGGTCATCACCTTCGGAATGGTCCTCACCCCACTACTTTTCGCGCTCAGCGACCGCATCGCGATCTTACTCGAGAAGCGCGACGAAAGCGATCGGAACGTCGATCAACCGGAACAGGGGACGATCATACTCGCCGGGGTAGGGCGCTTTGGGCAGATCGTAAACCGCATGTTGCTAGCCAATGGATACAAGCCTGTCGTGCTCGACTACAGGGCGGACGTGGTCGACAATGTTCGGAAGTTCGGCGTGAGGTCGTTCTTCGGGGACGCCGGACGTCCAGACCTCTTGGAATCGGCGGGGCTCGCCAAGGCAGCATTGCTTGTCGTGGCAATCGACGACCCCGACCGGGCGACGGAAATCGTGATGCATGCACGACGTAGCAATCCCGGTATCCGGATCATCGTAAGAGCCTATGACCGTCTTCATCACTACAAGCTGCGGGATGCCGGAGCAGACCACATCGTACGCGAGCTTTTCGAAGGTTCGGTGCAGGCAGCCGGCATGGCACTCCTATCGCTTGGAATGCACCCATACGAGGTCGAAAAGCGCAAATCTGTTTTCGTCGAACAGGACATGGCGGGGCTGGAAAAAATGGCATCTCTTGTCGATGCCGATATCCCGGCGATTAACAATCCCGAGTTCATTGCCGGGTTTAACGACATCGGAAAGGTCATCGAGGACGCCATGATGGGTTATCGGGCGGGATATGACGACATTGTCTCCAGGGGCTGGAACGCCCCCGACACAACCTCGATCCACGTGCCAAGGACCACTGTCGTAAAGTAGCTCGGTTAACTGTTGCGAGGCAGTCCGTCTCCCAGTCGCAGAGATTTCGACCTTACAGGATTGGACCCCGTAGGAGTGGCGGATCGGGTAGCTCGGCTCCTCCTCGGCATGGTATTCGTCAGGCCGCGACGGCGCTATGTCAGCGGCGAAATGCTTTTTCGTGGCTCGGGGTCCTGAACGCGACGTCGGCGACTAAGTCGCTGGACTTGCACCTCATCTCAGGGATGCCGCCCGCCTGCAGCCTCCAGTGCTGCGGGCGTATCGACGTCACATGATGCCGCTCGCCCGATCTCCACCTCCGTCACGGGTATCCCGATTTTCGCAATGAGCCGACGCGCCCCCGCATCGCCTTCGAGCTCCAAGAGGTCTGCGAACAACGATCTCGGTAACACGACCGGATTTCCCGGTTCGCCGAATGCGGTGGCACGAACAATGAACTCGCCATTGTGTCGTTCGAAGGCGTCGATCAACTCAATAAAGTGGTTTTCCCTTACCAGAGGCATATCTGCAAGGTGAATTAGTATGCCAGCGCAGTCTTCGTTCACTGCCTGCAACGCTCGGCGTATGGAAGACGACAGTCCTGAGGCGTATTCGTCATTGTGAACGAGTGTCACGGGAAGACCCGAGACTTCCTCGCTGATTTCGTCTGCCATGTGGCCAGTCACGACGATAACCGGACCTCTTCTGCAGGCTACCGCTCGCGCGGCCGACAGGCGTACCAACGAAACATCGCCGATTACGGACAGAAGCTTGTTGAACGTGCCCATACGAGTTGAACGTCCTGCGGCAAGTATCGCTATCGCCACTTTAGACCGCATCTCGCTCCCGTTCCTGTGCCTTGTTTAGGATCATGTAATCCCTTCGCTAGTGATTTTTCTTGTACATTCTGGTGGCGGTTGCCGGCGTCGGCCGTGCATTTGCGAGCCACTGCGCCTTCGATGTTCTGGCCCGCCACAGACCTCTCCATTTCAAAATTCTCAACGGTTGCTAGGCTGAAGTCACTCTTTGGCCTGCTGCGTATAACCAGAAGGTATGGTCTCGACACACGGTCGTCCGAACAGATTTCGGACCCCCAGGAAGGCAACATCTGCTCATCGAAATTCAAATCACGGAGAGCACCGATGAACGCCTACGCCCCCGCCAAGAACCTCAAGATCATCGAAGCAGCATCGCTGGCGATCGTCTCGGACATCGATCTGTCTGCTGCTGTTCCTGCCGCCGCGCAGGTTCCCATCTCGCTTCCGGACCTCTCCTCGGACGTCGTCCAGCGTGATCTTCTGCTGCCCTGGCAGCGTCGCAAGATCATGCAGTTTATCGAGGAACATCTTACGGAAACAATCAAGGTAGAGGAGCTTGCAACCCTGACGAAGCTCAGCAAGACCTATTTCTCCAGGGTCTTCAAATCGGCGTACAAGGAAAGCCCCTACAACTATGTTCTGCGCCGCCGCATGGAATTGGCAAAGGAACTCATCGCCGAAACCGACGCCGCGCTGAGCGAGATCGCGCTCGATTGTGGAATGGCCGACCAGGCTCACCTTTGCAAGACCTTCCGGAAGGTCTTTGGATCTACACCGAACCAATGGCGTCGTGCTTCCCAAGCCGCCCAGCGGACGTCCGGCTCGCGCTTCCCATCCGCAGCCCGCCAAGAAGGCAACACAGCACGCTTCAATTGATCTGCGACATCCAGGAATCGAAATCGACAAGCTGGGGGATCTCGGGATGGCGATCTCTCGCCACAGCCTGGCCCCCGTCGTCGCCGAGCACACGTCGAGTGGCCATTTGAACGCGACCTACAACAGCGCGGGCCGCTGAGGCGAAGGCAACCAGGAGGATTCGGCTATTCGGATTTTCGTGTGGAAACGCCCTCTTGAGACGGCCACGTTGTAACTAGAGAGTCCGAATTGCTGCGTCCGGCTTGGCCGACGTCACGATCGGCCGGAACACAAGCCCGGGTCGATGACGCCTGCCAAGGCGGACGACCGCATGCCCACAGAACATTGTCGTTCCGTGGACATCGGAACCTCGAGCGCCGATCGTCACGTCGGGGTGCGGGCGGCGGTAGCCAATCTTCGCCGCTTTGATTGTCCGATGAACGTCTGCCACGAGCCGAGTTCGGCGGGCACCTTCCCATTCTTCCATAGACGGGAAACGCACCCTACCTCGAGAGCCGGCAGGACGTCCTTAATTCCAGCCAGACGGGCGATACCGCGTCTGGCTATCTCTGTTGCCGACGCGTAGGCGTCGGGGGCATCGAAGGCGAGGTTTCCGATGGTCGAGGAATACCCCGCCCAGACCTCAAGCACTTCCATCCCGGCAAGGCGGGCGCGACGCGTCAGCATCTGCACGAACACCGTTCTTGCCCAGCCATTCAAAAGCCTGTTGAGGGAACGGCTCTTGCCGCTCGACCGCAATTTGCCCAAACCCTTCTCCAGCACGATGGTGCCGCAGCGGTGCTTTCGCGCCATGGAGATCGCACGATCGCAGACCGCTGCCAGCGTTTCGCGCACCAGTTCTGAGGTGGCGGGTCATTCTGACCGACGGAACACACAGAGCTTTCTCCGTTGAGTCTGTGGTTTTGGATGAGCAGAAGGATATTGATATCTCGACGGGCGTCACCAAGATGCGCCTCAATTAGATATGAGACCAAAGACATCAATAAGCGTGCAAAAGGCCGACAGGCGAAACCTGTCGGCCTTTTAGCGTCCACTACTGAAAACCGATTTGTACAAGAAGCGATTACAAAAAGACCTTATGGTCGCGCCCGAGCTCAAGCAGCTCTATATCGCTGGATTACGGTGCATGGCCCGTAACCCGAGCTCACTAGATGCCGACGCCATATACCTTGGAGCGCATTTAGGTGCCGATTCCCGCCCCACAACCGGGCATGTGGCTCAGACTTCTTCGATGCACCGGATAAGATCGTCGGCGAGTACCGGCTTTTGGAGAAGCTCGCGCGCCCCTCCCGCGATTGCTCGTCTCCTGATGACCTCGTCCTTGAGCGCAGTCATCATGATGATCGGCATGTCCGGCCAGCGCTGCTTGACGATGTCCAAGAGCTCAAGCCCCGTCATTTCAGGCATGTTGATGTCGGTCAGCAGCAGTGTGACGAGTTCGATGTTGTCATAGGCGAGAAACGAACGCCCAGAGCTAAAGGGGAGGGCGTCATAGCCCATTGACTCGAGAAAGCCGGATGTGGCCTCGAGGAGCGCTTCGTCGTCATCGACGATGGCTACTGATTTTTTGTCACCAGACACTTGATGTTCCTTTTGCCCGACTTACGGGCTTAGACATCTAGTTAGATGGACTGGCGAGAATTTGTAATAATACGATTGTATGAGTATCCCGACATTCGCCACCCGAGCCTTGCGGGTACCACGGCAATGCCCCTTGGCCGACTTAGGTCAGAGAGTTGAGAACGCCGGCCTTCCGGACCAGATCGGCGAGCGACGCCACGTTCATCTTCCGCATTACGTTCCCGCGATGGATTTTCACGGTCACCTCGGAAATGTCGAGGAGATGAGCAATCTGCTTGTTCAGCAGCCCTTTGACGACAGCTTCCATCACTTCATGTTCCCGCGGAGTGAGGGAGGCGGCGGCCTTGAGCGCTTCGTTGGCGGCGCTTAACTCAAGGCGACGAGCCCTATCGCGCTCTATCGCGACGGAGACAGCGTCGAGCATCTCCTGATCCCTGAAAGGCTTGGACAGAAAGTCCGTCGCTCCAGCTTTCATCGCGCGGACGCTCATCGGGACATCCGCGTACCCGGTCATGAAGACGATCGGAAGCTTGTTGCCCATGCCATTCAGCTTGGCCTGGAGGTCGAGGCCGCTCAATCCTGGTAGACGGACGTCGAGGATGAGGCAGCCGGGGCGGTCGGGCAACGGCTCCGCGAGAAGTTCCGCGGTCGACGAGAACCCGAGCGAATCGATTCCGACCGAACTCAGAACATCCCTTAGACCGTCGCGCATTCCGTCGTCGTCGTCCACGACGACGACGAGCGGGGTGTCCGCGTTGGCGTCATGCGCCCGGTTACCTGCTGCAGCCGACATCGGCGAGGACCTCAAATCGTTCGTTGACCGCCGCACGCCGTCGGCGCGGCGACGGAAAAAGGCGTTTGATTGCGCAGATAGTTACTACGCGCGGGCGCAAAGCTCGACCTAGCTCTAAGGATAGGTTCTGAGAGCCGCCCGTTATTGTAGTGTCTGTTCGGTCTGGGAGGGCCGAAATCTACATGAATTCCCGGGATATACGTCAATGAACGCTAGAGCTCAGACCGATACCGCCTACGTCGACTACGAACCGATGCCAAGCGGAATGACGTTTCGGATCCTGATGTCGAGCCTGGTCGGCACCTCGGTCGAATTCTACGATTTCTACATTTACGCCACCGCCGCCAGCCTGGTGTTTGGACCCCTTTTCTTTCCGGCGACAGTGTCCTCGATGGAGCTGATCGGTGCGTACGCCAGCTTTGGGATCGCGTTCATAGCCCGGCCGATCGGCGGGGCGGTTTTCGGTCACTTCGGTGACAGGGTCGGACGCAAGGCGACCTTGGTCGCGTCATTGCTATTGATGGGAGCGTCGACGGCCGCAATCGGACTACTGCCCACCTATGCGGTCGCGGGCTGGCTCGCTCCGGCTCTCCTATGCCTTCTCAGGTTTGGCCAAGGATTGGCCCTTGGCGGGGAATGGACGGGGGCGGCACTGCTTGCTCTCGAAAATGCTCCTAAAGGCTGGCGCGCGCGCTACGCGATGTTTGCCCCTCTCGGCGCACCAATCGGGTTCGTTTTGGCCAATAGCCTGTTCCTCGTGCTTACACTGACGCTCTCGGCCGAGCAATTCGCCGATTGGGGATGGCGGGTTCCATTCCTCCTCAGCGCGCCCTTAGTGTGGATGGGAATCTGGATCCGCTTCAACCTCGTCGAAACTCGGGACTTCCACGCAGCCATAGCTAAGACGAAACCCTCACGCGTACCTTTGCTCGACATATTCCGGCTGCACATGGACCAGGTGATATCCGGGGCGTTCGGCGTCGTCGCCTGCTTCTCGCTCTACTACGTCGTAACGGCGTTCGCCCTCGGATACGGAACGTCGGAACTCGGCTACACGCGATCATCGTTCCTGATGGTCGAGCTTGGCGCAATCTTCTTTATGGCCGCTGGCATCGTGGTGGCGAGCTGGCTTTCCGACAGGATCGATCCCGAGCGCATTCTGATCTTTGGATGCGTTGGCACTATCATCTCTGGCGTGGTGCTCGCGCCTATGCTGGGAAGTGGATCGCTGCCCGTTATTTTTATCTACCTGGCTTTCTCGCTCTGGGTGATGGGCTTCGTGAATGGGCCTCTCGGAGCATGGTTGCCGGGCCTCTTCCCGACCCGGGTCCGCTATTCCGGCACGTCCGTAGCATTCAATATTGGCGGCATCATCGGGGGAGCGCTGACCCCCGTGGTGTCCCAAGCCCTTGCCCAGTACAGCGGATTGGTGGCGGTCGGCTTCTACCTCGCGATCACGGGTGGCCTTAGCCTCATCGCGTTCGACGCCAGCGCCAGACGCAAAGCGCTCGGGGCGCTCGCGCAAAGCGAGACCAGATACCGTTCCATTTTCGCACAGAACCATGTCTCGTTGTGCGAAGTGGATCTGTCTCTCCTGTGGAAGCGGTTGGACGCGGTTCGCGAATATCCTCCGGCCAAGCTACGCTCGTATCTCGACGCGACGCCGGAGTTCGTCGACCAATGCTCGAAGCTCGTGAGGTTCGTAGACGTCAACGACGCCACCGTTCTCCTTCTCGATCGCAAGAACCAGCAGGAGGTCCTCGGCTCGATAGACCGCTTCCTTCCGCCTCGAAGCGAACTGGTGGAGGCCATAATTCTCGGTATGTGCTCGGGTGACGACCGGGTTGAGATGGAAGCGCGGCTTCTCAGGAGCCCAGGTAACGAAATCATCGCCATCTTCGTGATCGCTTTTCCGGAAGACAAAGATGCCTTCGACCGTGTCGCGTGCGCGATGATCGATGTGACTCAGCGCGAGCAGGCCAAGGAAGCGTTGATGGCGGCGCAAAGCGAACTCGCGAGGGTTGGCCGTGTCGCGACCGTCGGCGCGATTTCCGCTTCAATCGCCCACGAAGTAAACCAGCCGATCGGCGCGGTGGTGATGAGCGCCCAGGCCTGCATGCGCTGGCTTCAGGCGAACCCGCCAGACATCAAGGCCGCCTCGACGGCGGCGGAGCGCGCCATCAAGCACAGCATGCGGGCGAGCGAGATCATCCAGCGGACCCGCGAGCAGGTTCGTGGCACCAAAAGAAGGCTTGAGAGTGTTGATCTGAAGAGCATTGTCACAGACGTTCTCGGGCTACTTGACCGCGAACTGATGTCCGCATCAACCAAAGTGACGACCGATTTCACGATTGATGATCCGGTGGTGTTGGCAGATCGCGTCGAGATGCAGCAGGTGATCGCTAACTTGATCACCAATGGCCTGCACGCGATGGGCAGCGTACCTGCCGAGCAGCGTGACCTGAGCATCTCTTTGCACGCTGCGGAGCTGGATATGGTTCGGCTGCAGGTTCGCGATCAGGGTACGGGCGTAGCTCCGGAAAACCTCGCGAAACTCTTTAGCCCGTTCTTCACGACGAAGAATGAAGGCATGGGCATAGGCCTCGCGATCTGCAAGACGATCGTGGAGGCGCACGGTGGTTCGCTGACCGCCCGTAACCACGACGGAGGTGGCGCGATTTTTGAGATCGTGCTCCCGCTGTCGACCGAGGAGGTGGCAAGCTCGCCTCGTATCGAGGCGCTGGGCGCGTAGCCGCTCGTTTGAAAGCACCACCGCACGACCTGTCCTTGCTTTTGCACAACCTCACCAAGGAGTGACCCGAAGTTACAAGAATGCCCCCCAACGGGAAGTCTAAGGTGGGGCGCTTTCTTGGCGCTCGACGCCTCGCATTCAACATGGAGTTTCCGATGAAAGAACACCTGGGCAACCTCAACTCGACAGCGCTACCGAAGCAATGCCTGATCGCAGCCGTTCTTACGGCATCGTTGAGCCTCGCCTTGGCTTGCGTCTCGCAGGCTCACGCCCAATCGCCAAAGCCGACGGCCGATCTCGATGCCGCCACCGCGCACAAGGTCATTGCGGCCGCACTCGCGGAAGCGCAGAAGGGACCGCCCTCAAGCGTATTTGTCGTCGACAACTCCGGCGCGGTCATCGCCGCGGAACGCATGGACGGAGCCTTCCCGGCGAGCGCCAAGATCGCACTAGGCAAAGCCGAGACGGCAGCCGCCTTCTGGCAGAGCACGGGCAACTTGGAAAACGCGGCGAACGGCGGTCGGCAGGCTCTGCTGTCGTCGGGTTACGTGGTCATGCAGGGCGGTATTCCGCTCAAGATCGACGGCAAGGTCGTCGGCGCTGTCGGCGTGAGCGGCGGAAACAAGGATCAGGACGAGGCGGTGGCCAAGGCTGGAGTGGCTGCTTTCGCCGAGTGATCGTGGTGTCCTCGATACGAACGAAGCCCTGAAAGTGAAACTGTCTACGACAGCCCGTCGACCATACTCGGCGGGCTGTTTTCTATAGATGCCGGCTCAGCCGTCATCCACTACCGCAGTCTCTGGCCTGTCGCCGCCGAGAGCGTGTTCGCTCCGCCAGGTGCCGTCCGGGGTCTGATAGCTGATTTCGGCGTCGCGACCTTCAAGGTGCTGCCGCTGAGCCGCGTCCTTGGCAGCTTTGAGGGCACGATCATGGGGCGCAAACGGTTCGGACCAGACGTCGTCCAGACGATAGGCGTAACCACCGTCATGTTGCCCTACGTGATAAGTAACCTTCACAATTTTCTCCTAGAACATAGCTCGCAATGAGCACCAGTGGATTGGGCACTGAGCTCCGCAAAGCCGCGTTGCTCGTGGACGTTGATCTTAGCGGAAGCGTCGCTACCGGATTGTCCAATTCGTGCGCAATAGCAACGGGCGATCAATCCCAAGTGCAAGGCCGACGAATTGCATCACTGTTGCAGTGATCGGCTGCGAACCTGGGGCATGTAAAAGTTGGCGCAACGGGCGAGGGCGGCAGGACTACGGCCGTAATTGGAAAGTGGCTAATCCCAGGAAGATGTTACATTCGAGATAACGGGAAGAGGAGCGACAATCAAAGTCGGCGTTCAACCGTATTAGTGTCGCTATAGGAGGAGATGATACAAAAAGTATCTCTTCTAAAATCGAATCTTGCAAGAATTAATACCTTACTTGAGGCCTTATACATCCAGGCGAGGAAACACGGTCGACCTCCTCCTCAACCATCGACCTCCTCTCCTCGAAGGTGTCTCCGTCGCCTTCCAGTCGTAGACCATCCGCCATGGCTGCGACTTTGCGATCCCTGCTCCTGGCCCCCCTCCCAGACCGAGCAGGGATCGCCACCTTCTTGGCACCTCAGCTGCGGCCCCAAATCCGAGGGTGCAGGATTGTGCAATTCTGCCGTTCTCAAATCGGGTCTTCTAGGAAGTCACGCGTGCGGGGGCTCAGGCATCAGTCGGCCTCATCCGCGCAAAGAAGATGTCGCTTATGCGGACGACGCGTCGAGTAATTCGGAATCGAGAAGGAAAGCTGCCCAATGGTACGCTGGCGGAAATATATCATCGGTATCTGTACCATCGCGGTCGTAGGCCTTTTAGGCGCGGCCTGTTTCTTCTTCTGGCCTCATGGATTGCCAAAGGTCGAGGCCAGCAAGGCACAGCCGACCGGCCAGGAACTTATCGCTCGAGGTGAGTACCTGACCGTCGCGGCGGATTGTGCAGCATGTCACACGACCAAGGGCGGCAAGCCTTTCGCGGGTGGCTTGGCATTCAAGTTGCCGTTCGGAACGATCTACTCGCCAAACATCACACCAGACAACGCTGCTGGTATTGGCAATTGGAGCGACTCCGAGTTCGTGCGGGCTATGCGGTCTGGTGTCGGAAAACACGGCGAGGATCTCTATCCCGCATTTCCCTATACCTCCTACGCACTTCTTTCGACCGACGACATTCTCGCCATCAAAGCCTATCTAGCGACCGTCATCCCGGTGGCCGAGTCAGCGCCGGCGAACGAGTTAGCATTTCCTTTCAATCAAAGGCCGCTGATGCGTGGGTGGAAGCTGCTCTTTCTCCCGCGGGGCCAGTTTGAACCGGACGCTGGCAAAGACAAGATCTGGAACGACGGCGCGTACCTCGTCGAAGCCTTGGCTCACTGTGGTGAATGCCATACCCCACGTGGCTTGATGTTCCAAAGAAAGCAGGGAGTTGCCCTCTCTGGCGGCGATGTCGATGGCTGGAAAGCTTGGAACATCACGTCCGACAAGGAATACGGCCTTGGAGGATGGAGCGACGAACAGATAGCGGAAATGCTGTCGGCAGGACATGCCAAGGGTCGTGGCGTGGCCGCAGGTCCAATGCGAGAGGCTGTTGATCTGAGCCTGAGCAAACTACCTCAATCCGATATTGACGCAATCGTGGCGTACCTCCGTACGGTACCGGCGGTGTCCGGAGCCCCCGATCTCAAAGCCGTCCGGCGTAATGACGGCGAACTGACTGCAGAGTCGACGCAGGTCTCCCCCAGCAATCAATCCGGCAAGAGCATCTATGCTGGAGCCTGCGCGAGCTGTCATGGCTGGAATGGAGAAGGGCAGTTCAATCCGCGGGCCGCGATCCTCGGCGGTCATGCTCTCAGTGATCCGACAGCGAGTAACGTGTTGCGCGTAGTCCTACAGGGTTCCTCGGACCACGAAACCGCACCAGGAAAAACCATGCCATCCTTCGCAAAGATATATTCGGATGAAGATGTGGCGGCGTTGGCAAACTACGTCGTGGAGCACTTCAGCGGGCGAAAAGGTACCGTCACTGCGAAGCAGGTTTCGGGGGCACGTTAATCGAGAATGCGACCGAGAGTGGCCTGCACAGATAGTGCTTGGGCCAATCCTGCAACAAGAACCCAACCAGGCCGCTTCAATGAAATCGCATAGTCAGATAGTCGAAATTGATAGGCCACGCAGCCAGTTCATCTCGGATGATCCGCTGGAGATCTTGCGCCATGCCAGGGACTCGTTATTGGCGGGCATCCCAGTGGCGCTTGTAACTCTGGTTGAGATACGGGGAGGGGCGGCCCGACCGCTTGGGGCGCAGATGAGCGTTCGGATCGATGGCCTTTATTGCGGATTCGTCTCCGGTGGATGCACCGAGCCTGCTGTCGCGGCGGAGGCGGTCGAGGCGCTCAAGGCAGGGCATGACCGCTTCCTTCTTCTTGGTGAGGGCTCCCCATTCTTCGACATCGTGTTGCCCTGCGGTGGCGGCATCAGGCTTTCCATTCATATCCTCAAGGAAAGCTCTCCGGTCTCTCAGGTCTTGGATGTTATAGGCGCGCGACGGGCCGCAGGGCTCCACTACAGCCCGGAATCGGAAACCCTCACGTATAGTACGGAGGAAAGAACAGGTTGGAACTCGAGCGGATTCACGAGGGTATATCGACCTGTTACCAGAATAGTGGTTTCAGGAAACGGCCTGGAGGCCGACGCTGTTGCGCGTGTCGCGCAAGCAGCCGGTTATGATGTCAATCTGGTGGGGAAGTTCCACGGACGACTTCTTGCCGACATCTCGTTGGACAAATTCACCGCGGTCGTCTTGCTCGATCACGACTTGGATGCCGAGCTTCCCGCGTTGGAAGCCGCGCTGAGAAAACCGGCGTTCTACATAGGCGCATTGGGAAGCCGCCGAACGCATGGCAGGCGACAAGAGCGACTTCTCGAATTGGGATACAGTGACCAAGAGATATCTCGGATCAAAGCGCCTATCGGGATTTTCGACAAGGCGAGGGACGCATCGTCGCTAGCTCTCTCTGTGGTGGCGGACATTGCCGCTGCGGCGTCTGGCGAGACCAATACGCGGGTTGTGAGCGGTTCGGCTTAGTGGGGAGGCTGGGTCGCCAATCGCGTCTCAACCGAAGCGCGGCGTCCGGTTATCCAGAAGACCCATAGCAATGGACATGAAATCGTCCAGAGGTCGACGGTCACGCGTAAGCTTCATTCGCAAGACAGTCCCCTCCCAGCTGTTGATCAAAAAGCGAGCCATTTCCACCGGATTCATTCCGCGTTTGATCTCATTGCGCGTCTGCCCTTCTTCGATCACCTTCGCAAGCAAGTCGGTCCATGAAGCCAGCGCGTCTTTTAGCGCTGCCCTCAGAAGTGGGACGCTGTCTGAACTTTCGGCTGAAAGGTTTCCAATGAGACAGCCCCTGTCAAAACCGTTCTTCTCATATCGCGAGATGAAGAATCCGAAGTGAGCCTCGATCCGAGCTAGAGGAGAAAGGGCGGGATCAGACAATATTTCTCGCTTAGAGGATGCGACATATCCTTCGAGAACCTCAAGAGCCAATCGCTCTTTGCTCTTGAAGTAGTTGTAGAAATTGCTTTTCGGAACACCAGCGCTATCGGCTATCTCCTGTATGCCGCAACCGCTGTAGCCCAGCGCGTTGAAACGGTCTTGGGCCGCGTCCACGATCTGTTGTCTAATAGTCTTCACCATCGCGATCTCCAGTAGCATCTGCATAAGAACGGGCCAAACGAGATTCAAGTCCGTGGCAGCAAGGCGCGGCAAAAATAAACTGCATTGACGGTATAATACGACTGGTCGTATTAGTGTGCAACGATCTTTTTGGAGACCTGAAGCCATGCCCGCCGGAAATGGAAATCAATCGCTCGCGCCAGCCTGGGTCATGGCGCTCGGTACATTCGCAATCGGTACGGAGGGGTTCATGATCGTTCCCCTCCTGCCGAAAATGGCAGAAGACTTGCAGTTGTCCGTGGCGACGTTGGGAACGCTTGTAACCGTCTTCACGCTGACACTGGCTTTCAGCTCGCCGATACTGACGACGCTCTCCGGCGGCGTGAACAGGCGTCGCTTGCTTATCTCGACGATGGTGTTTTTTGCACTGGCAAATCTCGTTGCATGGCAGTCGAGTGGCTACTGGGGCATTTTCGCGGCCCGCGTGCTTCTGGCCATAGCAGCCGGTCTATACACGCCCAATGCGAACGCGCTGATCAGCGCTCTAATTGCACCCGAGAAGCGGGGCAAGGCGCTTGCCATCGTCAATGGAGGGATGACGATCGCCATCGCGCTGGGCCTCCCAATAGGATCGCTCTTGGGCAATGCTCTCGGGTGGCGCGTCACTTTCCTCGGCGTAGGCATCCTCGCTCTTGTGGCCGTTGTGGGTCTAGTAGTCGGTCTAGATAGGTCGGCGGGGGCCGGCATAGCGGTCCCGAGCCTTTCGGCTCGGCTCGCGGTCGCTAAACGTGCCTCGGTATTGGTTGGCTTATCGATAACGCTTTTCTGGGCGATCGGTGCCTACACCGTGTGGACCTATATCGCGCCTTACCTCCAGTCTGTTGCCAACTTTGGCCCCGACGGCATCAGCTTCATTGTTTGCTTGTGGGGGGTGAGCGCGGCAATAGGTATTTTTAGCGGCGGAGCACTTAGTGACAAGCTAGGGGCGAGGGTCGTGATGGGGGGGAGCCTCGTGCTCCTGACTGGCGCGTTTCTGCTTCTTTCTTTCACGGCTTTCTTCCTATCGCCGGCCCAAGCAGTCATTCCGATCGTGATATCCGTCGCGGTTTGGGGCGTGACTGTATTCGGTTTTTTCCCCGCTCAGATGTCCCACCTGATTCAGGTTGGCGGGCAAGCATCGGCTCCCATCGTACTGTCCCTCAATACCTCGTCGATGTACGGCGGCTTCGCTCTCGGGAGCGCGATCGGCTCGATTGTCGTCTCTCAGGGGCAGGTAGCAGACCTTGGTCTCGCGGCCGCACTGGCGGAGGTTCTCGGCCTCATACTGCTTTACGGGTTCGCTGCAAGGACATCGGCTCCCAGCACGTCCCCCGCCCAATAGACGGAGTCTCCGGGCGACCTATCCCTCTAAGACCGACCTAACCCCAAGGAGAATGACAATGAAACTGACTGGCAACACCATCCTCATCACAGGTGGCGGCTCTGGCATCGGCCGTGGATTGGCCGAGGCCTTACACAAGCTGGGCAACCAGGTGATCATCTCAGGCCGCCGCAGGGCGAACCTCGCCGAGACCGTCAAAGCAAATCCAGGCATGGCCGCCTATGAGATGGACATCACGGATCCCGCGAACATCGAAAAGGTCGCGGCCAAGATCGTCGCCGACTATCCGGCGCTGAACGTACTGTTCAACAATGCAGGCATTATGCCATTCGACGATGCGGCCAAGCCGATCGACGAGGCGACGATGCAGAACATTGTCACCACTAACTTCCTCGGCCCGATCCGGATGACATCCGCTCTGATCGAACATCTCAAAAGGCAGCCTTCGGCGGTCATTATCAACAACACCTCCGTGCTGGCATACGTCCCGCTGGCTTACAATGCCGTCTATTCCGCGACTAAGGCGGCGCTCCATTCCTTCACTATGTCTCAGCGCTTCACACTTCGCGACACCTCGGTCAAGGTCCACGAAATCGCTCCGCCATGGGTCGACACGGATCTTATCAAGAAGAGCGGCGATCCGCGTGCGATGCCTCTCGACGTCTTCGTGAAGGAGACGATGGAAAAGCTCGCGACCGACAACGAAGACATTTACGTGGATGCAATCCAGATGCTCCGCGACAATCCTGGCTCGAAGGAGCATGACTTCGTCAACAAATTCAACGAAGCACTCGTTGCTGAACCTATCCCGGTCTGATCACGCTGAGACGAAGGCGAACTGGCATATGTAGTCGGCACAAAAGAAAGGCCTCAGCGGACACGCTGAGGCCTTTTTTAGAAACTGATGATAGTCGGCAGCCGGTCCTAGTCGAAATGGAATTCCGACAGATCCACCGAGACGATGAGCGGCTCGGGGAGCGGCGTGTTGTCCGGCTTGCGCGGATAGATACGCATTTTCGACGGGAGAATGATTCCGTCGACCTTGACCGGATCGGTAAGGTAGCGGGCGGCTGCGTTCTTGCCCTGAATGTCCACTTCGTAGTCGTGGCGATACAGGATGCCGTCCTCGTCGAAGTAAAAGGTCTGCTCGGTACTGTGTGTGGCGATCTCTTCGGGGAACCGAACGTGAAGGCGACGCAGGGTCTTCCCGTTTTCGTGCCAGGGTTCGATCTCGTTGCAAACCACACCCGGCCGCTTGAGGATGAATGGCGACGTCAGGTAGGTCCACATCGTGTAACCCGAGAAGTAAGCGACCTGCGGATTGCTCCACGGCGTTTCCATCTCGTAGCCCTCGAAGGACTTCCGGGGATCGAGAAGCTCCTCGACAACAGCGCCCTCAGGCGTCTCGATCGTCACGCGGCCGGGAGTAAACGCCGACTTGTTGTCGGTCGGGGCGAAGGGCCAATGTGATACCCATTCCTTCTTGAGGTCCACCTTGACGTGGCAGTCCACCAGGACTTCGGCCTTACCCTTGAGACCCCAGAGGACGCCGCCTTGCTGGAGTTTGGCCGTCAGGTAAGAGAATTTCTGAAACTGCTCCATCCCCCCATGCGCCTCGATGGCGATGTCTAACAGGTCTTTCATGCAATTGCTCCTTGGCTGGAGAGTTTAAAGCTTTAACGCTCCCTTTCTCTACGAGGATCGGACCTGACATCATTGTAAGATTGGACACCCACGGAGTGGGGAAGGGGCCCGTTCTATGTGCTTCGTTCTGCCAAAAGCGTGCGCGCGATCTCAATGTCAGGGATGGTGCGGCTGCACTCGACCTTCTCCAACGCCAACTCAAGGTCCCGCATGGCCGAGACGGCTTCAGCTGGCGTTGCCAAGTTGACCAAGCAAATAGCGCAGCGGAGCTCCCATATTACCGCGCCCATAGAGCGCGCCAGACCGATCGCTCCTGCAAGGACCGTTCGAGCTTCCGCGGGGTCGCGCTTTATGAGTGATACTGCCTTGAGACGTAGTAGTTCCGGCCTGCACCATCCGGCGTCTCCGGATAAAGCGCGCTCTACGGCCGCTTGAGAAGCCCTGCATCCGGCAAGCACCGTCATGTATTCGAGCCGCATGCCGACCCCGTCCAGCAGCGCCTCCTGCAACGCCGTCTGCATTCCTTCGGTCTGAGTATCCTCGGGCACGACGAGTCCATAGCCGTCGACCCACTCCTGCCATCTTACTAGCATGTCCTTTCCGGCAATCCGCTTCACCGCATCCAGCCTTGACCGTGCTATTTCGGTTTGACCCGCGAGATAGGCTATGGGAACAGCGCTCAAGCACAGCATAAGACAAGTCGATATCGAATGGCCGAGCCGTTCGCAGTCGGCGATCAGTTCATCGATACCGGATAGGCTGCGATCTACCTTCCCCTCGAGGAAATCGATCATCGCGATAACCGACCTCGCGATCGTCCCTTGATCATAGCCCGTGCCGTAGTTCTGCGTCGTGCGAACCGCGCGGCTGGCTTCGAACAGCGACAGGTCCGCCTGTTCGCGAGAGGATTTCAGATCTCCATGAAACAGGTAATTGTGCTCAAGCAGCCTGCTATAGCTAAGCGCCCCGGGAAATCGCTTCTGCAGATCGGTCGCGATGGCGATCGAGTGGAGATATCTGCCTTTCGAGCTTGCGACTGAAGCCATTCCTCCGTACGCGCGCATAATGCGGCTTGGGTTGCCGAGCCGTTCGGCTATCACCGCAGCTCGCTCAAACTCGGAACTCGCTTCCCCGTCGCTCCGGAAGCCCCCGATATGATACATGGCGCTCCCTCTCGCAATCCTCAGTAGGAGTTCGATTTCGGTCCCGGAATGCCGTGTTGAAGGAAGATGGCTGATCGCGTCCTCTACGGCGACGAGCTGCTCGTTCATCGCGCCGAGTTGCACCCAAACAGTGTCGGATATCGCTACAAGCTCCACCGCTAGGTCGAGGTCTCCCTGAGGCGAGCTCGACCATTCGACTGCTGCGCGCAGATCATTGATCAGTGTGGCGTAGCGCCTTAGCCAGTCGCCCGTGGAAAGCCCGCGCCAGTCGTAGTCCGCCCTCAAGAGCTCTTCGCGGCAGTATTGAGCGTGCGCATAGCGATTAGGCAGTTCGAAAGCGCCGGCGACAAGCTTCTCCAACGCATAACTCTTCGTCGTATCCAGAAGCCGATATCGACCGTCCGCGCTTGAAACTGCGATGAGGGATTTAAGAAGAAGGCCGTCGAACGCATTGTCGAAGCTCTCACCGGACAGCCTCTCCCGAACGAGAAACTCTGCGGCCTGCTCCGAGAACGTGCCGGGAAAAACGGCAATGGCAGCAAAGAGTTCTCTTTCGTCGGTATTGAGGCTTTCGTAACTCCAGTCCAACGTCGCCCGGAGAGTCTGCTGCCGTGGCGGAGCGGTACGCCGTCCCCTGCGCAAAATCGATAGCGGATCGTCCAGTGAGCCGAGAACGCTTTTGAGGCCGAGGCTGCTCACGCGAGACGCAGCCAGCTCAATCGCCAAGGGGATGCCATCCAGGCTTCGGACGATCGCGGCAACCGCCTCCATGCTCTCTTCGTCTCGAAAATCGTCGACGTCTGAAGCAAGCCTGACCGACTCCACGAACAGTTCGACGGAGGGAACAGAGAGAAGCTCGTTCATTGACGCCCCGAGGTCGGGGACGGGGAGGGAAGGCAATTGTCTAACACGTTCGCCCCCCACCCTCAGCGGTTCCCGACTTGTAGCTATTATCGAAACACGTGCGGTAGCTTTGAGAATTTGATCAACTTCGACCGCGACGGTCTCGATTAAATGCTCGCAATTGTCGAACAGAAAGAGGATGTCACTTTCCTGAAGGGAATTGAGAACCGCCTGCCTGTAGTCGTTCGTGAATAGAACCAGCCCAAGCGAAGACGCGAGCGTTGGCATAAGTAAACGGCCGTCTTGCAATACTGCCAAATCCACAAACACGACGCGTCTGGATGACTGAACACGCGCGGCCATTTCCAGCGCGACGGCGGTTTTGCCTATCCCTCCCGCGCCCGCTATGGTCAGCAATCTCGTGGCTGCTAGGGCGGCCACGCTCGTCGCGATGAATTCCTCGCGCCCAATCAGACGGGTCGCAAAACGGGGTAGATTGCTCTCTGGGATCATCGCCGGCACTGCCTGAGGGGCAGAACCCGAGACGAGAAATTCCACCGGCGCGACGAAAACATAGCCTCGTCCCGCTATGTTTTCGATATATCGCTGCTCGCTGTACTGGCCGAGCGCCTTCCTGAGTGTCATAAGATGGACCCGCAAGGCTCCCTCGTCGACTGTCGTCGTGGGCCAGGCCGCTTTCAGTAGCTCTTCCCTGGAGACAATTTCGCCGGCTTTACTGGCGAGAGCTACGAGTAGCTCGAGCGCCTTTTTTCCAAGTTGGTACGGTCGACCCGATTCCGTCAGCCTTTTGTTGACAAGATCGAGTTCAAATGTACCGAACCTAATGATAGCCATCGTCGAACCGCAAACCTCGTCAAAACCTAACTCGTTGACGGATATCACATCTGCTTGGATTTAAAGCAACGCCCACGTTGATGTAGGCAAGCGCGACAAAACAACCGGAAATCCCAGTAACCGGGGAATTTTGGCCGTTTAGGCTGCAGTCTTCTCGCTCACGCCTATAGGCGCTCTAAACGATCCGGGTTCCCCGTAGCGATTAGTGATTGGAGGCGATCTACGTACTCGCACAACCGTGCTGACGTTTTGCGGGCGGCGTCGATCTCCGGTTCTTCTCTTGCAAGCCAGCGGAGGTTTGTTTTTACACCGAGCTTTAGCAAGTAAACCAGCTCAACGAGTTCAGTTGAACGCTCTTGGTCGTCGATCAACATGAAGTCCGAGATGCTGGCGTCGGGTTCCCGATCCTCGCTGGAACCAGCCTGATCGTCAGACATCGCATTCAAATTCGCCATCTTAGCCGTCCCACTCAGATACGTTTCCGAATTGTGATCGCCATGTTTTGTTGCATCTGAAGGAAACAATGTCGCAAAGCGAGCTGGTCGCACACCCTCGAAAGAGGGGTATCCGACGATCGCGTGAGATGTTTGACGGTGAAGGCCGACCGACCCCCGCTAGTAGTAATATCGGCCTGTTGAAACGAGGTAGTTCGACACCAAGCACACGGCGAGTGACTGCTGACAGCTTGTGCAAGCAGCATCTTTGGACATAATTCGGTTAGTTGTTTTGCACTTAGCGAGGGCGAGTCTTGCACATAGTTTTGCGATGGAGACTTTCGCCGCGAACATTGTTCCGGGCCGTGGTGTTACGGCTATTCATCTTTATGCTCGTTGGCAGTCACGCCCAGGCAACCGAAGCCGTTCCAACTGCGACGGTCCTCTCGGAAGTAATCAGCAGTCGGCTCATTCCGAAAAGCGATATCCAGTTCACCAAGTTGTCCTTGTCCCAAGGTTTGTCCCAGACCCGAGTCGGGCAAATTATCCAAGACGACGACGGATACATGTGGCTCGGTGCGCAGCACGGGATCAACAGGTTCGATGGCTACACTTTTCAGGTGTTCAAGCATGATCGAGACGATCCCGACAGCCTGAGCGGGGTTTACATCTATTCGACATTCAAGGATCGCGACGGGACAATCTGGATCGGAACAGACCAACTTCTCGATGCCTTCGACCGCAAGACGGGCAAGTTTAGGCACTTCGTCTTAGATAAATCGACTCCAACCGTCTTGCAGATCAGCCAAGACGCCAGCGGTTTTCTGTGGCTGGCAACTTCCCAAGGCCTTTACAGGCTGGACACTTCAACAGGCAACGTCAAGCGCTTCGGGAAGGTGCCCGGTCAGGATGACGGACTCAGTACCGACGATATCAAATCGACCGGGACCGACCGCGAAGGCGTCTTCTGGGTTGCGACAGGGAACGGACTCGAGGCATTCGATCCGGAAAGTGGCAAAGTCAGCCGGCGCATTCCTCTGCGGATAGAGGCTAGGGAGTTTCAATTCTTCGAGGATTCCAAAGGGCTTTTCTGGATTCTTTGGGGCTCCGGCAGCGGGCTCGCGCTCTATGATCGTGCCTCGAATACGGTGAAGAAGATTTCGTTCAGCAATACCGCCGATGGCTTGATGTCCGGAATCTACAAAATGATAGAAGCCCGTAACGGCGATCTATGGCTTGTCAGCATGGGGGCGGGCCTCTTGAGGTTTAATCGGACCGATTTTACGTTCGACCAGTACGTAAACGATGCCACAGACCCTCAGAGCCTGACCGAGAACAGGGTCATCGAGATATTCGAAGATCGTCAAGGC
Source organism: Hyphomicrobiales bacterium (assembly GCA_900469085.1). Taxonomy (GTDB): domain Bacteria; phylum Pseudomonadota; class Alphaproteobacteria; order Rhizobiales; family Rhizobiaceae; genus Rhizobium. Next base: position 228,205 of record UBVW01000017.1, on the reverse strand, counting down.
AACATCTGGACAGGCCTGCATGCGAGCCCGCCGAATGTTTTCACTCCAGAACCTTTGCCTTTCCAAAAGGTTTGGCCGTATCCCGGCCATGTGAACAAACTTGGCGAGACATTCGTCAACGCGATCCTCGAGGATCGTAAGGGGAATGTCTGGATGGGCACAGGTGGCGCGCTTACGCGGGTCGATCCGGCCGGGCAATTGAAGATATTCGATCTCGCGGGCAACGGTGCGTCGGTAGAAATTTTGTCGATGGTGGAGGCCGATGATGGAACGCTCTGGATCGGCACGATAGGAACCGGCCTTATCGCGTTCGACCCGGCTACAGGGAGGACACAAACGTTCAGGTATGAACGCGGACGGCCCGACTGGATAAGTAGCGATGTAGTGACACGAGTCTTCTTGGATCACCAACGGGTGCTTTGGCTCGCGACCTGGAACGGCTTAAACAGGTTGGACACCAAGACGCTGACCTTCAAGGCATACAGAGCTGACACCTCGTTGAACAAGGAGTTCTTCTCAATCGACGAGGACGACCAGGACAACCTATGGATCGGTTCGAGAGTGGGACTCGTTAAATTTTCCAAAAATACGGAGGAGTTTGAGGAGTTCCGCCACGATCCTTCCGATCCCACCACGATAAGCAACAATACCACGAACAACGTTTTTCGTGCTCGGGACGGCCAGTTATGGATCGCCACTCATAACGGCTTGAACATGTTTGACCCGGCCACCCGAAAATTCAGAGCCTATTTCGAGAAAGACGGCCTTGCCGGAAATGCGGTCAGCTGTACTCGGCAGGATGCTGACGGAAATCTCTGGATCAGCACGAACCGCGGCGTTTCCAAGATGAGCCCGACGACTGCCAGCTTCCAGAATTTCACGAGCGCGGACGGGCTGCCGGGCAACGACATGGGAGGATGGCATGCCTGCAACAGCGGCAAAGACGGACGAATGTACTTTGCGGGTTTCCCGGGCGCGGCGGTTGTGAACCCCTCGAAAATCAGCCCAGCCGAGCCGGTGACCCAAGTTCAGTTCACGGACATCCGCGTCGGAGACAAATCGGTACTCTACCCCCTGCGTGATCTCAGCGCCCAGTATCGAATTCGGTATGATCAGAATTTCGCCGTAAGCTTCTCGGCGTTCGATTTCTCAAATCCGGCTGCCGTGAGGTACAGGTATCGAATCGCACCTCTTGAGGCCGACTGGCATGTCCTGCCGACGGCGTTGCGGACAATCAACTTCGCCACGCTGCCTTCCGGCGATTTCACGCTTGTGGTTGAGGCGGCCACGGAAAGAGGAAGCTGGGGAGGGGCCGGTTCATTGGGAATTCGGGTATTTCCCCCATGGTGGAACACCTGGTGGTTCATGACGCTGGCCTGCCTGCTGGCAATAGCGGCGATCGCCGCAGTATATAAGGCGCGCATGATGCAGGTTGAAATGCTCTACAATGCTCGCCTGGAGGAGCGGCTTGGCGAGCGGACACGCGTCGCCCGAGATCTGCACGACACTCTTTTGCAGAGTTTCCAAGGATTGATTTACAGACTGGAGGCCGTAAGAAATCTGCTGCCTGGAGAGCCGGTGAAGGCTTCCGAAATGCTCAATGTCATTTTGCTCAAGAGCGATGACGCGATTGTTGAGGGGCGAGATACCATTCAGTCACTCCGCGACCCCACGAAAGCCACGGCAGACATATTGACCTTAATCCAGGAAGATGCGACCGAACTCGCGTCTCTCCAACCCGACGGGGCACATGCTCGTTTCTCGTTGAAGGTAGAAGGGAAGCCGCCTCGATTCCCGGTCGAAGTTCGCGATGAAATTCGTCAGATATGCCGCGAGGCGCTTCGAAACGCCTACTTCCACTCGGAAGCAGAAAGCATCGAGTGTCAATTCAGGTTCGAGGGCGCACGAATGGAAATCATCGTGAGCGACAATGGTAAAGGAATGCCGTCCGAACCCGGAACTGCGCAACACGCAGGTCACTATGGCATCTCGGGGATTATGGAGCGTGCGGCAAACCTTGACGCGCAGCTGTCTATGTCCAGCCAACCTGGCCAAGGAACAAAGGTGATCTTGAAAATGAACACGACCGAGAACCGACTTCGATCGATCGCTCGCAACCTCGTCGCTCACCATGTAAGTTAGGCTCTCAGGCCTCTAGGCAGGCCGTTAGTTCAAGTTCGAGGAAAAAACCTGTCTCGTCCCCCAATCGCGATCGTTGAAGACGACCTTGCCGTACGGCGAGCATACGCTGATTTATTTTGTTCTTACGACTGCGAAACCGTTGTCTTTGCGACGGCTGAGGAGTTTCTCGAACATATCGCTGGCGAACAGATAGCTTGCCTAATCCTTGACCAACGGCTGCCGGGGATGAGTGGCCTTGAGCTCCAGGGCTTGCTGCAGGAAAGGAACGTCGCCTTCAAGACCGTTTTCATAACGTCACAGGATGACGATACCACGAGAGCCAAAGCTATGGAGGTGGGGGCCGCCGCGTTCTTTGGTAAGGGTTGGGACATTGACGATATAATTGACAGCGTGATGCATCTCGCCGGTTATCAGATCGACTAGGACGTGGACTCGCAAACTGAATTGATCCAAATTCGTGTCGCAACGAGTTTCAGTGCAGCAAGGTAATTGTCAGGGCGGCGGTCGTAGCGCGTGGCCAGGCCCCGCATGTGTTTGATACGATTGAAGAACCTCCCCATTGTTTTCGCTGCCTATAGACCCAGCGGCTGAAGCTGAAAGTCTGCTTCCGATTTATCTTTGTTGGGATGTTAGCCCAAGCCTTGCGGCCTTTCACAAACGCTCGGATCGCGTCGGTGTCATACGCTTTATCTGCAAGTAGCGTCGTGCCTGGTTCGATGTCAGAAATCAGCCTCTCAGCGACCGGAGCATCAGCTGCCTGGCCCGCTGTCAGCTCCATTCGTAACGGTCGGCCATCCGCATCGACCATGGCATGGATTTTGGTCGTCAGGCCGCCGCGCGAACGTCCCATGCAAGGATCGGTAGAGCCCCCTTTTTTGCGTTGGCACCATGCTGGTGAACGCGCACACACGACGAGTCGATCATAACTATATCGCCGTCGTAACGCCTTGATACCGCTTCAAGAAGTCGGTCCCAAACGCCGGCTTTACGCCAGCGCGAGAACCGATTGTAAAGTGTCGTACGAGGGCCGTAGCGCTCAGGGATATCCCGCCAAGAGCAGCCAGTTCTGAAACGCCATAAAATGCCATTGATCACCCGGCGGTCATCAACACGTTCGACACCACGGCTCTTATTCGGCAAAAGTGGTGCGATGATTGAATCATCATCCTGACTAAAGCGAAACCCTTTTATGGGGACGCGACCTAACGTGGCCTGAGCGGGCCGCTGCTTCTAAACGGCTTTCTAGTTTAGATCGACGATGAGACCGGGCGCGCGGCTGTGTCGTACAAGGGCATAGAAAACTCCGCCACCGCTCCACCATCACTTCTGTTGTTGAGAGTAAGCGTTCCTCCAAAACCTTCGACTACGCTTTGACATACCGTCAAACCGAAACCCAACTGGTTAGGTCTTGTCGAGAAGAATGGATCGAATGCAAGTGCCAAGTCTTCCATAGATATTCCGGACCCTCGATCCGATACCGAAATCCTCAGTTCTGTCGCTGAAGGAGGGCGGGAAATCCTCACCGAGACGACTGCCTGTCGCCCTGTGGAGCCGCCGGATTCCAACGCGTTTAGGAGCAGGGCGCACATCACTTGCTGCAGCGCGACCGGATCGGCCTCTACGACAGAAATATCAGCATCTGCCGTTATCGTTACGAGGGCATCGCTCGTGTCGAGTGGGCCAAGGACGAGATCGCGTGATCGCTCAGCCAGCTTAACAATATCTACGGGCTGCCGGATAAGTCGACTCGGCTTGAGACTGTCGCGAGTTCTCGTTCCAATATCGGTAAGCCGCTGGGCATTCCAGCGGAGCCGATCCATCATTTTCGCGATGGCTGGAAGACTATCTGCGCCGTTAGATACGAGCCTGCTGGCTGTCGCCAAATCGAGTGAGATCGCGGAGATCGGTTGGCTCATTTCATGAACCAAGGATGTCGATAGCGCAGAAGCGCAGGCAATCCTGTTTGCCCTGGCAAGTTCTTGCCGAGCTAATCCGGCCCGTTCAGTGCGTTCATCGCGCCCTCTTGTATCGAAGAACGAGACTCTTGCGACACCGTCGTCCGTGATCCAAAGCGAAAAAGGATATGGGCATACGTCGTGATCGGCGCTGACCAGTTCCACAATCCCGCATGTCGTCGATATGCGACTGATCATGGCGGCGAGCACGGCAATTTCAACATCGAGTTTGCGACGGCCGTCGGTTCCCGCGCACTCCGAAAGCCTTTCGGGATCACCATTGAATCCGAGTATTTCAGAAGCATGGTCGCTTGCCCTTTGGATTCGGATAGTCTCCCGCAGGTTCCCTTCCAGCAATGGGTTCTCGGCGACAAATCGGGCGACATCGGCCACGCCACGAATTCTGAGCTCATCGGCAATCGGCATTGCTGACCGTATGTCATACTCGACCCAAGTCATCTCCCTCGGCTCGAAGAGCGATCTCGCACGGTCGTCGGCTAGGGCGAGCGTCCTCTCGCACTCGTCTGCAATAGCCTGGAGATCGAACTGCAGTCTCAAAATTGTCTCACGATCTTCAACTTGACCTTGGACGTCCACCAGACTGCCGAACCATCTAACGACGTCGCCGGATTCCGACGACCTCACAGACCGGCCGAGCGATTCCATCCATCTGTAAGAGCCGTCGTTCATGCGCACGCGCGCGAGAGCCGAGTAGTTTGAATTACCGTTTTCAACAGCACCGCGCCAAGCTTCATACATCTTGGGTCGATCCTCCGGGTGTATGGGATCAGCCCAGCTTTGGTCGCGAATAGCCTCAGTACGGGGGATGCCGAATGTCTCAGTGTATCTTTCGTTGAGAAATTCGCACCGCCCGTCAGCGCCTGTACCCCACAGGATATGCGGCAATGCATCGGCAAATTCCTGTCGGTGGTCGATGGGGGGCACGAACGGGGCCGGCGGCCCGCGTCGACGTTTTTGAAGCAAGAGAAGCACTGATACAGCCAACGCAATCGCCGCTGGCACAGCAAGATCGTATGGCTTGAGCCACGCGGGATCGAGAGCGGTTGAAAGCGTGCTGCGCCGCGCCTCTAGAAATAGGCACGCCAGCAATATCGGCACAATAGCAAGCGATCGAAAGCTCCACGCCGCGTGAGACTGCAAAACCAGGTAGCGGAGCGAAAAAGCAATACCGTCTGGCACCCCACAACGGCGGGATTTTGGTAAAGGATTCCGGATGCTCGACATCGCTTCCCCTCAAAACTCAATCGCTTACGGCCTTAGGCATTGATTCAGGAGCCTCATCCTATGAGGGGCCAACTTTGGCTTTCCAAACTCTGAAGATTTGTGCGATCGCGAGCTGGGCGATATATTCGCTCAGCAACGCTTGCTTCCCCGGCAAACCTCCCGCGTCCTCTACCCGAGGTATTGTCCCAAACTTGAGCTAACATCGAAGTTTTGCCGTCGGATACCTATCCATTGTGGTAGGTCAACGACTTTGTGGTATTCGAATCAAAAGCCGCTCGACACCGTTGGGGTGGCCTCCGCCCCTCTTTCGAGGGTGGACAACACTGCTCGTCGATCTACGATCGCCAAGGTTGAGTAGCCGAGCTTTTCAGCGCGGTCATCGGTCTGGAAAATCGGACCAGATTGAGATCAGTTTAGTGGATCATGCGGGGGAGTTGGATCAATGCCGTTACGGACCGGAAATTGGATTGTTGCGTGCCCGATAGCCCAACCATACACACTATGTTTGCCCTTGCAGTTCGATTGCAACGGTAGCTGACAGCCATGGCATCCCGCCCGATACGTGTCATGACAGCCGACGATCACCTGCTGATCCGAGAAGGATTGGCAGCGCTTATCGCTGCGCATCCCGATATCGAACTCGTCGGAGAGGCGGCCGATGGCGAACAGGCAATTCGACGCTACGGCGAGCTCAAGCCGGACGTTATGCTGCTGGATCTGCAACTGCCAAAGGTCCACGGCATCGATGTCCTGACGGAAATCCGTAAGGCATACCCAAACGCACGCATCATCATCCTGACCACATACGACCTCGAGCAATTGGCAAGCAAGGCCATCGCCGCAGGGGCTCAAGCCTATCTCCTCAAGTCATCTGTCCGCAAGGACCTGATAAACACGATACGATCGGTCGCGAGCGGGCGACGCCATGTCGACGCCGAGGTCGCGAACACCCTGGCGACATATGCGGACGGCGAGTCCCTCACCACTCGTGAGATATCAGTCCTCGCGCTGGTCGCGGAGGGTAACTCGAACCGGGAGATCGGTCTGGTGCTGTCGATTACCGAGGAGACTGTAAAAGGCCACGTCAAGAGCATACTGAGCAAGCTGACAGCGAACGACCGGGCGCACGCCGTGGCTATCGGACTCAAGCGGGGTATCATTAGCCTCTGACGACCTTGACTTATCGTTCGCAAGATATCTCTGGTTCCGCCGTCTGGATTGAGGAATGAAGTAATGGCGAAAATGGACTGGAACGAGTTCGTCGACTCTCACAAATCGGGTCACGGCGTCGGTATTCGATCACTGGTGAAGCTGAAAGTCCTTGATTCGGACGGAAAGAAGCCCGCTCCGGTACGCTCGATCCTACTGAAAACCATTGGCGCAGCGGTCACGAACGACTGGTCGGTGACCACCACGCCGTCAAAAACTAAAATCGGCGGCAAGACTCTCTCCGGGACTGCCTACCACTTCATCTTCGAGACGACAGAGGACCAGGCAACCGCTATCAAGGCGATCGGCGCTCAATACCATAAGACGGCGTCAAAGCCACAAAAACCCTTTGCCACATACGAGCATCTTGGCGACTTAACGCCCGTTGGCTACGAGCGGTTGGCGAAGGCTCATCCGAAACCAAATCTGCCGAAGTCCACTTAGGCGATGCTCGATCTATCTGGACGACAAGACCGTAACAGCGATTTGCGCTAGGCGCTGTATCCCCCGTCCACGTTGAGAACACTCCCGGTAATGAATGCGGCTCCAGGTCCTGCGAGAAACATTATGGCGTCGGCCACTTCAGATGGCTTCCCCAGCCTTCTGAGAGCGTTCGCGTCTCTCTCGGCCGCCAGCATCTCCTTGGACAGCCCTTGATACGCGTGGGATTCGATCGCGCCGATTTGAACCACGTTCACCGTTATGCCGCGAGGGCCGAGGTCATGCGCTGCTCCCCTGCAGAAGCCGGCAATCGCCGCGCGCGTTGCCGCGAAATCGGCAAGACCGGCTGTTCCAACGCGTTCGGCAAGGCAGGAACCCAACGCTACTACTCGTCCGCCGTCGCGCATCGACTTGGAGACAGCCTTGATTAGGGAAATTACGCTTCTGACGTCCGTGGCCATCTGCTCGTCGAGCGCGTCCTCATCGACATCCTCGTCGTCTATTTGGCCTTCCACGCGGCGAACCGTGTTGGCGACAAGCACGTCGATACGACCTAGCGCCGCGACCACGGCGCGCACAAGCTGCGTCGCTTGGACGCCGTTCGGTGATCCGGCGATCGGAAACCAGACGACCCGACTACCGAACGAGCGTAGAGACTCCATGAAATGAGGGGCCGGTTCGGCTTCCAACGCAAGCGCCAAGTCCGTTCCGGCTCGAGCGAGCGCCTGTACAGTCGCCACACCGACGTCGGTGCTCGCCTGCGTGACTAAGGCTACCCGGGAACTGGGGTCCCGTTGCGAATTAAGTCCCACCACACTCACCGGACGCCTCATAGAGCTTGCATTGATCTGAGGGACTTGCGGCCGAAGAGCGGCAAGGTCCTTGTCTTGCAGCTACCGACCTCGCATCTCCAGGTCTTGTAAGATCCGGTCCCGAGGTTGTTAGGGTTCCAGCCTTAACGGCATAACTTCTTTTTACATCCTATAACTCGATTTCACACGTGCCAACACGGCAACCTCACTGCATCGAAGCAGCGAGGACATCGCGATGGACACTTCCCTTTCTTTCAGTACGGTCTTGGACGGCGGTAACGCCCCCCATGTCTGGCAGGCAGAGATAGACTTCCAGACGATCGAGGGATGGCTCGCCCGACAGAGCCTTGCTGATCGACGACCTCCCGCGACGACGACGATCAAGGAGAAGGTCACCTCTGGACTTAGCGAGTGGCAGAGGAAAAAGATTGTTCGTTATGTCGACGAAAACATCGATACAAGGCTTCGTGTTAGCGACCTCAGCGAGCAGGTCCGCCTCAGCGTAAGCAGGTTTTCCAAGGGCTTCAACGTGACCTTCGGTCGCCCGCCATACGATTACGTCCTGTCCCGGCGCATCGAGGCTGCGAAATACCTGATCGCCTCGACCCCGGAGCCACTCAGTCAAATAGCTCACGCCTGTGGTCTTAGCGATCAGGCGCATCTCTCCAAGGTCTTCAAGCGCCTCGTCGGAACGACGCCACTCAAGTGGCGCAAAAACGCCTCCGTATCAAAGACCAGGCAGTGGGATTACCTGACTGCAGGCACCCGCGCCGAACCCGCCGCTCACATTTCCAGCGGCTACTAGGTTTCGCGGCGCGCATATGTTTGGAGCGTTTTTTGCACGGTAGCCAGCGGGTTCGTCGGTGCAGGATCGTGCAATTATCCAGCCTCAGATTCTGTCACCGTGCGCGATGACGGTTTGACAACCCGGCAAGCCAAAACGCGGTTTACTTGCCCGGATGTTATGGAGAAGAGGCGACAATGAGAAAGCTGACCATCAACGGACGAGTTCACGATATCGACGCGCCGGACGACATGCCGCTCCTTTGGGTGCTGCGCGACGTCCTTGGTCTGACGGGGACGAAATACGGCTGCGGGATCGCCCAGTGCGGCGCATGCACGGTCCACCTTGGGGGCGTTGCGGTTCGTTCCTGCCAAACGACGATGGATATGATCGAAGAGATGCCGATCACCACCATCGAGGGCGTCGGCGATACCCCGATCGGGGCCAAGGTCCAGGCCGCTTGGCTGGACAAGGAAGTTGTGCAGTGCGGCTATTGCCAGTCCGGGCAGATCATGTCGGCGACGGCTCTCCTTACAGAAAACCCCCGGCCCACGGATACCGACATCGATGACGCCATGGCCGGAAACATCTGTCGCTGCGCTACATACGTCCGAATCCGTGAAGCAATACATTCGGTCAACGTGTGAGGGCTTCGCAATGATCGAGAACCTCGTATCGCGCAGGAATTTCCTCCGGGGAACAGCACTTGCGACCGTTGGGCTTGTGCTCGCCGTCCAGCTTCCAGGAAACACCCGCCGCGCCTCGGCCGCGGACGGTGAGCAGTCGAAATTCATACCCAATGCCTTTGTCAAAATCGACGATGAGGGCATCACGCTGATCATGCCGCACACCGAGGTGGGTCAAGGAATCTACACCTCGAGCGCTATGCTCATGGCTGAGGAACTCGAGGTCGAGCTCGACCAGGTGCGAGTGGAGGCAGCTCCGCCCGACCTCAAGAAGTACATGGATCCAATCCTTTTCGACCAAGCGACGGGCGGTTCAACGTCCACGCAGTCGGACTGGGTGCGATTGCGGGAAGCAGGGGCGTCCGCTCGGATCATGCTGGTAGGGGCCGCGGCTGCGCGGTGGGGAGTTTCAGCAGCCGACTGTACTGTCGAAAAAGGCGTCATCCTTCATGGCCCTTCTGGCCGTTCGTTGAGTTATCTCGAAGTCGCTCCCGACGCTGCCACCCGAGAGGTGCCCAAGCAGGTTCCGCTTAAAGACCCGTCACAGTTCAAGCTTATAGGCACCAAGGCGAAGCGCCTGGACACTCCGGCCAAAGTAAACGGATCGATGGTCTATGGCATCGACACGCGGCTTCCCGGGATGGCTTACGCGACCCTCGCAATCGCTCCTGTAAAGGGCGGTAGGATCGCCAGCATGAACGAAGCCGCCGCACGTGCGGTCACGGGCGTCCGCGACGTTGTCCGAACAGACGATTCGGTTGCCGTCATCGGCGAACATATGTGGGCTGCCAAGCTCGGTGTCGATGCGCTCGAACTAAGCTGGGAGAGCGGGCCGAATGCGTCGGTTTCGACCCACGCGATCGTGAACGACATGCATGAGGCCTCCCTCAAGCCGGGCGTTGTCGTCCGCGACGACAACGGGGCGGCCGAAGCGATAGGGAGCGCCAAGACAAAGCTCGACGCGATCTACCGTTCGCCATTCCTGTCGCATTCGCCCCTCGAACCCATGAACTGCACGCTGCATATTGAGGACGACCGAGCGGAGTTATGGGTTGGGACCCAGGTTCCTGTCCGGGCCCAGAAGGCGGTTGCCGAGGCAACTGGATTGCCTCCCGAGAAGGTGACCGTGAACAACCAGCTCATGGGCGGCGCTTTCGGACGGCGGCTTGATATCGACACGATTGAGCAGGCGGCAAAGCTCCTGCGGAACATACGGTATGCCGTCAAGCTGGTCTGGACCCGCGAGCAGGACCTTACTCACGATTTCTTCCGGCCTTTTTATTACGACCGCGTATCGGCGGGACTGGACGACGCCGGCCGTCTTGTCGGGCGTACGCACCGGGTGACGGGATCGTCTGTTATGGCTCGCTGGGCACCCCCGGCCTTCAAGAACGGCATCGATCCGGATTCGCTCGATTGCGCTGCCGAGACGCCGTATGATGAGACGTCTGTTTTCGCGGACTACGTTCGCCACGAGCCGGAAGGACTTACTACGGCCTGGTGGCGGGGCGTCGGCGCGACCCACAATCTCTTTGTGATGGAGAGCTTTGTCGACGAGATGGCCCACGCAACTGGGCAGGACCCCGTCGATTTCAGAAGAAAAATGCTGACCAAGAACCCCCGGGCATTGGCGGTACTTGAGCTGGCTGCCGAGAAAGCGGGTTGGAAGGATAAGCTACCCGAGGGCCGCGGCCGCGGCGTCAATCTGCAGTTCGCCTTCAATACGTACCTCGCGCATATTCTCGAGATCGAGGTGGTGCCCGGCAAGGAGGTAAAGCTTCTGCGCTCCGTGTTGGCGGTGGACTGCGGGATCGTCATCAACCCGGACACCGTCAGGGCGCAGATGGAAGGAGGCGTACTGTTCGGGCTTGGCACCGCGATGTTTAACGAGGTGACCTTCACCGACGGAGCCGTGGACCAGAGCAACTTTGACAACTATCGCATACTGCGCATCAACGAAGCGCCCAAGGTCGAGGTGTACCAGGTAAAGAGCTTCGAGAAACCCGGTGGCGTCGGGGAGGCGGGAACTGCGGCAGCGGCGGGCGCTCTAGCGAACGCGATCTTCTCGGCGACGGGAAAGCGCATCAGGTCGCTGCCCCTTTCGCAGGCTGCGGTGTGATGCCGCGGCAACGTATGAGCGGCGAGCGAGACTGACGGGAGACAAAATGGAGCCTCCGGCGATGGACGGGATGACGGACGGTTTCGGCCGTCGGGTCAGCTATTTGCGTGTGTCGTTGACAGATCGCTGCGATTTCCGCTGCACCTATTGCATGTCAGAGAGCATGTCGTTCTTACCGAGGGACGAACTCCTAACCATCGCGGAGCTCGAACGGCTCTGCTCGGTCTTTATCGACAAAGGCGTGCGAAAGTTGCGGTTGACTGGCGGCGAGCCTCTGGTGCGCAAGGGAATTATGGACCTCGTGCGGTCGCTCGGCCGCAAGATCGGATCTGGCCTCGATGAATTGACCTTGACGACGAACGGCTCGCAACTCGCGCAATACGCTGTCGAGCTGGCGGAAGCCGGTGTTCGCAGGCTGAACGTGTCGCTCGACTCGCTACAGGCCGACCGGTTCCGCACAATAACGAGGCGAGGGGAGCTCTCAAAAGTGCTGGGCGGCATCCAGGCAGCGCTTGCAGCTGGGCTACAAATCAAGCTGAACGTCGTGGCGATGCGTGGCGTCAACGAGGACGAGATACCGGATATCATCCGGTTCGCTCATCTCTATGGCATCGACGTCACTTTGATCGAGACGATGCCCATGGGAGATGTCGGGGAGGATAGAACCGACGTATATCTGGCGCTCTCTGAAGTGCGCCGGGGCCTTGCCGATCGTTTTACGATGAGGCCTCTGGACTACCGGACCTCAGGTCCCGCTAGATATGTCCAGGTGGCGGAAACGGGCGGCAAGTTGGGCTTCATTACACCGATGAGCCATAACTTCTGTGAAAGTTGCAATCGCGTCCGCCTTACCTGCACCGGGACGCTCTACATGTGTCTCGGGCAGGATGACGCGGTCGATCTCCGTGCGGTGTTGAGATCTGGTGCAGACGATTTCGAACTCGGGCGGGCGATCGACAGGGGAATCGCCCGTAAGCCCAGTGGGCATGACTTTGTGATCGGCAGGGGAGAAAAGCCCGCCGTTCGACGGCATATGAGCGTAACGGGGGGCTGACCACCAGTTGGCACCGCCGAACTCCGGCAAATCTCCCCCCCCCGGACAGGAGCCACCCGGACGTACTGGACGCCGGGCGGTGAGAGCGATGATTATTCGCTCTCCAGGATTTCGACGATCCGCGCGAGCAGTCCATCGGTTCCCGCCACGCAGGTGTGTACGAGGCTGAGGCCACCGTCGAACGTCGCCGCCGCCACGACGTCCTGACCCGGTATCGAGCGAAGCGCAGGGGCCCACATTTTTTCGACGACAAGGTCGCCAAAACTTGCCGGCATCCGCAAAATCCCGAAATTCGTCATTATGCTTTCAAATGGACCGTGTTCGAGCACGCGCCGCCTTGTCGCTTCGTAACTTGGATCAGCAACACATCGCTTCGCGATGTCGCTAACCATCCAGAGGGCCATCTTCCTTTCGCGAAATTTGGCGATCTGCTGATGCACACGGCTGACCTCGTCCCAGAACGCCGTCGCGCTCCGCTCAAACGGAGTAATCGCGATCGACAGTGAAAGGCCGACGTGCTCGGGAATATTGAACCCTGATCTGAGGTCGATCGGGGACATGACCTGCAGGGCCTTTTCCGACCATCGTTCATTCAGGGAGACAAGTGATCGCCCGAGCGCAGCGGTGATCATGGAGTTTATCGTCGTGTTGCGGGACTTCGCGGTGTGCCGGAGCTTCGCAAGACGGTCGACGTCGATTTCCACGGCATTGACCATCGTTGCGGGTGTAGATGGATGCAGCAGGTTAGTGCCGGTCGCGGCAGGCTCGATGGAACTGGAGGAATTCCTAAAGAAGCGCGGTACCTCCAATCCGATCCTGTCTTCGAGCCTGGCGTCAGTGGCCGCAGCCGAAAGCTCCGCTCCACTCAGTGCCGTCAGCAGTTGGCGCATCACAAAGACGGCGGCCATGCCGTCAGCAATGGCATGATTGAACGTGATGAACAGCGTGGTGGAACCGCCTGCGGTAACCATGGTAACGCGAACAAGTGGAGCGTCGGCAGAAACGAGTGGCCTGTTCAACTCGGTTTCGGCGATCCGCTCCCAACTGGTCGTCGATGCCGCGATTGCGCTAAGGGGTATCGGGCGCTCCGAAACCATGAAACAGTGCGTGCCATCCTCACTCCACCCCAGCGAAACACTGAGAAGGGCGTGTCTTTCCTGCACCTTGGCAAGCGCGGCGGCGACGTCCGATTCCGTCAATGTGCCGGAAACGCGGGCCGCGATCGTGAAGTTCATCGTGCCGTCTTCGCCGTAGGCGGCAAAGAGATGCTCGAGCGCGCCGAGTGTCCTCAGCGTTCGAGATGTGGCGGTCGTCATGTTGTATCCTCTTTTCAGGCTGTGCACGCACTCGGATACCTGGAATGCCTCCGGCCATATTGGAGGATTCGGTACTCAGACACGGGGAAACTGTCTCGGCGCTCCTGTGTCGACATTGTTGCGCAAAAACCTTGCGAATGCGGCCGCACGCCCCAAGGCGGAATCGTCCTATTCCGTGCGCAAATGAAGGCATAGCCATGGTGCTATCAACAGCCCATGCGGCGACCCACAAACCTTGGTGTCGAACATGCCCCAGCTTTATCCGATACTCGTTGAAGCGCTTGCGGAAATCGCCGCTTCCAACGACAGCGACCAGATTGCGGAGATCGCACGCAATGCGGCGAGGCGTATCCTCTCGGCCGAGGCCATCGAGATAATCCAGGCAAAAGCCGGGATCATCGCGGACGTGCCAGCTTCGCCGATCGCGAGGTTAGCTCTTTCGATTCAGTCCGATCCAGCCTCGACACCGATTACCGCTAGCGCCATGGCGGATGGTGCACGGACTTCTGGTTGCTCCCTTTCGCGCTCCGTCGGCAGTATGCTTTTGCCTAGAATAATTCGGCCAACGATCGAAGGCGTTTCCGCGTTCTATTCCGACGAAGCGGTGACTGACGCGCGGGGTGAGATCGCTGCGGCACAGACACTCGCGAGGGCGGCGTCCGCGGCGATCTCCCGATGCGTCGATCTAGGCGAACTGATGGACGCGAGCGCGCATGTGAGGCTTGAGCGCGACGAGGCGCGGCATAGGCTCAAGAACGTCTATGCGTCGGCGATCGGGCTTGCGAACCTCTCCCTTCCAGAGGAACACTCCAAGGAATTCTCCCAACGCCTTAGGACATTGGCGGAAGTGCATGATTTTCTTGACGGCGAAGACCAAGGACAACCTGGATTTTCTCTCCGAGAACTTCTCGCTGGTGTGCTTTTTCCATATCACAACGAGGGAATGCCGCGAATACTGGTGGAGGGCCCCGAGATAAAGGTTAGCTCCACCGTTGCACTGGCGTTGGGCCTTCTTGCGAACGAGCTCGCGACCAACGCGCTGAAGTACGGCTCGCTCTCTGTCGGCACCGGCAGAATACTGATCCGGTGGGCCTGCTGCAACGGCGAGTTCAGCTTGTGGTGGGCAGAGGTCGATGGACCTCAAGCCGACGGCACGGCATCTCCCAACCAAGGCTCTGAACTGTTGCGTAAGATTGTGAAAAGCCAGCTCCGCGGGACGATGGAGCACAGTGTGACGCGGTCGGGACTTAGGTTCTTCGTCCTGTTTCCAATGGATTGGCCGCCGCGAAGAGAAGAGTAGCGGAAGCCACGGCGTAAGTTTGGCGGGAGGCTCGATTTTACAATCGTCAGCCATCGACACCTGCTTTTCTCCGAAAGGAAATCAATCCCCAAGGAGAAACACCAATGACTCAAGCGGAATCGTTCGACATCCTCGTTTTCGGGGGTGGCAAGGCGGGCAAGACCCTGGCGATTGAGCAGGCCAAAGCTGGAAAGCGTGTCGCCGTAATCGAGGCGGGCATGATAGGCGGGTCTTGCATCAACATCGCCTGTATCCCCAGCAAAGCACTGATACGGAGTGCGGAAGTGGCGCATGCCACCCGGCGAGCTTCCGAGTTCGGCACATATGCCGATAACATCCGGACCAGTCTTGATCTCGTCCGCAACCGTACCGCCAGCGTGGTCGCGGAGATGGTTGCTTTCAACCAAACCGGGTTCGACGCCAGTGGCTTTGAACTGGTGATTGGCTGGGGACGCTTTGTATCTCCCAAGACGATCTCCGTGGAGACCGGAAACGGTGTCAGGACACTGACAGGCGACAAGGTATTCATCAACCTCGGGACCACGGCCGCCGTGCCGGATGTCCCCGGACTAGCGGCGGCAGACCCCATTACCCACGTCGAAGCGCTCCAACTCGGCGACATGCCCACACACCTGATTGTTCTGGGCGGCGGGTATATCGGCATGGAACTCGGCCAAGCATTCCGTCGGCTCGGTGCGGAGGTGACGATCCTGGAAAAGGGCGTTCGCCTCGCTCCGAGAGAGGACGAGGATGTCAGCGCCGCCTTGCTGGGCGTTCTGCAGGACGAAGGGATCAACGTCGCCTTCAACTGCACGGGAACGACGGTGGCTGGGAAGTCCGGACAGGCAGTAAGCATCACGACGGCGGACGGCAGAGTCTTCGAGGGATCCCATCTGCTGGTCGCGGCCGGCCGCCGGCCGCGGACCGACGGGATCGGCCTCGACTTGGCGGGAGTGGAGCTTGATGGACGGGGGTTTGTGAAGGTGGACAATCTTCTCAGGACTTCGGCAAAAGACATCTGGGCGATGGGCGAGGTCGCGGGAACGCCGATGTTCACCCATGCCTCCCTCGACGACTACCGCGTGGTTTCCGGGCAGTTGAAGGGCGGCAACAGAACAACAGACGGGCGGATGATCCCTTACTGCGTTTTCATCGATCCTGAATTCGCTCGGGTAGGTCTGAACGAAAGCGAAGCGCGTTCAAGGAACGTCGAGTATCGTGTAGCCCGTCTACCGATGGACGTCGTCCCGAGGGCACGCACCCTGTCGCAGCGAAAGGGCTTCATGAAGGCGTTGGTAGCAAAAGACAGCGACCGTATCCTCGGGTTCGCAATGCTGGGCATCAACGCGGGCGAGGTCATGAGCGTCGTGCAGATGGCGATGCTTGGCGGTTTGCCATTCTCGGTACTCAGGGACGGAATCTTCGCCCATCCGACGATCTCGGAAGGTCTGAACATGCTCTTCGCGAACGTGAAGTAATCGGCTGATCGGCGGTCGCCGGACAACCGGCGGCCGCCACGGCAGTTCAGGTCCCCGTAGGTATCTCGAATAGCCGTCTGATCCGGCTGGTAAGGGTTTCTGGATGCGTGCCATGCGAGAGAGCGCCCGCGTTCGAAAGATGCTCCTCTTCCTCCATCCGCCTCGACAGTAGAACTCCGAGTTCCTCCGCGAGAGCCGGCCGGTCACGCATAACCGCCGCCAAATCCTCTTTGGTCACCTCGTAAATGACCACAAACGTGAGTGCCGTCGTATCTCCCGCCTCGGCGGCATCGACGAGCACCCCTCGTTCACCGAAAAGATCGCCGGGCGACAGCCGCGCCAACTCAACCTGATGGCCCCCTTCCACACGCTGTAATGCCGCGACGCCAGTCCGCATGATCATCAAAGAGGTCAGCTTGCTCCCCCTCGCGGCGATAACTGAGCCCTTCTGGTACGTGCGGCGTGTCATGCTTGATGCGAGGGCGTCCTTCTCGTCGTCGGTCAGTGTGGCAAAGAGCGGAATCGACTCCAGCAGCCGCCATGGGGTGCCCGGATGCTTGACCGATTGGGTCTCCCCGGTCGCTTCCGATTGCAGAACGACGGCTTCACGTGGCCCTGCGAGTCTCAAGGCGTTGGCCCGGGCGTGACGATAAACCAGATCAAAAATCTCGCTCCTTGCAGCGCCGGCGGCGGAGAAACCTGCAACTCGAAAGGATAGCTCGATTTCGACGGCTTGACTGTCAACACCAATCACAAGCGCCGTTGGTGCCGGGGTCTTGAGGATGGCAAAGCTGCTTAGCAGCACCGTCCGCATCGTCTCCTCGATAGCGGCTGGAGAGCGCGTAGGAAGGAAGCGAACGGTTATCGTTACGCCATGCGTGTCATCCGGGCGTGTTAAGTTAACGAGGCGTGCTTTTGCCAAAGTGCTGTTGGGGAGGACGACAAGATCGTTTGTGCCATTCAGCAGATGCGTTGACCTCCAGTTCGTCTCGACGACTCGTCCCTGAAAGCCTCCTTCCAGTACGATCCAGTCGCCCACGGCATATGGGCGGCCAAGGTTAAGCGCAATTCCAGAGAATACGTCGTTGAGGGTGCTCTGTAGAGCTAGACCCAACACGATCGCAAATGCTCCAGACGTTGCGATCAAGGTGCCGACAGGAAGGCTGAAAACGTTCGCTATTAACGCCAGCCCAGCTCCAAGGTAGATAATGCCGACGACAAGGTCTTGCGCAAGGCGGCCCTCCCGCGGCTTGTTCTCGAAAATGAGGAACAACCGGACAGCGCTGACGAGGACTACCGCTCCACCGATCCACCACACTGCCTTGAGGAGCCCGGCGGTTATCCTACGCGAAAGCACGTTGTCGCCAAGATCGGGTGAATAGGGAGCTATGTCATGGGATAGCAGGGTAGCGGTCAAGAGTGCAAAGAAGCAGACGCTGACGATGAATCTGACAGTGGGATTCCGGCCAAGTCCGACGCGGACTGCGACCGTCGTTAAGACCAAGACGGAGAATTGAAATACTGGGTTCCAAAGGAGCTGCTCGATCATGTCGCACTTCATCGGCTAGGTTAGGTGGCCAAAGAAAAATGCATGGCACGTCGAAAGCGGTATTGTCTCAAATCGCCCCTACAGGGAGTGACCGCTCCTCGGGTGCGTCCACTAGACATGTACGTCGGGCAAGCCGTGAAGGGGACCATTCAATGGGTTGGTGCTATCCCGCTCAGCTGATGAGTCAACGTGCTGTGGGGTTCATCGAACGCTGCCAGCTCGGCTGGCGTTAATGTCTCACGAAAGAAGCGGATCGTGCTGGGCAATGCAGACAACAGGTATTCGGAACCGTGTTGCGTTCCTGCCAGGAGACTCGCGCTGCAGGGCACGCCGAACTCCGTCATTTTTTTATGCATTAAGGCCATCCCACGCGCGGGAACGATCTCATCCGCCGAGTTGAATAGCATCATTCGCGCCGCCTGCGGAGTGACGCGAGCCAGGGGGCTGGTCGACGCAAGGAGGCTGAGATTGTTGGCGACTAATGCCAACACGACCCCTCTCAGAAACGGAACTTGTTCGCCTGCCGCAACGATCGTCTCCCAGCTGACACCGTAGTAATCCCGCAGATGGTCGCTGTCACCAAGAGTGGCTGTGTTTTCCATGAAGCCCTTAAAGTCGATCAATGCGGACCATGCCGCGACGGGTAAGTCTTCCTTCAAGCCGAGCTCGATCGCGATCGTACCGCCCAAACCGATGCCCATCACCGCCACGCGTCCCCGGTCGAACTCGAAATCAGAAGCTCTGAGCCAGCGGAGAGCGACGACCGCGTCGTCAAGCGCCCGGCCGCTGGGTCCACTTTGGTCAAGGTTAAAATCTGCCGCGAACACGACGAAGCCCGACTCGCAAAGGCGCTCGGCCAATGTTGCCACTCCGCTTTTGTCGCCTTCGATCCATCCCCCGTGAAGGAGAAGTATTGCTCCTGAAGGTACGTCCGGCACGTACGCGTCAAGCGCAAGACGATCGCTGAATTCGAGGTTTGCGACAACTTGCATGGCTTTATCCTCTATAGTAACTCGGCTGCCGCATATGGGTGAAGGCGCTCAGGCAGCTGCGGAAACGATGACGGGGACGCTCTTGTATGACGGCGTGCCCGAAAGGCGGTCGTAGTGCTCGAGCGTGACGACGACGTTCAGCTCCGGATAATAACCAGCCACGGACCCCCTCGGGATGTTGTATTCGACCACCGTGAACTTGCTGGCCTTCCGGGGCTCGCTGGAGAGCGTTGCGGTCAGGTCGATGAGGTCGCCGTCCTGGAGCCCGCGTTCGGCGAGGTCAGCTTTGTTCATGAACACCACATCGCGCCGGCCAAAAACACCGCGGTATCGGTCATCCAGACCGTAGACGGTCGTATTGTACTGGTCGTGGCTGCGTATCGTCGTCAGCATCAGCGCCTTCCGGTTCTGGACGAGGCGGTCACCATCGAGACTTGGAGGGAGCAAAAAATGGGCTTTCCCGGTATCTGTCTTCCAAACGCGATAGGAAGCCGGAACGTCGAGCCTGAAGCCGCCCTTAACGCGCACGCGCGTGTTGAAGTCATGAAAGTCTGGAAAAACGATCTCGATTTTCTCACGGATTCGGTCGTAGTTACTTATCAGTCCCGCCCAATCGATACCGTGCAGTTCGCCGAGCGTCGCACTGGCGATCCCGGCGATGATGGCCGGTTCGGAGCGGAGCAGGGGACTCGGCGGTTTGAGAAAACCCCTGGACGGGTGGACCATGGACATCGAGTCCTCGACGGTTACCGACTGAGGTCCCGAAGCCTGTGTATCGAGATCGGTCCGGCCGAGGCACGGCAGGATGAGTGACGTCTTCGCCACGAGGAGATGCGACCGGTTCAGCTTCGTGGCAATGTGAACGGCCAGATCGAGCTTGCGCATCGCCGCGAACGTCGCGTCCGGATCGGCCATGGCGACAGCGAGATTTCCGCCGAGGCAGATGAGCGCTTTGGAGCGACCGGCTGCGATCGCGTCGATCGTTTCGATCGCATTGTGCCCCTTCTCCCCAGACGGTCGGAAGCCGAAAGCTTTTTCCATTCCGTCCAAAAGGGCATCGTTGGGAATTTCCGTAATGCCGACGGTACGGTCGCCTTGGACGTTCGAGTGCCCGCGAACCGGGCAGATGCCGGCCCCCTTGCGGCCCAGGTTCCCGCGGAGCATCATGAAATTCGCAAGCTGCTGGACGTTTGCGGTACCGTTCTCGTGTTGGGTCAGCCCCATTCCATAGCAAACGATCACCCTGTTGGAGTGAATATAGACGTCGGCGGCGTTTTCAAAGGACCTCATTGAAAGCCCCGAGACATCCAGGATGCTCTCCCACGTGGTAGCCTCGACATCGTTCCTAAGTTCTTCGAACCCGACCGTATGCTCGGCGATGAACCCGCGGTCCAGCACACCCGGGCCGCCAGCGCGAATGTCCGCACGATCGCGCTCGAAAACCATCTTCATCAGGCCCTTGAGGGTGGCAATGTCGCCCCCGACCCGAAGCTGGTTGTAGGAGGAAGCTATCGGCGTCGACGACAAGGTCAGCATCTCGACGGGGTTCTGTGGCGCGGCAAACCGCTCGAGCGCTCGTTCTTTAAGTGGGTTGAAGGCGACGATGGGCACGCCTCGGCGGGAAGCCTCATGCAGCGTTGTCATCATTCTCGGGTGGTTGGTGCCCGGGTTGTGGCCAAAGGAGAAAATTGCGTCGCAGTGATCGAAATCCTCGAGAGTTACGGTTCCTTTGCCGACGCCGATCGACTTGGGCAACCCGACGCTCGTAGCCTCGTGGCACATGTTTGAACAGTCGGGGAAATTATTGGTCCCGAAGGCGCGAACGAATAGTTGATACATGAAGGCCGCCTCGTTTGAGGCGCGGCCGGAGGTATAGAACTCGGCCATATTCGGATCGGGTAGCTTGTTGAGTTCAGACGCGATGATTTCGAACGCTTCATCCCATGCGATGGCCTCGTAGCGATCGCGGCTCAGATTATAGAAGAGCGGCGTCGTGAGCCTTCCAGCGTCTTCTAGCTTGTGATCGGTCCAGGTCCAGAGCTCGTCGACGGTGTTGTTTTCGAAGAAGTCCGCGCCTACGCGGCGGGCCGTGGATTCCCAGGTGATCGCCTTTGCGCCGTTCTCGCAAAACTCGAACGACGAGGTATGCTTGGGATCGGGCCAGGCGCAGCCGGGGCAGTCGAAACCGTCCGGCTGGTTCGCTTTTAGGAGCGTCGCGGCACCCTGAGCGACCACTTGCTGGTGGGCGAGGGTTTTGGCTACGGCCTTGAGCGCACCCCAACCGCCTGCGGGGTCATCGTATCGCTCAATTCCTTGCGGGCGTTCGTCCTGCATGACTGATCCTCTCTACCACTCTCAACACATGCGACCCCCGCCAACTAGGCGATATGTCACGTGCTCGGTCAAAGGATGCCAACGTGCGCGATAAGGTATTGTACGAAACAGGCTCCATCACGGAGCCAGATGCGCTTGCAGCGTGGAAGCTTTATGCGTCTCGTTTTACGGCGAATGGAAGGTCGAACGAGAACAGCGCTCCTCCTTGAGGACGATTGACGACAGTCAGCTGCCCGCCCATCGCCGCAACGGCGGCACGGCAGATCTCGAGCCCCATCCCGATCCCTGTTGCCTTGGTCGTGAAAAACGGTTCGAAAAGCTTCTGGATATACTCCTCTGGTATCCCAGGTCCCGTATCGCTTACACGCACCTCGACGGAGCTCTCTTTTGTCATCAATTCGATCGCGATACGCTTTGCTCCACGCTGGCCGCGCATAGCGTCGATCGCGTTGTTCGCTAAGTTGACGAACACCTGCTGAAGCTCGACGGGATCACCCATGATCTCCGGCACCGGCTTCGCGCAGATGACCTCCAAGTCGACGTCCGCCCTTCTGAGGTCATGGTCTATGAGATCGCGTGTTTCCAGAACGAGCCGCTGGAGGTCGATGGCACCCACCGCGCGCCGTCGTCCCACAAGGTTTTCCCGGGTCCTTTGGACGATGCCCGCGACCCGCTGCGCGTTCTTTTCCATTCGCTGCATGATCCGGTCGACTCCTTCGATGTCGGGGCTTTCGCGGCTCATCATTCGAATGCCGGTTCGGGCATCGAACACCATCGAGGTGATCGGCTGGTTCAGTTCGTGTGCGATCGAGGCCGAAAACGCCCCGACCGTCGCTATGCGGTTCGCTCGAGCCATCTCTGCCTGTGCCGCCTGGCGCATTTCCTCGATGTGCTCCTGTTCTGACAGGTCGACATGGCTGGATAGATGCAGTCCGTCGGAGAGCCTTGTCACCGTGAAGTAGACAGGGATTCTCCGGCCTCCCTTGCCTACGAGTACGGTGCGTCCGTCGATGTGATGGATGCCCTTGAAGTACATGTCCAGCTGACGAAGCAGGACTTCAGAACCGTCCTCGGCGTTCTGCGCCGGCGGGTTGGCGACAAGGTCCGCGACGCTTTCGTATCCCATGAGACGAGCTAGCGCCTCGTTTACTCTCGTGGTCCGGATCGCACCCAACGTGCGTGCCAGCTCATCAGGGTGAGCAGCCATATATGCGGGCAGATCGGTCACGCCGCCTTCTTTGATCGCGTCGAGTATCTTCTCAGCGGCGCTGAAGTCCATCTCCGCGAACGTCATGTTGCTGACGTCGAAAAGCCCTGCGTACCTCTGCTCCGTAAGCAGAAGCTCAGAGGTGCGTTCTGCGACGCGGTGTTCCAGCGTCTCGTTGAGCTCCTTCACCTTTTGGTGCGACAACACCTCGTCGTGGATATCTGAAATACCCCCATAATACCTCACATCCTCAGAGCTCTCGCCGAGTTGAACCGGGCGACCGACCAAAGACATCCAGCGATATTCTCCACTCGCATGACGCAATCGGTACGTCGCTCGCACCTCGGTGCGGCCGGATATCGCATCGTTCCAGACGTCCAAAAACCCTCCTCGGTCATCCGGATGAATGTCGTCGGCGTAATCCTGCCGGCCTATGGCGGTCTGGACATCCCTTCCCGTGATCTCGGTGTAGCGACGATTGAAGAAGTCGATTTTTCCACCGGCATCGGCACGCCACAAAATCTGCGGAACAGAGTCCGCGAAGTTCACCAGTTCCGTCTGGCTAGTCTCGAGTTCGTCTCGGACGACCTGAAGCTGCTGCTTCGCGACGACCTCGTCGTGGACGTCGGATAGCCCGCCAAAGCGTTCAACCTGGTCCGTGAGGGGTGAGTAGGCCGGATTGTCGTAGATCTGCATCCAACGGTACAATCCATTTGCCTGGCGGATTCTCACCTTGAGGTTCGTGACGGTCCTGTTGGCGACCGCGGCGGACACGGTTTCGTTGAGTATCGGGATGTCGGCGGGATGAACGACGTCGTTGTAACGCTGGCCCTCCAGCACCGTCAGCCGGTCCAATCCCGTGACGGCGGTCCAACTCGCGTTCAGGTATTCGATTTCGCCGCGCGGATTTGACCGCCATAGGACATAAGGGACAGAATTCGCGAATAGGTCGACTTCGGCGCGACTTCGTTCGAGGTCCCGCTGGGTTGCCTCAAGCCGCTTCCTGCTGACAAGTAACGCCGCCGTAACCGCTATGGCGATGCAAGCGAACAGGCAACGTAGAACGCTTGCTGTCGTTGGGGCATGCCAATGGACGATAACCCACGCCAAAACCGTCAGTGCCGCGCAGCCCTGGGCCGCCCACTTGACCTCTTTGCTGTCGCCGACCGTAGAAACGAGTACCAGCGCCGCAAGGTATAGGATCGCGACGGAAGACTCGTACTCCGCGATGCTGTCGATCCAGAAAACCAATGCAGCCAATGCTGCTGCCAATGTCAGTAAAAAAGGTCTTCGTGCCGCTTCAGTCATGCTGCCCAGGCCCTTGTACAACCGGCTGTCCCAATCGCCGTCCCCACGAACATAGATATCTTTTTATCCCCCCATTGTCGCTAAGCATTAAGTTTTGCCAGAATGACTAACGAGCACGTGTTTCACCGGGGCGATCCGTGCCTGCCGGTCCGTGACACACGCCTTGATACTGACGTTCGACGCTTGCTGTAAATGTTCTACTCCGCCGATGAAGGCGGCGCTTCTTCCTTTGAGCAGTCGGGGGCAGGGAGGCGCGATCGTGCAATAAATCATCCCCAATTCAATGCAGGTTCTGGCGATCCCCGGATGGGTGGCGCTACCGCTATCCATAGCCGGCAGCATCAGAAGGAGACCCCATGTACCAGACTTCCGCCGCCACGCGTCGAACAGCGCCGCTCAACACGCCGACCGACCTCGGCCAGAACGCACGCAACGACATCTCGGGCGCGCTTACCGCCTTGCTGGCCGACGTGTTCGCTCTCTACATCAAAACCAAGAATTTTCACTGGCATCTCTCTGGGCCGCATTTCCGCGATTTCCACCTCATGTTGGACGATCATGGAGATCAATTGATCGGCATGACGGACGCGATCGCTGAGCGCGTCCGGAAGGTCGGCGGAACGACGCTGCGCTCTGTTGGCCATATCGCACGAGTGCAGAGGCTGCTCGACAACGACGCTGACTTCGTGACTGCCGAAGACATGCTCGCGGAACTCAAAGGCGACAACGAGCAGCTGATCGCGTCTATGAGACAGGTTCACGAACTGACCTCCGAACATGGCGACTTCGCCACAACGAGCCTTCTCGAAGGCTGGGTGGACGAAGCTGAAGGCCGCGTTTGGTTCCTTTTCGAATCGAACCGCAACAGCTGATCACTCTGGATCACGGCTAGAGCAGGGATGCGGCTTCAGCCACATCGGCGACGTCCTTCCGGTATTCGACACCATCCAGGGCCTTGAGAAGTATGCTTCTCGAGGCCCCTCTTTCCTCTGGCGGGCAGTGTCGGTAGAGGCTGACGGCGCACCTTAGGACAAAAGTTCCTGCGGCCTGCGTCGCGGCTATTTTATGAGCTTTTTGCAGCAGCTTCCGTCCGTTTGTCGGGTTGTTTAACATTGCCAACTCGCCGCGAAGCCTCAAGATTTCAGCACCACACCACGTACCTTCCGGTGCGATTCGCTCTAGGACTTCCGCATTTGCAAGGCGACCTCCGATCACCAGGCAGTTTTCGAGAGGCGTGCCGCCCAACCTGGAGACTGTGCGGTCAAACGCCGTCGGGTCGTTGTCAGCAATCGCGGCGGTGACCTCTTCATATGCCTGTCCCCAAGCCTTCCACCTGAGGAGTGAATTCCTCGTCGAGACCTCGTGGAGCATTCGTACCAGCCTTTCCCCAAGGACCGAATATCCGAGGCCAAGTGCCGTCGGACACGCGGATGCTGCCAGATATAGGCACGTCGAGATAGCGTGATCTTTCTCAATCACCTCGTCCAGGGCTTCTTGGAGTGTTGTTTGCGCGGCAGAGTATTGCCCCTGTATCCAGAGGGTTTTGACGATCACGCAAAAGGCGCTGATGCGGGTGTCAAAGTAGCCTCCACTATATGGCGGGGGTTTCGGCGCTTGGCGGGCTGGTAAAAGAGCAATTCGAGCATGCTCCATGGCTTTGTCGAAGTCGCCTATGTAGTGATAGTTGTGGTTGAGGAAATGACTTCGAGCCTGTGGGGGCATCTGGTCGAACTCTTTGTCGAAACGATGAACGAGGTCGAGCGCCCTTTGATAATGACCGTTAGCTGTATGGATGGCTGCTGCACCCGCTATGGCTCGCATCACGATCGCGATATTCCCAGCGCCGACCGCAAGTTCCAAAACTCTGCTATACTGATCAATAACCTCCTGATTTCGTTCGAAGGTCTTTGAATGATAAAGTGAGACGGCGTAGAGCAAACGTAACCTCATTTCGAGGTCTCTATCAGCGACAGCTCTCGCCTCGAACACCTTCAAAGCGCGCTCGGCTACTGCGTATTGTTCCCCGATGAGACCGAGCTGAACCCAAAGCGTGTCGGAATTGGCCGTGAGCGCCAGTCCGAGGTCTTCATCGCCATCGTTGCCGAATGTCCAAATAAGAGCGGATCGCAAGTCGTTCACGATCGCTCCATTTATGGCGCGCCATTCCGATGGATCGAGCCGATCCCATTCATCGGTAGCAGAGGAAAGACGCGCCAGGCAGTACCGCGCATGCGCGAGCCTGCACGACCTAGAGAAGGACGCCTCGGCAAACTTTTCGGCAGCATAGTCCCGCGTCGTCAAAAGGAGCCTGTAGTTTCCTCCTCGCTGGGTAACGACCAGGAGTGATTTGAGAAAAAGACCATCGAAGGCCTCATGGAAGCTATCGGGGGCGTCGGCTTTCTCCGAGACAGCGAAAGCCGCTTCCGTTGAGAATGTTCCAGCGAACACCGAAAGTCTTAGAAGCAACTCCCTCTCATCATTGGACAAGGTGGAGTAGCTCCAGTCCAACGTCGCCCTCATTGTCTGCTGCCGAGGGGGCGCGGTCCTGCGACCGCGTCTGAGGAAGGCGACTGGCTCGGCCACCGATGCGTGAAGGGATGGCAAATCCATGTCAAAGAGGCGGGCGGCGGCGAGTTCGATTGCCAACGGGACCCCGTCAAGACTGCGAACTATGTCTGCAACAAGCTGCAGGTCATCTCTCCCGGTGAGATCGACGTCGTCGCCGGCGAGAGCGGCCAGCGAGACAAATAGCTCGACAGCCGGAAAATGCTCGATATCTGAGCTATTTTGAGTATCGGCTGGAAACTCAAGCGGGGCGATTTGCCTCACTTTTTCGATGGAGGTCCTGAGCGGTTCTCGGGTCGTTGCCAGGATTTGCGTTGTAGGAGATTCTCGAATAATGCGCTCCGCAGCGCTAGCGGCAGCGTCCACGATGCGTTCGCATCCGTCTAGGAGAAGCAAAGTCTGCCTTTTTGAGAGTTCGGCGATAATACCAGGAAAGACATCGTCGCCGAAGGTACTAAGTCCGAGCTGTGTGGCGAGCGTAGGCAGGAGAACCTCTCCCCCTGCGAGCGTCGTGAGATCGATGAACACCACGCGCTTTCTCTCCGCGAGGGCATTCGCGCAAGAAACTGCGATAGCGGTTTTCCCAATACCCCCGGGACCGGTCAGCGTCAAAAGACGTGTCGAATCGAGAAGCTCGAGTGTGGATCGAATATATCCGCTTCTTCCTATAAGCCTTTTCGGCATGCGGGGCAGGCTGCCCACCAAGTGCTGGGCGACAGCCGGAACTGGTGCCGGGGTCGGTGTTTCCCGCAAAGTCTGCCGAACGCTTCCTGCAAAAACATATCCTCGACCCGGTATCGTTTCGATCAAATGTCTCGCATGATCTCCGAGAGCCTTCCTGAGGGCAACCAGGTGAACGCGAAGCGCTCCCTCATCAACAATGGTTGTCGGCCAAACGAGAGCGATTAGTTCGTCCTTGGTTACGACAACTCCCGCCCTGCACGCTAGAGTGGAGAGAATATCGAATGCCCTGCCTCCCAGCCGCAAGGGTAAGCCGTGCTCGGTAAGACGCCTTTGTTCGATATCTAATTCGTAGTCGTCGAATTGAAGGAGCGACATGTCGGACGAACTCGAGGATCACACGCTTGCTTCGACGATTGAACTAGCCGCAACGGCTGCCAGATTCGTTTTTGTCATTGGTCCTTTTCCTGTCGTTCAGCGATTGCCTCTGAAATAGGCTACTACTGGGCGCGCGGCTCACCGCATTAGCCTCGACGCTGCGACAAATGCCGTTGCCAAAGGCCTCAACTCACAGTCATCGAAAACGTCAGTCAACGCATGTGAAATGTTGTTAAATTTGAGTTTTTCGATCCCAACAGAGTGATCTAAACTACTTCGCCTTCGTAACTTACCGGAACTTGTCTATCGCGAATACGTTCAGCATCTGACGATGCGATCGGCTCTTACGATCGAGGCACACGAAAAGGCATTAGTGTTGACGGCGAACGCTACAATTTCCGTTATTGACGATGATCCCAGCGTCCGTACAGCTATTGACGATCTTCTCAAAAGTAGTGGATACTGGACGAACATGTTTGGCAGAGCTGAGGGTTTCCTCAGTTCGTCCGCCTTGTGGAATAGCGACTGCGTCATAAGTGACGTCGAGATGCCGGGGACAAGCGGCGTTGAACTCCTCCGCTTCTTCCAGGCCAACAAGATCGAAACTCCGCTAATCGTAATGTCTGCAGGACCAAAGGGATCGGTCTTCGCGGAGACGCCGCCGTCGGGGGCGTTTGCGTTCGTGGAGAAGCCTTTCTTGCCTGAGCGTTTCCTCGATCTTATTAGTTTGGCGTTGCAGCAAAGCTCTCGATACAGGCGGGTGATCGACTGACGTCTCGTTTCAGCGGTTTTCCCACACATCGATGGGTGCTGTAGAATTGCAACGCTAGATTTCCCGAGCTACATCTTTGTATTGACGGCGATGGCCAAGGCCATGTTTGCCCTGCTTGGGGCCGCCGAATGTAGGGGATCGCCGGGTGCAAGAAGAATTGCCATCACAGCCACTTATTCGGATAGTCGATGACGATCGTTCAGTGCGCGTGTCGCTTCTTGATCTATTCAAGTCGATTGATCTTGAAGCGATCGCATACGATTCTCCCCGAGCTCTCCTTGACGCCGACAATCTCGATACGCCCGGTTGCATCGTCCTCGATGTGCGATTTTCGGGCGCTAGCGGGCTGGATTTCCAATCAGATCTGCAAAGGGCCGGGAACCGGATGCCCATAATCGTAGTGACGGGGCACGGGGATATCCCAATGACGGTGAGGGCGATGAAGGCCGGAGCTATGGATTTTCTCACCAAGCCGTTCAGGGAACAGGACCTGATCGACGCGGTGACCAGCGCGATCAAGCGAGACGAAGCAATACGGTCGCAGTCCCAATCTCGTTCAGACGTCGAGAAGCTCAGGGAGTCTCTGACCCCGAGGGAAGTTGAAGTGATGGATGCAGTAGTGAATGGCTACATGAACAAGCAGATCGCCGGCCAACTGGGCATCAGCATGGTTACAGTGAAGCTTCATAGATCGAACGTGATGAAGAAGATGCGTGTCCGCTCTGTCGCTGACCTCGTCAAGAAAGCAGAGCTGCTCGCCCAAGATCAGCCATTTGCTCAGGGTGACAGTTAGGCCGCCCTGATTGCCTCAGAGAATGAACGCGATTCAGTGTGCGTTCTTGGGCTAGACGTAAATTGGGAATGCTCATGCGAAACTCCACGGACGACTGAGTTCGTGTCTGCCGAAAAGGACAGGACAGAACTCGTAATCTGTATGTGTTTTTCCAGAGCGTATTCGCGTATCAGCCTGGGGAGTGTGTACGTGCCGTCGGACTGCTGGCCCCTGACGAGGGACTTGACGACAAGGCCATCGAACGCCTCATCGAAATCCGACCGTGCGAGTTCAAAGCCATAATGCGCGAGGGCGCTGTCTTTGGTGAATTCGGTGTCCAACACGGAAAGCGACCCCAGCAGCGACTGCATATTTCTGTCGAGAAGATTGTAGCTCCAGTCGATGTTGGCGCGCAATGTCTGTTGGCGTGGATGTGAGGTTCGATTTCCCCGGCGCAGTGTCCTCAATGGTCTATCCAGTGACACCACAAGGTTTTCTAGTCCGAGGTCTGCGACTCGAGACGCAGCAAGCTCAATAGCAAGAGGATTGCCGTCCGTCTTTCGGACAACTTCGGCGGCGAGTTCGATGCCCCTCGGATCGTCGATCGCATATTCTTCTGCGACCATGGATACGCGTTCTGCAAAGAGCTCGACAGCGCTGAACGTTGCCACATCGTCAATTTGATCCTTGGCTGCCGGCACGGTTAGCCCAGGCAGATGGAGGACGTTCTCACCAATGATGCCAAGAGGCTCTCGACTTGTCGTCAATATGGCAAGCTCCGGGTAACTGTGCGCAATGGATTCGGCGATGAGAGCGACCCGGTCGATGGACCAGTCGCATCCATCGATAACCAATAGACCGGATCTTCCGCTAAAAGTCTCCATGGCCTGTCGGAGCATATCAGACGTCAAGCTTCTAGCTTTCAGGGCGTCTGCGATCGGCGTCGAAGCCGCTCCTGTCTCGTCAGCCATATCTACGAACTGAATGCTTTCAAACGCTTCCTGAAGGACGCGGGCCATCTGGAGTGCCACCACTGTCTTCCCGACGCCCCCCGGCCCCACAATTGTCGTGATGCCGGGCCCAATTCCGTCAGCCCATTTCGCAATCAGGTCGTCACGCCCCACGAGCCGCGCACAGGTGTTCGGAAGGCTATCCACGCGGGACGCTGGCAGTGTTGGGCTGGTGGTGCGGTGGACCTCCAGCTTGGTGACGGGAACCGTGAAAGTGTAGCCTCGTCCAGCCACATTTTCGACCATGCTGTAGGGATTGCCGCCGTCAAGTGCTTTGCGCAGGGCCACGATGTTCACACGCAGGGAGCTCTCCTCCACATGTGTGTCGGGCCAGGCAACCCCTATCAAGTCTGCCTTCGAAAGGATTTCTCCGTGCCTGGATGCCAAGGCAACCAACAGATCGAATGCACGCGACCCGATGCGGACGTCGCAACCGGATCGTTTGAGGCTTCGTGCTGGTATATCCATTTCGAAATCGTCAAACCGCAGTACCGTCATCGTCCACCTGCGCTCCCTTTGGGATCGCTAAGCGCCAGTCTGTGGCTGCGATCCAAGGTGTAACCAAGGGCAGCGCTTCAGAAGCTTGCCCCATGCAATCGATATACGACTGGTGAATGGGAACAATTGTACTGTGGGGTGGGCCAACCTATCCCTAAAGACAGGTCGTGACGAGGAGGGGAGCCAGCAGGCGGCTGCGCACTTTCCTTACACGAGACCGGACCTCGACTCGCAGTTCTGTGTAACGCCGGACAAAGATCGGGCGGCCTGAAGAGGGGCTATTCGAGAGGCAGAACGCCAACCTGTGTGTTATCGGGATAAGGAGAGCTGGAGGCGATTTGAGGCGGTCGCTTCACGCCTTCTACCAACAGCTTGCAAGCTACCTCATGTAGTAGCCTCGCAAACGAGCGCTGGTCCAACCCGTCCGCAGCGTTGACCATCGCTGTCAAGCCGTCAGCGATCGCCTCGTGCATCGTTAGGTCTTTGCTCATAGTGAGGCTCCGGTTTGGCGCAACGGTGCAGCGCAACAACGCAGGCCTCGTCCGCCAATTCCAACGGTAACGGCTTGCGGTAACCCGGTCTGCGGGTGCCCACGCCAGGGAATTCACCGGGATGGGCGTGTTGCGAAGAGGTCAAGAGCCCATCGTCAGGACGATGCGAAAGCGAGGCTTGCCGTGCATCATCTTGTCATAGGCCTCAATCGCCCGCTCCAGCGGGATTTCTTCGATCATCGCGGAGATGCCAAAAAGCGAACTGAAGCGAAGCGTCGTGTCGCCAGTCGCCGGGTCCCCGGTGAGCGCGCCTTCGACCGAACGTTCTTTGAGAAAGAGATCGCCGGACGCCAGTTCGATAGGCTCGGCCGTCGCTCCGATGACGATCGTCTTACCCCGGGGTTTGAGGCCCTTGACCGAATCGGCGACACCTTTGCCACCGGAGGCGGTCGCCAGCACAAGGTCCGCTCCGCCGAGCCGCTGAAGCGCTTCGGCGACCGGTTCGGAGTTGCTGTCGATGTAGTGGTGTGCGCCCAGCTTTCTAGCCAAATCACCGACGGCCGCGCCACGTCCGATAGCCACGACCTCGAATCCCATGCCACGTGCGTATTGAACGGCAAGGTGGCCAAGCCCACCGATGCCGATGACCGCAACAACATCGCCTGCCTTAGCACCCGAGTTTCTAAGGGCACTGAACGTCGTCAGGCCGGCGCACAGAAGCGGCGCAGCCTCCACATCGGTGAGATCGTCGGGAACAGACATCAGTCCCGAGACTTTCGCAACCATCCATTCGGCATAGCCGCCGTCGTGATGTACACCCGTGAATTCCTGGTTCGTGCAGTTCACGAGATGCCCGGAGCGGCATTCGGAGCAATGGCCGCAGCTCCCTGCCAAGAAGCCTACACCGACCCTCTGGCCGACATTCCAGCCCTCGACGCCTTCACCGAGGCTTTCGATTTTTCCGACGACCTCGTGCCCCGGAACTCGCGGCCAGCTGATCGGAAAAACGCCCTCGACGGTCGCGGCGTCGGAATGGCAGACCCCGCAGGCTTCAATCTTTTTGCGAACTTGGCCCGGACCGGGTGCCTGCATCGGCTTCCTGGTCAGCTCGAGCTTGCCAGGTGATACGGCCTGGACGGCGAGATAGGTTTGTGTCGTGTCGTTCATGGCGTTCTCCGTAGCCTCGTAGCGAAATGCTCCCTGACTTTCGCAGGCGGCCGGCTCTTGTTCTTGTAAGATCGGGTCGTATCGCGGTAGGCGGCACGGGGCCTTTGAGGCCGCCTCGGCGTAAATTTCACCGAGGCGGCCGGTCGATTCACGTCAGTTCGATATCGGAGAGATCAATCGAAACAACGAGAGGCTCTGTCATCGCATGGCCATCCGGCTGTCTCGGGAAAATGCGACGGTGCGTTGGGATCTTGATGCCCTGAACATCCGTGTATCCGCTGATGTAGTGCGCTCCCGGAGTTCCGCCGGCGATCTCGACGTCATAGTCATGCCGCTTGAGAAGGCCCGCGTCGTCGAAGTAGATCGTCTGCACCGCGCTGTGGCTGACGATCTCGGTCGGGAATGTGATCTTGAGCCTGTGCCACGTTTCGCCGTTCTCGGTCCAATCCGAAAGTTCCTCGGTCACAACGCCCTCATGGGCGAGCAGGAAGGGCATGTTCAGATAGGTCCACATCGCACAACCGGCGAAGTAGGCCAGCTGCAGTTCGCTCCACGGCGTCTCAAGCGTGTGTCCGCCGAACGATGACCGCGGGTCCTTGAGTTCCTCGATCAGCGTGCCCTGAGAATTGCTGAGCGTGACCTTGCCGGGTTCGAAGGTGGACACCTTTGACTCCGGGCCGAACGGTGAGTGCGACGCCCATTCCCTTACGAGGTCGACGGTCACGCTGGTTTCCGAAAGCGTTGAGGACTGTCCCTTGAGGGTCCACAATGCTCCGCCTTGGCTGAGCCGCGCCTTGAGAAGAGAGAATTTCTTCCATTTTTCGAGGCCGCCATGGCCGTCAATGATCTTGCTGACGAGAGCGTTCATTTCATCATCCTTTGATTTGGGTGTATTAGAGTTCGAGAAAAGTCTTTACGTGCGCCACGAACGTCTCCGGCTGCTGGAAGAGCGCGCCATGCCCTGCGTCCGGATATAGAATGAGGGTCGCGTCCGGCATGTTCTTGAACATCGTGTAGGCATTGTCCGAGGGGAACATCGTGTCGTCGCTGCCATGCACGATGAGCGTGGACGTTGATATTGACTTCAGAGACAGATGGTCCTGGTCGGTTCGGGCGCACCACTCGATGATCGCCTTGGCCTGCGGATCGCTCACGGAGTCACCCTTGTCCGGAGCCCGATCATGGGAGCGAACAAGTGTCCTGTCGACGAAGGCCTTCCCCGCTGCCTGACTCTTTGCGGACGGAGTGAAGAACAGCGGAAGGCGCACGTCAGAGGCATTCTGCGCAAATGCCTTGTCGACTACCTCGAGGAGGTGTTCCTCGCCGCCGATGGGTGCGCTGCCCGCGATGATCATCCGCCCGATTGTAGCACGTTTGCGCACTGCCATCACCTGGGCGAGAAAGCCACCAAGCGAAAAGCCCAGAAGATCGACTTCGCCGAGGCCCAGTGCGGCTATGAAACCTTCGGCGTAATCGGCCATTCCTTCGACGCTGTCCGGCGTCGCACCGTCGGAGAAACCGACGCCGGCGTTGTCAAACACAAAGACCTCGGCAACCTCGGCAAGTGCGTTGACGACGGCTGGATCCCAGGCGTCCATCGTTCCGGTGAAGTGCTGCAAGAGGACCAGCTTTCGCTCGAACCGATGGCCGATCCGGCGATAAGCGAGTTTCGTTCCGAGCACTTCCACATATTCAGTTGCTGCGGTTTCTAGGGTGTTGGTCATAAGGATATCCTCGTTTGGTTTAGGAGTTCGCGTACGGCCTCGGGCTTCAAGTCAGCAGGAACCAGTGACCAGAGGCAGGGTCCGGTTATCCGGATGCGAAGCGGTATTTCGGTTGGGAAAGCGGAGGCGTCTGGTTTTCGAGACGCCAGCTACTTTGAGTCTGCGGGCTTTCCGTACATCCTGCCGGACAAGAGAAGCCAAACTGTCATCATGGCCAGTCCGAGCACCAACACGTTCGCCAAGACGAAGGTGACTGGTGCGACCAGCGGGATGGCGGCGTTGTCTCCTGCACCAAGAAGGCGGATGGGGGCGGTCGCGATAGAGGTCGCTCCGAAGCTGAATGCCCAGAACCCCATTACCGCCCCGGCTTCGCGCAACCACGGGGTAAGACGCAGGAGAAAGAGGAGCTGGAGAATTCCGTAACCGATCAGGGCGTGTACGAACATGTCCGGTGCGCCTCCGGTGACGGAGATGTACGCGACGGCTCCGACCGGGGCGGGTGCGAGCTGAACACCGAGCGTCGGGCGAAGCGTGGGCGGAGTCATAGGCCCCGTGAGCAGGCGGTGGAGAAGGACTGACTCGATCGCGAGCCACGAAAAAATGCCAGCACCGAAGGCGAGCTGACCCCAATCCTGATATCCGAGCGAGGAGGCGATAGTGGCGGTCACGAAGCTCCCGGCCACAGTCGGCAGGTAAAGCACTGCCGTCGTGGTCGCATGGTCCCGTTCGCCGTGCCAAAGACCACCCGTACGCCAAACCGCAAAAATCGCAGTAAAGGCGAACCCGATCACAAAAAGCGTAGCGCCGGCGGTGTAGGAGTACGGCTCGGCAGCGCCGGCGATCAGCATCGTCGCGACACCGATCAGGCCGACAAAGCAGCATTGGACTGGATGATTGATTTCTGCGACCAGCTTGTCCACGGCGAACAGCGCCTTGGCTGCGAACAGGATAAGCAGGACCGACCAGACAGCCGCGGCGAGCGCCAATATCCATTCGGAAATCCCGTTTCCGATATGCCAGGTTTGTTCAGCCGCACGCCAGGCGTTCCCAAGACCCGCAAGTCCCAGAACAATGCCGAAATACGCCGCCGGCGTTCTGGCGGCCACACCGGCGATCCAGCCGGTATGCAGCTCCTTGGATTGAAATCCCGTCGAATCGATAGCCATGTCACACCTCTTGAAGACTTTGGAGATTGCCGCTGGCGTCTCTGCACGGCGGCCGTTCGATCGCGGCAGGTTCAGCCAACGCTTCGCTCGAGTTCCTCGAACTCGTCGCTGGAAAGCTGGATGCGTGCCGAAGCGACGTTCTGCTCCAGGTGGCTGACCTTCGAAGTGCCGGGGATAGGCAGCATGACCGGGCTCCGCTTGAGCATCCACGCCAGCGCAATTTGGCCAGTCGTCGCTGCATGGCGCTCGGCGAGCGAGTCGAGAACGCCACCCGGACGCGCGAGGTCGCCAGCTGCCAGCGGGAACCAGGGAATGAAGCCGATGTTGTTGCGTTCGCAGTAGTCGAGAACGTCCTCGCTCCCACGGTCGACGAGGTTGTAACGGTTCTGGACGGTGGCTACCTTGAAGTACCGTGACGCGATCTCGATTTCTTCGATCGAAACCTCGCTCAGTCCGGCGTTCGCGATCACACCCTCGTCAAGCAGTTGGCGGACTGCGGCGAACTGGTCCTGCATGGGAACGCGCGGGTCGATGCGGTGCAACTGCCAAAGACCGATCTGATCTACGCCGAGCTTCTTGAGGCTGCCCTTGGCACGTTCGATCAGGTACTCGGGTCGACCATGGGGCATCCACTGGTCGGGACCGGGGCGACGCAATCCGGCCTTGGTGGCTACGAGTATGTCGCTGCGGCCCGCAAGCGCTTCCCCAATCAGTTCCTCGGCGACGTCCGGACCGTACGAGTCTGCGGTGTCGATGAAGTTCACTCCCAATTCCGCAGCGCGGCGCACCGTCGCCAGCGCTTCGTCGCGGTCAGCCGGAGGCCCCCAGATACCACGGCCCGTGAGGCGCATAGAGCCAAACCCGAGCCTGTTCACCACGAAATCGCCGATTTTGAAGGTTCCGGAGTGGCTTGCAATCGTCTTGAGGTTGTTCAATTTATTGCTCCCGTTCGGCGGCCGCCTTTGACTTGCCGCTTGTGGTTGTCGGCTTTTGGCCGCCCATCAGTCGTAGTGTGGGAGCAAACTACGCCGCCGCCAGCGGCCTTTATTGTATCATCGTGCACGGGAGCGCTCACCGCGCCTCTATACCTAGAGCTAGGTGGACTGGAGTTTCGCGTCTGATAAGGTCTCGCGCATGTTCGCGGTTTCGCGAACTGGATGCCCAAGGATTTGGATTTCCAGGTCAGTGCGTTCGTTTGTAAAGTCGTTAGCCGCGTTGGAACGAAAAGTCCCGAATGCTTTGCTCAAGGCCCAACATCGCAAAGCTCTCGTGGGTTGAGTTCCAAAGAGGCCCTTGGAGCCACGTGAATTGCTGACGATCGCAATAGTTGAGGACGATGACGGGGTACGGCTCGCATATGCGGACCTGATGTCGTCATATGGCTACGAGGTGAAAGCATTCGGCTCCGCCGAAGATTTCATCACCTCGAGCTGCCACGACGATGTCCAATGTCTCATCCTGGACCAACGGCTTCCCGGAATGAGCGGTCTGGAACTCCAGGCCCAACTGCAGCGGCAGCGAATTACGCTCCCAATCGTCTTTGTTACCTCGCATGACGACGGCGTAACGAGAATGAAGGCGATCGAGAACGGAGCGGTTCATTTTCTCAACAAGCCGATCGATGCAGACGAACTGGTGAGATGCGTCGCCGACGCCCACGGTCAAACAGGCGACGAAAACTAGCCGTCGAAAGAAGCGCGTAGTTACCTGTGTGTCGGCGAGCTTCGACGCGCCCCGTTTTGGCGCGGTTGACGATGGCGGTATTCCTGCAGCCGCACTTCCCCGTCTGGTACGAACCGAATTGTGCAATTATCCCAGAAAGCTACCGTCTATATTCACCTGGAAACCAAAACCGTTCCGCAGGCCGAAAGGTAGTCCAGATGTTGCTTGAAGCCACCCTTCAGAAACTAATCAAGATCGGTACTCTCACCGTCAGGTTTCCCGACGGCAGTTGCCGTAGTTTCGGAACGGGGCGGGAGCCTCACGCCGCCATGGCGATCCGCACTGAGCGCGCCAAGCGCCGCCTGCTTCTCAATCCGGCGCTCGCGCTCGGAGAACTTTATATGGATGGGGAAATTGAACCCGGACCGCGTGGGCTTTTCCAGACGCTGGACTTCCTTGCCATGAACTCCATGGAGGGCGGCAGCCATCCGATGGATAAGCTCATGGAAAAGGTCCGCTGGTTTCGGCGGAAACTTGACCAACTGAACTACGCAGCGCGCTCGAAAAGAAACGTCGCTCACCACTACGATCTCGACGGACGACTGTACTCGCTCATGCTGGACGCGGATCGTCAGTATTCATGCGCTTATTTCCCGGACGGCGACGAGACCCTCTATGAAGCCCAGCTCAAGAAGAAGAGGCATATCGCCTCCAAGCTCAGACTGGATCGCCCTGGGCTCGAGGTTCTGGATATCGGGTGCGGCTGGGGAGGGATGGCTCTCTTCCTCGCAAAGCAGTTCGGTGCCCGCGTCACTGGACTGACTCTATCCGAGGAGCAGCTCAAGGAAGCCCGGATGCGCGCCAAGGAAGCACAGCTTGAGGACATGGTCACGTTCGAGCTGATGGACTACCGAAATTGGACCAGGCGGGTCGATCGGGTCGTATCAGTCGGCATGTTTGAGCACGTGGGCGTCAACCACTTCCGGACCTACTTTGGCAAGATCAAATCGATCCTAACGGACGACGGTGTGGCGCTAATCCATGCCATCGGCCGCGCGGATGGCCCGGGCAGTACCAATCCGTGGATTGCCAAGTACATCTTCCCCGGAGGCTATTCACCGGCGATTTCGGAAGTCATGTCGGTTGTCGAGAAATCGGGCCTATGGGCCACGGATATCGAAGTCCTCCGTCTGCACTACGCCAAGACGCTGGAGCACTGGTACCATCGCTTCGCCGACAACAGAAGCAAACTCGCCAAGCTTTACGACGAGCGCTTCTGCCGAATGTTCGAATTCTATCTCATCGGGTCCGAGCTGGCATTCCGCCGGATGGGCCATATGAATTGGCAGCTCCAGCTGACAAAGAACGTTTCGACCCTGCCGCTCGCCCGTGATTACATGTTCGACGGGGAACGGAACTCTGCGGCGAAAAGCACGATGGCCG
The DNA here is from genome assembly GCA_900469085.1 of Hyphomicrobiales bacterium. Classification (GTDB taxonomy): domain Bacteria; phylum Pseudomonadota; class Alphaproteobacteria; order Rhizobiales; family Rhizobiaceae; genus Rhizobium. Next base: position 189,945 of record UBVW01000017.1, on the reverse strand, counting down.
AGGACCTCACGGCGGTCGGCTGGGACCGTCAGAGGGAAATGTCGTGAAAGCTGCGAAGCTCCCAAATTCGAGCCCAGCGATGCGCGCTCGAGTGTTTGAGCGCAAATTCGGTGTTCGGACTATCCAAAGTGTAGCAGATCAATGCGCCCCGGCGAATTGTAGTGACTGGATGTTACAATCGCACAGCCTCGCGCGACTCCATTCTCGTGTCTGTACCCCGATAATTAGGTTCGCGACATAGCATTGCATCGCTGGCCGTCATCGATGGGTACTGGTTCCCGAAATCAGTCAACACGCCCGCGCCGTCGCAACGACGCGATTGCCGCCCGGCAAAACGCCTTAGAGGAAGCTTCCATGACGGACAAAGTCATCCCGATAGCATATCGCGACCCGCAGAATCCGGCACTCCCCAAGACCGACGTCGAGATCGATATCCCACGTACAGCATTGGTGATCACCGATCCGCAAATCGATTTCCTGAGCCCCAAGGGTGCAGGGTGGGGCGCTTTCGGCGAAAGCATCACCGAACACAATACGGTCGAGAACATCGGCAGGCTGTTCGAGGCATCGAAGAAGGCGGACATCGAGGTGGTCATTTCACCCCACTACTACTACCCGTTCGATCACCGCTGGGACTTCGCAGCCACAGGCGAGACGCTGATGCACAAGCTTCGGATGTTCGACCGCCGCGGTCCGCTGTCGCTCGAAGGCTTCGATAACTCGGGCGCGGACTGGATGCCCGAGTACAAGCAGTACATCGAGGACGGCAAGACGATCGTTTGCTCGCCGCACAAGATCGCGGGTCCGCAGACCAACGACGTGGTCTTCCAGCTCCGCAAGAAGCGTATCGACAAGGTGATCCTGGCAGGCATGGCCGCGAATTTCTGCGTCGAATCCCACCTCCGCGACTTTGTCGAGAAGGGGTTCGAAGTCGCCGTGGTCCGAGACGCGACCGCCGGAAGCAAGCTGCCCGAAGGCGACGCCTATCTCGCGGCCCTGGTGAACTTCCGCTGGTTCGCGAACGCGCTCTGGACAACCGATGAGGCTGCCGACCGGCTCGCACAGGCCGCGGCTTCGCGTGTAGTCCCGCTCGCCAGCTGAGACAGTTACCCAACTGCTTGAGTGACGTCTTGATTGCGACCGGCGGCAGGAGCTTTCTGCCGCCGCTTCCGTCTAGACCGCCGCGATCGTTCATCTTGGGGGGGCTCCGGTTTGATGCAGCAGCCAGGACGGTCATCTTGTGATGGATTCCACCTGCTACCCAAGGATCCGAAATGAAACGGCCAAAGCGGCAACCCCGGACCGTGTGCCATCTCGATTGTTCGTCTCCGAGCGTACAAGGATGCCTTGGTGACTTGTAGACCAAACGTAACGCTATGCTACCTTGGGTCGAACCAAGGTTATTCTGATGTCCTCTGCGCCGAAACCCAGCCTCCATATTCGAGCGACTTCGCTTGGCCCTGTAGCGCAACTGGACGCGGACCTCAGCAAATTCGCCCAGAACTTGGTGTATGCCCGCAACGGCACCGGGAAATCCTTTCTAACCCGAGCTCTGCGATATCTTGATCTACATGGCGAAGGTCATGACGTCCACGATGCGCCTACCAATCTGATTTCGGAGGAATCGACCAACGGACAGGGAATGTTCGAGTTGTCTCAGGGCGGCGCGAACATCGGCAGGCTCACTCTCGATTTGTCGACCCGCCAAGTCACTCCCCAGCTTGGCGACCGTATCTTCCACGTGTTTTCCGAGGATTTCGTTCACGCCGAGCTAAGACAGACCAATTTCGTTGTAAACGGGAACATCGAAAGCAAAATCACGCTGGATCACACGATCATCAGCACAAAGGACGCCGAAGACAAGGTGGAGCAGGCGAAGACGCGCTTGAGCGAGACGATCGCTGCGCTTGAAAGCGGACTCAGCAAATCCAAAGAAGAGCAGCTCTCGGTAAAAGCAGGTGTTAACAGGCGACTTCGGGAATACATTGCCATCCAGCTTTCAGATTTGATATCCGGCCATAACGTCTTGCCCGCTCAGCCGGCGCGGAATTTCGGAAACGTGCTGAGCGATCTAGACGCTCTCAAAAGCGTGCCGGCGGAGCCAGACTATCCTGGCGACATAGAGAACATCACGTTCAACTCCTCCGTGATCGACACCGCGATCACCAACCTTACCCGGATTACGTCGCCGTCTAGCGTCGCCGAGGAGATCAAGGCAAAGATCACGGCGCACCACGGTTTCATCGAAGCCGGGATCGAACTGATGGAGACGGGCAAGGGAAATTGTCCGTTCTGCGAACAGTCAGTCGAACATCCGCCTGTAAAGGACCTGATCGCTTCTTATATCGCCTTCTTTGCCGATGCCGAAGGGGCGCACAAACAAGCGCTTCGGGAGGATTGGTCTCGTGTCAAAAGTCTTCGGGGTATGGTCGCTGCCTGCGGGACAACATTTTCAAGAAATCTGTCGAAATACGAGAGCCTCAAGAAGCTCGTGCCATCGCAGAAATCTGTCACGCTTCCCGATCTGCCTATCGGAACTCAGGCTGCCGACACCATGCTCGGCGCGTTTTCCGATGCGATTCTGCGCAAAGGCACCAACCCCAGTGAGGAGGTGCCGCCTCCAGAGCTCGATCTACCGTCCTCGTTCGCGGCCCTGAGGCAGATGATCGCCGAGATAAACCAAGCGTTCCTGGCACTGCGCGTTGCGATCGGCGCATCGGATACGGAGCGTCGAAACCTCCAACGCGAGGCCTGCGAGATATTCGCCGTCGAGTTCGTGAGGTCCAATTGGTCATCGTTCGAAGCGGTCCGCATGCGGGAGGACGAAGCGCGCGTCGCTGCGGCAGAACTTGCGGAACTCAAGAAATCCCAGCTTTCAGACAATGCGAAGGACCGCGTGGCGACGACGTTCGAGTCTTTGATGGTCAGCTTTTTCGGGGAGAAGTACAGCTTTGACAAAGCCTCCTTCACGCTAAGGCGCGACAATCGCGAAATGACCAGAGGCCCCAGCCGGACCTTGAGCGATGGCGAGAAAACGGTGATCGCTTTCTGCTATTTTATCGCGTGCGTCCATAAGAAGGTGAAGACGACGTCGGACTACGGGAAGGTCTTCTTGGTATTCGACGATCCAATAACCTCGATGTCTTACGACTACGTGTTTGCCATAGCCCAAACGCTCAAGCACCTCAGTATCTCGAATACCGGAACGGTCTCGATCAATCCGGCAGACATAAACAAGGGTTTCCAGCGCCCCGAATTGCTGGTCTTCACGCATAGCAGTTACTTCTACAATATCTGCGTGACCAATAAGGTCGTTAAGGACGAAGGTGCATTCTTCCTCCACAAGGCCGGCCAGGCGCACCAATTGTCGAAGCTCAAGAAATACATCGCTCCGTTCGAAGAGCACCTCCGTGAAATCGTTGGCGTGCACGGCGGGGCCGAGCCGAGCCACACCACAGGACACGCTATCCGATGCGTTCTCGAAGCCGTTGGGCGTTTTTGTCATCCCGACAAATACGACAGTCTCTCCAACTACATTAGCTATCTGGCTGGCGAAGAGGGATTCGAGATAAAGAGCGTGCTCATCAACAATCTGTCCCACGGCACCTACTACGACGAGACCCCCAGCCCGGACGAGCTCAAGGACGCGTGCGATGAGGCAATTCGGATTGTTGAGAGATACGCCAAAGGCCAGCTTGAGATAGCCCGGGCACTTCAAGGCGCTGCTTGAGCATTGATCCCAAGCCTTCCGGAAAATCCGAAGCCTGCACTTCCGCAGACCTGCCGTCCGGGACATTTCTTGCGACGAATACGGCGATCACCAGCAGCGCCAGTCTAAGCGCAATTCCTCGCAGTAGAGCTTCGGAAGCGTCCATCTCGTTCCTCCATGTAAAAACGTGCCGATAGATTTTCCGAGCAGGCGACTTTTCACAATGCGGGAGATACAACGGGACCCTTAGGTAAATCCGAAGGGTAGGGACGGGAGAAAGATGCGCTTCGATCTAACTGACCTACGCCTGTTCCTCCATGTCGTCGAGGCCGAAAGTATCACCCAGGGGGCGGAAAGAGCCGGCATGGCGTTGCCCTCGGCAAGCGCACGGGTACGTGGCATGGAGGAGACCAGCGGCGTCATTCTCCTCGATCGGACGCCACGAGGAGTCCGGCCGACCCCTGCTGGAGACGCGCTCGCTCGTCATGCGCGCATTGTTCTCGGGCAGATGGAACAGATGCGGGGCGACTTGCAGCTGTACGCCCGAGGGCTACGTGGGCAAGTGCGTGTGAGTTCCGGGCGCGCCGCGATGGCACATCTTCCAGAAGTCCTCCGCAGATATCTAGCGGACCACCCATCCATCGACATAGACCTTGAGGAACGTCAGAGCGTGGAGGTCGTCGCCGCTGTGGCAGCAGGAAACGCCGACCTCGGGATCGCCGCGGACACGACCGACACGGGAACGCTGGAAACGCGGCCATTCGAAGCCGATCGTCTCGTGCTCATCGTACCCGATGGCCATCGGCTCATGAAGCGGGAGCACGTCATGTTCAGCGAGGTATTGGATGAGCCTTTCGTCGGTCTTCCCGCAGATAGCGCGCTCCAGGGACACCTCGCGATACATGCGGCACGTGAGGGGCGACCGTTTAAAATGCGAGTTAGGCTCGACAGTTTCGAAGACATTTGCGCCATGACGAGCAGCGGCATAGGGCTGTCGATCGTGCCCGAGGTCTACGCCTTGAGATACCAGACCGAAATGTCGTTCAGGATCGTGGCGCTGTCTGATAGGTGGACGCTTCGTCATCTTCTCGTCTGTGCCCGCAGCTTTTCCGCACTCCCTGTCCATGCCCGCGATCTAGTGGAGTATCTGACGTTAAACAGGGGAAACTCGACATTGGAGAGGCCAGAGAGGTCCATGGGAGACAGTCAAGATTGAAGGAGCCCAGCTTCTTTCCGACGCGTCATTGCAGCATTTCCGCTGGCATGACGCGTCGGTTTCTACCTTTGTCCTCGCGATCCGAGCTCTAGGTGCCCTCGGCGATAAACGTCGTCTTCCTGACTTCTTTGCGCTTTCTCCTCTGTCCGTCGGGGAGATCGGGGCTTGTCGGACTGAGGCCTATTCAGCGGCCCGCTCAATCGTGAAGCCGAGAGCCCGCGCAATGCCGGCACCGTATTCCAAGTCGGCTTTGGTGCAGTTGACGATATGTCTTTCCTGAACCTTCACCGAAGTGCCCGCCATCGCCCGCGCCGTGTTCTCGAACAAAGCACGCTTCTGGTCGGCTGACATTGCACGGAAGAGATTGCCGGGCTGCTCGTAGTGGTCTTCGTCGACCCGGTGATCCCAGTGTGCGGCGGCACCTTCGAGGGCAAGTGGCGGCTCCCGGAAATCAGGCTGTTCGGCCCATTGGTCCGCCGAGTTGGGAACGTAGGAGGTCGTCGCGCCGTGATTGCCGTCGATCCGCATCGCACCGTCACGATGATAGGAATGGTACGGACATTTCGGAGCGTTCACGGGAATCTGGTGATGGTTGACGCCGAGACGGTAACGCGCTGCGTCACCGTAGGAGAAAAGGCGCGCTTGGAGCATCTTGTCAGGAGAGAAGCCGATCCCCGGCACGATGTTTGCTGGGGTAAACGAAGCCTGTTCGACCTCGGCAAAGAAGTTTTCGGGATTGCGGTTGAGCTCGAAATATCCAACCTCGTGCAGCGGGTAGTCCGCGTGCGGCCAGACTTTGGTAAGGTCAAACGGGTTGTGCCGATGCGTCGCGGCCGCTTCCTCCGTCATAACCTGTATGTACATCTTCCAACGCGGGAATTCACCGCGCTCGATGCTCTCGAACAGATCGCGCTGATGGCTTTCCCGATCGGCACCTATCAAGGAGGTCGCTTGCTCGTCCGACAGGTTCTCGATGGATTGCTGGGTCTTGAAGGTGAATTTCACCCAGGTGCGCTCGTTCATCGCGTTGATGAAGCTGTAGGTGTGTGAGCCGAAGCCGTGCATGTGCCGGAAGCTCTTGGGGATGCCGCGCTCGGACATGACGATCGTAACTTGGTGGAGCGCCTCCGGAAGGAGCGTCCAGAAGTCCCAGTTGTTCTCAGCACTACGCATCCCGGTACGCGGGTCGCGCTTCACCGCGTGGTTCAGGTCGGGGAAGCGAAGAGGATCGCGGAAAAAGAAAACGGGCGTATTGTTGCCGACGAGATCCCAGTTGCCCTGTTCGGTGTAAAATTTCATCGCGAATCCGCGGATATCACGTTCCGCGTCAGCCGCGCCGCGTTCTCCAGCGACCGTCGAGAACCTAACGAACATAGGCGTCTGCTTCCCGATTTCGGAGAAGATCGCTGCCTTGGTGTATCTGCTCATGTCATGGGTGACCGTGAATGTCCCGTGAGCGCCAGCACCCTTGGCATGCATCCGCCGTTCCGGGATAACCTCGCGGTCGAAATGGGCGAGCTTCTCGATTAGCCAGACGTCCTGAAGCAGGGCGGGGCCGCGTCGGCCTGCCGTCTCGATGTTGAAGTTGTCGGCAACAGGCGCGCCGGCGGCGGTTGTCAGGTTTTTATCGGTCATGGTTCTCTCCACTGACTTGGGAATCTGGGCTGTGGGGGCCGGATTACCGCAACCATCGGCGGAGTATTCGGCGCTAGAGATGGTTTAAGTGGATGAAAAACGCCATTCTTGTACATCTCGTCATTTCCGAGCTGCCTAAGAGGCAAGGGACATCGCCAAAGGGATCGTCGACGGAGTTGCGAAGACTGACATCCAGGAACTCTAGAGTGCGATCGCTTCGACAAGGGCGCGCCGCCGCGCTCAAAGGCTCTGACAATAAGGCTTTTCCCTCCAAGACCGAGATCATCGAAGCCGAGACGCGGACGCGAGGGGATCAAACCCTCGCCGAAGACAACTTGGCTGATGGGGAAACCGTTTCTTACAAGACGGCTTGACCAGGATCGTTCACCTCACACGGGAGAAAACTGTGTGCAGGCATAGATGAAGAATAGACGGGCGTCCGTCGTAAAATTGCTTGGCAACATGCTGACCGGCTCATGCGGTTGCTGGAGATATCGAGAACGCTAATTTTTGGCCTGGCCGAATAGCGCTGCGGCGCGCTTTCCGCGGAATTTATACCTTCCGTGAACAAGCCCGGTTCCCAATCGCAAGCATCGGTGCCAAAACAGTCGTCAGCCACGCCTCCAAATGACGATCACAGAGCGAACGGATGTCATCCCAAATCGAAACTTCCAGTCAACCGGACGATCTCAAGAAGGTGAATGCCGACGAAGAGGTTCACGGAAGTTTCCAGACGGCGTTGGAGGCGGCCAAATCGAGCCTAGCCGCAGCGGATCTCGCCGCCTCCGATCGGCACATCCAGCTTGCATCCGCTATGGCAAACACGAAGATCGAAAAGGCTGAGGTCTGCTGCCTCAAGATCGACTGGCATCTTCGCAGGTCGGAAGTCCCAGAGAGTGTCGCAGCTGGTCTCGAATGCCTGAGGGAATTCGGCCTAGATATACCTCTGCGCCCAGACCAGGTCGATCTTGAAATGGCCACCATAGGAGTATGGGAGCGCCTTTACGGTCGCCAGCTCGAAGAACTTGTCCATTTACCCATTATGGACAACCCGGAGGTGGAGGCCATTGTCAGCGTTCTCTCCGCCATGACGAATTCCGCACAGCTCACAGACGAAAGGCTGCTCGGCGTCACACTGAGTCATATGGTCGTGCTCACCCTCGATCACGGGATCACGAAAGCGGCCGTTCTCGCCTTTGGTCTTTTCGGCTTTTTTCTCAGCAACCATTTCGGCCGCTACCACGACGGCTTGAAATTCTGCGAGACCGCACGAAAACTCGTGGAGGTCCATGGATTCTGGGAGCACGAAGTCAAAGCGATCAGCTACATCGAACTGGTGGCCGTGTGGGCGCGCCCTCTGCGCTCCGTCATCGAGTTGAACAGATCGTGCATCGCGGCAGCCGCCGGCAGTCGGGACATTCCCTATTCATGTTATGCCCGAGTGCGCATCGTGGCGTATCGGCTCGCGCGAGGCGACAGCCTTGTCGAGGTTTCTGAGGAGCTCGACGACGCCGTCAGCTTCGTCGAAAAAGCTAATTTTGCAGCACCACTGATGGCCCTTCACTCCCAGATGGCGTTCGTCCGTACGATCACGAAGGGACCTGGCGTCAGTGATGTTTTCGATCGCGATGGCTTCGACGTCCGCGCCTTCGAAGCGAAATTCATCCCGGAACAGACGCCGACCTACATTTGCTTCTACTGGATTCTCAAGGCGCACGCGGCCTTCGTCTATGGCGATATCGGTACCGCAGTAGACGCGGTTAGGCGTATTTCCGACCTGATCTGGGCATGCACCGGGCATATCCAGCTCGCCGTGTATCGCTTCATCGCCGCGCTCGCACTCGCCGCGAAATTCAACGACGGCACCGAAGCAGAAAGGGCGGCGATCGTCGGCCATGTAGACTGGCTTGCCCGATGGGCCGACACATGCCCCGAGACATTCCAGAGCAAGCGGCTGCTGGCTTTAGCCGAACTGGCACGTATCGACGGAGATTCGAAGCGAGCCGAGCGCCTATACGAACAGGCGATCGACGCGGCGGCGAGGTTCGGCCTGCTCGCCGACGAGGCGCTCGCCTGTGAAGTCGCCGGGCGATATTACCGAGAGCTCGGCAGAGAGAAATCGGCGAAATTCCATCTAGCCAGAGCGAGGGATTGCTACCGCCATTGGGGAGCTGCTGCGAAGGTCGTGCAACTCGAGAACGTGTATCCGGACATTTCCGCAAGATATGTCGAGCGCGAAGCGCAACTGTCGCCGATTATCACCCAGAGCGGTCCACTAGAGGCCGTGCTCGATATTTCGCAGACTATTGCCTCTGTCACCGGTTATGGCTCGGTTGTTGAGACGATCCTGAAGACCGCCCTGGACATGACCGGAGCGGGCAGGGCGATGCTGATCGAGCTGGATGGCTCGCAGTTATGGATCACCGCCTCCGGTATTCGGAGGGGCGGAGAGACCACATATAACGCGGAGCGCAAGGCCGCCGAACAAGGGGAGGTATCCCGAGCTACCGTGCTCCGTGTCGCACGTACCCTTGAGCCATTTTCAGAAGAAACGGGTGTAGATGCCGGGCTCGCGGACGAGGGTCTCGAAAGGTCTGGTGGGGAAGGGTACTTTATCCCGTTGGTCAAAAAGTCCCGGCTAATCGCGATTTTGCGTCTCTTCGATTTCGCGGATGACAGGCAGCGAGGTCGGGATGGCTTGCCGACACTTTTCGGGATCGCGCCTCATGCCGCGATAGCCCTCGACAACGCGAAGCTCTTTGCGGACCTGGAAGTCGAAAAGGCCGATCTCGCTGAGCGCGAGCACGAATTCCGAATGGCCAACGACACGATGCCCTCGATGACCTGGAGCGCCGACGCCAATGGCGCAAATGAGTGGTTCAACAAGGAGTGGTATGAGTACACAGGGCTTACGCCCGAGCAAGCCTGCAACGGCGGGTGGAAGTACGTGTTCCATCCAGATGACCGAGCGGAGTCCGCGGCGACATGGCATCGTATAGTGACCAAGCGCGAGATGAGTGGGCTTGAGGCTCGGAAGCGCCGCCACGACGGAGAGTATCGCTGGTTTATCGTTAGAGCGAAGCCCCACTGCGACGCTACCGGCCGGATCGTCAGGTGCTATGGCGCTGAAAGCGATATCGACGATCTCAAACGGGCGGAAATCCTCTTGGCTGGAGAAAAGCGGTCCTTCGAGATGATGACGACCGATCAGCCGCTGACGACGATACTCGATTCTCTCTGCCAGACGCTCTCCGTCCTTACGGACGCGTCTTTCGTCACGATCATGTTGCAGGACGAAGAGTCTCGCACACTGCGGCCCGGCGGAGGGCATAATCTTCCCGAAGGTTTCAGCGACGCGGTATCCGGCATTCCGGTCGGACCTGAGTTCGGCTCTTGCGGAACCGCCGCGTTCAGGCAGGAACCCGTGTGGATCGACAACGTCGACACGGATCCCCGATGGGATTGCGCGCGCGACATCGTGGGTCGCTTTGGATTCAAGTCCTGCTGGTCTACTCCGATCATGTCCGGTCGTGGATCGGTGTTCGGGACGATTGCAGTCTATTCCAATCGGCCCCGATCGGCGGGCGATCGCGAAAGACAGGCGATCGACCGTTTCACCCAGCTCGCGAGTTTTGTCCTCGAGCGCAAAATCGCTGAGGACTCACTCAGGAAAAGCGAGGCAATGCTTGCCGAGGGCCAGCGTATCTCCCACACGGGGAGTTGGGCCTGGACCGTCTCAAGCGATAAGCTGGAATGGTCGGAAGAACACGGCAACATCTTTGGCTACAGCATCTCGGAGGTGGGAGGAACCCTCGCTAGCATGCTCGATAGAATGCTTCCGGACCAGGCAGCACTGGTAAGGGACGCGATGCGTACGGCGGTCTCGGAGAGGACGGATATCCAGTTCGAGTACCAGGCGACACTGCCCGGCGGAAACACCATCCAGTTGCTCTGCACCGGGAGAGCCTCGATCGGGCAATCCGGCGAGGTAACCGGCTATGTCGGAACGACCATGGACATAACTGATAGGAAGCGGGTCGAATCCGAACTCATGAGGAGCGCCGCGCATCTGAGGGAGGTCCAGGCGGAGCTTGAACATGTAGCTCGCGCGACAACTATGGGAGAACTAGCGGCTTCGATCGCGCATGAAGTGAACCAGCCGCTTACAGGGATCGTGGCTAGCGGTGGCGCTGCGCTGCGCTGGCTGTCCAAGGCGACGCCCGACGTTGTCAGGGCTAGAGACAGTCTCAAAAACGTCATCGACGATGGTCGACGTGCCAGTGAGATCGTCACGAGAATTCGCAAGATGTTCAGGAAGGAGATGGCGACGGTCGAGCCTGTCCGGATGGCCGAACTGATCGGCGACGTCATTTCTCTGACGCGAGGCGAGCTCCAAAAGACCAAGGTTGCGCTCAAACTCGACATACCTGACGATTTGCCAATGGTTCCCGTAGATCGTGTCCAGCTTCAGCAAGTCTTCGTAAACCTGATCCTTAACTCTATCGAGGCGATGAAGAGCATTGATCGCGATAGAGCGATCACGATCGATTTCAGCGAAGACCACGACTTGGTGACGGTCGGGGTCAACGATAACGGCCCGGGGGTGCCAGAAGACCTCGCAGACAACATCTTCCAACCGTTTCAGACTTCAAAGACGAACGGGATGGGAATGGGGTTGTCGATTTGTCGGACTATTGTTGAGAACCATGGCGGGCAAATGCGCTTAGCGAAAACCGAAACGCCCGGTTGTCGATTTGAGTTTACACTGCCGATCCAAGCAGTCAGCTCCTCGTAACTTTTACGGAGATTGGAGACTGCTTCCACCCTCCGTGGCAATTATCGGCCTCTGCGGCTAAAGATACCCTTGATGCTTGCCGAAGGGCACATCGTCGCCGAGGTTTCCTCCCCCAATGCGGTCGCTTTCGCCAGACAGCAAGCTGGAGGCGCGATCATTTTCCTCGGCCGAGGTTGGGACTGGTGTGGATCGGTGATGATGGTCTGCAGCGTCTCCCGGCAACTCTCGCTTACGGCCATCGCGCTGGTCGCGCTTTTTCTCCAAGCCACTGTCTATCGCCGACTGCCTTTCGGCGACCCAGGCCACGTCGGGCTCAGCAAGCGAAAAACTGCTATCCACTCGCGTTGGATGAGGCGCGGCCGTTGAGGAAATCGGCGATAATCGTGCAACCATGTGAGACGCCTCTTTTGCCAGATCTAACACCTTACATAGGGCGCGGGACGCATCACCGGAAGCATACAAACGTATTATTGGCGAACATGTTGGCTGTCGATAACTAGCGCTACATAGTCAATTGCTTTGGAGGCGTTCCATGCCTGAGGTCAACGTGTCAGTGGGGGTCACAGCTGCTTATCACAATCATATCGCAGATACCCGCCAACTCCTGCGGCGCGAATGGACGTCCGATGTCGAGCGGTATCCGGCGGTTCAAACGTCGGAAATGGCATTCCGCAGGCGCGGCACCACAGGTGGAGCAGGGCCAATTCGCGGTGAGCTATCGATAATCGAAGCCGCCAATGATCCGCTAATAGCGATGCTCAACCGGGCGGATGGCGTCGATGAGAGATCCTTCGCACAACTGCTCGAAAGTGCATCCCGAGTATTAATGGCGAAGCCCAACCAGAGTCGAAATGGCCCGTACGCTCCACTGATACACGTGCAGACTAAACTCCAGCAACGCTAAGGCCGCGACGGCGATGGAACGTCTAAGGGTCTGTTTACAGGCGTCTCGGCCACTTGGACGTAAACCCTTGTTGCGCGGGGTGGGTGTGCCAATAGGGATGATCCCACGGTTAGGTAAGCGATGATTGCTGCCATCGTGCCGCCGATCACCAGTAGTGGGAATGCTGTCGAGTAGTTGTCGTCGTTGTCGTTGTTTCGGATGGTTGAATTGTATTTCGACATTTGCGCTCCTTCGAACTTAATTCGGAGGATAGGCGCGAGTAATCTGCAGTTATTGTATAATTATACGGCAGAGCCAAGAGCGCCAAGGTGAATAGCCCCTAGATTTGTAGACGCTTTCTAGCTCAGGCGATCAGGCGGCTGAAGAAGGAACTGGTTCGCGTCATCGAGGAGCGAGGCATCTCAGAGACGCCCACCAACGTCATCACTTTAATCGATATCACTACTGGTGACTGAGTACGCACAGCCTCAAAAGCTCAAGTCCAAACCTAGAACCTTGCTGACGATAAAGGCGAGGAGACCAACGGTAAAGAGGAGCAGCAGAAAAGCTCCGGCCATTATACCGCCGGCACGGAGCGCTGCGCCTTTCTCCGCCTTCTGGATTTGGTCGTAATGCCACTTGATGGCGAAATACATGCCCACGCCCAGCACTAGAAACTTAAACGTGAAAAAGACTGTTGGAAACCAATCCATACTTTGCATCCTCATTCGCGCCCGTACACGCTTGGCGATGGCAGTTTGCCGAGCGATTGGCTACCGCTGCCAATCTCAATGTGGTCGAAACGGAGGCTCAAGGCTTGTACCATTGAGTTCCACCACAATGGCAATTCCCAGCATGGAACGTGCACTTCTAACGGCGATTATGCGCCAACGAAGTGACGCCGCAGGCGTGTCGCTGGGTCGTCCACTCTAAATCGGCAATCAAACGCGCGAACCTGAAGTTTTCGCAAATTGAGCGCTAATTCAGGCTGATCTTCATCTCCATTTCTGACCGTTCTTTCAATGATATGCCCACTGAGTCCTGCAGGCGGAAAGCCGAGGAACGAGATGGGACCGCGCGAGTTATCATCCCGTCCACAGAAGGAGTTCACGAGATGGATGACAATGAGCAGCAGCGCCGGGAGCGGGCATACAAAATCTGGGAAGACGAGGGGCGGCCAGAAGGCGCTCACGAAGAGCACTGGCGGCGCGCGGGAGAGCAGCACGAGCTGACCGAGCAGGAGTCGGAAGACGTCACCAAGGTCAATCAGGAACTCGACGACGAGTTCGCGAAGGGCGGCAATCCTGCCGAAGCGGAAAGAGATATCAGACCGCCGTCGACGGTCAGCCCAGATTGAGAGGGTAAGGAAATGAGCGCTAACCTCAAGAAGGGTGACAAAGTCACCTGGGAAACAAGCCAGGGAAAGACCGAAGGCAAGGTCGTCAAAAAGCAGACCACGAATACCAAAATCAAGGATCACAAGGTCAGGGCTTCGAAGGACGATCCCCAGATTATCGTCGAAAGCTCGAAGTCGGGGAAGCGCGCCGCCCACCAGCCCGAAGCTCTCGACAAGGCCTGAATCCAGACTGTGACGGCGCGCTTGGTTGGGCAGGACGCGACCAATAGGCGTCTAACTAAAGATACGCCTGAGGCGTAGTTGTGGGCCGCGCTCATGGGCACGACCGTGAAAACGTACAGCTCGAACCTGACACTGATCGAGTCGGTTTCGATCCCGAAAACGGAGAACGTCATGACCCTCAAAGCCGTAGCCCTCAACGGAACCCTGAAGACGTCGAAAGGCGAACCATCGTCGACAGACCGAATGCTGAAGCTGATAGCGGACGGCATGGAAGGCTATGGCGTCAAGACCGAACTTTATCGTCTGGCAGACCACAATATTTTGCCCGGCGTTACGTCGGATGAAGGTGAGGGCGATGCATGGCCGGCCATTCGCAAAGCGATCCTCGAAGCCGACATCCTTGTATTGGGCACCCCGATCTGGATGGGGCAGACCTCTTCGGTAACCAAACGTGCCCTCGAGCGCATGGACGCCTTTCTCGAAGAGACCGACGAACAGGGCCGGATGGTATCCTATGGTCGCGTCGCGGCCGTCGCCGTGGTCGGTAACGAGGACGGCGCTCACAATGTCTCCGCCGATGTCTACCAAGCACTGAATGACGTCGGATTCACCATCCCGGCGAACGCGGTGGCGTATTGGGTCGGGGAAGCCATGGGTAGCACCAACTTCGTTGATCTCGACGAGGTCCCGGATGTGGTCACCAAAACCGTCGACATGCTCGTTCGCAACACGGTCCATTTGGCTGGCCTGCTCAAGGCATCGGAGTATCCGGGCGAGAAGGCGGACTGACGATGAGCCATACGAAGCCACGTCTGGTCGGCCTCAATCATATCGCTCTTGAGGTCGGCGATATCGAAGAGGCGCTACGCTTCTACGGCAGCATCTTCGCGTTTGAGCTTCGGGGAAGCCACAAAGACGACACTGGCCGTGTGATTATGGCCTTCATCGATATGGGCGATCAGTTCCTCGCGCTCAGTCGCGACCGACATCAGCAGCCGGATCGCGACCGAGATTTCGGGCTTGTTGTGGGACGATAGAAGCCACGTCCGCGAGCTAGCTGCGAGGGCGGGTGCGAAACTGATCGACGGCGACTTTCTCGATTTCCTCGATCCATGGGGTAATCGTATCGAGGTTGTCGAATACGCCGATCTTCAGTTCACCAAATCGCCGGGTGTTCTGCATGCAATGTGCCTGAACCTTACCAGAACCGAGAAGGCGTTGGAGGAACTTCGCGAAAAGGGAATGGGCTGACGCTCACTCCTGTCCGGTTTTGATTGCAACCTTCTCGAACGTCACTTCGACGGTTTTCGCGTAGCGTTTTCCGTTGGTCTTATCGTGCCGCATGAACGTGGGCGGCTTGATGGTCACGTCGAGCCGATAGTCTCCGTCGCCCGGGACTTTGACGTTGATGCCATAGTGGTAAAGGCCAGGGTGCCAGACGAACGGGACCTCGAATGGGCCGACTGCGTTTCCGCTTTTCGGGGTCAAGGTAGCCGTGATTCCGAGATAGGGAACGAAGCGTTGGTCGCCCGCGTCGCTAACCGAAATCTCCAGGTGACAGTTTTCGTCAGTCGGCGCATCCCATTCGAGTTCGCCTTCTTGTTTGAGCATATACATTCCCTCAGCGCGCTCTTGCGCATATGCGACGATGTAGTCGCCGGCGCGTTTCATATCGCCGCTGTCGGCCACTTCATTGGCCATGTAATTGAGCGAAGCGTGGTAGGCCGCGCCTTCCTTTTTGGCCATGGCGATCTGATGGCGGTCTGCTTCGTCGCTCGGCTTTTCGGGGGGCTTACGGGCGGGAGTTGTCATGGCTTTTCTCGTTTCGGTCGGATGTAAAAGCAAGGTGACCTGCCGCCGCTGGTGAAATGGTGGCAGGTCCGAGGTGCGTCAGGCGAGGAACTCGATCAGATCGCGATTAAGGCGGTCCGGCGCTGTGGCGAAGAGACCGTGCGGCTCGCCGTCGTACTCGATGAACTTGGAGCCGCTGATCCCGGCGGCCGCAGCGCGGCCCGATGGATCGATCGGAACCGTCTTGTCGGACGTGCCGTGGATGATCAGGGTCGGGATGGTGAAGGCTTTGAGATCGGGTCGGAAGTCCGTGTGTCCGAAAGCGTCGATGCAGTCGATCGTGGCCTTCGGGCTTGCCATGACGGCGAGGACGAACGACCAGTCTAGCACGCCCTGGCTGACGGGCTTGCTGACGAGTCCCACGCCGTAGAATGTCTTCGCAAAGCTCTGCAGGAAGGCGAAGCGATCCCCGCGCACCTGCTGCTTCATATCGGCGAAGACGCTGGAGTCCACGCCGTCGGGGTTGGAACTGTCTTTCAGCAGATATGGGACGACCGAGGAAACCAGCGCTGCCTTCGCGACACGAGCAGTCCCATGGCGCGACAGGTATCTCGCGATCTCCCCGCCACCCATCGAAAATCCGACAAGGTGCGCCTTCTGGAGATTGAGGCCTTCCAGAACCGCTGCCAGATCGTCCGCGAAAACATCGTAGTTGTAGGTATCGGCAGGATGTTCCGACTGGCCGAATCCGCGGCGGTCATAGGTGATCACACGGTAGCCCGCTTCGAGAAGCGCCAGCGTCTGGTATTCGAACATGTCTCCGGTTAAAGGCCAGCCGTGGATCAGAACTACAGGATGACCCGTGCCAATGTCTTTGACATGCAGCTGGACGCCGTCGTTCGCTTCTATAGATGCCATGAATTTCTCCTCGTTTAGATGGAGTCTAAACCCGGGCAGCAGGTGATCGTTCCTCGCCGTATGCCAAATTCCCTCATGGTTCCAACGAGCCACGAATACCTACGTTCGGGAACCTGACCGCTCGTCGAAACATTCACTAGCTATGAGCAAGAAAGTTGATTTTCCCGTTTCCGATGCCCGCCGCTATCTCGAACCCGGTCCTGTCGTTCTGATCTCCTCCCGATGGAAGGGCAGCGACAACATCATGACGCTCGGCTGGCACTCGATCCTCGAGTTTACGCCGTCGCTATGGGGCGCGATGATCTCGTCGGGCAACCACAGCCATCGAATGATCCGCGAGAGCGGCGAGTGCGTCGTCAACCTGCCGACGGCCGACATGGTCGATATAGTTTCGCTCATCGGCAACTGCGACGGTGAGAGTACGGACAAGTTCGAGGAGTTCGGCCTGACGAAGACGGCAAGCGCCGAGGTAGGCGCGCCCGGGATCGCGCAATGCCACGCTTCCTTCGAATGCAAGCTCTACGACGACACCCTTGTTGACAGTCGTAATTTCTTCATCTTCGAGATCGTGAAGGCGGATGTCGCTGAGCGCCCGGCGCACCCCGAAACGTTGCATTATATCGGCGGCGGCTCGTTTGTAACCGCGGGCAAAGTCGTCCCCCAAAAATCCTTATTCACCAAAGTAACGTGATGACAAAGCCAGTATTTCAGGAGGTGACATCCTGTCCGTTCGCTTCGAGGCGCTCACCGTGCAACTGACCTTTGGCTCCGAGGCGACCAGGTTGAGAAGCTTGAGGGTATCCCGTTGGATTTTCGCTGAGCATCGCTATGATCGAACCCCGAACCTGAGTTCGCGACCACCGCGTTAATGCGCGGAGAAGGCAGTTTTGCGAAGGACCGTCAATTGAACCCGACCGTGCAACTGTGGGAATGGCGACGAACTATTGCGGATCTCTACTACAAGATACGCACGAGTGGTGATCCCTCGCTCGCTTGGCAAGACTGATGTGACACGCGTTCACGACTGTTCCGCACTCATCCTCAATCACCGCTCGAGGTCCAGGACCGTCAGGGTTATCGGGGTCGGTCGATGTTTCCCTACGATCCTTCGCTGCGCCTAATCGTTCGCCTCGAAGGGACAAGCGAGGAACGCCTCACCGTCGCTACCGGCGATGATGGCGATCTTACGATGCGCGCCTTCGCGCGAACCAGTGGATTGCAGGATGCGCTCGGAGCTGAACTGACGCTCTACTGGATCGAGGCCTACGGAGGCGGAGTGTTCCTTCCATTCACCGACGCCACCTCAGGCACGGAAACCTACGGAGGGGGCCGCTATCTTCTCGATACTATCAAAGGAGCCGACCTCGGCGCGTTGCGCGCGGACGGCACCGTCGTTCTCGACTTCAATTTTGCCTACTTCCCGTCTTGCTCCTACTCCAGCCGTTACGTCTGCCCGCTTGCGCCGTCGGGCAATCGCCTGAAAGGCGCGGTGCGGGCTGGAGAGCGTATGGGGTAGGGTTGGGAAACGGGTCATGCGCCAGACCTGCGAATGCGACAAACGCGATGGAGCGAAATACGCCCCTTGCTCCAACGGCACAGAACGACGTCGCGAGAAGGGAAATCGAAGAGAGGACCTTGCTACTCCCCCCGGAGCCGAGCCCATGAAACTAGCCAACAAGTTTCGCTTGCGACCGCCGCTGATCCGGACAACCCTCGTTTTAGTACATCAATCTGGTTCGAAGGTTCTAACATGCCAAGACGCGTTCTCGAAGCTAGCCTGACACATATTTCGCCACTCCAAATCGGTGTCTTGCATCGCCAGGACGGCTTCCGCCGCGGTATCGGCATCATGCAATACGGTCAGGGATTTCTGATCCAAGCTGCTCGGGCTCGGATGTCACACCTCGATGGCCGCGAAATTCTGTGGGATGCTCCGGTTCTATGGAACCGTGCGGTTTCGGAAGGATACAGTCATCTATGGCTGCACGCCGACGGACCTGAGCATGAGGCACCGATCTTCGACCGGACCATGGTAGTCGATGCGTTTGACCACCCGCCGTTTGATCGCAAAGTAGACGACAGTGGGTGGGCAGGCATTGGCTTCGAACGTCTTCACCACGACAGGAAAAAATTCAGGGCAACGCCGAAAAACTTCGAGCGCGAAGTTGAAAACGACCACACCAAGCTTCGGCAGCATCTGGACGACGAAGTGTTCGACGTTGAGCTCTATTACCTTTTGGAGCGCGCTTACAATCTGACCTGCGGCGCGGAGTGGACCAAAGAAAACGGTAACAGCAAGTGGACTGCGTGCGATCTTGCGTTCGCATCGCTCGGGGAGTGTCTCCTTGCGATGTTCGAAAAGGTTGCAGACGCTGAAGGCGTTCCATTGAGTATCGAAGAGATGATTTGCGGGCTGCGGGCGAGGGTGCTTCGGAACCTAAGAATGACGAAGGAATGGCGGGAGCTGGCAGCGTGATAACGCCGGCTGCTGAAGTGGAGGATTATCCCATCTGCGACCGTATACGCGACATGAAGCTGGGCCGCTCTGGCGATCAGGCTACCCATGATACCAGGTCTCAACCGCTCGCGAATACCAGCCAGCGTTCGAACACGGCGGAGCTGCGCGTCAAGATGACAAGGTCAGCGGACACTGCAGCTCGTCGACTACTGGACATAGTGCATTCTCACAGTGGGGGGTTCGCCAAAATGACGCTCGCTGACGCCAGGGAAATCTCGGGCTTGGTCATTAAGGCCGGAATACTCGGGAGTACCTCCAGCCCGCTGGCTGCCGACCCAGTTGTCGCTTCCGATTCATCGGCCGAGAGAGATTAGATACGATCAACGCCGCGATTCGGCTGTCCGTGATCAAATCCGACGAGAGCTGGCTTTCAACTGCCGCAGCCCCAACTAAGCGCTCTGCTAAGTCATCGAGGATAGCGCATCCGGTATTGTCGGCCTTAGCTATGCTAAAATCACGTGCGCGAGGCGATATCATGGGAGCGCGCCAAAATCGCTTCTCCGGTGACCACCAACCATCGAGCGCAGTTCTTCTGGCGCGAGCACCTCGACCTTGTCTCCCCATTGGTAGAGGTGCCAGGTCATTTCGAGCCAGCCAGCTGCGTGAAAGCGTACGATCAGGCTGCCATCATCTTCAGTTTCCAGGACCTGCGATGGGTGGAACCGAAACTCCGCAGCGCGTGCTGCTGCCTCTGGCGCAAACCGCCACACCACCTCACCGTACTGAGCTGGGTCCTGAAACACGCCGAAAGATTGCGCGGCATAATCCTCGAGTGAAAAGCCCTCCGCCATTGCAAAGCTCTCGTCCAGCGCTTCAGCCGCATTGATCCGATCGGTGCGGAAGTTGAGGATCGTTTCACCTCGAGACGGCTGCCGCGCCACGAGATAGCTGCGATGCCCAAGCAGGAGCCCATGGGGCTCGATAATTCGCTCAGGAGTGTCCGGCTCTCCATATTGTAGTCGCAAACGGAAGGGGCCGCGAAGCGCCTCGATGATCGCATCGAGAACCATTGGCTTGAGATTTACTCTGGGTCCCGGCTTGGTCACCGAGCCCATTGCGGTGAGAATCGCCTCAGCGTCCGCCTCGGTCCGTAACGCGTCTTTGGGCGCTAGTCGCGAAAGCAAGCCCTCTCGCAAATCAGAGAGCGCTCGGGCGTGTCGAACCCTTCCTTCACCATGGGCGGCTCTTCCCGCGATTTCAAGCGCTTCAATCGCGGTCTCTTCCCGCAGCTTCAGACGATCGAGGAGTGGATCGGCCACGCGCCACCGACGTCGGCGATCAGCTCCATCACGCCAGGTGACGCCCGTGAAAACTGTCTCGAGAGCTTCCGTCATGCGTTGGGCGGTCCGGTGCGATACATCGAACTCCGCGCAAATCTCATCGAGGCTGATACCCAGACGTCGGCTTGCTGCAAGGCGCGCGAGGCGGATCAAATCCTGCGCTTTCGACATCGACATAGGCGCTCCTGCATGGGTGACAGAAAATGGCACCCACACCTATTACAACGCTCATCAAGGCTGGTCCACGAGCCGCCGAGAAAAAGTTGTCGGCATGAGTTCGATACGTCGCAAGTTTAGGGAGTGAAGTGATGGCCAAGATCACGCGCATCGAGCGTCTAGTTTTTGGTGAAAATGATGCCCAGGCAGAGAAGGGCGCGGGCTGGGTGACCCGCACCTGCGACCTTAGGATTTCCAAGAAGACCACACCAGACTTCACCAATCGACAAGCGTCCATTCGGGGGTTGGCCTCACGAAGAGGTGCGCCGTCATTTATCGAACGGAAATACCGCACGCTGCGTCGAAAGGGCCTCGCATCAGTTTTCCAGCGGATCGCCGGCTCGCTCCACGGATCATTTCGACCGTTTGCGTAGTGAGTGAGGCCCTTAGCGAGGTCGCCAGACGTCGCTCTTCGAGGCTAGGAAGCGTCCCGTTCAAAGCCGAAGTCTTCGCAACCATGCGCGCGTATAGTCGCTGGCAGCAGGTGAAAATGGTACCCATGCTCCTCATAGTTGATCGGTGAAGTGGCTGGCCTATCTCCACCTCATCCGGAGTGAGGAGGAAACTGTTGTGATTGTCGAAAAAGAACTGATTTCAAAAATTACCTGGCGGCTTATGCCGTTTCTCGGTCTGCTTTACCTGATCGCTTACATTGACCGCCAGAACGTGAGCTTCGCCAAGCTCGAAATGGTCGACGCGCTCGGCATGAGTGAATACGCGTATGGTCTAGGCGCATCACTGTTCTTCATTGGTTATTTCATCTTCGAGGTGCCGAGTAACCTTCTCCTCGATCGGTTCGGGGCAAGTAAGTGGTTCGCCAGAATTCTGGTTTCGTGGGGCCTTGTCACCGTTGCGTTGGCCTACACGCAGAACCCTACCATGTTCTATATACTGCGTTTTCTCCTTGGCGCATGTGAGGCCGGGTTCTTTCCTGGCGTGCTGTACCTTCTGACCCTATGGTTCCCTGCGTCGTACCGCGGAAGGATGGTCGGGCTCTTTATGATTTTCTCCGCCGTGGCCAATGCCGTGGGTGCACCCCTCGGCGGGGTGTTACTCGATCTAGACGGCATCTACGGCTACGCTGGCTGGCAGTGGGTTTTCTTGGCGACCGGTATTCCAGCCGTCATTGCCGGCCTTGTCACCTTGTTCTACCTGTCTGACCGTCCTGAGGATGCTAAATTCCTCAGCCTTCAGGAAAAGGAATGGCTAAGAAGTCGACTGGCCTCGGAGAATTCCGGAATGGAGGCGACCGCAGGCGATGGCTTCAAAGCTCTGATCAACCCACGCGTATTGTTGATGTCGGCGTGCTATGTCGGATTTCCGCTTGCGGCTTATGGGCTGAGCTATTGGTTGCCCACGATCGTCAAGGGCTTCGGGGTCAGCAACACAGTCAATGGCTTCCTCAACATCATCCCCTGGGTACTCGTCGCAATCGCTCTTTACGTGGTGCCCACCCGGGCAGACAAAGCGCCTGCCAAAACCCCATATATCGTGTTTCCCGCGGTAGTCGGAGCTATCTGCTTAGTTCTCTCCGCCGTTGTGCCAAACCATATCTTACAGTTTGTCTTTCTCAGTATTGCAGCGGCCGGGATCTTCGCTGGTCAACCAGTCTTTTGGAGTCTTCCATCGCGCTTTCTCAAGGGCGCTGGCGCTGCGGCGGGTCTGGCCGCGATTAACTCCGTGGGGAACCTTGGTGGTTTCGTTGCCCAGAATGTTGTGCCTTGGATCAAGGACACTACAGGGAGCACTATTGCCCCCATGTTCTTCCTCGCAGCGTGTCTGGCAATCGCAGGGGGGCTCGTTCTTGTCGTTGGCCGTATGGTCCCGCGGACAGACGATACCAGTGGGGCTGGAAGCAACGTGCTCAGTGCCGCGCAAAAGGCCGCAGTTAAGTGACGTCCGCTGCTGGCATTGCCCTAACTATGTTCCGGATCTTCGGGTGCGTCAGAGGGCAACCCAGCGGCGCAAAGTTAGGAGGGGCTTTCTGGATATCGGTTCCCTCCAAATTGGCTGTATTTACAGCGTGTTGGGCGTTTCGTTGAGCTAGGTCTCCTGTAATCGCCTCCTTTGCCGCCTGATCCGCTGGACGTCGAACGGTTCAATGAACGGTGGAAGTCCACGTCGTGCTGGGCGCTGATCTGGGAGCGCTCGGAACGCCAGCTCCGATGCCATACAGATGCTTCTCCCAGATTGTAAGGGTGCGAATCTTATCGTCCATTTCAATTAGTTCTGGCGGCGTATCCGGGGCAAGACGATATGTCAGGCAGTCAGTGTGTCCGAGGATATTGCCTATCGATTCCAACGAGAAATGGAGAGGGGGGGCTCCCAGAAGCATCCTGCCGCAGAACCGAATGTTCTTTATTCTGGCGTTATCGTCTCGAGGTATCTGCAGCCGTTGCCTGAACTGATAACAAAGCGGGTGTAGAGTTGTAACGCGTCTATCGTGGTCTTGGAAAATCCACTCGCAGTCACGCGTCCTGCGAAGCGAAAATGCCTTGCGTATGAGCGCCAGAGCAATCGGTGCCAAAGGCAACACGTGTGACGGACGGACTTGCCAAAGCTTTCGTTCAAGATTGACTGCAGTTACTTTTATCTCGGCAATCTCGCGAGTATGTTGCAGCGTCACAATGTTGAGGCGCACCATGCACGCAAATCGAGCCATCTCGGCTGTGCTCTCTGCGTCAGGGTCAAATGCGTGCCAAGCCGACCGCATGAAGTCGTTCCATCTGTCTACTGAATGAGCCATGCTAGGCTCCTTTCGGTTAGGGTGCGTCGCAATTTCTCAGTGTTTTGACGAAATCCTCTCCAGTCCGTCTGTCTCGCGAAGAGTGTCTAGGGAACGAAGTGGAAAAGCGCGCTTTTGGTCTCGGTTCGACGCTTTGCAAATTGCCGAGTAGACACCCAGGTACACTGCCCATCGCCTTAGATTCATCCACGGGATGTACCCCGCTTCGCGGGAGGCCGCCGTAATTGGGTCCTGCCAGATAGAAAGAAGCGGATGTTTGCGACAGCTCAATGCCGCTCGTAAAACGGTGTTCTTCCTACTTGGTTGCTGTTGATGCAAAGTCGAGGCGAAAAGGTGCTGGATGAGAGGCACTTTCGGCTGCACATTCTTTCGTACCAGTTCCTCCACTGCGCCCTGGTCCGATAGCTCGATTACGCCTACGCCGCTGGATCTCCTGTGCTTCACGTCCATATTGACACTCCCAATTCAATCGGTGTCCATATCGTTCTTTTGACACGTCGACTTGGCATTGGCTCTTGGCCATTCACCAATGGTGCGGAAAACGAGGAAGCTCGAACAATTGGTCAGAGTACGAGAGGCCAACGATCGACATAAAGGCTATCTCGAAAGCCTCCAGCGCTATTTTTGACCTTTGGAATATCCAGTCTTCCGACCGCATAAACTTTTCTTTGCGGAGCATTTCATGCTGATTTGTGCGGTGCATCACCGCTTCGACATCCTCCGATCTGACACCGGCCTCCACCATGATCCAGGCCGCCGCCGCTGGGATGTCGTAAGCGGGGCGCTTGAGTATTACCGATGGTGCGATGCCGGCGCGTCGAAATGTTCTGGTTATGACTGCGTGGTCCATGGGGGCTTGCCTGTCGAAGCACCCCGGGAAAAGAAACCCACCGTCCCTCGGTTTCCGGAACGAGTGCGCTTGTCGGACGAGTGCGAGTGCCAGCCGCGGCATCGGCAGTTGGTAGGAGCGCTTGCCGTCCCACTCGGGGACCCGCCATATCGCGCGACTGAATTCTACGTCGTCCAACCGCATGCGAAGTATGTATCGAGGAGGACGCGCAGTCACAAATGCGAGCAGTATCGCGCATGCCTCACGGGAAATCGGGATACCGCCAGGACTACGGGTGAAAGTGGCCCAAACTGTGAGTGCAATTCGACGATGGGGCGATAAAGGATGCGGGAGCTCCGACATGATGTACCCCGTTCTCACTATTGGTCGAAGACGTGCGCGGGGCGGTCGCCAAACGGTGCCGCCCTCGCGTAACATCGGTAGTCATCGCTCCCGAGGTACAGGCGCGACAGACGTCGATTTGCGCACTCGAGCGTTACTCCAATCGACCAGATCGGAAAGTCGGTATCTGACGCAGCTGCCAAGCTTGAGGAAGAGAGGTCCTCCCCCCGTACCTCTGAGCTTGTTCAGATGCGAGGTAGAGAGCTGGCACAAGGCTGCTGCCTCCGGCGTCTTCAGGAAGTGCAATGTGTTCTCCATGATTGACTCCATATCGTTGCGGTTGACGAACGATACAAAGCTGTCACAACCTAGCAGAGCGTCGCTCGCTCTATACAGAGCAGGGCTGGACACGTTTCGACGACACGGCCGATCCTTATACGGACGAGCAGATTGCCGCAGAGCGCGACCGGTATCGCGTCAACCGTCTGTAATCTGCCCCCACGGTAAACATCAGAGGCCTCGCATTGTATGCGGGGCTTTTCCTATTTTAATGCACGGTCTTCACCGGGCGCTCATAGGGGCGGCGTAGCATTCAGACAAGAAGTTTGGAGTTGTCGATCATCGGTCCAAGCTCTCGATGAGGATCTTGGCGAGCATAGCAAACTCCCCTGAAGGATAGCGCTGCAGGTAGGCCTCGATCAGCGTCGCGTTCCTGCTATCCCGCACGCTTTCCCAAAAGGAAACCTCGACGGCCGTGTCCTCAGCAGGCTTCAAGCTGCCATCAAGGCGCGCTCGGGCAAGATCTGCAAAGGATCCGTGAGGATAGCGCTCGAGATAGAGCCGCAGCTCTGTTCCATCATCGTCCTCGCGTATCGATTCCCAAAACGCGACCTCGATGGCTTGGTCCTTAGTATCCTCGACAAGGCCTGAGGCGTCGTCTGCCGATTCAGATTCAGTCTGGAACGAAGTTGACAACTCGGCATCATAGTCGGGGTCAAACAACACTCGAAACGCTCTCACCGGGCGCGCGATGTTCTTGATGCTCTGCTCGCCCATGTCTTCGAACGTTGCTCTGACTCTATCGCGAATGTGATCGCGCACGCCTCTTGTGACGCAAATGCCGCCGGCGTCGGCAAGAGCCTCGAGCCTGGCGGCTATGTTCACGCCGTCGCCGAAGATGTCTCCGTTTTTGACCATGACGTCGCCAACGTTGATCCCGATGCGAAACCTCATCTGTTGGTCCGGCGGTACGTCCTCGTTGGCATGCCCAATGGCGATTTGTATCGCAATCGCGCAATTTAACGCCTGCACCACGCTCGGGAATTCGGCAAGAGCACTGTCGCCCGCGGTCCCGAATATCTGGCCATCCGCTGCCTCGATCAGGGCGTCGATGGTTGTCCGGTGGCTCGTAAGCGTCATGAGGGTGCGCTCCTCATCGACATGCATGAGGCGTGAGTAACCCTCGACGTCAGCAGCGAGGATGGCTGCCAGTTTTCGTTGTAGCGGCGGTGCTTCCAAGCTCGGTCCAATCGTTGTTTCCGGGCCGCTCAACGGCCCAACATTCTTGCATTAGGCGGCCGACCCAGTGTTATCCTGGGTCGGCCGACAAGCGATCGAGCGAACCGCCGTTAGGTTATAGGCGCCGACGCCTTGCCAAGCTTCACCGAAGGTTCGCGACCCCAGACGCGCAGCTTGCCGAGCTGCTCGACGAACGCCGCGACGTCCGTGCTTTCCGACAATTGGATCGTGCCCTCATCGAGCTGACCGGAAAGACCGGCCTTTTCCAAGAGAGGCAGCGCAGACTGATCGTATCCGATATATTTGCAGTGCTGGAACGCGTCGGCGACGAAATCGCGGGCAGCGGCCTCCTTGACGAGATCGTCGATTGCCTGATGCGAGGTCAGAAGGACAACCGCGTCGAACAGTACGGACGGGCCGCCGTCGACCATGTGGTGCGCTTGGATCAAGCTCCCATCGTCTCCCGTCACGCCGCCGACCTTTGGGGCGATCAGCTCCACCACGGCCTTCTCTGCCATTACGGCTTTCGTCAGAGCCTTCAAAAGCTTTGCATCGACGCCATCGGCAATGAGAACGCCGAGCTTGCGTCCTTCAAAACGCTTTGGACCCCGCTCCACGATGCTGAGTGCGGGGGACGCTTCAAGATCCTGACGCGTCGGTATCGCGGCGTCCGCAGCATCAGGCATCGACTGGAAGCCCAGCTTCTGCGCAACCGTGGTCGCCAGTGTCTCGTCGATGTTCAACAGGTGCGACACCATCCTCTCGCGAATTGCTAATGTCTCGACCTTGCTCAGTTCGAAAGTCAGCGCCATGACGATGTGGCGCTGTTCCGCCCCGGTCTGGCTGATGAAGAACTGGCGGGCCTGGCTATAGTGATCGGAGAAGCTCTCGGGACGTAGCCGCACCTTCTGTCCCTGTTCCTCGGCAGGAAAGTGTCGATAGCCTCGCGTCGGAGACTCCCTTGGGCCTTCGCCGTGCGAGTTCGGCTGATAATTGGTTCTGCCGACAGGATTTCGCATAGCCATGTGTCCGTCCTGTTGGAAATTGTGCATGGGACACTTCGGGGCGTTGATCGGCAAATGCGTGAAGTTCGGGCCGCCGAGGCGTTTCAACTGCGTGTCGAGATAGGAGAAGTTACGTCCCTGGAGGAGCGGATCGTTGCTGAAGTCGATACCATCAGGAACATTCTGCGTCATGAACGCGACCTGCTCGGTCTCCGCGAAGAAGTTGTCCGGCATGCGATCGAGCACCAGGCGGCCGATCGGCCGCACCGGGAGGATTTCCTCCGGTATGATTTTTGTCGGGTCGAGAACGTCGAAGTCGAAACTGTCTGCGAAGTCCTGATCGAAGAGCTGGACGGCTAGCTCCCATTCGGGAAAATTACCGGACTGGATCGAATTCCAGAGGTCACGACGATGGAAGTCCGGGTCGGCGCCGTTGATCTTGACGGCCTCGTTCCAGACGACGGACTTGAGGCCCAGCTTCGGCTTCCAGTGGAACTTGACGAAGGTTGATTTATCCTCGGCGTTGACGAAGCGGAAGGTATGGACGCCGAAGCCCTCCATGAAGCGGAGCGACCTAGGAATGGTTCGGTCCGACATGATCCACATGACCATGTTCATACTCTCGGGCGTCAGGCTGATGAAGTCCCAGAAATTGTCATGCGCCGTCTGTGCCTGCGGAAAGGCGCGATCTGGTTCCTGCTTTGCCGCGTGGACCAGGTCCGGAAACTTGATCGCATCCTGGATGAAGAAGACCGGAATGTTGTTGCCGACCAGGTCCCAGTTGCCTTCCTTCGTGTACATTTTCACGGCGAAGCCACGGACGTCGCGCGCGAGATCGGCAGAGCCCTTGTTGCCGGCGACCGTCGAGAACCGCACAAAGACTGGCGTCTTTTCGCCAGGTCGTTGAAACACGTCGGCACGGGTGATCTCGGACAAGGAGTCGTATGTCTCGAAGATGCCATGGGCGCCGTAACCACGGGCATGAACGACCCGCTCCGGAATCCTTTCGTGATCGAAGTGAAAGATCTTCTCGCGGAAATGGAAGTCGTCGACGACAAGCGGGCCCCTAGGGCCGACACGCAAGGAATTCTGGTCATCGGCTACCGGCGCGCCCTGAGATGTTGTCAGGACATCACCCCCGTCCTCGGCGTACTGATGGAGTTCGCCTCCGACACCGCGGTGGAGTTTCTGATCATGAATGGTGACGCTGCTTTCCGACGGCGACGAGGCTGATTTTGCGTGTCTTTTGGCCATGGTCGTTGTCCCCTTTTTGGTTGTATTGAGAAAATGCAAAGGGCCGCCACACGGGCGGCCCAGGTTGAGCGGCTGCTCAGGCAGCCTTCGGGCTCTGGCCCTTGGCGTTTGCCTGGGTTTGAGCGAGCTGCGTCAGCTTCTTGTCAGTGGCCCCCTCCTCGGCCAGGGTCGCCTGAAGGAGCGGCACTGCATCCTTGAGGCCGAGCTGCTTGGCCCAGGCGATGAGCGTGCCGTAGCGGGCTATCTCATAATGTTCGACGGCCTGCGCCGACGAAATCAGGCCGGCGTCGAGGGCAGGCGATCCTTTGTATTCTTCCATGATTTCCTCGCCTTCAGCGAGGATGCCTTGGATCGCTTCACAAGTCTTGCCACGGGCAGGTTTTCCGATTAGTTCGAATACCTGCTCCAGCCGGTCGATCTGGCCTTGTGTCTCGTCGCGATGCTGAAGAAATCCAGCCTTGCCTTCTTCCGACTGCGCGGCGCGGGCCATCTTCGGCAAAGCTTTCAGAACCTGCTTTTCGGCAAAGTAAATGTCCTTGAGCGTGTCGAGAAACAGGTCGTCCAGTGTCTTAGTGGTAGCCATCATATCCTCCATTGATGCGTTCCTCTTCAGCCGAGGCGAATGCTCATCGACAGCGCACGCCTACGGTGTGGTGGAGACGGGAGTTAACCTGTGTGTGGGTGGTTTGTTCCGGTCTCATGCAATCGGAGCAGAGAAAACGAAAAGGCCCGGCGCGCCGACGATGCCGACGCACCGGGCCATGATCTCAGGTTGAAACCTTAGAGCTTCCGCACGCCGACAGCGAGCAGATCTTCTTCGTCGTCACGTTCCATGGGCGGTGTCTCCAAAGAAGACTTCGTTGGTAGGAACTGCGCTATTTCGTGCCCAGTCGACCCGTGAGGTATCCTCCGAGGGCGGATGAAAGCTACCGTACGACGACAAGCCGCAAGGCTGCAGTGATGCCGACTGTTGCAGCCGAACTGTTTTCGCCCGACCACGGGGAAACTATTGTCAGGCCAACGCCGGAGCCCAGTTGGTGAAAGAGGCCCTATCCCGCTGGGGACGATTTAGTTTTTCGTGTTTGTCTACTGCGAGCCTTTGATTTCAACCCTTATGGAGGCCTCTGGTCTTTCGGAACCTAGTCGCCTGACCATCGTTGATCAGCGCTATCCCACGGCTCCCCAAAATAACATGGTTAATCTAGATGTCAGCAGGTTCCAAAAGCCACCATAGCCGTGCAAATTCGTCTTTCGTTGCACGCCCGGACGGACGTGCAAGGCGTATTTTTAAGGCCTGTGGCGCTATCCCACTCAAGAGCAAACTCGTTTATCTGCCGGCGTGGGACGATTTGAAGACCGGGCCCGGTCACCGCATGCTGTTTCTCAAAGACCTTTTCGCGAACGACTGCAGCACGGATTCCAAAGCGAGGGGCCATGGATAAGTTTCCTGGCCGGGGCGAACGGCGGCTGGTGGTCATCAGTGACTACCAGGAAGGACATTTCCAGGATGTGACACTTCCGTCGCCTGTCGATTTTCACGCCAAATGGGTGGAACGAGGTATCGGGCGACGCCGTCCAAGTGCCAATCTGAACGAGAAATTCGATGTAGCAGGTAGCTATATAGAACGTCTCCCGCTGGCTTGTTTGCGATCAGGGCTTGTCGACACCGCCGAAATTTGGACCCACAGCCGCGACGCCGAGCCAGTTTCGATAGACGAGGACATCGGCCCCCTGAGGCGCAAGGCGTTTAGACTGAACGGCCCCGCAGCCCCATTCGCCTCGAACGACATGTTGGGCTACATCGCGGCTTTCGGAGCCCCTGATATCTTGTGCGTTTGGGGGCTTGGTGTCAACGAGGAGATCATGTGCGCCTGCAGCGACAGCTTTAAGATCTACAATTCGATCGACGCGCCAGCTTTGCGGCTTCCCCCTGACGTCAGTCGACATTTCGATCTTGTCCTGACGGGTGCGGACTGGCAGTCCATGGAGGTGCAGCGCATCCATCCCGGAATGGCAACGCTGGTGCTACCACTTGGTCCTGAGTTCGCGTCCGAGACGATGTTCAGGCCATTGGGACTGGAGAAGATCTATGATGTCATCTATGTGGCCGCCGCGCAGCCGTACAAATGCCACGAGGTTCTCTTCGAGGCGTTGGCCAAAATCCCCGTGCCGCTCAAGGCCCTCTGTATTTGCGGCTACGGAGAAATGGTCGACGCTTTCAAGTCTCGGACAGCGAAACTAAGAGTTGACGTTGAATTCATCGGCCCGCCAGGCGTAGGCTACGAGGAAGTCAATCGTTACATGAACCAATCGAAAATCGGGGTCGTGTGTGGCGTGAACGATGGAGCACCGGCCATTCTCACGGAGTATATGCTGGCAGGCATTCCAGTACTCGCAAACGAAAAACTGGCGTGCGGGCGTCAATACATCACTGGCGATACTGGGCTGGCTGTCCACGGGGCCCAGTTCGATCAGGGCATCGTTGAAATGCTGGGGAGACTGGATACCTTTTCTCCTCGCAGGACTGTCTGCGAGAACTGGCTCTGGCCGTCTTCGACGGCGAAACTAGTAAGCGCTATCCAATCAACCGCAAGAGGGCAGCTTATTTTCCCGAACGGGGAACTATAGTGACTAATGCAGGTTCACCAACGCAACAGAGCGTGGGGATCTCGCATGAATCTTCTGACAGCTTTCAAGACAATTGATCATCGCGCGCCGATAATTTGCTTCTCTCATCTTCGTTGGGATTTTGTCGTTCAGCGACCCCAGCATCTGATGGAGAGATTTTCCTGCGATCGGCCGGTAATCTTCTTCGAAGAGTTCATTCCGACCGACCATCATCTGGCGTATTTCGAGGTCCATTGCTTCGAGGGAACAGCCGTAAGAGCGATAAGGCCTCGCGTGCCTCATTGGTGGTCGGACTCCGAACGTCAAAAAGCGCTCTCGCGGTTGCTCGACGAAGTTCTCTCCTCGTTTTGCAGGTACAAGCCAGTTCTGTGGTTCTACACGCCGTTGATGTACAGCTTCGCGCGTCACATCGATGCGGAAGCGGTTGTCTACGACTGTATGGATGAACTATCGAATTTCAAGTTTGCGCCACCTGAACTCAAGCACGCTGAGGGCGAGCTTTTGAACCGAGCCGACGTGGTTTTCACGGGAGGAAAGAGCCTCTTCGAGGCCAAAAATGATCGCCACGCCAACGTCCACTGTTTTCCCTCCAGCGTCGATGTTGCGCATTTCGGCGCAGCAAGAGTCTGCAGTGCCGCTCCTGCAGATCAGGCCTCGATAGGTTCGCCGCGATTTGGCTATATCGGTGTTATCGACGAGCGGATCGACTTGGAACTTGTGGCCAGCGTCGCGCGAATGAGGCCAGAATATTCGTTTGTCTTCGTCGGTCCTGTCGTCAAGATTTCGCTGGCGGACCTGCCTCAAGCGGGGAATCTCCATTATCTCGGCCGAAAAAGCTATCTGGAGCTTCCAGCATATCTTAGCGGCTGGCACGCAGCTCTGATGCCGTTCGCGCACAACGACGCCACCCGATATATCAGCCCGACTAAGACACCTGAATATCTCGCAGCGGGTCTTCCTGTCGTTAGCACGCGTATAGCGGATGTTGTGTCGGGCTATGGCCAGACACCGGGCGTGTTTCTCGTGGATGGCGCGAAACAGTTCGCCGAAGCCTGCGATGAGGCCTGTCGGATGGATCCAACCGACACGACATGGCGCGCGCTAGTCGATGAAAAGCTTTCCCAGTCGTCGTGGGATCAGACTTTTGCGAAGATGAGAGCCTTGGTCGAACAGGCCGTCGCGCGAGAACTCCATGTTTGACGGAAAACGCGTGGTCATCGCGACCGACAGCCTTGAACCGTCGGGTATGGGCGAACATATGCTGGACCTCGGACAGGGACTACAACAGGCCTTCGATGTCACGTTTGCAGTCATGGGATCCGACCGCACGGGCTTGCTCCCGCGAGCGGCCAGACGTGGCATGAAAGTGAAGTTGGCGGCGGACGATTTGGAGTTTGAAGACTGGCTACGACGTGCTGGCGCGGACCTTTTGCATGTTCACGCTGGAATAGGCTGGGAAGGAAATGAACTTGCGGCGGCTGGTATCGCTTGCAAAATCCCGGTTATCCGAACCGAGCATCTCCCGTATCTGTTGACTGATCTGGAACAAAAACGGCGCTACCTCGCTGCAACGGACGCCATCTCCCATCATATTGCCGTCTCCGAAGCTTCAAAGGCGACCTATCTCGCAGAGGGTATATCAAGCGAGCGGATAACCGTCGTCAGGAACGGCGTCCAGACGATGAGGCCGACGAGTGTGTCGGGTTCGACGGCTGGAGAACTTGGAATCGCGGGGAAGATCATCCTGCTGACAGTTGCGCGGTTCACCCCTCAAAAGGATCACGCTTCTCTTATCAAAGCTTTTCCAGAGATCCTGGCGGCGGTCCCGGCTGCCATCTTGCTGCTCGTGGGTGCCGGCGAAGAGCGCTCCAATCTTGAAGCTCTCGTCGAAGATCTCGGGCTGAAATCCCTCGTGCTGTTTCTAGGAGCAAGAACCGACATCGCTGACCTGATGCACGCGGCAGACGTTTTCATTCTCCCGTCGCAGTTTGAAGGCCTTCCCCTAGCAATCCTGGAAGCGATGTCGGCCGGATTGCCAGTCATCGCGACCCGAATTGGCGGGAGCGTCGAGGCGTTGGGCGAAGACCACGACTATTTCGCCGAGCCTGGAAGCGCACGGTCAATTGCCGAGGTCGTGATCCGCGCGCTCACCGACGCCGATGGCCGCAAAGCTGTTGGCGAGGCCGGGCTGAAACGGTTCGAGCGCCAGTTCACCGCCTCTCGGATGGTGCGGGAGACAGTCGATGTCTACCGTCGCCATATTGTCAGCAATCAATTTTTGAAGGATCACAGGATGACGAAGACACGCCTCGGTTTTATCGGTGTTGGCGGCATTGCTCAACGTCACTTGAACATCCTTGCGAGCTTTGACGACATCGAACTTGTTGCCTTCGCCGATCCGGACCTTGATCGCGCGGATGCTGCCGCCTCCCGCTTCGGCGCCAAATCCTATCGTGAACACCGGGAGATGCTCGACGCCGAGGAGCTGGATGCAGCATACATCTGCATACCCCCGTTTGCACATGGTCCACCGGAGATCGACTTGATCGAACGCCGCATTCCGTTTTTCGTTGAGAAGCCGGTGACAAGAGACATCAAGCTTGCGGAAGACATCGCGGCCAAAGTGAATGCCGCAGGCCTCATCACTGGGGTGGGGTACCACTGGCGTTATCTTGATATTGTCGATGAAGCACGCGGATTGCTCCACAATAACCCGGCGCAGCTCCTCTCCGGATACTGGTTGGATTCGACGCCACCGCCCCAATGGTGGTGGAAAGAAGAGCAATCTGGCGGACAGATGGTCGAACAAACGACGCATCTCCTCGACCTTGCCCGGTTCCTGATCGGCGAAGTCACAGAGGTTTACGGGCGGACAGGCCATATGGACCGCGGGGATTACCCTGGCCTTGACGTCCCGACCGTAACGACCGCTAACCTGACCTTCGATACTGGTGTGCTAGCCAACATCTCCTCGACCTGTTTGCTGGGCTGGAGCCATCGTGTCGGACTTCACATTTTCGCAGACAAACTGGCGATCGAGCTCAACGACCATGAAATCATGGTGGACGTCGGTCGCGGTCGCCCAGTGCGAGCGGCGGAAGGCGACCCGGTCTGGAGAGAAGACAGGGATTTCATAGATGCAGTCCGAGGCGGTCCCAATAACATTCGTTGTCCTTACGGCGATGCGCTCGTTACCCACCGTCTTGCTCTCGCGGTAACGGCGTCGGCCAAGAGCGGCGAAGCCGTAAGGCTCCCCCCGGCGAGTTTTGATCGAAACGCCCTATCGCCGCTTCAATTTCAGCACGCGGAAGATCATGTCCCGACCTTGCCAAATGGTCACCGGATTGTTCGATCCCTTGGTGTGAAAGGCCCGTCAGAAGCCTATCTGTTCGATTATGAGGAGGGGCCGACGCCCGAAGGCCAAGTCAGGCTGGAGACGCTGTATACGGGGCTGTCAGCCGGGACAGAGCTGACGTTCCTCAAAAATACCAACCCCTACTTTCACTCTCGCTTTGACGGGGGACGGGGTGTCTTTTTGCGGAATGAGCCGGATCTTCATTACCCCGTTCCTTTTCTTGGCTACATGGAAGTGGCGAGGGTCGCCGAATCCAAGACCATCGGATTTTTCGAGGGGCAGATTGTCGCTGGGACTTTTGGTCATAAAAGCGGACACACGGCTGACCCCTACCACGAAACGCTCATCGCCTTTCCCGACGACATCGATCCTATCTTGGGGATCTTCGCCGCTCAGATGGGTCCAATCGCTGCCAACGGAATTCTTCACGCTGACGCGGAGGTGTTTGGATCCCAGTTAGCATCACTCGGATCTGGCATCGCGGGGCGGCCCGTGATCGTCGTTGGGGCAGGGCCGGTCGGGTTCATGGCCGCCCTGTTCGCTCGAAAGGCCGGCGCTTCCGAGGTCGTCATCACCGATCCGTCCCCGTTCCGCCGCGAAAAGGCCAGCGCGATGGGACTGATCGCGATGACCGAGCACGATGCGTGGCAGCACGCCAAGGCAAGATGGCACGACGGAACTGTAGGCCGAGGCGCCGACTTTGTCTTTCAGACCAGAGCGAACCCAGAAAGTCTGCACCTCGCGATGAAAGCCCTGCGTCCCCAGGGAACTGTCATAGACCTGGCATTTTATCAAGGTGGTTCGCCCGAACTTAAACTCGGGGAGGAATTCCACCACAACGGTTTGAGCATCAAATGCGCTCAGATAAACAGGGTGCCACGATCCCTCGCTGCAAGTTGGGATAGGCGCAGGCTGGCGGCAGAAACCATCGAACTTCTTCATTGCGATGGACCGACGATTCGGGAGCACCTGATTACGCAGGTCGTACCGATGTCGGATGGTCCCGCAGTCCTACGAAATCTGATCGACAATCGGCCAGATTTTATTCAGATCGTGTTCGAGGCCAATCAATGACAGGTGAGGAAGATTTTTCACCTGTGCGCATTCTGTTCGTCTTCGCCTGGCTCGTGGTCGGAGGTGAGGAAACAGAGGTCCGTCTCCTCGCGGCCAACCTTGATCCTGACCGGTTCAAGATCGATGTTGTTGCCTGCTTCCGTAAAGCTGGCATGCCGGAACAGACGCATCAGCAACTCAAGGCTCTTGGAGTCCACGTTGACACCGCGCCATACGACCTCTCGTTCGAGGACACAGTCTCGTATCTTGCAGACAAGGTGGCAGGGTATGACGTCGTCGTCTCATGCCAGAACGTTGCCGACATCTACCCCGCTCTGGAACGGTTGAAGTTGCGCCCGCCGCTCATCGAACATGGTGGACTGGTATCCGAAGCTGAGGCAGGACCAAAACACTTTACTTCGCGGTACGTGGGTGTGTGCCGCACAATCACGGAGGCCGCTGCAGCCAGAATGCTCGGACGCCAACACCATGCGGTCGAAATACCGTCCATGGTCGATCTACGCGAGTTCGGTGGGGGCCAACGGGACGCGGTGCGGTCATCCTTGGGAATTGATGAAAGCGACGTCCTGATCGGTTGGGTGGGAAGGCTTGATCCCAAGAAAAACGTTGATGACTTCATCAATGCGGCGGCCTCCGTCCAACGGAGCTGTCCTAAAGCCAGGTTCGTCGTCATCGGCGGCCCCGATGCCTTCCATCCAGAGTATGCTGTTGCGCTCCGTCAACTTGCGAACGCGCTGGGCCTTGGCGCGACGTTGTCTTTTTTAGGCGACCGAGCAGATATTCCTGACCTGTTGTCGGCAATGGACATCTTTGTCTGGCTTTCCAGGGGCGAGGGGATGCCGCATGTGATCGCAGAAGCAGGCGCTGCATCTCTCCCGGTGATCGCAACGCCTGACAATGGCGTCCTGCAGCAAATCGAAGACGGGGTTTCCGGAATACTGGTTCCCCATGGAAATCCGGGCGCCGTGGCGGTGGGTATCCAGCGCCTGATCGACGCTCCGAGCGCACGCAATTCCCTGGGGCGGCAACTGCGATCAAAAGTCGAGAAAAACTATAGTGTCTCGGCAGTCGTTCCATTGTGGGAGACGCTTTTTTACGACGTGTTGCTGGAACGAAAGGCCGGTCAACCCAAAAGGATTTTCAAGTCTTTTCTACAGGGCGGCTTCGAGTGCTCGACACACCGTTTGCGCCAACGGGACGGCGAACCGCAGGGGCGTCGCCTAGACCTTATTCAGTCGACACAGCACGACAACCATGCGTACCAGGATTATCTTCGGCTACAGCATTTCGGCATACGAACAGTCCGCGACGGGTTTCGATGGCATCTGATCGATAGGGCCGGCGGTTACGATTGGTCCAGCGTGCGCTCGATGCTCAGGGCGGCGTCAATCTCGGGCACGCAGGTGATTTGGGATCTGCTCCATTATGGTTGGCCCGACGATCTGGACATCTGGTCCCCGAAGTTTGTCGAGCGTTTCGCAAAATTTGCCGGAGCATGTGCGGCGGTCGTGCACGATGAAACGGACGTTGTCCCGTTCTACTGCCCCGTAAACGAGATCTCATTCTTCGCATGGGGTGGTGGTGATGCGGCCTATTTGAATCCTTTTGCCCGCCGCCGTGGTTTTGAATTGAAGGTCCAGTTGGCGAGAGCCGCAATCGCGGCCATGGATGCCATTCGCGCCGTCGATGTCCGCGCCCGTTTCGTCCATTGCGACCCGGCTATCAACGTGGTCGCTGATCCCGTCCGCCCTTGGGACGCGGGCGCCGCGGAGGGCCACCGGCTTGCGCAATTTCAAGGTTGGGATCTGATAGAAGGCAGGATCTGGCCACAGATTGGCGGGCGTCCCGATTATCTGGATATTATTGGCATAAACTACTACTTCAACAATCAGTGGATCCATGGCGGCTCTCCGATCGATATCGGACACAGGCAATACAAGCCGCTTCGAAACATACTTGCGGAGGCATACGCGCGCTACGGTCGCCCAATGCTGATCGCCGAGACAGGGATCGAGGGCGATCGACGAGCAACATGGATTGCTTACGTAGCCGGGGAAGCGTCAGCCGCTATCGCGGCCGGTGTGCCACTGGAGGGGGTCTGCCTATATCCGATCTTGAACCATCCGGGCTGGGACGACGATCGTGACTGTCAAAACGGCCTTTTGTCTGCTTCGATCGGCTCAAACTTCAGATCAGTTTCAGATGAGCCTTTCGCTCTCACCTTGGAGCGTCAGTTCATGCGTTTTTCGTGACGCCCGTCATGCGCGGTAGCTGTCGCACGTGAGGTCGCAACTGTTAACGATGGCTTAACCGAAGTTCGGCGTCGAATGGTTGGAAGTTCGTTTAAATACCGCATTCGCGCCTCGATTCATTGGGGTTTTTAGGTGTGCAGAAACACTCGTTGCGTGCAGAGGGCGAAATATTCCCATCAATTCCTTCAGTTGTGGAACATAGGCAGCCTATCGAGGTTATGCCATTGACTGGGAGCGAGTTGAAGCGCCGCACGCCGCATTCAAGGAGCATGGAATGGCCACGTACTATTTTCAGTTGGTCGATCACGACGGAGTGCAGCCGACTGAAATGTCATACGAATTTGACACGACAGAAGCAGCGATACAGGAGGGCCGCACTGCCCTTGCGGAGATGGCGGCAGATGGCCTGCCGCTTGGCGATTATCACATGCTCTCAGTGGAGGTCTTCGATCACGAGCGTAAGCCAGTTCGGGAGATAAGACTTATTCTTGAGGAAATCGACAAGACAGTACCCACGCACCCCTCGGCCCTATCGGAAGGCTGATATTCCGGATCACCATCCAGCATCGATCTTGGACGTCAACTAGCCGATCGAAAAATTCCCTACATCTCTGTCAGTGCCCGCGGACTTCGCAGGCGCAATTGGCGCCATCGAAAAAGCCCTACACGATGAATGGGATGACCAACACGATTTCGTATCTCTTGAATCTGGTAAAAAGCGACGACAGCGGCTTGCCGCCAGCGAGCCTGGTGCTCGCTGCAGCCGCGCTGCCGGCGCCCCGAGACTTAGCCATTACGCTGCGCGCCGGCCCTCTGTTTTGGGACGCACGGCCGCTTCCTTCGCCATTTTGATAAGATATGCCACGAAGGTCATGCGGTTGATTTCAGCAAGTTTCAGCGCAGCATCGAGATGATCGACAAGATGCAACTGGTCATGGTGCCTCCAGAAGTCGTATGCATGATCGCTAATAATACTTGACTGAAGCTTGTGCGGGTGTTCGAAAACATAGCCAACGATATACGGGCGCGGTTTTAAACACTGAACCAATAACGTCTGCGCGTTTCTTGCGCAGTATCCTGGAAGGCTCACCGATGATCATGCAGTTTTATACACACGCTCGACCCTCCGACAGTCAGTTGGCAGGTTGTTCAACGGCAAGCATGACGGCTTCCATCGAAGCCGCAGTTGCTGCGGATCCTCGTATCAGGTGCACGAATCTTAGGGTTTCGATGCTGGGGCTAACATCATACTTGAAGGCTCCGCCACCAGTCGTGCGGAAGAAATTCTGGCACTGGACCTCGCAAGCTCGATCGCGACCTCCTGCCAGATCCTGTCCCTGATACTGGTGCTTCCCACAGCCTAGCATTACAGTTGCATTTGCGTCTTGAGATGAGCTCGTCTAGCGGTCGCCTGATGGGCGCGCCTCCAGCATGACCATGCGATGACATAGGCGGGGTTTATGCGACGCTGAGCGAGTCTGATGGCGATGCGCCGGACTTCCTGGATAGACCAGCGGATCAAATCCTGATGGTCGGCATCCGCGGTTTTTTTGGGGGCGTCGCGTCATTAGCGCGATACCGGATCACCGCCATCATTGCAAAGGCCAGCATGACGAGGGAAACGTGGCGATGCCAGCCATGCCATGAGCGGGTTTCGTTGTGGTCGAGTCCGAGCTCGTTCTTGGCGGTCTCGAAGCTGTCCTCGATCGC
Source organism: Hyphomicrobiales bacterium (assembly GCA_900469085.1). Taxonomy (GTDB): domain Bacteria; phylum Pseudomonadota; class Alphaproteobacteria; order Rhizobiales; family Rhizobiaceae; genus Rhizobium. The sequence continues at coordinate 150,693 of UBVW01000017.1, read as the reverse complement.
CCAGCGATGGCCTTCAACGGAAACGAGCGTCTGGATGTCCGTCCCGGCAGGGCACCATGTTGTGAAGAATGCGAGCTCACCATCGCTGATATTGCGTCGGATCAGCAGGCCCCGGGTCCAAAGCCCTGACTTCGTCTCGTTATATTCGTCGGCATCGAGATCGGCGAGTTCGCAGTAGGCCCAGTCATGAAGCCGTGCGCCTTTGGTGCCCTCACCAGCGGAAAGACGTTGCCATGCGCTTGGATCGAGATCACGGGCGATCTCCTGCGCTGTGCCGGCAACCGGAGGCTTTCCGGACCAAGAGCCGAAATGGTGGTCCGATTTGACTCCAAGAACGTACCCTTTGGAGGCTCGGCGCAGGGTTCTCTCAACGTCCCCAACGCCATAAACCGCATCTGCAGCTACCCATGAAAACGGTACATCGGCTGCCAATGCTCGCCGAATCATATCGACAGCCAGGCCTGGCTTGGTAGCAAAGGCTGTACCCTGAGGAACATAAGTTGCCGAAAGCCTTGCCGGATCCGCGACCCAGCTCTTGGGCAAGTAGAGGGCTCGATCGATAAAGGCATGACCGCGAACGGACACATAGGTGGCGAACACACCGATCTGGCAGTTCGTTATCTTGCCAGCCGATCCTGTATATTGACGTGCAACACCGCACGACGTCTTGCCCTGCTTGAGAAAGCCTGTTTCGTCAATGACTAGGACGGCATCATCCGTGGCGAGGTTTTCCACAACATACTGTCGCACGATGTCGCGAAGTGCGTCGGCGTCCCAGCGCCCGCGCCCGAGAATGGCTTGTTGCCGCCACGGGCCGGGATCACCGGCCGCCTCAGCACGCATCCAACCTGTCTTACGCCGCTCGTCACCGAGCAAGCCGTCCAGGAAAAGGTTTGCAGATGATGCGACACGCTCCTGCGTGAACAGTCCCCGCATACGAGCCTTAACGTCACGCAACGATGATGCCCATAGCTCAAGCGTCGTCTCGATTGATGCACTTGCCATCCATGACCTCCGAATCATGGAGACCTATAGATTCAGACTATAGAGAATTATGCAACTGTAATGCTGGTCGTATTACGTCCCGCTCCGGTTCAACTCGGCGGCCATCTCCTTCGCGTCTTCTTTCCGAAGCATCACGAGATCACGCCCGTTTGATGCTGCGGGCAGGTCGGTGAAAGAGTCTGCTACCATCCATGTCCCGCCGCGCTCCTGCCGAGTTTCGTAGCGTTTGCCGGAGATTTGACCGCCTGACCTTGAACGCGATTCAAAAGACATTGGACACAATCAGGGCGATGACGAGAAGCCCTGACATCGCGGCGCCCATGGACCAGAGAATAGCTTTCACGCGCGGGTTGGTCCGGATCTTTGTCGCGATGTCTGGAGCATTTGGCGAACCATCCGGGTTCTGTACGTCAAGGTAGCGGGCCATTCGATTCTCCTTTCCCAGCTAACGCCGCTTTGACCTTGCTGTCCCAAGCGCATCTGAAAGTTGCTCTGGCGAAGCAGAGTTGTTTGTATTTGTCGATCATCTGCCCAGCGCGTACACCTTAGCTTGGAAGCGAAGACGGAAGGCAAGAGATGAGAACCAAGACGCCCCTGCCTGAATGGACGGCGGACGAATTTCGAAACGCGATGAAGTCGGCGGGTGTGGCGTTGTGGATGTGGATCATCGACGACGACACCTTCGTGATGGACGAGAAGGCTTGTGATCTTTGGCAAGTGATCGACGACGGAGACCTGACCTTCGAGGATCTTTCGGCGAAGATCCATCCGGCCGACCGCGAGAGGGTTCGCACGGCGTTCACCGCAACACGAGCAATCGACGGTCCGTTCGAGATCGATTTCCGGATCATCACCAACGATGAAACCGTGCGCTGGATTTCGGCGCGAGGTCAGGGAAATTCCGGGGACGCCAATACAAAGAAAATGACGGGCATCTTCCTTGACGTAACCGGCCGCAAACAGGCGGAGGAGGGGCACGAACTCCTCGCGGGCGAGATGAGCCATCGCGTAAAGAACCTCCTTGCACTGGCATCGGGCCTGACGGCCATAACGGCGAGGGGCACAGAGACCAAGCAAGGCATGGTCAGCCAGTTGACGGAGCGTCTGAGCGCGCTGGGTCGGGCGCACGACCTAGTCCGCCCACTACCGGAGGGTCAGGGCAATGCAGCCCTTCTAGGCAACTGTTCACGGTGCTGCTGGCTCCCTATGACGACGAAGTCGCTTTCGCCGGACGAATTCGCGTCGCCGTTCCGCGCATGGGGCTGGGGGAAAAGTCGGCGACGAGCCTCGCCCTCGTCATTCACGAACTCGCGACGAACTCGCTGAAATACGGAGCGCTGTCCGTCGAGCAAGGTCTACTCGACGTGTCCGGCGAGATCGAAGACGGCGTCATAGAAATCGTTTGGACGGAACACGGAGGCCCTGTCGCGGAGGCGCCGCAGTTTTCGAAGGGATTTGGAAGCAAGCTGGTTCAGAGAACCGTCGGCGGCCACCTTGGTGGCTCGATCTCCTACGAATGGACGGAGACTGGACTGGTCGTGAGACTGCGGATGAAGGAAGACCGACTGTCCGCCTGACCGAGGCTACGGCGCCGAGGTGCTGACGCCAAGTTCGCGACGTGCCTTCACCGTCACTCACAGCGCTAGTGGTCAGCACTGCGAGGATTTGAGGTTGAGAATGTGCAAGCCTCCATGCCATCAGGCCCCCGCAACCAAATCTTCTTTTCGAGACAAGCCTTAGAACAGATTTAAGGCCCGCTGTAGGGCAAGTTCGAACTGAGCATCCCTATCAGCTCGTCGTCTTGAGCCGCATGTTTGGTTGATGGAGCCTTCAGTCGTTATTTCTCGTTCCGCCGAAAATCATATGCTCATTCGAGAGCATCGAACTCGCTTGGCTCTCGCCACAACACGCTTATTTTGCTCGAATTTAGGGTATCAGTTAGCTGCGTGCTGCCCAGACCAATCCCCGCCGCAATATCAGTCGCATATGTGCATTATCGAACTCTGCGGCGACGTGACCAAGGGCAGAATAGAACACACGGCCGGCGCCAAATCTACGTTTGAACACAACCGGCATACTCACATTGGCGGCTGCCGGATCATGTTCGCCGGTGAAGGTGGTGGTCGCGAGGATTTCGATCGAGGGGTCGTAGTGCAGGTAATATTGTTCGGATCGATACTCGAAATCCGGAATGTCTCGCATCACAGGGTCTTCCGGGCGGGTTACCGCGACGCGAAAACCGATGATATTGCCGGGATGGGCGACCCAGGTGACGCCGGAGACATAGCGGAACGGCGCGCTTTCCTTGAATGAGGTCGCGAGCGAGCCGTGGTGTCCACCGAGCCCAAGTCCTCCGCGTACGGCTTCCACGAGGGCGTCGGCATGGGCCCTTTCGAGGCTTTCGCCCGTGATCACGGGCACGAGAAGATCGGCTTGAGCAAGCTGCGGCGAACCGAAGATGCCGAGATCGTTGGTGACTTCGGTCTGGAAGCCGTCTTCGGCAAGAAGGCCGGCGACGATGCGAGCGCATTGCTCCGGCTCGTGACCCTTCCAGCCGCCCCAAACGATGATCGCCTTGCGCATGATCTTTCCCTATCTCTGATGTGCTGAACCGCCGGGCTGCGGCGCGCCGGCGGTTCAACACTGTGCAACGATCTCAGCTGCGGATCGTGGCTTTCCCTTCTTCGACCAGCCGCGCCGCCGCTTCGGCGGGCGTCGTGCGCTCAAACGCCAGCTCGTCGGCGATCGGGCGCAGGACGCGCTGGTCGAACTCGGTCGATCCCAAAGGCGCGGGTGCCGGGTAGTCGCCGACCTGATCCTTGAGCAGGTCCACGTATTTCACGGTGTCCTGCTCCGTCGGGTTCAGGTTTGGCAAAATCGCCTCGCGGACCGCCGGCGACAGCGGGACACCGCGTTCGACACCCAGGATCTTGCCGGCCTCCGGGTCGTTGACGAAGAAGCTGATGAACTGCGCGGCGGCTTCGCCGTTCTTCGTCGTCGCGCCGACGCTCCAGATGAGAGCGGGGCGATAGTAGTGGCCTGATGGCCCGCCTTTCTTCTCGCGAGGCAGCATGGTGATGGCGAGCTTGTTCTTCGAGAGGAGCTGGTAGCCCACGAGCTGGTTGGAATAGGCCATGCCCATTGCCGACTTGCCGAGCGCTAGGCAATTGGTGTCGATCGTGTTCTGGTCCAGCGTCTGCACATCGGCGGCAACGGTTCCGCCCTTCTTCCGCAGGTCCTCCCAGAAGCTGTACCACTCCGTGGCGTCCTCGACGTCAAAGCCAAGCGCCGCCTCCTTGTAGAGGCTCTTTCCGCGCTGCCGCAGCCAGGCGTCGAACACGTAGGTGTAGCGCGCGCCGTAGGGGCCGCCCGCGTAATTGGTCTTGCCGATCGCCTTTGTGAGCTCGACCGCCAGCTTGGCGTATTCATCCCAGGTGAGATCAGGCGTGGGCAACGGGATGCCTGCCGTTTCGAATGCCGTCTGATCGAAGAAGAGCGCGAAGGAATTGAGGCCAAGACCTACGCCGTAAAGCTTTCCGTCGACGGTCGTTAGTTTCAGTATGTCCTTGCCGAAAGCATCGACCTTCAACGTAGAGGGTATGAATTCGTCTAGCGGCAGGCAGGCGCCGCGCTTGGAATAATCCGAGATTGTTCCAGGCTCGAGCTGAAACACATCCGCGATCGAGCGGCCGGCCATCTGTGTCGCAAGCTTGGTCCAGTATCCGTCCCCGCTAAGGGATTCGCCGATAATCGACACGCCTGGTGTCTTGCCTTGATAAAGCCGGGCGACATCGAGCGTGCGCTTCGCCCGATCGTTCGAGCCCCACCACATGGCGCGCAGCTGTGTGTCCGCCGCGAAGGCCGGCATGCCGGCGCCGAGTGCAAGGCCGCTCGCCACGCCGGCGGAGCCCATCAGAAGATAACGTCGATTGATCTGCATGCTGGTTCCTCCGGTTGTCTGCCCGGCGTCCTCCAACGCCTTTCGGGCATGTGGCGGGAAGATTACGCAAAAACGTTCTGTTTGCAATAAAATATCTTTCTGTTGCAAATTTGCGTTAATTGCATAAGTCTGCGTGTATGAACGAGATTAAAACAAAGCGGCCACGTCAGGCCGATATTGCCGCCGCCGCAGGCGTCTCCGTATCGACCGTGTCGCGTGTGCTGGCGAATGAGCCCGGTATCAGCGAAAGTGTTCGGCAGCACATTCTGCGCGTTGCCGCCGAACACGGTTACCAAACCAAAGGCTCCTCGGAGCCAATGGCGGGCGGTCTTGCTTTGATTGCCAGCGATGGAGCAACTGGGGGGCTGAGCGTCTTTTACGAAACGATCGTGGAAGGCTTGCGGGGGGGGGCGGCGAACGCGGGAATGTCCTTCGAAGTCAGGCTAGTCCGTGAGGATCGCGCCATGCCGGATGTCATTCGCGACCAGATGGAGGCCACTAACGCGGAAGGCCTTTTCCTAGTCGGTATCGACCCCAACCCTGCGCTTCGACAGTGGATCGAGGCGGAGAAGATTCCGGTCGTTCTCGTCAACGGTACTGATCCGAATCTTCGCCTCGACGGCGTCTCTCCAGCCAACTTCTTCGGCGCCCTACAAGCCGGCGAACGGTTGCTTGCGGCGGGACATCGCAATATCCTGCATTTCACCGGTTCTCACCGCCACACCATCCGAGAACGCGTCAGGGGCTTTGATGCGGCGGTCGCATCGGTTGATGGCGCCTCTTGCCGGGTGGTTCCGATGAGTTTCCAAGGCAGTGCCAGCCGGGAAGCCCACGAGTTGATGGCCGCCATCCTGGAGGAGAACGCGGGTTTCACTGCCGCCTTCTGCATGAACGACTTCATCGCGGTCGGTGTTCTTGAAGCCGTCACCGAGGCGGGTCTTCGTGTGCCGGAAGATTTCGCGATCGTCGGCTTCGACGATCTGCCCTGCGCCTTGATGACGAGTCCTCCGCTCTCCACCATGCGCGTTGATCGGGGCGCGCTTGGTCGGGAGGCCATTGGCCTGATGATCGACAGGTTCCATGATCGGTCAGCGCCGGCCCGCCACGTATGCCATGCGGTCGTTCCCGTTGTGGGGGGCACCGCACCAATGCCGAAAACCGATGAGTGATAGAGATGACCTATGATCCGGCCAGCGCCAATCCGTTAGCAGGCAACCCGCTGGAGACGCGCGAGGACATGATCCGCGCGCTCCTCGACCTCTTCGACCCGCTGCTTCCCTATTTTTCGAAGGGTAATGCACGCGTTCGGCTCGATGGTGCCGGCGCCCATTTTGACCGCGCAGCCGCGGACCTGGAAGGGTTTGCCCGTCCTCTCTGGGGTTTGGCGCCGTTTGGAGCGGGAAGAGGCGACTTTGCCCACTGGCAGCGTTTTGCGGAGGGGCTTGCGAACGGCACGGATCCCGAGCACCCGGAATATTGGGGCGCGGTCAACGGTCGCGATCAGCGAATGGTCGAGCTCGCGGCGCTCGGTTTCGCGCTGGCGCTTGTCCCCGACAAGATCTGGGAGCCCCTGAGCGCGCCGGCGCGAGCTAATGTCATCGCCTATCTCAAGCATGCGCGGCAGTTCGATTATGCGGATAACAACTGGAAGTTCTTCCGCATCTTCGTCGACATCGCCCTTGATCGCGTCGGCGCCGAGTTCGACCGCAGCCTGACAAGGCAGTACCTCGAGGAGCTTGAGGGCTTCTATATCGGTGACGGCTGGTATCGCGATGGCAATGTGCGCCGCATCGACCACTACATCCCCTTCGCCATGCATTTCTATGGGCTGATCTATTCCAAGCTCGTCAATGACGACTACGCCAAGCGCTACCGCGAGCGCGCTGTTCTGTTTGCCAGGGATTTCCGCAACTGGTTTGCGCCCGATGGCGCGACTATCCCCTTCGGCCGCAGTTTGACCTATCGCTTCGCCTGCGCCGGCTTCTGGTCGGCACTCGCCTTTGCCGATCTGGAGGCGCTTCCCTGGGGCGAGATCAAGCATCTCTGCCTGCAGCACCTGCGCTGGTGGAAGGACAAGCCGATGACCAATCGCGACGGCATCCTGTCGATCGGCTTCGGCTATCCGAACCTGTTGATGTCGGAAAGCTACAACTCGGCGGGATCGCCCTATTGGGCGTTCAAGGCCTTTCTGCCATTGGCGATCGCGGATGACCACCCGTTCTGGACTGCGGAAGAGAAGGCTCCGGCTCCGAGCGAAAGCGTCTCGCAGCAGCGCCATCCCGGCATGGTCCTGATGCGGGCAGGTGGCGATGTGGTGGCCCTGTCATCGGGACAAGAAAATCTCCAGATGCGCTTCGGCACGGAGAAATACGCGAAGTTCGCCTATTCGGCGCGCTATGGCTTCAGCGTCGAAGCCGATGAACGGAGCTTCGCCGGCGGTGCGTTCGATTCCGCGCTTGCCTTCAGCGACGATGGACTGCACTACCGCGTGCGTGAGACCAATGTTAAAGCGAAAGTCGCAGGCGACGTGCTCTATTCAAGATGGTCGCCATTCAAGGATGTTTCCGTCGAAACTTGGCTGGTTCCAGCAGCGCCCTGGCACATTCGCGTCCACCGGATCAATTCGCCGCGCCAGCTGCAGACGGCCGAAGGTGGCTTTGCGATTGCCAAGCGCGACTTCGATCTCGATGTGCTTGGGGCAGCGCCGGGGAGTGCTCACGTTATCGGGGAAGCTGACTTCTCCGGCATTCTTGACCTGGGCTCGACGATGAAGCGAACCGGGCTGGCGCAGAAGGCTCTCCCTAACACCAACGTGATCGTCGCCAAGACACTTATCCCTCAATTGCGCGGCGAAATCCCGGCCGGTGAGACTATTTTCGTCACGGCCGTGCTAGCGCTCGATGACCCGGCCGCGGTTTCCAGCGCATGGATTAGCCCCCCGCTGGCACCGGACATTTCGGCGCTTGAAGCCCGGATTGCCGAGGATAGCGTCACTGTCAGCGCCATCGAAGCGGCGGGGCAAATGTCATGAACCGACCGGGTATTGCACTTGCCATGCACCCGCGTCGAACGGAGCATGTCCTCCCCGATCGCCTTCTTGACCGGCTGGAAAGTTTGGGCCGATTGCTCGACCGGGAACCGCTTCAGACCTTCGCTGACGAAAGAGCCAGGCGAATATTGCCCGACACGGAAATCCTCATAACCGGATGGGGCGCCCCGTATGTCGGCCGCGATGCGCTTTCACTGGCCGGAGGGCTGAAGATTATCGTCCATGCCGCAGGAACAGTTAAGGGGCTCATCGACGAGGAAGTGTTTCGCGCAGGCATTTCCGTTAGCCATGCGGCTGAGGCCAATTCGATCCCGGTAGCCGAGTACACGCTTGCTGCAATCCTTTTCGCCGGCAAGCAGGTCTTCCGCTTCCGCGACACTTACGTCGCGGACCGCAACCGCGATCGTACCCATGCGATGCAGAGGCTTGCGATTGGAAACTACGGCCGCACGGTTGGCATAATCGGCGCGTCGCGCATCGGCCGGCGCGTGATCGAGCTGCTGAAGCCCTTCAGTTTCAAAATTATCCTTTTCGACCCCACATTGTGCGCATCGGAGTGCGCGGCAATCGGTGCTGAGAAAGCTGACCTTGAAACCCTGATGCGCACCGCCGACATCGTCTCGCTGCATGCGCCTTCCCTGCCGTCGACGCGGCACATGATCGATGCTGAAATTCTAGCGCTTATGAAGAATGGTGCCACGCTCATCAATACTGCACGTGGTGTTCTCATCGACGAAACAGCACTTCTGGCGACGCTTTCGACCGGCCGAATCGATGCAATCATAGACGTGACCGACCCTGAGATACCAGGGGCTGCGTCCCTGTTCTACGACCTGCCGAACGTGTTCCTCACACCTCACGTTGCCGGCGCCATCGGTCTAGAGCGGGTGCGACTGGGTGAGATGGCCGTCGACGAGATAGAGCGACACCTTGGTGGTATGCCACTGGCTTACGGGATCACCTGGGCCGACCTTGCTAGAATTGCTTAGGGACGGCGTTGTTTGTTGATAGTCATTCCATTGCACTAAGGAGACGTTCGAAGAGGTCGCGACCGAGTGCAACGCTCTTGCTGGTCCCGATTTCGATCGGCGAGTTTCTTTGTGAGTTGCCTATCGACGCCATCTCCACGTTGCGCTCCATGAATACGAAGGCTTCATGCGCATCAAAAGAATCGATGAATCCACGGATCGCGGCAATCGGCTCCTGCATTGGAACCAGAATTGCTTGTGCTGCCTTGCCTGCCGGTGCTGACATCCCGTTCAGAGACCAGTTTCACGCGGATTCACCAAGCCGTCGACAAAAGAGTGCAACGATGCCAACCGAACGTCCGCCGGGCACGTCGCGTGAGCGACGTATAATTGCGCCCTTGGATCCGCTTCTTCAAAGCGGCGGGATGAGTCGCCAATGCTCACGCCTTGGCGAGATTCGAATTTGCACTTCCCCACGGTAAGAATTGACGGATCGCAGAAGCTCGCCGTCGCTTGACAACCATCGAAGATCAGCTCCGTGAACACACCTACACCAGAGTTCTGCGACCAAATGCACCAGCTGTATCTAGGTCAAGAAAAGTTCACGCAATTCGGCTCTCGGGGAGAACGGTAGCCCGATAATCGATCTCGTCGGCATCGACAAGCCGACCGGGCAGAGCGTGTCCCCTTCCCGCGATTAAAAGGGCAGGACTTCTGCAATGACCATGAGTAAGGTACGGTCGGTGGTGCCGGAGTGCGGATTGCGATGATCTAACGCACTTCGCCAAATAGCAAACTGGTTGGTATCTTTCGGCCGATCGAGACCGCCGTGGTGCACGTCGTGTCGATTTGGCCCTACGGCAGCCAGTCAACTGCTTTCGTCGTATCCGCAGTAATGGAACGTTCGCCAGGAGGGCGCAGGCATATGCCGTTCCGACTTGGGTGTGTCGCGGGCACATTTGGAGCCAATGAGTGCTCGATCTCGATGTCGGTTTTGTTCGTTCATAGAAGCGCTTAGTTTAGCGTCGGGCTGTGGCCCGAGCGATTGGACGCGTGGCCACCGATCCCAACTCATCCCGACGCAACCTTGCGGCGCGTAGTCTGGATGTCGTTCTCCTCGAACAGGAGCAATCTCTGGCTATGCTGAGTAAGAAATCCCAGGAGTGAGCACGGCGTCCATTTCTTGCGCCGCCCCTGGGCTTTGCGCGCCCGACCGGTCGACACATACGCATGTGTGGTTCATGAAAACCGGAGAAGGCCGTGAGTTGTGACGCGTATCGTAGCTGCACCTTGAAGGGCGAAAGCTATGGATCGCAAGACATCTCCGCCGGCTTGGCTGCTTTGAGAGGCGGATCCATGGGGCTGTTCGGAATTGTGCTGGGACTTGGTTTGCTGATGTGGTTCGCCTATCGCGGCTGGAGCGTTTTGCTTCTGGCGCCTGCGGCTGCCCTCATCGTTGCCGCGGCTTCAGGCCAGCCGCTGTTGCCGCACTGGACCTCAACGTTCATGGGAGGCACGGCGCGGTTTGTCACGCAGTGGTTCCCGATGTTCCTGCTCGGCGGCATCTTCGGCAAGATGATGGATGACAGCGGCTCCATTACCTCGATCGCGCGTTTCCTGACCGAGCGGCTGGGCGTGAAGCGAACCATGCTATCGGTGGTGCTTGCATCCGCGGTCGTCACCTATGGCGGCGTCAGCGTGTTCGTCGCCTTCTTCGTACTCGTACCCATGGCGCGCGAAATGTTCCGCGCGGCCAATATTCCGGCCAGACTGATGCCGGCGGCGATCGGCCTCGGCGCGTTCACCTTCACCATGTCGGCGATGCCCGGCACGCCCTCGACGAACAACGCCATCCCGATGCCCTACTTCGGCACGACGACCTTCGCGGCGCCCGGCCTCGGCATCATCGCCTCGATCATCACCTTCGCCTTCGGGATGTGGTGGCTGGCCCATATCGAGGCCAGGGCACGGGCCGCCAATGAAGGGTATACGGAGGACGAAACGCCTGTCGTCATAAGCGAAAAGGTGCGCGAACAGGCAACGACCTCGGGCGACTTCGACCCGAGCGAACTCACCCATGGCAAGAAGAGCGATAAGGGACCGTCCTTCCTCTTCGCCGTTTTGCCGCTGATCGTCGTCATCGGTGTCAATTTCCTGATGGCGCTGGTGGTATTGCCCCAGATCGATTTCTCCAGCGCCGAAGCAGCACTCGGCATCAATATCACCTCGACGGTTGGTGTCTGGGCCGTGCTGATTGCGCTGGCTGCGGCGATCGTCACGGTGATCGGACTGAATTATGGACGGCTGGGCGCATTGCGCGAAAGCCTCGACGCAGGCGCCAATTCGGCAGTGCTGCCGATCATGACTGTTGCGAGCCTCGTCGGCTTCGGCGCGGTGGTCGCGGCCATGCCGGCGTTCAACGTCGTGCGCGATGCCGTCCTGCAGATGCCGGGCGGCCCGCTCGTGTCGCTGGTCGTGGCGATGAACGCGCTGGCGGCGCTGACGGGCACGGCTTCCGGCGGCATGGCCATCGCGCTCAATGCGCTGGGCGCCGAATACATGAAGCTTGCAGCCGAACACGGTATCGATCCCGCGCTGATGCATCGCCTGACGACGATCAGCGCCGGTACGCTCGATGCTTTGCCGCACAACGGCACGGTGCTTCTGCTGTTGCAGATCAGCAAGCAGACGCACTCAGGAAGCTATCTCGACATGGTGATGACCGTGATCGTCGGCGTCATTATCTCGCTTGTCGCGGTCTTCGTGCTTGGGTCGATGTTCGGCTCGTTCTGAAGTGGCCAGATCGCAGTGCCAGCATGAGTTCGATGGAGTGCCTGAAAGACTGGATGTCAATCGTTCCTATTCGACCAACCTTAGGGAGATTCGTGCCATGAAGAAGATGCATCTCTTGATCGTCGCGCCTTTGCTGATGGCGAGTACGCCGGCATTCGCGCATGTTGGCCCCGGTGACCATGGGTCCTTCGTCTCCGGGTTCCTGCATCCTCTCACGGGGCCGGATCATGTTCTCGCCATGGTCGCAGTCGGCCTGGCAGCGGTGATGCTTGGGAGCCGCGCGCGGCTCGCCATCCCCGTCGCTTTCGTCAGTGTCATGATCGTCGGCTTTGTCGCCGCCCTTGCGGGTATGCACCTGCCTTTTGTCGAGCCGGTTATTCTTGCCTCGGCCGTCGTCATCGGACTGTTGGTCGCGGTTGCGCGGCCGGCATCGCCCACGCTGGTCGCGGCCATTGTCGGCTGCTTCGCATTCTTTCACGGGCATGCGCATGGCGCCGAGATGGCAGGTGCGAACGCCTTTTCCTTCGGCGTGGGCTTTGTGCTGGCGACGGCATTCCTGCACGCGGTGGGGATGGGAATCGGCATCGCCGCCGGTCGCCTGACGCGCGGCACGACAGCCCTGCGGATAGCCGGTGGAGCCACCGCGCTTGGCGGCGTGCTGCTGCTGGCGAGCTGAGGCGCATGGGCATTTGAAGCGCGAGGGTCGGTGTTCGGCCCAGCCACGGGCGATTGTTTCGGGAGATTTATGTGACGTTTCAACCAACATTGGGCCAACCAATATCGGGCGGCTTGCCGCTTCAGTTGCTGCGGCTGGTCAGTCCAAGCCAGCCGGTGGGCGCGTTCGCCTATTCCCGTGGCCTCGAATGGGCGGTCCACGATCGGACCGTTCGCGACGAGGCGACTGCACGAGACTGGATCTTCAGGCTGACCGAACACAGCTACGCCGTCTGTGATGCGGCGCTGTTCCTGCGCATGATGCATGCGCTCGAAGCTGATGATCGCGCGGCGTTCCTGAAAGCCGATGCTTGGCTGTCTGCCGCGCGAGAAAGCAAGGAGGTGGAGCTGGAGGACAAGCAGATGGGCGCATCGATGCTGACGGTCCTCTGCGATCTCGGCGTCTCCTCCGCCAAGACTTTCAGCGGCAGGAAGCTGACCTACCCGGCGGTCTTTGCCCTCGCGGCTACATATTGGAAGATCGCGCCGGCAGATGCGCTGCGCGGGCTGCTGTGGAGTGCGGTGGAAGGGCAGGTATCGGCTGCCATTCGGCTGGTGCCGCTGGGGCATACCGCCGGCCAGCGCCTTCTTATCGCCGCGGCCGAGATCATCGAGCGTGCGGCGCGCACGGCGGAGACGACTGGTGACGATGAGATCGGCAATGCGGCGCCGGCAATGGCAATGGCAAGCGCATGGCATGAAACGCAATACAGCCGGCTGTTTCGCTCCTAGGCGCTGACTGGGCAAAGAGAGCCGCGCGGATGCAGCCGAATTGATCCAAGGGGATGAGTGCATTGATTTCGTTGTTCCGCGGCCTTCGGTCCATTCTGATACTTGCTGCCGCGGGTGTGCTTTTCGGTGCCTTCCTGATGTTCTGGGAAGCGATCTTGATGCTCGTGGAAACCTTCCGGATGACCCGGCTCAATCCGGATATGTCGGTCATCGTATCGGTCCTGCGTGCGACCGACAAGATCCTCCTGGGCATCGTGTTGATGGTGGTCGGCTGCGGCATCGCGCTTGGCTTTGCCCTCGATATCCCGCCGGAACAGCGATCGAGATTACCGCAGTGGATGATCATCGATACCGTCGCGGAACTGAAGAACCTCTTCTTCCAGATGATCATTCTCTACCTCGTCGTGCACTTTGCGGCCCAGGTAGGTGAAACGCAAACGCCTCCGCAATGGGAGGCACTGGTGTTGCCGGTGTCGGCGCTGCTTCTCGCAGGCGCGATGAAGTTGACCGCCAGTTCGCACCATCTTTCGGAAGAGACACGACACGACAGAAGCGAGAAGCAGAAGCCAGGCGATCAAGCGTGAAGCGCTTTCAGCGATCGCGGTCGACTTCGAACGGGACGTAACACGCCGAGATAACAGAGGGACAGCAAGGGCCGTCAGGCCGGATTGAGAAAGGTTTTTCGCTAATGGTCAATGGTTGGCATGCCGAGCTCGATTTGTGGTTCGCGAATTCCCACGGGAAGACGCGTCTGATGCGCCGGCGGCATGTCGGGCCGCTGGCTGTGCAGCGCGCTTTTCACCCGGAAGACGATGGGTCGGCGCATGTCTACATCCTGCATCCGCCAGGCGGCGTGGCCGGCGGCGATGTTCTCAACATCACCTGCGGCCTTGCGCCCGAGGCGCGCTGCGTTCTGACGACGCCTGGTGCGACCAAGTTCTACCGCAGCGAAATCGGCACGAGTACGCAGCGCATACGGATCGATGTCGGCGCCGGTGCGGTCTGCGAGAATCTCCCGCAGGAGACGATCCTTTTCGAAGGCGCGGATGCCTCGATCAGCACAAGCGTGACGCTCGGCGAGGATGCAGCCTACGTCGGTTGGGATTTCGTCAGCCTAGGCCGCCCCGCCGCGGGCGAGGGCTTCGCAACCGGACAACTTGCCCAGCGCGTCGAGATTTTTCGCGGCGACAAGCTGATCTGGTTCGAACGAATGGCGTTTTCGCGCGCACCTGACGTTCTGGACGCGCCGGTTTTCTTTGCCGGAAAGCCCATCGTCGGGACGATGGTCTATGCGGGGCCGGCGCTGGAAAACACCGTTCAGCATATCCGCGACGAACTCGGCGAGCAGGTGCGCGGCGTCTTCTCGGCCAGCCAGCTAGAGCGCGTGATCGTCTGCCGCTATCTCGGAAGCCGCATGTCCGAGGGCAAGGCACTTTTTCTGCAAGCGTGGAGCATTCTTCGCGAACGCGGCCTGATGAAGAAGGCCGTCGCTCCCCGCATCTGGGCAACGTGAACAGCAAAACAAGGAGGCAAGCTCATGGAACTGCTACCGCGTGAAAGAGACAAGCTCCTGATCTTTACGGCCGGATTGGTCGCGGAGCGGCGCAAGGCGAAGGGTCTGAAACTGAATTACCCCGAAGTCATAGCCTATATCTCGGCAGCCCTCCTGGAAGGCGCCCGCGAGGGGCGGACGGTGGCGGACCTCATGTCCTACGGCGCGACGCTGCTGACCCGCGAGGAGGTCATGGAGGGCGTGCCAGAGATGATCCACGACATCCAGGTGGAAGCAACCTTTCCCGACGGCACGAAGCTCGTGACCGTCCACAACCCGATTCCCTGAGGAGGCTATCATGATCCCCGGCGAATATTTCATCGAGAGTGGCTCGATCGACATCAATGCGGGCCGGCAGACCCTGAAGGTCGATGTCGCCAATTCCGGCGACCGACCGATTCAGGTCGGTTCTCACTACCATTTTTACGAGACCAACGAGGCTCTGTTATTCGACCGCGGGCCCACGCGGGGATTTCGGCTCAACATTCCGGCCGGCACGGCGGTCCGCTTCGAACCGGGCCAGGAACGAACGGTGGAGCTTGTGGCGCTCGACGGCAAGCGTGAGGTTTATGGGTTCAACGCCAAGATCATGGGCAAGCTGTAGGAGGCTATGATGGCAACGATCACAAGGCAGACCTATGCCGATCTCTACGGCCCGACCAAGGGCGACAGGCTTCGGCTGGCCGATACCGAGCTCGTCATCGAGATCGAGGAAGACCGCACGGTTTACGGCGAAGAGGTGACCTTCGGCGGCGGCAAGGTGATCCGCGACGGCATGGGGCAGGGGCAACGCCCCTATGCCGAAGTCGCCGACGTCGTCATCACCAATGTCATCATCATCGATCACTGGGGCATCATCAAAGCCGATGTCGGCATCAAGAACGGACGCATCTCCGGGATCGGTAAGTCGGGTAATCCCGATATCCAGCCGGGCGTTAACATCGTCGTCGGCGGCGCGACGGATGTGATCGCGGGAGAGGGCAAGATACTCACCGCGGGCGGGATCGACACGCATATTCACTTCATCGCGCCGCAGCAGGCGGAAGAAGCGCTGGCGAGCGGCACGACGACGCTTGTCGGCGGCGGTGCCGGCCCGACGGTCGGCACGCTCGCGACCACCGTGACAGCCGGCCCATGGGCGATCCACCGCATGCTTGAGGCGGCGGAAGCGCTACCGATCAATGTCGGGCTGCTCGGAAAGGGCAATATCA
Source organism: Hyphomicrobiales bacterium (assembly GCA_900469085.1). Lineage (GTDB taxonomy): Bacteria > Pseudomonadota > Alphaproteobacteria > Rhizobiales > Rhizobiaceae > Rhizobium. The sequence goes on along the minus strand of UBVW01000017.1, from coordinate 134,729 downwards.
GCCTGCCCGATCCGCTGCGCGAACAGGTGCGTGCCGGTGTTGTCGGGCTGAAGCTTCACGAGGACTGGGGCACGACACCGGCGGCGATCGACAATTGCCTGACAGTTGCCGACGAGATGGACGTGCAGGTGGCACTGCACAGCGATACGCTGAACGAAAGCGGCTTCGTACGCGACACCTTCGCGGCCATGAAGGGACGCACGATCCACAGCTTCCACACTGAGGGCGCCGGTGGCGGCCATGCGCCCGATATCATCACGGCAGCGGGCGAGGAGAATGTGCTGCCATCGTCCACCAATCCGACAAGACCCTATACGATCAACACGGTGGACGAGCATCTCGACATGCTGATGGTCTGCCACCATCTGAGCCCGCAAATCCCCGAGGACGTCGCATTCGCGGAATCCCGCATCCGGCGCGAGACGATCGCGGCCGAAGACATTCTCCATGATCTCGGCGTGTTCTCGATGATGTCGTCGGATTCGCAGGCTATGGGCCGTATCGGCGAAACGACGCTGCGGTGCTGGCAGACGGCGCACAAGATGAAGGTGCAGCGCGGTCCGCTGCCCGAGGATAGCGGGCGCAACGACAATTTCCGCGTCAAGCGCTACATCGCCAAATACACGATCAACCCGGCGCTGACACATGGGTTTGCCGATCAGATCGGCTCGATCCAGGTCGGCAAGCGCGCAGATCTCGTGCTCTGGAAACCGGCCTTCTTCGGGATCAAGCCGCAGCTGGTGCTGATCGGCGGCATGATCGCGATCGCGCCGATGGGTGATCCCAACGCCTCGATCTCGACGCCGCAGCCGGTGCACTATCGTCCGATGTACGGCGTGCTCGGAAGGGCTCTCGGCTCGACGGGCGTTACCTTCGTCTCGCAGGCCGCACTCGACGACGGAATTGGCGAAAAGCTGAAGCTCTCCAAGCAGCTCGCAGCCGTGAAGGGCACGCGGACGGTGCGCAAGAAGGACATGGTGCACAACAATCTGACGCCGAAGCTGGAGGTCGATCCGCAGAACTATAATGTCCGCGTCGATGGCCAGCTCATCACCTGCGAGCCGGCGGATGTATTGCCGATGTCGCAGCGATACTTCCTCTTCTAGGAAGCCTAAAGGCCGGGCGTGAGGTCGCGCTTGGGCCGGACCAACACGCCGCGGGCACGAGGCACGCTGTCTCTTCAAGGCCGAGCGAAGGAGCAGAAATCAATGAATTTGGATCGTTTCCGTGATCATCCATCCTTGTTCTTCGTGGATTGGTCGCTGCGCGGCGTCGGACAGGTCGTCTTTCAGAACAATCCGCTGTCGGGACTTGTCATCCTCGTAGCACTTGCGTGGAACTCGTGGATCTATGCCGCGATCTGCGTTCTCGGCGTCATCGCCAGCACGGCGACCGCGCTCGTTCTAAAGGCCGACAGGGCGGTGATGCGGGATGGGCTTTATGGTTTCAACGGTGCGCTGGTGGGCTTGGCGCTCGTCGCCTTCACCAGCGAGGATTTTCGCACGGGCGCCGTCCCGTCCGTTGCCATGGTTGTCTATCTCGTATGCGCCGCCGCCTTCACCACAATGGCTTTCGCCAGCATCGGCGCGGTTCTGGCACCCTACAAGACCGCGCCTCTGACCATGCCTTTCGTTCTCGTCGGGTGGCTATTTCTGTTCGCGGTGCTGAAGTTCGACGCGATCGATGCGGGGCCGATGGCAAAGCCGGTGTCGCCGGAACAGTTTTCCGATACGGTGCCCTATGTCTTTGCGACCTGGTACGAGGGGATAGGGACCTCGATCGGGCAGATATTTTTCCAGGACAACTGGATTTCGGGCTACCTCATCATAGCCGCCATTGCCCTGAATTCCCGCATCAGCGCCGCGATGGGGCTGCTTGGTGCTGTGGTCGGCACACTGGTGGCGGCCATCTATGGAGGTCCGGAGGGCGCGGTTCGCGACGGTCTCTTCGGCTACAATTCCGCGCTGACGGCGATGGCGCTGTGTGGTGTTTTTCTTGCCTTCAATTGGCGCAGCCTGATTTATGCGGTCTTCGGCGCCGTCATCTCCAGCTGGCTCTGGGCCTCCGTCGCCATTTTCCTGACACCCATCGCAATGCCGGTCCTGACCTCCACCTTCGTGCTCGTGACATGGCTGATGCTTCTGGGGCAGGGAGCGTTCAAAGCGCTTGAGCCGGCATCCGCGGAGTAGCCCACGGCGCCTAAGGAAACCCGGGCCGGATAGAGCCGGCGCAAGCACCTATTCCGCAGCGACGTTGGTCACCGGATCGGGTTCGACGCCGAAGAGCCGCTGCTTCAGCGTCTCGCGAAGGCTCTGAACGACCAGGTAGAGAACCGGGATCACGACAAGCCCAAGAACCGTGCCGAGAAGCAGGCCCCCAAGAACGGTGGCGCCGATCGCCTGGCGGCTCCCCGCTCCGGCGCCTGTTGCGACCACCAGCGGCACGACACCCAAGATCGAGGCGAGCGCGGTCATCAAGACGGGCCTGAAGCGTTGAGACGTCGCCTCGGAGGCCGCGTCCAGCGTGCTCATCCCTTCCTCGCGACGCTCCTTGGCGAATTCGACGATCAGGATGGCATTCTTGGCCGCGAGGCCGATCAGCAGCAGCATTCCGATCTGCGCGTAGATGTTGAGGTCGATCCCGCCGATGACGAGTGCGCCCAGAGCTCCGACCACCGCGACCGCGACCGACAGCATGACGGCAACGGGCACGCTCCAGCTCTCATACTGGGCGACGAGGAAGAGATAGGTGAAGACGATGCCTGCGATCAGGATGATCACGGTCTCGTTGCCCGATTGTTGCTCCTGAAGCGCGAGCCCGGTCCATTCGAAACCGAAGCCGTCGGGCATGGTTTCATTGGCGAGGTTGCCCATGATCTCGAGCGCCTGACCGGAGCTGGTGCCGGCCGCAGCCTGGCCGTTAATCGCGGCCGATGAAAACAGGTTGTAGCGGTTGACCGAGCTCGGCCCATAGATCGTCTGAATAGAGATCATGCTCTGCAGCGGAACGAGCTCGCCGGACTGGCTGCGCACCCTGAGCCGCTGGATGTCGTCTATACGCTGGCGATAGCTGGGCTCGTCCTGCAGCCGGACCTGATACACTCTCGAGAAAATGTTGAAGTCGTCGACATAGGCTGATCCGAGATGTGCCTGCAGCGTGCTGAAGATCGCCGCCGGCGAGACGCCGTAGAGGTCGGCCCGCTTTCGGTCGATGTCGAGATAGACCTGGGGAACGTCGGCGGAGAAGGTGCTGAAGACGCCCGCAAGGCCGGGTGTCCGGTTTGCCTGGATGATCAGGTCGCGCATGACCTCGGCGAGCGCCTGCTGGCTCTGACCGGCGCGCGCCTGCAGGCGGAGGTCGAAGCCACCTGTCGTGCCGAGGCCGGGGATCGCCGGCGGGTTGAAGGGCACGATCGATGCCGTTGAGATGGCAGCCAGTTGCGGGCGCAGCTTGGCGATGAGCGCGAAGGCGCTCTGGTCCGCTGGGCGCTCGCTCCATGGCTCCAGCGCGGATATGATCATGCCGGTGTTCGAGCCGCCGCCGCCTACCATGCTGACACCGGCGATGCCGATCGTATTGGCGATCCCGGGGGTCTGCTGCAGGAGAGCGCTGACTTGCGCAATCGTCTGCTGCGTTCTTTCCAGCGATGCGGCGTTCGGCAGCTGGACGTTCATGAACAGGTAGCCCTGGTCCTCGGCCGGCACGAAGCCGGTGGGCAGAACGCGGTAGAAGCCGTAGATGCCGCCGATGACGGCGACGAAGAGCACGCCCGCCAGGACGAGACGGCGGGCAAACATCGTAAACAGCCCGAGATAGAAGCGGCGGGAGGCCTCCAGGCCGTTGTTCATCCGCCCGAAAAGGCCCGTCCTGCGTTCAGGGGCGGGCCTCAAAATGAGGACGCAGAGCGCCGGGCTCAGCGTGAGTGCGTTGATCGTCGAAAACACCACGGTCACCAGGATGGTGACGGCAAATTGGCGGTAGAGTTCGCCGGTGATCCCGGCCAGAAATGCCACCGGGACGAAGAGTGCGGCGAGCACAAGCGTGGTCGCGACGATCGGTCCGGTGACCTGCTGCATGGTGGCGAGCGTCGCGGCTCGTATATCCATCGCCTTTTCGCTCATCAGTCGCTGGGCGTTTTCCACGACAATGATAGCGTCGTCGACCACGAGGCTGATCGCCAGGATCACGGCGAAGAGCGTGATCGTGTTCGCCGAATAGCCGAGAACGTAGAGAACGGCGAAGCCGCCGATCAAGGAGACCGGGATTGTCAGCGTCGGGATGACGGTGGCGCGCCAGTCTTGCAAGAACGCGTAGACGACGGCCACGACGAGCACGAAGGTGATGGCGAGCGTCACGAAGATCTCGCGGATGGTTTCGCGCACGAAAGAGGTTGTGTCGAAGACGAGCGTGTAGGCCACATCATCGGGGAACTGCTTAGAGAGCCGCTCGACTTCGCCAAGCACGGCGTTCGACACCGCAAGCGCGTTGGCATCGGATGCCTGATAGACGACGACTGTCGCGCTGGGGCGGCCGTTCAGCGTCGAGGCCGTGTCGTAGGACTGGGCGCCGAGCTCCACGCGGGCGACATCACGCAGACGGACAACGCCGCCGTCGCGATTGCTGCGAACAATGATATTGCCGAACTCGGCGGCATCGGCGAGTCTTCCGCGCGCCGTCACCGTGAGCTGTAGCTGCTGCCCGGTCATCGCCGGAGGCGAGCCGATCTGCCCGGCTGATGCCTGGGCGTTCTGGGCTCGGATGACGGTCATGAGGTCGGCCGCCGTGACGCCCAGCGCCTCCATGCGATCAGGCATCATCCAGATGCGCATGCTGTAGGTCGGCCCGAACACGGCGGCTTCGCCAACGCCGGGAAGGCGGGAGATGGCGTCGCGGATGTTGATCGTCGCGTAGTTGCTGATGAAGACTTCGTCGCGAGTGCCTTTCGGCGAATAGAGCGCAAGGCCGAGCAGCATGCTCGACGAGCGGCTGCGCACCGTGACGCCCGCTTGCGTGACCGCTGCCGGCAAGCGGGGGGTCGCCAGAGCGAGCCGGTTTTGGACATTGACCTGGGCAATCGCGGGATCGGTCCCGGCCTCGAAGGTCACGGTCAGGCTGTAGGTGCCGTTGTCGGAGCTCGAGGAAGACATGTACATCATGCCCTCGACGCCGTTGACCTGCTCTTCGATCGGCGCGCCGACGCTGTCGGTCATCACCTGCGCGTTGGCCCCCGGGTAGCTGGCGGTGACCTGGACTTCCGGCGGCGTGATCTGCGGGAACTGCGCGACCGGGATCTGCATGAGCGAAACCGTGCCGGCGATAAGCATGACGACCGCGATCACCATCGCGAAGCGTGGGCGGCCGATGAAGGGAGCGGAAATGTTCATTTGGACACCGCCGGCTGGGACGCATCCTTGTCCTCGACGATCTCGACCGCGGATCCCGTGGCGACGTTCTGAAGCCCCTCGATGATGACGCTTTCACCACCTTTCAGCCCGTCCTCGACGATCCAGCTTCCTTCCCGCTGCTCGGAGACGCTGATCCTGCGCTCCTCGGCCTTCTTGTCAGGTGTGACCAGCATCACGTACTTTCCCTCGCGGTCCTGTTGTACCGCCCCCAGCGGAATCGTGGGCCGTTCCTTCCGCGCGGTTTCAGAGACGACGACGGTGACGAACTGGCCCGGGATCAGCAAGGAATCGCTGTTTGGAAAGACCGAGCGGACAGCTAGAGTGCCGGTACCTTCATCCACCTCGTTTCCGAGGAAGGCGATGGGTGCGTTTTGCGGATAAATCTGTCCGTTGGATAACCTGAGACGCGTCTGGTAGCGCTGGGCCAGCTCGTCCTTGCTGACATTGCCGGCGGCTTCGCGCAGATCCAGCAATGAGCGGTCGCTGACCGAAAAAACCACCCTCACGGGATCCATCTGCACGACGCGCGCCAATGCGGGTGAGGCGACGGTGATGAAGCTTCCGGGAGAAAAGGCAGCGGTTCCGATCCGGCCCTTCAACGGAGCCACGATGCGGCTGTAGCTGAGGTTGAGCTGCGCTTGCTTGACGGCCGCTTCCGCCGATTGCAGGTTTGCTGCGGCGGTGTCTCGCGCGGTTTCGCTCTGTTCGATCGTCGCGCGCGCAACGGTCTGGTTGAGGGATTGGTTACGCACCATCTGGCGCTCGGCATCGAGCAGCGTCGCCTTGGCGCGGGCGAGGTTGGCATTGGCATCGGCCAGGGCGATCTCAAGCGCCCGGCTGTCGATCTTGAATAGCTCCTGGCCTTCCTCGACCACGGCGCCTTCCTCGAACAGTCTTTCATCGACGAAGCCATCAATCCGGGAGCGAATGTCCACGGCATTCAGTGCTTCGACGCGCCCGACGAATTCGTGCTTTGGCGAAACATCTTCAACTGCAACGTTGATGGTTGCCACTTTCGGCACGTCTTGAGCCTGTGCCGTTATTGAATGCGAGGCTGCGATGAACGAGGCGAGAAAGACACTAGAAAATCTGCCAGGAATTCTCATCCGTCACACTCCTGAAAGCGTCAATGGCCATGGCCGAAGCGGTGGATGGAACGCGAGTTCAGACGTTCCGCTCCGATGGCGGCAATCGAAGCTTATTTCTGCAGGGCATGGCCCGGAAAGCGGAAAATGCCGTTTAAACAGTGGTTTCACGCTCATTGTCGTAGAAATGGATACTGTGCACGACGCTGGGATAAACTGCACAGGCACGAGCAAGTAGCCACGTTGTCACGAACGCGAACGGCGCCGCGAGTGGTCCGGCGGGCTTAGGAGGATGTTTCCGGGAGCGGTTAAGAGCGGTTCGCTATATCGCCGCTCGCCAGCAGAGAGCTCCAAGGCGGGCCGCCGGCGAAATGGGCGGCGGAAAGTCTCGGCGCCTCGTTGGTCCGGAGCCATCCGGTCTCGCGGGCTTCCTTCGGCGTCATCCCGAACTCGCGCCGGAAGGTTCGGCTATATGTCGATGGGTCCATGAAACCCCATTCCTCGGCAATCAGCGAGATGGAGCGCCTGTCTTTGTCGTCGGAAAGGATATCCCTGGTGCGCAGCAGGCGTTGGCGGCGGATGTAATTGGAAATGCCGCCGCTGGCCTCGAAAATCCGATAGAGCCGGGACCGCGAGATGTTGAGGTCGCGGCACAGTTTTTCCGGCGATAGATCGCGCCTGGCGAGTTGCGCGGAAATGAGCTTCTTGGCGCGCGCCATGATCACGCCGTTGATTGGTCCTTCGGCTTCGACGATGTGATCGCGCGATGGCGCAAGGCAGGCGGCTAGCAATGTGGTCGTCGCGACCGCGATATGTTCGGCGTCTCGCTCCATCCGGTTGGGAAGCGAGCGGCGCAGTAGCTGGAGATAATCCACGATCATGGCCGCCATCTCGGGGCGAATGGCGAGATCAAAGGGTTGTGAGAACGCGAAGTCGCGAGGAAGCAGCAGCGCAAGCGCTCCGTCATCCTCGCCTTCCGCCTCATAGGGGGCGGCAAGGCAATGCCAATGCAGTTGGCCGGGGGTGGTCAGCTCGCCATTGTCCGAGACCGTCAGCGGGACGCTAAGAATCCAGTGATCGAAAACGGGATCCTTCTTGTTAGTCCAACGGCGACGATAACCGGTGCCCCGGTAATCCAGGGACATCAGCGCAAGGCTTCCGAGCTGCCAGACCTGCTGGCGCGCGCTGAACGCACTGAACTTTTCGCGCAGCAGCGTGACATCGCCGAGATTGGCATTCCAGGATCGGTAGAGATCAAACTGTTCGGTCGGCGGCGCGGCGGATGTGTCGATGTCGACGACGCATGTGAGGGGAGCTTGGCCCTCGTCCTTGCCGGTAATGTTGATGTCGTGCTGCATGATCATCCTGCTGTAGAGCATCTATGTCTGACAGAAGGTTGGTTGCCCGGAGGGGAGGATGTCGCGCGCGTTTACGGGCGCGGTGTGGCGGATCGCCAATGCGCTTGTGGCTTTCATAAGCATTACTCCTTGTTCGATGGCGATCACGAAGCGTCGGCTCGTCAGCAACAAGGCGCTGGCCGGCAGGACGAGAAAGCCATTTCGGTCGAACTTAGAAAGCTGAGTTCAGGTAGGACATTAGTGGTTGCAATTGCGTGTCGATATCACGCAACTCTATTCATATGTTTCGGTTTGAATATATGCATACCATCCCAATCCTGTGCAGAGTGTCCATTTCTGCCTCACCAAGCGGAAGGAACGAAATCTCTCCAAAATCGTCAGTTGCCCATCGACATGCCAAGAGAGTTGCTGATTAGCAGCGTGTTCAATGTGGGATTGCTGCCACCTGCCTGATCCATCTTGAGCGAGCCCGGATGCAGCATTCCCTGCCAGCCCAGCGCCCGCACTTCCTTCGGCGACAGTCCGAATTCGCGCTTGAACATGCGGCTGTAGGTCGATGGATCGGTAAATCCCATATTCTCCGCGATCTGCGCGATCGAGTGCACATTGGCGCTATCGGCTAGCGCACGGCGCGTCTCAAGCAGACGTTTTCGACGGATATAGTTCGAAATTCCACCCGCGGGTTCGAAAATCCGGTAGAGGCGCGAGCGCGATACGCCGACACTCTTGCACAGATACTCCGGGCTTAGGTCGGGGTCAGCAAGCTTGGCATCGATTGCCCTGATTGCGCGGGTCGTTATCACGGCATCGATGGGAGCCTGTGCCTGCGCCAGCTTGTCGTGAGACGGCGCGAGCACGGCTGCGAGCATGTGTATGGTTGCTTCGGCGACCCTCGCAACGTTGCTCCGGCGCAGATGAGTGAGATTGTGATGCAGCAGGATCAGATAGTCGGCGAGGAATTGGGCGTCTTCGTCCGCGATCTCTGGGTCGAGGGAGGCATCAACCGTGTTGTACGGCAAAAAGAGCGCGATCAATCTCCCCTCGCTTTCGCAGGCATGCGGCGCCGTGAGGTTCGTTATGCCAAGCTTTCGTCGGGAGGTGCTATCGGCGGTGCTCGATGCGCCGCTGTTTTTGACGCTGACGACCCAATTGTCGACGGCCGGCTTTTTCTTGTGCTCCCACCGCAGGAGGTGATCGGAAGACGCATCGATGACGGCGAAGGCGATATCGCCGAGCTGCCAGACTTTCTCCGTCGCCTCAAAGGTAATCGTCTCGCCGCTCTTCAGGCAGACATCGAGGATGGACGAGTGCCAGTTTCGGAAAACCTCGAACCGCTCCGGCGCGCGAGCGCGCGAAGTATCACATTCGATTGCGCATCTCAGTGGTTCGTCCGCGAAAGCCGCGGCGGATGTCGACCCCAATTCTACCCGTGCATTCATGATGTCGCTCCTTGAACACAAGACTAAGCAAGCATGAAGTGACCAGTATCGACGTAAGCGATGGTGCCCCCGGAGGGAAGCTGATTTACACCATGACGGCAATGTTGACTGTTGCAGAAGGTAAACCTAAAGCGAAGATCACTAATACAATTCTTGCTATGTAAAAGAAAGACGCAAAGCGTGTCCGTTTTCCCGGGTAACGTGTTTTAGGATGTTGGGGAGCTGGAATCAGGCTGCCCCGCCAGTGAAAGGTCCGCTGTGTCAAAGGGTGTTCTTGTGCAGCCGCCCGTCCTTCATGATCGCCAGGAAATTCTTCTGCGGATTTTCGACTAGGGTCAGATCTTCCGTCGGGTTGCCATCGACGACCACCAAGTCCGCCAGAGCGCCTGTCTCGATGACACCGAGCTTGCCGGGATAAGGATTGCGCATGTTGGAGAGTTCGAGCAGTTGCGCATTGCCTGATGTCGCCATCTGCAGCACCTCGGCGTTCTTGTACCAGTTGCTCAGATGAGTCAGCATGATGTTCTGCCGCGGTCCGAGTTCTGGAGAGAAAAGCACGTCCGATCCCCAGGCTGTCTTGATGCCGTGCTTGCGCGCATATTGGTAAAGCGTTGGGGTTCCGAGGAAGATCTGCTTGGCGCGTTCGACGCCGGGTCCGCTTTGAGAGGCTGCGTCCGCCATCGTGAGGAAGGGCTGGGTGCTGAGCCAGACACCCTTTTCGGCCATCATGATCGCTGTTTCTTCGTCGATCAGATGAGCGTGCTCGATGCAGGTGACGCCCGCGCGCAAGGCGCGTTGAACCGCGCGGGTGGTGTAGGCGTGGAGGGCGACATAGGTGTTCCAATCTGCCGCGACGCCGGCCGCGGCGCGCAGTTCGTCCTCGCTGAAGGTGATCATATCAAGTGGGCTGCGGGGCGATGAAACACCGCCGCTGCCGACGATCTTCACCTGTGATGCGCCCTGCAGAAGCTGTTCGCGTACCCGAAGCTGCAATTCGGCTACACCATCGACGATCGCAGCGCCCCCAAAGAGTTCGCCGCTGCTTAGCTTGTTTCCGTCCCTCGGAATCTCGGTGGGAAGACGCAGGTCGCCATGCCCGCCTGACGTGGTGATCATGGCGCCGGACGGATAGATCCGCGGCCCGGGAATAAGGCCGGCGTCGATTGCTTGCTTGAAGGAGAAAACGGGGCCGCCAAGATCGCGCACGGTCGTGAAACCGCGCATCAAGGTGCGCTCGGCTTCAGCGGTGGAAGCGGCGAAGACGATACCGGGATCTCCGCCGAGGAGCAGGTTCAGCGGCACCGCTGCGAAAATCGCGTGCCAGTGCGCATCGATGAGGCCCGGCATGATTACGCCGTTTCGGCAGTCCAGAACGGTTGCGCCGTCAGGCGGCGGCGCGTGTGAGCGATCGACATCGGCAATCTGGTTGTCGCTGATCAGTACCTGGACATTATCGACGACAGTGCCGGCCTTGCTGTCGAAGAGCCGGGCGTTGCTCAAGAGGGTCTTGTTTGGTTTGGCTGCCGTCTGCCCCAGACCCTGCGCGGGCAGGGCGCCGACCAGGGCGGTCGCCGCTAAGCCCGATAGGAGATCACGTCGCGAGAATGCTTCGAGCCGACGCGAAGCCTTCTGCAGGTCAGGATGCGAGCAGCCGCAGCCCGCGTCGTGAACAAGGTGGCGATACTTCTCTCCCATCCGCAGCATTGTTTTTCCTCCCTGGTTTCATTGCGTTGCGGCCGATCTGCATAGCCGCGACATGATCTGTAATGGCATTGCCTGGACCTAGAAGGGCCAGATGAGCGGGACGATGAAGACGGCAACGACGAAGAACCAGGCAAGTAGCGGCAAGCCCAGCTTCCAATACTCACCGAAAGTGTAGCCGCCGGGGCCCATGACTAAGGCGTTCGCCGGCGCCGCTATCGGCGTCAAGAAGGTTGCCGCTGCCGCGACGGCGGTGCTCATCAGGACGGGACGTGGGGAGATGCCCATGCCGGCCGCAGCCGCAACGCCGATCGGGATCGCGATCAAGGCGGTCGCCATATTGCTGATGAACTGTCCAAGCACCGCAGTCGTCAGAAACAGACCTGCGAGAAGTATGGTCGGGCTGCTCTGCCCGAGAATATAGAGAAGTTGGTCGGCGGCGAGTTGCGCGGCGCCGGTTTCCGTCATCGCGGTGCCGAGCGGTTTCATTGCGGCGACGAGCACTACCGTCGACCAGCCGACCGCATTGTAGGACTGCTCCGCTGTGAGGATTCCCGACAGAAGGATTGCTCCTGCTGCCAGCAAGCCTGCCACCGCTGGCGGCACGAGGCCGGTCGCGAGAAGAAGGATCATCGCAGCCGAGATCGCGGCGGTACGCCTAGCGTCGCCGCCCATTGGCGCCGCTTGCCTGCGAACGAGATCCGGGGAGCCAACGGTCAGCACATCGGGATCGCTGAGGCGCGTGTCCAGCGCCTTCCAGGTTCCCTGCAGCAGCATCGTGTCGCCAGCGCCGAGCACGACCGCGCCCGTTTGGTTGTTTGTCTCGATGTCGTCGATCGGAGTGCCGGCTTTCTGGACGGCGAGGACGATCAGATCGCCGCTCTCGGTCACCATGCCCGGGAAAACGCTTTGCCCAATCAGGCCGGATCGCGGTGGGATCGCCACTTCGGCCAGCCCCGATTTGTGGGTAAAGAGAATGTCGTCGGCGCCTGTTGTCTGCTCGCGGAAGGAGAGGTGCGTCTCGGCCGCGAACTTCGCCACGATATCGGCGTCGCCGCGCAGGAGAATATGATCGCCTTCCGCGATGTGCTGCCGCCGGATCGGCTGGGCCGTGTCGCCCTCGTGTACTGCAACGAGTTGCATGCCATCGTGAGGCGCGATCTCGATTGTCGATGGCGTCTTGCCGACATAGTGACAAGAGCCACGAATGCGCAGGCGGTGCATGTCATTGCCCAATCCATATTGCTCGACCAGCGTCCGGGCGTGCTGGCTGAAATCCGCGGGGATGGCTATTCCGTTTCGTTGCGGCAAAAGGCGCTCGCCAAGCAGCACGATGATCGCCATGCTGCCGAAGAGGAGCGGAAGGCCGACCAGGGCGAATTCGAAGAAGCCGAAGCCTGCGAAACCCGCGTCGATCGCGGCGTCCGAGACAAGGACGTTCACTGGCGTACCGGTCAGCGCCAGGATGGAGCCGGCATGCGCCGTGAAGGCAAGCGGCATAAGAAGTTGCGAGGACTTTCGGCCAAGGCGGACTGCAATCACGATGACGACGGGCAACAGCGCCACGACAGCCCCGGTCGTCCCGACGAACATCGCCAGGATCGCTGCGAGGCTCATCATCAGGACGAGAAAGCGGTTGCGGCTTTTTTCGCCTGCGGTGCGGATCAGGTGCTTACCGATCCAGGCGGTCACACCGGTAATTTCGAGCGCCGAGCTGACAACGAAGAGCGTCGCGATGAAGATGACAACGGGATCGCCGAACCCCGCAAGCGCCTGATCAAGACTGAGGATCCCCGAGGCCCACAGGGACAAGCACACCAGCATGGCGACAACCGCGACCGGCAGCTTGTTCCACACGAAAAGAACGATCGCTGTAGCGACGATGATCGCAACGAGGGCTACCGGGCTCAATTCCACTATCCCTTTGAGAAGACCCGATCTTGAGGTGATCTCAACGGTGCTGATTGCCGACCAGGGCCAGTGAAATCGACCGTCAGGATGAGCCGTGGGATACTAGATGTCATGAGCCGGGCGTCCCGAAGCTACGCTGTGCGTCCCGGAGTATTCCGGGTCCGATCGATTTCATGGCTGGAGCTATTGACCCCGTGCGGGGCCTAGAAGCAGGTGAACATGATAGGGCTTGGAGAGCGTTCTTGCGATGGTAACCGTGTGTGTTGGCGAAAGGGTCTCGCATCGCCGCCCTGACGTGCCGAGATAACGATGCGCTGGCGGCGGCTGTTCATGGCATTGGCTCTCGCCGCATGTCTCGTGACATGCGCCGGCCCGCAGGCGGGGCTTTTGAACGTAACCCACCCTGCAAAGGAAGCCGATCAGATCACGCTCATCGCGGCGACGACACGGGCGCCTGTCGAGGACCCTTCGGTGCTCTACGGCGGGGAGCGAGGTACATCGGTGTCTTACACCCGGATCGGGATTTCAGTTCCGCCAAACCGAAAGGCCGGCACGCTTGAACTTCCGCGCCGTTCTCCCGGCGATCCCGAGCGGACCTTCGCCGCGACATCCGTAACCCCGATCAAGCGTGAAGATGTCGCCGCCGCGTTTCGTGCCCCAGGGGTCCACAAACGGCGCGCCTTCGTTTTCGTGCACGGCTACAGCACGACTTTCGACCGCGCGGTTTTCCGCTTTGCGCAACTCGTGCACGATTCAGATGCGGATGCTGTCCCGATCCTGTTTTCATGGCCGTCGCGGGGGCGGTTTCTCGACTACAAGCGCGACCTTGATAACGCCTCCTACTCTCGATCGGATCTGGCAAACCTGCTTGAGGCCGCGATCGACAGCCAGTCGATCAACGAGGTGGTGGTGCTCGCCCATTCCATGGGCGCGTGGCTCACGGTCGAGGCGATCAGGCAGGTCGCTCTGCGGCGGGGCGGTGTGCCGAGCAAGGTCTCAAGCCTCATCCTCGCTTCCCCGGATCTGGATGTCGGCGTTTTTCGCCGGCAGGTGGAGGATATGGGGCCGAATCGGCCCAAGATTACGATTTTCGTCGCGCGCAACGATTTGGCGCTTCGGCTGTCGCGTTTCATTGCGCGTGGAGATGCCCGTCTTGGCGGCATCGACCCCTCACAGGAAGACTACCGAAAGGCCCTTTCGGATCTACAGGGTGTTACGGTGCTGGATCTGAGCGCATTGAGTTCGGGCGATCGGGTCAATCACGCGCTGTTCGCCACCAGCCCCGAGGCCGTCCGGCTGATCGGCGATCGGCTGGTGCAGGGGCAGCAAATCTCGGACGCGGATGTTGCGAGACCCACGACGGCTGTCGATGCTATCGGCGCCGCCGCGACATTTGCGGTTGCCGCGCCAATATTGATCTTCGACATGGCGACCAGCCAATGAGACGCCCAAGCCAAAAATGGGACGACCGGCGCAATATTGGGATTCGCCGCGCATCATTATTGCCGCGGCAATTGCTAGCGTAAGTGCGGCGCGTGCGTGAGTATCGCCAAAGGTCGACTTTTCAGCAAAAGGGTGCGGGCATGAGCGATCTGATTTTCATCGGGTTCCCAACGGAAGCGAAGGCCGAAGAGGTGCGGCAGAAGGTCCTGTCGCTTCAGCAGGAATATCTCATCGAACTGGAAGACGCGGTTGTCGTCGTGAAGAACGAGAAGGCTCAGATCAAGCTCAATCAGATGGTCAATCTCACCGCAAGCGGTGCTGCCTCGGGCGCCTTGTGGGGAACATTGATCGGGGCGATCTTTCTGATGCCGTTGGTTGGAACCGCGCTGGGCGCTGCTTCCGGTGCGCTTGCGGGCCAACTCAGCGATGTCGGCATCAACGACGAGTTTATGAAGAAGGCCGCGTCGGCCTTGCAGCCGGGCACGGCGGGGCTCTTCCTGCTCGTGCGCAAGATGACTGTTGATAAGGTGCTGGCCGATCTCAAGGGTATTGGCGGCGAACTGCTGCAGACGTCCTTCGATGAGACCAGGGAGGCCGCCTTGCGCGACGCTCTGTCCGCGGCGCAGGCAGAAGCGGAGACGGCGCCAGCGGCAACCTCGTAAGGCCGCCATGCATGGGAGGTTTCATCGATGCCGGCACGCTAGACGGGGAGGTCTTTCTTGACCCCAATCCAGACGACCTGCTGCATCATCCTCGCGACGATCGTTCTTTTTGCGTGGAACAGGCTGCCCGTCATCGCCGTCGCCTTCGCGGCGGCGCTTTCACTATGGGCGACAGGGCTCGTAACGCTGGATCAGGCATTGGCCGGCTTTGGCGATCGCGCCGTCCTTTTCGTCGCCAGCCTCTTCATCGTCAGTGCCGGGCTTGAGAGAACCGGTGTCACCGCGTGGTGCGGACAAGCGCTCATCTCGCTGGCCGGTCAGAACAACCGTAGCCGGCTTCTGTTCGTTCTCATGATCGCGGTTGGGTGTCTCACGTCGCTTCTGAGCGGCAGCGGTGCCGTGGCGGCTCTCGTCCCCATCGCGGTGTTTGCGGCGGTGCGGCTCAATCAATCGCCCGCGCAGTTATTAATGCCCTTGGCCTTCTCCGCCCATGCCGGAGCAAACCTGCTGTTGACCGGGGCGCCTAAGAATTTCCTGGTCTCGGAGGCACTTGAAGATGCCGGGCTTGAAGGCTTCGGTTTTACCGAATTCGCCCTTGTCGGCGTTCCGCTTCTCGCCGGAACCGTCTTCGTTATCCTGCTGTTGGGCAAGTATCTGCTCCCCAGGCAGACAAATGCACGGCTCCCCGCCGATTTCAGCGGCCACGCCCAGACGCTGGTCGAACATTACGGCCTTGAAGACGGGCTTTTCCGGCTTCGCATACGACGAGACTCGCCTCTGGTTGGGATGCCCACCGACAACATCGACTTGGGTGCTGCGAGCGACATACAGGTGATGGCCGTCCAGACTACCGCATCCGGTCATCCGGTGCGCGACAGGGCCATGATTGCCGATGATTACCTGCTGGTGCGCGGCGCCGCCCAGGCTGTCGCCGAGGTTGCTGCACGGCTCCATTTGGCTGTTCGCGAGGATGCGCCGACAGGCAGCGGCAGCACCGCATTCAATCGCAGGTCCGGCCTGGCCGAGGTGATGATCCCGCCGCGATCCAAGCTGATCGGTCAATCGATGTTTCCCGGCTTGGCTACCGAGAGCGGCGATCTCGTCGTCCTGGCGGTGCATCGCGGCGGCGCGGAAATTGACTATGCCAGGCCTGAGCTCAAGGCCGGCGACACGATCCTGCTCGAAGGAAGCTGGGAAGCGCTCGATATGCGCCTGGATGATCCCGACGTCCTCGTCGTCGATTCCCCTGACCTCGTTCGCCGCCACGCCGTGCCGATGGGGCCCGGTGCCAAGGTCGCCGTTGCGACGTTGATCGGGCTTGTCATCATGCTGGCATCGAACATCGTCCCACCCGCCGTCGCGGGCATTTTGTGCGCCTGCGTGCTTGTTGCTTCCGGCGCGATCACCGTCGAGCAATCCTATCGCGCCGTTCATTGGACGACGGTTATCCTGATCGGCGCGATGATGCCGATCTCAACGGCGATGATACAATCCGGCACGGCGAAGTTCGTCGCCGACGAACTGGTCTCCGCGCTCGGCTCGGCCGGACCGAGTGCTCTGGTCGCAGGTCTCTTCGTGCTCACGGCGGTGTTGGGGCAGGTCATGAGCAACACGGCGACGACCATGCTGGTCATTCCTATCGCAATGGCGGCGGCCTCCGCCATGCATATCCAGCCGCACCCGGTGCTGATGAGCCTCTGCATCGCCGGATCCGCATCCTTCATGACGCCGATCGCGACAACGACCAACATGATGGTGATGGGCGCGGGCGGCTATCGGTTCGGCGACTACTGGAAACTCGGCACCCCGCTTATGGCGTGGTTCTTCATCGTCGCCGTCTTCCTGGTCCCGCGGATATGGCCGTTCAACTAGGTGTCGATGTCAGGAGCAGGCGACCGCGAACAGGTGACCGTCATACCGATTAGAGACGTCAGGCATGCTTTTGGGACAGGCAACCGATTGCCCGGCCAATGATATTTGTGAGGATGGTCGCTCGAAGGCAATCGGAGGGGATGTCGACTGGATGAATAGCCGAGCGGTCATCACTCTCCTGGCGATCCTTGCTGCGATAGCGGTCTTGTGCGTTCTCCGAATGGCTGCCAGCGTCTTCGCTCCCGTTGCCGGCGCGCTTTTCATCATCGGTCTGGCCTGGCCGCTCCAGCAGAGCCTGCAACGGGCTATCCCCAAGCTGTTGGCGCTTGCGGTGGTGGTCGCCGTGATCGTCTGCGTCTTCATTGCCCTGGCGTCGATATCCGCTTGGGGTTTCGGGCGCATCGGTCGCTCAGTCGTCAGCGATGCCGCTCGGTTTCAGTTGCTTTATGGCAATCTCGTTCAATGGCTCGACGGGCACGGCATCGTCATCGCCGGCGTCTGGGCGGACTACTTCAACTTCAGTTCGCTGCTCCGCGTACTGCAAGGCGTGACCGCTCGCTTGAACACGATGATCTCCTTCTGGGTCGTCGTGGTCGTTTATGTACTCTTGGGGCTGCTCGATACCGAGGCCGTCGCGCGCAATATTCGAAAGGCTCTAAGCGAAGAGAAGGCCGATGCGATCATCGGCGGCGCGTTGCAGACGGCAGCCAAGCTGCGGCGCTACATGGCCGTGCGCACCGTAATGAGCCTAGCCACCGGCACGTTGGTCTGCGCGCTTTCCGCGCTCTTCGGTCTGCGGTTTGCCGCAGAATGGGGCGTCATCGCCTTTACGCTAAACTACATACCGTTTATGGGACCTTTCGTGGCAACGTTGCTGCCAAGCGCTTACGCCCTGGCGCAATTCGGCTCGCCGGAAGCTGCGATCGTCATCTTCGCCGGGCTCAACGTCATACAGTTCGTGATTGGAAGTTACATCGAGCCGCGTGTTGCAGGTTACGCGCTCGCGATGTCGCCATTCCTGGTGCTGTTTTCGGTGTTTTCTTGGTCGTTCGTCTGGGGCGTGTTCGGCGCTTTCATAGGCGTCCCAATCACGATCGCGATCCTTACCTTCTGCACACGCTTTTGCGCGACGCGCTGGATAGCGGAGATCCTCGGCGCGCCGAGCGAACGTGATGGCAAGTTCCTATGAAGTCAGGCTGAATGGATGGTTATCGGCGAAGCCTGGTCATGCGGATCACGCGGCCGGTGTGAGCACTGAGAGCGATCTCAAAATCGCTGCTGCCGCGCCTTGCGTGATAAATGAATGTTCTGCCCCTGCAATCGACGCGGCGCACATTGCGGAACCCGCGGTTCTGAAGGAGCTGTTGCCCTTGCCTGCAGCTGATCGCGCGGCCGAAGTTGAGATCAGAGCCGACGTGAATGTTGACAGTCACGGCATATGCCGGAGCCGGAGGCGACGCTGTCAGCACCAGAGCGCAGGTCAAAGCAAACGCAGTCCATATGTTCAGGCGCATCCTGCCACTCCATCAATGAAAAGTTCGGCGAGATATTTGTGGAATTAAGGCCTTGTCAATGAGTAGTCACGGCAATGACCCATATTAGGGACGCATCGCCCATCTGCTGGACGATTTACGCATAAGGAATGTGTAATTGCCGAGTATTGCGCCGTTGCACCTGAACGGCTGGTTTGGGCCACTCACATGGATCGTAGAATATCTTCGCCATTTTACGCTCGCCGTGAGGAGGACGCGTAGTCGACGAGCCGCTGCGCCTTCATTCCGCAACGCTCGACTGTTAACAGCATTGCTAGCCAATGGCGAATCTCGTCCGTCTGAGGCTGCGGCGCACTGAGCCTTGACAAGTCTTGTTACTGGTGGACAGGCCAAGTTTGATCTTTGCTCGCGCAGCGTATCCGCTCGACAAGCGGGTAAATGGGATCTTCGACATCGGTGGACCAAGGAAGGGATCGTTTATTCGACCGCATCTAACTGATGATGCCAGGCCTGCTTGCGGACTCAGCCAATTGCGCAGTTGCTTTGCAAGCTTCTACAGGGATTCGGGCCTACGCACGCACGGCGTCCCTCAAGGGTCATTCGGCCGTCAGGTGCTCTACGAGGTGCCTCGCGTGAACGGGCAGGGCAGCGAAGTTACGCGAGCAGACCAAAAGGTGTCTTAGCGCCCAAGCGTCCGTGAGTGTAAGCACGCCAAGTGGAAGCACGTCCTGATATCGCTTGGCGTAGATATCTGGAACGATCGCAAGCCCCACCCCACTTGCGACCATCGCGCAAATATCTGCGAAGCTGTGAAGGCGGATGCGTAACTTGAATTGCCGGCCTTCGCGGGCGGCATGGGTCGCGAGATGCCCCTGCAACGCGCTGTCAGCAGGCAAGCCGATAAATGGTTCTTCGATCACGTCGCGGAACGCTACCGATTTTCGTTGCGCCAGTGGATGGTCGAAAGCAGTGATCAGAACGAGTCTGTCGGTTTTGAACGGTCGGGTCTCGAGCGAGCCGGTGTCGGTCGTATCAGCAGCGATGCCCAGATCGGCAAGAGCTCCAGCGACGGCTGCAACGACGTCAGGGCTCTGCCGTTCCTCCAGATCTATGTCTATCGTCGGATGATCCACAAGAAAGCGCCGAAGGGCTTCTGGCAGATGGGCCATTGCGGCGCGGCCCGAAAGCAGGCGGATCTGGCCGCGCAATCCGGTCGCGAATAGTTGGAGGTCGCCTCGCATCTGCTCCATCTGCCCGAGCACAATGCGGGCGTGGTGGGCGACAGCCTCACCTGCTTGCGTCGCTCGCACTCCGCGCGCGCTGCGGTCAAGAAGCGGAACTCCGCTCATGTTTTCCATCCCACGAATGCGCGCACTTGCGGACGCTAGGGCCATGCCTGAGCGTTCGGATCCTTGAGTGATGCTCGCCGCCTCCACGACATGGAGAAACAGGCGAAGATCCGTCATGTCAAAGCGCATATTTCCTCCCAGCTAGGACCCTTCGGATTTGACGAAGGGTTCCCTTGTATCTTCCACATTGTGCCAAGTCGCCTTCTGAATTTTATTCGGACGCCATTGGAAAAACCAGGAAACACCATGAACGTGACCGAAAAAATCCTGCGCGCCTTTATCTTAAGGCTACTGCTACTCTTGCTGGCCGTGTTAGCGGCGCGCCATCTTCCGGATCATGTTCCGCGGGTGGCACCGGCGCCATCGAGCGAGCAGGCCGCGGCGGCACCCCCGGACTGTTATCTGGATATCTTGATTACCGATGAGGCCAGCGCGTCGATCAGCGACATGCTCCTTCATGATTGATGCGTGATCTGGGACTTTCGAGGCGTGCTTTCCAGCATCGGCGCATGGGCACGCGTTATTGGCCACAATACGATTTTTGTTGATGATCGCGATTCGCTCGCGCATGGTTTCCAGATCTGATGAGCGACAACAGCGTGAGATCGATCTGATGACACCCTCCCTCCATGACGACAAGAATAGCCAGGCTCACAACAAACGGCTCAAGGTCGGCTTTGTTCTTTCGCGATCGTTCACGCTGTCTGCACTTGCGATGTTCGTCGACACATTGCGTCTTGCAAGCGACGAACAGGACCGATCCGGACGAGTGAAAGCCGACTGGCAGGTGCTTGGAAGTACGCGTCACCTCATCACTTCGAGTTGCGGCGTGCAAGTCGCACCGACGTCGGATTTCGTAGATCCCAGCCGGTTCGATTATATTGTTGTCGTTGGCGGATTGCTCAACAGGGAAGAGCCTGTCGACCGTGATACAGTGGCTTTTCTAAAGCTGGCGGATGCAAAGAAGATCCCATTGCTCGGTGTTTGCACCGGCACGTTCATTCTTGCCGAGGCCGGCATGATGAAGAACCACGACGTCTGCGTCAGCTGGCTTCATGCAAAGGCTTTCCGGGACCGGTTTCCCGACTTGTCTGTACGCTCGGACAGGATATTCAATCTCGACAGACGTCGAGGCTCCTGCGCCGGAGGAAGCAGTTCCGCCGATATGGCTGCGGCCCTCGTCCGGCGCCACATCAGTCCCGAAGCGGAGCGAAACGCGCTTGAGGTGCTGCAGATCGAGAAGGCCCGTTCTCATCTGGAAGTCCAGCCGCGAAGGCCGCTCTATGAGGAATACAAAGATTCGCGCCTGAGAGCGGTCATGATCCTGATGGAGCAGCATCTCGACGGTGACATGCCGATCGCGCAACTTGCAGCATCGGTCGGCGTTACGCGCCGGCAGCTTGAACGGATTTTTGAGAGAGAGGCGGGCATGTCGCCGGCGCGAGCCTATGCAAAGGTCCGGCTTGAGCGCGCCAAGGTGCTTTTGGCGCAGACAAAATTGCCGATGATCGACATCGCCATGGATGTCGGCTTTCACACAGCCTCACAGTTTACCCGCTCTTTCAAACGCGAATACGGGCAGACGCCGTCATGCTTGCGTTCCACCCTTTCGGGAGCCAACTGATGCACCGAGTTGGGCCCATTACTGAGGTTTGGCGCTATCCCGTCAGTTCCGTTACAGGCAAACAGGTGGACAAGGTTGAAGTCTCCAGCGCCGGGATGATCGGGGATCGCCGGTATGCCCTTGGTCGATCGCGCAACGGGTATCGTTGCGCATCCGGATCATAAGGTCGAGGACTGCAGCTACTGGCATCGAGATTCTTGTGCCGGAATGCGATTGGCAATCCGTCGACGACCCCGGCCTTGCCGCCAGCCTCAGCGAATTCTTAGGCTTCGATGCAGACGTGCGACCCTATAAGCGTACGCTGGAAGCGAGCCGGCGCGATGCGTTCGTGCTCGATCGGTATGACGTATCGCCGCTGCATCTCCTGACAAGCGCCTCGGTGGACCATCTGAAGACGTTGCATCCCGGCGGCAATCCCGATCGCCGCCGTTTCCGGCCCAATATCCTTATGCAATCGGAACCCGATATTTGCGGGTTCGAGGAAACCTTGTTCCGTTCGATGACACGAGGCTCCCATCCGGCGCACGTTACAATGTTGTCTTGCCAATAAGGCCTCGTAGGACGTTGGCAATCGATCGGGCCGCGGCGTGGCTGACTGCAGCTCTGCACGCTTGATCCGACTACGCACTGGTTAGCATGATCGACGGCCGCACCTCAGATCTGTGATCTTATCTCGTCAGCAATCGTGTGAAGATATTTCGAGCCGATTGCGCCAACGAGGCTATAGCCGAGCCCGTTCCTGGCCCAGCTCCATCCACGAATGTCGTGCTGGTCGCTCGCGACCATCGGCTTATCCTGGTCGAGCTGCATGCGCCGGGTCAGCATCACCAATCGGTTCCCTTTGTCGTCGTCGTACATCAGCATGAGCCCGGATCCATGCGGCGTCGGGACGACGCGGCCGCCCATCAGGCGATAGCCAGCCTTGCTGAGATCGGGGATAATGGCCGAGGCACCGATCGTAACGGAAACCAGATTTTTCAGATCGCCGCCGCCGTCCGCCCTGACCTCGACCGGTCGCAGGCGATCAGCGGCGAACGCGCTGTAACTCGCCGACGCTTCCTGCGCCAAGGCGGTGACCCCTTCCGTCGGAGGCGTGCTGTAGCCTTTTAACAGCCAGCCGCCTGAAGCGCCGATTGCCAAAAGGATGACGGCAGCGGCCGCCATCGGAGCAACTCGGCTTTGCTTCGCGGGGCGTTGTTTCTCGATGATGTTCGCGAGGTTCAACCGGCTTGGTATAGGCTCTGCTGCGATCGGACGCAGGGCCGATCTAAGCGCCGTAGAACCTTGTTGATAGGCTAAAACACGCTTCGCGGCATCCTGGTTCGTTTCAAGGAAGGCAGCTACCTCCTGGTGCCGTTCTGCATCGAGGGCTCCATCGACAAAAGCCTGAAGGTCGTCTTCATTGATCGGTCTATTCGTCATGTGACCCTCCGGATAAATGGACCAACAGGTTTGGCGCTTGCTGGTCTTGTCTCAAGAATAAGTCTCAATTGCTCTCGTGCGCGAGACAGGCGTGACATCACTGTTCCGACGGGCACGTTAAGCACCGACGCTGCCTCGGCATAGCTCAAGTCCTCGACCGCGACCAAAAGCAGGATGCTCCGATAGTCCGGCGGCAACCCCTCGATGGCCGCAAGAACGTCCTGGCCGAACAACGTGCTGTCCTGGCTGGCATCGACCGCTGTGGTCGCTTCCGGCATCTCGTCGATCGTGACGCGACCAGCGCGCCTGGCCTCCTGGCGTATCCTGTTGACCGCGAGATTGTGCAGGATGGCAAATACCCAGGAGCGGGCATTGGCATCGCGTCGGTGCGTCCAGTTCGTGACGACCCGCTCGAGGCAATCCTGGACGATATCGTCAGCCGTTTCGCGATCGCGGATCAAGCCGCGCGCGTATCGCCTCAGCGCCGGGATCATCGGCTCTACCTGCGTCAGCAGATCATCCATGTCTCAAATCCTTGAGGGTGGACGACCCGTAGTCAAGCTGCGGGCCGTCTTATTTATGCCAGTCGGGTCACATCAGTCGGCCTGCACCTGCAGGACTTTGCCGGGCTTGCCGTCGACTGATGAGGCAACGACGATATACCTGCGTTCATCCTTGTGCTTGGATTCGACGATCTGTCGGATCGGGCCGACTGCGTTGACGATCGCGGAACCGGCCGGGTTCGTCGTGAAGTTGGAGAGGCCTTGAAGGGGGCCGCTGCCATCGGCCTTGTCGGAGAGTGCCAGTACGTACATCGTCTTCGGTTCCAGCCCAGTCACCGATGCCTGCAACACCTGCGTCAGGCCTTGGTCGAAGAGCGTAACGCTCGTCGGCGCTGTCTTGTCCTTGTCGCCCATTGCCGACAGCGTCAGATGGGCGGCGACGCCTGCGGTGCCGAGCGGCTGCAAGTTCTGCATGCCGTCGCCTTCAGGAACGGCATTCGGCACATAGTTGACGGCCTGTGCCGCCTGGCCGATCGGGATCGTCGCGATGACCTTGTTGGTCAGCGTATCGATTGCGGCCATCGCATCGGCGTTTTCAAGGCCGACATAGACGCGCGTGCCGTCGCCGGAGGGCCAGATACCGTGTGGCAGTTTGCCGACGGGGATTGTCGCGACTTGCTCGAAATTGTCGGTGCGGAATACCTTGACCTCGTTGAGGCCGCCGACGGTGATGTAAGCGAAGCTGCCGTTTTTGTTGGTGACTAGGTTGACGTGGTTGGTGATCGGGCCGGTATCGATCGTCTGGATCAGATCGAAGGGCGGCTGGGCATTGAAGACCTGGGTCTTGCCTATGTCTTTCAGCGTAAACCAGACCTGCTTTCCATCAGGCGAGGCCGCGATATTGGGGCAGAATGGGCTCGCCTGCTTCACATGGCCGACGATCTGGTGATCGGCGACGGTGACGACGACGGTCTCCGGATTGAAGGATGAGCAGATGTAGCCGTACTTGCCGTCAGGCGAGAAGATCTGCATGCCAGGCCCTGCAGGCACCTTAATCTGCGTCTTCTCTTCGAGGGTAGCGGCGTCGATGACGGAGATATAGTCCTCACCACGGACCGTCACCCATACTTCCTTGCCATCGGGCGTATAGAATGCCTCGTGCGGCGAGCGGCCGACATAGGTGGTGTGCTTTACCGCATTCGTTGCAGTGTCGATGAAGGTCACCGAGTTCGAGCCGATCGAGACCACCGCGATCGTCTTCTTGTCGGGCGAGAAACCCATGCCGTGGACCAGCACCTGGCCCTTGTAGAGCGGCGAGAGGTTGCCGGGCTGTGGATCGCCGAGCTTGATGACACCGAGCAGCTTGTTGGTCGCGGGATCGGTTACCGACACGGTATTGGAGAATTGCTCGGCGGCATAGACGCGGTCCTTGCTGCTGACGGGAATGTCCGGATCAGCGGCGGCAAAGGGTGCTTGTGCGGCGAAGGCGGAAAAAGGCAATAGCATGCTGCCCGCCAGCAAGCTGGCGGCAAAAGATGTCCGAATGTTCATTGGGAGGACCTCTGGCTTACATCTTCATGTTGGGGTCCATGCCCTGCATGGTCTTGCTGGGTGTGGATCCGGTGGGGGTAGTCTCCGGCGCGACCTGGGTTGGGGCCGCTTCGGATGGGGGGAGCGGATCGCCGATCGCAAGCTTCATGGCCGCGATCTCCTGCTGCTGATCCACGATGATCTCCTGCGCGATGCGCTTAAGCTGTTCGTTCTTGCCGTATTTGAGAACTGCGAGTGCCATCTCGATGGCGCCCTGGTGATGGGGCGTCATCATCGCCACGAAGTCGCGGTCGACATCGCCTGATGGCTTGACCTCCATGTCCGCCATCATCTTGTTCATGGCCGCGTCGTTTTCCGCGAGGTAGGCCGCCTCAGACCCGGCATCATCCATCTGTATCGCCGAATGCTCGTGCTGCGAGGGGTCATGGGCGAAGGCAGCGCAGGCGCCCGCTGTTGCCAGAATGGAGGCCGCAAGAGCCATCGACTTTCGGGAGGACCAGAGGTTCATCGGCTTCTTCCTTGTTGTTACATCGAGGTAGACACCCGGGCGCAGATTCCATTCCCGAGGGGAGCAAATTATTTTCTCACGCTTGCTGGAGGGACCCGCCAAGGTTTCCCGGGACGCCAAGCTGGCCGAAGATGATCGTCGCGGCAGTGTAGCAATGGAAGGACGTCACCTTGCCATCCTTCAGATGGAAGACGTCGCAGCACGGCGCGTGCATTTCCTTGCCTGTGGACGCAATCGTGCCGGCTGCCAGCGCGAGAGGGCCGGTATGGGTGCCGTTGAGGGTCAGTTCCACGATGACCACGTCGTCGGTCACGTAGAAATTTCCGAGCTCGCGGTGCATGTCGTGGAAGGCGGTGGCGTAGATGTTGACGGTCTTGCCGATGTCGGCGCCGTAATATTTCGCGCCAGCCGACACGTCCCAGAAATAGCCGCCCTCGGCGAAGAGGGCGACGAATGCCGCCACATCCTTCACTTCGGCGGTCCGGTAGAGTTCGCGGATGATTTCTTCGTTGGTAGACATGTTGTTTCCTTGGCTTTGTTAGAGTTGGATCAGCGGACGGACCTGAAAGCCTTGCGCATTTCCTGCGCGAAGAGGTCGGGTTGCTCGAAGGCGGCGAAGTGCCCGCCCTTGTCGACCTCGTTCCAGTAAAAGAGATTGGGCCAGTGGGCTTCGGCCCATACCTTTGGCGCCCGGTAGATTTCCTTCGGAAAGATCGTGGCAGCCATCGGGAGTTCTATCCGGCCGGCGTCGAAGCCGCCGCCATTGCGGGCGTTTTCCCAGTAGATGCGAGCGGACGAGGCGGCCGTGTCGGTAAACCAGTATAGCGAGATGTCGTCGAGCATCTCATCGACCGTCAGCGCGTCTTCCGGCTCGCCGCGATTGTCGGTCCAAGCCTGGAACTTCTCGTAGATCCAGGTTGCCTGACCGACAGGCGAATCCGCGAGCGCATATCCGATGGTCTGGGGCCGCGTTGCCTGTTCCTTGAAGTAGCCGAACTGATCGTTCGCGAACTTCGCCGCCGCGTCCATAGCGGCCTTTTCCTCGGGCGTCGGGTTCTCGGGGAATTTCTCCGGAAAGACCAGCGGCCAGTTCACATGAGCTGCCATAAGCCCGTCGGGACGGGCATGTGCGAGCGCATGTGTGACGCCCGATCCCCAGTCTCCGCCCTGCGCGACCCACCTGTCGTAGCCGAGGCGCTTCATCAGCGTGGCCCAGGCATTGGCCGTCCGAACCACGGTCCACCCTTCCGACGTCGGTTTGTCGGAGAAGCCGAAACCGGGCTGCGAGGGAATGACGACGTGGAAAGCGTCCTCAGCCGAGCCACCGTGCGCGGTCGGGTCGGTAAGGGGGCCGATGACCTTGAGGAATTCGACGACTGATCCCGGCCATCCATGGGTCAGAATGATCGGCAGGGCGTTCTCATGCTTCGATTTCACATGGATGAAATGGATGCCGAGACCATCGATCCGGGTGCGAAACTGTGGAAACGCATTGATGCGCTTCTCGAAGTTCCGCCAATCATACTTGCGCTCCCAATAGGCGATCAATGATTTCGCCTTGTGGAGCGGAACGCCTTGTGACCAGTCCGAGACGGTTTCCTGGTCGGGCCATCGTGTATTCTCGAGGCGGCGCTTCAGATCGTCGATGGTGGCCTGCGGAACGGAAACTTTGAAAGGTGTGACCGCATCGGTTGCTGGCAGAGGAACCGGCTCCACCGGCGCCGCAACCGCCTGGGATGTCAGCGATGCTACGGCGGGTACTGCAAGGGCGAACTGAAGAATGCGTCGGCGCGTTGCGACGGTTGATTGGGCGGTCATTTCTTATTCCTGGATTGGATAGCTGTTTGAGCCGGCGTTCAAGCGTTTCTGGATCGGAAGCGTCCGCTTGGGGATCGCGATCCGATCCCGATGGCGTCAGGAGACGCGGCCGCGTGGGTCATCGATGTGCTGCTTCGCGACATCGTAGCGGATACCCTGTCGGTCGAGGATCCGGACATTCTTCACCACCGTGCTCAGAGCCTTGAGGAAGATTGGAGAGTTTTCATGCGCCTCATAGGCGGCCTCGTCTCTCCAGCCCTCGACAAGGTGGAAGGTGTTCGGATCCGTCAGATCCTGCGCGAAGGCGTAAAAGATGCATCCCGCGATCTCGGCTGCCGCCTTCATGTCCGGGATCACCGCGTCGATGAAGGTCTGCCGATCTTCGGGGTGAACGCGATAGTAGGCGCTGACGAGCATGTTCGTCGGCAGGGTTTTGTCGTGGTCGGCCATGGCCGTTTTCTCCTTTGATTGCGGATAGTGTTTTGCGGTTGCACGGCGCCTAGCGTGACGCGATCAGAACCGTGCCGGATTTGCCGGGCTTTTCGACAAGTGCGGCAGCTTTGCCGACATCCGCGAGATCGAACGCCTGCTCGACCTGAAAGAGCTCCGGCTTGCCGGCTGCGAGCTCAAGCGCCAGCTTGAGATCGGCCTTGCGGACGTCTACGGGCAAGCCCGCCCACCGACCGACCGTCACTCCTGACATCCGGATGTCGCGTGTCGAAAAGTAAAGTGCGGGCACCGAGATCGGCTGTCCGGAAAGATCGCCGTAGGATACCAGGCTGCCGCCTTGGGCGAGCAGCCCGACTGCCGCACTGGCGGTCTCGCCGCCAACAGGGTCGAGCACGACGCCGATGGGATGGCCATCGGCGGCCGCAACGACCTTGTCCTGCCAGCCGGGCTTGTCAGTTGAAACGACCGGCAGATCCGGAAACACGACGTTGAGCTCGTTCACGCCGGCTTCGCGCCTGATAACGCCGACCACGTCGAAGCCGCGATCGAGCAGCAGCCCGATCACCAGTCTGGCGACCGCGGAACCCGCGGCGGTGAGAACGACGACGTCGCGGCCCGGTTTCGCGCCGGATGTCTCGACGGCCCGCAAGAGAAGCGCGGTCGTCAGCGGATTGACGTGAAGTTGGGCAGCGGCTTCGTCAGATACGTCATCGGGGATTTCGGTGACGTATTCGGCCGAGACGATAGCCTTTTCGCTCCACGCGCCTCGGCCGGGGAAGAAGGCGACGCGTGTGCCGGGTTTCAGATCGACACCACTGCCTGCTTCCTCGATGATGCCGTAGCCTTCAAAGCCGACGCGTACGCCTTCATTCGGAACCATCGCTCCCGGCTGGTAGCGTCCTGCTATACCAAGAAGGTCGCCGTGGTGGACCGGCCGGAGAAGCACCCGGATGAGCACTTCGTTGTGTTCGGGATGCTTGGGATCTTCGACGTCGACTGTCTGAAGAACGTCCTCAGGCTTCCCATGCTTGAAATAGACTGCCGCACGCATCGCGGGCTCTCCTTTAGAATGAGACGTGGAGCGGCTGTTCGCCGCTCCACGCTGTGGGTTAGACCTGAGCTTGGCCGCCATCGGCGAAGAGTTCGGCGCCGTTGACGAAGCTTGCGTCGTCGGAAGCGAGGAACAGGGTTGCTTTGGCGATTTCCTCGGCCTCGCCGACACGGCCGAGCGGGATGCGCGAGGCGAGATAGTCGAGCAGGCCCTGCTGCTGTTCCTTGTCGTCGCCGGCGAGTTCGACGAGGCCGGGTGTGCGTGTGGCGCCGGGCGAGACGACGTTGACGCGGATGCCGGTACCCTTGAGATCTAGCGCCCAGGAGCGGGCCAAGTTGCGGACGGCGGCTTTGGAGGCGGAGTAGACGGAGAAGGCAGCGGTGCCTTCGGTGCCTGCGGTCGAACCGGTCAGAACGACCGACGAGCCCTTGCCCAAAAGCGGAAGCGCCTTCTGCACGGTGAAGATCACGGCCTTCACGTTGCGGCCGAAGGTGTCGTCGACCTGTTCCTCGGTGATCTGGCCAAGCGGAAGCATGCTGCCGCCACCGGCGTTGACGACGAGGGCGTCGAGGCGGCCCTGTTCCGCCTTAACCTGGGCGAACAGCTTGTCGAGATCAGCGTTATTGGAGGAGTCGGCCTGTACGCCAACCGCGCCATGGGCGATCTCGGCCACTGCCTTGTCCAGCGCATCCTTGCGGCGGCCGGTGATGTAGACGCGAGCGCCTTCGGCGGCGAACAGCTTGGCGGTCGAGAGGCCGATGCCGCTGGTTGCTCCGGTGACGACGGCGATCTTGTTTTCAAGTCTTTTGGTCATTCTACTCTCCTGATGCTGGGCGCGCGAAAGGGTTCAGCCCGAATGCGCGGCCTGGTGAAATTCTGAAACTGTTCGGGAGATGGCGTTGGCTGTTGGCCTCGTTGCCGTCCGATGAGGAGAAGTTAGTTCGTCAGCTTGGCGGCGAGAAGCCGCTCAGGGTGGAGACATTATCCATGGGGATGGATGGTCTCCGTCGTCACATTGCGTCTGGCATCGACGGCCTCGAATACTTTCGCCGCCCACTCCGTGAAGGCGCGCAGCCGCGGGTTTGGAAAACGGTCGGCTGGGTAGACGAGGTGCAGCGGATGATTGTCCGGCTTCCACACAGGCAACAGTTCGACCAGCGCGCCGCTCTCGAAGTGCGGTCTTGCGAGAAATCCGAAGCTCTGGCCGATCCCCAGCCCTGACAGCAGCGCGTTCAAATGCGCGGTGCTCTCGTTGACGGAAATCCCGCTGGAAGTCGGGAGATACTCGCTTCGCTCACCGCCGCGTTGAAACCGCAATGCAAATCGCTTTCCGGATGAGGCGGAGAAGTAGCTGACGATCCGATGCTTCTCGATATCCTCGGGCCGCTCCGGCAACTGCAGGCCATCCAGATAGCTGGGCGAAGCGCAAATGACGTAGTCCAACTCGCACAGTTTTCTCGTCTTCATCGATGAGTCACTCAGTGCCCCGCCGCGGATGACGCAATCGATCCCCTCACTCACGAGGTCGGCGGGTCGATCGCTGACGCCGAGCATGAGATCGATATCAGGATACTGGTGCTGAAAGTCGGAAAGCGCGGGGATGAGGATTTGGTTTGCCAGAACGGAGCCGATATCGACGCGCAACTTTCCCTTGGGCGCGCTGCGGGAGCCGGCGACCGTGCCGTCCATGTCATCAAGATCGGCGAGCAGCTTCAGCGCGCGCTCGTGATAGGCCACACCTTCGGTGGTCATCGTGACCGAACGAGTGGTGCGCTCGACCAGCTTGGTCCCGAGATGCCCCTCAAGATCCTGCACGAGTTTGCTGACGGAGGAGCGGGGCAGGTTCAGCGTGTCCGCAGCTTTGGCAAACGAGCCGGCCTCGGCGACGCGGACAAATGTTCGAATGGCGAGTATCTGATCCACGGGAGGTCCGGCTGCTGTTGATTAGATGATCACCATCTATACCGGATCGCTGAGCTTCGTCATGCAAGTTATTGCTTGATTTGGATAATCGCACTGTCGATGCGGTTTGTGAACTTGCGGGTCGCCATTGTGAAAACTCTGGCGGCCGCCTTTCCAGCCGACGACAATCCTGCCGATTTCGCGCAGGGCCGCCTTCGGCCCGGCTGCGTCGACGAGAATGATCGTAGCTTCTTTGCCCACCGTAAGGCCGTAGGGAGTGCCGAGCTGGCGCGCGGCGGATCGCCCGACCATGTCGAACACCCCTTCAATTTCGGCGTCGCGCGAGAGTTGCGCCACGTTGGCATAGAGATTGGCCATCCGGATCAACGAGGCATCGCCGAAGGGCGTGAAGGGGTTGAGGACGTTGTTTGTGGCGATCGAGGTAACGACGCCGTGCGCGGCGAGGATATGGGCGGGCGCGACGCCGCGCGGCACCAGATGGTCGTGAGCGCGGCCGTTGAGGAAGAGGTCCGTGGCCGGCAGGACGGTGAGTGCGATCGCTGCCTCGGAGAGGTTCTTCGCAATCTCGATTACCGATGCCTCCGGCAATGCCGAGAGGTTGGTGACGTGGCCGATCGAGACCCGGCCTTGCCAACCGTGACGCTTCGTGGCCGCGATAACGGCGGGCAGGTCGGTTCTGTCGGGGTCGAGGCTGAAGTCGAGATGGAAATCGACGGCGACGTCGTGTTTCACCGCGAGTTCGAAGATTCTGGCGATGTGGGCCTCGGGATCGGGGTCGGTGTAGGGGCAGCCACCGATCAGATCGGCGCCGTCGGCGAGTGCTGCGTCGAGCATGCCCAAGGTTTCGGGCTCGTTGGTGAGACCGTCCTGCGCAAAGGCACAGATCTCGACATCGATCGCAAAGGCGTATTCCGCCCTGATGCGCTTGATCGCCTCAAGGGAGCGAAGGCCGGCGCGGGGGTCGATCTCGACGAAGGTCCGCATCCGCACCGTGCCATGTGCTATCGCCTTCTCGACGACGCGGGCGGCTCGCTGGTAAACGTCGTCTTCGGTAAAGCCGGGCTTGGCGCGTGCTGTCTCGCGCACCGCCTCGGCAAGCGTTCCCTCGCAGATCGAGCAGCGATCGAGGATGCAGGCCTTGTCCAGATGCACATGCGTATCCACGAAGCCGCCGAACGCGAAGCTGCCTTTGCCGTCGAAGCTCGAGACGGCATCACAACGAAGGTTCGGCTCGATCGCGGCGATCAGGCCATCACGCACGGCGATATCGACGAGGGCACCATCTTCCTCGATACGGACATCGCGGATGACGAGGTCAAAGAGATTATTGAACATGCTGCTCATAGTCCGATGGCTCCGCCATCGCTGCGCGGGTCGTGCGCGGCCTCCATTCGTCCGTTTTCGTGGATGCGGATGACACCTGCCTGGCCGCCAAGCGGGCTGAGCGGGTCTATTGTCGCGACTTCGTGGCCCATGGAGCCAAGGACTGCCAGCGTATCTGCACCGATATTCTCCTCAAGCTTCAGGTTGTCACGGCTATCCGAGAAGGTGCGGCCGAGCAGGAAGCGCGGCCTTGAAAGGGCTGCCAGCGGATCAAGCCCATGGTCAATCAGCAGGCTGAGCAGCAGCGCCAGCGTCTGCGGCTGGCCATCAGCACCCTGCGTTCCGTACACCAGATGCGGGCGTCCGCCCTTGAGCGCGAGGCCCGGGTTCAGCGTGTAAAAGGGTCGCTTGCCAGGCTGAATGCAATTCGGGCTTGCTGGATCGACGCTGAAGGCTGCACCCCGGTTTTGCCATAGAATGCCGGTGTCGCCGGCGACCACGCCGCTGCCCCAATCGAAATAGATGCTCTGCAGCACGCAGGCGGCCCGGCCTTCGGCATCGACTGCTGCCAGAAGTGCCGTGTCGCCCTGCTTGTAGGGGGCTGGCCACTCGGCGGCGCGGTTGGGATCGATCGCCGCAGCCTTTGCGGCGAGGTGCGCGGGATCGAGAAGCATTTTCGTGGCATCGTCGCCAAACTCCGGATCCGCGATCAGGTGACGATCAAGGAAAGCCTGTTTCACGGATTCCACAAGCGCATGGTAATAGGCAGCGCTCTCAGGTGCCTTATCCTTCGGCGCCAGCTGGCCAAGCACAGCCATGATGCCAAGGGTGGTAACGCCCTGCGTCGGCGGCGGTGGCGCTAGCAGAACGGTGTCACCATAGCCGAGCCGCACCGGATCGACGATACGCGTCCGCGTTGCCACGAGATCGGCGGCCGTCAGCGGTGAGCCTACGGCGGCAAGGCCGCTAGCTATACGGTCCGCCAACGCGCCCTCGTAGAATTCTCTGGCGCCATTTTCAGCGATGGCCTTGAGGGTTTGCGCCAAAGCCGGCTGGCGCTGGATGCCGTCGCGCTGGAAGAGGTCGCGAAAGCCCGGCCATGTCTCTGATTCTCCGGCGCGAAAATCGTGCCAGAACGTCTGGGACGGGCTGACGGCAAAGCCGTCTTCGGCGAGCGTGATGGCATCGTCGAGCAATGCGGCAAGTTGCTCGGAGCCGCCCCAGACCGTCGTGGAGTGATCGAGCACCTTCTCCCAGCTATCGACCAAGCAGGCGGTCGTCAGCGTCGAAGCGGGACCGCGCGGCGGGATCGGGCCGTTGATCTCGGCATTGGCGGCAGCCTGACCGATGCCGAGGAAGGTCCGCGCGTCGCCATCCTGGTCGCAAACCATCCAGACGGCGTCGCCACCGAGACCGCAGAAATGCGGGTAGGTGACGGCGAGCGCGGCACCCGCGGCGACCAGCGCTTCGATCGCATTGCCGCCGCGCGCCAGCACCTTGGCGCCAGCCTCGCTCGCCTGCCAATGCGGTGCCGTCACCATGCCGTCGCGCGATTGTGCGACGGCTGTTTTGGTCTGCCGGCTCCGGTAGTTCATCAGCGGACCACGGCTCCGTTCTCGGCAACCAGCTGGCCCCCCTTGAAGACGCGGCGCGGCTTCGGAATGGCGACGACGGCTTCCGGGATATGCTCGGCCGCGAGCGTCACGAAATCGGCTTTTGCGCCGATGGCGATGCCATAGCCTTCGAGGTTGAGCGCCTTGGCGCCGCCTGCAGTCACCACGTCGAAAGCGGCGGCGAGTTCCGTATCCGTGTAGAAACCGGAGCGATAGGCGATGATTTCGGCGCGGCGCAGCATGTCGCCATCGCCGAAGGGCCACCAGGAATCGCGGATATTGTCGTTGCCCGAGAAGACGGTGACGCCGGCCGCGCGCAGCAGCGCCACCGGCGGGAAGTTGTGGTTGCCCGGCGCGTTGGTCATGATTGCGACGCCACTCTTGGCGATCAGCGCGGCGATCTTCTTGATTGCGTCCGGTCCAAGGTCGCCGAGACCATAGGCGTGACTGACGGCGACATGCCCCTGCATGCCAAGTGCTACGGTACGGGCACAGATTTCCTCGATGGTCATCGCGCCCATCGTTCCGGCGTCGTGGAGATGGATGTCGACATCGACGCCGCGCTTTTCGGCAATGCCGAAGACCACGTCGAGATGCCCCTTGATGTCACGGTCGAAGGAGAGCGGATCAAGCCCGCCAACGAGATCGGCGCCCATGCCGATCGCCTCGTCCATCAGTTCAGGCGTGCCGGGGCTTTTCAGAATGCCGCTCTGCGGAAACGCAACGAGCTGTATGTCGATGATATCCTTGTAGGCTTCGCGTACGGCAAGAATTGTCTCCAGCGATTTCAGCCCCACCGAGCCGTCGACCATCACATGGCTGCGCATCTGCAGGGCGCCGTTTGCGATGCAGAGGTCGAGCTGCTTGCGGGAGCGCTCGTCCATCGGTGCTGCGGCCGCCATGTTCTCGGCCTGGAAGGCGACGCGCTCATGCACGTCAAAGCCGTTGGTGCAGGCTTTGTGCGGAATCCACTTGTCGCCGTAGAAGCTGGTGTCGAGATGGATGTGCCCCTCGACGAAACTCGGGACCAGAAGCGCGCTGGCAATATCGACGGTCTTGGCGGCGGCCGCGCTCTTGCCGGCCTTATTGATTGTCGTGATGCGGCCGTCCGAGACGAGGATGTCGTTGAGCGTGCCGTCGGCCAGCTTGGCGTTCGTGAAAAGTGTTTCGGTCACCGGGGTCTCCCTTGATGTCTTTGTTCTATCGTCATTTTTGATGCTCCTCCCCATTCATCAGGGGAGGAACGATGTCGTTCGATC
Organism: Hyphomicrobiales bacterium; assembly: GCA_900469085.1. Taxonomy (GTDB): domain Bacteria; phylum Pseudomonadota; class Alphaproteobacteria; order Rhizobiales; family Rhizobiaceae; genus Rhizobium. The sequence continues at coordinate 99,966 of UBVW01000017.1, read as the reverse complement.
GGAGCGGCGCGCCGATCAGTTCTGCGGCAGGGTGCCCTGCACGCCTTCGATCAGCCAGGTCATGCCCTTAATGTCGGCATCGGCGAGTTCCTGGCCCTTGGCGACCTTCACGTCACCCTTCTGATCCTTGATCTCACCGGCAAAGGGCTTCAGCTTGCCGCTGATGATCGCGGCTTCGGCGGCCTTCATTTCGGCGGCGACCGATTCCGGCAGTTCCGGATTGCTCGTCGTCATCTTGACGTAGCCGCCCGGCCCGAGACCCAGCCAGCGGCTTTCCGCCTTCCAGTCGCCGGCCATGACGGCCTTGGCAGCGTTGATATGGGCGGCACTCCAATCCAGTTCGAAAGAAACCAGCTGCTTCTTCTTTACATAGGCGGAGAAATCGCCGGTCGAGCCGATCGACCAGACGCCTTTCTCCTCGGCGGCCAGTCCCTGCACCGGCGTGTTGGGGCTGCCGGAGATGACATCTGCGCCCTGCGCGATCAGTGCCGCGACGGCGTCCTTTTCCTTGCCGGGATCGACCCAGGCATTGGCCCAGACAACTTTCAGCGTCACGTCGGGGTTGACCGAGCGGGCGCCGAGCAGGAAGGCGTTCAGGCTGTAGATGACCTGCGGCACCGGGAAGGCGCCGACCCAGCCGAGAACGTTGGTCTTGGTGGTGCGGCCGGCGGCGATGCCGGTGAGGTAGGTGCCCTCATAGTGGCGGGCTTCGAAGACGCCGAGATTGCTGCCCGCCTCGATGCCGGCGCAGCATTCGAAATGCGACTTGGGCAACATCGGAGCCAGTTTCTTCAGCGAGGCATATTGCGAGAAGGTGGTGCCGAAGATCAGCTTGTTGCCCTGTGCGGAAAGCTGGCGGAACAGGCGCTCGCAATCCTGAACCTGTGCGATGTTTTCAAGCACCGTCACCTTCACCTTGTCGCCGAATTCCTTTTCGAGCGCTTTCCATGCGTTGGCCTGGAAGTATTCCCAGCCGGTATCGGAGATGGCGCCCATATGGATGACACCGACCTTGAGCGGCTCTTCGGCGGCGAAAAGCGGTTTGGCACCCGCGCCGATCGCAAGCGCGCCGGCCGCGCTGGTTCTCAGGAAGTCGCGTCTGGAAAATGTGGTCATTTCGGTTCCCTCTGTTGTTGTTTGGTTTAAGTGATGGACGGCTGTTTCAGCCCTCGGCGGCAAATGGCTTGCCGAGGGAAGCTGGGACGTTGAGGCGCATCAGCGCGGCGTTGCGCGAGATCAGCACCAGCACGACGATCGTGACGAGATAGGGAAGGGCGGACATGAGCTCGGACGGCAGCCCGATGCCGGCGCTCTGGGCAAAGAGCTGGGCGATCGTGGCGCCGCCGAACAGATAGGCGCCGAGGAAGCAGCGTCCCGCCCGCCAGGTGGAAAAGACGACCAGTGCCACGGCGATCCAGCCACGCCCGGCAATCAGTCCCTCGGTCCAAAGCGAGGTGTAGACGATCGATACGTAGGCGCCCGCAATGCCGGCGCTTGCGCCGCCGAAAAGCGTGGCGAGGTAGCGGATCATGTTAACGGGATAGCCGAGCGCGTGGGCGGATGTGGGCGATTCGCCGATCGCGCGCAGGATCAGCCCGCTGCGGCTGCGGTTGAGGAAATACCAGACGCCGGCGAAGAAGGCCCAGGACAGCCAGGCCAGCGGATGAAGTTGGCCGAGAATGACGCCCAGCAGCGGGATTTTCGCGGCAATCCTTGATGCTGTCGAAGGCTCCATCACGATCGCCATGCCGATGTAGGGCTTGCCGATGAACGAGGCGAGACTGGTGCCGAAAATCGTCAATGCCAGCCCGACCGCGATCTGATTGGCGCGGAAGCCGACGGCGAGAACCGCGAACATGAGGGCGAGCAACATCGCCGCCAGCATGGCCGCGACTACTGCGAGCCACAGGCTGCCGGTCGCCATCATCACGATGAAGGCAATAACCGCGCCGATGACCATCATGCCCTCGACGCCCATGTTTAGCACGCCGGAACGTTCGGCGACGAGTTCGCCGAGTGCTGCATAGATCAGGGGCGTGCCGGCAACGAGCGTGGCCACAAGAATGGGAAGGAACTGATCCATCAGGCGGCGGCTCCCTGCCGGTTGGAGGACTGGAAACGGATGCGGTATTGAATGAAGACATCCGTCGTCAGCAGGAAGAACAGCAGCGTGCTCTGCAGCAGGCCGGTAATCGAGGATGGCATGCCGAGCGACATCTGCGCGACATCGCCCGAGAGGTAGAGCAGCGCCATCAAGAGGCCGGAGAGCAGGATGCCCACCGGGTGCAGCCGCCCGAGAAAGGCAACGATGATCGCCGCGTAGCCATAGCCGGGCGAGGCAGTCGGGAAGATCTGGGCAAGCGGGCCGGCGATCTCGCCGACGCCTGCGATGCCGGCCGCCGCACCGCTTGCCAGCATGCCGATCCAGACCGCACGGCTGACGCCGAAACCCGCATAGCGCGCGGCGCCTTCGGAGAGGCCAGTGACCTTGAGCTGGAAGCCGGCGAAGCTGCGGTTCATGAACAGCCATCCCACGATGACCGCCCCGAGCGCGAAGAGCACGCTGACATTGGCGCGCGTGTCTGCGATCAGGATCGGGAAGAGGGCATCCGGCGACAGCGGTTCCGATTGCGGGAAGTTGAACCCAGCCGGATCGCGCCAGAGGCCGAAGATCAGCCAGGACAGCCAGAGGGCCGCTACGTAGTTCAACATCAGGCTTACGAGGATTTCGCTGGCGTTGAACTTGACGCGCAACAGCGCCGGGATGGCTGCCCAGAAGATGCCGCCGAAGGCGCCGGCGATCACCATCAAGGGCAGAACCCACCAACCGCCGGTCGGCCCAAACTTCAGCGCGACATAACCGGCGAAGATGACGCCCACGGTCAACTGCCCTTCGGCGCCGACATTCCAGATCCCGGCGCGAAAGCCGATTGCGAGCCCGACGCCGATCAGTACCAGAGGGGCGGCCTTGATCAGCAGCTCGCCGAAGCCGTAAAGATCTGCGAGTGGCGCGGACAATCAGCGCTGCAAGTGGGTTCTGGCCGGCGAGCGCGAAGAGCGCCATGGCGACGATCGACGTCAGCGCGATCGCTATGACTGGCGACATCAGGGTCATGATGCGCGAAGGATTGGGGCGCGGTTCAAAGCGCATGGGCAAGCTCCTTGCTGGCGCGTTCGTCTGGCTCGTCGCCGGCACTTTGGCCGGACATGGCAATGCCGATCGCATCGCGGTTTGCCTCGGCAATCGGTATGGCCGCCGTCAGCCGGCCGCCGGCGATGACGGCGATTTTGTCGGAGATCTCGAAGAGTTCGTCGAGTTCCTCGGAGATGACGACGATCGCCGCACCCCGATCGCGCAGGTCGAGCAGCGCCTGGCGGATGATGAGTGCCGCTCCGACGTCCACACCCCAGGTCGGCTGCGAGACGATCAGCACGCCCGGCTCCTGCAGGATCTCGCGGCCGATGATGAACTTCTGAAGGTTGCCGCCGGACAGGCTGCCGGACCGCGCCTGGGCGCTTGGCGTCCTGACGTCGAAGGCCTGAATGCAGCGCTCGGCATAGGCCTTAACGCGATCGAAGCGGATGAGACCGGCGCGAATAGCGCCGTTGCGATTGGCGGTGAGCAGCACGTTCTCTAGGAGCGGCAGCGAGGGGACCGAGCCCTGCTTCAGCCGATCCTCGGGAACGGAGCAGAGGCCAAGCCGCCTCCGGCCGGCCGGATCGCGGTGGCCCGCTGGCTTGCCGTCGATGGTGATTGCATCGGCATTCGATAGCGGCGTTTCGCCCGAGAGTGCTCCCAGCAGTTCCTGCTGACCGTTGCCCGAGACGCCGGCAATGCCGAGAATTTCGCCGCCGCGCACCGCAAAGCTAATGTCGCCAAGTGCCGTGCCGAACGGATCTTGGGTAGGGAGCGTCAGGCGGAAAACGCTGAGACGCGTCTTGCCGGCCGACGTGTCGCCGCGATGGCGAAAGCTCGGGAGATCGGCGCCGATCATCATGCGGGCCATCGAGGCTGGGCTTTCCTGTCTAGGGTCGCACATGCCGGTGACCTGGCCGCCGCGCAGGATGGTCGCGGTATCGCAGAGATCCCTGATCTCGTTCAGCTTGTGGCTGATATAGAGAATGCTGCATCCCTCGGCCGCGATCTGGCGCAGCGTGACGAAGAGCGTTTCGACCGCCTGCGGCGTCAACACAGAGGTTGGCTCGTCGAGAATGAGCAGGCGCGGATTTTGCAAAAGCGCGCGGATGATCTCGACCCGCTGCCGCTCGCCGACTGACATCGTGTAGATATGCCGCTCCGGCTCTACCGGCAGGCCATAGCGCGCGGCGACTTCGGCGATCCTTCTCGACAGCGGTTCGATCGGCGGGCGGCCCGGCAGCGCAAGCGCTATGTTTTCCGCCACCGAGAGCGTGTCGAACAGCGCGAAGTGCTGGAACACCATGCCGATACCGAGCTTCTGCGCATCGGCGGGCGAGGCGATCGAAACCTCGCGCCCATCCCACAGGAGCTCGCCGGAATCCGGCCGTACCATGCCGTAGATGATCTTCATCAACGTCGACTTGCCGGCACCGTTCTCGCCGACGACGGCGTGGATCTCACCCGGACGGACGCAAAGGTCGATCCGGTCATTGGCGACCACGGCCGGATAGGCCTTGCGGATCCCTCGCAGCTCGAGGCGGTGTTCGGTATGTGGCGATATCGTATGTGGCATGATGACAATCTTGGCTACATGATCTCTATAATCACGTATGCAACATTGATGCCAGTCCGTATCGATTGCCGCATCGAACGATGCGCCGAGGCGTTAAATTTATGGAATCATTGACATAAACGCGAGTCGCACCTGGCTGCGCCCAAGTCGACAAGTAGTCGCGGTTGGTTCCACGTCTACATAAAATGCAAAATCATGTATACGTGATTGAAAAAGCGGCAGTCAGCCCGCGGTGCGAGCGGAGAAGCGGGAGAGGATCGAGCCAAGATCAGGCTCAATGGCCGCCTCGTCCTCGAACAGCGCCCGGCTTTCTACTGACGACAGATGATCATCCATCAAGCGCTCAGCGGCGGCGATATCGCCCTTCTTGAGGGCAGCGATAAGCCCGGAGTGCTCGCTGATGGCGCATTCGCTCGAATGCGGGCGGCTATACATGGCAAGGATCAGCGAACAGCGCGACACCAGTTCGGAGAGATAGCGCTGCAGGAGTGCATTGCCCGCAAGGTCGGCAAGCTTCAGATGGAACTCGCCGGCAAGCCGCGTCGAAAGCCGGACGTCGCCCTTGGCATGGGCGCCCTCCTCCTCCTGGACATGTTCGCGCAGGCTCTTCTCGATGGCGGGGCTCCAGCGCTTGACCACCGCCTTCATGACCTCGCGCTCCAGCGCACGGCGCACCGCGAATGCATCGCGTGCTTCCTCAAGGCTCGGCTGAGCGACCGTGGCTGTGCGTTTGTGATAGGTATCGACCAGCCCCTGAGCCTGCAATTTTGCCAGCACGGCGCGTACCAGAGTACGGCTCATGGAAAAGTGCTTGCCGATCTCATCCTCGGGCAGCTTGGTACCGGCTTTGATCGCCTGCTCGATGATGGCCTGTCTCAGGGTGCGATGGGCGATGTCGACCCGGTCGGAATTCGATGACATGGGACTTCAATGAATGTTTCGGTGGCGTATACGCTATATCGCCATCATGCGTACAACAAGTGCCGCGCCCTATATCGCAGATAACAGTTACCGCGCTCCTGCACCGGATGCGCGATGTATACTGCGATATCGCGCGGGCGATTCCATAAGAACCCGCCGGAATGCCGCAGCAAATGCACTATCTGAGGCATAGCCCAGCGACTGCGCAATGCGCGGCAGGGGTTCCTCACCGCGGCGAAGGCGGGCGGCGGCGATCCGCATCCGCCAACGGACAAGGTAGTCCATCGGGGACGCCCCAACGGTCACCTTGAAGCGTTCGGCAAACGTCGAGCGGGACTGGCCAACAAGGCGCGCAAGCGTTTCGACCGTCCAAGGGTGCGCGGGATCAGCGTGGATTGCCCGCAGCGCCGGTGCCAGGCGATTGTCCGCAAGGCCTGCGAGCCATCCGGGATGCTGAGCGCGGTCCTGCGCGAGGTAGGCGCGCAGAACGTAAATGAACGTTAGGCGCAAAAGATCGTTGCAGGCGACACGAGAACCAGGTGCCGTACCGTTCCATTCACGGTCCAGTTGCTCAAGCAGCCAGCCGATCGGGCCGGCATCGTCACTTTTGATGACGACGAGCGGTGGCAGCGCATCCGTCAAGAGCGAACCATCTACCGTGTCGAGATTGACACTTCCGCCGAGCAACACGAAGTCAGAGCCTTCGCCGATCGTCACATCGAGGCCGGCATTGGCAAAAACCTTGCTTGCCGGGACCGAAGGCACCTTCGGATCGCTGCAAAGTGTAAACGACCTGCCGCTGACGACAAGGCAGTCTCCGGCCTCAACACGGCGCGGTGCGGCGCCGTCCTCGATAATCCATGCGGCACCGCGCCGCACGGCGTTGAACTTCAGATAGCTCGGCGCTGGAAAGGCGACTGACCACGGTCCCGAGGCAGCAAACCGCACGGAAAACAGCGCGCGGGCATCGATTGCGCCCAGAACGTCGGAGAGAGCATCATGCATTTTTTGGACGATCACGACAAAATTCCGGACTCTTCAGGCTGCAGTCACCGAAAATCTACACGATATGCGTTGCGGACACCAGAAGAACGAAGGAGTGAAGACATGTCCGAGCAAAAACCAATCGGATCGCCATTCGGCGCAGCGAGCACGGCACTTAACGTCGTCGAGGGCCTCGATCTTACCGGCAAGACGGCGATCGTGACGGGCGGCTATTCCGGGCTTGGGGTGGAAACCACACGGGCGCTTGCAAGCGCCGGCGCGCATGTGATCGTTCCGGCGCGCGATCGCGGCAAGGCCGTGCGGACGCTGGCCGGAATAGGGAACGTGACCATCGAGACGATGGACCTCACCGACGCCGCATCGATCGCCGCCTTCTCGAACAGGATTGTTGGACAGGGCAGGGCTGTCTCCATCCTGATCAACAGCGCCGGGATCATGGCAACGCCGCTGGCCCGCGATGTCGACGGCCATGAGAGCCAGTTCGCCACCAACCACCTTGGACATTTCCGGCTGGTGGCCGGTCTTTGGCCGGCTCTCGTTAAGTCGGGTAACGCCCGCGTCGTCTCGGTCTCCTCGCGGGGGCATCAGATCTGCCCGGTCGATTTTGACGATATCGACTTCCGCGCGCGCCCCTATGACAAGTGGCAAGCCTATGGTCAGGCAAAGACCGCCAATGCGCTTTTCGCGCTTGGTCTTGATCAACGTGGAGCGGCATTCGGTGTGCGGGCGTTCTCCTTGCACCCCGGGGTCATCCTGACGGACCTCGCCCGCCATCTCAGCGAAGAAGAGATCAACGCCTTCGATGTCTATGACGAGAACGGTGATCGCCGCGTCGATCCCTCCCGCGATTTGAAGTCACCGGAGCAGGGCGCCGCGACGAGTGTGTGGGCCGCAACTTCACCGCAGCTGGTCGGGATAGGCGGTGTCTACTGCGAAGATTGCGAGATATCTCTACCTCAGGAAGAGGCGCCGGGAGACAAGGGCGTTGCGCCGTGGGCGATGGATCCTCAAGCGGCCGATCGACTATGGGATATCTCGAAAACGATCACCGGTATCTCGCAGGGAGATATGTGACGCCTTGGCCTGCGGCCCGTGGAAAGCGGCCGCAGGCCAAACAAGAGGCGGGAAATGGTGCGCCGTGTGTGCGCTGGATGTCACGGTTTTGTCGGTCGCCCTATCGTGCCGCAACAAACCGTAATGCGCGACAGAGCATGACCGTAACGATCGTAGAATGGTCCTCGTCGGCGCCGACCTCGAATTTCACCGCCTTTTCGCCGACAACGGGACGGATGGCCTCCGCAAACTCTCGCGCGTTGTCGATCATCCGTCTTGCTTCGCGCACTTGATGATAGCGATCCGTCAGGCTTTCCAGGTCCTGCCAGGGCGCGAGTTCCTGCTCCCAACGGCCGGCGGAGATATGAAGCCGCAGCGGGGTAGGGGCACGGATCGCGGCGCCCGCCTGCATCAGCCCGGCTCGGTCCCACCAGATGGAGGGGCTGAAGCTGATATAGCCTGAGAACAACTCAGGGCGGCGGCTCAATATGTCGAGGACGAAGTGGCCGGCAAGCGAGTGCCCCATCAGCATCCGGCGGGCCGGATCGGCAGGATAGGCCGTCTCGATATGCGGCTGTAGCTGCGTGCACAGAAACGCGACGAATGCGTCCTGTCCACCGCAGGCGCCACTGGACGCATCGGGTAGAGCCGCCTCATCCGGCGCATGGCGCGTGAGGTCGAACTGCCGGCGGTCTATGTTGTAGCTTTCGGTATCAGGGTAGCCGATGCCAACGACAATGGACGGTGATATCCCGGTCGCCTGTGGGCGCCGTGAGACGCGCTTCATCGTTTCCGAGACGGTCACGAAATCGGAATTGCCATCGAGCAGATAGAGAACGGGGAAACCCGATGCCGGCGGTTCGACGTCTGGAACCGACACGAAGATCTCGTAATCGAGACCGCTCACGATCGATCGCTGGCGGAACCTTTCGCAGCCGGGCAGGACATAGGGTGTCCGGATCGATGTCTCGGGACATTCTGCCGATTGCTGGTGATGCTTTTTCATGCTGCGATCGCGCCCCGTCATTTCGTCCAATATGCTCCCGTGAGCGGCACGGCCATGAAGCCGTTGAACTCCTGTCGCACGGCCTCCACATCGATATCGGCAAACAGATCGGGATGCACCCAGCGGGCGATCAGCTCAAGTGCCAGAAGATCGAGCGGCGAATTGAAGAGCTGTTGGGAAATGCCGTGAATATTGCCCTTTTCGATCGCCGGTAGCGATGAGAACCCCGGGCGCGCGAGAAGGCGATCGAGTGACGCCTGTGTCTCCGACGCACTGTAGTTCGGACCGACCAGCAAGCCGCCGCGCTTTTCCATATACTGGCCGCCGCTGGCGATATAGATATCCGGCTTGGTTGCGAGCGCATATTCCAGGCTGATCTGCCCGGATGGTCTTCCCTTTAGAACCGCGCCGATATTGGCGCCGCCGGCAAAATCGATGAAACGGCCCACATTGCCCGAACCCGGTGAATTGCAGCATGCTTCATTTGTGGACGCGTGCGTCTCCATGAAGACGACCGGCTTTTGCAGGGCGCCAGCCTTGCTGATCCTGTCCATCAGCATGCGTTTCTGTTGCTGCCGGAACGCGACGACCTTTTGCGCCTGTTCATCGCGGCCGATCGCCTTGCCGAGAATATCGAGGCTCTTGTCGGTATTGACGAAGGGATCGGCGGAGAAATCGACGAAGATCACAGGAATGCCGGCTTCATCGAGCTGTGCAAGCTGCTGCTCGGCCGGACGCGAGTGCAGCGACAGGATCACCAGATCGGGCTTGGCCGCGATCACCTGCTCCACCGCCATGTCCTGCGTGTTGCTTGTCGATCTCGGCAAGGTGTCAATCGCCGGGAACTTGGCCAGGTAGGTAGCGTAGAGCTCGCGGCCGAAACGATCGATGTCATGCGGCCATGCGGCAACGAGGCTGATGGGATCGTCGCTCAGGAAAGACAGAGCGATGATCATCCGCCCGTCATCGACCAGAATCCGGCTCGCCGGCTTCTGAAGGGTGACGTTGCGGCCCTTGAGATCGGTCAGCGACAGCTCAGCATGCGCCGCGCCCGCAACGCTTAGCCCGATCAGCAAGACAAGGAGGCGAAACATCTCGAGCATGCAGCATCTCATCGAATTGCCCAATCTCATAGCCGCGTCCATTTCCGTCACCACTTATAGGCAAGGGTCGCCATAACCGTGCGGCCAGTGCCGTAGAAGCATTGCGCAGCGGAGGCGCAAGCCGCGACATACTCCTTGTTGAAGAGATTTGTCACATTGACCGCGGCCGTCAGGCCCTTGAACTCTGGGTTGTTCTGGCCGAAGTCGTAATGTACGGCCGCGTCGAACAGAGTGTAGCCAGGCACCTTCATCGCGTCCGTATTCGTGGCGTCGCCGTAAGTGCCGCCTATATAGCGCGCGCCGCCGCCAAAACCGAGGCCGGCAAGCGGGCCATCGCTCAGCGTATAGTCGGCCCAAAGGTTTGCCATATGCTCCGGCGCGCCGACAGGCGTGTTGCCTTCCACGTTCGCAACGTTGCTCTTCGTGACCTTGATGTCGTTGTAGGAGTAAGACGCGATCAGGTTGAGGTTATCCGTCACCACGAACTTCGCTCCCAGTTCGACGCCGCGCGAACGGACCTCACCGGTCTGCGTCTGGCACACCGTTGCACTGCAGCCCATGCTCGTTCCGGTGCCCGGATGGGCGGTGTCCGTCGTCAGCACGTTCTGCTGGGTCAGGTCGTAGAGCGCAACGGTAAAGAGCGCGTCCATGTTCTGCGGCTGATACTTGATGCCGACCTCATACTGCTGGCCCGTCGTCGGCTTGAAGTTGACGCCGCCGTAGCCGGTCCCCGTGGTCGGGTCGAAGGAGGTGGAATAGCTGGCGTAAGGAGCGATGCCGTTATCGAACTCGTAGAGAAGACCGGCTTTCCAGGTGAAGGCGCTGTCGGTCGTCTCGGAATTGCTTGTGACATTCGAGGTGAGATTGGTCGTCGCATTGTCGATGCTGGCCCAATCCTGGCGGCCGGCGAGAACGAAGGACCAATTGTCCAGCTTCATCTGATCCTGAATATAGACACCGGTCTGCCGGCGCGTCTGGTCCTGATGCCCGGTGAGCTTGACGTTCGGAGCGGCCTCGTACACGGGGTTGAGGTAGTTCAGATAGGTGGTTGCGCCGTTTCCATAGGTCGCGCTCGCGTCCACCTGCTGGTAATCGAGGCCGAACAGGACGGTGTGCTCCAGCGCGCCCGTATTGAAATCCGCCTGCGCCTGGTTGTCGACGGCCAGCGCGTTGAACTGTTCGACATAATGGGTCGACTGGCGCGAAAGGCATAGATAGCTCACGCCGCCGCAACTCGCGGCACTTGCCCATGGGGCGCCCGGCGCGACAGAGTACGCCTTGAACTCGCTCTCATTATGCATGAAGCGCAGGTTCTGCCGAACCGTCCAGGTATCGTTCAGGTGCTGCTCGAACTCGTATCCCAGCGTCGCCTGCGTGCGTTCGAACTGGTTGTAGTTCGGATTGCCGCTGAAGAAATCATAGGGGATCTGGCCGTTCGGGTTCGTCTGCAGGGTGCCGAGCGCCGGCATCCAGTTCGTCAGCGCAGCGTTCGGATCGCGTGTATAGCTCGCCTTCAGGGTCAAGGTCGTGTCGTTGTCGGGCGCCCAGGTGACCGATGGAGTCAGCGCGACGCGCGAGCTGTCGGAATAGTCGAAGCCGAGATCGTATTGGGTGGCGATGCCGGTGAGCCGATAGAGAAGCTGGTCATTGCCTTCAACCGGCCCGGTGAAATCGAAAGCCGCTTCAGCGCGACCATTATTGCCGAAGCGCGTCAGCACCTCGTGAGAGGCTTCCGCTTCCGGCTCCTTGCTGACCAGATTGACGAGGCCGCCGGGATTGCCGGAGCCGTAGAGCACCGATGCCGGTCCGCGGGTGATATCGATACGCTGCAGGAAATATGGATCGACCGACGGCACATTGTAATTGAGCCCCGTCGGCAGCCTCAGACCATCCCAATAATGGATGTAGTTTGCTGCTCCCCCGAAACCTCCGAAGCCGCGGATGAAGACGCTGTCGAACCGGTCGCCGGGTCGTGAGCCCGTCGTGACGCCCGGCTCATAGCGCAGTGCCGCTGCCACGCTGGTCGCGCCGCGCTTCTCGATGTCTTCTTGCGTCACCACGGAGACTGATTGAGGCGTCTCGATGAGCGGTGTATCGGTCTTGGTACCCGAGCGCGAACGCTTGGCGACCGGACCCTTGTCCTTCGCGCCATCGGCCGTGATGGTGATCTTCTGCAGATCAGTCGCCGTCTGTTCCTGCGCGCCGACGCTGGGCGCTCCGAGAATGGCGGGCGTGACGACCGCTGCGCGGAGGAGAATTCGAATAGAAACCATTATGTCCCTCAGTCACCCACGAGGCATCTGCTGTCCAGTCCAACGACCGGAAACACACACTCGTTTAAAATATGATGGAATTAATCATGTTTATTCTCTATACGGCGAAGGGGATGTCCGGCCACCGCGAACTTGTTTGAAAAAGCCTCAATATCGTTTGCAGAACACACGGTGGCGGTGCGGCATCAAAAAACGGGACTGGTTCGATGAATTCGCTCGTCAAGGCGCAGGATTTTTTTGATCACTTGCAGAAGGAGAACCAATCCTTCCGCCTGCTCGCATCCAACCGGCAGGGCGAGGATACGCTTCTGCGCGGTCGCTTCCAAAAGACACAGATCCGCAGCGGGCTCACCGTTCACTATTCCGACGTCACCAATCTTTGCGACCTTCGCACCGAAACCGAAGCGCCGCCGCATCTTGGTATCAAGCTGTTCTTCCAGGGCGGTGTCAGCGCCAGTATCGGCGACAAGGATATTCCGATGGCGCAGCAGCAATCCGGTTCGGGACGCTGGGTGCCTTCCGCCACGCTGTTCTATCAGAAAGAACGCGAGGTCTTTCGCCGGCGCGCGGCGATCGGCGATCGGGTGAGGAAGCTAACCATCAAGATCTTCCCGGAATGGCTGGAATCAGGGGATGTGCTTGGCGGGTCCGGCGCCGATGCGCTGAGGCAATTCACCGCGACCACGCTTGCGGCCCAATCCTGGACGCCGAGCGCTTCGCTGATCGCGCTTGCGGAACAGGTGATCAATCCAGCCGGTGTCGAGACCTATCTATCGCGCCTCTATATGGAAAGCCGCATCCTGCAGATCATCGCGGATGCTTTCTCCCAGGTCACGAATACCGGCCATGCCCAGCCCGAGCCTCAAAGCCTCAGCCCCGTCGAACGCCAGCGCCTGAAGCGCGCGGACGAGTTGCTTGCGGTCGACGGTCCGCCACTTTCCGTCGATGCGCTGGCCGCCGAGGTCGGCGTCGGCGTCAACACGTTGCAACGCCTGTTTCACACCGCCTACGGGACGACGGTGTTTCACTATATACGCAAGATCAAACTTGATCAGGCGCGCGTGGCGCTGGAAACCGGCAAGCTGACCATCGCGCAGGCAGCATTCGTCGCCGGCTATTCAAGCGCCGCGAATTTCGCCACGGCCTTCCGCAAGGTCTTCGGATTTTCGCCGAAGGATGCGCGCTCGAGATAGGCTTGGCGACAGTCAGGCTCTCTGCGGCTGGCGCGTGTCCTGCGCCTCAAGATAACGATAGCGTGCGCCAGGATGGGGCGCCTCTAATCGCGGCCCATGGCCGAACAGCTTTTCGCGCAATGTGCCATGACGATAATCCTTCTTGTAGACGCCGCGTTTTTGCAATTCCGGCACCAGCAGATCGACTGCGTCCTCGAAGCTCTCGGGCGTGATGGCATAGGCGAGATTGAACCCGTCGACATCGGTATCCTCGACCCATTCCTGCAGCAGGTCGGCGACCGTCTGCGGCGAGCCGACGAAAACAGGGCCGAAGCCCCCGACGCCGACCCAGTCGGCCATTTCGCGCACCGACCAGACCTTGTCGGGGTCGATCGTCGTGAATGTTTCGACAGCCGATTGCACCGCGTTGGTGTGGCGGTGGCGTAGTGGCTCATCGGGTGAGAACTGGCCGAAATCGATCCCCGTCCAGCCTGAGATCAACGTCTGCGCGCCTTCGAAAGAGGCGTAGCGGCGATAGTCATCGAACTTCTTTTTCGCTTCGGCATCGGTCTCGCCGAGGATCACGGTCTGCAGATTGAAGGCGAGGATCTCGCGTGGATTGCGGCCGGCGCGCTCGGCTGCCTCCCGGACATTGGCGACATAACGCTTTAGCACCGGCTTTGAGGGAGCGGCGACGAAGATGCACTCTGCATGTTCCCCCGCGAAATCCTTGCCGCGGCTGGACGCGCCGGCCTGGTAGAGGACCGGCGTGCGCTGTGGGGAGGGTTCGCTGAGGTGGATGCCCGGCACCGTGAAATGCTTGCCGGAATGACCGATCGGGTGGACCTTCTCCGGATGCGTGAAGATGCCGGCGGCGCGATCGCGAACGACGGCGTCATCTTCCCAGCTGCCCTCCCAGAGCTTGTAGCAAACCTCCAGATATTCTTCCGCCAGATCATAGCGGTCGTCATGCTTGGTTTGAGCGGATTGGCCGACGTTGAGTGCACCGCTGTTGAGGTAGGAGGTGACGATGTTCCACCCGACGCGGCCTTTGGTGAGATGGTCGAGCGTCGATATGCGGCGGGCGAAGGTGTAGGGATGTTCGAAGGAGAGCGACGCCGTCAGTCCGAAGCCGAGGTTTTCAGTCACATAGGCCATGGTCGGGATCAGTTGCAGCGGATCGTTGACCGGCACCTGCGCGGAATGGCGCAGTGCCGCGTCGACATTACCGTGAAGCACATCATAGACGCCGAGGACGTCTGCGATAAACAGGCCATCGAACTTGCCGCGCTCCAGCGTTTTCGCCAGATGCACCCAGTAGTCCATGTCCTTGTAGGTCCAGGACTTATCGCGCGGATGTCGCCAGAGACCTGGTGACTGGTGTCCGACGCAGTTCATGTCGAAGGCGTTCAACCTGATTTCACGGCTCATGTCATTCTTCCTGCGTATTGTCTGGGCGCCCGCCGATCAGGCGCCGCCGGTCTTTCGGTTGATGAAGCTGAAGGCGAGCACGGCGAAGATGAGCGTGCCGGTGCCAACCTGCTGCCAGTAGAAATTCAGCCCGGTGAGGAGCAGCCCGTTGGCGACGATGCTCAGCAGCAGCACGCCAAGCACCGTGCCGGCAATATTGGGCCGGCCGAGCGGCGAAAGCGTTGTACCGATGAAGGTCGCGCCGATCGCGTTCAAGAGAAACGCGTTGCCGGAAGAGGGGATGTAGACGGTGACAGTCGCCGTCAGGATCAGGCCGGCAATGGCGGCGACAATCGCGGTCAGGATGAACGTCACGGCGACATGCCGGCCAAGGCCGATGCCGGAATAGCGCACCACGCTCGGCTGGATGCCGATCGCCAGAACCACGCGGCCAAAGCGCGTGCGGGCGAAGATGAATGCGGCGGCGGCAATGACGACGATCGCGATCAACAGCGGCAGTGGAAAACCTGATATCGTGCCGTGACCTATGAAGCGAAAGCCATCCGGCACGCCCGATGGCGGGAGATAGACCGGGTTGCCTCCATTGGTCAGCAGTTGCTGGACGCTGCGGCCGATGAACAGCGTGCCGAGCCTCGCCAGAAACGGCGAGACGCCGATCCCCGAGATCAGCACCGCGTTGAAGGCGCCGACGATCGCGCCGGCGGCGATGCCGCCAAACAGACCGATCGCAACCGGCTGCCCGGCGAGGACCAGCGAGACGAAGGCAAAGCTCGCGAAATCGACTGCCGTGCCAACCGAGAGATCGATACCGCCGGCCGATACCGCAAAGGTCATGGCCACGGAGATGATCGCAAGCAACGTGAAGTTATTGACGAGAAGGCTCTGCAGATTGCCTGCAGTCAGGAATGTCGGCGTCGCCACGGAGAAGGCGGCAAAGACCGCGACGAGCGCCAGGATCAGGCCGTATCGCGCGAGACCGGAGAGCACACGGTGGTGCCAGGGCGCGACGGGAGCATGGGAGGCCGAAAGCGACATGGTCAGATCTCCCGCTTGCGAAGCAACGTCGTCGCCGAGACGACGATCAGGATGAGAATTCCTTGGACGCCGCTTACCAGCGTGCTCGAGAGGTTGAGGAGCTGGAAGCCGTTGACAAGGAAGCCGACCAGGAGCGCCGACAGCAAGGTGCCTGTTATCGTCGGTACGAGCCTGCGGGAGAACACCGCGCCAAGTAGGGCAGTGACGACAACGGGAAGCAGCATCTCGCTTGAGCCCGTCGTGCTACCGCTCAGATAGGACACGGACAGAATCCCGGCAATACCGCCGCACAGGCCACTCGCCAGGAAGGCTCCTGCTAGCAGGCGCTTCAGCGGCAAGCCGGCAGCACGCGCGGCATCGGGGAACTCGCCGATCGCATAGAGCCGGAGGCCAAGCGGTGTGTACTGCACGATCGCAGTCACCACGGCGGTGAAGCCGAGCAGCACATAGGCAAGCACAGGAATGCCGAAGGCATCGGAGGCCGATAGTGCGGTCAGGAAATCGGTGGACGCTGGAACGACCGTATTCTGGGTGAGCACCAATTCGAGGCCCGCCACGACGTTCATTACGGCAAGCGTTGCAAGCAGCGGCACGATGCCGGCGAAGACGACGGCGGCGGCATTGACTGCGCCGATCGCCAGCCCCGTCAGCAGGCTTGCGGCAACCGCCGCCGGATCGCCGTAGCCAAGCTGCGTTACCGTCGCGTAGACGGCGGCGCTGAGGCCCATATTGGCGGCGAGCGAGAGGTCGATACCGCCCGTCACGACATTGGCGCCGCCGGCGATAAGCACGATGGTTAGGCCGATCGCCAGCACGCCTGAGATGGCGGACTGGCCGAGCACGTTGCCGATATTGCCGATGCTCAGGAAGTAGGGTGCGGTGAGCGAAAAAACGGTGAGAATGACCGCGAAGGCGATCAGCGAACCGAAGCGCAGCGATGCCGCCGCCAGATTGCGGGCGGAGCGCTCCTTGCTGTGTTCCGCTTTAAAGTCGGCCAGATCGCCGATGTGGATATCAGCCGACATGGCGCAATCTTTCCGAGGCGCCGGTCGATTCCGCCAGCACTTCATCCGTTGTGGTTTCCGAAGAGATGAATTCGCGCGTCACGCGGCCGCGAAACAGCACCAGGATCCGGTCAGTGATCCCAATCAGTTCCGGCAGGTCGGAGGAGAGAACGATGATGCCGGCGCCGCGTTCGGCAAGCTCGCCGATCAGCGTGTAGATCTCGACCTTGGAGCCGATGTCGACACCGACGGTCGGCTCGTCGAGCAGGTAGATTTCCGAGTGGCGGCTCAGCCACTTGGCGATCGCCACCTTCTGCTGGTTTCCGCCCGATAGCGTGCGCACCAGCGCATCGCGGCCAGCGGTCTTGATCTGCAGGCGCTTGATGAGATCGTCGCTGTCGCGCCTCTCGCGCTTGCCGTTCAGGACACCCAGATTGGTGTAGCGATCAAGGCTCGCGAGCGTGATGTTTTCCGCAACGCTCAGATCGAGCGCGACGCCGTGGCCGCGGCGATCTTCCGGCACCAGCGCGATCTGGCTGACGACGGCGGCCTGTGGCGTGCACGCTCTATCTGCCGCGCCCGCGACCTCGATGTGACCGGACTGCGCACGCTCCAGCCCGAACAGGGTTCGTAAGAGATCCTTGGCGCCGGAGCCGAGCAGGCCAGTGATCCCGAGTACCTCGCCGCGCCGGACCGCGAAGCTCACGTCGGAAAACCGGTTTGTGGCGGTCAGTCCCTCGACGTTGAGAACCTCCTCGCCGAATTCTACCCGTCGCTTGGGAAACATGTCGGCGATATCGCGCTCGACCATCAGTCGCGCGATGTCGTTGGCCGATGTCGCGGCAATCGGTGTGGAGGCCACGTCGATGCCATTGCGGAGCACGGTGACGTGGTCGCAGAGCTCTTCGATTTCGTTCAGATAATGCGAGATGTAGATGATGGTGACGCCTTCGTCGCGCAGGCGACGGATCAGGCGGAAAAGGATATCGGCCTCGCGCCGCACAAGCGCCGCGGTCGGCTCGTCGAAAACCAGCACCTTGGGATGATCAAGCAATGCGCGGGTAATCTGGACGATCTGCTTTTCTGCGGTCGACAGCTCCCCGATCAGGGCGTGCGTGGGAAGCTTGATCCCGAAATAATCGGCGAGCGTCTCGTTTGCCTGCCGCTGCATCTTACGGCGATCGAGGAATGGTGTTCCCGGAAGTCGTGGCTCGCGACCCAGAAACAGCGCCTCGCCGACGGTGAAGGTCGGAACGAGCAGGCGGTCCTGGTGGATGAAGTGGATGCCGTGGGTTTCGGCTAGATGCGGCGTCAGATGATCGATCCGCTGTCCCTCGATCTCGATCGTGCCTTCGTCTCGTTGGTGCAGGCCGGCGAGGATTTTGATCAGCGTCGACTTTCCCGCGCCGTTTTGCCCCACGAGGCCGTGGATCGTGCCGCGCTTGATCGCCAGCGATGCGCCGGCCAGCGCCTGCGCGCCGCCGAAGCGCTTCACGACGCGGTCGAAGCGGATGATGTCGTCAGGCCGCTTGGCGGGCTGCGGAGGAAGTATTGCCGTCATGTCGGAAACCCCAGTGGAGACGAGGGTGACGCGGCGGTGCCGCATCACCCGTCCGCAATTCAGCCGATGCCAAGCTTCTTGGTGACGTCTTTGACGTTCGCCTTGTTGGCGAGCAACGCCGGAACATAGGTCTCGCGTGGCAGCGTCTGGCCGGCCAGCAGCTTGGCGGCATTGCGGATTGCCGTACGGCCGATCTCGGCGGGCTGTTGCGCAGCGTTGGCGCCGGCCGGTGAGTTCGGGTCTGCGACGAGCTGTAGGACCTCGGGGCTTCCATCCACGCCGTAGGTACGGATTTCGGTGCGCCCGGCAGCGGACAGCGCCTGGGTGGCGCCAAGCTGGGGAATATCCCAGGCCGACCAGATGGCCTTGATCGAACCCTTTTCCGGGTACTTGTTGAGGATCGCGGTGATCTGCGTGAAGGCGTCCTGAACTGTGTTCGGGATCACGTCGCGCAGTTCCGGCTGGATGATCTTCACTTTCGGGAAGTACTTCACCACGTTGACCAGCTGGTCGTAGCGGATCGCGCAGGGCGTCACGCCGTAAAAACCGTTGAAGACCACGATGTTGCCCTCGGCGCCGATATCGGAGACCAGCTGCAGTGCCAGATCCTTGCCGATGCCCCAGTTGTCCGACGTCGTGTTGTTGATCGAATTGGTCGAGCCGACATCGACGGTGAGAACCGGAATGCCGGCGTCGCGCGCCTTCTTCAGCCAGGGATCGATGACACTGAGCGTGCCGAGAATCTGGACGATCGCATCGGGCTTCTGCGCCACCAGCGTTTGCAGCTGCGCGACCAGCTTTCCGTCGTTGCGGCCGGCATCCACCGCGATCGGCTCGCCGCCGAGACGTTTCACTTCCTCGATCTGGGCGTTATAGGCCTGCAGGTCGAAATAGTGGTCGGTGCCGGTGGCGCTGATGGCGATACGCTTGCCCTTCAGGGAAAGGCCTTCATCGTCGGCAGCAGACGCTGTGCCGGCGCTGGCAAGCAGGCTGGTGCCGGCGAAGGTCGCGCCAGCCACGGCCGCGAACTTCAGGATTTCGCGACGGCCGAGGCCGGCATTGGTGTGTTCAGTCATTTCAGTGTCCCTCAACATTAATGTCTATAGAATATGTAGATTGAATGGAATTGAGAGAAACGCTTTTCCAAAAGCCGGGGTCAGGAGGAAATGAACCGGAGGGAAGAAGGGGTACGGATAGGCGTTTTCGGTGGCGCTCGGAGCGGGTGTCGAAAGCATCGGGAACTGCGGAATAGGTGGTCAAATTCGTGTCGGCCGCGAGCTTTACTGGGACAATGACACGCTCAGCCGCCGTACTCGATGATCTCAAGGCCGGCATTGTAGTCGGTCGCATAGATTAGGCCTGAAGCATCGACGAAGACGTCTGCGGACTGGATGACTTGCGGTCGCCCTGGGCGCTTGTCGGTCATGGTTCTTGGCGCGGCGGGCACGAGCGAGCCGGTCTCGGCGGGGTGGTACGGATCGGAGATGTCGAAAGCGCGGATGCCGGCATTCTGCCAGGTCGCGAAGATCAGCGTCTCGGACACGAACGATCCAGGGCGGTTTTCATGAAGGTTATGCGGCCCGAAATGGCCGCCCTTCTTGGTGTAGTCGACTTCGTTGGGGATGGGGAAGGTGGAGATGCTGACCGGGTTGGAAGGCTCGCGGACATCGAAGATCCAGGTGTGTTTGCGGCCGTCCTCTTCACCATCGGCCACAGCCTCGTCGGCGACGATGAGCAGGTCGCGTCCCGGCAACGGTAAAGGCGAGTGGGTGCCGCCGCCATAGGGCGGAGACCAGTTGCGGTGCGCGATTAACTTCGGCGCGGCGTGGTCGGATATGTCAAGCAGCGTCAACCCGCCATCGCGCCAGCAGGCGTAGGCCGTATTGTCGGAAATCAGCGCGTGATGCAGCGCATAACGTTTGCCCTCGGGTGCCGTGGAGGTTTCGCCGGCCGCGCGGTTCATGCCCGGGAGCCACCAGCGCCCGACGATTTCGGGGCGTGTCGGATCGGCGAGATCGATGGTCACGAAAATGTAGTCTGAGAAGCCGTCGAGGAGCGCCGATGCATAGGCATAGCGGCCGCCAACATACCAGAGACGATGGAAACCGACGCCCTCGACATCCAGTTGACCGATCCTGCGCGGCGTGTGCGGCGTCGAGATATCGTAGATGGTCATGCCGGCCGTCCAGGAGCGGTTTTTCTTGCGGCCGGCAACGGTCTCGCCGATTGATTTGGTGTAATAGTCCTTCTCGCTGGAAAACGTCTCGACATCGGCGAAGAGATCGAGTGCGTTGATAACGAGCAGCAGATCGTTGTGCGTCTGCAGGTGAATGTTCCAGGTGTTTGCGGGAGCTGGGATGTAGGTAACCGCGCCGGGCCGCTTTGGGTCGCGTACATCGACAATCGAGAAGCCCTGCGACCAGGGATGGGCGACATAGGCATGTCCCCGATGCACCATCAGCTGTAATCCGTCGCCGCGTCCGCCAATGTCGGAATGCCCGATCAGCTTCATGTTGCGGGCGAAATCAGGGCGTGGGAGGTCGAGGCTGTCAGCCATGTGGTCACCTGTAAAATGTGAATTGAAAATAAAAAAGCGCCGTCTCGATGGGCGGCGCTCGATTGTTTCGGATGCTTAGTTTAGCGGCTGGATCCACGGAGCGGTCGCGGCATCACTCTTCAGGAAGGCGGGGAACTTCTGCTGCAGGTCTTCGATCCTGGTGATCTTGTTGCTGATGAGATCGTCGCGGGTCACCAGCGTCGGCTTCAGGAGCACGGAGCGGCCCGGAAACTGGCCGGCGATATCCAGCGATACGGCGCGGACCGAGACTTCGCCGACGACGGCGGCGTTGGTGGCGGCGGTGGCAACCCAGGCGCTGTCGGGTTCGATCATCAGCTGGATATCGGCCGTCGAGGTGTCGACGCCGTAGATCTTCACCTTGTCGGCGACGCCGAGCTCGTCGATCGCCAGCTTTGCGCCCTTGGCGAACTCGTCCCAGGGCGTGAAGATCACCGAGATGTCGGGGTTGGCGCGAAGTACCGCCTTCGTCTGGTCGGCCACCGAGGCCGGAACCGTATCGTTGACCACGCCCCACACGGCTTTTTCCGTCAGATTATGCTTGGCGACGAAATCCTTCCACACGGCATAGCGGCGATCCAGCGGCGCGAAGCCGGCGACATAGACGGCGCCGCCGACGAAGCCGTCGCCCTTGTCCTTGACCGCCTGCTCGAGCACGAGGCTCGCCATGTCCTTGTCGCTTTGCTCGATCTGCGGGATCGCCGGGTTGTCGAGGTCGACGTCATAGGCCACGACCTTGATGCCGGCATCGAGAGCCTTCTGCGCGACGTCCTTCAGCACCTCGGGACGGCCATTGTTGATGATGATGCCATCGACGCCGAGGTTGATCGCTTGCTCGATCAGCGTGCGTTCCGTGTCGTTGTCGTTGCGGGCCTGGGAGATCGTCGTCTTGATCCCGAGCGCGTCGGCCTGCCGCTTGACGCCCGCCTCGAAGGCCTGCAGCCAATCGCCCCCGCCGAGATAGCTGACAACGGCGATATTGACCTGGCGCTTGTCGAACGGCGCCGGCGCGCCTTCGATGCCGGTTGCGAGGCTGGAGCTTGCAAGCAGTGCGCCCGCGATGAGCGCGGCGGCAAAGGATTTCAGTGTGGTCTTCATAAGTCAGCCTCTCCTTGGGCTATGGCGTGTGATAGTTTTCGTTCACGGATTGGTTCGGCCGAGGCCATAAGTGAGCGCGAGCGCGCCCGCCAGCACGGCACCCTTGACGAAATCCTGGGTGTAGTAAGGCGCATTGAGCATCGTCAGGCCGTTGAGCAGCACACCGACGAAGACGGCGCCAACGATGGTGCCGAGCACGTTCGGGCGGCGAAGGCCCATGACCGTAAAGCCGATCAGCGAGGCGGCGACGGCGTCCATCAGAAGCGATCCGCCCGAGGACACGTCGCCGCGCCCGACGCGGGCAGCAACGATGATGCCGCCGAGCGAGGCCAGCGTTCCGGAGATCACATAGGCCAGCGTCTTGAGGCGCGTGGTCGACGCGCCGGCGAGACGGGTGGCGACCTCGTTTCCGCCGGTGGCAAACAGCAGCCGGCCGATGCGCGTGCGCTCCGTCAGGACGTAGAGAACTAGGGCGACCAGGATCATCAGCACGACGGCCACTGGAACGGTGCCGGCGATGCTGTAGCGGCCGATCAGCAGGAAGCGCGGATCGTAGACGCCGGGTGCCGTCGAGCCATCAGGCAGGATGAGGCCGGCCGAGATCGAACGACCGGCCGTCGGGATCAGCTGCAGGCCCGAAAGCAGGAACATCATCGACAGCGTCGCCAGAAGATCCGGCACCTTCAGCCGCACGATGACGAAGGCATTGATGAGGCCGATGAGCGCGCCGAAGGCGAGCACCAGCGGGACGGTTGCGAAAGCGTCGAGCCCGAGCACGATCATCGCATAGCTGGCGGCCATGACGCTGGAGGCGGCGACCGCGCCGATCGAGAGATCGAAGCCGCCGACGGCGAGCGTGACCGTGACGCCCGCGCCTAGAATGGCAACCACTGACACGGCCTGCAGGATGCTCATCAGATTGTTGATATTGATGAAGGCGGGCTGTGCGGCGGTGAAGCCGATCACCAGCGCGATGAGGAGCAGGAAGACCGCGCCGGAGCGGATCACCGCAGCCACGCGGCTCAGAAACGGACCTGTGCCCTGCGGCGAAGGTGTCTCGCCAATGGATTCATCCTGGATGGAGCTCATGCTGGAATTCCTTCGGCAGCAGGTTTGTCTTCGTGCACTTGCGCGGGGCGGACACTGTGATGATCGATGACGAGGATGCGGTCGGCGACCTCGAAGGCCTCTTCCGGATCGGAGGTCGCGATCAGCGTGGCGCGATCGCTACGTCCCCTGATGGCTTCGATGATGTCCTGCCGGGCGCCGACATCGACGCCCTGGAATGGCTCGTCGAGCAACAGCAGTCGGCTCGGCTCAGCTTCCCAGCGAGCGAGAACGGTCTTCTGCTGGTTGCCTCCGGAAAGGGTCCATATCGATGCGTCGGGGCCGGAGGTCTTGATGCGCAGTCGCTTGATCGCCTGCTCCGCCTCGCGTGTTTCGCGGTTGCCCCACAGGAAGCCCTGCGGGTACCATTTGCGCAGGTGCGGCAGGCTGATCGTCGCGGCCACGCTGTTTCCCGGCCATGACGGCGGCATCAGGGAAGAGTGATGTCGATCCTCGGCGGCCATGACGATACCGGCCGCAATGGCAGCTGCGGGGCCGTTCGGTTGGTACGGCTGCCCATCGAGTGCCATCGTCCCCGAGGCAAGCGTTCCCGTCCCGAAGATGGCTGACAGGAGCCGGCTTTTGCCGGCGCCGAGCACGCCGGTGACGGCGACGACTTCGCCCTCGCGGATGGATAGGTCGAATGGTGTACTGGTGGCGAGAAGCTTGATATTCGCCATCTCGAAAATGACGCGGCCATTTTCCGCACCTACGTCCGGCCGCGCCGCCTCCAGTTTTCGTCCGATCATTGTCTCGATCGCGGCGCTGAAGTCGATCGGTCTTTCGAAGGCGCCGACCACATGGCCACCGCGCATGACCAGCGCCCGATCTGCGATCGCCTGCAGGTCGGCGGTCCGGTGCGAGATATAGAGAACGGCGAGACCCTGGGCTCGCAAGCGTAGCAGGATTTCGAACAGCCGCTGGCTCTCCCCGATCGACAGGCTGGCCGTTGGTTCATCGAGGATCAGCATGTCCGCCTTGTTTGAAAGGGCACGCGCAATCGCCACCAATTGCCTATCGGCGGCGCCGAGGTCGGCGAAATCGCGATCAAGCGGCAGTTCAAAGCCTGCGGCATGCAGCATGGCCTTTGCCTGCACGCGAATAGCTCCTCTTGAGACGAAGAACGGCTGGCTGCGGTCGGCGAAGCGATTGAGGAGCAAGACATCGGCGACCGTCAGCCCCGGTGCGCCGACCAGATCGGTCGATTGGTGCACGGTCACGATACCGCGCGCTGCTGCTTGCGCCGGCGTCCGCGGCGCGAAGGGTCGACCGTCAATGGTCACCTCTCCGCCGTCGGCGGAAAGCACGCCGGAGAGGATTTTCACGAGTGTCGATTTGCCCGCGCCGTTCGCGCCCATGAGAGCCACGATCTCACCGCGGGCGATCGATAGGGAAGCGCCGGACAGCGCGCGTGTCGTGCCAAAGCTGCGGGTCAGATTTTCAACGGAGAGCAGAGACATGGATGAACTACTAGTGAAGGGGAGCCGAGAGGCGAAGTTAGGGAGCATCGCCTTGATTTAAATGTATTTTACGCGCGCTACTTCGTCTTGAGCGGCCCTCAAAAACCCGGTTTCATTGACGCCAAGTTGCACGGGAACCCGGTGTCGCGACAGGCAAAGTGTTTCCCGCCCCACACGCAAATCGCACAAAGTTTTTCCCGTTCAGCAGAAATATCGGAGCAATTTGTCTACTAAAAACGTAGAAAATATACGCTAATGAAAATGCGGGAGAAAAGCCGCGGATAAATTGGATCTTTTTAGGAGCGCATCATGAAGACCTTCAGCCGCCTGGCGCTTTCTGCCGCCGCGATCTCATTCGTCGCCTTGAGTGGTGCTCACGCCGAAGGGTTGGCTGGCGCGCCGGCGCCATTCGACAAGGGCGGCGTCAAGCTTGCCCTGATCAGCTACATCTCGGCAGGCGACTTCTTCCAGGCCTATCAGGCTGGCGCACAAGCGCAGGCTAAGGCGCTCGGCATCGACCTGCGCGTCTTCCCCGGCCGCCAGAACGCCGCCGAACAGCGCGAGCAGATCCTGCAGGCCGTCAATCTCGGCGTTCAAGGGATCGTCGTTGACCACGGCTTGCCGGAATCGCTTGGTGACGTCGTGCAGCAGGCGCTCGACAAGGGCGTGAAGGTTGTCGCTTTCGACGTCAATCTGAACAACCCCAAGATACCGCAGGTCGAGCAGAGCGATCATGACCTTGCCAAGCAGGCGCTCGAACAGGCGGTGAAGGAAAATGGCACGAGCTTCAACGCGGGCTATGTCTATGTCGCCGGCTTTGCGCCGCTCGACCGCCGCAACGAGGTCTGGGAAAAATTCAAGGCCGATAACAAGGGCGTTGTCGAGAAGGCGCGCTTCGGCAATGTGAGCGACACGACCGCGACATCGACGGCGGACCAGGCGAAGGCGGCACTAACGGCCAATCCCGACATCAGCGTGGTCTTCGCTCCCTATGACGAGTTTGCGCGCGGGGTGAAGCTGGCGGCCAATGATCTCGGCATCGCATCCAAGCTGAAGATCTATTCGGCCGATGTTTCCACCGCGGATATTCAGGAGATCACCGAGGAGGGAAGCCCCTGGGTGGCGACCGTCGCGACCAATCCTGCTGTTGTCGGCGCCGTATCCGTTCGCGCGGCGGCCCTGCAGATCGCCGGTGAAGACGTTCCCCACAATATCACCGTGAAGCCGACCCTGTTGACGCAGGCGGCGCTGCGGTCGGCCAACGTCAAGACGATCGAGGATCTGGCGAAGAAGCTGCCCGAGTTCAACACCAGCGACGTGGTGACCGCTCCCTGGATCCCGGCAAAGCTTTTCTGACGCAGGCACGCCAGTCCGGCAGCTCGCCTGCCGGACCGCTCTATTTTCAATGGGAGTTTTCGATGAGCCAATCCAATGTCATTCATGTCGCCGCGCGAGGCGCGACAAGGACCGAGCTTTTCGCGCGGGCGGAGGAGATTTCAGCTGACCTCGCGAGCCGAGGCGCCGAACTCGACCGTGACGGCCGCCCGCCGCTCAATGAGATCGTCAAGCTCAAGAATGCCGGGCTGCTTAACGCGCTGCACGCTCAAGCGATAGGCGGGGGCGGCCTTGACTGGGTCGACGGTTTGAAGCTCGTGCGCATTCTCGCCCGTGGAGAAAGCTCGATCGGGCAGCTGCTCGGCTATCACTTCGTCAACAGCCAGTACATCTACTGGGCGATCGACGACGCAGGTCGTGCCAATGCACTTGGCACTGAAACAGTAGCCAAGGGACTTTACTGGGGTGCTGCCGTCAATCCTCGCGATCCGGGCCTCACGCTGACGCGACGCGGCAACGGTTATGTGTTGAATGGCCGCAAGTCCTTCTCCACCGCGGCGCGGATATCCGACTACATCAACGCCAATGCCACGCTGGACGGAAAGATCGCGAGTTTTGCGGTTCCTACCAATCGGCCGGGCTATATCGCGAACGACGACTGGGATAATATCGGACAGCGACTTTCCGACAGCGGCAGCGTCGAATTCCGGGACTTCCCCGTTTACGACGAGGATTTTATTGGGGCACCAGCCGAGGCGGGAGCAGCCCCCCCGGTGCTTGCGAGCTTCAACACACCGCTGATCCAGCTTGTTTTCGTGAATTTCTACCTCGGCAGCGCCGAAGGCGCTCTTGCGCAGGCAGTCGACTATGTCAGGACGACCACACGCCCTTGGGTCACATCGGGCGTCGCCAGAGCACAGGACGATCCCTATATCCTTGAGCGTGTCGGAGAGTTTACTGCTTCAGTGAAGGCGGCCGCTGCCTTGGCGGATCAGGCCGCCGGCGCGGTTCAGGCGGTGCTGTCTCGTGGTGCTGATGTCACGGCGCGCGAGCGCGGGGAAGTGGCCGCTGAAGCCTATGCCGCCAAGGTTCACGCCACAAATGTGTCACTCGACATCACATCCCGCGTCTTTGAGCTGACCGGCGCTCGTTCGACGGCTGAATCCTATCGTTTCGACCGTTACTGGAGAAATGTCAGAACGCACACGCTGCATGATCCCGTTTTCTACAAGGCCAAGGAAGTTGGTGAGTTCGTTCTCAACGACAAGATCCCTGAAGTCAGCCTCTATAGTTAGACAGTGGTCCTCCCGACCCTCGGTAGCCCCGTCGCTTGCGGCGGGGCTATCTGCGTCGGTCAAAGGGCGCCGCTTCGCGGCGGTAGCGCCCCGTTGAGATGATAGTTGCCGACAACATGGTATTTCCAGCGCACGGGATCGTGCAGCGTGTGGGTCCGTGCATTGCGCCAGTGGCGGTCGAGGTTGAGACCTGTGCTCGTGGAGGCCGTGCCTGCGAGTTCGAAGAGCGCGTTGGAGGCGTCTAATGCGATTTCCGATGTCAGGACTTTCGCCGCTGCAACAGCGAGCGTCGCAGCAACGACGTTTTCTTCGGTCGTATCGATCTGTGCAATGTCGACCTTGTTGCCGGCACGTTCGACCAGGGCGGAGGCCGCTTCCAGCCTGATCGCAAGTTCCCCGGCCTTGGCGATGGTCAAAGGATCATCTGATGCTCTTTCAACACCGCTGTTGGTCCATGGCCGCGATCGGGTCTTCACGAAATCGACCATATCCTTGAAAGCTGCGCGGGCAATGCCGAGATCGATCCCGGCATGGATGATCTGCCCCACCGAACCGATCGTTGTCGGTCGCTCGAAGCCTTTATGATGGTGAACGACAGCGTCGGCAGGAACGTAGACATTGTCCAGCACTGTGGTGCCGCTGCCAGTCGTGCGTTGCCCGAAGCCATCCCAATCATCGAGGATCTCTACGCCATCGCTTCCTTTCTGCACGAAAGACATGGTCAGTTGATCGTTCTCGTTCAATGCGAAGACCGTGATCCAGTCGGCAAATATGACGCCGGTCGAATAGAACTTTCGGCCATTGATGCGATAACCGAGCCCATCACGGACAATTCGGGTATTGTAGTCTCCAACGGTTTTCGTGCCACGCTCCGACAGCGCGTTGCCGAACCGGTCGCCGGAAAGTGCGCGTGCGAAAAAGAAGCGTTTCTGTTCTTCCGTGCCGTCCGTTCGAAGCGCTTCCAGAATATAGAAATGGTTCTGGGGGATCTGGCCGATCGATCCGTCGGCCTCGGCGAGAATGGCGGTCACCTCGGCAAGAACGCTGTTTGAGACATCTATTCCTCCGTATTCGTGAGGAACAGTAATCGCCAGAAGACCTGCGCGTGATAAGGCATCCAGCTCATGGTGAGGAAGCAAGCGCTCCTGATCGCGCAGGGAAGCTTCGGTTTTGAAGCGATCCGCCAGCGTCCGCGCGGCCGAGATCGCTTCTTCTTCGCTGGCCAGATGCGCCGTCGCGCCCCCAATTGCGTTTATCTGATGTGGTATCTTGTCCATCTCTCTCTCCAAAGCTGAGGAGATAGGGGTGCAAGATGTCTCGATTAAAAAGAAGAACATTAAATCTATAAACTAATGGACCAATGAAATGTCTTTGCGCTGCACATGGCACCTCAACCGGCGACAGAAAGGCCAAAGGGTGGTTGTTCGCGCACGCCGGGGAGCTCACCAAGTTCCCACGCCTTTCGGTTGCCTGCGTCGCGAACAATTTCTGCGATTGCGCCGAACTGAGAGGCCAGAGGATTGGTCTTGCGCCAGACCATGCCGATCGTGCGGAAAGGACGGGGCTCCAGCAGGCGAAACACGCTCACATCCGCCGAGCGCGTCTCCGTTCGCACCGCCATCTGCGGCAGCAATGTCACTCCGATGCCGGCGCCGACCATTTGCACCAGCGTGGTCAGCGAGCTCCCTTCCATGAGTTCGCGCGGCGGCGCGGCGGCGATGTTGCAGAAGGAGAGCGCTTGCTCGCGGAAACAATGTCCTTCCTCCAACAAGAGGAGACGCATCTCATGCAGCATCTCCGAACTCGGCACGGGTTTGCCTGCGTCCTCGATAGGCCGGACGAGAACGAACTCCTCGTTGAAAAGCGGAACCTCCTCAAGCGTCGTCTCTGATACGGGAAGGGCGACGATTGCTGCGTCCAATCTCGCCTCGTGCAGGTCCTCGATCAACCGCTGGGTCACCGCCTCGCGCGGGCGTGGATCAAGACCCGGATAGCGCTGGGTGAGCGTCTTGATCACATCGGGCAGTAGATACGGGGCGATCGTCGGAATGACGCCGATGCGAAGCCGGCCCGAAAGCGTCGTCTGCGTGGCGCGCGCCAGATCGGCGAGATCGTCGACCGAACGCAGTATGGCGCGTACGCGCTCCGCAAACTCCTCGCCGAGACTGGTCAGACGGATCTGCCGGCCACCGCGTTCCACCAAAGGAGCGCCGATCAACGCCTCGAGTTCGCGGATTTGCACGGATAGCGCCGGCTGCGAAATCGCACAGGCATCGGCGGCGCGGCCAAAGTGCCCCAGCCGTGCTAGGGCCTCGAAATAACGCAGGTGCTTCATGGATAGGCCAATCATAACCAAAACCTATCAGTGCGTTCAGAATATACAATTGGAATTTATCGACCGAGTCCCTTAATTCCTTTTTCGGGACTTGAGCCAGACAGCTGGTTCGTTGACCCCTCGCAGCATTTCTTGCGCAAGGAACACTTGGCACGCGACGCCAACCCGAGTTCGAATTTTAGGGAGAGTGAACGTGGACACAAAGACACCATCGGCCGGCAAGTGTCCGGTCATGCACGGCGGCAATACGGCGCTTGGCAAATCCGTCACGCAGTGGTGGCCGAACGCGCTGAACCTGGACATTCTGAGCCAGCACGACACCAAGACCAATCCACTCGGCAAGGATTTCAACTATCGCGAGGAGCTGAAGAAGCTCGACGTAGAGGCTCTGAAGAGCGATCTGCGCGCGCTGATGACCGAAAGCCAGGAATGGTGGCCGGCCGACTGGGGCAGCTATGTCGGCATGATGGCCCGCGTCACCTGGCACGCGGCCGGCTCCTATCGTGCGGCAGACGGCCGCGGCGGCGCCAACACCGGCAACCAGAGGTTCGCTCCGCTGAATTCGTGGCCGGATAACGTCAATACCGACAAGGGCCGCCGCCTTCTCTGGCCGATCAAGAAGAAGTACGGCAACCGGATTTCCTGGGCCGACCTGATCGCGCTCGCGGGCACGATCGCCTATGACGTCGCCGGCTTGAAGACCTTCGGTTTCGGCTTCGGCCGCGAAGATATCTGGCAACCGGAAAAGGACGTTTACTGGGGTGACGAGCAGGAGTGGCTCGCACCGAGCGACGGCCGCTACGGCGATGTCGCCAAGCCGGCCACGCTTTCGAACCCGCTGGCAGCCGTCCAGATGGGTCTGATCTACGTCAACCCCGAGGGCGTCAACGGCAAGTCCGACCCGCTCGCCACCGCCGCGCAGATGCGCGAAACTTTTGCCCGCATGGGCATGGATGACGAAGAGACCGTGGCGCTGACTGCCGGCGGTCACACCATCGGCAAGAGCCACGGCAACGGCAACCCCGCCGATCTCAGCGCCGATCCTGAAGCGGCAGGTCCGGAATCCCAGGGTCTCGGATGGTTGAACACCAAGGGTCGCGGCATCGGCCGGAATACCGTGGTGTCGGGCATCGAGGGGGCATGGACCACCGAGCCGACCAAGTGGGACAACGGCTTCTTCGAAATGCTCTTCAAGCATGAATGGCATTTGGTGAAAAGCCCGGCGGGCGCCACCCAGTGGGAGCCGATCTCGATCGCCGACGCCGACAAGCCGGTCGACGTGGAAGACCCGAGCATCCGCCTGAACCCGATGATGACGGACGCCGACATGGCACTTCGGGTCGACCCGATCTACCGTGAGATCTCGCTGCGCTTCCGCGACGATTTCTCCGCATTCTCGGATGCTTTCGCTCGCGCATGGTTCAAGCTGACCCACCGCGACATGGGCCCGAAGGCGCGCTACATCGGCCCGGATGTTCCGGCGGAAGACTTGCTTTGGCAGGACCCGATCCCGGCAGGCAGCACGAGCTACGACGTCTCAGCCGTCAAGGCGAAGATCGCCGCATCCGGCCTCTCCGTCGCCGACCTCGTCAGCACGGCATGGGACAGCGCCCGTACCTTCCGTGGTTCGGACAACCGCGGTGGGGCCAACGGCGCCCGCATTCGGCTGGCGCCGCAGAAGGATTGGGCCGGCAACGAGCCTGAACGCCTCGCCCGTGTTCTGGCCGTGCTGGAGCCGATCGCTACCGCAAGCGGCGCTTCGGTTGCCGATGTGATCGTTCTTGCCGGTAACTACGGTGTCGAACAGGCAGCCAAGGCTGCAGGGTTCGATATCCAGGTGCCGTTCGCCGCCGGTCGTGGCGACGCCACTGCAGAGCAGACTGATGCCGAGAGCTTTGCGCCCCTTGAGCCGGTCGCTGACGGTTTCCGCAACTGGCAGAAGGAGCACTATGTGGTCAGCGCCGAGGAACTGCTCCTCGACCGCGCCCAGCTGATGGGGCTGACCGCGCCAGAGATGACGGCTCTCGTCGGCGGCCTGCGCGTCATCGGCGCAAACCACGGCGGCAGCAACCATGGCGTCTTCACATCGAAGGTCGGTGCGCTCAGCACGGATTTCTTCGTCACGCTGACCGACATGGACTATTCCTGGGTCCCGACCGGCCGCAACTCGTACGAAATCCGTGATCGCAAGACCGGTGCCGTGCGCTTCACCGCAACCCGTGCCGATCTCGTCTTCGGTTCGAACTCGGTGCTGCGCGCCTATGCCGAAGTCTACGCCCAGGACGACAGCAAGGAGAAGTTCGTGAAGGACTTCGTTGCTGCCTGGACGAAGGTGATGAACGCTGACCGGTTTGATCTGACCGCCTAAGGCGCAGGGTCTACTCGCAGACCTCGAAAAAAACCTCCCCGCTTGCGGCTACATGCGGGGAGGTTTTCCGTTTCATGGGTCGGATATCGTCGTGTCTATCGACGTAGAGCTGCCCGTTAGCCTTTGGAGCCACTGCCTGGCCGCACCGACGACTTGCCGGTGCTCTCGTCCTTGCTTGGCGACGCCTTGTGAGTGGGATCCTTGCCTGCATGCTCGCGTGCGTGCGCTTCGGGTCCTGCAACGATCACGCCATTCTGATCCTCGTCCACATGCTCCTTCGCCCGGCGATTTGTAACGTCCTTGGCCATGGTCTCAGTCTCCTTTTGCGATACCTCGCACATTAATGACCAGCAACGAACCTTGTTCCATCCGGCCGCAGAAAGCGTCGACACAATGAGGTGGCCGTTTGCTTAGGAATATGAGACGTTGCTTTTGCACCGGGTTGCTCGGCCTGGTCTGAGGTCGTCTTGCGAGACGTGCGAATGCAGCAGGGAGGAAATAATGCCAGATGCAAGAATGATGTCCCAGATGGCTGAAAAGGCGGGTTTCATCGCCGCTCTCGATCAGAGCGGCGGATCGACGCCAGGCGCTTTGCGCCTCTATGGCATCGCGGATACCGAGTATGAAGGTGAAGATGAGATGTTTCGCCTGGTGCACGAGATGCGCGTTCGCATCATGACGGCACCGGCATTCTCGGGCGACAAGGTGATCGGCACCATTCTCTTCGAGAGAACCATGGACGGTGACGCCAAGGGCAAGCCTGTTCCCGCGTTCCTCTGGGAAGACCGTGGTGTCGTCCCGTTTCTCAAGGTCGACAAGGGACTGGCAGCCGAAGTCAATGGCGTTCAGGTCATGAAGCCGATGCCGGAACTCGACGGGTTGCTGGAACGTGCGGTCAAGAAGGGCATCTTCGGCACCAAGATGCGCTCCGTGATAGCCCACGCTAACCGGGCCGGTATCGCCGCCGTCGTGCATCAGCAGTTCACCGTGGGGCAGCGCATCATTGGCCATGGCCTCGTTCCGATCATCGAGCCTGAGGTGTCGATCAAGAGCCCGACCAAGCGCGAGGCGGAGGTGATCCTGCGCGAGGAAATTCTGCGCGAACTCGACGCTTTGCCGACGGATCAGAAGGTCATGCTCAAGCTTACGCTGCCAAGCGTCGACGACTTTTACAAGCCGCTTGTCGACCACAAGTCGGTCATCCGCGTTGTCGCCTTGTCGGGTGGCTACAGCCGGGCAGAGGCCTGCGAAAAACTGAGCCAGAACCACGGGATGATCGCAAGTTTCTCAAGAGCACTGGCGGAGGATCTTCGTGTCACCATGAGCGATGCTGAATTCGATCGTAGTATGGCCGACGCGATCGATCAGATCTATGCGGCAAGTGCCGTGAAGTGATGGCCGATAGCAGCTACGCGCCGGCGACGGCGTTGCGGTTGGTCGGCGGCGGGCGGCGCTAAGCTGGGCCGGCCGTGCGGTTGCGGCCCGGCCAGCCCAAACAGGAAGTGGCTGGTCCGGTGGCACACGCCCGTTAGCGCGCCCCGATGTATTCCCCGCTTCGGCGTGATATAATTGCCCCATTGGCGATGTGCGCTGCCGATTGTCCGCATGGAATGGTCACATGAGCGATGTCGAGACCTTATTTGCCGCCCTGCGACAGGCGGCTGACGCAGAGGCTGTCGCATGTATTGAGGCCGCCGTCGCCGATGGTGCCGACCGCGATCTCAATCGTATCAACGTGCTCGCCTTTGCCGATCGACGCCGGCTTAGCCAGGAGCGCACGATCGCCGCATTTCTGCACGCGGCGCGTCTCGGTATCTTCGACATGACCTGGAACGTGCTCTGTCCGGGCTGCGGCGGAGTGCTTGATACCGGGACAAGCCTCAAGGGCGTTGTCCACGATGTCTATCATTGCGGACTGTGTGCCGCGGGATACGAGCCGACGCTGGATGAGATGGTGGAGGTGACATTCACAGTGAACCCTCGGGTGCGCCGCATCGCCGCGCACGATCCCGATCTCCTGCCGCCGCTTGAATATTACCGGCAAATGTTCTTCAGCTCCGGCGTCGATCTGCCTGATGATCTCGAAGAAAAGTTCGCGCCTATCCAATTGGAGATGATCGAACTGTCTCCGGGCGAAAAAGCCTTCGTCTCACTTCAGTTGCCGGCCCAGTTCGTGATTATCTTCGATGCTGTCACGCACGCGGCGCAATTTATCGATGTCCAGGGCGAGCCCACCAGCGAGCGTCAATCGCTCTCGATGGTCATCACACAGAGCCATGTCCTCAATGAGACGATCACCCTGCGTCCCGGCCTGCTCCGGTTGGCGCTTGAAAATCACACCGATCGCAGAGTGGTGCCGAATGTCTGTGTCGCCGGCGAGGAACTACATGACCTGTTGGGGCGTAGGCGGCCGTTTCTGACGGCCAAGCGTTTGCTGACGAACCAGAGCTTTCGCGACATATATCGAACCGACACGCTCGACGTCGACCAGCGTCTGAAGATTACCAGCTTGACCTTCCTGTTCACCGACCTGAGGGGATCGACAGCACTCTATGAGCGCGTGGGCGACATTGCCGCTTTTGATCTCGTCCGATCGCATTTCCGCGTGCTCAACGAGATTGTTGCATCTGAGACAGGCGCCGTGGTCAAGACGATAGGAGATGCCGTGATGGCGAGCTTTCCGACACCCGATCGCGCGGTGGCGGCAGCCTTGCGGATGCGCCAGGCCATGCTGCGTCTCAACGCTGAGCACGGCGCCGATGATCTTCTCTTGAAAATCGGCATCCACGAGGGCTCGTGCCTCGCGGTCAACCTTAACGATCGTCAAGATTACTTCGGTCAGACGGTCAACATCGCTTCGCGAGTCCAAGGTCTCGCCGACCCGAATGTCATCATGACCACGGAGGCAGTCGTGCATGACCGTCGTGTGTCGGAGATGCTGCGGGAGCGCAGTGTTCACCTTGCATCCCGCATGGCAGAACTCCAGGGCATCGGTCGGGAGGTCAAGATTTTCGCCTTGTCCTGATCACGTCCAGCTTGTTCGATTTAGGAAGGGCGCTTCAGGGCCTCGGTAATTTCGGCGCGTGCGACCCCGATCAGCGTTTCCATTGCCCGGCGGGCATTGTCGGGATTGCGCATACGGATTGCCTCAAGCACGTCCTGGTGTTTCTGGATTGCCTGTTCGTGCGACTGGCTGGCGCGGTTGGTCAGCCTGAAACTGGCCAGCAATGCGGCCCGGATGGCGCTGGCGAACTGTCGGTAGACCCAGTTGCCGCTGGCGTTGATGATCGCGGTATGGAATTCGAGGTCCGCGCGGCTCCATTCCTCGTTGTCGCGCGCATTCGCATCGACCATGTCCTCGAAGGCCTGGGCGATCCGGGCAAGCTGCTTGGCGGTCGCCTTCGTCGCCGCATGAGCGGCTGCCGCCGGCTCGAGCAGTTGCCGGGCATCGATCAGCGATGTGTAGAACGCCTCGTCCCCGCCGATTTCAAGCATCGCGTCGAGTACCAGCGGGTCGAGGTAGTTCCAGTTCTCTCGGTGCAGCACGATCGTCCCGGCTCGGGTGCGCGAGCGCACCATGCCGAGCGCGCCCAGATACTGCATGGATTCGCGCAGGCTCGTGCGGCTGACGGCAAACTGCTCGGTCAACTCCGCCTCGTTGGGTAACGTCGAACCCTCGGCGAACTCGCCGGCGACGATCATGTGTACGAGACGCGCCAGCAGGGACTCGCGAACGGTCCTCTTCCCACGGGAGGCGATCTCGACGCCACCCTCTGTCAACTTCCTGTCCGTTTGCGGTGTCGCCACAGATTTGTCTCCGATTCCATCGTCCCAGCTTGCTGTCAGCTGAAGACCAGTCAAGCGTGGGTGCCAAAAAATACGATTTATAGGCGCAACTGTCCCCCGCCGAGAGACGTTTAGCACAGGATGCCTGCATAAAAACACATCTTATAAAAAATAAATCCTATTTATATTGACATTGGTAAGACCAGGAATATGGTTGGTGCGGCTGGAGGAGCCGGGCGGGTCCGCGTTCCTGACACCATCAGATCTCAAGGGAGGGAGCGATGAAGCTCATTACGCGCGCCACCATGCTGGCACTTGGAACATTCGCCGCAGCGGGGCTATCCCCCGCCTTCGCACAGGACAAAGACCTGAAGGTCGGTGCAATCTACATGGACGCTCAGGGCTTTTATGCCGGCGTTCGCAAGGGTATCCAAACGGGTGCTAACGAAGCCGGCCGCAAGCTCGATGTCATCGAGACGAATGCACAAGGTGACGCCAGCAAAGAATCGTCTTTCATCGATTCGCTTATTTCCTCTGGCGTTCAGGCGATCATCGTTTCCCCGGTTTCCGCCGACGGCTCTTCGCGTGCCATCCGTCGCGCTCATGACGCGGGCATTCCCGTTGTGTGCTACAACACATGCCTGAACGACGCGGACATGAAGGAGTACATCTCCGCTTACGCCGTTGGCGATCCCTATGATTTTGGCCACAAGCTCGGTGACGCTGCTGCCGACTACTTTATCGCCGAAAAGAAGGACGCACCGAAGATCGCGGTTTTGAACTGCGAATTCGTGGAAGTCTGCGTGACGCGCCGCAAGGGCTTCGAGGAAGCGCTGAAGGCCAAGGTGCCGGGCGCCCAGATCGTCGCCAACCAGGAAGGGGCGATCCTCGACAAGGCTGTCTCCGTCGCCAGCACCATGCTGTCGTCGAACCCTGACATCGATGCATTCTTCGGCGAAGCCGGCGGTGCGACCCTCGGTGCTGCGCGCGCCGTCAAGAGCCAGGGCAAGGCCGGCCAGGTCGTGGTCTTCGGCGGCGACATGACGACCGAGATCGCCCAGGAACTCTCCGACTTCACGGTCATCAAGGCAGTCGTCGACATCTCCGGTCAGGGCCTCGGCAAGCTTGCCCTCGCTCAGGCGATCAAGTCGGTCGATGGCCAGGCGCCCGCAGACATCAAGGTTCCCTACGATATCGACGTCTACAAGTCTTCCGAAGACGGCAAGGCTTGGCTGAAGGCCCACGCCGACGGTATTCCTTGAGGCCTGAGTGTCACGACAATCGAGGCCGCCAGGCGACTGGCGGCATCTTTCATCGGTGGAAAGTTTCATGACACAGACATCACTTGCGCCCAACCTCGCTCGCGGCCCGATCGCATCCATCAAGGGGTGCACGCGCCGCTATCCCGGCGTGCTCGCCCTCGACAATGCGACATTCCAGGTGGCCGGCGGCGAGGTTAGGGCGCTGCTCGGCAAGAACGGGGCAGGCAAGTCTACGCTGATCCGGATGCTGACCGGCGCGGAAATTCCAGACAGCGGCACCGTCGAGGTTGATGGCGAGGAACTGCGCCACAGCGGCTCCGGCCGCGCCCAGGATGCTTTCGACAAGGGCGTGCGCGTCGTCTACCAGGAGCTGAGCCTTGTTCCGGGCATGACGCTCGCCGAAAACTTGTTTCTTGGACGCTGGCCGCGAAAAGGCGGCGTCGTCCAGTACGCGGAGATGGAGGCGCAAGCCTGCGAGGCGATGAGCCGGCTCGGTCTGGAGCGCGCGCCCAACACGCTGGTCGCAAGCCTGAGCCCCGCCGAACGCCAGCTGCTTGAGATCGCCCGCGTTCTCCTCGGAAAGCCGAAGCTCGTCATTCTCGACGAGCCGACGAGTTCGCTTGCTGCGGCCGAAGCCGAGAAGGTCATGGCCGCCGTGACACGCATCGCGTCCGAAGGCATCGCCGTCATCTATGTCAGCCACCGGATGAACGAAATCCGCCAGATAGCGCATTCGGCCACAGTCATGCGCGACGGGCGCATCATCGACACGGTTGACGTCAAGGGCGCCGACACGCGCGAGATCGTCCGGCTCATGCTGGGTTCGGAAGGATCGCAGGCAGCGGCGCTGGAAAACAGAAGCCAGGAAAAGACCGTGCTCGAGGTCCGGAACCTCGCCCTGGCGCCGAAGCTGAGCTCGGTCTCGTTCCATCTGAAGGCCGGCGAGGTTCTCGGCATCGCCGGGTTGCTGGGCGCGGGCCGGACGGAACTGCTGCAGGCGATCATGGGTGTGCGGCGCCAGGACCAAGGCGAGGTGCTCGTCGACGGCAAGTCAGTCCGGCCCGGTCACTATAAGCGCATGCTGTCGCGTGGCTTTGGCTACACGCCCGAGAGCCGCAAGGAAGAAGGGATCGTTCCGCTTCTCGGCGTCGATGAAAACACGCTTGCGACGAACTTTTCCGGCGTCAGCAAGAGCGGCATTCTTTCGGCGAAGATGATGGCCGAGGCGACGCGCAAGGTCATTGAACGCCTGCACGTCAAGACGGCGCGCACTGACACGCCGATCGGCACGCTGTCTGGTGGTAACCAGCAGAAGATCGTCATCGGCCGCTGGGTCTATGCCAACAGCCGCGTTCTGCTGCTTGATGAGCCGACCAGGGGCGTCGATGTGGAAGCCAAGGCGCAAATCTATGCCATCATTCGCCAGCTGGCTGCCGAAGGGCGCAGCGTCATCTTCGTCTCCAGCGAGATCGAGGAGCTGCCGCTCGTCTGCGACCGGGTGCTTGTCTTGCGCGACGGAACGCTCGGCGAAGAATTCAAATCACCAAACATCGATCAGGACGCCTTGATGGCTGCCTGCATCGCCGGACATTGAGGGAGAGACGCCATGTCACTCGACCAGGCTGCAACGTCAGCATCATCAGGCAAGAAGTCGGGAACCAGCTTTTCCCAACATATGAACGAGCTGAGCCTCTTCGTTGCCATCGTCGTTCTTTACGTGGTCTTCACATCGACGGCCAACGGCTTCCTGTCCTTCAACAACCAGATCAACATCCTGCGCGACGCCGCCACGATCGGCATCGCGGCCTGGGCGGCCACCCTGATCATCATCGCCGGCGAGATCGACGTCAGCGTCGGGCCCATGGTGGCGTTCATATCGGTCGTGCTCGCCTTCCTGCTGCAATGGGGCGTGCCAACGCCGGTGGCCTTTGCACTTTCGATCGTCATCGGCGCATTGCTTGGCTCGATTGCCGGCGCGCTGCGCGCTTACTTCGACGTTCCCTCGTTTGTTGCAACGCTTGGGTTATGGAGCGCGCTTCGCGGAACGGCCCTGTTCGTTACCGACGCGCTTCCCGTTTCGATCGGCCGCAACGACACGCTTGATGCCCTGGATCGCTCCGTGCTCGGCATCCCGCCGGCCGCCATCATCATGCTGGTATTCTTCGCGATCTTCGCCTTCGTCAGCCGCAAGACCGCCTTTGGCCGCTCCGTCTTCGCGATCGGAGGCAATGCGCATGCGGCGTTTTTGAGCGGCATCAGCGTCTCGAAGATCCGCGTGGCGCTGTTTGCGATCGCCGGCGCAATGGCCGCCATCTCCGGCATCCTGCTCGTTTCCCGTCTTGGTTCGGGCAATGCGACGGCTGCTAACGGGCTTGAGTTCGACGTTATCGCGGCTGTGGTCGTCGGTGGCACGTCACTTTCGGGCGGACGCGGCTCCATGCTTGGCACTCTCCTCGGTGTTCTCGTCATCACGCTTATCGGGAACGGCCTCGTCCTGCTTGGCATCAATCCGTTCTTCCAGCAGGTCGTGCGCGGTCTCATCATTGTCATCGCGGTGCTCGCCAATATCCAGGCGATCAAGCGCAGCATGTCGCGCAACAAGGCCTGATGCGATGACGGTGCTCGATCTGAAATCCGGATCGCTTTCGCTTCGCGTCTCTTCCAAGGGAGGCCTGGTCCTGGGCTTCTGGAAGGAGACGCAGGGCGAAAGCGTGCCCTTGCTGCGCGCGCCGCCGTCGTCAGAGGCAGACGCACTTTCCTCCGCTTGCTACCCGCTTGTTCCCTTCGGTAACCGCGTCCGCGACAACCGCTTCGTATTCGAAGGCGAGGAGTATCGGTTCGAGCCGAACACCGAATGGGACAAGCATTATCTCCACGGCGAGGGCTGGCAGGCCGATTGGACGATCGAGCAGCAGACCGATGAGATGGTTGAGATGAGTTTTGCCCATCGCGGCGGCTCAACACCTTACGTCTATCGCGCAAGCCAGCGCTTCGCACTCGATGCATCCGGCCTGACGATGACGCTGACGGTCGAAAATCGAGGCGACCGGGCCATGCCCTTCGGTCTCGGCTGGCATCCTTATTTCCCGATGACGCCGAAAACGACGCTTCAGGCGCGGTCGCAGAAATTCTGGACCGAGGTCGAGGGGTGGCTGCCGGGCGAGCGGACGGATATCCCAACCGATCTTGACTTCAGACAACCGGCTGAGCTGCCGCATCGCTGGGTCAACAACGGCTTCGAAGACTGGGACGGCAGGGCGATGATTTCCTGGCCGGAGCGGCAGACCGCGTTGAGGCTTGAGGCCGAACCCCTCTTTAAACACGCCTTCCTCTTCGTGTCCGACACCGGTTTCGACCCGAGTTTCAAGCGCGACTATTTCTGCTTCGAGCCGATGACGCATCTGGCGGATGGCCATCACCTCGCCGATCTTGGTGATCTGAAGGTGCTGGCGCCGCATGAAAGCCTCTCGGGCAGCGTTCGGCTGCGCCCCGAAGCCATTTGAGACTATCAAGACCGGAGTTGGTGAATGTCCGCGAAAGACCGTTACGACTACATCATTATTGGCGGCGGAAGCTCCGCCTGCGTGGTCGCGGCCAAATTGGTGCGAGAGGGTAAGGCGAAGGTTCTGATGCTTGAGCGGGGGCCGGCGAAGGCAAACCCGATCATGCATTTTCCCGCCGGCTACATGAAGTTCCTCGCAAAGGACACTTATCTCGCCATGCACCAGACCAAGGCGCAGCCGCAGCTTGACGGGCGCGGACCGATCGTGCCGCAGGGCAAGGTTCTGGGCGGCGGCAGTACGGTCAACGCCATGGTCTACATGCGCGGCCAAGCGGCCGATTTTGATCTGTGGAACGAGCTTTCCACGCCTGAGGGATCGAACGACGATGCCTGGTCGTATCGGGACCTGTTGCCGTACTTCAAGGCTCAGGAAGACAATGACCATCTCGCCGGCGAGTTTCACGGTGTCGGCGGTCCGCTGAAGATCTCGCATCTCGGCCACACCAGCCCGATGACGCGGACCTATGTGAAGACGCTGCAGGGCATGGGCATTCCCTACAATCCGGATTTCAACGGCGCCCGCCAGTTCGGTGTCGGCTTCATGCAGCACACGATCGACTGGAGGACGCGCAAGCGCTCGAGCGCCGTGGACGCCTTTTTGGCGCCTTTAATGAGTGATCCGCTTCTAACGATCGAAACCGGCGCCACCGTCACCTCGCTTGATATGGACGGCGACCGAGTGACCGGCGTGCGCTATGTGCAAAAGGGTACGCCGAAGCGCGCGCAAGCCGGAAGCGAAGTCATCGTGGCGGCAGGCGCCTATCAGACACCCAAGCTGATGATGCTGTCGGGTATCGGGCCGGAAGACGAGCTGAAGCGTCATGGTCTGAAGACGGCCGTCGCCTTGCCCGGTGTTGGCAAGAACCTGCAGGACCACTACGAGTGCCCCGTGGTGGCGACCACGAAGGGATCGTTCGGCTATTACGGGCAGGATCGCGGCTGGCCGATGATCAAGGCCGGGTTGCAATATCTGATGTTCAAGTCGGGCCCGGTGTCGACCACGGGCGTCGAAACCTGTGCTTTTTACGATCCTGACGGCAACAACGAGCGGCCGACCATCCAGATGTTTTGCGTGCCAACCGTCTACCTCGATCGCGATGTGATGGGCACCGATCCGGGCGACGGGGTGACGATCAACTCGCTGCTGCTGCGTCCCAAGGCACGTGGCTCGGTCACGTTGTCTTCGAGCGACCCGTTCGCCAACCCGATCGTCGACACGCAGATTTTCGCGCATCCCGACGATCTCAGGCTGACGATGGCAAGCTTCCGCTTTGCCCGCACCGTGCTCGACGCCTCGCCAATGAAGGAACTGATCGACAAGGAAATCTTTCCCGGCCCCGACGTCAGCAGCGATGAGGGCATCGCTGCCCATTGCAAGCGCACCGTCAAGACCGGCTACCATCCTGTCGGAACCTGCAAGATGGGTGCCGACAGCGATCCGGACGCCGTGCTCGACATGCAGTTGCGGGTCCGCGGCACGCGCGGCCTGCGCGTTGTCGATGCTTCCTTGATGCCCACCATTGTCAGCGGCAATACCAACGCGGCCGTTCTCGCCGCCGCCGGCAAAGCCGCCGACCTCATTCTCAGCTAAAGCGAGTAAGACCATGAAGATCACCAAGCTCACGACCTATATCGTCCCGCCGCGCTGGCTGTTTTTGAAGATCGAGACCGATGAGGGTATCGTCGGCTGGGGCGAGCCGGTCGTCGAAGGCCGTGCGCTTACCGTCAAGGCGGCGGTGCACGAACTCGAGGACTACCTGATCGGCAAGGACCCGTTCCTGATCGAGGATCACTGGACGGTCATGTATCGCGGTGGCTTTTATCGCGGCGGCGCCGTCCATATGAGCGCGATCTCGGGCATCGATCAGGCGCTGTGGGATATCAAGGGCAAGGCGCTCGGCCAGCCCATCCACTCGCTGCTGGGCGGCCAGGTGCGTGACAAGATCAAAGTCTATAGCTG
Source organism: Hyphomicrobiales bacterium (assembly GCA_900469085.1). Classification (GTDB taxonomy): domain Bacteria; phylum Pseudomonadota; class Alphaproteobacteria; order Rhizobiales; family Rhizobiaceae; genus Rhizobium. The sequence continues at coordinate 57,547 of UBVW01000017.1, read as the reverse complement.
GATCGGCGGCGACCGGCCGGCCGACGTCGCGCGCAATGCCAAGGAGGTAGTCGCGCGTGGCTTTAAGGCGATCAAGCTCAATGGCTGCGAGGAGATGCAAATCGTCGACAGCAACGAGAAGATCGACAAGGCCGTTGCGACGATCGCGACGATCCGCGAGGCGATCGGGCCGAATGTCGGCATCGGCGTCGATTTCCACGGCCGCGTGCACAAGCCCATGGCTAAAGTGCTCGCCAAGGAACTGGAGCCCTACAAGCTGATGTTCATCGAAGAGCCGGTCTTGTCCGAGCACCGCGAGACGCTGAAGGAAATCGCCAATCATTGCTCGACGCCGATCGCGCTTGGCGAGCGTCTCTATTCGCGCTGGGATTTCAAGTCTGTGTTGTCCGATGGCTACGTCGATATCATCCAGCCGGATCTGAGCCACGCTGGCGGCATTACCGAATGCCGCAAGATCGCGGCGATGGCGGAAGCCTATGATGTGGCGGTCGCCCCGCATTGCCCGCTTGGTCCAATCGCGCTTGCGGCCTGCCTGCAGGTCGATGCCGTCAGCTACAATGCCTTCATCCAGGAGCAGAGCCTCGGCATTCACTACAACAAGAGCAACGACATTCTCGACTACATCTCTAATAAGGAGGTGTTCCACTATGCCGATGGTTTCGTGTCTATCCCGCAGGGCCCCGGCCTTGGCATCGAGGTGGACGAGGCCTATGTGATCGAACGTGCGAAAGAGGGGCATCGCTGGCGCAACCCGATCTGGCGTCACGAGGACGGCAGTTTCGCCGAGTGGTAAGGGTGTCCGTCATGTCCAATCGTCTGCTTGACAAGCGTATAATGATTACCGGCGCGGCGCAGGGCATCGGCCTTGCGATTGCAAAGGCATTCGCGCGGGAAGGCGCGAGCCTGTTTCTGATCGATCGCGACGAGGCGTTACTCCAAGAAGAAACTGCGAAGCTTAAGGATGAGGGCTATCGCGTCAGCGTGCGCTCGGCCGATATCACCGATGCCAAGGCAATTCTTGCGGCTGTCAGCGCGGCGGAAACCGAGATCGGGCGCATCAACGCGCTGGTCAACAATGCTGGCGTCAACGTGTTTTCCGAGCCGCTGGAGACCAGCGACGAGGAATGGAACCGCTGCTTCGACATCAATCTTAAGGGTGCATGGAACTGCTCGAAGGCGGTTCTGCCTGGGCTGATCGAACAAGGCGGAGGCGTGATCCTTAACATCGCCTCGACCCATGCCTTTACCATCATCCCGCATACGTTTCCCTATCCGCTGGCAAAGCATGCGCTGTTGGGCATGACCAAGTCGCTGGGGCTCGAATACGCGCCGAGGAACGTCCGCGTGAATGCGCTGGCGCCCGGCTATGTCGCGACCCAGAAGGTCATCGATTATTGGAACGGCTTCCCCGATCCTGAGGCGGCAAAGGCCGAAACGATGAAGTTGCACCCCGGTGGACGTATCGCCACGCCGCAGGAGATCGCCCTGGCGGCCGTGTTCATGATTTCGGACGAATGCCCGTTCATGAACGCCACTTGCCTGACGGTAGACGGAGGTCTGAGTGTCCAGCAGCATCCTGCCTGAGCCCGGTACGCGTAAACACCTTGCCTAAGCATCGGCCTGTGGCTTAGAGCTGTGTCCGTGCCAAACCTCAGCAGGGCCATGTCTGCCCGGGGAGAAAATGCCTGATATGACCGATCATGCGCCGTCCGATATTTACGCAGTTGCTGACATTCATGGACGCGCTGATCTGCTTGAGGTTCTACTGCGCCACATCGCCACCGTCGCTGAGGAACGCCGATCAAAACCGATCGTGATTTTCCTCGGTGATCTGATCGACAGAGGCCCTCAAAGTCCAGCTGTGCTTGATCTGGTCGCCTCGACACTTGAGCGGTACCCGGGTTCGCAGCTCATCCTCGGCAACCACGATTTTTATCTGCGCTCGTTGCTTCGCGGCGAATTGTCTCCGACGGACGCCGTCAACTGGATGGACTGGGGAGGGATGGCAACCCTCAGCGCCTATTCGCGGCGGCCGGTACCGGATCTCAAGGGTATAGCCGCAGACATCCGGAGCGCTTTCCCACATCACGCCGTTTTGCTCGATAACGCGCTGACCTACAGGCAGATCGGCGGGTTTTGTTTCGTACATGCGGGAATACGCCCCGGTCTTCCCCTCGCCGAACAGGACGAATACGATCTGCGCTGGATCCGGGCGGGCTTTCTCGACCACATTGACCCTTTCGACCATATAGTCGTGCATGGTCATACGATCACAAACTCGCTGCGCCCAGAAGTCTATGACAACCGTATCGCGCTTGATACGGCAGCCTATAGGACAGGTCGTCTGAGTGCTGCCGTTATTCGGCAAGACAGACTTTCGCATTTCGTCTGCACGGCACTGAGCGCGCGAGGAGAGATCTCAGTTGAAGAGTGGGGTGCGAGCAATGTAACTCGCGCTGCTTCCTGACCTAGAAGCGATGGTTCTTAAAGATTGGTCGTAGGCTCGCCGATCCTGTGGGATGCGCAATAAATGTCCCATTCGCGGCCACTTCGTCGGTCGTGGGGAGCTTTCAGCGCGTACTGCCGGACGGGCGTTAAAGTTTTCTTAGCCACCTTGATTGGTGCGCTACCGACCACAGGAACCGACTGGCAGCTCGGAACTTTATCCCGACAAGGTTGTTGGCAGGTTGTAGATCACGCTTGATCTCGCCTAAAACGATCTGGAGTGCGCACTTCCGCTTTTGACCTGGGTCTTTGGCCCTGGGGCTCATGCCCTTTCAGGACATAACGGAGGAGAAAAAGATGTACTTGAAATCAACAATTGCCATACTGGCGGCCGGCTGCGCCAGCGTCCTCGTTCCACCGCAGGCAGTGGCGTTTGACGTCGGAGGATCGAACGGGATCAGCATCAACGGCAATGGCGGCGGCCTCAACGTGTCGATCGGTGGCGCCAACGGCGTCAATGCCACGGTTGGTGGGGGTTCGAACCTCGCCAATGTCTCCGTCGGCGGGGCCGGCGGTGTGAACGCTGATGTTGGCGGTAATTCGACCGGCGGTCTTGGCGTGAATGCGACAGTTGGCGGCTCCGGTGGCATCAACAGCGCCACATCGGTCGGCGGCAGCAATTCGTCCGGTGGCCTCGGTGTCTCAACGACAGCAACAATCGGTGGAGCAAGCGGCGTCAACGCCGATGTCGGCGCAACAGTCGGCGGGTCCAGCATCGCGAATGTGGATGCCGTGGTCAATGTTGGCGCCGGCGACAACACGCTTGCCGATGTCAACGCCAATCTCGGTGTTGGCGGCACCTCCGGCGGTAGCGGCACAAACAGCATCGTCGATCTCGGAACAAACGCCAACATCGGCGGTGTGAATGGCGTCAACGCGGATGTCGGTGCGACGGTTGGCGGATCGAACCTCGCGACTGTCGGCGCTATCGCCAATGTTGGGGCAGGCGACGATACGCTCGCCGACATAAACGCCAATGTCGCGGTCGGTGGGGGCTCAACCGGCAGCGGTTCGACAAGCGGCGGTCTAGTTGACGCTGACGTCACCGCGAGCATAGGCGGTACGAATGGTGTGAACGCGGGTGTTGGTGCAAACGTTGGCGGTTCCGGCCCCAGTGTCGCTGCCATGGCCAACGTCGGTTTGGGCGATAACACGTTAGCCGAAATCAGCCTCGCAATCCCCGGCTCCGCATCGGGCGGCACAGATCCAGGTACACCAGGTCTCCCCGGTACGCCTGGAACACCTGGCAATCCCGGAAGCCCCGGCGCAACCAATCCCGGCGATGATGCCAATGGCGATACCGGCGGCGACCGCAGCCGCAGCCTGGCGATGATCAACGACATGTCCGCCAGAGACCGCGCCAAGGCCAGGGCTAGCTGCAAGGACGTTGTACGCTCCGGCGGCTTCGAGGCAGGCCTCGTCAGCCTCTGCAAGATGGTGATGGCAAGCCGCTGATTTCGCTGAAAGTCAAAAGGGCGTCGGTTTCGACGCCCTTTCTGCGTTCACTCGAACAGGTCTGGATGATCCGCTTCGATCTGCGGCAGGTCCGACAGAATGCCGTTGAGGTGCGCGCGCATGGCAGCCACCGCGGCGTCCGCATCGCGTCCGTCGATGGCCGTGATGATGGCCTCATGCTCGGTGATCAGCCGCATCATGGAATCGGGGTGGCGAAGCTGCAGATTGCAGACACGGTCCATATGCGCCTTGATGTCGGCGATGGCACTCCAGGCAAGACTGCAGCCGGCGCCCTCCGCGATCGCGATATGGAACTGCTCGTCCTCGCGGCGGAATGCGTTGTGGTCATGTGCTTCCATGGCCATCCGCTGCTTGCCGATGATCGTGTCGATCCGGCGGCGCGTCCAGCTGTCGAAGGTCTCACTTGCGCGGCGTGCAACGGCGGTCTCCAGCGCCTCGCGCACGAAGCGCGCCTCCATCATCTGCCGCGCCGAGATGCGAACGACGACCGTGCCCCGGTTTGGGCGCACATCGACCAGCTTTGATCTCCCGAGCGCGATCAGGGCCTCGCGCACCGGCTGGCGCGAGACACCCATGCGGGTGGCGATCTCCTGCTCGGAAAGTCGCGTGCCCGGCGCCAGTTCCAGCTTGATGATCTGCTCGCGCAGGTCACGCTCCACTTGGGCCGCAGCGGTTTCGCCGGTCTCAATCTTCAAGGATTCGAGGTTCATGTCTTTCGTCGCCGTCATGCGTTGACATCCAATTTAAACCACCATACAGTACCATACAATTCAAACGCAACATAAATCCGGTGGTCTGAAACCGGATAAAAAGGGAGGGCCGACACGATGTGTCGGCTTTAAGGGAAACGTGCTGTCCAATTTCATTGCGCCTGATTCCGGTGATCCGCGGCTGAACATTAAATCCCGCTACCAGATGCTTGTCGATGGCAAGTCGGTAGATGCCGCGTCTGGTCGCACGATTGACCGTGTCAGCCCCGGTCACGCGGGCGTCGTCGTTGGTACCTGGCCGGAAGCCTCGGCCGATGATGTGCGCCTGGCGGTTGCTGCTGCCCGCCGGGCCTTCGATACAGGCCCATGGCCGCGCATGTCCGGTGCGGAACGCTCGCGGCTTATGTTCAAGGTGGCCGATCTCATCCTCGCGCACCAAGAAGAGCTGGCTCTGGCCGAAAGCCTTGAGGTTGGCAAGCCGATCGCGCAGGCACGCGGCGAGATCGGCTTCTGCGCCGACCTATGGTCTTATGCCGCCGGCCAGGCGCGTGCACTGGAAGGCCAGGCCCACAACAATATCGGCGACGATCGCTTAGGCCTCGTGCTGCGCGAAGCCGTCGGGGTCGTCGGCATCATCACCCCGTGGAATTTCCCCTTCATCATCGCTTCCGAGCGCGTGCCGTGGGCGATCGGCGCCGGCTGCACCGTCGTCCTCAAGCCTTCGGAATTCACCTCGGGCACGTCGGTCCGCATGGCGGAACTGGCGCGCGAGGCCGGCATCCCCGATGGCGTCTTCAACGTCGTCACCGGCTACGGCGATCCGGCCGGCCAGGTGCTCGCCGAAGATCCCGGCGTCGACATGGTGGCCTTCACCGGTTCGGTGCGCGTCGGCACAAAGCTTGGCGAGATCGCCGCGCGCAGTGTCAAACGCCTCGGGCTGGAGCTTGGCGGCAAGGGCCCGCAGATCGTCTTTGCCGATGCGGACCTTGAGGCTGCCGCCGATGGCATCGCCTATGGCGTCTACCACAATGGCGGGCAGTGCTGCATATCAGGCAGCCGGCTCCTGGTTCAGGAAGGCATACGCGACGCATTGATGGAGCGCCTGCTCGACATCTCGCGCAAGGTGACTTTCGGCGATCCGCTGAACGATCGCACCAAGATCGGCGCGATGATCTCCGAAGCCCATGTCGGCAAGGTCCATTCTTACGTGGAAGCCGGCATCGCATCCGGTGCCGAACTGCTGCTCGGCGGCGAGCGCGTCGGTAAGGACAAGGGCATCTATTACGCCCCCACCGTATTCGCCGGCGTGAAGCCCGAGATGTCGATCGCCCGCGAGGAGATCTTCGGGCCGGTGCTTTCGACCTTGACCTTCAAGACCGCGGACGAGGCTGTCGCGCTCGCCAATGCCAGCGAGTTCGGTCTTTCCGCCTCGGTCTGGTCCACCAATCTCGAAAACGCCATGCAGAGCATCCGCCGCATTCGCGCCGGCCGCTGCTGGATCAACAGCGTCATCGACGGCACGCCGGAACTGCCGATCGGCGGCTACAAGAAAAGCGGCCTCGGCCGCGAACTCGGCCGCTATGGCTTTGATGAGTATTCCCAGTTCAAGGGCGTGCACGTGACGTTCGGGCGACCGGCGCCGTGGTTCGGCTGACAGGGAGGTAAGGGATAGGGCGTTTCGCTTTTGGGAGAAGGCGAGACGTCTGGGAGGAAAATCTCGGCCGGCGTGATCTTTGGTCGGAGCCCGCCAGCCGAGACTTGGGTCTTTCGACCCACATTGCACATCCATAAGGGAGGATACGCAAATGAAATTGACCAGGTTGAAAACCGCAGCACTTGCCGCGGGTATCGCCACGATGATGACATCTACGGCATTGGCCGCCGACGTCAAGGCAACGATGATCATCTATCTCGATCCGAGTGTCCAGTTCTTCAACCCTGTGGTGAAGGGCGCCAAGGACGCGGCGGCACAATTTGGCGTCGATCTCGACGTGCAATATGCCAATAACGATCCGGTTCGCCAGAACGACCTGATCGAAAGCGCGACGGCAGCAGGCGTCGATGGTATCGCCGTCGCCATCTCGTCGTCGGATGCCTTCGACGAGAGCATCTGCGCGGCGGTCAAGGCCGGCATCGTCGTCATCGGCTTCAACAATGACGATCTGGAAGGCGCCAAGGGCAATTGCCGCCAGGCCTATGTCGGTATGAACGAATTTTCTTCCGGCTACGAGCTCGGCAACCGGATGATCAAGGAATTCGGCCTGAAATCCGGCGACGTCGTCTTCAACCCGCGCGAGATCCCCGAGGCCAGCTTCGCGGTCGCGCGCGGTGGTGGCATCGAGAAGGCGATGAAGGAAAACGGCATCAAGGTCGAGACAGTTCGCGCCGGGCTTGATCCGGCCGAGGCGCAGAACATCATGGCGCAGTTCCTGATCGCCAACCCGGGCGTCAAGGCCGTGTTCGGCACGGGCTCGGTCACTTCGACCGTCGGTGCCGGCGCCATCAAGGATGCAGGTGTGAAGGTCCCGTTCGGCGGGTTTGACCTTGCGGTCGAGATCGTCAATGCGGTCGAGTCTGGTGCGATGTTCGCGACCATGGACCAGCAGCCTTATCTCCAAGGCTACTACCCGATCGCGCAGATCGCGCTGTCGAAGAAGTACGGACTGACCCCGACTGACGTCGACACCGGCCAGGGCGCCTTCCTCGACAAGTCGCGCATCAGCTCGGTCAAGCCGCTGATCGGCAGCTTCCGCTAACCGCGTTTCGTGGGGGCCTGCCGGCCAGGCCGGCAGGTTCTCCGTCTCCAATCGATCGAGTACCAGACCGTGACACCAATTCTTGAGACCAGTGCCGCGCCCCGGTCGCGGACGCAGAAACAACCGATGATCCGGCAGATCATGGCAATGCCGGCAGGCGCGATCTTCCTCGTCTTCATGACGCTGCAGATCGTCTGCATCGCAGGCGCCTTGCTCTATCCTGATCAGTTCCGCTACCTTTCGCCACAAAACCTGACGATCCTGATGAAGGCGATCCCTGTGCTGGGCTGCCTGGCGCTCGGCGCCGGCGTGCTGATGATCGCGGGCGAATTCGACCTTTCCATCGGTTCGGTCTACACCTTCACCGCCATCTTGATGGCAAGCCTTGTCGGCGCCGGAATGAGTGCCTTCATAGCCGCGCCGCTCGGCGTCTTGGCCGGGATCATGATCGGCCTCTTGAACGGCCACATCACGCTGCGCTTCGGGCTGCCGTCCTTTATCGTGACGCTTGGCGGCCTTTTGTTCTGGCGCGGCGCGGTGCTGCTCTATAACGGCGCGGTCCAGGTTCGCTTCGATCCGGAGCCGATCTTCACCAGCCTGTTTTCCGGCACGCTGCTTGGCATCAATGCCGCTTTCATCTGGATCGTTTTATTCGTCGTCGGCTTCCACTACCTCGTCCATCGTCACCGCTTCGGCAACCATGTGTTCGCTACCGGCGGCAATCGCGGTGCGGCCGAGGCGATCGGCATCAACACCAACCGCGTCAAGCTGGTAGCCTTCGCGATCGCCGGCGGCATGGCGGCGGTGGCCGGCATCATTGCAACCGCCCGTGTTGGCAGCGTGCAGCCGGGGCAGGGCGCCGGACTGGAGCTTCAGGCGATCGCGGCTTGCGTCATCGGCGGATTGTCGCTTCGCGGCGGCCGGGGCTCGATCATCGGCATCTTCCTTGGCGTGCTCTTGATCCACACCATCACCGACGTGCTTTTGCTGCTGCGTGCGCCGGGCTTTTATCTCGACATGTTCATCGCGACGCTGATCGTGCTGGCCGCCATCTTCAACCATCTTATCGAGCGGCGAGGTCTTGCGTGATGTCGGCCCCCAATCTTCTTGAACTGCACAACATTTCGAAAAGCTTCGGCGCGCTGACCGCGCTGCGCAATTTGAGCTTCCATATCGGCGAAGGCGAAGTGGTGGGGCTGCTCGGTGACAACGGCGCCGGCAAGTCGACGACAGTCAACCTGATCTCAGGCATCCACAAGCCGACGGACGGCTATCTCAGCGTCGACGGCAAGAAGACGGCGTTCACCTGCCGGTCGGACTCCGCCGACGCCGGTATCGAGACCATCTATCAGCATACGGCGCTGGTGGATTCGCTTTCGATCACTCGTAACATCTTCATGGGCCGCGAACTTACCGATCGCTTCGGCTTCCTGCGCCAGCGCGAAATGCGCGAAATTGCCATGGAGGTGTTGCAAAACGCGGTGCACATCTCCGGCATCGATAGCCCCGATACACTCGTCGGCAATCTCTCCGGCGGTCAAAAACAGGCCGTCGCCATCGCCCGCGCCGTCTATTTCAAGAAGCGCGTGCTGCTCCTCGACGAGCCGACGTCTGCGCTGTCGGTGCGCGAAACTGAGGCACTCTTGAACCAGGTGCTGAAGCTTAAGGCGGAGAACGTCTCGAGCGTGCTCGTCACCCACAACATTTACCACGCCTATCAGGTATGCGACCGCTTCGTCATCATGAGCCACGGCACCAAGGTGTTCGATGTCGACAAGGCGGACACGACGATCAACCAGCTGACCGAATATGTCGTGCTCACCTGATCCCACCCAACACACAGAAGGGGCATCGCCCGTGACCATTTCAGTATCAGTACGCCAGGTCGTCGGACCAGAAGACAGCGCACGGCGCAACACGCAGGGCCTTCGCGACGGTTTCGTGATCGAGGATCTGTTTCGGGCAGGCGAAGTCAATCTCACCTACAGCCATCTCGATCGCATGATCGTCGGCGGTGTGATGCCGGATACGATGCCGCTTGAGATCGCTGCCATTGCTGAGACCGGGACGGAGCGCTTTCTCGACCGGCGCGAGGCAGCAATCGTTAATATCGGCGGCGTGGGCACGGTCAGCGTTGCGGGCAAGCCTTACGAACTCGGTTTCCAGGAGGCTCTCTATGTCGGAATGGGCGAGGGCGCCTTGAGCTTCGCCAGCAAGGATCCGGCCGCGCCGGCGCTCTTTTACGTCTTGAGCGCGCCAGCGCACCGGACGTTCCCCACGGTGCACATTACGGGCGAGATGGCGAAGAAAGTGGTCGTGGGCTCGGCGGAAGAATCCAACGCCCGCACGATCAACCAATACGTCCACCCCGATGTCTGCGACAGCTGCCAATTGCTGGTGGGGCTGACGAGGTTCGAGCCGGGTTCGGTGTGGAACACCATGCCGGCGCATGTTCATGATCGGCGCATGGAGGTTTATCTCTACTTCGGCATGCAGGAGCAGACACGCATCTTTCATTTCATGGGAGAGCCCAGTGAAACGCGGCATGTCGTCCTGAAGAACCACGATGCCGTGCTGTCGCCCGGCTGGTCAATCCACTCTGGCGCGGGAACTGGCCGCTACGCCTTCATATGGGCGATGGCTGGCGATAATATGAGCTTCACCGACATGGACAAGGTGCCGATGGAAGTCCTGCGATGAGCCTTTTCAATCTCACCGGCCGCTGGGCTATCGTCACCGGCGCCAACACCGGCATCGGCCAGGCTATCGCGTTTGGCCTCGCGCAGGCGGGCGCCGATGTCGTCGGTGTCGGCCGCTCGGCGATGAACGAGACAGCGGACGCGGTCATATCGACGGGGCGCCGGTTTGTATCGCTCAAGGCGGACCTGTCCGATACCGGGGAGGCGAGGGACGTCATCGAACGCGCCCTTGCCGCCGGCGCCTCGCCCGATATCCTCGTGAACAATGCCGGCATCATCCGCCGCGCGGATGCGCTGGAGTTTACGGAAGAGGATTGGGATGCAGTCCTCGACACTAACCTGAAATCCGTCTTTTTCCTCTGCCAGGCTTTCGCGAGGGCTGCATTGGCAAGACAGTCGCCGGCAAAGATCATCAACATCGCTTCGCTTCTCTCTTTCCAGGGCGGTATACGCATTCCGTCCTATACGGCGGCAAAGAGTGGGCTGGCGGGTATCACCCGGCTGATGGCGAACGAGTGGGCCTCGAAGGGCATCAATGTGAACGCCATTGCGCCCGGTTATGTCGAGACCAGCAACACCGAGGCGCTTCGCGCCGATGCCGAGCGCAGCGCCGACATCTTGAAGCGCATTCCGGCCGCCCGATGGGCCAAGGCGGAGGATATGGCCGGCACGGCGGTTTACCTCGCGTCACGCGCTTCCGATTATGTTCATGGCACGGTATTGCCAGTCGATGGCGGCTGGCTTGCCCGATAGGAGATTTTGATGGCCGATCACTACACACTTCCCGATGACATCACCTGGACAGAAGTCGCGCCCGGCAACAATCGCGCCGTGCTATCCCATCGCCCCGAGGCAATGCTGGTCGCTTTCCGCTTTGAGCCAGGTGCGATCGGCGCGCTGCATTCGCATCCTCACACGCAGGTAAGTTACGTCGCAGAGGGTGCTTTCGACGTGACAATCGACGGAGTGACAACCAGGCTCGATGCCGGTTCCAGTTTCATCGTCGCGCCCAACCTTGTTCACGGCGTGGTCGCGCTGGAGAAGGGATTATTGATCGATACCTTCACGCCAAGGCGCGATGACTTTCTGTAATGCGGCGTCGATGCTCGACCTGACAGCGCCTAGGCAGATTGTCTAAGAATGATCTCGGCATTCAACAGGACCTGCTCGGGCACGCTCAAAGCCGATCCCTCTGTATCCTGGTCGAGCTTCTGCAGTAACAACTGCATGGCAATGCGGCCAATGTCGTTGTAGCTCTGCGCGACGGTGGTGATCGGCGGGCAGGCATAGCGCGACAAAGGGTGGTCGTCGTGGCCGGCGATGCGCAGGCTGCAGTCGGGTGTGCGGCCGATTTTCACGCCTGCCTGAAAGGCTGCTGCGATGGCGCCAAATGCCACGCGGTCATTGGCGCAAAGAACGGTTGCGGTCGGGAAGCCCCCGCCTTCGAGAATGCGCTTCGTTTCGTCATAGCCAAATTTCTCGAAGTCCCAGCCCGCCGCCTTTTCGATCGGCAGCACGATCGGCTCCATCCGAAGTTCGGTCATCGCCTCGATATAGGCCGTCTTTCGGGTCGACGCGTTGGTGTTGACCGACGGCATGCCGAGATAGCACGGCGGCTCCCCGGACCGGCACAGATAGTCAACGATCAGCTGAAAGCTCTGGCGGTTGTTTGTGCCGACAAAGGGAGAGACGTCGTCCAGTGGCGAGTCAACAAAGATCAGCGGGATGGACGCAGACAGCGCAAGCAGCGTCTCGTGGTGTGATTGCACGCCAAGCGGGGCAATGATGGCACCTGCGACGTTCATCGACTTCAGCGTTTCGATGGCGCGTGCTTCCATCAGGGCATTGCCATCCGACGACAGTACAAAGGCGAGAAAGCCGGCATCATTGGCGATGAGCTCGACCCGGCGCGTCAGCGCCATGTAGAACGGGTCGGTGGAGTTGGGAATGATGATGCCGATGATGTTGCTGCGTCGGCGATTGAGATTGACCGCAAAGAGGTTGGGACGGAAGCCGCTCTCCTTGAGGGCAGCTTCGATGATGTCGCGGGTCTTGCGCCGCACGGAGCCCGGGTCGTTGAAGTACTTCGAAACGGTCGGCCGCGATAGGCCGACATACTCGGAAAAGTCCTCCATGGTTCTGATCGGCCTGTCTGACAAACGCGCGTCCCACTCATTTTTATTTAATCGATTGAAATATTTGACGCATTTCAATCAAAACTTTTGCGCCGGTGCAAGCCGCGCCTTTAGGCGCGGCAGGCTTCGAAGTAATCTTCCAACACGCGGTCGACGGCGGCAAGCGCTAGCGAACGTGCGTCCGGCTTGACCTTGCCGTCGCGCACGCCGACATAGGCGCCGGTCAGATACTGGTTGATCAGGGTCTCGGGGATCTGCACGCCATCAAGCAATGAGAATAGTGCCTTTACGGCCGCGTCGATCTCCGGCTGCGGCCAGTAGTAGCGAATACGGTCGCTGTAGCTGAAGTGACGCTGAATATGCTTATCGTCGTCCGAACCGTGGTAATATTTGTCCCAGTTCTTCGGATCGGCCGTCAGAACGCGCTCGATGGTGGCGATCAGCGTCTCCTTGCGCTTTTCTGGAAAGAGGAACTCAGCGATCTGGTCGAGCCCGTAATAGGCTTCGCGCAGTGCAAAGGTCAGGCCGGGGCCAACTTTCAGGATGGCGAAACCATCCATGACGAGCTGCCGAAGCATGTCGCGGGTCTGGTAGTCGGTGGAGTGGGCCTCAAAAACCATGCCCGGCATGTCTGAAAGCGTGGCGCTCAGTGCAGCCGCTTTTTCCGGAGCGTAGGCGATGACGTTTTCATTGCCGAATTCCACGCCAGGCTGGACAACCGCGCCGACAACTCGAGTGAATGCGTCGGATACGCCAGCGGCCCCGAAAGCCTGGCGGTGTATGGCGATGGTTTCGCGCGCGGCTTGCGGCTTGGTCACCTCAAGTTCTTCGATCTCTTCCATGGCGCCGCCTGGGATCGGCACTTCGGTACCGACGATGTAAACAGGCTTGATGCCGTCCGAGCCCTTCAGCGCCGCCTCGGCCACGGCAGCGAGCTTGGCAGCGCGCTCAGCGGTGATCGCGTCGGGCAAGGCAAGAGGCTCGCCGGCGCAGCCCATGCTGGTGTCGAGATGCAGTTTGGTGAAGCCGGCCTTGGCGAAGGCCTCGATCATGGTGGAGGCTTTCGCCATTGCCTCATCAGCCGGCAGGCTCTTCCATGGATTGGGACCGAGATGGTCGCCGCCAAGGATCAGCTTTTCAAGCGGGAAACCAGTATCGGCGGCGATCTTTTCAACGAAGGCGCGGAAATCGGCCGGCGTCATGCCGGTATAACCGCCATCCTGGTTGACCTGGTTGCAGGTGGCTTCGACGAGTAGGTGGGCGTCCTGCTTCAGCGCATGCAGCATCGACGCCTCGATAACGAGGGGATGGGCCGAGCAGATCGAGGGAATGCCCTTTACGCCGCTGCCGTGGCGCCATTGTGCGATATCCGTGAGGTAGCTTTTCTGCATGTCAGGCTTGTCCTTGCGCATTAATGAGGGCGTCGAGTTCGGCTTGGGTCGATGCGCCTTCCATCGGGCCGGCCTTGGTGACGGCGCGGGCGCCGGATGCGTTGGCGTAACGCAGCGCTTCGGCGGGATGCATTCCCTTCAGCCAGAAGGTGACGAAGGTCGCGCCGAAGCAGTCGCCGGCGCCGGTGGGATCCACTTCCTCGACTTTGTAGCCCTCGAGATCGATCTGGGTGGTCCTGTCGAAGTAGCTGGAGCCCTTTTCGCCACGCTTGATGACGATCGCCTTGATGCCCTTGGCGAGCAGTTCGCCGACCGCCTCCTTCTCCGTCTTTGCCTCGGCGAACAGGAAGAGTTCTTCGCCGCTCGGCATGAATAGATCGGTCACTGAGAGCACAGTCTGCAGCGCCTCGCGCATGCCCGGGCTATCGAGGATTTCAGGGCGCAGATTGGGGTCGAAGGACACTGTGCCACCAGCGGCCTTGATGCGTTCGACTGCTGTCAGGATACTCCTCACCACGCTCGGGGCATAAAGAGCGGTGCCCATAACGTGCATGTGGGTGCAGCCGTCGATCAGAGCCAGCGTTTTGTCCGATAGCTCGATCTCACCGCATGCGCTGTGGCGGATGTTGAAGACGAAGGCGCGGCTGCCGTCCTCGCGGTAGCGCACGAAGGCGCTGCCGGTTGTGCCATGTGCAACGATCTCGATGCCAGAGACATCGACGCCGTCCTCGGTCAGGCGGTTGATGTTGACCCAGCCGAAATCATCATCACCGACGCGCGAGATGATCGCGCAATCCTGGGCGAGCTTTCCGACCTGATCGATGAAGATGGCCGGTGCGCCTGAAGGAAAAGGACCGATCAGCGGCACGGCTTCACGAAAGCCGTTGCCGCGATTGGTAGCGACGATTTCGACCAGAATTTCGCCGATGGTGAGGATTTTCGACATTTCATCTTGCTCTTGAGGATTACTGCTTGGCGCGCTTGGAGCGCACGTCGAGATAGACGGCGACGAGGATGACGAGGCCCTTGACGATGAGCTGGTAGAAGTAAGGCACTGACAGCATGTTCATGCCGTTGTTGAGCACGCCGATGATGAGCGCGCCGATCAGCGTGCCGATCATGGTGCCGACGCCGCCGGCAAGGCTGGTGCCGCCGAGAACGGCTGCTGCGATGGCGTCAAGCTCGTAGCTCATGCCCGCGTTGGTCTGGGCCGAGAACAGACGCGAGGAAAGCAGGATGCCGCTGATCGCCGCCATGATGCCCGAGATCATGAAGATGATGATCTTCAGACGATCGACCTTGATGCCGGAATACAGAGCTGCCTCGCGGTTGCCGCCGGTGAGATAAGCACGTCGGCCGAACTTGGTCTTGCTGAGCAGGATGTGGTTGAACAGGAAGAGTACTGCGACGACCCAGATGACGATCGGGATGCCGATGAAGCTCTGGGTGCCAATGGCCGTCCAGGTCGGCTCCATGATCATGGCAGGCGCGCCGTTCGTCGGCAGGCTGACCATGCCGCGATAGATGCCCATGGTAGCCACGGTCACGATGAAGGACGGCAGCAGGAATTTCGCCGTCAGCACGCCGTTGGCGAGACCCAAAAGCGCGCCGGCTGCGAGCGTCAGGACGAGTGCTGGAACGAAACCCATACCGAACGCGAAACATTGCGCACCGACCATGCCGGCGACCGCGATAATCGATCCGATCGACAGGTCGATCTCACCGAGCAGGATCACCCAGGTCATGCCGAAGGCGGCGATCGCGATGACCGAGACCTGTTGAAGCACGTTCAGAAAGTTGGCAACGGACATGAACCGTTGATTGGTGATCGAGAAAATCACGCAAAGAACGATCAGCGATAGGAAAATACCGCCATACTGCTTCATCACCTGCCGGAATGCGGCATTGGCTGCGTGTCTGTCACTCATGATACAAATCCCGTAGCAAAGCTCATGATCTTCTCCGGTGTCATCTGATCACCTGCAGCGATGGCGGTGGCCCGCCCTTCGCTCATGACGACGGCGCGGTCGCTCATGCCGATGACTTCGGGAAGTTCGGACGACACCAGCAGGATTGCCGTGCCCTCCGCCGCCAGTTGGCGGATGATCTTGTAGATTTCAAACTTGGCGCCGACATCGACGCCGCGTGTCGGCTCGTCGAGGATGAGGATCCTCGGCTTGGTCAGCAGCCACTTGGCCAAGACGATCTTCTGCTGGTTGCCGCCGGACAGAGATCCCGCCGAGGTCTCGAGCGACGCCGTCTTGATAGCGAGCCGACCGACTTCCACCTTCGCGTCGTCGCGCTCGCGACGGCGCTTGAGGAAGCCGAAGGGGCTGGAATAGTTGTCTAGCGCCACCATCGAGATGTTGCTCTCGACGCTGTGGCTGAGCACCAGCCCCTCTTCTTTGCGGTTCTCGGTGACGAAGCCGATACGCCGGTTAATGGCATCGACGGGGGAGGTGATCGTTACCGCGCTGCCGTCGATTGAGATGGTGCCCGATGTCGGCTGCGTCATGCCGAAGAGGGTCTTCATCACCTCCGAACGGCCGGAGCCGATCAGGCCGAAGAAGCCGAGGATCTCGCCAGGGCGTACATCGAACGAGATATCCTCAAACTCGTCGTGGCTGGAAAGCCCGCTCACTGCCAGCACCGGCTTGTCGTTCAGCGCTGGAGCCGACACGTCGCGCGGAGGGTAAATCTCATTCATGTCGCGGCCGACCATCAGGGCGATCAGCTCGTCGATCGTGGCCTCGGACTTATCGCGCGTGGTGATGTAGCTGCCGTCGCGCACGACGGTGATGTCGTCGCTTAGCCGCATGATCTCTTCCATGCGGTGCGAGATGTAGATTACGGCCACGCCGCGCGCTTTCAGTTGCGCGATGATCTCAAACAGGATCTCGGCTTCGCTGTCGCTGAGCGAGGACGTCGGCTCGTCGAGGATAACGACCTTGGCTTCGATGCTCAGCCCCTTGGCGATCTCTACCAGCTGGCGCTGGGCGATCGACAGGTCGCCGACGCGCTCCTGCACGGATATCGGCAGCTTCAGATCGGCGACGATCGCCGCCGCCTGGCGCACGAGTGCCTTGTCGTTGATGAAGCCGGCCCTTGTCGGCTCGCGGGTCGCGAGAATATTCTCGGCGACGCTCAAATTGTTGCAGAGGCTGAGTTCCTGGAAGACGATCGTCAGGCCCGCTGCCGCCGCGTCCTGCGGGTTGGCCGGCGCATAGGGCTTGCCGTCGAGAAGGATCGAGCCCGATGTCGGCTGGTAGACGCCGGCGAGGATCTTCATCAGCGTCGACTTTCCGGCGCCGTTTTCACCGAGGATCGTGTGAACCCTGCCGGGCCGAACCTTCAGCTGCATGTTCTTCAACGCGGTCACCGCACCGAAGACTTTCGTAATGTCCTTGATCTCTAGGATCGCGTTGTCGCCGCAGCTTTGCATGGCGTCACCTTTCACCAAGAGCCGCAGGCATCGGGGCGGATGCATGGGGCACTCTGACTTGTCGCGAGGATATCGCTGCTTTCCGGCGGCCAGCCCTTCAAAAGAACCCGGCCGCCGGAAGGAGCGGTCACTGTGCGAGACTTGGGACCTTCGCACAGTGCGCCTTGGGAGGACTTTACTGCTTCTTGACGTAGACGCCGGGAACGATCGGCTGCTCGGCAGGCACGTCTTTGCCGGCCTTGAGGTCCAGCGCGGTATCGACGGCGAGCTTGCCCATCTGGTCCGGGAACTGCTGGATGACGCCGACCATGTCAGGATCGCTGTCGACCGCCTTGATCGCCTCAGGCATGCCGTCGAAGCCGATGACCTTGACCTTGCCAGTGAGACCGGAAGACTTGACCGCAACCGCTGCAGCAAGTGCCGCGTCATCACCGAAGCCGAAGATGCCGTTGATGTCGGGGTTTGCCTGCAACATGTTCTGTGCGACGGCGAGAGCCTCGGCGCGGGTGATGCCGGTCTGGATCGACACGATCTTGATGTCAGGGTGCTTGGCAATGGCTTCCTTGAAGCCGTTGACGCGGTTCACGACCGACTGGACCAGCGGATAGTCGATGATCGCGACATTGCCCTTGCCGCCGAGCTGCTCAGCCATCAGTTCGCCGGCCTTGACGCCACCGGCGTAGTTGTCGGTGCCGATATAGGACGAAACCTTGGCGCCTTCGACCGGAACGTCGACAGTGATAACCTTGATGCCGGCTGCCTCAGCGCGGGCGACGGCTGCGAGCGCGCCCTTGCTGTCGACCGGTGACATGATGATGACGTCGACGCCCTTGACGATGAAGTCTTCGATGTCGGCAAGCTGCTTGTTCAGATCCTGATTGGCGATCGCGATCTCGACCGAGACGTTCTTGGCCTTGGCTTCAGCGGTGATCGCCTTTGCGAGCTCGTTGTAGAAAGGATGCTGCTGCGTCAGCAGCGACGCGCCAATGCCTTCTGCCTGCGCGGTAACGGCAGCGAGCGTGAAAGCGGCGGAAACGAGCAGCGACTTTGCGATGCGAGAAATAATCAATTTTTCCTCCCGGAAACGTATCGAGGCTTGTGCTTGGGACCGCCGGACCTGGCCGCCTCCTGAGCCAACCGACGTCGCCTATTCATCATTAAACTTTCCGCGCGTCAACTTTAAAATCGATATGCGTTAAATTAGGCGAGAACTTTGCGTGCTTGTTTGTGTCGCTCGTGCCGATGCACGCGCAGCTTGGTTCCGCGTCGTTACTATGATAACGGGATAAGTATCCCCGGCGCTTCAGGCGGTTGCTGGCCATCGGGGCGGCACGGCCTAGAAACTCGTTACGAGGTTCATCTGAATGGCGTTGGAGCGCAGGCCTTTGCCGAATTCGCCGGAATAATTCAGCGTCAGCCGCGCAGACTTTGAAAGCTTCGCGGAGACGCCGATCTCCGCCACGACGGAATCGCGGGGCATCTCGGTACCTTCGATGATGAAGGGCGAGCCACCCGAAAACGACATAAGCGAGTTTGGCGTTACATCGCCTGCGATATGCCGCCAGCCCAGCAAGCCGGAAACGGAGAGGGGCAATTCGCTCTCCGGCCAATCCATAGCCCAGCGCAATCCGACCGTCGAAGAGGTGATTGCGGCGTTTGCGCCGACTGCCGAGAGTGCGGCGTCGCCACCCTTTTCCTGAAAGCTGTCAGTGTCGAGATTGATGTAGGCGAGACTTGCGAAGGGTTGTACTTTGAGCGCGTCCCACTCGTACGTCCACGAAAGATCGGCAAAGATTTGGCTTGTGGCGCTCCCATAGTGTGCGGATAGCTGATCTGTAAACGTGCCAAAAGCGATTTCGCGCCGCGTGGACGCTTCGTTGTGTGCATAGATGGCGCCTCCGGCGAGTTGCACGGGGCCGACATCGCCCATGGCGTAAAGCCCGGCGTAATAAGAGTTTGCGTCGACCTGGTCGAACGATTGTTGACCGTAACCGACCACGCCACCGACACGCCAGTGATCGGACACCGGTGCATCGGCGCCGAACAGGGCGCCGTTGAGGCGGGTATCGATCCCGGCTGCGTTGTTGCCTCCCGACAGGACGTTGGACGACAAAAATCCTGATGTCCAGAACGTGGCGTCGGTCTCCCGCTGGTGCTGCCCCCAGGCGATCTCGTCGAGAATCGCTTCCCGCGGAAAGCGGCTTTGCCATAGCAACGCGCTTTTGACAGAGGCATGAGCTTCGCCACTCAGCTGCGCAAAGGCACTCGCAGCCGTGGCGGAATCAAGCGACAGAACCGCGTCGTAGACCACACGGCCTGATCCCATCTGTTCGACGGCCGCAGCGGCAGCCCGGCCATTTGCCGTATTTGCCACATCAGCGAATTGCACGCTGTTGCGGTCCAGTCGCATGTCGATGGTCGTGACGTCGTATGTCAGGGTGGGCGACAGAAAGGCGAAGTCGCTCGTCACCGTGTCGAACGTCCCGGCAATGCTGCCGCCGGTCAGGATCGTGTAGCTGGTTGCTGCGGCGTAATTGCCGGCCGCTGCCTTGACGGCAAGCGTTCCGCCCTGGATGGAAACGGCTCCCGTGGCATCCACCTTGTCGGAGACGCCTCCCGTCACAATGTCCACCTGGTAGGTGGATCCGGCGGCGAAGGTTACGTCGCCATTGACGCCAAGCGTTGCGATCCCAGGCCCCGGCGCCAATACGCCGCCCGCGTTTACAAGGATGCCGCCGACAGTTCCGCTACCTGAGAGAAGGCCTCCGTCGTCGATACTGACGGCGCCCGATATGGTGCCATCGTTGACGAGCGAGCCGCCGGAAACAGTTGCCGCGCCTGATATCGTTCCAGTGTTTGAGAATGTGCCGGCGTTGTTCTGGAGCGCTGCAATCGTTCCGTCGTTTGCGGCGATGCCGGAATTCGTCACCGTACCGGCCGTTGCGCCGTTGTTGTTGATGAAGGTGCCCGCGGCGCCCACATCGACATCGGCCAATGTCGCGTTGTTGACCACGCTGCCTCCGGCCACGGTCGTTGCGCCGGTAACCGCTCCACCCGTATTGTTGGTGAATGTTCCGCCGTCGTTCTGGACGGAGGCGATCGTCCCGGCATTGGTGACCGTCCCGGCATTTGTGACGACGCCGGCTGTCGCGCCGGCGTTGTTGACGAAGGCTGCGGTGGCCGCGACATCGGCGTTGGTGATGACAAAGTTGTTCGTCACCGTTCCGCCTTCGACGGTCGTCGTTCCCGTGATCGTACCGCCCGCGTTGTTGGTGAAACTGCCTGCGGTGTTGGTCAGGCTCGCGATGGTGCCGGCATTGGATGTCATGCCGGCGTTGATGACAGCGCCTGCGCTGGCCCCGCTGGTGTTGGTGAACGTGCCGGCTGTGCCGACATCGACGCTATTGAGGCTGGCATTGTTGGTGACGCTACCGCCGGCGATGTTCGTGTCACCGGTAACGGTTCCACCCAAATTGTTGGTGAACGTCCCGCCGTCGTTCTGGACGGAGGCGATCGTCCCGGCATTGGTGGTGGTCCCGGCGTTTGTGATGGCGCCAGCGGTGGCGCCAGTATTGTTGACGAAGGCTGCAGTCGCGGCGACATCAGCGTCGGTGATCACGAAATTGTTGGTGACCGTTCCGCCTGCGACAATGGTCTTGCCGGTTATGGTGCCGCCGGCATTGTTGGTGAAGCTGCCTGCAGTGTTGCTCAGGCTTCCCACTGTGCCGGCATTGGACGCTGTGCCGGCGTTCGTGACCGTTCCGGCGGATGCCCCACTATTGTTGACGAAGGTTGCGGCTGCGGCGACATCAGCGTCGGTGATGACGAAGTTGTTCGTGACCGTCCCACCCGAGATGGTCGTCTTCCCGGTTACTGTGCCATCGTTCGTGAAACTGCCTGCAGTGTTTGTGACGCTGCCGACGGTTCCCGCATTTGATGTCGTGCCCGCGTTTGTCACCGCATCGATGGTCGCTGCGCCATTGTTGACGAGCGTTGCGCCGGTGGAGACGTTGACCTGGCCTGTGTTGCCGTTGTTCGTGAGTGAGGTTCCTGTTGCGACATTGGCACTGCCGAGCGTGCCGTTGACTGAGACATTGCCATTGTTGAGATTGAGCTGTCCGTTGAGTTGGCCATCGACGGACAAGCTGCCGCCATCTAGACTGACGTCCGAGTTCATCACGCCACCGCTGTTGATGCTGACGCTGCCTGACGTGATCGTTGTGCCATTCGTGGTGGTCAAAACGCCGGTATTGCTGATGGTGACGTTGCCGCCATCCACGTCCAGATGGCCGACGGTTGCATCATTCGAGACCTGTGGAGACCCCGCATCGACATGTGCTGTATCGTTGGCGTCGGGCGCCGTTGGCTTCCAATTCGCCGCGTTGCTGAAATCGTTGTCTGTTGCCCCGGACCAGGCCGATTGCGCAAAGCCATGCACCGGCAGTGCGATGGACGCCAGCGCCGTAAACAAGCCTAGACGGCGATAGAATGCCGGGAGTAGTTGTTTCATATGCAGGCCGACGCTTAGCGGACACCCACCTGACGTCGGCGGGATGGTTAACAATTCCTAGCGGCAACGTGGTTAACGAAGCGTTAACCATGTGGGCGCGTATCGCCATTCGATGGTGAATATCTTTTTCTCGAACCCCTCGTTTCGCTTTTCGCGATATGGGCCGATGTATCCGGAAGAAGTCTCCACTCGGCTTGCGGAAACCAACTTTGATCCCGACGAAAAGACGCGCGAATAATCACAAAAAGACGCCGGGGACCGGCAGCCTGATTTCCGGATCGACGTCCGCAAGCAGGCCCGGCGCTTCAGACGGTCGCTTACAACGCAAACTCATCCTTGCACAATCTTCTCAAATATTGCTGATCCGCCTTATTTCCATACAGGCATCCTCCAAAGCACTGGTCCTGGACACGACTGCCCTCTAGCAAAAACCGTTGAGCTTCAGGATCCGGTAGGCTTCGATTGTCGCCCGCAGGCGATCTTCTGATTTGCGGTCACCACTGTTCGCGTCGGGATGATCGGCTTTCAGGCGCTCTTTATATCGGCTTTTGATCTCTTCAGACGTTGCAACCTGTTCGAGCCCCAGGACTTCGAACGCCTTGACCTCAAGTGGTTTGAGCTTGATCTGCGGTGCTGCTGCCGCCGCGTGGGACCTGTTCGCTATCCCTCGGGCTCTGAGTGATTTCGCTGATCCCGACGGGATAGACGACGGTAGTGGAGCCTCGCGGTGTTCCCGATCGGTCCTCACCCCGCGCGTGGCAATTTTACCCGCAGCTGCGTCAAGCTGGTACCGCGCGACGACGGGATCCGAATGGCTGGGATAGAAACTGTAACCCTTGGCGTAAATCTTTGAATGCTTCACACAGAAAGACAGGTAAAGCCCCTCTGCGGCGCTCCCGACCGGCGCTCTTTGGACACCAGGGCTATCGCAGCCATCCCACTGGCACCGGGGCGCGCTCGGTTGGGCTGGTTTGTCGCTGCTACTGCGGATAGGCCGAATGCCCACGAAAATCTTCGAGTCTGTCATCTGTGCGTTATATGGTGGGCGCTCTTTTCTAAGCAAGCTTCAACGCTCATCTAGTTGAAGATCAGTTCGAGATTTGTGATCGCCGAATGATCGACGTAACCCTTGAGCGTAAACGGAATGATTTGCCGATATGCACTGAACTGAGGCTGCCTGCGGTTTGAAGATTTGTACTAAAGTTGTTCGCCGGCGACCCGCCAACGCCATAGAATCTCACATGATTCGATCGAAAATCATATGATAAGTCGGCTCACGCGCAACGTGTGAATGACAATCGAGGAGAAGGCGTACAACGACTCGGTGAACTTTCCGCGCGGCGCGAGGGGCCCCGAGGCCTTGCTTCGAGACCGCAATCTTGTTGATGTTGCCGCGGTATTGAATGGTGAACAGCAGCTATTTGATAATCGCCGTTTATCGAAGAAGGGCCGCAAGGCTCAGCTGACCGAACGAATTCAGCAACTCTCGAAACAATCTGATGGTCTCACAGCCCAACAGGATGGCAAGCTTGAAGCAATAAGGATCATCGTAAAGGAACTTGCCAGTCTCGAGCCGCTCCTCGACCAGGGCATTATACCGGCAACTCGGGTCTACGCTTTGCAGAGGGACGCTGCCGATCTAGACGGCGAGCTTGGAAGCTTGATTGCCTCAACTGCCGAGACCAACGGCGAGATTGCGGAAACAGGACTACAAATCATTCAAGTCGACGATGATCAACGAACCGAGATATCAGATCAACTTCGCCAGGCCGAAAGCGAGCTAGGCGAATATTCCGAACGTCTTGTCGCAGCAGAAGACGAGATCAGGCAAATGGACATTAAGGCACCCCAGGCTATTTCCAAGATTGCTGCAGATTCGACCGAGGACCAAAAAAACGGCCAGACGTACTATAGTTTCGAGTGCTCGTTCTCGATACCGAATGGGCAAGACTTGGTGAACTCACGCCACTCGCGGGAATGCCGATGGAAGCGTTCGTACACACCGATGAGCGTACGGCGCTCGCTTATCTCGCTAAGCCGTTCACTGACCAGGTGGCGCGTGCATTTCGAGAGGAATGATTGGACATTTGCCCAGTCAAGTGGCCCTGCAATGATGATCGCCCCGAATGGGCATCAGACGTCGTGATAGGCATCAGTTGGGCTCTTTGAAACGAACCCCAACCCCACCACCTTCGCTCGAAAGAAACAGGACCCCGGCATTTTCCAATGTCATTCGAATGAGCTTCAGGTTGGCGGCTGTGATGGAAGGTACTCCATTCTCGGCTTCGGCACGTCGTATCGTTGAAAGTCCCACACTCGCTGTCTCGGCGAGATCTTCCGCCGACCATTTAAGAAGCGCTCTCGCCGCTCGTATCTGAGCCCCGGTGATTTCGCTCATATTTTCCAATTTCTCATTGAAACATTTTCGTTCATATGCAACATTTAGGTTCACGCGGCCGCATCGGTGTTTTCGCCACCGGATGCGGCCTGCCAAAACCTAAGCTGTCAGGAGCTCGGATCATGGCTGATTCCGACAATAGCAGAACTTTATCAACCGTCACGCTGGCTTGCCGTCTTTCTTCACTCTTGTCGTAGCGGGGTAAAAGTGGAACTCCGCCAACTATCCCTTTTCCGAGCTGTTGCCGAGGAGCTTCACTTCGGTCGTGCTGCGATCAAGATGAACATCGCCCAGCCAGCGCTCAGCAACCATGTCATGGCGCTGGAGAGGGAGCTTGGATGTCCGTTGTTCATCCGCTCGACACGTCGGGTCGAGCTGACGCGGGCAGGGGAGACGTTCTACGATCGTGCTGTTCGCATCCTCAGCGAGATGGAGCTGACGACCGAGCTGACACGCGCCGCAGGCGGAAGTCGCATCCGCCAGATCAAGATTGGTACTGTCTATCCAGCCACCATGGGCATGCTGCCCCTGTTCCTCGGCAAGATCGCCCGCAAGTTCCCCGATGTCCGCATCCATATCGCCTCGGGAAACACCGGAGACATCATCCGCGGGTTGGAGACCGGACAGCTCAACCTCGGCTTCATCAGGCCGGTCGAAAACATCGGATCGCTGCGCTTCTTCTCCGTCGCCCATGAACGCTATCTTTTGGCTGTTGCCGAGAGCAATCCTCTGGCATCACTCAATGAGATCTCGATCGAAGACCTACGCGATCAGAAGATCATTGCCTTCAACCGGCAGAACCTCTCCTTCACCGAGCGGTACTTTAATGAGAAGTTCGAGGAATACGACCTGACCAAGAACGTTGCCTATAGCTGTGACGACACCTATTCCCTGGTCTCTCTCGTCTCTGCCGGTCTTGGCATCGGTTTCGCACCCGAGTGGACGACCGATATCCCGAACCGCAGCTTCGTGCTCAAGAAGGTGAGGGGAATCGACTTCAAGATCGGGCTTGGCATTGCATGGTCGAAGGAGGATCCGACCGCGTCCCGCGATGATATCGTTGACATCGCGAAATCGATGGTGCGGCAGGGGTGATGTTGCCTTCACTTCACCGGCAAAATGCAAAACTGCATTGGAAATGCGATCGCATCAATGCCCCTAAATGTCAGCGGCAGCGCCTTCACGCACGAACCGACGTCCGGAGTGCTTCGTGCTAGGCTAAGGAACTAAGATGAACACCCCACACAATGAGTCACGAGATCTGAATTTACGGCCCGTTGTCGGTCTTTTCAAAGCATCCCGGAACCGGTGTCGAGCAGCTCGCGATCACTGCGATCAAAAGACATCGCGACCTAATGAAAATCGCAGAAGAATCGGGCGCTTCTTCGCCTGCAAGCACAAGCATTAGCTCTTTCTGAGATAGCGGCCGCCGACGCAATCGTCCGCTATGATTGCGTGCTGGACACGGAAGACGGCGAGGAAGTCGAAATTCTTCTCGGAAGCCTTATTCGGGAAGCAGTCTTGGAGAAGATTGTTCGCTAGGGTGCGTAAACGACGCGAGGCCCGCCGGTCACCGCAGGCCTTTTTGATGTGATAGTCGCACGGTGCCGTTCGATATATCTTTAATTATGCGTTGTAAGTGGTCAGATATTTTGTCGCGAGATACGCTTCGATTGCTTCTGAACCACCTTTCGTTCCATAGCCGGAGTCCTTTACTCCACCGGACGGCACCTCGGGAATTGCCAGGCCGTTGTGGTTCACCGTCAGCATCCCTGCGTCTATGGAGTGACCAAGGTTGTGAATGGTCGCATCCGCGAAGGTTAGGGAATCGAACTGGGTTCTGTTGGCGGAAAGGCCGTTAGTTCCCCTGCAAGACGTCCCCGTCAGAAACGTCGTCGAGAGCTTGATTATCTATGTTGCAACCGCCCTACGCCAGATATTGACGCGTTCTAAACACGCCAACCGTTCTCCCCGGGTTAGCGCAGCGTTTCCTGCCCCGTGATCACCTTCGAATTGCTTGCCACCTCAAATCCTGACAGTTCCTTTCCCAGGCGACGATCGCTTTGGCTCGAACGATGGTTGGGTGACGCCCAGATGCGACAACAAGGCGACGGCCTCGTGGGGTGACGTCACGACAGCGGTTAGGCAATGACCGCGGCCAAGACCACCCAGCACCATTTCAAATGTAGCCCGTTTAGGAGCCGTCGACATCAACCTCGTAGCTCGCCCCCTCTATCGTTTCGCTGCGCAAATCACATTCGTCACCTCTGATGGGGCCGCTGGAGATAAAGTTGCAGATGGATCATCGCTTCGAAAATGAAATCGAAAAATCCCGAAATATCAATGCCTTAAGCTCGATGCTTGAGCCGCATATCGAGGCGATGGAGGAGTTGAGCCACCTCCCCGGTCCAGTCGTTAAAGGGTTTAGAGGGCTTGGCATCTTCCGGATGTTCGCTCCGAAGCAATTTGGAGGCGAGGAACGATCTTTTCCGGAAGCTCTCGCGCTGATCCGAGATATCTCGAGAGTAGACGCTTCGATGGGCTGGGTGGCATCCATCACAAGCGGTGGCTGCCTTGTCCTTCCGAAGCTCCCGATGGCTTCGCTTGAACACATTTATCGGAACGGTCCTGATCAGATTGTGGCGGGCTCCGCCTTGGCAGCTGGAATCGGACGGCGGGTAGAAGATGGCTGGCGCATCACCGGGCGCTGGCCGCTGGCGAGCGGTTGCATGGCCGCGGATTGGATTTTGACTTGCTTCAAGGAAGAGAAGCCCGATGGACCGGTAACAAAGGCAATGTTGCTTCCGCAGAAAAAGTACGCGTTGATCAGACATGGCGAGCCATGGGACTTCGGGGGACCGGGAGCCACCACTTGCAGGTCGACAACGTCTTTGTCTCGGACGACTTTGTCTTTTCGATCGCCGAAGGGGAGCTCACAATCGACAGCGCGCTCTACAGGCGGCCACCGCATCTTTTCGCGCTCATGCACGGCGCTGTCCACCTGGGAGTCGCTCGAGCGGCGATGGACGACGTCATTGAGATCATGAAGCCCGCCGAAAGCGGCCCAGCACTCCTTCGTCGTCAAAGTGCGTATTTTGAACTTGGATGGTGCGAGGCCAAACTCAAGGCGACCCAAGCAGCTCTCGACAGACAGGTGGACTTGGTGTGGGGAGATGTTGTCCACAACACGCAAAGTGACGCCGCCTCCCTGCCGAACACAATTCAGCTCGGCGTCCACGTCGCGACCGTGGCCCTGGAGATCGTGCGAAAATGTTTCGAGCTGGGTGGTAGCGCTGCGGTTTACGAAGACTGCCCGCTACAGCGGCGACTTAGAGATATTCAGGTTGCGACACAGCATGGTCTCATCCAACGTGCAAACTTCATCACCGGCGGCAGGGCTCTCTTCGATGAGGCCGCGTCTAACAGCGGTGGCAATGCGCTCTTCGCGTCGAATGGGTGACTTTGGATGGCTCCAGGCATTGAGGAAACTTTAGGGGCCGACACAAAGCCGGCCAAACCTGATGCCGTTAGTCCGCGTTGCTCTGCGCCAGTGCACAGCCCGTATTCTCAAGAGACATCTCAGCTCTACTCATTCAGTCGATGCTATCGATCCGGGTTCCCTGCGTCACCAGCGGATGCGGAGTTAAGAATGGAATGGCTTCCAACCAACTCTGTTCGGTCGGTCTCTGCGATCGGCGGGAAGGTATTCCGAAGATGACAGTGGTAACTCAAACCGCATATTCCGTAATTCTGATGAATGAATGATCCGGGACAATCATTGGGCATCAGCAACGTCCGCGCCGTCAGTGTCGATAGCGCACGCGTTCTGATCAATCGTTACCCCACGGTGCACAATGACCCAGCGAATTCACTATCGCATCGAGACGTCTCGAGCCAGCATTGCCATTGAAGAGGTTGGGCGTGGGAGTCCAATCCTGTTCATCCATAGCGGTTCGACATCCCGTGCCGTTTTCACAAAGCAGTTCGAAAGCAGGTTGGCCGAAGAGCATCGGCTCATTGCATTGGATCTACCTGGGCATGGCGGGTCCTCAGATGCCTATGACCCCGCCAAAACTTACACCATCCCTGGGCTCGCTCGAACTGTGCTGGATCTAATTGCCCACCTCAATCTCTCCGATATCTTGCTCGTGGGGTGGTCACTCGGCGGTCAAATTGCGATCGAGGTGGCCTCCAGGTTTGACGACGTCCGCGCATTGGTACTCTCAGGAACCGCTCCCGCTGGGTTGTTGTTGGGTGAGGGCCAAAAGCCCAGGCTACCTGAGCACGTCCTGAACAAAGCAATCTGGTCCTCAGACGACGCATCGGCGTTCATATCGACGACACTCGACCCGCTGGCAGTACCGCTAATGCGTCAGTCCGCTTCCCGTACCGACCCACGCTTTAGAGAAGTACTTGCAGCAAGCTTGCACGAGGGATTGACCTGCAACCAACGGGAGGTCGTCCAAGCTAGCCCGTTTCCAATCGCGATCATTAACGGAGCAGACGATCCCGTAGTCGATCTCGACTATCTCGATGGTCTCATGATCCCGAACTTGTGGGCACGGCAATGCCTGAGAATTCGACATGCCGGTCACGCGCCACACTGGTCGGCACCCGACGTATTCAATCAGCTGCTCAGAGGGTTCGCTCACGATCTGAACGAGGGCTACTCAGGATATCCCAGGTACGGCCATATGGCCAACCTCTGGAACAAGGCCGGCTGACGCCGAGCAGGGCGTGCGTTCCGTCGTCGGAATGCATGGAACCCGACTCCATGATAGAAACGGAAACCAAGTGACTGACATTCTCAAGAAGATCGAAGCGTACAAGCTCGAGGAGATCGCCGCCGCGAAACAGTCCGTCCCAATGGCGGATCTCAAGGCAAGACGCGCCGATCAGGAAGCGCCCCGTGGCTTCGCGCGAGCCCTCGCCAGCAAGAAGGAGGCCGGAGAATTTGGCCTTATAGCGGAGATCAAAAAGGCAAGCCCGTCGAAAGGGCTGATACGACCTGATTTTGATCCACCCTCGCTCGCGTCGTCTTACGAACGTGGGGGCGCAGCGTGTCTATCGGTGCTCACGGACAAGCCAAGTTTCCAAGGTGCGCCGGAGTTTCTTACCGCGGCTAGACAAGCCTGCTCGCTGCCTGCACTTCGGAAAGACTTCATGTTCGACGTCTACCAAGTGAACGAGGCCCGAGCTTGGGGAGCGGATTGCATCCCGCTGATCATGGCGTGTGTCTCGAATGATGGCGCAAAACGTCTCGAGGACGAGGCATTCGGCCTCGGCATGGATGTGCTGTTGGAAATACACGACGAATGGGAGATGGAGAGAGCGTTGAAGTGCACTTCCACTCTTCTCGGAATCAATAACCGCGATCTGCGCACCTTCAACGTCGACCTTGCCACGAGCGAGCGTCTCTCAACACTCGTCCCGGACGACCGAATTATTGTGGCGGAAAGCGGGATTCTGGATCACACTGATTGCGTCAGGCTGAAATCATCGTCAGACATCACGACCTTTCTCGTAGGCGAGAGCTTAATGCGCAAGAGCGATGTAGCCGCTGCGACAAGGGAACTACTCGGCGGATGATGCTCCCCGACGAACGATGCGATTGCCTGTTACATACGAAATGAGCCAAGGCGGTTTTGAAATCGCCTGCGAATGGCGCTGATGGATTTTTGGCTTCATGGGCTCTGCCCTTTTGACGAAGTTACCTGAGGTCCACAATGTACGAAAATGGCATCGCTTCCCTCTTCGCCGCTGCCGCCGATCGGGCGGCGCGGTTCCGGGAGAAAATTCGTGATCGGCTGCAGCGGCCATCTCAAGACTACGCTTCTTCGCTGGAAGTGTTCGACGAACCGCTGCCCGAGCACAGCAGCTCAATGCAAGATGCCCTGGAAGAGCTCTGGGAAAAGGCAGAGCCTGGTCTGCACATGCCGACCGGGCCGCGGTTTTTCGGTTGGGTGATGGGTGGATCACATCCCGTCGGAGTAGCTGCAGATTTTATGGCTTCGGCGTGGGGGCAGAACGCAGGCAATCATATGGCTGCCCCTTCTGCCGCCGCCGCGGAGACAGTTGCTGCCCGCTGGCTGCTTGACCTTCTTGATTTGCCTCGCGAAAGCTCCGTAGGCTTCGTGACGGGTGCGACCGCTGCGAACTTCACCTGCTTGGCCGCGGCGCGCAGTTCGCTTTTGCGAGGAGTCGGATGGGATGCCGACGCCAGAGGTCTATTTGGCGCTCCTCCGATAACCGTTGTGATCGGTGACGATGCCCACACTACGATCTTCTCGGCGCTGCAATATCTAGGACTGGGACACGAGCGTGTCGAACGAATTCCGACCGATGAGAATGGCAGGATCGATGTAGGCGAGTTCACAACCCGTTTGGGTCAGTTGAAAACTCAAGGCGCCCTGATCCTCGTGATTCTTCAAGCCGGGCAAATTAATACGGGGGCCTTCGACAGTTTCGACGAGTTGATCCCCTTGGCCAAGAGCGCAGGAGCTTGGGTGCATATTGATGGAGCATTTGGTCTGTGGGCTAGGGCTTCAGCAAACAAGAGACATCTTGCTACCGGCGCAGAACGTGCCGACAGTTGGGCCACCGATGGTCATAAATGGCTTCAGGTCCCGTACGACGGTGGCTACGCGTTCGTTCGCGACGAGCTTTCGCACCGTCGTGCGATGACCATGTCGGCGAGTTATCTGCCCGTAGCCTCAGACTACGAACGCGATCCCGCACAATACGTCCCCGAATTGTCCCGACGTGCCCGTGGCTTTGCCACCTGGGCCGTTATCAAACACCTTGGACGGGATGGAGTGAGCGCGATCGTAGAGAGGAATTGCGATGCCGCGTCTGAGATGGCTTCGATCCTGTCGGGCGAGCCCGGTATTGAAGTCCTGAACACCGTTGTATTGAACCAGATTGTCGTCAGCTTCGGCGGTGGTGTAGCGCTGGACGGAGACTCGCTTACCGCAAGGGTAATTCAAAGGATACAGGAAACCGGCGAGGTTTTTGCGGGAGGTGCCCGCTGGAAAGGGAAATCTGTTATGCGGCTTTCGGTCACCAACTACCTTACGGACGTCGAAGAGGGCCGCCGTGCCGCACAATCCATCATCGGCTCTTATCGGGCGGCAGTGAACGGCGCCTAATAGGATCAACTGATAACCGCAGTCGCGATGAAGCCACAACCGCTGAAGCATAAAGGGGCCGCGCTGCCCCTAGACCGGAAAGCTTCGTCTCGCGTAAATCGCTCAGCTCTCGCTCTGAAGAGCTGGGCACCGAGCGGCGGGCATTAGGAGCGCGGCTATGAAGGCGCATGTTGCGGCGACCACAATGCCAGCGAACGCCCAGTGCAATGACTTGTCAAAAACCAACTGTAGCTCGCGAACGGAAGCGAGCGCGCTTAGACCGTTGGTCTCGCTCAACGAACCGTGGATCAACGCAGACAATCGCCGAGATCCATAGCGATCGATTTCGATATTTATGATCGAACCCAATACCGTGGCTCCCAAGGTATTTCCAAGGGTGCGCGCAAACATCACGGACGCCGTCGCTGTTCCTCGCAATGACCACTCGACGCTGTCCTGAACTATGGCTATGCTTGTCAGACTTAGTAAGCCCATACCAAACCCCATCAGAAACGCCCCCGTCGCCGCGACCGCCGGATGAGTTGCGGGATTGAGGAAAAGCAGTATCAGCGCGCCTGCCGGCAGCATCAGACTGCCTCCTTGGAGGGTATTGCGGATGCCCACCGACTTGTAGAAACGCCTCGCAAGAAATGTAGACAACGGCCATCCCACGATGAGAGCTGCGAGAGCAGTGCCAGAGACCATGGGCGATCGCCCCAATACGCCCTGAATATATAGAGGGAGTACGGTCGTGATCCCGATCAATGCAATACCCGCGAAGAAGTTTGCCGCGATGCTGGTCGCAATCGGGCGCTTCCCCCAAAGAACGAGTGAGATGATTGGTTCGGCTGTCCTCTGTTCTGCTCTGATGAACAATGCGCCACTCACGACGCACGTTAAAGCCAAGCATGCCAAGATAGGTCGTCCGGCGTCAAACTCGGTGACAATGACAAGCAAAGTCACCACTGCCACTATAAACAGCAGAATGCCGGTGTAATCGATGTGAGAGTAGCGTCGCGGTGGGTTCTCGCGCAGAAAAATGCCAAAGCCAGCAAGCGCTACAATACCGATTGGTATGTTGATCCAGAAAATCCAAGCCCAGTTTAGCGCATCGACGATCAACGCGCCGGCTAGAGGGCCGATGACAGCCGACGCCGCCCAGACTCCGGCGGCTAGACCTTGAACCCGTCCACGTTCCTCCAATTTGTATAAATCGCCCACGATCGTGATCGTCAGGGGCTGAATAGCTCCGGCTCCAATGCCCTGTAGCGCGCGGAACGCAATCAGGGAAAGGAGAGACCAAGCGAAACCGCAAAGAAGCGAGCCGCCGAGAAACAGAGCGATGCCGATCATGAGGATGGGTCGACGGCCGTGGATATCAGCAAGTTTCCCATAAATCATCATGGTCGTGCACTGGGCAAAGAGAAAGGAGGCAAAGACCCAGCTGTAACGAGAAAATCCCCCGAGTTCGCCGACAACGTGTGGCATCGCTGTAGCGACGATTGTCGCCTCGATCGCGATCATGAATGTCGCCATCATAATCGATGCGACGACGAGATTGCGATTGGTAGATGTTGTAATGCTAGGCATGGGGGTCTTTCGGAGTAAAGAAGGGATGGCGGCTTTCGTGTGACCAGCTGTATTGTCTAAAGCGCTCCCAGTAGGGCTGGGGTTTCAGCGAGACGGCAGTCGCATCTGATGCACCGCGTGACCGCCAGGGATCGATTAATGAGAGGTTCCGTGGTCTCTCGACGACGTATGAGGCCCGCACCAGTCTACGGAGCCTAAGAAATCGGTGACGACGTTGCGAAACTCGTCGGGCTCTTCAGAAAACAGGAAATGTCCGGAATGCTTGAATTCTACGAAGATCGCCTTTTCGATCCCTTCAACCAGGCATCGGCTCGCTCGCGGCGGACACACCCAGTCATAGGAACCGACCATCACTAGCGCGGGCGCGGAGATACGGTCCAATGCGCCTCTGAGATCGTACTTGGGGGCCAGTTCGGTCATGAAATGCTTCATCATGTCGATATTGGGTAGCGTCGATCGCATGAGGCGTGCCGTGAGCCGCTCGTTAGCGGGACCCGCGTAGTAAGGTCCGACTTTCTCGAAGAACTGAAATACGGTCTCTCTTGTAATGTCGCCTCCGAAGAGCCGCGAGGCCGCCTCCAATGCCTCCGGAGAAGCACGATCGGCAAGTGAGGGGGCGCGTGTCCCAGGCGCCTCCTCGATCGGAAGGACCGTTGGTGATGTTCCCGCCAGCATCAGCCCCTTTGCGAAGCCCGGGTAGCGAAGCGCGATGTGCAGGGTAACGAACCCGCCTGCGGAGTGACCAAACACAAAAGGCTTTGTCACTCCCAAGTTCTTCGCCAACGCTACGACATCGTCGGCCATTTGCTCCAGCGTAGCCATCTCGAGCGGTGATCTCTCCGATCGTCCCTGGCTACGTAGATCGACATAAATAACCTGTGCCAAGTCCGCCAACGGTCCTAGTCCGTCCCGGAGGTACCCATGATCGAAGCCAAGGCCACCATGTAGCGCGATGATAACCGGTTTCTCTCGGAGCACGCCGTCGATGCTCTCAAGCGCTGATCCTTGGATATCAAAGAAAAGGTCTGTCCCATTCACGGTCGAGTACACTGCTGAGTTCCTTCACATCAGTTAATGTGAAGACGTTCCAGCTCCGGCGTTTTGTAGCGATTTCAGAAACGTGCGCGGCGGGTTGCAAACGTAACCTGAAAACTACTCATGCCTTTCGAGCTGAGGTAATGGCCTGGTTTTCGAGGCTAATGGGCCTTCGCTAAGGGGGCGATGCTGAGCCAGAGAAAAGGGCTATCGTCTCTGAGGTGCATCCGGCTGTCGTAATGTTCGGTTGGAGGAGCACGATAAGGCATGCGCGCTGACTGACAGGGCACGGCCAAGAAGCATGCCATCATTACCCCGCAGACTGCAATTATTCCCGCAACCGCGTATGAGTGTGGGCCTCTCATCTCTCTGCAACCGCTATTTCCAATTTCGATTCGTCGGACGTGGTCGCGGTAGTCGTTGCAGTTCATCGGTCCTCCTTGTCAGCTTTCGGAAAGCTGGAGGGTGTCTGCTGCCTTAGAATTTAAAAAGCCGGGTTTTGGGTTACATATGACACATAAGCCATCCTGGTCGCAGTTGGAGCAGAGGTGTAGGAGGAGTTCGACCCTCCAGTTGGGCGTTTACATCAAATCGGATCAGGTCGACTTGACCCAGCCACCTACATAAAAAATCCGGGATTTGTAGTGAGATCGTTGAAATCGTCGTACAATCTACAATAATGTAATCATGTGGGGATCCACCAAAAACGAATTTCTTTGAACTAGTGGCGCGCGACGGGAGAAGATCGCGGGATGCGAGAAGTCGGGAGAACGTCGAGTGATGGCAATCACCCGATGACCGTCGACGTGGTCAGGCGGATTTCATTCCTACCTGCAGCAGCTTTTATCCGCTCTTCCTTGATAGGTAGATCGTGCGCAGCTTTTCCGCTCTCCCTCGTCAGTCGGGGTAACTCGCGTTTTGTATTTTGACCGCTTTTCAGGTATCTGCCTTTTTAGTTCACGGGAAGGTTCATTGCATGGAAGTACACGATCGGACGTCGTCGGTATTGAAGGATCACTTCGACCGAAACCGGACGAGTTTAAGTCGCTCAGAACTTGTCGTTGCCGAGCATCTCGTATCCATGCCGATTGAAGTTCTCATCTTTCGAAGTGCCGAAGAAATCGCTGCCGAAACAGGCACCAGCGATGCGACCGTCATCCGGGCGGCTCGTCGACTGGGTTTTAGCGGACTGCCGGAGTTGAAGCGTATCTGCAGCAGGGTAATGGCGCAAACTATCCCTACTTCCGAACGGCTTGAGCATCGATTCCGTGCAACGGGCGACAATTTGTCTAGCGTTGCCAAGCAGATGTTCGAAGCGGCTCGGGAAGTGGTAACAGCTACCGAGGAGCAGTTCGACGAAAACGAAGTCTCTCACGCGGTGTCGATCCTGGAGCAGGCGGACACTGTATGGTGTCTCGGTATTGGAACCTCGGAAACAGAGGCAATCCACTGTTCGGTAGCTCTTAGCAGGGTGGGGCTGCGAACCCGTTGTTCGGGCGCATCGGGCTTCACCCTCGCCAACGAGCTGCTCGACTTGCGTCGCGACGACGTCGTCGTGATGTTTCATGCCCTGCGCGACGCAGATGAGCTCAAGCTCGTCGTACGGCAAATTTCAGAGATCGGATGCAAGGTTATCCTGATATGCGGGGTCCAGCTCAAGGCCACCTATGAGGGTATGGTCTCGGCTTTGATCACATGCACGAGCACGCCGGCGAAGTTAGCCAGTTGGAGCCTTGGCGCGCTAGTGATTGCTGATATCCTTGCCTATGGGGTGGCGGTTCGCAATCAGAAGCAAGCCATAGACAGCAAGGCGCGCCTGGCCAAATTGCGTGCCGCGATTAGCACCACGGAAAAGTGATCGCCGACCTTAAATTTCGACAAAAATAACATGATTATTTTAGTTATGTTTATTGAAATGCAAACTGCAATAATGTAGTTCTCACGACATTGCCGCGATGGTCTTTGTGCTGTCGCGATAATGACCGAGGGGTTCGAGCCGTTACCAGCCGGCGAAATGAATTGATCGAAGGCTGGTTCACACCGGCTCTAGTTCGGCTTGTCGTTATCGATCCGACAGGCATCCCGGTTACCCATTACCAATCCGGCGGGAAGTGATCGCTTCCGCGCCCGGGAGACCTGTGTTGTCTATGTCGCCGAGGGATTTTCAATGATTTATAGACAGAGCCGCTTGATCTTCACTTTGCTTGCCAGTTCAGCCGTGTTGCCGTGTGTCACCTTCGCACAGGAGGCCAAGGACGACGGAGCCGCGACCATTCTCGACACGATCGCCATCACGGGTAATTGGCTGGACAAGCCAAACGCTGAGAAGGTCCTGAAACATGCGGGCGCGCGTACGATCGTCGATCAAAAGCAGATTGAAGAAAGCGGGGCACAGAATGTGCGGGACGCGTTGAGATTGGTTCCGGGGGTCCAGGTGCAGGATAGCAACGGGACTGGCGGCAGCGATGTGTCGCTGAATTTGGGAGTTCGCGGCCTCACATCGCGTCTGTCTCCCCGTTCGACGGTTCTGATGGATGGGATACCGTTGTCCTACGCGCCTTATGGGCAGCCTCAGCTCTCGCTATTCCCTCTCGTACTGGGAAACGTTGATACGATCGATGTCGTCCGTGGCGCGGGGTCTGTGCGCTATGGCCCGCAGAACGTCGGCGGGATTATCAATTTCGTCACAAATCCAATTCCGGAAGATTTCACGGCTCGGCTCTCTTCCGGAGCTGAGGTCGCCGGCAACAACGGCAACGTAAAAGCGACGCCTAGTGTTCTCATTGGCGGAACGAACGCAGATGGGTTGGGCGGCGCTATTCTTTATTCAGGTATCCATGGGGAAGGATATCGAGATAGCAATGACCGGTCGGATATCGACGATATTATTTTGAAGGGAAGTTACGAGCTTTCCGATACCGACAAACTAAGTGCCCAGTTTCATCATTACGAGGGCGAGGGCAAGATGCCAGGCGGCCTGACGACCGCTGAGTATGATGCTGATCCATACCAGTCCACCCGAAAGTACGACAACTTCACAGGTCGTCGGAACGATATCTCGCTACGATATCAGCATGATGACGGGGAAAACAACTTCGAGTTGCTCGGATACTACGTCAACTCATTCCGCGGCAGCAATGTGGAGCAACAGGGTACAGGCGCTAGCGCTGGCCTATACCGTCTCACCTCCGCTCCCCGAAGCTACGAGTATTATGGTATCGAGCCGCGATACTCGCGCCTATTTGAATTTGGCGGGGTCTCGCAGGAAGTCACCATTGGGTACCGATATCTTTGGGAACAGAGTTCGGAAGTAGCAGCGCGGACCGGGTTCTACAACAGAGCCACTGGGATCAATCCCAACAACCTGAGCATGAACACTTATCAAACGAGTGATGGGGGGACGACCGCACATGCCTTCTATATCGACGACAAAATCGAGATCGGCAACTGGACGATCACGCCCGGCGTACGATACGAAATCATCAATACGCATAATGACATAGTGAATATCGGCACGACGACCACGTCCGTCAGCCGGGAAATTGATGCGCGCGAAGTTCTGCCGACCCTTTCGGCTTCCTACCAGGTCAATGATGCGTGGACCGTCTTTGCGAACGTCGGCGTTTCGTTTGGGCCGCAGCAGTACAGCCAGCTCGCATCCACCACTGACGGCCTTCATCCTGAGAAGGCGACGACCTACGAGATTGGCACCCATTATGAGGGTGACAGCTGGAGTGCCGAATTCACTTTGTTCAATATCGACTTTGACAAGGAACTCTACCTCGGGAGATCGATCGTGGGTGAGGGGATATGGACGGACCTCGGCGCGACTCAGCATCGGGGCGTGGAAGCAGCCGCGCGCTACGATCTGGGGAGTGTCACGCCTATGCTCGAGGGCTTATCGTTGAACGCAAGCTATACCTATACAGAGGCGACCTACAAGGCAGGCGCATTCAAGGACCGCGACCTCCCCTTCTACTCGCGCCAGGTGGCATCCCTTGGTGCCGGCTATCAGTACAACGACTGGGCCTTCAATGCCGATGTCACGGCACAGACCAAACAGCACTCGCCCGGAACGGCTACCGATGGCGCGACGTACGTCACCGATGAAGATCCAACAGGTCGGCTGGGCGACATCCCCGGTTACGCAACGGTTAACCTCCGCGTGGCCTACCAACCGCAAGACAAGAAGAATGCACCGAAGTTTGCATTCGGTGTAAAAAACCTTTTCGACAAGGAGTACTTCACCCGCGCCACCGACAACAACGGGGGCAAATTTGTCGGACAGCCGCGCACATTCTTCGTTAACGCATCCATCGCCTTCTGATAACGAAATAGTTCGGTGCCGCATGGTGCCGAGCTTTCGCTCTGTGTATGCAGGACATCTTCTTGACCGAATTTTCGAACTCGATCTCTCGCCGCCGGTTCTGTGCCGGCCTTCTGGCTGCCGGAGCAGGGGCCATGGTGCTCCCAGCTCCGGCAACGGCGGCTGAATCCCGGACGACATCCCATCGCGCCGGGGTAACGGAGATATCGGGACGTCCAAGTCGAGTAGTGGCGTTGGAGTTTTCATTCGTCCAGGCCCTGGACGCCCTCGACGTTGCGCCCGTGGGCATCAGTGACGACAACCAGCCTGGTCGGATCGAGCAACTGCTGGGTAAGAGGATTGCTTACGGCTCGGTTGGAACACGGCTCGAGCCAAACCTCGAACTTGTCAGCGCACTCGGCCCTGATTTGATTATAGCCGATGAAGTACGCCACTCGGCGATTTATGCGCAGTTAAGCGCCGTCGCCCCGACTATCGTTTTGAACAGTTGGGAAGGCGACTACCCCACGATCCGGGAGTCGGTGCTAGAAATTGCGGATGCTTTAGGCGACAGGTCAAGAGGAGAGCGTGCTCTAGCTGCGCATGACGCGGTCGTTTCCGCCCTGATCGCTAAAGTGCCGAAAGACGAGAGCCGCAGGTTTCTTTTGGCGGTGGCGACCACCGATTCAATGAGCCTTCATACGTCGTCGTCCTTCACAGGGTCGATATTCAAAGCAATGGGCCTGACGCCAGCTCTTCAGTCGTCGAGTGCCGTTGAAAGTGGGGCCAGCCTCGAAAGGTTGATTGCAGTAAATCCTGACGTTCTTCTCGTTGCGACAGATGATGGAGGCACGGTTTTCGATCAATGGAAAACAAACACCGCATTTGCGAACATATCTGCGGTCAAGAATGCGACCGTGTTCGAAGTGAACCGCAATCAGTTTGCGCGCTTCCGAGGCCTTAAAACCGCGGAGCTGATTGTCCGCGACGTCCTTTCAAGAGTCTATCATGCTGGATGACACCCATTGAGGTATGTGTATGCCCGGACCAGCGCAGACTTGAGGAGCCGTCTAATCGCGGTGGCGGCATTGCTCGGACTATTGTTGATAGTTCTAGCGGCCGCGATCTCGTTTGGTGTTGCCAACCTTCCCCTCGCGCGCGCCCTGGCGCTATTGCTTTTACCCGATGGATCGCCGGACAGTTCACTCGTTTGGGAGGTAAGGATGCCCCGCGCCGTACTCGGGGTTTTGGTCGGGGCTAATCTGGCTGTCGCGGGTGTGTTGATCCAGACTCTCACAAGAAACGGATTGGCATCCCCTCAGACATTTGGGATCAACGCGGGTGCTTCCTTGGCCATCGTGGCATGCCTGATCGCAATTCCCGGGATGCGCGGGTGGGGTACCGTTTGGCCGGCATTCGCCGGCGCCGCGGCGGTTGGTATCGCGATGTGGTCACTGTCGTTATCTCGGACAATGACCGATCTCAAGCTTGCCTTAGCTGGAATTACGATCCAGCTTGTCCTTTCCGCCTTGGTCCAGGCGATTTTGATCTCCAACAACGCTGCGCAGGATGTCGTCTATTGGCTCGCCGGCTCGATCAACGGAGCAGAATGGTCGAAAGTCTTGATCGTTTTGCCGTTCAGTCTCATCGGTACTGGAATTGCGATTTTAGCCGCTCGACATTTTGGCGTGTTGGCGCTGGACGAGACAACAGGTACCTCGTTGGGGCAAAACTCCCGTCGCGTGGGCGGCCTCGCCGCTTGTCTGATCGTCATCCTGGCGGGATCGGCAGTTTCGGTAAGCGGGCCGATAGGATTCATCGGCCTACTCGTGCCTCACATGGTTCGAAGGATCGCGGGTGCTGACCACCTGAACTTGATCATTCTTAGCACCGTAGGCGGCGCGCTTCTTCTCAGTGTTGCAGATATCTTAGGGCGAGCCGCTGCATTCCCGGCCGAAATTCCGGTGGGGATCGTGACGGCGCTCATAGGTGCGCCAGCGTTCCTGATCATTTTGTGGAGGGGCAGGAGGGCATGATCAGCGGCCTCTGCTCTTTTAAAGCATCGCGCGTACTTTGGGTATGCACAGGTGCCCTTGGGCTGACCCTCGCCGTGGCCGTTCTGTCGATGACAGTTGGCGCTGTCACGCTCAGTGTCGCCGACGTGTTCAACGCATTCGGTGGGGGAAAGAACGAATTCATCGTCATGCAGTATAGGGCACCTCGGGTTGTGGTGGCGATGTTGGCTGGCGGGTCGCTCGCAGTGGCCGGCGTATTCCTTCAGGGAGCGCTAAGAAACCCACTCGCATCCCCAGATGTCGTCGGAGTTACGAAATGGGCGGGCTTAGGTGCCTTCTTGGTGAGTGTCTCGACGCCACCTAGTTGGGCCGCATGGGCTATTCCGATCGGGGTCATCGTCGGTTCGTTATCTGGTTGCTTGATGCTTTTTGCGATCGGCCGCCTCCTGGCCGGAGGAATAGCCGGATTTGCGTTAGCAGGAGTTGCGCTGGGCCTTTTTGCACAGGCCTTGGTTCAATACGTGATGGTCCTGTTTCCCAGTCGAGCGGACCAATCAATGGTATGGCTCGCAGGCAGTGTTTATGGCAGCACATCGTCCGACGTGATTGCGCTGTCATGCTGGGTTATTGCTTGTCTGCCGCTCATATTCGTTGGCACTAAACACCTCGATGCAGGAGGTTTTTCCGATGAAACGATGATCAGCATCGGGTTGTCGCCGACATTGCTGCGAGGGGGGCTCGTCGTCGTATCGGTGCTATTGTGCGCGGGCAGCGTGGCGAGCGTGGGCAGCATCGGGTTTCTCGGCCTACTCGCTCCGCATGCGGCGCGCTTGCTTGTAGGCTCTCGACCGGCGGCCTTGGTTACCACTAGCGCGCTGTTGGGAACACTGATCCTGACGACTGCGGACCTGCTTGGCAGAATCGTTGCACTACCCAACGAGATACCTGCCGGGATCGTTGCCGCGGTCATCGGTGGGCCCTATTTGATCTTTTTGCTTTTCCGAGAGGCCAATTCACATTGACCCACGATAACAAACCGAGATTGTCGGGCGAGAATCTGACGCTTGGCTATGCATCGAATGTCGTCCTCGAGCACATCGATATCGTCATTCCCGACGGCCGCATCACCGCGTTGGTCGGCGCGAACGGTAGCGGAAAATCGACGCTTCTCCGCACGCTGGGACGTGTAAGTCCTCCACTTTCGGGCACGGTCTGCCTCGACGGAAAGGCAATCGCAACATTGGCGGGTCGCGACGTCGCTCGAGCGTTGGCGCTCCTTCCGCAGAGCCCGGTCTCACCGGAAGGTCTTACAGTGCGTCAGCTCTGCCGCTTTGGCCGGCATCCGCATCGAGGCATGCTGTCCCGGCCGAGCTCGCGGGACGAAGACGTTGTCGCAAATTCTCTCGATGCGACTGGTCTGACCGCCCTGGCGGAGCGGCAACTGGACCAGCTTTCCGGTGGCCAACGGCAGAGGGCGTGGATTGCCATGGCGTTAGCTCAGGAAACGCCCATCCTTCTTCTCGACGAGCCGACGACCTATCTGGACATCGCCCATCAGTTTGAAGTGCTCGAGCTACTAAAGCGCCTCAATCGCGACCATGGCCGAACAGTAGTGATGGTCGTCCACGATCTCAACCATGCTGCAAAATATGCGGATAACGTCGTCGCTGTAAGCGGAGGCAAAATTCTTGCACACGGTAAGCCTGCAGAGGTTTTCACCCCTCGGCTGATCAAAGCGATATTCGGCATTGAAGCAATGGTCATTGAACATCCGATTGACGGCACTCCGTTGTGCCTCCCTTTTGTTGCGTGAGGTCGCCAGACGTCGGCGGGAGTTTGGGTAAAGTTCGGGAGCTTGAAGGTGGACTTCGCCCACCAAAGATGGGACGATAACCACATGTTTCACCTTGTCGACTTGGCAGCGTTTGCCCTCATCGCAGATCTGAAGAGCATTTCGAGCGCCGCTCGGTCGCTCAATATGCCGAAGTCCTCAGTAAGTCGCGCGTTGACGCGATTGGAGGCCACCATCGGGAGGGTTTTGATCGAGCGGTCCACCCGGCAACTTCGTCTGACTGAGGCTGGGGAGATGTTTCACAAACACGCGCTCAGAATTCTGGATGAGGTCTCTGCGGCGGAGAAGGCAGTTGACGTGCTGCCGGCATGCCCCTTTATGTCCGCTGAGGCTCCGCGGGGCCGGCGTGCGGACTAATCTAATTGACAGCATCACATGTAGTTGAGCCGCGTGCTGCTACGACAGCACGCGGCTCAACTGAATGCCCCTCCGCGTAAGAGGGGTCGCTATGGGATCGCGGCATTACTGCTACTTGCGCGAAGCAGGAGCGTTTTCAGCGAACGCAGGCAGGGTTTCCAGCCGGCTAAACACATCCGCGATGTTCGGCCACCGTCCTAGATCGAACCCGAGACGCTTCGCCCCTATCGCTTGCGGATATAGAAAGATGTCCGCGACAGTCGGAATGCTGTTGATCGCGAAGACGCTTCTTCGGTTCTGGTGTAGCAGTTGCTCCACCGCGTCGAGACCTACTCCTACCCAATGTCGGTTCCAGGTCGTTGTCGATTGAGAGTCGGCGTTGAAAGCGTCGGTTAAATGCAAGGCCACGCGCGGCGTAAGGAGCGCGTGTACCTCAGATGCGATGGACAGAGCGATAGAACGAGCCAGCGCGCGCTCAACCGGTGCGGTTGGCAGAAGAGCCGGATCGGGTCTCAACTCATCGAGGTATTCGATAATAGCGAAAGACTGGGAGATCAACCGGCCGTCGTCAGTCTCTAGTGCAGGCACTAGTCCTAGCGGGTTGATGCGCCGATAGTCGCTCTTTCGACTTTCAGCCTCGAGCCCAAGAATGCCGATCTGTTGAGTTTCGACAGAGAGGCCCTTGAGTGCCAAAGCGATCCGGACACGTGACGCGGCCGATGATACCTCGTTGAGATACAGCTTCATCTGGGGGCCTCGCGCTAGAACAACAGTTCGCTTGCGGCAGTGTAGCTATTGATTGCTTGTTTGCCCGGCTGAATCGCTGCCACGAGGCCATTCAGAGGGGAGGGCTCGTTCGAGGTGATGTCGTAGATACATGGTGCGGCAAGAACGGTAATGGCAAGCAGACAGATGATTGCGATTTTCATGATTCACTCCTTAGGACGGGCCAGATGCCCGTCCGCTTCTAGTTTGAACGATACACGGCTAGCTCAGGCCAGGTTCAGTTCGACGTTGATGTTTCCGCGCGTCGCCTTCGAGTAGGGGCAGGTCTGATGCGCTTCCTCGACGAGAACGCGTGCGAGTTCGGGTTCAACGTCGGGCAGGCTCACTCGCAGCCGTGCCTGGAGAGCGTATCCGCCGTCGCTCTGACCGAGATCGACCTCCGCATCGACTGCAGTGCCAGCCGGGAGAGCAACTTTACGCTTCCCAGCTGCAATGCCGAGAGCGCCGATGAAGCAAGCGGACCAGCCGGCGGCGAAGAGTTGCTCCGGATTGGTGCCGGCGCGACCGCTTCCCGGAGGCGAAAGCTTAATGTCCAGGGCGCGATCGTCGCTGAGCGCCGCGCCTTCACGGCCACCGGTCGTATGCGTCCGTCCAGTGTAAAGTACCTTGTCGATCTTAGTCATTGCGAACTCCTCATTCGAGCCGCAGTTGTGCGGCGTTGTTGACGAGAGAGTATTGAGTGACCGACGTATCAGGCATGTTTCCGGAAACATGCTATTTTGTAACGAACAGTAGCGAAGCGCCCGAGACGCTGCGGCCGAGGTCTCTAAAGCCATCGGGCTGGCAGGTGAACTTCCGCGACGAGACCGCCACCATGACGGTTTGCCAGACGCATCGTTCCACCGAGCGCGGTAGCAAGTTGCTGAGCGATCGCCAGCCCGAGTCCTGATCCGCCGGTATCTCTGTTGCGCGACTGCTCAAGCCTGAAGAATGGCTCAAGGACGGCCTCAATCTGGTCCTCTGGGATGCCCGGACCACGATCGCCTACCGAGATGACAATCCCATTGCCTTGGTCCCGGACCGCTCCAACTTCCGCACTGCCGCCGAACTTCAAGGCATTGTCGATGAAGTTCGTAAGAATGCGTCGAAGCGCGTGAGGTTTTGTGATCGTCGTACCGCTGGCCAAATCGGTGAACGTCACCGCTTTTCCCGTGTCCTGGTAGTCGTAACAAATACTCTCGATAAACGAGGCAATGTCTATCCTTGTGGCCTTCTCACCGTTTCCGTGCGAACTCCTGGAGTAGGCGATCCCGTCTTGAACGAGCTGCTCCAGCTCTGCCAGATCGTTTAATAGTTTCGCCTTTTCGGGACTGTCATCGGAGAGGTCAGCTCTAAGTCGCATGCGAGTAATGGGGGTCTGGAGGTCATGTGAAATTGCTGCAAGTATCTGAACTCGCTCCTCGAGATAATGGGCAATTCGCTCGCGCATTGCGTTGAATGCCTTCGCAGCATGCGCCACCTCGGTTGGTCCTCTGTCGCTCAAGGCCGGCCCGCGTTTCATGGGGTCCAACGCATCCGCCGCTGCGGCAAGATCGGCGAGCGGACGGGAGGCTTGCCGAACCGCGAGCCACGCCAGGACTGCGATGAAGACCATCTGCAAGGAGAACACCCAAGGCAACCAGGCCGCCAGAGGCATGATCGCGCGGGGTGTTATGTCTATTGTCAGAGGAGTGCCGTCTGACAATTCCAAGTGAG
Source organism: Hyphomicrobiales bacterium (assembly GCA_900469085.1). Taxonomy (GTDB): domain Bacteria; phylum Pseudomonadota; class Alphaproteobacteria; order Rhizobiales; family Rhizobiaceae; genus Rhizobium. The sequence goes on along the minus strand of UBVW01000017.1, from coordinate 12,762 downwards.
CCTGTAGTCTCTCAACGCCACCGGGTATGGATTCCATTCGTATTGGGAACCTGTGATCTATTGCGGCCCCTATGGTGTCCGCAATCTCAGCACCCTTGACGCTGTTATCGGGAATTCCTGGCTGACCGGAGCCAAGGACAAACCGATAGTTTCCACGGCTAAGCGGGTCAGTGAGGTCGGCGCGCTTGTCTGCCGGGAGACGGTCGAGAACTGCTATCGATGTGGCGACATCGGTTTCTAAGGTGCCGAGCATGACCGCTTTTGCGGACATATATCGTTCGACATAAAGCACACTGAATGACAAGCCGTAGGCGACCGCCAAGCCCAGCAGCAGAATGAGAAACATTCTGGACCGCAAACTGCGCGGGAACAGCATTCGCAGCGGTGAGGCGGTCAGTGCGGTCATTCCGGTAATCCCGACTCGACTGGCACTGAGAAGACATAGCCTTCACTACGGACCGTCTTTATGTAAATGGGTTCGCGCGCATCGTCGCCGAGCCGTTGTCTAAGGCGACTTACCAGAAGATCAATCGACCGATCGAATATCTCCGCGTCACGACCCTGTGTGAGGTTCAACAGCTGGTCACGGTTCAGAACCCGCTGAGGATGGTCGATGAAGACCCTGAGCAGACGGAACTCCGCTCCGCTGAGCACGATGGCTGTACCACTCTCATCGAGGAGATTGCGGGCGACCGTGTCCAGCCGCCATTCTCCAAACCTCAATATCTGACCTAGCTCCGAGACTTGGAAATTCGGCGGTAACATCCGCGTTCGCCGCAGGACAGACTTGATGCGGGCGAGGAGCTCGCGTGCTGCGAATGGTTTGGCGAGGTAGTCGTCCGCGCCCATTTCCAATCCGAGAACACGGTCCATCTCGTCGCTGCGGGCGGTCAACATCAGGATAGGGGTAGCTTTGTGCTTGCCGGATCGCAGCTCGCGGCAGAGTATCAATCCGTCGTCGCCAGGCATCATGACGTCCAACACGATCAAGTCGACGACGTTCGATTCTAGAAAGGCCCGCATCTGGCGACCGTCGCCAGCGACAGTAGCGCGGAGGCCGTTTTTCTTTAGATACCCCGAGACCAATTCCCGGATCTCATTGTCGTCGTCGACGATGAGTATGTGATCGACATGCTCCATGGTTCTACCCCGTAACCTTTGCTGATGATCCTGCAATTTCCATGCTCAGGCCTGCCAATCCGCAAACGCGACGAGCGCCAACGACATAAGCCGATAACGCTGCATGCCTCTTCACGGATTTGTTATTAGATGACGGCGATGTATCTCAGATGTGTCGCGCGCGACGCAAAATGAATGCGTTTGTAACATTCCGGCATCCAGATACAGTTTGATACAAATGTCTAGAAGCATCTGGGCTCAAAAATTTGTATCCGTCTGCTGTGTGGGCGTTGGCTGCTACGTTGCGATACAGTTTGCAGCTGAACCCGACACATCCCGGATACGTCGTTACCCCCATCTAGTGTGAATTGTTGCTCTCGGGCATCAGATCAACTGCATAAGGGAAACGACCATGACACTTCTCATCATTGCTTATCTCGGGGGTGTGCTGACAATCTTCAGCCCATGCATCCTTCCCATACTCCCGTTTGTCTTCTCCCGAGCAGGGCAGCCATTCGTCCGAAGCACGCTTCCGATGCTTCTGGGAATGGTGCTGATGTTCGGGGTCGTTGCATCGCTTGCGGCCGTAGGCGGAAGCTGGGCAATCCAGGCGAACGAATATGGTCGACTTGCAGCGCTGGTCATCCTCGCGCTTCTCGGCGTGAGTTTGCTTTCGACACGGGTCGCCAATGGCCTTACGAAGCCGGCCGTTGATTTCGGCAACAAGCTACTGAACACCACGGGCACTGCCCCAGCTACGGCATGGAGTTCCCTTGTTCTTGGGCTCGCGACGGGATTGCTGTGGGCTCCGTGCGCGGGACCGATCCTTGGTCTCGTTCTGACCGGCGCTGCTCTCAAAGGAGCCAATGTTCAGACGACCCTGCTTCTCGTAAGTTATGCGGCCGGTGCTGCCTCTTCTCTCGCGGTCGCTCTTTTGGTTAGCGGCAAGGTATTACGAGTCATGAAGGGGTCGCTGGGGGTGAGCGAACGGATACGGCAGGCCTTGGGCGTAGCTGTTCTGGCAGGCGTTGTCACAATCGGATTGGGCCTGGATACGAGTATCCTGGCGCGGTTCTCCTACGCCAGCACCGGTGTCATTGAACAGGCTCTCCTGAACACGATTCACGGAACGCCGCCTACCCAGCCTGAACAGGCCTCAAACGGCGAAGCAGCGTCGGTTTTTGCGAATAAGGCCGTGCCCTTCAAGAGCGATCTGCCAAACGAGGGGCGCGCACCCTCTCTTGACGGTGCTGTCCAGTGGCTGAACTCCCCGCCACTCACCGCGGCGGATCTACGGGGCAAGGTTGTTCTTGTCGACTTCTGGACGTACTCATGCATCAATTGCATACGGACGATTCCATACGTCCGTGCGTGGGCTGAGAAGTACAAGGATCAGGGTCTGGTCGTTGTCGGCGTCCATGCACCGGAATTCGCTTTTGAGAAGAATGTCGATAACGTTCGCAAGGCTGTAGCCGATTTCCAGATTGAATACCCAGTAGCTATCGACAACGATTTCTCTATCTGGCGATCGTTCAACAACAACTACTGGCCTGCCCACTACTTGATCGATGCCGCTGGCCAGATCCGATACAGCCACTTTGGCGAGGGAAGCTACCGTCAGACCGAAAAGGCTATTCAGGATCTTCTACGAGAGGCGGGCCGGGCCGACGTGTCGAACGTATCGTCCAAGCCCAGCGCGAGCGGAGCCGAAGTCAGTGCCAACTTGGCGACCTTGCGTTCCGGCGAAACATATGTCGGTTACAGCCAGGCATCCAACTTCGTGTCGCCCGGCGGTCTGCAGGCGGATGAGAGACATGACTACGCGCCAGGCAATCCGGGGCTTAACGAGTGGGGGCTTTCGGGCGCTTGGACTGTGGGTGGCGAGGCCGCGAGCCTGGACGAGGTGAATGGTGGCATCACCTACCGGTTCAGTGCCCGCGATCTCCATCTCGTGTTAGGGCCTGGCGCAGATGGTAAGCCGGTCCGCTTTCGGGTGACGGTCGATGGCCAACCTCCTGGAGCCGACCACGGTACAGATATCGATGCTGAAGGCCACGGAGTTGTAACCGAGACAAAGTTGTATCAGCTTGTGAGACAGATGGGTGATGTCGCGCCGAGAACCTTTGAGATTAAGTTCCTCGACACCGGCGTCCAAGCATACGCTTTCACCTTTGGCTGACCAACCAACTAATGGCCTAACAAAGGTGCCGAGCAGCGCTCATGCCGCGACCTCAATATGATCTCGGCCCGAGTTAAAGCCGATTTCGAAGGTAGCGTCGATCGCGGAGACAATCATCGTCTCCGCGATATCGCGTTGATCATCGTTCGCGCTAAGAACCGTAACTATCGAGCTTGCAGCCGCCGCGCGAGTACATATCTCGACCTTGGCGCACTGCGCAAATTCACTGGCGCACTCAACTCCACGCACCACATCAACAGGCGGCTCGCCATGTAGTGTGTGCATCGCATCCGACACTAAGAGTTCGAGAATTGGAATGCCGTCCAATCTCTCCTTGATGTCACCCACTTGAAACGGACGCGTCAAAAACTCGATCTTTACCATTCAACTGGTCCACCCGCTGGTTTCGATTTGCGAGCACCATCTTCATGAAGCGATGTGACCGGAATGTTTGGCCGGTTCAAAATGTGACTTCAGATGTAGCGTGTGGCAATTCTGTCGACCAGGCTCCGCTCTGTTTCAGATGTAACCTGATTTCTGGGCAAAGTTTCTCGTGCTGAAAAGTGCGAAGTGGATAGCATTTGAGCCGCATCAGTTGCCCGCATGGCACTACAGGTTTGGCCTCTCTAAAAGCAGAGAGTTGTTGCTAAGTGACTGTCTACATTGAGGAAAACTCGCGAATGACTAGTGATGACGCATTGATGCGGTCTCGTGCCGCCTCCGGATGCGATGTTTGCTGCGTGCTAGCCGGCAATGATTTGCAGGCTGAGTAGCTAAAAACTACCCGTCTATTCGTCTGGACACGCTCGCGTGTTTTCGAGCTAATCCATCATCCTCAAAATCCAAACTCCTTGCCGTGAGAAGATTCGCATGTTGGCTAGAGCAATGACCATTCGGGAACAGAACGCGACCCGGATGGCTTTTTTCGTTCCCGGGTTTTGCATGGGAGCCTGGGCTCCACTGATCCCGTTTGTGAAGCTGCGGCTCGGCATCGACGACTGGGCACTGGGGGCGTTGTTGCTGTGTCTGGGATTAGGCTCGATGTTTACGATGCCATTCGCAGGAGTGTTGGCGCATCGCTTTGGCTGCCGCCGCGTGATGCTTATCTCAGGTCTGGTGGTCTGTGTGGCGCTCTCTATCCTCCCCATTGCCCCGACCGTCGCGTCCACAGCCGCAACGCTTCTGGTCTTCGGAGCAGCTATCGGCGCAGCTGACTGCGTGGCAAACGTTCAGGCAGTAATTGTAGAGCGTGACAGTGGGAAAGCTATGATGTCGGGGTTCCACGGCTGCTTCAGCGCTGGTGGTCTTATAGGAGCCGCTGGCGTTGCGTTACTGCTCTCCATCGGTTTCTCTGTCAGCACTGCCACATGGGCCGCAGTTGCACTGGCATTGACCGTCACCGCCGCTGCCGTCCCGTACTGCCTCACATATGGTGGCGAAGCCGGGCAGGCGTTCGCGATGCCGCGGTTGGCCATTTTGCTCATTGGTATTTTCGCGTTGATTGCTGCGCTGACTGAAGGCGCAGTCCTCGACTGGAGCGCGGTCTTCCTTTCAGGTTCCAAGGCGATGGCAGTCGAGCACGCTGGTGCAGGATACGTGGTCTTCGCACTGATAATGACCTTCGGTCGACTTTTCGGCGACATCGTTGTCAACAAGCTTGGCTCACGCACGGTCGTTGCACTTGGAGCAGTACTTTCCTCTGCCGGTCTTTTGATTTCCGTCGTGGCTCCCACCTGGCATTTGTCGCTTTTGGGCTTTGCCTTGGTAGGCGCGGGTGTCTCTAATCTGTTCCCGGTGTTGGTTTCCATGTGCGCTCGCCAAAAAGTCGTTCCCGAGAATGTCGCCGTCCCAGCTGTTTTGACTCTTGGCTATGCGGGCATTCTAATGGGACCGGCCATAATCGGCTTCCTTGCAAACTTTATCGCTTTGTCTGGCACCTTCGTCCTTCTGAGTCTGCTTTTGCTCTGTATCACCGCTTTGGCGAAGAAAATTTGAGAGCTGTCGTCGCGAGAACAGTCCCACCCGACGACGTAACCTGAATTGGGACACCCAAGGAAATCGGAATGAGAAAACAAGCAATTTTGGCGCTGGCTCTGGCCACCACCATGGGCCACTACGCATCGGCTTCGAGCGATGGCGCGTGGAACGCCCTATTCGCAAAAGTGAATGGAACCTGCATTGGCCAATCCGGATTCGACACACCTGAAGCTTCTGCCCCGGTCGTCTTTGACGACGCAACGGGAAAGATCGCGGTGCTACTACGCGGCTCTGTTGGCCGTGGTAAGGCGAAGACGATGAGCAGCGTTATATGTCTCTACGACAAAAAGACGGGTCGTGCCTCCATCGCCGAATACCGTTGGCTCGGCAAATAATTAGATTCTGAAATGCTTGAGCTGAGCCTGCGCCAAATTGTCGGCGCAGGCTTCTTTGCAGGGGTAGGTTACTCGGCCGCATCCGTGACCGGATTGGGCGCGCCTTTTGCCCTGTGAATGCGTTCGACCGCTTGTGCAATCCCTGCGCCGTATGCCGGGTCGGCTTTTGTGCAATTGTCGATATGCCGTTGAATTGTCCGGTCGGACGCACCGTAAATCGCGCGGGCGGTGTTCTCGAACAGAACCAGCTGTTGGGCTTCAGTCATCAGTCGAAACAGATCGCCAGGTTGCGAGAAGTAATCGTCGTCGACCCTGTGGTCCCAACGCGCAGCAGCTCCGTCGACTCTCAGCGGGGGTTCCGAGAAATCGGGTTGAGCAGACCATTCGCCATAGCTGTTGGGCTCATAGGACAAAGTACGTCCGCCATTGCCGTCGATCCTCATCCCGCCATCGCGGTGATAGCTATGAAACGGGCACTTTGGAGCATTCACGGGGATCTGCGAGTAGTTTACGCCGAGACGGTGACGCTGAGTGTCGCCGTATGAAAAAAGTCTGCCTTGAAGCAACCGGTCGGGCGAAAAGCCGATCCCAGGAACGATCGAGCTTGGAGCGAACGCCGCCTGCTCGATCTCCGCAAAGAAGTTTTCCGGATTGCGGTTCAGCTCCATTACGCCAACTTCAATGAGGGGGAAGTCCTTTTTTGGCCAGACCTTCGTGATGTCGAACGGGTTCAGGTGGTACGAGTTAGCCTCGTCTTCGGTCATGATCTGCACGAAAAGCGTCCAGCGCGGGAAGTTTCCCGCCTCGATGTTGTCGAAGAGATCGCGTTGGCTGCTCTCTCGGTCGCGACCGATGAGATCGGTTGCCTCCTGGTCGGTGAGGTTTTCGATGCCCTGCTGGGTCCGAAAGTGGAACTTCACCCAGTAGCGTTCATTCTGTGCGTTGATGAAGCTGTAAGTGTGGCTACCGAAGCCATGCATATGACGCCAGCTTTTGGGAATGCCGCGATCACTCATCACGATCGTGATCTGGTGAAGCGCCTCGGGGAGGTTGGTCCAATAGTCCCAGTTGTTCTCCGCGCTTCTCATGCCAGTGCGTGGATCGCGCTTTACAGCATGGTTGAGGTCGGGGAACTTGAGTGGATCGCGAATGAAAAAGATCGGTGTGTTGTTGCCGACAAGGTCCCAGTTGCCTTCCTCGGTGTAGAACTTCATCGCGAAACCTCGGATGTCGCGCTCGGCATCGGCCGCACCGCGCTCGCCCGCAACCGTGGAGAAGCGGACCATCATTTCCGTCTTTTTGCCGACCTCAGAAAATATCTTGGCGCGTGTGAACCGGGTGATGTCATGTGTGACGGTAAATGACCCGAATGCGCCAGCACCCTTGGCATGCATTCGACGCTCGGGAATGACCTCACGATCGAAATGGGCCAGTTTTTCAAGAAACCAAACATCCTGCAGCAGCGTAGGGCCGCGCGGGCCAGCGGTAAACGTATTGTTATCGTCGGGTACTGGTGCACCGAAGGAAGTGGTGAGTTTGCTCATAGTTGCCATCCGTTAGCGAGTTAAAACGGCCAAATGGCCGACCGCCACAGACTGCGCGGTAACTGCATAATAAGGCAGCAAATACATATACTTAAAGAGTGATAAGTGTAAAGTATTGTAGCTCTGCGGTTTGGGCCTCTCTGGATGGAAGCTTCTGAAATTTGGAAACTTTTCACAATCTGCCCAGTAACTTGAAGTTCAATGAAAAGCGTTGCAACCAGTCCTTTGTAGCGGTTTGCGTATTGTATCGACTTTGACAAACTGGTCGTGCAGACGAATTGCGGTGTGACCCTCATCGTCCTCGGACGACCTTCGTCGACGGAAAGGCCAGCCGCCTAATAAAGTTGATGCGAGCGTCGCTTTTTGATCCGGGCGTTGACGCATGTCGCGTCAACGCAAATGGATGCTGTCACTTGCGACATCTTCGAGGCCCGTTTCTAGTTGAGGGGTGACGGCTCGCATCCGTCAGCTCCGCCCCGCGGGAACCTTTCGCTCAAGGCAGAACGTAACCACCAGCCTTGTACAATTTGTACCATTGCTCCCGCGTCAACTTGATGTCCGCGCCAGCGACCCCGTCTGCCAAGCGCACGGGATTAGTCGTGCCGAGTACAACTTGCATATTGGCTGGATGTCTTGTGATCCATGCAACGGCGATAGCCGAAGGTGTCACGCCATACTCGGCGGCGATCTCGTCCAATGCAGTGTTCAGCGCGCCGTAGCTTTGTAGATTGCCGAGAAAAATCCCACCTGTTAGCGCGCCCTGGAAAGGCGACCACGCTTGAAGGGTAATCGACTTTAACCGGCTATAGGTGACAACCTCACCATCGCGATCAACCGATTGTTCGAGGTTCGCCATGTTCGCCGAGAGGCCGGAAGCGATCGATGGTGCATGGGCGACACTAAGCTGGATTTGATTGGCGACGAGCGGCTGGTCGACAGCAATCTTCAGTAGTTCAATTTGGCCAGGGGTATGGTTGGAAACACCGAAGTTTCTGACTTTGCCTTCTGCTAAAAGCTCATCGAACGCCGCCGCGACTTCTTCGGGTTCGGCCAATGCGTCCGGTCTATGCAACAGCAGAACATCGAGATAATCCGTTTTCAGCGCTCTCAACGAGCCGTTCACGGAATCCACAATGTGTTCTTTAGAAAAGTCGAAAAACCCCTTCCTGATACCGACTTTGCTCTGCAACACAACTTCACTACGATCTTGCGCACTCAACTGGACCGCTTCGCCAAACAGAGTCTCGCATCGGTGCGGCGATCCACCGTAGATATCCGCATGATCGAAATAGTCTATTCCAGATGCTCTCGCGGATTCAAATAGTTCACGAATAGATGCCGAATCCATCTGCGATATCCGCATCATCCCAAGAATGATGCGCGATGTGCGGACGTCCGAGCTTCCGAGCATGATTTTCTGCATTTGACCTCCCTGTCACTAAGCGCAGTAGGCTAGCTTCTAGCACCCTGCGATCACATCGCAACCTTGCATTTGTAACGTTCCTTGTCGCGCCTATAACCGTTTCGACACAGCGATCTTCCATAACGCCCGCAGTGAAAGTCTTTGCGCTAGAGGCATCAGATGGTTGCGACTCCCATATCTTTTGACCGGGCTCGGCGGAGGTACGATGTTATTGTTGTCGGGTCAGGCGCATCTGGATCGGTGATCGCACGACGCCTATCAGATGATCCCAACATCAACGTATTGCTTTTGGAAGCAGGGGCTATGGAATACCCGGCCGCGGTGGATGACGCTGCAAGGTGGACGGAGAGCACAGGCGGACCGCAAGATTGGTCCGTTACCACTAGGCCTGCACGAGGGCTCGGTGGCCGATCACTACAGATGCCTATGGGCCGGATAGCGGGAGGCAGCACGAGCATCGGTGCGATGATCTGGGCGAGAGGACACAAATCAGACTGGGATCGGGTTGCAGAAGCAACAGGGGACGCTGAGTGGAGCTATCCAGCAGTTCTGAAGGTATACAATCGCATTGAGAATCATCATGGCTTGACGGACACCGCTCGGGGAAAGGGTGGCCCGGTTGACGTGTACCAATCACCGGACAGCGATGAATTGTCGTCTGAGCTGTTGGACGCCGCGAGCAAAATAGGAGTTCCGCGTTTCCCGAATCCCAACGGCTTGATGATGGAAGCAGCAAACGGCTGCGCCTTATCAGAAACTACCGCACAGGCCGGCAAACGGATCACCATTTTCGGCTCATACCTCCAAAAGGCACTACAACGGCAAAACTTGTCGATTTTGGGCAATACTCCCGCTCGCCGGGTACTGATTGAAGGAGGGCGGGCCGTCGGCGTTGAGGCAATGTTCAATGGAGAGATTGTGCGCTTCAGCGCGATGACGCAGGTAATCCTGTCGGCCGGAGCGCTAAATACCCCGCGCATCCTGTTGCAATCGGGCATCGGCGACATGAGAGAGCTGAAACGAGTAGGAGCTCGTTTGACTGCCCATCTCCCCGGGGTCGGCAAAAACCTGCAAGATCACCTTTACGTCCCAACTCTCTATAATCGAGGCTCGCTGACGGCTCCCGCCGGAAATGGGATCGGCGCAACGATGTATATCAGCGCAAACTCACACGCAGGCGGCCCCGATATTGAGATCACCAACAGCACCATCCCGCTGGTCAGCCCGGGAGTGGGACATTCCGACCATGAGCTTCGATCCGCCTCGGTGTTGCTAACAGGTCTTTTGCGTCCCAGAAGCAGGGGATCGGTAAGTCTGACCGGAACCGATGATGAAATTGACGTTCACACTAATATCTTCAGCCAGCTGGAAGACCTACGAACTGCGCGGATTGCGGTACGGTCGACGCGCGAGCTTGCGGACCAAGCGTCGCTGAAAGTCTTGTCTGACGCTGGCCTTTCCGAGCGTTTTCGCAGCGACGCCGATCTGGATAGCTTTATCATGCAAAATGCCATCACCCTGGGTCATCACGTTGGTACAGCTAAAATCGGTCGTGACGAGATGGCAGTCGTCGACAGCAAGCTACGTGTGTACGGCATAGATAACTTGATGGTGGCGGACGCTTCTATTTTCCCGCAGGTGCCGACAACAGGTCCGATGGCAGCGTGCACTGTGATTGGAGAGCGTGCTGCTGAGATAGTTCGTAGTCGGATAACCGGTGGAGACGAACCGACATACGATAACAACGACGTCGAGACACGTTTCTCCTGGTGAAATTTCGCTAGCGGCGATGAGGCATTCGGCAATGAGTTAGCTTTGCGGAACTAATGAAAGGACCCGGCATGAGAGCAGCTATCATGCAGACAATCGGAGCGGCGGCCGTTCTCGCATACAGCGACTGGCCTGATCCCCCGCTATATCCCGATTGGGTTCTAATTGAAGTCATGGCCGCGGGGGTGAATTTTCGCGACACAGGTGTGCGGCGCGGTGCTTTCTGGGAAGAAATGCAGTTTCCCCAGATACTTGGCATAGAGGGCGCTGGCCGGGTTTTGCAAGTGGGCGAAGGAGTGAGCGCCTTTCTGCCCGGCCAGCGCGTGGCATGGGCTCAGGGATTTGCAAGTTATGCAGAAAGGGTCGCTTTGCCTCAGTCTGCGCTGGTGCCGATTCCCGATGAGCTGGATTACCGCACTGCTGCGGCTATCATGACCCACGGACTTACAGCCAACTATCTAACAAATACGTTCTATCCAGTTCAGCCGGGTGAAATCGCCCTGGTCCACGCTGCCGCAGGCGGCCTCGGACAGCTCGTCACACAGTTCATCAAACTAAACGGCGGTGTGGTGATCGGACGTGTTTCGTCTGCTGAAAAAGGGGCTGTTGCTCGGGAGGCCGGGGTGGACCACATAGTCGTGGATAGCGGACAGAGTTTTGTGGAAGAGGCATTGGATTTCTCCGGTGGATTGGGAGTCCATGTCGTTTACGATGGTTCGGGACCGTCGACTTTTGCGTCTTCGATAAAAAGTCTTCGGCCTTCCGGCACTCTTTGTTGGTATGGCGACGCCCTTGGTACCCCGCGCGCTTTTGACATCGCGGCACTTCCAAATGGTGTCAAGGTAGGTCACGCCGTGCCTCCCAACTACACCTTGACGCCCAAGCTCTACAGGATCCTCTCACGGCAGCTTTTCGATCTGCTTTGCTCGCAAAGGCTCAAAGTGAGGATCGGGAAGGAATACCCGCTTTCCGATGCCGCGCAAGCACATGCAGATATGGAGAGCCGAACGTCGACAAGCAAGTTGTTGCTAATTCCATAGTTTGAGCGCCGATGTCCCTAGAGCTCGATTGCTTGTAGTAAAAGTTCAGCTGACAGAATTACGAAGGTAACTGGAGGCTGTGAAATTGTAATCAACACGTTTTGAAGGCTGCTCAGCATGCAGAGATGAAAACTGAAGATCAAGCCACCGTCTCGAAAGAGCAATCGCCATCGTCGGTCTGCGGTCAACTGCCCTCCGAAGCCGACGGACTTGAGGCCTTCGACTTTATATACGGCTGGGAAGGAAGGCCGCCAAATCTCGGTGAGCGTATCAAGAGATGGCTCGTCCGCCTTCCAAAGGCAGCGGCAAGCCTTTTTTCAAGAAAAGACTGAATGCGGAACCTCGCTATCGGCAAGCATTTCGGACGGCGTCGACTGCTGCTAGCCGATTCATGCTTGCCAACGTGCCAAACTGGCTTACCGCTATGTCCGTATTACGGAGGATGTATTCTGTGTTAGGAGGGAAGAACTCCGCTCTCAATCGAGCGATTATGATCCGAACGACGACGCGGATCAGCATCAGGTCGAACAGAATATCGATCTCCTCTTCGCGCAACGCAAAGACAGAGTGAAATCCGGATATCAGCTCCAGCGCGCCACTGAGCGGATCCAGCCCAGCGTCAAGGTGATAAGTTGCAGCGTAAGCGCGATTTTCCATGCGCGTTGACGGCTGTTTTAGGGCCAGGTCGTCTACATTGAGAGCGACATACGGCTAATTAGGCGGCTGATTTTCTGGAGAAGTTGAACGGCATCAGGTCGCCAATGCCGGCAGTTTTTTCGCGCTGAGGCAACTCAGTTAGCACATGGCGCAGCCAGGCGAGCGGATCGACGCCGCAGGCGCGGCAGGTCAGCATGAGACTGTAGATCACGGCGCTGGCCTTGGCTCCGTCGACGGTATCGCTGAACAGCCACGATTTTCTTCCGGTGGCAAAAACTCTAATCTCGCGTTCCAGAATGTTGTTATCGATCGGCATCCTGCCGTCGCTGGTGTAACGCGTCAGGTAATCCCATTGGTTCAGGGTGTAGGACACCGCATCGCCAAGCTTGGTATCCGGCACGATCTTTGGCGCAATATTGTCGATGCTCTTAGCCGACAGGTGCATGCTTGCATGCACCGTAAGGCCACGCCTTTAGGGCGTTCAGGACAGGCAGGCTGTGCTGCTGGCGGAAACGGCGAATGCAATCGGCCTTTGTCTCCCCTGGATCTGGGGTCTTGTCTCTTGCCTGCTTTTCGATCCGGTAGAGCTGTTCGAAGAACCTGAGAGCTTGCTCCGGCGGGCCGCCTCCATTCTTCCTGGCTTTGAGGGCCTCAACGA
>UBVW01000046.1:0-18725 GCA_900469085.1 Hyphomicrobiales bacterium | reverse complement strand
ACGATCCGGCGGTGATTGCGAAGCGCAAGAAAGCACTATCGAAGCAGCCGGCGGCGGAATAAGACGTTTCAATGCACCCCTATGTCGCTTTGTGTATCCGATTCCAGCTGCAGGCAGGCGGACCAAAGTGGCGTCTTGTGGAAGGATCCATCCTGGAAAAGCGTGAGCCCTTCTCGTGCCTCGTAAAGCAGGCCCAGCCAGCACAGGCGCCGCAGCACGCCATATTGGACATCGGATTTCAGTTCCCAGGCTTCCAGGGTCATTTCGGTGTCTGACAGGGGCGCGAAGCCTGGATTGAGGATTTTTACAACATCCAATGGCGTGCAACCTTTTCTGGCCTTGATATTGAGAAGATTGAGGAACATGCGCCACCAGCGCAATCGAGCCTGAACGTCCTCTTGCCGATCGGTCACGTGGACATACGAATAGAGATAGTCCGTGGCGACCAGATCGAAGAAGGCTTGCGGGTTCAGCAGAAACTCGCGCCCTCGTTTGGTTGGCAGCAGAACATTCTTTTTCCGGCGAAGCAGTTTCAGATGGCGGGTCATGTCGCGCACGACCCAGAGCGGCGGCATGTCGCTCTCATTGAGCACCTTGTGCATGCTGTAGAGGTCTTCGGCTGTGAAGTCGGGCCACAGGAAGTTCACAGCGGCCCAATGTACGAATTTGCGGTTCATAGCACCGGTCGCGGTCAATCCTATACCGCCTTCGCCGTCAGCATAGGCAACGGACAGAAGCATGCCGCGAAGAAGAGGTGACAGCGCGGCGACATCGACGTCACCCTGCAGCTTGATTTCCGGAAGCATCGTGCAGCTTTGATCCTACCCGCTCAATTCAGATAAAAGCGAGTATCAGCCGACGACGAAACAATTGCCACTGAGAAAGCTAAAGCCGAAAGGGAGCGTCATCACCCGCCCCCGCTCCGCCCTTTCAACCCGGCCCAGCCGGTCGGATCGGGGGCTGATCGTCAGAGCCAGTGTCGCGTTTCTAAATGGCTGACAACGTCGCAGCCCTATTCAGCTTTGACATCGTGTGTAAGGGGGTACATTCTATTTCCAAGTGCGACATGCCAATGATTGCAATGGCTTCACTTTGGAGATTTTGGCATGTCCGAGGTATACGCAGATCACCCTCGCCGATTGCTACTTTCCGCGAGGCCGCTGAGAACGCCATGCGGTGACCTTACGAGTCGCTGATTGCGTTGGAGGGCCTGTTCATCAGCGGAGATTGAACTCAAAATGCGAGCCAGTTACCAGTCATGGATCGTATCGTTCGAGGAGCATGCGCAAATGAGTGTTTTGCGCAAGAAGCTTTTCCGAAAGCTGCTCCCGAAGCGCGTTTATCTCCGTTTCGAGCGCCATAGCTTGATCGACGCCGCCGATCTCATTGGACTGACGGGCATCATGATCAAATGCAGCGGCCCTGCTGGACTTTCTTTCTGCCCGCGCAGTCTGCTTACCATGCGCCTGGTTGCCTGAGGGTCCATCGACCTTTGCAGGGGGTGGCGCACTTGTCGTCGGTGGTGCCTTCGCCTCGACCAACTCCGGCATCTGTGCATCCTCGTGCGCAGATGAGACTTCGGTTCGCAAAGGAGGCTTTGAACTTTCGTCCGTCGCCCGCTGCTCTTCTGCCAGCGCTGTTGGTTCTTCTGCTGCGATGCTGACACGGATCGAAACTGTATCCGTATCCGAGTGCGTCAGGTCGGGCAAATGTTGTGGATGTGTGCTCTCGTCTGCTTGGGGCTCCTCAGGTGTGAGGCCAAGGACGTCCTCAGCCTCGTCCGGATGCTCGGAGGTCCCATCTGCCTTGCTGCGCGAGGCAAAGCCTTTCAATACCTGCCATGGCGATCGCATGGATAATACTCCCCGACTCGTTATTGTCGGGCGCATTGTACTAAGGCAAAGACCGGACTTGCAATGCAAGTCCGGTCTTTAAGTGTGGGTGAACTTCGTTGTTGAACCCAGGCGCCGCCTGTTATCGGGACAGACCGAGCTTTTTACGAAGGTCCGCGTTCTCGGCGCGAAGCTTGTCCGACAGGGACTTGCGAAGCTTCTGGTTTTCTTCTTCCAGCTTCAGCAGGTCCGAAAAGCCGTCGGCGTTGGAAGCTGCAGCCACTGTGCTGCGCGGTGCGCGCTTAGCCGGCTGGCTCTTTGCAACTGGTGCTGCCTTCTTTGCAGAGGCGGGCGTTTTGGCCGCCGGTGCAGCGACAACCGCCTCGCTCGCAGAAGCTGCCTTTTTGCGAGGTGCGCGGGTCTTTTTAGCTGGCGCGCTTACCGACGAGCCAGAGTTGGCTTCCGGTGCAGCTTTTGGCTTGCGGGGCGCACGGGTCTTCTTTTCCTTTGCCTTTGCGGATGCATCCACAGATGCGATATCCGCTGCAGGCGCAATGTTGGTTTCGTCAGCCATCGTTTCAATCCTTGAGAACTATATAACCATTTGCGACAGTACTTAGTCTGGGACAGTATGCACTGAATGTAGTTTACAACTTGTTGACAATGAACTCGCCGTCTGTCTTGCGCTGTCAGCCCGCGGATTGGCATGGACATCATAATCGTTTTGGCCGCGCGACTCGTGATCCGATATTGCAGTTTCCCGCAATTGGGTAACAACTCCACCAACTCGTAGGCGGGATTTAGCGCTTCGGGCTGAAACCACTCGTATCATCATCGCTGGCTTTGGCTGCTCGGGTTGGCCTGGAAATGATCTAATCATTCCGATCAAAAGACACGCGAGGTGTCTGGGCCGAGCGATCGCCGTTCAAGAATTTGTCGAGTTCAACGGTGCGCGATCTAGATAGGCTGACTTCTTCAGCAAACTCCGGCCATCGGTCGACGGCTGTTCGCACCTGCTTTATAATATTCTTGGCATCCTGATCCGAGATCGAAGCCCCTTTGGCGACCGCCAAGAGGTGAGGCATGCCAGGGGTCCTACCTTCCCCAGCGATCGCCGCGCTGTGTTCTCCGCCTGGTCCGGACGAAAAGGTAAGATCGTATGCGGGCGCCAAGGACCAATGGCCATTCTTTTGCATTAGGAATGCGTGGTTCTTCGCATGGTCGTCGCGATTCTTGGCGTAAACATTGAACACCATGTTTCGGAACATCTTGAGGACTTCCACAGCGTCACGGGTCATCATCTGTGTAAGCTTGTGCAGTTGCTCGTAGTTCAGAGAGGCCTCGCGATGGCTGGCATTTAACAGGCCGCTTGCCGTGTGCATGTGGAGCCTGCCGGCACCTGTCCTATCAAAACGTTTTGTCGCGAAAAGACGTCTTCCTTTCCGGGTGTCAAATAGGCGGGTCTCGGCCATTTCCAGCCCCGCAGCTATCGCCATGAGGGCATAGGCCTTTTCCTCGGCGCCCATTTCCCGCGGGTCGTCAGAACTTGGGGCCTTAACCATCCATCTTTCAAACTCCGGATCCAACTGCTGGCCGTAGTCTATAACACAGGCATTCTCGATCTTGTTAAAGCCGATCATAATTTTTGGCCGTGCGCCTGCGGACCCACCTTGCGCCCCCTGCAAACTATCGATGTCAGCGACGTCCATTTCCGTCTGCACTAACTCCACCTGATCCGCAAACCAGTCTAGGTCAGCGTCGGTTGGCTGTCTTTGATCGTCCGGCAAGTCAGGAACGTATGTCAGCGCGCCCATGCCTGTTCTGCCTACCGCGGAAAGACGGTCAATGGGAGTGAGTTGAGTGTAGTCGATGCCCGATCGCTGGAGACGGCGATCCAGCAATAGGCGGCCCCAGCCATCAGGCAGGCTGTCGTTGAACAGGCCATGGAGCCCGTCAAATGGATCGCGTGGCGCAGCAATCAGGCCAGTGATTGCCTTCATATGGAAGGGCGAAATCAAAAGCGGCGCTGTGAGAAACTCTGCCGAGTACTCGAAGTAGGCCCTTCGTTCCTTGCCACTCCAAGCGAGCCTACCGAGTTTCTTCTCGCCCCCTTCGAGGTTCAGATAAACGCTCATCTGCTGGACTGTTTTGAACTTCATTTTCGGCGCACCCTCTGCTTCAGAGGACGATCAACGACATCATCGATGTTCTGCGGCTGCCGAACTGGAAACAATTGGTCGAATTGAGCCTCGGCCTCTAGGACGAAGGCAATTTTCACGAGACTCTCGAGCGAGATTTTCCCACTTTTCTCAAAGAGCCTTAGCGATCCGTATGAGACATTCGATCTTTCCGCTAGGTCACGCTGGGTCAATCCGTACTGAATTCTTCGGCGCTTCATTCTTTCCGCCAAACCTCGAATAACTTCGGCTGGGGAAGACATATTAAATGCGAACATAATAACGCCTAACATCGAAAAATGGTGTTTAGTGCGAATATAGTAGCATTTCAAAAATTCGCAAGTGCGTGATTTCGCCGGTCATTCTTGATTGACTCTCGTAAATCGAAGTCTTTCAGCATCTCTGCGATCGAGGCGTCCTAATTCGCTTTTGACATCGGTTTGCCTTCCGCAGTGCAAGGTTGGACGAGTATTTCGGATCGTCGCGATCGATGAAGACATTGAAGGCGGCGAGTTCAGGCTCCAACGTCTCGAGCTGCGGGCGCAGCACTTCGATCTCGGTGCCGACCTCGGCACGCTTCCGCTTCAAATCATCTGCAACAACCATAATACGCTACCACTCCAAAAGATCGCGGCGATCCCATGCGGCGATTTTGTTCGGGCCTGGTGTTGCTCGCTACTTAATTGCGCAATAACCGATGCCTTGATGCGTTCGAAGTGCATCGCGGATGGCAATGTCGTCGTGACAACGATAAAAGCTCTCGGCTCGGTGTTATCGGATAATGCCGCGGATGTATTCGTGCATGTTCAGCTCCCGTGCAAGGAAGTTCGCTTGGTTGAGGCGCGAGGGTTAGTGCGAACTTGGAGAAGAGTGCAAGTCGATAGTGACGATGCTCATTCCCCTGCCCTCCCCAGTTTCGGTAGTGTGCCTTGCTGGAACGTCTACGCTCTAGAAGGAGCTTCCCTCTCGATGTCTTAAGCCACTTAGGTGGGGTCACTCGTCGCTCATGAGGCTGTCGTGCGATGTTCCCACGTTGTTGCGCCCGTAAAAGTCTGAGCGTGCTGCCTCGACAGTCGGCGGTTTGAATGCGAACTTGTCGCGCGTTGCGATTCTGGTCTACGGCATTGAGTACTTGGGAGCGCGACTGCCATTGAGCTACATGCAGTTGAAAGCAGAAACATGTGATGGAAGAGTTGTCTGAGATTTCGGCGATCAATAGCGCCTTGAAGGCCATTTGCCGGGAACTTGGGATCGAGCGTGACCGAAAGTCGGTTTTTCAGATTGCTACGCTCTTAATTCGACTGGTGAAGGAGGGCTGTCCGCTCGATACAGATCATCTGGTCGCTGTTGCTAGAAATCAACTCGCCGACGCCGGTAGTATGTCCACGCCTGAACGCTCCGCGGCAACCGACATGTTCGGCTAGATCGGGCTCGTCACTGAAAGCAGGAATGGCCGATCGGCGTAGCCAGCAACGTGCCCAGTCCTACAGAAGGCTTAGTATCCGGCGAAGGGTGAGCTTACACCCGGCAATATTAGCGATACGTTATGTTTCTGCTGAAATGGGGGGGCGAACGTGTTGCGGTCGGATGTATTTTGGGCGGAGCCCGTCGTTGTTCGGTTGCTCGGTGGTGCCAACCGATATTTCAGGAGCGTGCACGACACGCTCGATTTTCTGCAAAATGAGTGGCCTGTCAGGGGAGGGTCGAGCTGCCACGAGGCTGCCAGATGCTGTGAGGCTGCGTTGATGAAGGCTCAGTCACCCGAGCATGCCCGAAGGCTTTTCGTGATTGCCTGTGCCGAAGTTGGGTTTGAGATTTGCAACGAGCGCGTGGTTCGTTCCAGCCCAAGGCCGAGCCACAACGTGAAGTCGTTGCGTTCAGCGGTGCATGATCGACTGTAGTTCCAGATTGAAGGCGACTGTGACCCCATGCATGAATTGCGTCGCGCTTGTGCGAGTGGGCAGATGCCTAGCTGACTTTTCCGTTGCATCTGCGCCCAGATAACCGCTTTAGCCTTGGCGTCTGTCGATTGGTCGACCCGATGGTAAAACCGTCGAGGGTGCAAACGGTGACCGCCAGAGTTTGCGTTGTGGGAAGCACCACGAGGGCGCAGGATCGTCATGAGATTTCGGGGGGATGGCCAGCGCCTACTCTGAACGATAGAACGCTAGTTGACAGATTTGGGGCTGCCAGCGACGCGTTTTGACGACGACGTGAAACTGGCCTTGCGGATACCGACCCCGACTCGGGGTCGAGCCCTGGTGTCGTGCGCAGAACCTGCAACATCAACGACACAAGGTCTTTTTACCCCCTCAGAGGCTGTCATTGCGCTTTTTAAAACAGAATGGGTTTACCCAGAAAGCTTCCACCCGCCGCGAGCAAGGCCGCGACGGGCTTTAGCGGATTGGGTTCCAAGGATGTTAACGCCACGAAGCCAATCCAAGGAAAACCCTAGCGACTGGGAACCTGAAGCGCACTCCTCCATTTGATTGAGGACGATCTTCGTTCGTGAGATGTTCGTCACATGTCCGCAACACTCATCTTGATCATTTTGCAAACAAATGGCCGTTTATGAACAAGAGCTGATCTGGGAATGCATGGCGGCGCGCATGCCGATCACGAATAAGAGTGGAGGACGGTGGATCAGATTGGAAATCTTGGGGCGCGCGACCCTCCAGTCGCCCCCTCACCTCTCGTGTCAGATCAGATCTCGGGGCAACCTCGCGCATTTGCAAAAACGATCCTATCCGGACCGCGGCGTGTCATACCTTCGATTACAATTCTACGCGAATTCGCGCTTGCAATTCTGGCACGTCTAAACCCTTCGTCACGGGCGGCGTCTAAAGCCTCGTCTGGGCTGCAGCCGCGTCTGCTTCTTTCATAGTTATCGGGATATCGGTCACGATCGCGTACATCGACACCACCGGGCCCGACGCGTAGTTCCAGACCTTGCGCGGCGGCAGGCAACGAAGCCATCGTTAGATCTGCTGCGACAATTACCGCGGCAAAAGCGTACCTGGTAAGTCTGTACATTCTCCATCCTCCAAATCTCGTCATGGGTAGAACCGCACAGCCGCTCGATTGTTCCCAACCCACAAGGGCGCACGAATAGTCGTGTTGGTTTTCAAAGTGTCGGCAAGCGCAATGTGCGATGGAGACGCCGACAGCTCTTGGCAGTCTGGGACTTCTCTAAAAGGAACGCGCTATCGGTCACCACCGGCCCCCCTCGCAGGCTCTTTGCAATCCGATCAAGTGCCTTGATTAGCTTCGGAATTGCCGCCCGCTGCGCGCCGCTACCCGTTTCCAACGACGATCTCCAAGGCGTTAACGATGGAGACTACTCCGGCGATGGATCCGGCAACCTCAGTTGCGCGTTTCGCTTCGGCCAAACTCGAAACCGCGCCGCGCAGGGTGATCTGACCGTTTACATCGACCACTACGATGTCGGACGGATCAAGAGATCCATCGTTTGCAAGAGCGTTGGCAACTCTCGTCTCCACGCTTGCGCTGTTGGGTGTTTCGAGATCAGACTCAGGTTTAAGTCCGTGAAAGTTCCGTTCTTGCGTCACCATTGCTATTCTCCTTGACCAATCTCAGGTGCATGATGTTCAGCGAGCATCCGTTGTCTGCCGCTCTGATTGAAGAACAAGCGCGGGCCGGCGTTTGTTCCCTGGCAGTGAGTACGGTGTTACGGACTATTAAGCGCGCTACGATCTCAGCCGCATCGTCATACGAAATTGGCGAGGTGTATCTCGAGTGTGGTGCTTGAAAATGGCGTAGAAACGCGCCGGCGAGCCGAAACCACAATCAAGCGCGATTTCAAGGATCGGATCGTCAGTCTCCGCCAACCGTTGCATGGCACGCGACAAGCGAAACCGCGTGAGATAGTCCATGACCGATATCCCAAGTATGTCGCGAAATGCCCTGTTGGCGGTTGTGGGATGAACCCGGGCCAGCTTTGCGATGGCGGTAAGTGTCAAGGGCTCACGGTAGCGCTCGCTTATTATCTCTGTGAGCGCCTGCGTATAGCGGATGCCGGGTCCCGCAAGTGCCGTCGCTTCGCGGCGAGTGTTACCGCTGTCTGCGTGGTCAAGAATAAGCCGGCGGACGCGAAGAGCAACCTCGTCGATGACCAATTGCCGCCTTGCCTGATCGTCATTGCTCCATTCGCGAACCCATCGGATGCCGGAAGACGATACTCCGTCGGCAGGGTTGGGCTCGTGTAGAAATGCCCCTTGCAGGATGGACTGTCTGGCAGCTGCTTCAATCGGCATTGCGAGAAAATCAGGAAGCGGGAGATAGACGCAGACGAGCGGTGATTTCGGTGTCACAAAAACCGTCTGATGCGGAATTGCCGCCCAGAATAAGACGAGACGCCCAGCCTCGACATGCTCCTGCTTCCCATTGAACAGGTAGGTCATCGATCCCTCGCTAAGCAGATTGATCTCGATGTGATCATGCCAATGCGCCGATGTCATCGTATCGGCTACATGCTCCTCGACGAGAAAGTTGCGTGGCGACGCTAGCCACTTTCCCTCCGGGTCTATTTCTTCCGCATGCATCGTCGTGTGCTCCGATCCAAGAAACAATCTGCCATTATCGAGAAGAATCTCCTGATTAAAAGAGGCATCAAGGTCCGATACAATCAAAGGAGAACCGAATGCCGAAAATATGCCTTGTCGGAGCCGGAAGTACGGTGTTTGCCCAGAACATTTTAGGTGATGTGCTATCGACCCCATCCGACCATGATTACGTCATCAGCCTTTTCGACATAGATCCGGAGCGTCTGAAAACATCCGAGATCGTCGCACGACGCATATGCGAGGCGCTCAACCTCAATTCCGTGCGTATCGAAGCAACGTTGGATCGCAGGGAAGCTTTGAAGGGATCGGATTTCGTCATCCTGATGATGCAGGTTGGCGGCTACAAGCCCGCAACTGTCACGGACTTTGAAATTCCCAAGAGATATGGCCTGCGACAGACCATTGCCGACACGCTCGGCATCGGCGGCATCTTTCGCGGCCTCAGGACCATTCCCGTGCTGGAGGCCATTTGCCACGACATGGTCGATGTGTGTCCGAATGCGCTGTTGATGCAATACGTCAATCCGATGGCGATCAACTGCTGGGCAATCAAGGAGATCGCTCCGACCATCCGCAATGTAGGCCTGTGCCACAGCGTGCAACACACCGCCGGCCATCTGGCAAACTGCCTTGGCGAGAATATCGACGACATCAACTACGTCTCTGCTGGCATCAATCACATCGCCTTTTTTCTTAAGTACGAAAAGATCGCTACCAATGGTCGTCGCGAAGATCTCTATCCAAGACTGAAGGCGCTTGCCGCCGAGGGCAATGTTCCGGCGGACGACCGTGTCCGTTTCGACGCCCTGAAACGGCTCGGCCATTTCGTCACCGAATCCAGCGAGCATTTCTCTGAATATACGTCCTGGTACATCAAGGATCGCCGGCCGGAACTGGTCGAACAGCTCAACATACCGCTCGACGAATATATCCGCCGATGCGAAGTGCAGATTGCCGAATGGCAGGCGTTGCGCAAGGACCTCGAGGGCGGCAAGCCGATCGACGTTTGCCGCAGCAACGAATATGCCGCCGGCATCATCCATGCGGTGGTGACTGGAAAGCCCGCGTTGATCTATGGCAATGTTGCGAACAACGGACTGATCGACAATCTTCCCCCGGAATGCATCGTCGAGGTTCCCTGCCATGTTGACCGAAATGGCATCCAGCCGACGCGGATCGGCAAGATTCCATCGCAGCTCGCGGCCGTCATGAGGTTGAGCATTTCCGTCCAGGAGCTGACCGTGGAAGCAGCGCTGACCGGCAAGCGAGACCGGATCTATCAGGCTGCACTGCTCGATCCTCACACATCCGCCGAGCTGTCGCCCGACGAAATTTGGCGCATGGTTGACGATTTGATCGAGCAACACGGTGATCTGCTCCCCAAGTACCACTGAACATCCCCTACCCTTTCGGCGGCGCCTCTCTCGAGGCGCCGTTTTGTTCGCGCAATAATAAAACGATCAAAAAAAATCAGAAATATGATTGACAGTGATCTTTCTAAGTGGAAATCTGATTGAAATCAGAAAGCCAAAAAGGGAACATGCCTTGAACCAGAGCGGCGGCCTCAAGACCGATCGGCAGGATCTCATCCGTAGCCATCTGTATGCGAACGGCTTTTCCACGATCCAGGACATCGCGGATGCCGTCGGCGCATCGCTCGCAACCGTCCGGCGCGATCTCCAGCTATTGCAGGAAGCGGGCGCGATCGATCGTGTTCACGGCGGCGCGCGCATCGCCGAAGGTTCTTCGGTGGAGCTTGCATTCCAGGAGCGCGAGAAGCGCCAGCTGGCGGCCAAGCGTGCCATTGCCAATGCCGCCTATGAGCGTCTCTCTCCGCGGACCGCGATTTTCCTGGATGCGGGCACGACAGTGTTACAGCTGGCCAAGCTGATCCGCATCAATCCCATGCCGCTGCGCATCTTCACAAACGGCTTGATCGTGGCGCAGGAGTTCATGAACGTCCCGAACCTCGACGTCGTCCTTCTCGGTGGGCAGTTGCGCAGCGAAAATGCATCACTGGTGGGTCCGCAGGCCGAAGCGATGCTGGAGACGATCTGGTTCGACCAGCTTTTTCTCGGAGCAAGCGCGGTGAGCGGCGATGGCGCGATTTACAGCGTGGATAGTGCAGAGGCGAGCCTGAACAGGAAGATGCTTACGCGATCGAGCAATCGCTTCGTACTTGCCGATTCCTCGAAATTCGGCACGACGGCTACCTACAAGGTGGCACCGCTGAATAGTGCCAAGCTCATCACCGATGCCGATCTGTCCAAGGAGTGGCGCGCGCAGCTTGGTGAACTTGGCGTCGAGACAATTTTTTCCGACCAAGGAGCGAAGTCTTGAACGACAATCTGATCCTCGGCATTGACGGCGGCGGGACCAAAATGATGGTGGCACTTGCCGATCGTAGCGGGCGTATCCTTCGCACCGGTCTTGGCGGCGGCGTCAACGCCATGGACAATCCGGGTTGGCGCACTGAACTCGAAATGCATATCGAGCCTTTTCGTAATGAGACGCGTCTGGCTGCCGTCGCGGCTGCGTTGCCTGTATATGGCGAGGTCGACCATCTATCGCGCCTTCTCGAAGAAGCCATAGAGCACGCCTTCCCGAATGCGCGAACGCGCGTTCTCAATGACGTCGATGCTGCTCATCTCGGGGCGCTTGCGGGCAAGTCAGGCATCCTCGTTCTCTCTGGAACCGGATCCATGGCCTGGGCCCGCAATGCCGAGGGCGAACCTGCACGGACCGGCGGCTGGGGCGACATCATCGGTGACGAAGGCAGCAGTTACTGGATTGGCCGATTGGCTCTCAATCTTGTCAGTCAAAGCCTTGACGGACGTGTTGCGCCAACCGCGCTGGCAAGTGCCGTTTTCGATCATCTGGGCCTTGATCAGGCTAACGCGATGGATAGCCTCGGAGCCTGGGCGACGTCGGACGCGAAACGATCAAGCATCGCTGCCCTGTCGGCCGTGGTTGATCGAGCAGCGATAAGTGGCGATGCTGCTGCCATTAGCCTGCTCGACCTTGCCGCCGACGAACTCGCCAAGCATCACCGTGCAGTTGCCGGCCACTGCGAGATGGGAGCCGACTGGACATTTGCGGGCGGCACGCTGCGCAGCGCCGGGCTCCTGCAGGCGCTGGAGCGGCGTATCGGCCAGCCGCCAGTCACTCCGAAACTACCCCCGATCGGCGGAGCGCTCTTCGCTGCCGCCCAACTTCTCGACTGGCCCATAGACGAAGGCTGGATCGGGCACGTCGCCGCATCGGCAAATGCGGCGTTTGCGCAATAAAATCACGTAAATTCTTGATAACAAAGAAGGATGGGAACATGCGTAAAACAATCTTATCACTGCTCGCCTCAGCCGCCCTCGTCGTCGCTCTTCCGGCGGCCGCGCAAGACAAGCCGCTTGCCGGTCAATCGATCACCGTATTGATGCCATCACCGCAGGGACCTGACATCGCTTCCGCCTTCGAAGCCGAAACCGGCATCCATGTCGACCTGCAGACGCTTTCTTGGGACGACATCCGTCCTAAACTTGTGACGGCGCTGGTTGCCGGCACGGCACCGGCCGACGTGACCGAGTTCGACTGGTCCTGGACGGGCCAGTTCGCAGCTGCCGACTGGTATATGCCGCTCAATGATGTGATAGACGCGGACTCCGCCAAGGACATAGGGGTTGCCAAGATCTTTACGGTCGACGGAAAGCTGCTTGGCGTTCCCTATTCGAACGACTTTCGCGTGATGCTCATAAACAAGAAGCATTTCGCCGATGCCGGCATTGCCGAGACACCCAAGACGCTCGACCAGTTGGTGAAAGCTGCCAAACAGATCAAGGAAAAGGGCATAGCCACCTATCCGATCGGCCTGCCGGTCTCGGCGACAGAGGGTGCCTCGACGAGTTGGTACTTGCTGACCAAGGCATTCGGTGGCGAGTTGTTCGACAAGGACTTCAACCCGCTCTTCACCAAGCCCGATTCCGCCGGTTACAAGGCGCTGGCCTTCGAACTGATGCTGCTGAAGGAAGGCCTGGTCGATCCGGCTTCCACCGGCCTCAAGGATAGCCAGATCAACGAGGGTATGTTCTCCCAAGGCCTGACCAGCATCATGATCTCGGGCGAGCCCGGCCGTCTCGGACAGATAAACGATCCCAAGCAGTCCAAGGTCGCCGGTCAGGTCGAGGCGATCCTGGTTCCGACCGAAAGCGGCGAGACCCGCAGTTTCGGCCTGCCGGAGGCGCTCGCGATCCCGAACGTCTCGCCCAACAAGGAAGCGGCTGTTGCCTTCGTCAAGTGGTTCACGAGCCGCGAGTTCCAGAAGAAGAACATGGCGAATGGCTTCCTTCCGACCCGCACGTCGGCACTGGCCGAGCTCAACTCGGAAGGCAAGCTGAACAGCGGCGATGCGCTCGTCGCGCAATCGAAGACGGTCGAGGCGCTGTTCCCGCAGGGAACGCCCCCGTGGTACCCGCAGTTCTCCAGCGGCGTGAACACCGCGATCAACAGCGCTGCCAAGGGTCAAATGAGCGTTGACCAGGCTGTTGAAAGCATTGCCTATGCCGCCAAGCAGGCGATGGCGCAATGACTGCTGTCGCCTATAAGGAGACCGCAGCCAAGAAGGGTGTCGGCTTAAACGCCGACATCACTCTCGGCGTGCTATTGGTGTCCCCCATTCTCATCACCATGACGGCGCTCGTCTTCTATCCGATGGCGCGAACGCTTTGGGATAGCCTTCACCGGGTCAATCCGATGCAGGCCGGCACGCCCTTCGTCGGCCTGGAAAACTACACACGCATGCTATCCGACGCGCAGCTCGGCACGACCTGGGTCAATACCCTGATCTATGTCGTGCTGGCAGTGCTTGCGGAAACGGTCTTCGGCGTGCTCGCCGCCTCGCTGATCAATCAGCTCAAGGTCGGCCGGCAGTGGGTTCTTGCAGCGGTCATCCTGCCCTGGGCGCTTCCCGGTGTGGTCAACTCCGTGATCTGGTTGTGGATCTATCAACCTGGCGCGGGCCTGCTCAACGGCATCCTCACCGCGCTCGGGCTCCCTTTCGAAAACCACGTCTGGTTCAACGATCGGACCAGCGCGATCATTGCCGTCACCGTCGTTCATGTCTGGCGTATGATGCCACTAACGATCGTCATCGTTCTCGCCGCGATGCAGAGCATTCCCTCACATCTTTATGAAGCGGCACGCATCGATGGCGCAACGCGTCCGCAGATGTTCGCGCTGGTCACGCTTCCACTTGTTCGCAGCGCGATCGCGGTCGCTATGACCAACGCCACAGTCAACGCCTTTAACCTCTTCGATGAAGCCTGGGTTCTTGCCGGCTCAAGTCTCGAGACGCGGCCGATCCTCGTGCAGATCTATCTGGAGACCTTCCAGAACCTGCGGTTTTCCTACGGCATGGCGCTTTCTGTCGTCATCACCTTCGTGTCGCTTCTCGTCTCGCTCATCTACGTCCTTCGGGTCTATCGCAACACACGGTTCGACTGATGAAACCCACCCTTCTCTATCGCCTGATAATATGGATCGGCGTTGCCGTGCTTCTGATCTGGTCGCTCGGCCCGATTTACTGGACGGTCGCCAGTTCGGTCACGCCGACGGACGACTTCTCCGTCCGGCCAATCCACTTCTTTCCGCAACATTTCACGCTGGATCACTACTCGCGCCTGCTCGGCATCAACGTCGATCGTATCGGCGGCGTCGAAGTCTGGCGGCAGTTTCGCGCAGCGCTGTTGAACAGCGTCGTCACCTCGGCGGCCGCGACGCTCCTTTGTGTAGCCATTTCCGCACTGGGCGCCTACGCCTTCACCCGCATGCGCTTTCCTGGCCGCAACGCGCTGTTTGGTCTCGTCGTCGCGACGCTGGCGATCCCGGCCTATGCGGTGCTGATCCCGCTCTACCAGATCATGATCAAGATGCATCTCGTCGATACCTATGTCGGCGTCGCCCTGATCTATGTCTCGGCTTATCTGCCGCTCTCGCTCTGGCTGCTGCGCAGCGTCTTCGAGGCTCTGCCTCTGGCGCTTGAGGAAGCCGCACAGCTCGATGGTGCAGGTCGCCTTTTCATTTTCTTCAACATCGTGCTGCCGCTCGCCGGTCCCGGTCTTACTGCCGCTGCGATCCTCACCTTCCTCGGCGCCTGGGGGCAATACCTCGTCCCGCTCATCTTCTCGCCGCAGGCCACCAAGCCATTGACTGTTCTCATTCCTGAGTTCGTCACAAAGAACTTCATCGACTACGGGCTGATCACGGCCAGCGGCTCTATCGCGATCGTCATCCCTGCCCTCGTCGTCATCTTCCTCAACCGATACCTCGTCAGCGGTCTGCTGGCCGGTTCGGTCAAGTAATCGGAGCTACCATGAACACGACCGAAAAAGTCATCCGCGAGCAGTTTCCATTCTGGGACAAGGCGCGGGGATCGAACGCTGCAACCACGCGCGACGACGTGCTTGTCTATGTCGGCTGCGGAACGTCCTACTACCTTGCCATGTCGTTGGCAGCTTATGCGAACAATGCCGGGCGGCGTGCAATCGCCGTCCCCGGTGCAGAATGGCTCAATCGCCCGACATTTTTCTGGCCCGACTGGAAAAACACGCATGTGGTGGCAATCTCGCGCAGTGGCGAAACCACTGAAACAGTTGCGGCCGCAAAAAAGAGCCGCGAAAACGGCGCCTTCGTGACCGGCCTGACCGTTGAGGCGCAGAGCTCTCTTGCGAAATGCAGTGACGATGTCGTTGCCTCGCAGACCCACAGCGAGGAAGGCATCGTCATGTCTGTCTCGGCCAGCCTCATGCTGCTGCTCGGTCTACAGATGATCGGCCATACGATCCCCGCATCAGCCGTCGCATCAGCAAAGAAGCTCGCAGATGCCCTCGACGCTTCGCTTAACAGGCAGGTTCTCGCTCGCAGCCATTTCGTCTTTCTCGGCGGCGGACCGCTTTTTGGCATTGCGGCCGAAGGTGCGCTGAAGCTCATGGAAATGAGCCAGACTCTGACCCAGCCGTTTCATCCGCTCGAATATCGCCATGGCCCAATCAGCCTCGTGGACGACAAGACAGCGGCGGTCATGCTTTACAGCACCGATCAGAAGAACGCCGAGGCAAAGCTTGTCGCAGAGCTCCGCGAAAAGGGTGCTATCGTCATCGGCCTTGGCGGACCCGGTGATATCGAACTTCCTGTTGATGTCGACCTCTCGCTTGCAGCGCTCGTCATCTTGCCCGCCTTGCAGATCCTCGGCGAACGTGTCGCGCAATCGCGAGGCGTCGATACGGTATCGCCGCGGCATCTGACGAAGGTTGTAACGCTGGTATGAGCAACGCTCTCGACAGAAATCGCGAAAGCGCCTTTTCCAAGCTCTTCGGCGAACGCCAACAAGCCTTGCCTCGTGGTATCACTTCGGTCTGCTCGGCGCATCCGCTGGTGATTGAAGCTGCCTTGCAGCGGGGATTGCGGGAAGGCGCTGTTGTTCTGATCGAGGCGACTTGCAACCAGGTCAACCAGGAAGGCGGATATACCGGCATGACGCCGGTTGCATTCCGGCGGTTCATCGAGGAGATTGCTAAAAAGGTCGGTTTTCCGCTGGGATCGATCATCTACGGCGGCGATCATCTCGTCCCCAACCCCTGGAAGACGCTGGGTGCGGACGAAGCGATGGCGCGAGCCGAAGCCATGGTTGCGGCCTATGTCGAGGCGGGTTTCGAGAAACTCCATCTCGACACGTCGATGGGATGCGCTGGGGAACCGGCGGCGCTCGACGATGAGGAGACCGCCGAAAGGGCGGCGCGTCTGGCGAAGGTCGCGGAGGATACGGCATGCCGCATCGGGCAACGTCCGCCGGTGTATATCATTGGCACGGAGGTCCCGCCTCCCGGCGGCGCTACGCATGCAATCGAGGAACTCGAGGTCACCTCTCCCGACGCCGCCCTGAAAACGCTCGACATTCACACGTCGGCATTCGAAAAGGCTGACGCCGGAGCGGCCATGGACCGTGTGATTGGCATCGTCGTCCAGCCGGGTGTCGAGTTCGGGAATGCGAATGTCGTCCTTTACGAACCCGGTCGGGCACAAGGACTTGCATCGACACTTGGTCGGATGCCGGGACTTCTCTTCGAGGCACACTCAACGGACTATCAAACGGTTCACGAGCTCTCGGCACTCGTCGACGACGGGTTTGCCATCCTCAAGGTCGGGCCCGGACTGACGTTTGCGCTACGCGAGGCGCTGTACGGGCTAGATGCCATCAGGCATGTGCTCGACTGTGGGGGAGAAAGCCTCTACGCGCAAATGGAGGCGATCATGCAGGCCGGGCCTCACCATTGGGTGGGCCACTATGCCGGTTCAGCAGATGACATCCGTTTTCAGCGCCATTTCAGCTACAGTGATCGCATCCGCTATTACTGGCCGGGCGAGCAGGCCACCGATGCTGTCGGTGCATTGTTTGCGGCACTGCCTGATCCGATTCCCGAGACCCTTGTAAGCCAGTATCTGGGACGGGTTTATCCGGATGTCGTGAGCGGGCGCGTTGCGCCACGGGCCCGCGATCTTTGCCTCGCGGCCATCGATGCCGCGCTGGCACCATACAGTTTGGCCACGGCCAGCCAATAGATTTCACATGCCGCTGGTCGCCATCATCGCGACCACCTGTCACACATTGTCAGCTGGAGAGAATTATGGCGTCAGTCAGCGTCGCGAATGCTCGCAAGAACTATGGTCACCTGGAAATCCTTCACGGTGTCGACATCGAGATAAAGGATGGCGAATTCGTCATTCTGGTGGGCCCCTCGGGCTGCGGCAAGTCCACCTTGTTGCGAATGATCGCGGGCCTTGAGGAAATCTCCGATGGGCGGATTTCGATTGGTGGACGCGTGGTCAATCATGTTGCGCCGAAGGAACGCGACATCGCAATGGTGTTCCAGTCGTATGCACTTTATCCGCATATGACAGTGGAAGCCAACATGGGCTTTTCCCTGCGACTGGCAAAGGCGCCGAAAGAGGAGATCAGGACAAGAGTTCGCGAGGCAGCCGAGATCCTGGGGTTGGAGAAACTCCTCGACCGTCACCCGAGAAACCTGTCCGGGGGGCAGCGCCAGCGCGTTGCCATGGGACGTGCGATCGTTCGTCAGCCGCAAGTGTTTCTGTTTGACGAACCGTTGTCCAATCTGGATGCAAAGCTCCGCGTCCAGATGCGATCAGAAATCAAGCAACTGCATCAGCGCCTGAAGACCACGACGATCTATGTTACGCACGACCAGATCGAGGCCATGACGATGGCAGACAAGATTGTCGTCATGCGTGATGGTTACGTCGAGCAGATCGGATCACCGCTCGATCTGTATGACAGTCCAGCAAACCGGTTTGTTGCGGGTTTTATTGGCTCACCAGGCATGAATTTTATTGAAGGAAAAATCAGCAACGACGGGCCGATCGAGTTCATCGCGCACGGAGGGGCGAGATTGCCGATACCAACCGACGTCACTGTGGCACGAGGTCAGGACGTCGTTTATGGCATTCGCCCCGAACACCTGACGATCAATCAGGGTGGAGCGCAAGCCGAAGTCATGCTGATAGAGCCGACGGGCGCTGAGACGCAGATATCTGTTGACATGGGGGGCGCGACGATCGTTGCAACAGTTCGCGATCGGCTTGCGTTGCGTGCAGGCGATACGATATCGATCGCAGCCGATCCGTCAAAGGTGCATCTCTTCGATGTGGTAAGCGGAAGGACGCTGATCGTGTGATTGACGGTCTTTCCGGTACCCAAAGCGGTTCTGTTGGCGCCAGTTTTTTGGTTAGCCAATACTTACATAACGGCGGGGATTGTCCCCTCGAGCGAAACACGAGTCACGTCAAGATCCGTTGGCGCAATCGATGTCTCAATGCCAGCCGGCGCGCCGTTGGCCGAGCCGGTACCGAAGGAGTTGATGGGACCGGCGAGGCTGGAAGGATAGTTGACTGATGGGGACAGAGGCGAGGAAGCCGGCTCACGCCGCCTCCCCTTCGTCGTCATCATCACCGGTGATGCGGGGCTGCAGGTGATGCAGGTAGTCTGCTGCGCGCTGTGCATGGGCTGCGGCCTGAAAGATGGCGCGCTTGTCGCCACGAAGCACGTTCAGTTATCCGCAGCAGCCCAT
>UBVW01000010.1:0-49610 GCA_900469085.1 Hyphomicrobiales bacterium | reverse complement strand
TAAACTTTGATGGCCGGCGACCGGTAAAATGTCCGCCAAATCCCTTTTCGACGCAAGTTAGTCGCTCGCTTTTGGCGAGCCGGTGGAGGCAATTGCATGAATGAACAGACCATCGCACTCGAAGACAGCTGGAAGAGCGCCTTGTCCACAGAGTTCGAGCAGCCCTACATGCAAAGGCTGAAAAACTTCCTTATCGAGCGAAAGCAGATGGGGAAACGGATTTTTCCTAGAGGATCGGAATATTTCCGCGCGCTTGACCTGACGCCGCTTACAGACGTGAAAGTCGTGATCCTCGGCCAGGATCCCTATCACGGCGCGGGCCAGGCGCATGGCCTGTGCTTCAGCGTGCAGCCGGGCATCAGAATTCCGCCGTCGCTGGTCAATATCTACAAGGAGTTGCAGGCTGATCTCGGCATCGTGCCGCCGCGCCACGGGTTCCTCGAACACTGGGCAAGGCAGGGCGTTCTGCTTTTGAACAGCGTCTTGACGGTGGAGGAAGCCCAGGCCGCGTCGCATCAGGGCAAGGGATGGGAAACCTTCACGGATGCCGTCATCCGCAAGGTCAACGACGAGTGCGACGCCGTCGTCTTCATCCTCTGGGGCGCCTATGCGCAGCGCAAGGCGGCGTTCGTGGATACCTCCAGGCACCTCGTCCTCAAATCGCCGCATCCGTCGCCGCTTTCGGCGCATAACGGCTTTTTCGGCTGCCATCACTTCTCGAAGGCCAACGCGTTTCTTGAGGAACACGGCCGTTCGCCGATCGACTGGCAGCTTCCTGAACATCCAGCGGGTGAATAGCTAGCGATGAACGACGTCTGTTCGTCGTTCACTAAAAATAGACAATCCGTTCCGGTCAGTGGGACTATTCCAACGACCGGATAGGGATCATCTATGACCCATCGAACAGCCCGCGAGACGGGCCAGAAAGGGGTCTCAAATGCTCGACCAGATCAAGGGTCTTCATCACGTGACGTCGATGGCTGCGAACGCCCAGACGAACAATCAGTTTTTCACCCATGCGCTCGGTCTGCGCCGCGTCAAGAAGACCGTCAATTTCGACGCGCCCGACGTCTACCACCTCTATTATGGTGACGAGAACGGTGCGCCGGGCACGATCATGACCTACTTCCCGTTTCCGAAGATGGCGCAGGGCCGTCCGGGCACCGGCGAAGTCGGAACGACGGTCTACTCTATTCCGCAGGGTTCGATCGGCTTCTGGAGCGATCGTCTCGCCAAGCTGGATGTGACGGGTCTCAAGACCGAGGAAACATTCGGTGAGAAGAGGCTGAACTTTGCCGGTCCCGATGGTGACGGCTTTGCACTGGTCGAGGTCAAGGACGACGCCCGTCTTCCCTGGACGCATGGCGGCGTCGGCGAGGATCATGCGACCCGCGGCTTCCATTCGGTTGCCATGCGGCTGCGTGACGACGGCGCGACGTCGGAACTGCTGACGTTCATGGGCTATCAGGTCCAGGAGGAACGCGACGGCGTCAAGCGGCTGACCATTCCGGGCGGCAACGGCGCGCATCTGATCGATCTCGAAACGCTGCCGAACATCTCGCGGGCGCTTCCGGGCGCAGGCTCGGTGCATCACGTTGCCTTCGCCGTCGAGAACCGCGCGAAGCAGCTGGAGGTCCGCAAGGCCCTTATGGATACCGGATACCAGGTGACGCCTGTTATCGACCGCGATTACTTCTGGGCGATCTATTTCCGCACGCCGGGCGGCGTGCTGTTTGAAATCGCCACCAACGAACCGGGCTTCGACCGGGACGAGGATACGGCGCATCTCGGCGAAGCCCTGAAGCTGCCGACGCAGCACGAGCATCTGCGCTCGCTGCTGGAACAGCACCTCGAACCGCTGGAAGCATAAGACAGGATATCGACATGACCGATCATGGATATGTGCACCGGCTGCATGCCGGTGCCGCGGGCAAGCCTATTCTCTTCACCCTGCATGGCACGGGAGGAGACGAGAACCAGTTCTTCGATTTCGCGCGGCAGCTCCTGCCCGAGGCGACAATCGTTTCGCCACGCGGCGACGTTTCGGAATACGGCGCGGCGCGCTTCTTCAAGCGCACCGGCGAGGGTGTTTACGATATGGCCGATCTGGCGCGGGCGACCGACAAGCTGGCGGGTTATGTCAGCGAGCTCGCGCGGGAGCACCAGGCTTCGGCGATCCTCGGGCTGGGCTTTTCGAACGGCGCCAACATTCTCGCCAACGTGCTGATCGAGAAGGGACTTTTCGATGCGTCGGCGCTGATGCATCCGCTCATTCCCTTCCAGCCGAAGGCGAATGCCGGTCTGGCGGGCCGCAAGGTGTTGATCACGGCCGGCGAGCGTGATCCGATCAGCCCCGTGCCGGTCACGAAGGCGCTGGCCGATTATTACGAGCGCCAGAACGCTGCCGTGACGACCGTATGGCATCCCGGCGGACATGAGATCCGGCCGAACGAGGTCGATGCGATCAAGGCTCTCTTCGAGCCGTACCGATAAGCGACGCCATCGGGCAGACCTTTCGAGGCTGCCCGATGTTTTCCAGCGTCCTACCACTTTGATCTAGGGTTATGCCTTCAATCTTCTGTGGTAATTTTTCATCATTGATACTGGAGCGGGTATAGGATCTCATTTTCCGAGGATATGCATTCGTATGAGCGATATTGCCGACCTCAGGATGATTTCAGGCCTTCTCCGTCGCCAGATCTGGGTGGTCTTCGCCACAGCCGCCGCCATTCTGTCGCTCACCGCTATCGCCCTGATCTTGCTGACGCCGCGATACACGGCGCAGGCGCTCGTCGTCGTCGACACCAGCGCCAAGAACCTGCTGGCGCCGGAGAGTGCGGCAATTGCCAGTGCTTCCGATAACGCGCGCGTCGAGGGGGAGGTGCGGATCGCGCAGTCCGATGCGGTGCTTCTCGACGTGGTGCGGGAGGGCAAGCTGGCTGATGACACGGAGTTCGCGCCCCAACCTACCTATTTTGACCTCATCGTTACCTTGGCCCGCCTCGGTCACGCTTCGTCCGGCGCCACGGATGTTGCCGAGCGCGAAACACTGGCCTCGTTCAAGGAGGCTGTCCGTGTTCGCCGCGAGGGACTGACCTATCTCATCACCGTTGGCGTCACCTCGCGCGATGCCGGGAAGGCGGCACTTCTGGCCAATCTGGTGGCGTCGGTTTACGTCCGACACCAGATCGACGCCAAGGTTGCGGGCACGATCGCGGCCCGCAACAGCCTGCAGGCCCGGGTGAGCGCCGCCAAGGACAGCCTTGCCAGCCACGAGGGGCGACTGGATGCCTTCCTTATCGCCAATGCCGGTATGCGCGATGCTTTCAGCAATGCCGATACGGGCCTGCGCGTCGCCGATGCGCAGTTCAATCAGCCGGCTCCGTCAGCGGCAAGTGCGACCCAGCTGCCGACGCCCTCCGAGACTTTGACGCAATTCTACAGCCTGCAGCAATCCGCGCAGATCGCGCGGACGCAATATCAAAACCTTCTCACGCGATTGCAGGATTTCGAGGCGCAGGCCAGCCTCCAGCTGGCCGACAGCCGTGTGATTTCGGAGGCCTTGCCGCCGATCGAGCCGTCATATCCGAGGAGTTTGGCGATCCTTGGCGTGATGAGCGTCGTCGCGCTTGGGTTCGGCATAGGAGCGGGTTTCCTGCGGGAGTTCTTCGTTGGCGGGTTTACCGGGGAGGATCAGGTCGAGGCGGTTCTGAACATCCAGCTGGCGTCGGTGGTGCCGCATGAAGAGGGTGGTGAGCTGGAGCGGCCACATGGGCGCGGGCTTTCCGACCGGATCATGGCGGCGCCGCTCTCGGTCTTTTCGGAATCGATCCGGCGTATCCGGGTCTCGGTCGAGCAGGCGCTTCTCAGCAGGCATCCGACGCTGGATGATGCCCGCGAGGAGGGGATCGTCATCATGGTGTCCTCCAGTCTTCCGGGTGAGGGGAAATCGACGCTTGCAACTGCGCTGGCGCGCACCTATTCGCTTGCGGGGAAGCGCACGCTGCTCATCGACTGCGATCTCAGGAAGCCCAGCATTCACCGCCACGTCGATCGCGAGCCGACGCCCGCCTTCGTCAATCTGTTGCGCGGAGAGGCCGATCCGGGGCTCGCCAGCATGGTGGCCGTCGATCACGCCACGAACCTCTCCGTCATACTGGGCGCGCGGCCGGCAGAGTTTGCGACGGACGAGTTGCTGATGAGCGCGCGGGTGCGGGCGCTTCTTTCTCGGGCGCGGCTACATTTCGACTACGTCGTCATCGACACCCCGCCGGTCGAGGCGGCCGTGGATGCGCTCTATCTGGCGAGGCTCTGCGATGTCGCGCTCTTTGTCGTTCGCTGGGCGCGAACGCCGCAGAATGTCGCACGCAAGGCGGTTGCGGCGCTGAAGGGGAATGTGCCCGATGGCACGCCCGTCATCGCGGTGCTGAACGGGCAGGATCAACGCCACTGGTTCAGCTTCAAGGCCAAGCCTCTGTGGCGCACGGCCTATGCGGGATAGGGGTGTGGGTGTATCGCCGCCCGTGGCGGCCTACCTCTTTAGGTGCAATTCAGGCGTTTATCGGCAGTGTCGGCTTGACACGCTGATTGTGTTACTAAAGGTTTTATCTATTCATTAATGCAACCTTATTCGCGTCATGGCTGCGCCCCGGCTTTTCTCGGTGGCGCTTGATTGCAGGCATTTGAAATAGCGATTTCACTCATTCGTTAAAGAGCGACGCATGGTTCGTGCAAGGCGCATTCTCGTCCACGATTATTCCGGTCATCCTTTTCAGGTTCAGCTTGCACGCTCGCTGGCGCGGCGCGGGTACGAGGTTCTGCATGTCTACTCCGCCAGCTTCCAGACGCCGAAGGGTGATCTGGCGCCGCGGCCGGGTGATCCGCCCGGGTTTCGTATCGCCGGCCTTACGCTGTCAGAGCCATTCCAAAAGTCGAGTTTCCTGAAGCGGCGGGCGCAGGAGATCGAGTTCGGACGGCTGGTGGCCGGCGAGATCAAGCGGTTTCGGCCTGACATCGTGCTTTCCGCCAATGCGCCGCTCGACACGCAGGGCGTCATTCACAAGGCTGCGCGCGCCTGTGGGGCACGGTTCGTGTTCTGGCTTCAGGATATCTACAGCGAGGCCATCGGCCGCTTCCTGCCCGCGACGTTTCCGCTGATCGGCAATGCGGTCGCCCGCCGATACCAGCGTTTGGAATTCGGTCTTCTCAGGGCAAGCGACCATGTCGTCGCGATCACCGACGACTTCGTTCCATATCTCTGGCTGAACGGCATCACGCCCGATCGGATCTCTGTCATCGAGAACTGGGCGTCGCTGGATGAGATGCGATCAGTTGGACCCGCAGCGTCCGAGAGCGAAAGAGGCAATGTCCCGGTCCGGGCGATCTATGCCGGCACGCTTGGCTACAAGCACAATCCCGATCTGCTGCTCAAGGCCGCGAAAGCGCTGCCGATCACGATCGACGTTCACTCCGAGGGAACGATCGCCGAGAGCCTGGCGCGCAAGGCGGTGGCGGAAGGGGTCACCAATCTTTGCGTAAAGCCGTGGGTACCGTTTGTCGATCTTCCGGATGTTCTCGGGGCTGCCGATATTCTGATCGCGATGATCGAAGAAGGTGCCGGCGCTTTCTGCGTGCCATCCAAGGTGCTGACCTATTTTGCATGCGGGCGGCCGGTGCTTGGCTCCGTGCCACGCAACAACTTGGCCCGGCGTCTGATCGAACGCACCGATGCCGGTCTTGCGTCGGATCCTGATGACGCGGCGGGGTTCATCGAAAATCTGCGAGGGCTTGTCGGAGATGCCGGGCTGCGTCGCAGGCTTGGCGCCAACGGTCTGGCCCATGCTCGCGCAAACTTCGCGATCGAGCCTATCACCGACCGTTTCGAGGCCATTTTCGCTGGTCTTCATGAGGTGGAGAGACAAGCAATCTAGCGCTGGGGGGCGTTGCATGCTGGAGAAGACCGCACTTGTCTGCGGCGCCGGTGGGTTTATCGGCAGCCATCTCGTTGCGCGGCTGAAACGCGACGGCTTTTGGGTTCGCGGCGTCGATCTCAAATTGCCCGACTACGAGGAGAGCGTGGCCGACGAATTCATCGTCGGAGATCTCAGACTGATCGACGTCTGCGACAGGGTGATCGATCGGGATTTCCAGGAAGTCTATCAGCTCGCCGCCGATATGGGCGGAGCTGGCTATATTTTCACCGGGCGGCACGATGCCGATATCATCCACAACTCGGCGACGATCAATCTCAACGTCGCCGATCTGTGCCGTCGACGCGGGGTTGGCCGCGTGTTTTTCTCGTCGTCGGCCTGCGTTTATCCCGCCATCAACCAGACCGATCCCGATGACCCCAATTGCGTGGAATCGTCGGCTTATCCCGCCGCACCCGACAGCGAGTATGGCTGGGAGAAGCTGATTTCGGAGCGACTGTTCCAGTCTTATGCCCGCAACTACGGGATGACCTGCCGTATCGCCCGCTATCACAATATCTTCGGCCCATCGGGAACCTGGGACGGCGGCAAGGAAAAGGCGCCGGCGGCCATCTGCCGGAAGGTGGCGCAGGCGGACAATGGTGGCGAGATCGAGATCTGGGGCGATGGCCGGCAGACCCGATCCTTTCTCTACATCGACGAATGCATCGAGGGCACGGTCCGTCTGATGCGCTCGGACTTCGCCGGGCCGGTCAATATCGGCTCCGAGGAAATGGTGAGCATCAACCGGCTGGTCGACATGGTTTGCGAGATCGCCGGCAAGCGGCTGCACAAGCGGCATGTCGCTGGCCCGACCGGCGTTCGCGGGCGCAGATCGGACAATCGGCTGATCACCGAAAAGCTCCACTGGCGGCCGACGCAGAGCCTCATGGATGGCCTCGAAAAGACCTATGCGTGGATCGAGAGCCAGCTGCTGCGGAGTGCTGCGTGAGAAGCGTCATTCCCCCGCTGGACAGACCCTTCGCCCGGGGCGGGCGGCCGCGGAGGGCAACCAACGCGGCGTTGCTGATCGTGAGCTTTGCCGTCGGCCAGGGTTCTATCTTCTTGGCGCAGACATGGCTGATCCATCGCGGCGCGCTCGATCTCATGGCGGCGTTCGCGACGCACTTTTCCTTTGCAATCCTGGCATTGATGATCGTCGACTTCGGCGCGACGGTCGTTGTTGCGAGGCGGATTTCGCTGGCCGATGATCGCGAGATCATGGACGTGGCGCAGCGCTGCTACTGGCAGGCTTCGGTTGTTCGCCTTGGCGTCGCGTCCGTATTGTCGCTGGCGGCACTCGCCTACGCCTGGCTTGGCGGTGATGCATTTTCGCGAGCCTATATTCCCGCTGCCGTTCCGGCGCTTCTGATCTCGGCGTTCACCGCGGCGGGCGTCTTCGATGGGCTGGGGCTCAGCGGTATCAGCGGGTTGACCGGGATGCTTGCTTACATCGCGTCCGCCATCGCGCTGGTCGCGGCCGGGGCTCACTCGGTCGATGCTGGTGTGGTCCTCGGGTCGGCGTTGTCACTTGGCTACATCGTCGCGGTCGTTGCGCAACTGGTCGTGCTTTGGCGGCTGGGCTGTCCGATGCGTGTGGTGCCGGTTACCGTTGCAGATTGCAGCGTGTTTGCCCGGGAGGGCCTGAGCGTGCTCCTGGCGATGCTGCCGGGCCAGCTGTCGTTCCGGTTTCAGATCGTGGTTTGCGCGGCGGTTCTGGGGCAGGCGGGCGTCGGACTGTTCGTCTATGGCAGGCAGATCGCGGCCGCTGTCTCGCAGGTTCTGGAGTTCGTGCGGCGGGCGCATTTTCCCGATATGGTCCGCGCGCTTCAACCAGGCAGCGCCACGCTGAGGGCGGGTTTTGAGGCGCAGCAGCTGGCGACGCTGCTCACTGTCGTGTTGACGCTTGTCTTGATGCTGACGGGTGGCGGCTGCTTCTTGCTGTTGAGTGGTGCTTTCGCGCAGTCGGGTCTGGTGGTGGCGCTCTTTTCTGTCGGGGTGCTGACCGGCGCACTGTCGCAGACGCTGGCGCAGGCAGCACAGGGGCTTGGTCGCTTTCGTGTCGTTGCCGTCGCGGCTGTGCTCGCCATGCTGGTCGGCTTTGCGGCGAGCGCCGGTCTCGGGGCGCTGCTTGGGCTTTTAGGGCTGGCGGTGGCGGAAGTGGTGACGCATGCGGTCGTGGCGCTGGTGATCCTGCCGTTGGTGTTCGGCCGGTCGGACGGGCGGAAGACACTGCGGGTCAGCGCATGATCAGGCTCTGGACCGTTATCGCGCTCTATCTCGCCAATCTACCATTCGCCGATAGCGTGTTCGTCGTGCTTCTGACGCTGCCGATGTTGCTCATGGTGCTGATAGGGCTGTTTGGGATACGGTCGCGCCGGTTCCAGGTCGGCGATGTGTTCTGGTTCTGCCTCTTCGTCTATTTCGTGATCTCGCCGCTGCAGCGCATTCATGGCGATCAGATCGGCGGTGCGACCGCGATCACGGCCTATGCCTATGAAACGCACGAGTTCATTGCAGCCATGCTGATCGTGGTGCTCTTCTGCCTGCCGTTTCTGCTCGTCCCGATGGAGCGAGACGAACCAGCCGCTCAAGCGGCTACTTCAATTTTGCCGATGCCGGTTCTTCTGGGCTTGAACGGGCTCGCTTTCGCATTCTTTGTCGTGTCCGAAGGCGGAATGGAGCGGTTGCTGTCGTCGCGGTTGGAGCAGGACCCGGCGCAGGCCTTCATCGGCAGCCTGCTTTTTCTCGGATTGCAATCCGTGACCGCATGCCTTGTCGCGGTGCGGTTTCATGCGTCCCGATCGCGGCTGATTTCTCTCGTGCCGCTGCTTCTCGTCATCGTCCTGCTGGCGATTGCGCGAAATCCGTTCAACGCGCCGCGCTTCATGCTGCTGGCCGTCTGGGGGCCGGTCATCCTGGCGCTTTGCGGCGGGCGGGTTCCGGCTGCGTGGTTTTATGTCGTCGGCCTCCTGGCGTTGACGATCCTGTTTCCTGTCCTGAACATCACCACGCGACTTGGATTTGATGGAATGGACGATCTGTCCGAAATATCCGTCGTCGGCAACTTCTTCGATATTCCCTCGGTCGATGTCTTCGACATGGCGGTTCATGCGGTGCGCTTCATGTCGGCGCATGACCAGATGTGGGGCGAGAAGCTCGGCGCGATCGTGTTGTTCTTCGTACCGCGCGCGACCTGGCCTGGAAAGCCTGTCGTGGGCGGGCTCGATGTCGGCAACGCGCTGTTTGCGGCGGGCATGTACGGGACGCCGAACCTGTCCTTTTTCGTCGGCTGCGATTTCTACATGGATTTCGGCTTTGTCGGCGTCGCACTGGGCGGGATCGCTGCCGCCATGGTGCTGCGGTCGGTGCTGATGGCGGAGTGGGGCGTATTCGCTAGCGTCAGCGTGTCGCGTATCCTTATCGCCTCGTCGCTACCGATCCTTCTGCGCGGCCCCGTCGGCGCCGTGCTGCCGTTGTTCGTCTGCCAGATCGCGTTCGTGCTGGCCTTGTCGCGGCCTGTCCGGGGTCAAGCCTGTCCGGCGCTGCCCTATCGGGGGCGGTTGCGGCAATGAGGGAAGGCGCGTCTGAGAATTTCGGCATACTCGACGCCGCGCAATCCGGCTCGCGTGAGGGCGGACCGAGCTTTCGCGTCAGGCACCGCGTGCTGCGTGTCGCATGGGGGATTACATGGGCGCTGCTCGCGGCCTGGACGCCGGCGCCGCTCTATCGCTGGCGGGCGTTCTTGCTGCGGCTGTTCGGTGCGCGGTTGGCTCGCAATGCGCGGGTGCATGGATCGGCGCGGATCTGGTATCCGCCGCATCTGATCATGGAGGAGAACACGCTGATCGGTCGCGGGGCGATCATTTACGGCATTGCCATGATCCGTATCGGGCGCGGCGTGGTGATCTCGCAGGGCGCGCATCTGTGCACCGGCTCGCATGATATCGATGACGCGTCCTTCCAGCTGACAGCCCAGCCCATTGCCGTCGGCGCTAATGCTTGGGTTGCCGCCGAGGCCTTTGTCGGCCCCGGCGTGTCGATCGGGGAAGGGGCTGTTCTCGGTGCGCGCGGCGTTGCCTTCAGCGATCTGGCGGCCTGGACCGTTTATGCCGGCAATCCGGCGCGGCCGATCCGCGGTCGGGTCACCAGCCCATAGCGGTGGTCGCCGACACCCAGGCCGCGGCCGCGATGGCATAGCCCTGGTCGTTCAGATGCAGCGCGTCGGAGCGAAGCGATGTCGGAATGATGCCGGCGGCGACGTCCTGTTGGTCTTCTGTCGTTTGGTTCGCAGCGGCGGTAAGTGCGGCGTAAATGTCAACGAAACGTGCCGGATAGAGATCGGCCAGCGCGCCGTTCAAGGCGGCGATCGTCTGGCGGGTTTCAGGAGAATCTCCGGCGGAAGGCAGGATCGAGCCGATCAGATAGCGACCGCCCGGGACATGGGCTGCCATCGCCGCGATGTCGGTCAGAACGGTTTCGGGTGTCTCGGCATTGTTCCGTCCCGCCCACAGCCATTGGACCTGACCGGTGGTCGCGTCGCTGGGGAAAAAGGGCGTGGCGTATGCGACAGGCACAGCATCGCCCATATTGCTGCGAGTGAACAGGTGGCGCGTGCCGCCGTCGGTCGTCAGCGTGCCGTCCACGCCGGCCAGTGTACCGTGCAGACCGATAGCGCCATTGGCGCCGTGCAGCGCCTCGACCGATCGAGATAGGACCTCCATCTGTGGCGTCTCTTCGCCCCATTCGATGACAATGTTGTCGAGCGACCAGCGGAGCAGGCTGCCGCTGCTGAGGAAGGCGATTGCCCCGCAGGAGGGGTTGGCGGTGGCGAGATTACCGGCGGACAGGACCAGCTCATAATGGCCGCTCGCCGAGATCGCCCATGTAGGCTCGCCGCTTGCCGTCGTCGTTGCCCAGCTGCCGCCCGGCGCGCCGAGGCCGCCGACATGGATCTGACCGCTGCCGTCGATGATTTCGATGTCGAAGGCTATGTGGATGATAATGCCGC
Source organism: Hyphomicrobiales bacterium (assembly GCA_900469085.1). GTDB lineage: Bacteria > Pseudomonadota > Alphaproteobacteria > Rhizobiales > Rhizobiaceae > Rhizobium. Next base: position 38,630 of record UBVW01000010.1, on the reverse strand, counting down.
CGGGGATTTCGGCGATGGCCAGTTCGCATCCGCGCAGCGCGCCGGCGTCGTCGTTTTCGACGACCAGCCTGCCGTCGAGCGCCAGAACCGGTGTCGCATAGCCGTCCTGGATGCGCGGCAGCCAGCCCTCACTATCCTGATCGAAACGATAGCGACGCGTGAATTCCGGGTGATAGGCCGGGATTTCGCCGTCGCCGGGTGTCAGCTGCAGCGCTGTCGCGGTCGCGCCCTTTTCGAACTGGCCCGGGACTATGCGCAGCGTGATGTCGATCGCGCTGCCCGCGACGACATCCAGCAGATGCGTGGAGCGGATGAAGCCGTGCGTGTTCGCAGCCGTTGCGGATACGCTGCTCAGCGTGCCATCAAGGGCGAAAGCGGGTGCGGCGATTTCGGCGAGGTAGCCGCCGAGTTCGTCGGCCTCGATGAGTAGAAGGCGCATGCCCGCTATGCCGGAAGTGGAGCCTGAAATCATCTGGATCGCGCTTGAGGTCGTCCATTGGCTGCCCGGTTCCGCCGCATAGTTGGTGGCGATGGCGCCGTAGATCTGCCGGCCGATGTCGGTGAAGCCAGCCGTTGCCGTCCCATGGATTCTGATGTCGCCATAAGGCAGGCCGTTTTCGTCGGTGCCCTTGTTGACGCACTCGTGTGTGAGGCCGTTGACGATGCCGGTCTCGAACCGGTCCATCCAGTCGCGGGTATGCGGATAGAGGTTCCTGATATCGCCGCCGGCCACGGCAAGCAGCAGTGGTACGCCGCCCTGGCGAGCGCCGATTTCGGTCGATGTCTGGCCGCCGATGCCGCGATTGATGATCGTCCTCGGCGGATCGAAGAGGCCGGCGGCAATGGCCGGAAAGCTATGGTCGCGTGACGATGCGCCGGCGCCCTCGGTCAGGCTGTCGCCGAATGCGATGACGGTGCGAGGCCCGGAGCGTTGCCGGGCGGTGGATTGGGCAGTCGAAAGGCCGATACCGAGAAGCATTGCTGGTCTCCTGTAAGAACTGGGAAAAACATCCTAATTCAGTGTCGGGAGACGGGGATGACCTGTCCGCGCAAGTTCTTTTCCGTTCAAACCTCGCAAAGCCCAATGAGCTTCATGGTCTCTTAAGTAATTATCTTGAGATTACAGTTTCCTTGTTCCATGATGATTCCGGCCGGAAGGTTTTCTGTGTCCGACGTCATGTCGATCGATGCAGATCGCTTCCGCGGAGAACATGTTTCCTGGTCATCGATCGCGTATTGCGGCCGCTAGACTTGATTTCATCACATTACGCCGCCTGTGTGCGCTGCCTTGGGCCTGATTGGGAAGATTGCATGAATTCGGAGTTTGCCGTTCGCCCCATGCGGCCCGGTGAGTTGGAGCTAGTGCTCGAATGGGCGCGCCAGGAGGGGTGGAATCCAGGTCTCGACGATTCGCTTCCATTTCATGACGCGGATCCATCGGGATTTTTCGTCGGCGCGGTCGGCGAAGTCCCTGTTGGCTCGATTTCCGTCGTCAAGTACGGCGATGACCTCGCCTTTCTCGGGCTCTACATGGTTCATCCGGAATTTCGCGGCAAGGGTTACGGCAGGGCGATCTGGGATGCCGGCATCGCGTCGGCGAATGGCCGCAGCATCGGGCTCGACGGCGTCGTCGCCCAGCAGGAGAATTATCGCAAGGCCGGCTTCGAGGAGGCCTACAAGACGGTTCGCTATGGCGGCGTGATCGGCTCGCTGCCTCCCTCGACGCTGACCGCCACGCCCGTGACCGACAAGCTGGACGGGCTGGTGCGCTATGACGCCAGCGTGTTTGCAGCTGAGCGTTCGGCCTTCGTCACCTCGTGGTGCACCAACCGCAAGCACAGGCGTACGGCCGTCGTGCGCAAGAGCGGCAAAATCCGCGGCTACGGCACGATCCGCCGCTGTTATGATGGATACAAGATCGGGCCGCTGTTTGCCGCCGATAGTGATAGCGCCGCAGCGCTGCTCTCGACGCTCGGGCAGGAAGCGAAGGGCGCGCGGGTGTTTATCGATATCCCCTCTCACAATCGCGATGCCGTGGCGCTTGCCGTCGGCATGGGGCTTGAGCCGGTGTTCGAGACATCTCGCATGTATCGTGGCGCCATTCCCACCGTTCCGCTGAAGAATGTCTTTGGCGTCACGACGCTGGAGTTGGGCTAGTTAGCTCGCGTCCGAAGTGGCAGGTGCCGCGCGATTGGGGCGGCCTTTTTCGGCGATTGCGATGCCGCCGAGCGTCAGCACCAATGCCACGATGTGGAACGGCTGCAGCTTTTCACCGAGCAGGGCCACCGAAAACAGCGTACCGAAGACGGGCACGAGGTTGATGAAAAGTGCTGCGCGGTTGGCGCCGATCCATTCCACGCCCTTGATGTAGAAGACCTGCGCCATCAGCGAGGCGAAGATCGCCGTGTAGATGGTGATGAGCCATCCGGTCCCGTCTGGAAGCTCAGCTGCACCCTTCGATACCTCCCATGCGAGAAGCGGCAGCGCGCTCAGCATGGCGCCGAGCGCCGGCACGGCCATCAGCGTGCGCCAGTCGAGCGGCGGCTTCCATCGCAGGAAGATGGTGTAGACCGAGTAGGCGGCGACCGCGACCAGCATCAGACCATCGCCGGTGTTGAGGCCGAGTTCCAAAAGCGTGGTCAGGCTGCCATGGGCGGCGGTCACTGCTACGCCCAGCAGTGTCATCGCAAAGCCCAGGATCTGGGCGAGCGACACGCCGGTGCGGAAAAAGACGAAGTTGAGCAGGAATATCAGCATGGGGATGCCCGCCTGCTCGATTGCGACATTGATGGCGGTCGTATATTTTACCGCGGAATACAGCATTGCGTTGAACAAAGTGTAGCCGACGATGCCGTAGAAGAAGAGCAGAGGGAGGTTTTTGCGCACAACCGGCCAGTCGCGCTTGAGCTGCGGCACGGATATGGCGGCAATGATCGTCGTGGCGACGAACCAGCGCAGCGACGTCAACATCATGGGGCTGACGTGACCGAGCGCCAATTTTCCGGCAACGGTATTGCCGCCCCAGCACATCGCGGCAACGACAAGACATATGTAGGCGGCAAACTGCACGGCCGATTCTCTCCCGGTCGGCTGCGCGGGCGCAGAACTTCCTCCGACGATGGCGGCAAATAGCCTGCCAGGAGCTGATTTGTCACGTAAAAAGCCAAATCAGACGGCAATACAGGGTCGCTTTCCCAAAAACAAAGCCTTATAGATGCGCGGGTTTGAGCAGGGAGCGGTTGAATCCGCCTTTAACAGGAAGACGTGAATGACGAACGTAGTTGTGGTCGGTTCGCAATGGGGTGACGAAGGCAAGGGCAAGATTGTCGACTGGCTTTCGGAACGCGCTGACGTAATCGTACGCTATCAGGGCGGACACAATGCGGGCCATACGCTGGTCATCGATGGTGTCAGCTACAAGCTGGCGCTCTTGCCGTCGGGCCTCGTGCGCGGCAAGCTGAGCGTCATCGGCAACGGCGTCGTCGTCGATCCGCACCATTTCGTCGCCGAAGTCGAGAAGCTGCGTGCCCAGGGCGTCAACGTATCGCCCGAGATTCTGCGCATCGCCGACAACGCGCCGCTGATCCTGTCCCTGCACCGCGATCTCGACGGTTTCCGTGAAGACGCTGCCTCCAACAGCGGCACCAAGATCGGCACCACCCGCCGCGGCATCGGCCCGGCCTACGAAGACAAGGTCGGCCGCCGCGCGATCCGCGCCATCGACCTTGCCGACAAGGAAGCGCTGCCTGCCAAGATCGATCGTCTTCTGACGCACCACAACGCGCTGCGCCGCGGCCTCGGCCTGCCGGAGATTTCGGTGGAATCGCTGGAGAAAGAACTGAACGACGTCGCCGACCAGGTTCTGCCCTATGTCGACCAGGTCTGGCGCATCCTCGACGACCAGCGCAAGGCCGGCGCCCGCATTCTGTTCGAAGGTGCGCAGGGCGCGCTGCTCGACAACGACCACGGCACCTATCCGTTCGTCACCTCGTCGAACACGGTTGCCGGTCAGGCCGCAGCCGGTTCGGGTCTTGGGCCGACGGCGATCGGTTATGTTCTCGGGATCACCAAGGCCTACACGACCCGCGTCGGTGAAGGTCCGTTCCCGTGCGAGCTGAACGACGAAGTCGGCAAGCATCTTTCGACTGTCGGTCGCGAAGTCGGCGTCAATACCGGCCGTCCGCGCCGCTGCGGCTGGTTCGATTCCGTTCTGGTCCGCCAGACGGTGAAGACCTCGGGCATCACGGGCATCGCGCTGACCAAGCTCGACGTTCTCGATGGTCTCGACGAGCTGAAGATCTGCGTCGCCTACAAGCTCGACGGCAAGGAGATCGATTATCTTCCCGCCAGCCAGGCCGCCCAGGCTCGCGTCGAGCCTGTCTACATCACGCTCGAAGGCTGGAAGGAATCGACGGTCGGCGCGCGCAGCTGGGCCGATCTGCCGGCCCAGGCGATCAAGTATGTCCGCCAGGTTGAAGAGTTGATCGGAGCGCCCGTCGCTCTCCTGTCTACAAGTCCTGAGCGCGATGACACCATACTTGTGACCGATCCTTTTGAGGATTAAGGTTTTATATGATTATTTGTGTGGTTCGCGCGGCGAACCACACTCTTAGAGAAAGTACGAATGGCGGATTTTATCGCAGTTATCCGGCGGGCGGTTGACGGCCTGACCGACAACACTCCCGATATGCGGGTGAAGGTTTACGAGCGCGCTCGCGGTGCCGTACAGCGGCAGCTCGAGAACATGAAGCCGCGTCCGCCAGAGGCCATGCTGCAGCGCCAGCTGGAAAAGCTCGAAGCCGCCATTCGTGAAGTCGAAGCCGAGCATGCCGATGCACTGCCGGCCGAGGAGCAGGCCGCCGTCGCCGAGCCGGTGACGGAAGCGTCGGCGGAGCTGGAAGCCTATCCCGAGCCCGAGGTTGCCGCGGCACCAGAGCCGATCGCCGAACAGGCTGAGCCGGCTCCGGAAGCGGTGCCGGCTTACGAGCATCCCGCCTACGAAGCGCCCACGCACGAAGAACCCGTTTACGACGAGCCGGTCGAGCCTGAGGCTCCGGTCGCCGCTGAACCTATCGTGCATGCGGAACCGGCTTACGAAGAGCCGGCGCCGGTGCATGCGGCCGAGGTTCATGAAGAACCCGACGTTCAGCCCGAGCCCGAAGTCTATCACGAGCCTGCCCTGTCGCACGACGAGCCTGTGTACGAGGAAGCGCCGCATGTGTCTGCCGCCTCCGAGCCGGAGCCGGTCGAACCGTGGCAGATGCCGGTCGAGGATCAGTATGACGCCGCGCGCGAGACGCACGGAAATGATTTCGCTGCCGCGCCTGATGTCGAGCCCTATGCCGAGCCTGTCATCGACGACGCGCCGCGGGCGCAATCACTCGCTCGCGATTTCGACCTGAGCAACCGCCTCGTCGAGCCGGTTCCCGTGTTCGAGCAGCCGCACGAGTTCGTCGAGCAGACGCAGGACGAGCCTATCCATGCCGATGCTGCCGGTCATTTCGATCCGGTTTGGAACGAGCCGGCGGAAGAAGTGCCGGAACCGTCCACGAAGACGGTTGAGCCGACGGATTGGGCGCTCGAAGAGCTGCGCCAGTTCTCCGAGACCTCGCATGCAGCACCTGCCGCCAACGATGCGGCGCGCGCCTTCGACGAGGTGGTTTCGAGCATCGATTATGCGTCTGCGCCCGTGTCGGCCGCATCGGCGAAGATGCCTGTCGCCAATGAGAGCTTCTCCTGGGAGGCGGCGGCGTTCGACGATCTGCCGCCCATCGACAACGAGAAGAAGGCACCAGCTGCCGCATCCTACGAGGATGTCGATCTTTTCTCAGAGATTCATGGCGGGTCGGCGCCGAAAAACGAGCCTCTCGCCGGCGACGACTGGCAGGAAGCGACCCGGCTTCGCGGCTACGATAATCGCGGTGTGGTTGCCGAGGATGACGATGGTCTGTCGGTTGGAAGCAGCAGCGACGACATCGCCTCGAAGTTCCAGGGCAAGAATTTCCGCATGGAGCCGAAGCGCCGCCGTTTCGGCATTGGTTCCATCATCGCGCTTTTGATCGCATTGGGTGTTGTCGGTGGGGGCGGTTATGCCGCCTATACGCACCAGGCTGCCCTGACCGAGATGGTCAAGGGCCTCGTGAGTGCCGCGCCATCGCAGACCGCGCAAACGCCGCCTCCTGTCGCAGGAACCACGGCGCCCGCGGATCAGACGAGCGATGCCAAGCCGACGACCGCGCCTGATGCCGCACAGAGCGGCGTCGCCTCTGCCGACGGCTCGGCTGCTGGCAACAAGTTCACGCAGCGGCTGATGGCCGATGGCACCGAGGTCGATAGCGGCCCGGCCGCAGCACCGAGCACGCAGGTCGCCGAAGGCAAGTCCGTCGCCGAGCAGAATGTCGCCTCATCTGATCCGGTCGCACCGGCCGCAGCAGGCACGACACCGCCGGCAGCCGCTTCCGGCACGGCCGCACCTGCTGCCACAGCATCTGCGACACCGCCCGCCGCCGGGCAGACTGCGCCTGCCGGTTCCAGCGAGAAGATGTTCCTATATGAGGAGCGTATCGGCCAGAGCTCGCCGACGGCGATCCAGGGCTCGATCGTCTGGAGCCTGCACCATGAGGCGGGTGCCGATGGCAAGCAGGAAGCCTCCGTTCAGGGCACGCTGACGGTGCCTGAGCGTAACCTCACGGCGCAGATCAACTTCAAGCGCAATTCCGATCCTTCGCTTCCAGCCAGCCACATCGTCGAAATGGTGTTCTCGCTGCCCGCGAATTTCGAAGGCGGGGCGATCGACAGCGTTCAGCGCATTTCGATGAAGCGGACCGAGCAGGATCGTGGCGATGCGCTTGTCGCGGTGCCGGCGAAGATCACAGACGACTTCCACATGATCGCGCTCAACGATTATCCGGATGCCCGCAAGGCCAATCTCGACCTCCTGTCGACCCGCGAGTGGATCGATATTCCGATCACCTATCGCAACGGTCGCCGCGCACTTCTCACCATGCAGAAGGGTCCGACCGGCATTGAGGCCTTCAACTCTGCCATCCGCGAATGGAACGCAGCAGGCGACGTTTCGACCAGCCAATAAGGGTGGTCGTCGCTTATCTGGACACACAAAAAGGGCGGGTCGTGAGACCCGCCCTTGTCTTTTTGGGGATTGGTTCGCTTAAGCCGTGGCTTCGACGACGCGGACGGCCTTGGCGCGGTCGAGCGCTTCCTTGCGGACGGCGTCCTGGACCTTTTCGAAGGCGCGGACCTCGATCTGGCGCACACGCTCGCGGCTGATGTCGAATTCGCTCGACAGGTCTTCCAGCGTGATGGGGTCTTCCGCCAGACGGCGGGCCTCGAAGATGCGGCGTTCGCGGTCGTTGAGAACGCTCATCGCCTTGGCCAGCATGCGGCGGCGCGTATCGAGTTCGTCCTGCTCGATCAGCACGGCTTCCTGGCTTTCATGGTCATCGACCAGCCAATCCTGCCACTGACCGGATTCGCCCTCGGACGCCTTGATCGGTGCATTGAGAGACGCGTCGCCTGACAGGCGGCGGTTCATCGACACGACCTCTTCCTCCGAGACGCGCAGCTTGGTGGCAATCTCGGTGACGTGTTCCGGCTTCAGGTCGCCTTCGTCGATGGCCTGGATGCGGCCCTTCAGGCGGCGCAGGTTGAAGAACAGGCGCTTCTGGTTGGCGGTGGTGCCCATCTTCACGAGCGACCACGACCGCAGGATGTATTCCTGGATCGAGGCCTTGATCCACCACATGGCATAGGTGGCCAGACGGAAACCGCGTTCCGGATCGAACTTCTTGACGGCCTGCATCAGGCCGACGTTACCTTCGGAAACGACTTCGCCGATCGGCAGTCCGTAGCCGCGATAGCCCATGGCGATCTTGGCGACGAGACGCAGGTGGCTGGTGACGAGACGATGCGCAGCCTCGCGGTCGCCATGTTCGGAATACCGCTTGGCGAGCATGTATTCTTCCTGCGGCTCCAGCATCGGGAACTTGCGGATTTCGTCGAGATAACGGTTGAGACCGGCTTCGCCGGCGGTAATGGACGGCAAACTGCTTCGGGCCATTCTTGCACCCTCCTATCTGAATTCCGGCTCCCGCTCGGACGCGTCCCTGCGTCCTCAAGGCAAACCGGGAACGTGCGGCTTGGGAAGCCCGCACGAAGTCAGTGTAGAGATAAGTATGGCAAAACCGTAGTTCAAGGTCGCCGTTCGCTTCACGTTCCCGTGACGGCTTGGCCGTTGTAGACCGGGCCGCGACGGAATGGCCGCCTACAGCTCGGCGTTCCTGAGCGCCTCGATCAGAGCCACCATGTCGTCGGGCAGCGGCACCTCGAAGCGCATGAGTTCGCCGCTGCGCGGATGTTCGAACTGCAACATGTAGGCATGCAGGGCTTGCCGCCCGAAGCCGTTCACCGCCTTCTTGGCGGCATCCGGCAACAGGTTGGCCTTGGTCTTGAAATGCGCGCCATACACCGTATCGCCAAGCAGGGGATGACCGATATGGGCCATGTGGACGCGGATCTGGTGGGTGCGGCCGGTTTCCAGATGGCACTCGACCAGGGATGCCAACGAGAGCGCATTCGGCGTCTCATGGAAGCGCTCGATCACCTCGTAATGCGTAATCGCCTCGTCGGCATCGGCGGTGCCCAGGCGCTTGACGGCGCGGCGGGTGCGGTCGCCGGTGTCGCGACCGAGCGGCGCGTCGATGCTGCCGGTCAGCGTGCGCGGGCGGCCCCAGACGACGGCCTGGTAGGCACGCTCGATCGGCATGGTGCGGCCGTGGTCGGCGAACTGGGCGGAGAGGTGTCGGTGGGCGACGTCGTTCTTGGCGACCACCATGACGCCCGTCGTGTCCTTGTCGAGGCGGTGAACAATGCCGGGGCGGCGAACGCCGCCGATGCCCGACAGGCTATCGCCGCAGTGGTAGATCAGCGCGTTGACCAGCGTGCCGGTCCAGTTGCCGGCGGCCGGATGCACGACCATGCCAGACGGCTTGGAGATGACGATCAGGTCGTCGTCCTCGTAGAGGATGTCGAGCGGGATGTTCTCGCCCTTCGGCGTCGGGTCTTCCGGTTCCGGCAGGTTGATTTCGTAGACGTCGCCGGGGCGCACCTTCTTTTGCGGATCGGCAACGACTGATCCCTTCGAGGTGACCTGACCTTCCTTGATCAGCACCTTGACGCGGCTGCGGGAGAATTCCTCACCAAGCTGAGCCGTCATCCACGCATCAAGCCGGCCTTCGGCATGTTCATCTGCCGTCAGGACTTTCATATTGCCGGCTGCTTGTTTAAAGGGGTCGCTCAAGACGCTTCTTCTCCGAAGTATTTTATAGAATGGAACGCCATATATGACGAATGTCCAGCCAGAAGACGATCAGGAAGAAAAGCCGCTCGATCCAGCAATGGAAAATGTCCGGCGCAAGATGATCCGCCTGCAGATCGTCTCCGGCTTCATCATGTTCGTGAGCCTTATGGCGGTCTTCGGCGCGGTTGTCTACAAGACGATGCGGGCGCCTGCCAAGGAGCCTGCCGCGATCGCGTCCGCTGGAATTCCGTCGGATGCGCCGGTTTCCGTGACGGCAAACCTGCCTGCCGGCTTCGTTCTCCAGTCCTCGTCGCTTTCGGGCGGCCAGATCATGTTCTTCGGCAAGACCGCCGAGGGCGTGGCCAAGGCGCTGGTGTTCGATATCAAGGCGGGCAGCATCATTGCCGATGTGACCGTCAACGGGGGCTGACGACAATGGCCCCTCGGCTCATTGCGGTCGACAATGCCGACGATCCTGGTATCGCCGAGTTTCGCGATATTCGCGAACGCGACCTGACCGGACGGCACAACCGATTTATCGCCGAGGGCACCGTCGTGCTCCGCATGCTTGCCGAGGCGCATCAGGCTGGCGGCGATTTCGTCGCCGAGAAGGTGCTGCTGCTGCGCAACCGTGTCGAAGGCGTCGCCGATATTCTCGAAAGGTTTCCGGAGGACGTTCCCGTCTACGTCGCGGAAGCGGAGGTGCTCGACCGTATCGTCGGCTTCCATCTGCATCGCGGCGTGCTGGCGCTGGGGCGGCGTCAGCCACAGGGCGGCGCGCTAATCGACCGGTTGCCCGAGCGATCACTGGTGCTGGTCGGTTGTGGCATTTCAAACCACGACAATGCCGGCTCGATGTTCCGCAATGCGGCCGCCTTCAATGCCGATGCCATCTTTCTCGACGAGACCTCGTGCGATCCGCTCTATCGCAAGGCGATGCGCGTCTCGGTCGGGTCGGTGTTGAGCGTTCCCTACCAACGCGGCGGTAATGCGGTAGCGCTCCTCACGCAACTCGCCGAGCGGGATTTCGCCATCTGGACCCTATCGCCGCGCGGCGAGGTCGATATTCGCTCCATTCCGGCCTCGGAGCGCATGGCGCTGGTGGTCGGGACGGAAGGCGAGGGGTTGCCGCAGGCGGTGCTGTCGCGGTTCCGCAGCGCTCGCATTCCGCAATCGCCGGGGCTTGATAGCCTCAACGTCGCGACTGCGACCGGCATTGCGCTGTTTGCCATGTCTTCCACGGCCAAGCGTATCTGATATCTGCTGGCGGCTTAGCCGGGCTGCGAGAGGATCGTGGCAGCGCGCTGGGCGAGGTCGATCCGTTCGCCTTCCTTCGTTTCCACCGTCTCCGGCAGCAGCTCGCGGATAGGCGAGGCCTTGCCTTCGTTGATGGCGGTCAGGGCCACCATGTCGGCGGCAATGGTGGCGATCTCCTCGCGGATCGCGCCGTCGTTCGAGGTGTTCAGCCTCGCGGCGAGGATTTCCTCGGAAACAGCGGCGCTGCGGGCGCGCACTTCTTCGGCGAGGCGCGCGGCGACCGCGGCGGTGTCGAGTTCTGACGTCGGGGTTTCTTCCTGCACGGGCTTTTCCTGCGGCGGGATGAGAACGAGGGGAGCAAGGCCGGCCGAGCGAAGCGCGCGGTTTGCCTTGCGCATGTCGGCATTGGCTGCCTTGACCTGATCCTTGAGCTTGGTCAGCTCCTGCTGCCGGCGCGTCAGAAGCGCCTCCTTGTCCGAAAGCGTGGCCTTGTCACGCTCGGCGCGGTCTTCCAGGCGGATGACCGTGTGCTCCTGCTGCGTCAGCTTTTGTTCGGCATCCTTGGCGCGCTTCTGCAGCAGGTTGACGTCCTGGCGAAGTTGGTCGCGCTCGGTGCGCAGACCGCTGTGCTTGAAATTGAGGTTCTCGAGCTCGGTCTCGCGTGCCGCCATGTCGATCTTCAGATTGTCGGTCTGCTCGACGATCTTGTTCAGGCGGATGCGGAGCGCATCGAGCTCGCCTTCCTTGGCGGCGCTCGCCTGTTCGGCGATATGCAGGCTCGTCTTCAGCTGGCTGATATAGTTCTCGTCCTTGCGCAGGTGCGAGCGCAGCTCGGCGGCCTCGACGCTCATGTCGGCGATCTGGGCCTGAAGCGCGCTGATCTCGGAGGCGAAGTGGCCGGCGTCGCGGGCGATTGAATCATGCTTCAATTGCAGCGACATCGACTTTTCGCGTTCGCGAATCAGATCCTGCGTGGTGCGGGCGTTTTCGGCGGCGTAAAGCGCGCGGACCATGTCCTTTTGCGCACGCACTTCCTGGGGGCTGAGCGGCATCGTCGCGCGCATGCGGTTTTCCGTGTACCAGACGATGCGGCGATGGACGGCCGGCGATACGAGGAAAACCAGGAACGCCGCGGCCAGAAAGCCCAGTCCGAACAAGAGCGCGTATTCGATCACGGCGAGGCCACTGCTTCCAGAAGTTGATTTGCGTCAGGTCAATGATTAAGCGGCCTGCGCCGTTAGGGCAAGTGGCGGATGGGTCACGGCGACACAGAGTTCGCCGTGACCATGGTCTCAGAAGGGGTTCCAGGTCGGATTGGGGGTAATCTTGATATAGCCGACGTTGAGGCCGAGGCGGGCGCCGACGCCGGTGCGGATCGGCACGACGAGAACATTGTTGTTCTTCAGCAGCGTCATGCCGAAGCCGGCGATGACGAAGGCCTGGCCGCTGACGCCGCCGAAGCGGGCGTAGATCGCGTCGGTGGACGGCAGATCGTAGACCAGCATCATGACGCGCGTGCCCTGGCCACCGTAATCGATGCCCAGCGACGGACCCTGCCAATAAAGCGGATGCTCACCGGCGTTCTTTGTGTTGAGCTGGCCTTCGCCATAGGTCAGACCGGCGATAAAGGCGCCGGAGCCTTCCTGGCCGAGAATATAGCCGTTCGGCAAGCCATACTTCTGGAATGCCGTTTCGACCGCCTTGGCAAGGCCGCCGCTGGTCGAGCCGAAGAAGGAGTGGCCGGCGTCGACGATTTCCTGAACCGAGTATTGATCGTTGCTCGCTTGCTGGGCCGCTGCCTGCGTGGCTGATAGCATCAGGCACGACATCGCGATCATCGAGACCCACCGGCAGACGGCCAGGAATCTTCCTAGGATTGAGGGGCGCATGGTGTCATCCGTTCATCATGGTCGATACATGGAGCCGTTTCCGGCGTTTCTATCATTTTGCGCGGATGGTCTTAACAATCGGTTTACCAAATATGGTGTCATTATGGCGCCGAGTACGCTCGCAAACTTCGTGCAATGATGAAGCAATATGTGTGGCGGAATGAATCACCGCCTTCTGGAGACAATGATGTCGAAGAACCCAAACCTTACACTGACCGGCCCCGATCTGGCCGCGCTTCTCTGCAGCCGCGTTTGCCATGATGTCATCTCGCCCGTCGGCGCGATCAACAATGGCCTGGAACTGCTCGACGAGGGCGGCGCCGATGCCGACGCCATGGATCTTATCCGGACCAGTGCGCTGAACGCCTCCGTTCGTCTCAAATTCGCACGCCTCGCCTTTGGCGCATCCGGCTCCGTCGGCGCCTCGATCGACACCGGCGAAGCCGAGCGCGCCGCCAAGGACTTTGCCGCCGCCGAGAAGAAGACGGAAGTGGTCTGGAACGGACCGCGTGCGATCATCGCAAAGAACCGCGTCAAGCTGCTCCTCAACCTCTTCCTCGTCGCATATTCCTCTATTCCGCGCGGTGGCCAGATCGATATCACGCTCGAAAATCCGGAATTCGACGCGAAGTTCACGCTCGTCGCCAAGGGCAAGCTGATGCGCCTGCCGCCGAAGTTCGTGGAGATTTCGACGGGCGAAATCGAAGAAGCGATCGACGCGCATACGATCCAGCCCTATTACGCCGTGTTGCTCGCGGAAGAGTGCGGCATGAAGCTTGGCCATAGCGCCAGTGCCGAAGAGATCGTCTTCACGGCCGAAGTCATTCCGGCCTGATCGAAAATCTGGCCGGGAGAAAATCCCGGCACATTGCTTGTATCGAAGTAATACTTCCTTAGCCGAATGTTTCTATCCTTGCCTGTGAAGATGCCCGCCGGGACAGAAGTTGGGCAATGGAGCAGCGATGCAGAGGTTCATGATCACCGATTCGTCGGACGTCGTCCGCAAGGTTGGAAAGCGCATTCTTTCCGAGCTTGATTTCATGGTCAGCGAAGCCTCCAGCGCCAGCGAAGCCCTGTCCCATTGCCAGGTGGAACTGCCGGATTACCTTATCGTCGATTCATCCATGGATGGGGCGCTCGACCTGATCGTGGCGGTTCGCGCCATGGAAGGCGGCAAGGAGGTCAAGATCTACTATTGCGTGATCGAGGCCGACCTGAAGAAGCTGATGATGGGCAAGCGGGCAGGGGCCACGGACTTCCTGCTGAAGCCCTTCGACCGAAAGATTCTGACCGCGGTCTTCGGCAATCGGGCGATCGCAGCCTGATATCTCATTCGATCCAAACGATAAAAGCCGCCTTCAGGGCGGCTTTTATCGTTCCGGGGTCAGCTGCTGAAACAAAAAATCCCGCCGTGGAGGCGGGATTTCATGGATGTTCGGCGTAGGGACCGAAATCGGATATCAGGCTGTTTCGGCGTATTCGGCGCCGTCAGGCTCGCGCAGAACGTAGCCGCGGCCCCATACGGTTTCGATGTAGTTGGCGCCGCCGGCAGCATTCGCAAGCTTCTTGCGCAGCTTGCAGATGAAGACGTCGATGATCTTCAGTTCCGGTTCGTCCATGCCGCCGTAAAGGTGGTTCAGGAACATTTCCTTGGTGAGGGTGGTGCCCTTGCGGAGCGAAAGCAGCTCCAGCATCTGATATTCCTTGCCCGTCAGGTGAACGCGCTGGCCACCGACTTCGACGGTCTTGGCGTCGAGGTTGACGATCAGTTCGCCGGTCATGATGACCGACTGTGCGTGACCCTTGGAACGGCGGACGATCGCGTGGATGCGAGCGACCAGTTCGTCCTTGTGGAAAGGCTTGGTCATGTAGTCGTCGGCGCCGAAGCCGAGACCGCGAACCTTGTCCTCGATGCCGGCCATGCCGGAGAGGATGAGGATCGGTGTTTTAACCTTGGACAGGCGGAGAGTGCGGAGCACTTCATATCCGGACATGTCTGGGAGGTTGAGATCAAGAAGGATGATATCATAATCATACAACTTGCCGAGATCGACGCCTTCTTCACCCAGATCGGTGGTGTAGACGTTGAAACTTTCTGACTTGAGCATCAGTTCGATGCTCTGCGCTGTCGCGCTGTCATCTTCGATGAGTAGTACCCGCATTCTTATCCCCTTTACCGCCGCCGAAAGGTGGTCTGGCCCCTACGCGATACAGATATGTCACTGCGTGATTTGGAAGCTGCCACGAAATGGTTAACAAATTATGATTCACTCTGGCAAGAGGTAATCAATTTATTAAATATTTTGTCCATTCCGCTGTTTTCCAACGAGAATCCGCAAAGCCTATTTCTCAACTTTTACATTAAGAAAGGCTGGCAAGCGATTCATTCGACTCACCAATGAAACGGACCGGAAATCGCGTAGTTGTGTTTACCGACCCTTAAATCATCGGCACTATCATTAACGATGCCCGTAAACGAAAGGTTACCAGCGGTAGGTTTTTGTTAACGCCGAGGGAAATTTTTTGGGCAAGCCGCATGACAGCGGCAGCTAATGGGCGGTTTCAAGTGAAGCCGGGGTCTCGCATCACTGGAGTAATGCGTATGAAGTCGCGTGAGAGCCTAGTTCGTCTGAAAGAGTTTCAGGTGAACGAAAAGCGTCGTCAGCTGCAGCAGTTGCAGATGATGATGTCTGAATTTGACCGTATGACGAAGGATCTGGAGAGCCAGATCGTCGTCGAGGAAAAGAAGTCCGGCATTTCCGACCCGAATCACTTCGCCTATCCCACCTTCGCAAAGGCAGCACGCCAGCGCGCGGACAATCTTCAGGTTTCGATCAAGGAACTGAGGATGCAGGAAGAGGCCTTGGAGCAGACGCTCGAAGAGATGCAGGCGGAATATGCACGCGCTGCCGCGCTCGAAGAGCGCGACGGGGCGGTTCGGGCAAGAGCCTAAGCCAGGATGATCGATGCCTTCGGGCATCTGGGGTGTCATCTCATAAAAGCCATGCATGACGGGCGTGCTGTCCGTCATACATGGCTTTTGGCGTTTCCCGGCCTTCAGAAAATCAGTTGATGACGTCGCGCCATTCGTCGTGGCGAAGCGCCTGCGCCTTGAAGAAGGGGCAGAGCGGAATGATCTTCCAGCCGCCTGTTCTGGCTGCTTCCACCGCATGCAGCGCGAGCGCCTGGCCGACACCCTTGCCGCGTAGCGCATCCGGCACGCCGGTGTGATCGATGATGATGAGCGTCGGCGATGTGCGGGAATAGGTCATTTCGGCCTGATGGCCTTCGAGCTCGGCGACGTAGCGCCCGCCCGATGTGTTTGCTTCTTCGGTGATCTTCATCCCGACTGCCTTTCTTTCGATTGCGTTGAGACAAACGTGCCATGGCACCGGCGCAAAGCAAAGGCCGCTCAGGGTGACGGTTTGTTCGATGAAAGGGGAGGTAGACGGAGCGGCGCTCGCGAGAAATCAGATGCCGAGCCTTGCTCGCGCAACCTCTGTCCGAGTGGTCTTTGTGGACGGAGGCCGCGCGTGAGAGCGTCGGTTCAGTTCGGCAATGAGATAAACGCCGGCAAGCAACAAAAGCTTCGGGCCGGCTTCACATCTTGTGATGTGCGGTCGGCCCGAACTGAAATGGAATGAACTTCAAAAACTAATCAATGGCGATACTGCTGGATGCGCGTGGTGCGCAGACCGGCAAGACCGTGGCTGTTGATAGACGACTGCCAGGAGAGAAACTCCTCGACGGTCAGGGTATAGCGTTCGCAAGCTTCTTCCAAGCTCAACAGGCCACCGCGCACAGCTGCGACAACCTCTGCCTTACGGCGAATTACCCAGCGCCGAGTATTCGGCGGCGGCAAATCCGCAATCGTCAGCGGGCTGCCATCGGGGCCGATGACATATTTCACTCGGGGACGTATCATTTCGGTCATTGGACTCTCTACACAACTCAAGACCACGAGAGCCACTCTAGCTTGTCACATTTAAAAATTGCCTAAGCGCATCGTAAGACTTTGATAATAAATTTAACCGCGTCGCATCATGGCGCTCGGCTGCGTCGCGTGCACGGTTTCCCTAGCGTAAATTTGCCATAAGTGCATGGGAGCCATGCACAATGAATAATAGTTGTCTGATGTCAGTCAAACTATAAGCCTCCCCAGAGGCAGATAGAACATCGTGCGTCGTCGCGATTGTTGTTTCTGCGTGCATTGGGAATAGAATTGCAGGCTTTGCCTAGCGTCGAAGCGACCGTTTGTTCTTTTCCTATACTTTGATTGTTGCTGCCAGAAGAGCGTTTTCGGGCAAGTTTAGCCTTTGAAGGACGAAATCGATGCGGAATGAAGAACGCGCCGTTCATGACGGCGCGGCGAATATTGCTTTTCTATCGCCTGAAAAACCCAGCCCACCGCCAGCCGATCCCAAGGAGCGCCTCGCACGTCTTACGAAAGCGGCGGGCTTCAACCACTATTTGTTCGCGGGTTTTCCGCATGGCGATAATGGCGGCTTTGCGGGAAACCACATTTTCAGCAGCTGGCCGGACAGCCTCGTTGCCGCCTATGATGACGATGACCTGTTTCACAATAGTGCGCTTGTTTCGCAACTCAGGAAATCGAGCCTGCCGGTTTCGTTTGGCCTCAGGGCATTCGAAAGCAGCGTGACGAACCCGAAGAACGAGCGGATTACCGGTCTGTTTCGCGAACTGGGATTTCGTCGGACGTTTGCGTTCGTGCTGCATGATGCCGATCGCCAGCCGTATATCTTTGCGTTTTCGGGCGTGCGTGCGGATCTTTCGCGCGAGGAGGCGATGACGCATGTGTTCAGCGCCATGGAGTTCCTCGATGTCTATGCTCGCCTGCAGGTGACCGAGCAGCCGCTGGAGAATCTGAGCAGCCGCGAGATCGAGTGCCTGCGCTGGTCGGCGGCCGGCAAGAGCAGCGATGAGATTGCCATCATACTCGAGCTCTCGCCGCACACCGTGGTCGGATATCTGAAGAGCGCGATGCGCAAGCTCGATTCGGTCAATCGGATGCAGGCGGTTGCCCGGGCATTCCGCTACCGCCTGCTGTAATTATCTCAGAGCATGACCGCGCAAAGCTCGGTCTTCGCCGGTCCGAACTCGTATTGCGCCGTGCCGCTGTGAAGCAGTGGGAGCCAGTCGCCCTGGTTCAGCCAGGTGATCGTCGTCGCGTTTTGCCGCGCCGGCGATGTCGAGGCGGGGCCGCTCGCACTGGCGATGACCGTCGTGCCGTTGACCTCGATTGCGACCATGTGGTCGGAAGAAGCGAGGGTGCTGACGGACAGCGACAGCAGATAGAAGCCTTCGACCGGCACGATCAGCCGCGCGCCGGTGCCTGAAGGGACGGCGGCGCCGAGTTCGAAGCCGCCTTGTTCAGCGTGAATATCCGTGAAGCCGGTGCGGCTTGCTGGTGGCGGGGAGGCGGTGCCGGTGGAAAGCGATGCGCGCGCGATCGGTCGAGACGGCGTGCGCACGACGCCATCGGGTGCCACAGCGATCGCTGTCGACCAGTCATTGCCATCGCTGCTGACCTTGATCGAAAACGCATCGCTTCCCGCGAGCCCCATTTCTGCGCGGCCGGACCACGCGGTCTGGAAGACAAGCGTGCCTGTTTCAGACGAATCGGCCTTGTTGATCTTGAGCTGGTGCCCTTGTCCCGAATGGCTGAAGAGGCTGGCATCGGAGGCGATCGCCAGCCGGTTGATCTCGTCTGCCGCCGCGTTGATGCCGATACTCGGAAGTGAGCCATCGGCGTCGAGGGAGATGACGTTCCAGTTCGCTCCGTCGAAGGCGCGCAGCTGGCGGGTATCGAGAAAGAAGGCGCGCCAGCCCGGATTTGGCTGAAGATAAGCCCATGCGCCGTCCTGCCAGATGGAAACGAGCCCTTGGCGGCCGAGCCATTCGCCCTCAGGATCGGCGCCAACGAGGTAGCGGTCGCCTTCAACAGGTGTTGCGGGTGGTCCCAGGCGTTCGGCGAGGATCGTCAGCTGGACCACCGCGTCGAGACGCTGCAAAGCTTCGTTATGCCGCACGTGTTTCTGCGCCTGGGACGGCAGGATATAGGGCAAGGCGAGGTTGTTTGTCTGGTCCGACACGATCGAGCTCCGGTGTTTGCGGCAGGTTTCACTGCCGCAAATCGTAGAGGCGCATCGGGAAACGGGGACAGCGCACGGGGACGGGCGCTGATTTCAAACAGATATTTGAGATTGATGTCCCCGCATTCAAAGCCGGGGCGCATTGCCCCAGGAGATGAAATCAGGGTTTGCGAAATCCGCGTCGTGCACCTGCCGGGTCTTGCCGTAGGTCAGGGGGCGGCCGTCGAGGGTCACGGTGCAGCCGCCGGCCGCGCGCAGAACCGCATCGCCGGCCGCTGTGTCCCACTCCATGGTGCGGGTGAAACGCGGATAGACGTCCGCTTCTCCTTCCGCGAGGAGGCAGAACTTCAGCGACGAGCCGATGTTCTTGCATTCCGAGATGGCCTGCTCAGCCAGGAAGCGCGCCGTCTGCGGGCTGTCGTGCGAACGGCTTGCGAGTGCGGTACGTTCGGCCTTGGCGAGGCGCACATTGATCGGCAGCCGCTTTTCGATGCGGAAGTCCGGGCCGATGTGCAGCTTCTCGGCCGTGCCGTTCTCGCCGAGAAAGGCAACGCCCAAGGCGGGTGCGAAGACGATGCCGGCGGCCGGGTGGCCATCGACGATGAAGGCGATGTTGACGGTGAATTCCGGCCGCTTGTCGACGAATTCGCGCGTGCCATCCAGGGGGTCGACCAGAAAAAACGACGTGCCGATATCAGGCACGATGCCGGCCGCGACCGATTCCTCGGCAATGACGGGAGTATCGGGAAAATCACGGTAGAGATGGGCCAGAATGATCCGCTCGGCCTGCTCGTCGGCGATCGTGACAGGGCTGTTGTCGGCCTTGCTGGCGGCGGTGCAGCCGGCGCGGTACACATCCATGATCGCCTTGCCAGCCTCAAGGGCGGCGCGTTCAAACGTCTCGAGCATTGTGGGGCGGTTCGATCCCTTCTCCATCATGCTTCTCATATAGTCGTTTTCACGTTTCATTTCACCGCCGGTTCGCTGGCGCAAAAGGACGCAGGCGTGGTTTGGCGATTTGAGGCCGATCAGCAACAGGCAGAAGATGCGCGGGAAAAGTGAATTTGCGGTGAAAAGTGGCGTCCGGGGCCGGATTGTGTTGAAAAAAACAACTTTCTGAACTCGAAAAAGTCATTTTCACCAAAACGGCAAAGAACTTTGGAGCTTTGAAAGTTTACACTTCCCTTTTGCCTTGAAAGCAGTATGAAATCTTAAAACAAGGGTTCAACAAGGGCTCTAATAACAAGAGACGCAGGCTTTTCACGGTTCTGTGTCCAGGGGAAAGACATATGGAATATTTTGTCCAGCAGCTCATTAATGGGCTGACTCTTGGATCCATCTATGGCCTCGTGGCTATCGGCTATACGATGGTTTACGGCATCATCGGCATGATCAACTTCGCTCACGGCGATATTTTCATGATCGGTGGCTTCGCCGCCCTTATCGTCTTTCTCGTCCTCACATCCATTTTCGCCGGTCTTCCAGTCGCCGTTCTGCTGCTGGTCATGCTGCTGATCGCGATGCTGATGACGAGTTTGTGGAACTGGACGATCGAGCGCGTGGCCTATCGTCCGCTGCGCGGTTCGTTCCGCCTGGCGCCGCTGATCACCGCGATCGGCATGTCGATCACGCTGTCGAACTTCATTCAGGTGACGCAGGGTCCGCGCAACAAGCCGATCCCACCGCTGATCAGCAGCGTCTATAACATCGGCGGTGTCACCATCTCGCTGAAGCAGATCGTGATCATCATCATCACGGCCGTGCTGCTCACCGTCTTCTGGTACCTCGTCAATCACACGGCGCTTGGCCGGGCGCAGCGCGCCACCGAGCAGGACCGCAAGATGGCGGCGCTGCTCGGCGTCAACGTCGACCAGACGATTTCCGTGACCTTCATCATGGGTGCTGCGCTCGCTGCCGTCGCCGGCACGATGTATCTGATGTATTACGGCGTGGTGAACTTCAACGACGGTTTCGTGCCTGGTGTGAAGGCCTTCACGGCGGCCGTTCTCGGCGGCATCGGCTCGCTCCCGGGCGCTGTTCTCGGCGGCCTGATGATCGGCCTGATCGAATCTCTGTGGTCGGCCTATTTCACCATCGCATACAAGGACGTGGCGACCTTCGCCATCCTCGCTTTCGTGCTGATCTTCAAGCCGACAGGTATCCTGGGCCGGCCGGAAGTCGAGAAGGTTTAACGTCATGGCAAATGTTGAAAACGCCCCTGGCAAGCCCGCATCCGGACTTGTCCAGAAGGGTATTAAAGAAGCTATCTTCGCCGGCATCATCTCGTTTGGCATGTTCGTTCTCTATGTGGGCCTCGGCACGCAGCAGAACATCAGCAACGAACTCGTCGTCGTCCAGCGCTGGGGCCTGCTCGCCGTCTTCGTGGCGATCGCCGCGGCCGGCCGTTTCGCCGTCGTCGTCTTCCTGCGCCCGCATCTCGATGCGCGCAAGCTTGCCAAGGCACGCAGCGGCGAACTCGACATCTCCGCGCAGAAGGGCTTCTTCCACGCGCACTTCCTGAAGATCGCCCTGTTGGCGTTGCTGCTCTACCCTATCGTCATCGTGGCGCTTGTGGGTGCTCAGGGCTCGCTGAAGTGGGTCGATAACTTCGGTATCCAGATCCTGATTTACGTGATGCTGGCCTGGGGTCTGAACATCGTCGTCGGTCTCGCCGGTCTGCTCGATCTCGGTTATGTCGCCTTCTATGCGGTCGGCGCCTATTCCTACGCGCTGCTCTCCAGCTATTTCGGCCTGTCCTTCTGGGTTCTGCTGCCGCTGTCGGGCATTCTGGCCGGTCTGTGGGGCGTCATCCTCGGCTTTCCGGTCCTGCGTCTGCGCGGCGACTACCTGGCGATCGTGACGCTGGCCTTCGGTGAAATCATCCGCCTCGTGATCATCAACTGGACGGATCTGACCAAGGGCACGTTCGGTATCTCGAGCATTCCCAAGGCAACGCTGTTCGGCATTCCCTTCGATGCCAGCCCGCATGGCTTCGCCAAGCTGTTCCACCTGCCGATCTCGTCGGCCTACTACAAGATCTTCCTGTTCTATCTGATCCTGGCGCTCTGCATGCTGACGGCATACGTCACCATCCGCCTGCGCCGCATGCCGATCGGTCGTGCCTGGGAAGCGCTTCGCGAAGACGAAATCGCCTGCCGCTCGCTCGGTATCAACACGGTGACGACCAAGCTCACGGCTTTTGCCACGGGTGCGATGTTCGGCGGCTTCGCCGGCTCCTTCTTCGCCGCTCGCCAGGGCTTCGTCTCGCCTGAATCCTTCGTGTTCCTGGAATCGGCCGTCATCCTCGCCATCGTCGTTCTCGGCGGCATGGGCTCGCTGACGGGCATTGCGATCGCCGCGATCGTGATGATCGGCGGCACCGAAATGCTGCGCGAAATGGAGTTCCTGAAGCTGATCTTCGGACCCGACTTCACGCCGGAACTCTACCGCATGCTACTCTTCGGTCTGGCGATGGTCGTCGTCATGCTGATCAAGCCGCGCGGCTTCGTCGGATCGCGTGAACCGACAGCGTTCCTCAAGGAGCGGAAATCGGTATCGGGAAGCTTCACCAAGGAGGGCCACGGCTGATGAGCCCTCAGGAAAACACCATGACCAGCGATACCCTGCTCAAGGTCGAGCACCTGTCGATGAAGTTCGGCGGCCTGATGGCCATCAACGACTTCTCGTTCGAAGCCAAGCGCGGCGAGATCACCGCGCTGATCGGCCCGAACGGCGCCGGCAAGACCACCGTTTTCAACTGCGTCACCGGCTTCTACAAGCCGACGATGGGGATGATCACGCTGCGTCAGAAGAGCGGTAAGGAATACCTGCTCGAGCGCCTGCCGGACTTTCGCATCACCCGCGAAGCCAAGGTCGCCCGTACCTTCCAGAACATCCGGCTGTTTTCGGGCCTGACTGTTCTCGAAAACCTGCTGGTCGCGCAGCACAACAAGCTGATGCTGGCATCGGGCTACACCATTCTCGGCCTGCTCGGGATCGGTCGCTACAGCGCGGAAGCGAAGAACGCGATCGAGCTTGCCCGCTACTGGCTGGAGAAGGCCGATCTGATCGATCGCGCCGACGATCCCGCCGGCGACCTTCCATATGGCGCCCAGCGCCGTCTGGAGATCGCGCGCGCCATGTGCACGGGGCCGGAGTTGCTCTGCCTCGACGAGCCTGCCGCCGGTCTGAACCCGAAAGAATCCTTGACGCTGAACGCGCTCCTGCGCGGCATCCGCGACGAGGGCACGTCGCTGCTCCTCATCGAGCATGACATGTCCGTGGTCATGGAAATTTCCGACCACGTCGTCGTGCTCGAATATGGCCAGAAGATTTCCGACGGCACGCCAGATCATGTGAAGAACGATCCGAAGGTCATCGCGGCCTATCTCGGTGTCGAGGACGAGGAAGTGGAAGAAGTGATAGCAGCCGTCGAGAGCCTCGAAGGAGGCACACACTGATGACCGGTCAGCCACTTCTCAAGGTCGAAGCCGTCGAAACCTATTACGGCAACATCCGTGCGCTGGCGGGGATCGATGTTCACGTCAACCAGGGTGAAATCGTCAGCCTGATCGGCGCCAACGGCGCCGGCAAGTCGACGCTGATGATGACGATCTGCGGTAGCCCGCAGGCGCGCACCGGCAAGATCATCTTCGAAGGTCGCGACATCACCAAGATGCCGACCCACGAGATCGCCCGGCTGCGCATCGCGCAATCACCCGAGGGGCGCCGCATTTTCCCGCGCATGAGCGTGATGGAAAACCTGCAGATGGGCGCCGGCCTCGACAACCTGAAATACTTCAAGGAAGACGTCGAGAAGATCTTCGTGATGTTCCCGCGTCTGAAGGAACGCCAGACGCAGCGCGGCGGCACGCTTTCGGGCGGCGAGCAGCAGATGCTGTCGATCGGTCGCGCGCTGATGGCCCGGCCCAAGCTCTTGTTGCTCGACGAGCCGTCGCTCGGTCTGGCGCCGCTGATCGTCAAGGGCATCTTCGAGGCGATCAAGAAGCTGAACAAGGACGAGGGACTTACCGTGTTCCTCGTCGAGCAGAACGCATTTGCCGCTCTGAAGCTGTCCGATCGGGCCTATGTCATGGTCAACGGCAAGGTGACGATGTCCGGTTCCGGCCAGGAACTGCTGGCCAATCCTGAAGTTCGCGCCGCCTATCTCGAAGGCGGACGGCATTGAGCATGACGAAGGGGAGACTTTGATATGCAGGGACTTTTCTTTGAAGGCGATACCGGCGTTCGCAGCGTCATCCGCCTGATCGTCGCGCTGATCGGCTTCTGGACTGCATGGCGTTCCGGCAAGGCCGCGGCCGACGGCTGGAGCGATTATCCGATCGTGATCGGCTACACCGTGCTTCTGGCGGCCGCGATGCAGTTTCTGCATCACGCGCTGTTCGACGGCCCCGTCATCAGCGTGTTCTATTATGTGATCGATTTCGTTCTTCTGCTGATCTTCTCGACGGCCGGCTATCGCTATCGCCGCACCAATCAGATGGTCAACAACTACTACTGGCTCTACGAAAAAACATCGGCCTTCTCCTGGAAGGCAAAACATTGACAGCCGGTTGAATCTAGAGGCAGATTGCCTCTTCGAGTGGAACAAGTTTCCCAGCGCAGTAAAGTGGGTGATGCGCTGGGTCATGGAACGGAACCCGCTAAAAAACTGGGAGTAACATAATGAAGAAGTCTCTTCTGTCGGCAGTGGCTCTGACGGCGATGGTCGCCTTCAGCGGCAATGCATGGGCCGACATCACGGTTGCCGTTGCTGGTCCGCTGACGGGCCCGAACGCTGCGTTCGGCGCTCAGCTCCAGAAGGGTGCCGAGCAGGCAGCTGCCGACATCAACGCTGCTGGCGGCATCAACGGCGAGCAGATCAAGATCGTGCTCGGCGACGACGTTTCCGACCCGAAGCAGGGTATCTCGGTTGCCAACAAGTTTGCTGCTGACGGCGTCAAGTTCGTCATCGGCCACTTCAACTCGGGTGTTTCGATCCCGGCTTCCGAAGTTTACGCTGAAAACGGCATCCTCGAAATCACGCCGGCTGCGACCAACCCGCAGTTCACCGAGCGTGGTCTGTGGAACACGTTCCGTACTTGCGGTCGCGACGACCAGCAGGGCGGCATCGCCGGCAAGTATCTCGCCGACCACTTCAAGGACGCCAAGATCGCTGTCGTTCACGACAAGACCCCTTACGGCCAGGGCCTCGCTGACGAAACCAAGAAGGCCATGAATGCCGCTGGTCTCACCGAAGTCATGTACGAAGGCATCAACGTCGGCGACAAGGACTTCTCGGCCCTCATCGCCAAGATGAAGGAAGCCGGCGTTTCGATCATCTACTGGGGCGGTCTCCACACCGAAGCCGGTCTGATCATCCGTCAGGCTGCCGATCAGGGCCTGAAGGCAACGCTCGTATCGGGTGACGGTATCGTTTCGAACGAACTGGCATCGATCGCTGGTGACGCAGTCGCCGGCACGCTGAACACGTTCGGTCCGGACGCAACGCTGAACCCCGACAACAAGGCACTCGTCGAGAAGTTCAAGGCTGCCGGCTTCAACCCGGAAGCTTACACGCTGTACTCCTACGCCGCGATGCAGACGATCGCTGAAGCTGCCAAGGCAGCTGCTTCGACCGACGCTGAAGCCGTTGCCGCAGCGATGAAGGCCAAGGGTCCGTTCAAGACCGTTCTCGGCGAAATCTCCTTCGACGAAAAGGGCGACCCGAAGATCCCGGGCTACGTCATGTACGAATGGAAGAAGGGTCCCGACGGCAAGTTCTCCTACTTCCCGCAGGAAGCTGCGAAGTAAGAACTGTCGTTCTCACCTTGGAAGCCCGGTCTCGCACCGGGCTTCTTTCGTTTTGGCTGTAATCCGAACCGCCCAGTCGCTCACCAGCCTTGCGATCGAGGATGATCCGATTAGGATTGCGCGCGAATTCAACAGGTTGCGGCCGATCGGCGCAGCCGCAGATGATACGGATACGCCATGCCCCGCCCAAAGATCCTGCTCACGCGCCGCTGGCCCGCCGCCGTCGAGGCCGTGCTTGCCGAGCGCTTCGACGCGACCTTCAACACCGATGATGTGCCGATGTCGCCGGAGGCGATCGCCGAGGCGCTGCGTACCCACGATGCCGTGCTGCCGACCGTGTCGGACAAGCTTCCGGCGTCGGTTTTCGAAGGCGAGATCCGAGCCAAGGTTCTCGGCAATTTCGGCGTCGGCTACAACCACATCGACATCGCGGCGGCGAAGGCCAAGGGGATCGTGGTCACCAACACGCCGGGCGTACTCACCGATTGCACCGCCGATATCGCCATGCTGCTCCTGCTTTCGGTCGCGCGCCGTGGCGGGGAGGGCGAGCGGCAGATTCGGGCTGGCGAATGGAAGGGCTGGTGCCCGACGCATATGATCGGCTCCAAGGTCACGGGCAAGACAGTGGGGATCATCGGCTTCGGGCGGATCGGCAAGGCCTTCGCGCAACGCTGCCATTTCGGCTTCGGCATGGATGTGGTGTTCTACAACCGCTCGATGGTCGATGCCGCCGAAGCAGCGCGATATGGCGCGCGGCAGCTGACCACCGTTGAAGAGGTGCTGGCGGCCAGTGATTTCGTGTCGCTTCATTGCCCCGGCGGTGCGGAGAACCGGCACCTGATGAACGCGTCCCGTTTCGCGGCGATGAAGCCGGGCGCTTATCTGATCAACACGGCGCGTGGCGACGTCGTCGATGAGGCGGCGCTGATCGCGGCGCTTGAGAATGGCGTGATCCGTGGTGCCGGTCTCGATGTCTACGAGGCGGAGCCGCAGGTTCCGGAGAAGCTGCTTGGCATGGAGAATGTCGTTCTCCTGCCGCATCTCGGTAGTGCTACGGAAGAGACGCGCAACGCCATGGGGATGAAGGTGGTGGACAACATCACCGCCTTTTTCGAAGGACGCGAGCCGCCGGACCGGGTCGCCTGATCCGGCTTATTGCTGCGCGTTGGCGGTCGTGCGCCCGCCCGATCGTTCCCGCGGCTTGGCCTCGAGGCCGAAGAGCAGGCGTGCGCGACCGGGAATGAAGTCCACCGCGATGGCGAAGAGGCCCGACAGCACGAAAGTCGCGGCCGCGATGATCACGAAGCTCGGCACGGCGGGCAGGCCGAGCGGCAGGACATAATAGAGCGCGCCGACGATCACCGTCTGATGGATGATATAGAGCGGGAAGACCAGCCGGTTGACCGTGACCAGCCGTACGTCCGGCTGATTGAAGTGACGAGCGGCGAAGCCGATCAGGGTCAGGATCATCGACCATGCCAGCAGGAAGATCGCGGCCTTGAAAAGCGGGGTTTCATCGGTATAGCTGCCGATCGCCTGTTCGGCTGGGGCAAGCCAGGCGAACGCATAGAGGAACACGCTCACAGCAAGCGCGATCGCGGCGCTCACATAGCGTTTCGCGATGATCGGCTCGATCAGGCTGCGGTGGTTGCGGGCGACAAGGAAGCCAAGGCCGAACCAGCTTGCCCAGACCGCGAACCACGCGCCGTCATTGTAGAGCGCATTGGTTTCCTTGGGATAAAACGGCGTCAAGGCGAGATTGAGCAGCAGCGGCAGCATGAAGAAGAAGTAGATGGCGCCTGACTTCGCGGCGCGCTCGAACCAGGCCATGATCCTGTTTTCGGGCCGGCCGAGATAGAGGAAGATCGGGTAGCAGATCACCGACATGACCAGCAGGTAGGCGACGAACCACATGTGCGCCCAGGTGAAATTGCCGCTGGGGTAACGGCCCTCGGTGAAGTAGCGCGTCAGCCAGAAATTGATGAGCGAGCCGTCATAGCCGGTCTCGTACATGCGCTCGTACCAGACCTGCGGCACGACGAGGACGGCCATCGCGAAGAGCAGGGGGACGAGCAGGCGGATGGTGCGCTTGCGCAGGAAGGCGAGGCTGGAATCCGAGCGGAAGGAGAAGGCCGCCCCCATGCCGGAGACGAAGAACAACAGCGCCAGCCGCCAGGCGCGCGGGAATTCCATGATGAGCGAGAGCGCCGGGCTGGTCCGGTCGCTGTGGATCAGCCAACCCATGTCGGTGAAGAAGGCCGCCGAGGAGTGATAGAGGATCAGGATCGCGAAGGCGGAAATCCGCAGCCGATCCACATAGTAAAGCCTGTCCTTCATGACCTGCCGGATATCATCTTGATGCCATGCCCGCTTGCGGGCCTTCTGTGCAAGGATATCCGTGTGTGCTTTCTAAAGTGTGAGCGCCTTTTTCGCTGTTGGGGCCAACCTACGTCTCATGCAGCACGTGCGCGGCCTTGACTGCGGCGGAAGCGCGGTTTTCGACGCCGAGTTTGACGTAGATCTGCTCGAGGTGCTTGTTCACCGTGCGGGCCGAGAGGCCGAGGATTTCGCCGATATCGCGGTTGGCCTTGCCCTTGGCGATCCACAGCAGGACCTCGGATTCGCGATGAGTGAGCGCGAAGCGCTGGCGTAGCACCTGGTCGTCGGCGCGCTGGCTGGCGGTCAGGCGGAAGAGATATTCGTCAGGGCCGATCGTGCCGAGGAAAGCGAGTTGCAGCACGTCCTGGCCGCCATGGGCGACGGCGATGGTCGCGTCGCGGGTGGCGGCGGTGCGGTCCTTCATCCAGGCGGCGATCGTTGCGATCACGGTATCGATGCCGTCGTCGCTGCCCATGGCGGCGTTGACGAGGCGGGTCGCCTGCGGGGTCGACCAATGAATGTTGCCGTCGCCCTTGACCGCCAGCAGATGGCGTCCGGCGGCGTCGAGGGCCACGCGGGCGCTCTGGGCGGAGCGGGCGTTCTTGAGGTGCACGCCGATGCGGGCGCGCAGTTCGTCGATGTTGATCGGCTTTGTCAGATAATCGACGCCGCCGGATTCCAGCGCGTGGACGACATGCTCCGTCTCCGTCAGGCCGGTCATGAAGATGACGGGGATCTGGCTGATCGCCGGATTGGCCTTCAGCCGTCGGCAGGTCTCGAAGCCATCCATGGTGGGCATAACCGCGTCGAGCAGGATCAGGTCGGGGGTGATGCGCTCGACGATGTTGAGCGCGGCCGAGCCGGAGGTGGCGATCAGCACGGAGAAGCCGGATTGCTCCAGCGCGTCGGTGAGGAAGCCCAGAGCCTCCGGCGAGTCGTCGACCAACAGAACGATATCGCGCGGGAGTTCAGCCAATGTGTTCCACCTTTTCGTCGAAGCGCTTCAGGAAGGTCATGAAGCCGTTGAGATCGAAGGCGGCGACATAGGATCGAAGTTCCTCCGTAAATGGCTGATTTGCCTCCAGCTTGGCAAGGTCGGCGAGCTTGGCCTCGATGCCCCTGATGTAGCCGATCTCGCCGAGACGCAGCAATTCCTGCACATGCGCGTCGCCGGGGCTTGTCATCGGTTGCTCGATCTTGACGACAGGTGCCGGAATATCTTGCGCATATATCCACTTCAGACCGAGATGCAGTGCCAGCTTGTCGCGCAGGCGGCGGATATCGACGGGTTTGCCGATGGCGTCGTTGTGGCTGTCGTCGCTGTCGCTGTGGGCGGCGGCGTCGCCGATATTGGCCGAGAGCATGACGATCGGCGCCGTCTGGCCGGCTTCGCGCAGGCGCGAGACCAGCTGCCAGCCGTTCATGCCCGGCATCAGGATATCGACGAGGAAGAGATCGGGCTGGATGCCCTCGATCAACGTCAGGCAATCGGTGCCGCTTGCCGCCGTCAGCACGACGAAATCGAGCGGCACCAGGATCTCCCGCATCATCTCGCGGTGGTCCTCGTTGTCGTCGACGACGACGATGGTGCGGCGCGGGCCGTCATAGCTGACGATCTTCTTCTCCTGCGGCGGCGCCGCCATCTCGCGCAGCACGGCCGACAGCATCAGGCGGACCTTGAAGGTCGAGCCCTTGTCCTTCTCGCTGGTGACGGCGATTTCGCCACCCAGCGTGTTGGTGAGCAGGCGGGTGATGGTGAGGCCGAGGCCGAGGCCGGGCATGGGGCGGATGCTCTCGGCCTCGCCGCGCTGGAACGGTTCGTAGATGCGGCTCAAGTCCTTCTCGGCGATGCCGCGGCCGGTGTCGGAGACTGTGAAGGTCGCGACCTGGCTGCGGTAGGCGACGTCGAAGGTCACTGTGCCCTCGTCGGTGAACTTGATGGCGTTTGACAGCAGGTTGACGAGGATCTGGCGCAGGCGCTTCTCGTCGGTGCGCACGAACTGGGGCAGGGCGGGCGCGCGCTGGTGCTGGAACGTCAAACCCTTGGCCAGCGCCTGCGGGCGGAACATGTCGACGATCTGGTCAAGGAAATCCTGGATGTTGATCTCGTTGGAATAGACCTGCAGGCGGCCGGCCTCGATCTTCGAGATATCAAGCAGCCCGTCGATCAGGCCGGAGAGATGCTCGGCCGAGCGGCGGATGACCTTGATGGAGGACTGGCGCGGCGTCGGGATGGTTTCGTCGCGTTCGAGGATCTGGGCGTAGCCGAGCACGGCGTTGAGCGGCGTGCGCAGTTCGTGGCTGAGGCCGACGACGTAGCGGCTCTTGGCGCGGTTGGCGGCCTCGGCGGTTTCCTTGGCGGCCTGCAAGGCGGCGTCAGTCTTCTTGTGGGCGGCGATTTCCTTAAGCAGCAGCGTGTTCTGACGCGAGGATTCTTCCTCCGCCACGACACGGCTGTCATGGGCCAGCACGTAGAACCAGCAGACGACGCCGGCAATAACCGAAAAGACGAAGAAGACGATGAGGATCGTGCCGTTGACGACCTCTGCGGTCTCCGGCGAGGCAGAGGAGACCTGATGGGCGATCATCGCGAGGATGGCGCCGACGGCGGTCAGCGCCAGCACGACGGCGATGCCGTAGCGGCCGAGGCGTGTGGTGAGCTTCTGGACAATGGTCTCGGGCAAGACGGCCCTGGCGACATAGCCGACCTGCGCGTTGAGATGCGCGTTCGGCTTGCACATGTCGTGGCAGCGGCTGTCCAGCGAGCAGCAGAGCGAGCAGATCGGCGCGGCATAGGCGGGACACCAGGCCATGTCCTCAGGCTCGAAGGGGTGCTCGCAGACGGAGCAGGTGATGTTGGTGAGGTTCTTCCAGCTCTGACGCGGCTTGCGGGCTAGGTAGAACTTGCCCTTCGTGGCCCAGGCGATGGCAGGCGAGGCAATGAGGGCAACGACGAGGGTGATATAGGGCGCCAGCGATGCGGCGATGTCGCCGAACGCGCCGAAATGAGCGATGAGGGCGATCGTTGCCGACAGTGTCATGGCGCCGAGGCCGACGGGGTTGATATCGTAGAGATGGGCGCGCTTGAACTCGATGCCTGCTGGAGCGAGGCCGAGCGGCTTGTTGATGAAGAGATCGGCCGAGATGGTGCAGAGCCATGCCATGGCGATGATCGAGAAGATGCCGAGCGTTTCCTCCAGCAGCTTGTAGATGCCGAGTTCCATCAGGAGCAGTGCGATCGCCACGTTGAAGACGAGCCAGATGACGCGGCCCGGATGGCTGTGGGTGAGGCGGGAGAAGAAGTTCGACCATGCCAGCGACCCGGCATAGGCGTTCATGACGTTGATCTTCAGCTGCGAGACCATGACGAAGGCGGCCATCAGCAAAAGCGCGGCATTGTGCCAGGGGATCATGTAGCCGAAGGCGGTGAGGTACATCTGCGCCGGGTCGGCGGCGCGATCGGCGGGGACGCCGGACGCGAAGGTAAGCACGACGAGGAAGGAGCCGGCCAGCAGTTTCGGCGCGCCGATGATCACCCAGCCGGGTCCGGCGAGGAAGACGGCGAGGCGGTGGCGCCACTTCGTCTGCTTTTCCGGC
Organism: Hyphomicrobiales bacterium; assembly: GCA_900469085.1. GTDB lineage: Bacteria > Pseudomonadota > Alphaproteobacteria > Rhizobiales > Rhizobiaceae > Rhizobium. The sequence goes on along the minus strand of UBVW01000010.1, from coordinate 7,266 downwards.
GGCAGGAAGCGCAGGAAGTCGGCCTGCTCGCCGATCTGCGACATCAGCGCCAGAATGACCGCCGAGGCGGCGCCGAACTCGACGAGGTCGAAGGGGGCGACGGTGCCCGAGGGGCCGGAGGCATGGCGGATGCCCGCGAAGGCGCGCCAGAGGTCGAATTTCTCCCAGTCCATCACGGCGATGAAGATGAACGGCAGGACGTTGAGGACGATCCAGAAGGGCTGGGTGAGCAGCTGGAAGCGGCTGATGAGGCGGACGCCGTGGGTGACCAGCGGGATCACCATGACGGCGCTGATGATGTAGCCGATCCAGAGCGGTATGCCGAGCGTCAGCTCCAGCGCGCCGGACATGATCGATGCCTCAATGGCAAACAGCATGAAGGTGAAGCTGGCATAGATCAGCGAGGTGATGGTCGAGCCGATATAGCCGAAGCTGGCGCCGCGGGTGAGTAGGTCGATATCGACGCCGTGGCGGATGGCATAGCGGCTGATCGGCAGGCCGATGGCGAGCATGGCGACCGAGGCGACGATGATGGCGTAGAAGGCGTTGGTGGTGCCGTAGGAAAGGGTAATGGCGCCGCCGATCGCCTCCAGCGCCAGGAAGGAGATGGCGCCGATAGCCGTCTGCGAGATGCGCTGCGAGGAGAATTGCCGGGCGCTCTTGGCGGTAAAGCGCAGCGCATAGTCTTCCAGCGTCTGGTTGGCGACCCAGCGGTTATACTCGCGCCTGACGGGGATAATGCGTTGCCGCGCTGCCATGCCTGTCTACCGGCCCCTCATTCTTCTTGTGACATGTTCGTAACATGGATCGTTGGGGCGCTTAAGAGTGCATTGCAACGCAAAACTGCACATTTCGCCCCGTCACCTACGTCATTTCGCGTATACGCTTTCGCAGTGCAGCACCGGATAGTCCCTTAAGCAACAGTTAATCGCCGTTTCAGGCCTGTTGTCGGAACAAGAAGAGGGGATCAACCAGATGAATCTGAGATCATATGTTTCCGGTGCCGTGCTCGGCGCCGTCATGTCGGCCACGGCCGCATTCCATGGAGCCGTTGCGGCCGACGACACCATCAAGGTCGGCGTCCTGCATTCGCTGTCCGGCACGATGGCGATCTCCGAAACGACGCTGAAAGACGCCATGCTGATGCTCATCGACGAGCAGAACAAGAAGGGCGGCCTTCTCGGCAAGAAGCTCGAAGCCGTCGTCGTCGATCCGGCTTCCGACTGGCCGCTGTTTGCCGAAAAGGCACGCGAGCTGATCGAGAAGGACAAGGTCGCGGCCGTCTTCGGTTGCTGGACGTCGTCCTCGCGCAAGTCGGTCCTGCCGGTTTTCGAAGAACTCAACTCCATCCTGTTCTACCCGGTCCAGTATGAAGGCGAAGAGTCCTCGCGCAACATCTTCTACACCGGTGCTGCTCCGAACCAGCAGGCCATCCCGGCTGTCGACTACCTGATGGAAAAGGAAGGCGTTAAGCGCTTCGTTCTCGAAGGCACCGACTACGTCTATCCGCGCACCACCAACAAGATCCTGGAAGCCTACCTGATCGCCAAGGGCATTCCGAAGGAAGACATCATCGTCAACTACACGCCGTTCGGCTTCTCCGACTGGCAGACGGAAGTCTCCAAGATCAAGGAATTCGGTGGCGCTGGCAAGAAGACCGCCGTCGTCTCCACCATCAACGGTGACGCCAACGTTCCGTTCTACAAGGAGCTCGGCAACCAGGGCGTCAAGGCAACCGACATTCCCGTCGTCGCCTTCTCGGTCGGCGAAGAAGAGCTTGCCGGTCTCGATACCAAGCCGCTCGTCGGCCACCTCGCTGCCTGGAACTACTTCGAGTCGGTCGAAAGCCCTGCGAACAAGAAGTTCATCAAGGAATGGCATGCGTTCACCAAGAACGACAAGCGCGTGACCAACGACCCGATGGAAGCTGCCTATATCGGCTTCAACGCATGGGTTAAGGCCGTTCAGGCCGCCGGCACAACCGACACCGACAAGGTGCTCGACTCGATCATCGGCACCACGGTTCCGAACCTGTCGGGCGGCTATGCCACGGTCATGCCGAACCACCACATCACCAAGCCGGTTCTCATTGGCGAAATCCAGGCCAACGGCCAGTTCGAAATCGTCCAGCAGACCCCTGCTGTCGTCGGCGACGAATGGTCGGACTTCCTGCCCGACTCCAAGGACCTGATCTCCGATTGGCGCAAGCCCATGAACTGCGGCAACTTCAATGTCGCAACGGGCAAGTGCGGCGGCAAGGGCTCCTGAGTGGACACCCCTTCATTCTAGAAGCCTGAAAACAGCTTCCGTCCGGCCCTCCTGTCCGGGCGGAAGTTCTCTCTCCGAAGTGCCGCCTTGAAGCTTCGGACGGCAAAGCTCCGCGGTGCGGACCGATGCCGAAACAAGGCTCACCTTTTCCCGATTGTGCCGGTAGGCCAACGATAACCGAGGCAAGACGCCGATGTATCGCGCCCTCAAGATTCTTCTTTTGACCCTTTGCCTGGCTCTGCCGGCGTTTGCGACCGCGCTGAAGGCGCAGGAGGACATCCACGCGCTCGTCGATGCGCTCGGTGTCGGCGATTTCCCGGAACGTGAGGCCGCCATCAAGGCGCTGGTCGCATCCGGCGACAGCCATGTCAGCGAGATCCTGCAGCAGCTCAGCGACGGCCAGCTCTACGTCAATTCAGAAACCGGCGGCCCGGTCCTGCTGCAGGGCGGCACAGAGAACGAACCGACTTTTTCCGATCCGATCTCAGGCGACGCGGTTGCAGATATCGATCCCGACTACATGTCGAAGGTCCGGATCAACAATTCGCTGCGCGGTGTGATCAGCTCGGCCATGAGCCAGCTGACGCTGCTGTCGCCCGATCGCGGCGCGCGTCTTGCCGCCGCTCAAGGCCTCCTGCGCGATGCCGACCCTGCCAATCTGGATCTCCTCAATTCCGCGCTGGCCGCCGAGAAGGACGCCGACGTCAAGAATACGATGGAGGCGGCGCGCGCCGTGATGATGCTGAAAAGCGACGTCAGCGCCGAGGATAAGAAATCCGCCATCGATACCATCGCCGCCCGTGGTGGGCGCAATGCGCTGACCATCCTGACCACGGCGATGGCGACCGCGCCCGATGAGCTGAAGGGCGAGATCCAGACGCATATCAACGGTATCAACCGCAGCCTGGCGCTCTGGGATGTCGTGCAGAACGTCTGGTACGGCCTGTCGCTTGGCTCGGTACTGCTGCTTGCCGCCATCGGCCTGGCCATCACCTTCGGGGTCATGGGTGTCATCAACATGGCGCATGGCGAGATGGTGATGATCGGCGCCTACACGACCTACGTCGTGCAGCAGTATATCTCTTCGAATTTCCCCAGCCTCGAAGTCTACTCGCTGGCCTTCGCGGTTCCCGCCGCCTTCGTCTTCACCGGTTTCGTCGGCCTCGTCATCGAGCGCGTCGTCATCCGCTATCTCTACGGCCGGCCGCTGGAAACGCTGCTCGCCACCTGGGGCGTGTCGCTGATCCTCCAGCAGGCCGTGCGCTCGATCTTCGGGCCAACCAACCGCGAAGTGCGCAATCCAAGCTGGATGTCGGGCGCGTTCGAACTCGGCGGGCTGTCGATCACCTGGAACCGGTTGTGGATCATCGTCTTCTCGATGGCCGTGTTCGTGACGCTCCTCATGTTGCTCAAGCGTTCCGCCTTCGGCCTGCAGATGCGTGCCGTCACGCAGAACCGCCGCATGGCCTCGTCGATGGGTATCCGCACCGGCTGGGTCGATGCCTTCACCTTCGCGCTCGGCTCCGGTATCGCCGGCATGGCGGGCGTGGCGCTCTCGCAGATCGACAACGTCTCGCCGAACCTCGGTCAGAGCTACATCATCGACAGCTTCATGGTCGTTGTGTTCGGCGGTGTCGGCAATCTGTGGGGGACGCTTGTTGGAGCGCTGTCGCTCGGCGTCGTCAACAAGTTCCTCGAGCCCTTCGCCGGCGCCGTGCTCGGCAAAATCCTGGTGCTGGTGCTGATCATTCTCTTCATCCAGAAGCGGCCGCGTGGGCTCTTCGCACTCAAAGGAAGGGCGGTGGAAGCATGATTACGGCCTTCCTTCTCCGATCTCTCGATCGCAAGATCATCGTAGCACTGGTTCTTCTGCTTGCGATCGCCGTGCTGGTGCCGGCGCTCAACCTTCTGACGCCGGCTACCAGCCCGCTGCATATCCCGACCTACATCATGTCGCTGTTCGGCAAATACCTCACCTATGCGCTTTTGGCGCTGGCGCTCGATCTTGTCTGGGGCTTTTGCGGCATTCTCTCGCTCGGCCACGGCGCTTTCTTCGCGCTCGGGGGCTATGCGATGGGCATGTACCTGATGCGCCAGATCGGCCCGCGCGGCAGCTACGGCGACCCCATCCTGCCCGATTTCATGGTGTTCCTGAACTACAAGGCACTGCCGTGGTTCTGGTACGGGTTCAACCACTTCTGGTTTGCGGCGCTGATGGTGCTCGTCGTGCCGGGCCTTCTCGCCTTCGTTTTCGGCTGGTTCGCCTTCCGCAGTCGCGTCAACGGCGTCTATCTCTCGATCATCACCCAGGCGATGACCTACGCGCTGCTACTGGCCTTCTTCCGCAACGACATGGGTTTCGGCGGCAATAACGGCCTGACCGATTTCAAGGATATCATCGGCTACAATATCCAGGCCGATGGCACCCGTGCCGCGCTGTTCGCCGCCACCGCGATCTTCCTGGCGCTGTCGCTCATGATCGCGTCCGCCATCGTGCGGTCGAAGTTCGGCAAGGTGCTGGTCGGGGTGCGCGATGCGGAAAGCCGCACGCGCTTCCTCGGCTACAGGGTCGAGCACTTCAAGCTCTTCACCTTCGTCGTCTCGGCGATGATGGCGGGCATTGCCGGCGCGCTCTACGTGCCGCAGGTGGGGATCATCAACCCCGGTGAATTCGCGCCTGCCAACTCGATCGAAGTCGTCATCTGGACGGCGGTCGGCGGTCGCTCGACGCTGATCGGGCCGATCATCGGCGCCATCCTCGTCAACGGCGGCAAGACGATCTTCACCGGCCTGTTTCCAGAATTCTGGCTCTTTGCGCTGGGCGGCCTGTTCGTCGCCGTAACGCTGTTCCTGCCAAAGGGCATCGTCGGCACGATCGGACCGTATCTCGGCAAGCGCAAGCCCGTCTCGAACGACACGCCGTCGGCCGGCCGCGAAGACGGCGTCGATGCTAAAATCCAGCCCGCGGAGTGAGCGCCATGATCCCTGATATCAAGCCCAGCAGCGTGCTCTACCTCAACAACGTCTCGGTCTCTTTCGACGGCTTCAAGGCGCTGAATTCGCTCTCCATCGTCATCGAGCCCGGCGAGCTGCGCGCCATCATCGGCCCGAACGGCGCCGGAAAGACGACGATGATGGACATCATCACCGGCAAGACGCGACCCGACACCGGCGAGGTGTTCTTCAACGGCCAGACTGATCTCACCAAGCTCGACGAGGCCGACATCGCCCAGCTCGGCATCGGCCGCAAGTTCCAGAAGCCGACGGTGTTCGAGAGCCACACCGTGTGGGACAATATCGAACTGGCGCTGAATCGTCGGCGCGGGGTGTTTTCGACGCTGTTCTACCGGCTGTCGGAGGAGGATCGTGCGCGCATCGACGAGATTTTGGCGACGGTGCGGCTGACGCACCGCCGCGACGAGTTTGCCGCCAATCTGAGTCATGGGCAGAAGCAGTGGCTGGAGATCGGGATGCTGCTCGCACAGGAGCCGAAGCTGCTTTTGGTCGACGAGCCGGTGGCGGGGATGACGGATGCGGAGACGGCGGAGACGGCGATCCTGCTCAAGGAAATCGCCAAGACCCGCTCGGTGGTTGTCGTCGAGCATGACATGGGGTTCATCCGCGATCTCGGCGTCAAGGTGACGTGTCTTGCCGAAGGCTCGGTGCTGGCCGAAGGGTCGATCGATTTCATCAGTTCCGATCCGAAGGTGATCGAGAATTATCTGGGGCGGTGAGGGGATGGGTGGCATTGAGTTCGTGGTACCCCCCTCTGTCCTGCCGGACATCTCCGCCTCAAGGGGGGAGATTGGCTGGGNNCGAGTCGATCTCCCCCCTTGAGGGGGAGATGTCCGGCAGGACAGAGCGACTGTCTTGCCGGTCAAGCGTTTTGCCATGGTTTATTGTCCCTGATGATGGCGTTGAGAATGGTGAGCAGCTTGCGCATGGCGGCGACGGTGGCCGCCATCTTGGTCTTGCCTGCTTCGACCAGTCGGTTGCGGAAGGCCTTCAGCGCGGGATTGTGACGGCAGGCCACCAGAGCAGCCATGAACAGCGCCGTGCGCACCACCGCCCGGCCGCCGCCGATGAAGCTTCGGCCGCGCCATTGGCCCGACTGGCGCGTCCATGGCGCAAGGCCGGCAAGCGCGGCGATCTGCCTTCGGTCCAGGCTGCCAAGCTCCGGCATCTCGGCCAGCAGCGTGCGAGCGGTGATGCGTCCGACCCCCGGCACCGAGGTCAGAAGCGTCTCGCGAACCCGCCAAAGAGGCGACTTTCGGATATGAACGTCGATCTCGCCGTTCAGGCTATCGAGCTCGCGCCTGAGCGCGGAGAGCAGACGCCTGATGCTCTTCTGCGTCTCTTTGGCCAATGCCATGCGCAACCGTTGCTCCTCGGCCGTGATCATCGAAACGATCTGCCGGCGGCGGGAAACAAGGGCCGACAGCGCTTGGCTTTCCGCATCGCGCAGCGGCCGGATCTGCGGCTTGGTCGCCGCCGCGAAGCGGGCAATCACCGCGGCATCGATCGGATCCGTCTTCGCCCGTCTTCCCAAGGCATGGGCATAGGCCCGCACCTGGGCCGGATTGACCACGACAACGACAAGGCCAGCACCCGAAAGGGCGGCGACGCAAAGCATCTCGTAGCCGCCCGTCGCCTCCAGAGCGACGATGTCGGCTCCGTCCTTCAAGAGACGCGCGCAAAGCCCGTCCAGGCCATCATGGTCATTGGCGACCACAAAACTCTCGCCCGACGCCAGCACATGCACGTCAAGACGATCCTTCGAAACATCAATACCGACGACATTTTCCATCTTGTCCCATCCTTGTCTAAGCGGGCTTTGCTTGCGCAAGCGGCCCTGGCGACTGTTCGGGTTCGATGGAACGACGGACTTGGCCCCGGCTCTGACACGGGCTTCAACGCCCAAGGGGGTAGCGGGCTCCGGTCCGTCACCGCAGGGAGGAGCTAGATCCGATGCGGCAATCGTCAAGTTACAAGGGGGGT
>UBVW01000006.1:0-203550 GCA_900469085.1 Hyphomicrobiales bacterium | reverse complement strand
GCGGGATGTGACGGAGAGGGCAGAGGGGGGTGTCCCACCCGCAACTGTAAACCCTATCCTCCGGCCCGCCGCATGATCGCCCTCCTGCTGCGCCGCCTGCTCGGCCTCATCGTCACGCTGCTCGTGGTCTCTCTCCTGATCTTCGCGGTCATGGACATGCTCCCTGGCGACCCGGCGTCCATCATGCTCGGCACCTCCGCCTCGCCGGAAACGCTGGCGGCGCTGCGCCATGAACTCGGCCTCGACCGGTCGCTGCTGGTGCGCTACGCCGAGTGGCTGGCCGGTGTTTTCACCGGCGATCTCGGGCGCTCCTACACCTACGGCGTTCCGGTCGCCGGCCTGATTGTCGAGCGCCTCGCCGTCACCCTGCCGCTCGCACTCATCGCCATCCTGCTCTCCGTCGCAATCGCCATCCCGCTTGGCGTCACCGCCGCGTCCAGGCGCGGTGGCATCGTCGATGCGATAGCGGCAGTATTTTCTCAGGTCAGCATCGCGGTGCCGGCCTTCTGGGTGGCGCTGCTGCTGATCATCCTGTTCTCGACCACGCTCGGGCTGATGCCGGCAGGCGGGTTTCCGGGCTGGAGCGCCGGCGTCTGGCCGGCGCTGAAGGCCTTGCTGATGCCATCGGTGGCGCTGGCGCTGCCGCAGGCGGGCGTGCTCACCCGTGTCACCCGCTCGGCGGTGCTGGACACGCTGCACGAGGATTTCACCCGCACCGCTCGTGCCAAGGGGCTGTCGGATGGCACCGTGCTCTGGCGCCACTCGGTGCCCAATGCGCTGGTGCCGATCCTTACCATTCTCGGTCTGCAATTCACCTTCCTGGTGGCGGGCGCCGTCCTTGTCGAGAATGTCTTCAATCTCCCCGGCCTCGGACGTCTCGCCTATCAGGCGCTGTCGCAGCGCGATATCGTCGTCATGCAGGATGTCGTGCTGTTCTTCGCCGGCCTCGTCATCCTCATGAATTCCCTGGTCGATCTCTCCTATCTCGCGATCGACCCGCGCCTCAGGAAGGAGATCTGAGATGGCGCCCTTGGTCTCCAATGAAACCGGGATTGCCCGCCGCCGCATGCGGGGCATCAAGCGCTTGAATCTGGCCGTCGGCGCCGCGATCGTCGCGTGCTTGGTGGCCATCGCGCTGCTGTCGCTCGTCTGGACGCCGCTGCCGCCAGCCAAGATGCAGATCATCCACAAGCTGCAGCCACCCTTCAGCTTCGGCCTATTCGGCACGGATCAGTTCGGCCGCGACGTGCTCTCCGTGCTGATGGTCGGCTGCTGGAATTCGCTGTCGATCGCCATCGTCGCCGTCGCCATCGGCGCCACGCTCGGCGCCATTGCCGGCCTTTCCGCGGCCGCTTTCCGCGGCATCTTCGAAACGCTCTTGATGCGCGTCTGCGACGTCATCTTCGCGCTCCCTCCCATCCTCTCGGCAATGATGCTCGGCGCCTTCCTCGGCGGCGGCCGGATGACGGCGATCGCTGCCATCGCAACCTTCCTCATTCCGGTCTTTGCCCGCGTCACGCTGGCAAGCGCGCTGCAGGCCTGGAGCCGCGATTACGTGCTCGCCGCCCGTGCGCTCGGCAATACGCGGCTGGCGATCTCGCTGCGTCACGTGCTGCCCAATATCATGAGCCAGCTCATCGTCCAGGCGACCATCCAGCTCGGCCTCGCCGTGCTCACCGAAGCGGGCCTCAGCTTCCTCGGTCTCGGTCTTGCCCCGCCGGCGCCCAGCTGGGGGCGGATGCTTGCCGATGCCCAAACCTTCCTCGGCCTTGCCCCCTGGCTCGCCATCCTGCCCGGCCTTGCCATCGCTCTCTCCGTCCTCGGCTTCAACCTGCTCGGCGACGGCCTGCGTGACCTGCTCGATCCCCGTGAGGCCAGTCGCTGATCGAGGACGTCGCTGATTGAAGACTCCGCTGATTTGATGATGTCATTTTGAAAGACCGCGCCATGACCGAGATCGACCTGAGCATCCGCGAACTGAAGCGGCACTTCGAAAAGAAGATACTGTCTCCGCTGGAATACTGGCTGGCTCTGGAGCCACATATCGCCACCTGGGAACCGCATATCTCAGCTCTTTATCTCTACGATCCCGACGCCGCCCGCGCGCAGGCCAAGGCCTCGACCGAACGCTGGGCGAGGGGCGAAACGCTGGGCCCGCTCGATGGCATCCCGGTTACCCTCAAGGAACTGATCGCCACGAAAGGCCAGCCCGTTCCGCTCGGCACCAAGGCCGTCGAGCTGACGCCGGCGCTCGACGACGCCCCCATCGCCGCCCGCATGCGCGAGGATGGCGCCATCATCTTCGCCAAGACCACATGCCCGGATTACGGCATGCTCTCGTCCGGCCTCTCGAGTTTCCACAAGCTCAGCCGCAACCCTTGGGATGTCAGCCAGAACCCTGGCGGTTCCAGCGCCGGCGCCTCGGCGGCGGCGGCCGCTGGCTACGGGCCGCTCCATATCGGCACCGATATCGGCGGCTCCGTGCGGCTTCCGGCCGGCTGGACCGGCATCTTCGGCTTCAAGCCCAGCCACGGCCGCATCCCCGTCGATCCCTATTACGTCGGCCGCTGCGCCGGGCCGATGACGCGCACCGTCGATGACGCGGCGCTCGCCATGGCCACTCTCTCGCGGCCGGACTGGCGCGATGGCACTAGCCTCCCGCCCAACGATATCGACTGGACCGATCTTGATCTCGACATGTCAGGCATTCGCATCGGTCTGATGCTCGACGCCGGCTGCGGCCTCGGTGCCGAGGACGAGGTAAAGGTGGCCGTCGTCGCGGCGGCGCAACAGTTCGAGCGCGCGGGCGCCGTCATCGTGCCCGTCGGCCCGGTTCTGTCGCGCGCCATGCTGGATGGGCTCGATGATTTCTGGCGCGCCCGCTTCTGGGGCGATATCGAGGGGCTGAGCGAGGAGCGCCGGGAAAGCATCCTTCCCTATATCTACGGCTGGGCGAAGGGCGGGGCCGATGTCAGCGGTGTTGCAGCGGTAAAGGGCTTCAACCAGACGATCGAGATGCGCAAGGCCTGCGGCGCGCTGTTCGAGACGGTCGATGCGGTGCTCTCGCCGACCAATCCGATCGTCTCCTATCCGGCCGAATGGGCTTCGCCCACCAACGATCCGGCTCGCCCCTTCGAGCACATCGCCTTCACCGTTCCCTGGAACATGTCGGAGCAGCCGGCCTCGTCGATCAATTGCGGCTTCTCGAGATCCGGCATGCCGATCGGCCTGCAGATCGTCGGCCCCCGCTTCGACGACATGCGCGTTCTGCGATTGTCCAAGGCCTTCGAGACTTGGTCTGGCGGCGTCACCGCATGGCCGAAACCGCCGGTTACATGATCGGGCGGCGATAGCCGTTGGGCTGCTCGTAGAGCCAGCCGATGCGCTGAACGGCCTCTTCGAAATTCTCGCGCACCACCGTCATGGTATGGCCGGTCGCATGCAGGATCGTCTCCGCATCCTCCACGATCGCCACATGCCCCTTCCAGAACACCAGGTCGCCGCGTCGCAGCTCCTCGCGCGCAATCGGTGCGCCCAGTCCAGCCGCCTGCATGTCGGTATCGCGCGGCGCTTCCCGGCCGGTCATCAGCATGGAAAGCTGCACCAGGCCCGAGCAGTCGATCCCGAGCCCCGAACGACCACCCCAGAGATAAGGCGTTTCGACAAAGCGGGCGGCGATATCGACATAGTCGTGGCCATCAAGTGCGCCGATCGGCTCCACATGCTTGGCGAAGATCGCCGTGCCGTCTTCCAGCGTCACATAGTGGTTGCCGCGCGCCTCGGCGGTGCCGGCCACGGCCACGCGGCTGCCCATCGAAAGAATGCTGGTGTAGGGTTTGCGCAGTTCCGGCTCGCGATAGAGGAAGGTGCGCTGAACGGTCACGATATGCGTCGGCGCGGGCGCCTTATCGCTCACCGCACTCTCCGGTAGATAGCCGACGTAATTGTCCGACCGCGCCTTGATCCAGCACCATCCCTCGGCGCGGTCGAGCACGGTTACGTCCTCGCCGAACAAAAGCTCGGTGTCGATACCAACGGTCGCGTCAGGCCGAGGCCGCAGCCCCACGACCGGTACTGCGATGCGCGCCGGCGTGCCGTCGGTAAAGCGCTGCGCCGTGACCTGTCCTTCCAGTGCGCGCTCGGCGAGATCGTCTCTGAAGGCGTGCAGGCGGCGGTCAAGCGTCGTCATGGTCTTGTCCTTAAAGTCACAGCCGACGCCCGTGCTCGCGCACGCGGTCGCCCAGCTTTTCCAGGTAAAGCGCGCCGCCCACGGTGCGCTTGATCAACACGTTGCGCCGGTCGCTGTCATCGCGCACCCGGTCCACCAGCCCCATCTCGCCCATCGTATCGAGCGCCCGGGTGATGACCGGCTTGGTGACATTGAGCTCGGCGGCCAGTCCGCGCACCGTATGCGGCGGCGGCACGAGATAGATATGCAGCAGGATCGCCATCTGGCGCAATGTCAAATCGCGGTCGTCGTGGCGAACCTGGTCGAGCGACACGCCGTGCCAGAGGCCTAGCGCCTGCGATGCGGTCAATTCGATCGGCACGGCCCCTCCCGCATTCGTTACGCCCGCATTCGTTACGTCTGCGTTCCATTTTCCGGCACGCGCCCGCGCAACGCAATGGGGCGGCTGATCTGCCGCCCCGCAAGGTGAATAAAATTTTAACGATCAGGTTCGTCCGAGGTTAACGAACGCTCTCGCGGATATGATGATAGAGCGCCCGGATCGCCTGCGCCTCGCCGCCGCCCGGCGAATGCGGCCGCTCGGAGGGGGCCCAGCCGTAGATGTCGAAATGCGCCCAGCTTTTGGTATTGCTGACGAAGCGCTTCAGGAACAGCGCCGCAGTGATTGCGCCGGCCATACCGCCCGAGGGTGCATTGGTGATATCGGCGAACTTCGCGCGGATGTCCTTTTCGTAGCCGGCATAGAGCGGCAGCCGCCACAGCGGATCGTCGGTCTCGAGGCTCGATTCCATCAGGTCGCGCGCGAGATCCGTGTCGTCGGTGAAGAAGGGCGGCAGGTCGGGTCCGAGCGCAACGCGCGCCGCCCCCGTCAGCGTCGCCATGTCGATCATCAGGTCGGGCTCTTCCTCGTCGGCATAGGAGAGCGCGTCGGCCAGGATCAGGCGACCCTCGGCGTCGGTGTTGTCGATCTGCACGGTGAGCCCCTTGCGGCTCTTGTAGATATCGCCCGGCCGGAAGGCGTTCGAAGAGATCGAGTTCTCGACGACGGGGATGACGACGCGCAGGTCGACCTTCAGCTTGGCGTCCATGATCATCAGCGCCAGGCCCATGACGTTGGCAGCACCCCCCATGTCCTTCTTCATCAGAAGCATCGAGGAGGCGGGTTTGATGTCCAGGCCGCCGGTGTCGAAGCACACGCCCTTGCCGACGAGCGTGATCTTGCGATGGCCCTTCTTGCCCCAGCGCAGTTCCATCAGGCGCGGCGCGTCGGCGCTGGCACGGCCGACTGTGTGCACCAGCGGGAAATTATGCCGGAGGTCGTCGCCCGAGATCACCGAGATCTCGGCCTTGTAGTGCGCCGCAAGCCCGCGGAACGCTGCTTCCAGCTCGTTCGGGCCCATGTCGTTGGTGGGCGTGTTGATCAGGTCGCGGGCGAGAAACACGCCGGCCAGCTGCCGCTTGATGTCGGCTGCATCGGCATCGCGCGGGATCATCAGCGTTCCGGCCGTCTGCTTCTCGGATTTGTAGCGGTCGAAGCGGTAGCTCCCGAGGCCGAAGCCGAGCGCCAGTCGGTTGGCCGTCAGCGGCGCCGTCTCGATGTGCCAGTCGCCCGCCGGCAGCGATCGCGCCAGCTTGCCGGTGATGTAGGGTTGCTCCGAAGGATTGGTGCCGAGGCCGAACAGAGCGCCGCCGAGATGGCCTTCCGCCGTGGGGATCAGCAGCAGCGAACCGCTCTCGGCCTTGTAGCCCGCCTTCTTCGCCCAATCGAGCGCGATCGGATCGATCGTCCCGGTTTCGATATGCGCCGGCGTGACGGCGAAGATCGGCAGGGTCTGGCCGCCCTTGCTGTTGAAGGGGGTCGGTCTTTCGATGAGCTGGAACGGGGGCATTGTTTATCCTTCGGGCGCGTCCGGGAATCGCATCTTAACGTTCCGTTAGGGTTAACAGACTATTGCTTGAGTGAAGATTGCGTCAAAGCCTTTCCCTGTTCCGCTTTTAGGTCAGGCGCCGATTTCTGATTTCAGGAAACCGCGATGGCTGCTTTGGTCGACACCTATTCGAAAACCCGTCTTCTCCAGTGCGCGGCGACCGCCATGTTGGCCCTGATGCTGGCCGGCTGCAACACCACCAAGGACAAGATGACGACGGGCTCCATCCCGGTCGCGCTGAACAAGCCGATCGAGACGATGAACGATCAGGAGGTGCGCTCCGCCACCGATCGGATCGGCCAGGCCTACGACAAGAACCCGCGCGATCCCGTCAACGGCGTCAATTACGCCAATCTGCTGCGCATGCAGGGCAGGGACGCCCAGGCGCTCGCCGTCATGCAGCAGGTGGCGATCGCCAATCCGCAGGATCGCAACGTACTTGCCGCCTATGGCAAGGCCCAGGCTGCCGCCGGCCAGCTGCAGCAGGCGCTCGACACCATCGGCCGCGCCCAGACGGCCGACCGCCCGGACTGGAAGCTCGTCTCCGCCCAGGGTGCCATCCTCGATCAGCTCGGCCGCTCGGCCGAGGCCCGCCAGCGCTATCGCGACGCGCTCGATCTGCAGCCGGGCGAACCGTCGATCCTTTCCAACCTCGGCATGTCCTACGTGCTGACCCGCGATCTCAGGACCGCCGAAACCTATCTGCGCCAGGCCGCAAGCCAGCCGACGGCCGATAGCCGTGTGCGCCAGAACCTGGCGCTCGTCGTCGGCCTGCAGGGCCGCTTCCCGGAAGCTGAAAAGATCGCCCGCGGCGAACTCTCGCCGCAGCAGGCCGATGCCAACGTCGCCTATCTCCGCTCGATGATGTCGCAGCAGAATTCCTGGCAGAAGCTCGCCGCCAAGGATGTCGGCACCGCCACGGCCAGCGCCAACTGACAAATGCTACCGGCCGCTCAGGCCCGATGTGACAAGCTGCAGCCCGAGCCCGGCCATCACGGCTCCGGCCGCGCGGTCGATCCATTTCTTCGCGGCAAGGTAGATACGGCGCGGGTGCCGGGCCGAGAAAGCCAACGCCACGATAGTGTACCACCCGGCCTCGACGGCAAAGACGCCCAGCGGGATCGCCACGAACAATTCCATCGGAATGGTCTTCGGCAAAAGTGCTGCGAAAATGCTGGCATAGACGACGATCGTCTTCGGATTGCTGACCTGCGTCAGGAATGCCGTCATGAAGCTGCGGCCGATGGCGCGGTTGGCGGCAGCCGTCTCGCCGATCTCGAGCGGCTCGCCTGCGCCGCGCCAGATGCGATAGGCAATATAGGCGAGATAGAGCCCGCCCATGATCTTCAGCGCCAGATAGAGCCATCCGAACTGCGACAGCAGGGCGGTCAGCCCCGCCAGCGCCAGGATGCTGAACAGAACCCCGCCGAGACCCATGCCGACTGCCGCGGCAAGCCCGTCGATGCGCGAGCGCGACACGGCTATCCTGGAGACGAGAACGAAGCTCGGCCCGGGGCTCATGGCGCCGATCGAGAGCGTTGCGAGGATGCTGAGGAAGACACTGAGCGACGACATGGCGATTTTCCGCACTCTGGGGGCGACGCCATCGAATGTCACACGGTCCCGCGCGACGGTCTATCCTAAAAATCGGTGGTGCTGAAACGGCGCGCGGCGGATGCGCGAGGGCTAGAACCGGTCGGCGACCTGAATGCCGGCCGGTCCGAGAATGACGGCGACCAGGACAGGCAGGAAAAACAGGATCATCGGCACGGTCAGCTTCGGCGGCAGCGCGGCGGCCTTCTTCTCCGCCTCGTTCATGCGCTCGTCGCGACCTTCCTGGGCAAGGACGCGCAGCGCCTGCGAGATCGGCGTGCCGTAGCGATCGGCCTGCATCAGCGCCTGTACGACGGACTGCACGATGGGGATTTGCGTACGCGTGCCGAGGTTTTCGAGCGCGACGCGGCGATCCGGCAGGAAGGAGAGCTCCGCCGTCGTCAGCACCATCTCTTCGGCGAGCGGCGGGGAGGCCTCGCCAAGCTCTTCCGAGACGCGGCGCATCGCCGCCTCGATCGAGATGCCCGATTCCACGCAGATCAGCATCAGGTCCAATGCGTCGGGCCATGCGCGCTTGATCGAATGCTGTCGCTTTTTCATCTTGTTGGAGATGAAGATATTCGGCGCGTAGAAGCCAACATAGGCAAAGCAGAGCGTTGCGAGAAAGCGAATCGGCGTCGGCTTGTCGACGAGGTGGTCGAGGCCGAACACCCAGAAGATGGCGAGTGCGAAAAAGCAGAAGGGGAGCAGAAAGCGCGCGACCAGAAACATGTTGAGCGCGTTTTCCGAGCGATAACCGGCGGCCTTCAGCTTGTTCATGGTGTTTTCGTCGACCAGCGCCTCGCGCAGATTGAAGCGCTCGACGATCTGGCGAACCGAGCGGTTGTTCTGCGTGCGCAGCGAGGCCTTGCTGCCAGTCGATTCGGCGTTCATGCGCGCGCGTTCGCGGGCACGCATCTGCTCGCGCTCCGTCGAGACCGCCTTCATGCGCTGGTTGAGATCACCGCGTTCGAAGAAGGGGATGGCCAGCGTATATAGCGTCGCAAACACCGCCAGCGCCACCAGTACCGCGATCAGCATCGAGGGATCGGTCAGGGAACTCGCAAGATCGGATGACATCGCATTTCCTCGGCTAGATATCGAAGTTGACCATGTTGCGCATGACGAAGATGCCGATCGACATCCACACCGCCGAAGCGCCCATGATCAAGTGACCGCGCGGGTCGGTGAAAAGGATCATCATGTACTGTGGTGACGTCAGATAGACGAGCGTTGCGACGATAAACGGCAGGGCGCCGATGATGACCGCTGACGCCTTTGCTTCCATCGAAAGCGCCTTGACCTTGGCCTTCATCTTCTTGCGCTCACGCAGGACTTTCGCAAGGTTGCCAATCGCTTCCGACAGGTTGCCGCCGGCCTGCGATTGAATGGCGATAACGATCGCGAAGAAGTTCACTTCCTGAAGCGGCATGTGGTTGCCCATGCGCATGCAGGCGTCGGGCACGCTGAGACCGATTTGCTGGCTTTCGACCACGCGCCGGAACTCGCCCTTGACCGGCTCCTTGCCTTCGTTGGCGATCAGCCGGATCGCGTCGTTCAAGGGAAGACCGGATTTGATCGATCGCACGATGACATCGAGCGCGTTCGGGAACTCGTCCAGGAACTTGTTCTGCCGGCGCTTGATCAGGAAGCCAAGGATCCAGCGCGGCAGTCCGAGCCCGGCCACGACCGGCATGCCCAGCACCACCATGGTGGGGGCGCCGGCCAGGAACGCGACGAACATCAGGATAAAGCCGAAAATGCCGCTGAACACGTAGAAACGGCCGGGCGTGATCGAGAGGCCGGCCTGCGTCAGTCGCGATTTCAGCGTCAGCTTCTTCTTGGCATTTTCCTGCTGCCGCTTCTCGAGATCCTTCAGGTTGTCCTGCATCGACTTGCGACGCTTCGACATTTCCTGAACACGATCGCGCGCCGCCTTGACGCTCTGCTTGTCGAGCTCGGCCGATGCCACCCGGCTGACGCGGCTTGCCGCCTTCTTTTCGGTTTCCATCCGCGAGAAGAGCAGGCCGTAACACACCGCGCCGGCCGAAATGGCCACGAGCAGCACGATACCCAGCACGATCGGATCGAAACCGAACATAATCTTAATCCTTCGACTTCTCTTCCATTTCGTCGAGCGCCGCGGCGAGCCGCTTCTCTTCGTTGTAGTAGCGGGCGCGATCCCAGAAGTTCGGCTTGCCGATACCCGTCGACTTGTGCCGCCCGATGATTTTTCCCGAGGCGTCCTCGCCCTCGATCTCGTAGCGCATCAGATCCTGGGTGATGATCACATCGCCTTCCATGCCGATCACCTCGGTGATCTGCGTGATACGGCGCGAGCCATCGCGAAGGCGGGCCGCCTGAACGACGATGTCGACGGAGCTCGAAATGATCTCGCGAACGGTCTTGGCCGGTAGCGAGAAGCCACCCATGGCGATCATCGATTCGATACGGCTGAGGCATTCGCGCGGGGAGTTGGAGTGGATCGTGCCCATTGAGCCGTCGTGACCGGTATTCATCGCCTGCAGGAGGTCGAACACCTCGGGCCCGCGCACTTCGCCGACGATGATGCGCTCGGGGCGCATGCGCAGGCAGTTCTTGACGAGATCGCGCATCGTGATCTCGCCTTCACCTTCGATGTTCGGCGGGCGGGTTTCCAGGCGCACCACATGCGGCTGCTGCAGCTGCAGTTCGGCCGTGTCTTCGCAGGTGATGACGCGCTCGTCGCGGTCGATGTAGTTGGTGAGGCAGTTGAGTAATGTCGTCTTGCCCGAGCCGGTGCCGCCGGAGATGACGATGTTGCAGCGGACGCGGCCGATGATCTGCAGCAGCGTCGCGCCCTCGGGCGTGATCGCGCCGAAGCGCACC
Organism: Hyphomicrobiales bacterium; assembly: GCA_900469085.1. GTDB lineage: Bacteria > Pseudomonadota > Alphaproteobacteria > Rhizobiales > Rhizobiaceae > Rhizobium. The sequence continues at coordinate 192,972 of UBVW01000006.1, read as the reverse complement.
AGCTGGTCGAGCGTCAGCTTGTCCTTCTTGAACTTACGAATGGTGAGCGCCGGCCCGTCGATGGCAAGCGGCGGCGCGATGACGTTGACGCGCGAGCCGTCGGGCAGGCGGGCGTCGCAGATCGGGCTCGATTCGTCGACGCGGCGGCCGACCTGGCTGACGATGCGCTGGCAGATCGACAGGAGCTGCGCGTTGTCGCGGAAACGGACTTCCGATTCCAGCGTCTTGCCGCCCACTTCGATGAAGGTCTTGCCGGAGCCGTTGACCATGATGTCGGCGATGTCGTCGCGCGCGAGCAGCGGCTCCAGCGGACCGTAGCCGAGAACGTCGTTGCAGATATCGTCGAGCAGCTCCTCCTGCTCGGAGATCGACATCGCGAAGTTCTTGATCGTGATGATGTCGTTGACGATATCGCGAATTTCCTCGCGCGCGCTTTCGCCGTCCAGCTTGGCGAGCTGCGACAGGTCGATCGTGTCGATCAGCGCCGAGAAGACCTGCGCCTTGGTGTCGTAATATTCGTCGGTGCGGGCAGGGCGCTTGCGCTGCGGCGTCTGCATCGGCGGCGGCGCCACCTGCTGGCGGGTCTGCTCGCGCTGCGGCTCGACGAAGACGGCAGGCGCCGATGACGAGGAAGGGGCGGCAGCAGGCGGTGGTGGTGGCGCGATCGTGCCACCCGCCTTGCCAGATCCTTCGTTTCCGCGTTTTCCGAACATGCCTTATTCCACTCCTGGTGGGCTACTTGCGCTTCAAGAGGCTGAGCAGACTGCTCTTTTTCGCCTTCTTGATCGCGATTCGCCCGGTAACGATGTGCGACAGCTGCGAGAAGGTCTCGGCCGTCGGAGACTTCGGATCCATTTCCGAGATCATCCTGCCGCTGTTCGCCGCCGTTCCGAACAGGTTGCTGTCGAACGGGATGATGGCGACAGGCTCGCATTCCAGCGGCTCGCAGAAATCCGACGGGCTGATCTCCGGACGTTTCGGCATGCCCACCTGATTGAGAACGAGGTGAGGTGCCTTGTCGTTCGGCCGCATCTTGCGCAGTGCGTCGATAAGGTTCTTCGTGTTGCGCAGGTTGGCGAGATCGGGAGATGCGCAGATGACCACTTCATCGGCGGCGCCGAGAACCGAGCGCGTCCATTCGGACCAGGCGTGCGGAACGTCGAGCACCGTCACCGGCGCGCTTCGCTGCAGCACGTCCATGACCGGCTGGAAGGCGTGTCCGTCGAAATCGTAGGCACGGTCGAGGATGGAAGGCGCCGCAAGCAGCGAAAGATGCTCGGAGCATTTCGTCAGCAGGCGGTCGAGGAACATCTCGTCAAGGCGCTCTGGAGCATAGACCGCTTCGGCGATGCCCTGCGTCGGGTCCTGATCGAAGTCGATATTGGCGGTTCCGTACGGCAGGTCGAGATCCGCCAGGATCGTTTCCGTCGAAAACAGCCGCGAAATGCCGAAGGCGCAGTTATGGGCGATCGTCGATGCGCCGACGCCGCCCTTGGCGCCGATGAAGGCGATGCTGCGCCCCAATGGCTCAGCGTCCGGATCGACGAAGATCGTCGCCATTGCAGCCATGATATCTGGCATGGCGACGGGCTGGACGATATATTCGGAAATGCCGTTTCGAATGAGGTCGCGGTAGAGCGCGATGTCATTGTGGTAGCCGACGATGATGACCTTGGTCGTGGGATCGCAGACGGCGGCGAGCGGCGCCAACTCGTTGAGCAGGTTTGCGCTGTTGGCGCGTGTTTCGAGAATGATCAGGTTCGGCGTCGGCGCGCTGGCGAACATGTTCGCTGCCGCCGCGATGCCGCCGCTGGTGATGCGCAAGCCGACCTTCGACAAGCGGCGATCGCTGCCGCAACGCTCCATTACCCGCTGCAGTTCCTCGCTCTCGCAGAAGGCATGCACCGATATGCGCGGAAGCGGGCGCATGTTTTCCAGTTCGCCCATGCGCATGGCCTCTTCGGCCTGCTCAAGGTCGGCGCTGTTCTTGATGTCGTATTCAACCGTGCTCATCGTCAATCCTGGTCTGATCAGAAGCTGCCGGCGGCATTGCCGCCGACGTCTTCGATCGTCGATGTGCGTTCGCGATATTCCTTGATGGCGGCATTACGGCGCGTCGCGTCGATCGGCGTCATGCCGCGTGGCGCGACGAGATCTTCCGGATTGGCGATCTGTGCCGCGAGGTTGTTCTGCGTCGCGCAGCCGAAATTGTAGTAATTCTGGTTGCTGAAGTCGTTGATCATGTCCTTCGGCCACTGGCCGCATTGCGAGGTCATCGCCGTCGTGCCGACGAAGGTGAGCCGGATCGGCGCCGCGTCCTTGGCGTCGAGCGTCACGTAGGAGCTGTTGACGATCTTCGAGCTGGCGATCCCGCGCGCCGCGAGCTCGGCGCGCACCTGCCCGCGCAGCTGCCGGGCGGCGTTGGAGTTCGGCGATCCCTCCGGCGTCAGCAGGTAGATTGGGCCGGTGGCGCGCGAACCGTAGTTCTGCGCAAAGCCACGGATCATGTCGCGCTGCGCGGTGTTGAGCCGGCGGTCGGTCGAGGCGACCGGAATATCGACCGATTGCTCGGCTTCCGTCACCACGATTGGATGGCGCTGGCGGTAATCGTCAGGAATACCGCCAGTCGTCAGGTCGTCGCGCGAGGCGCAGCCCGAAAGCAGGGCGGCAGCGATTGCGGCGGCCGCGATGAGCGGCGTCGAAAAACCGCGATGACGGGCGCTGGTCTTGATCTTAGCCATCGGCGTGTCTCTGTGTTGTGCCATTGCTGATCCCGCTTCGCTCATTTGTAGATGAACCCGATTGAACCGTGGAACTGGGCGTCGGCGACCGGCGTCTTGCCGCCATAGACCTTGTTGACGCGGTTCATGAAGAATGCTGCGCCGTCGTTCTCCGGGCTGAAATTGTCGTCGGGACGGTTCAGCTGGTTGCGGGCGACGGGACGAACGAGATAGGGCGTCGCGATGATCACGAGCTCGGTCTCGTCGCGCTCGACGGTGCGCTGGCGAAACAGCGTGCCCAGCAATGGGATCTTGTTGGCGCCGGGCGTTCCGTTTGACGTCTGCGCGACGTTGTCGCGGATGAGGCCGGCGAGTGCGATGGAGCCGCCTGAAGGAAGCTCCACGGAGGTCTCGGCCGAACGGCGCTGGTAGGTTGGCGCCGAACCGCTGACCGAAGGCGCCGGCTCCGACACGTTGGTCTTGATCTCCAGGCTGATGCGGCCCGAAGAGAGCACAACAGGCTTGAAGGCAAGGCTGATGCCGTAATTGTAGGGGGTAACCGTGACATTACCGTCGTTGTCGGTCGTCGAATAGAGAACCTGGCCGCCGGAATTGAAGGTCGCCGCCTGGCCGGAAATCGCCGTCAGCGTCGGTTCGGCGAGCGTCTTCACGACCTTCGCCTGTTCCAGCGCGCTCAGATAGGTCGAGATGTCGTATTTGCCGATCGAGCTCTTGAACAGCGCCGCCAGTCCGCCGCCGAGCGTCGCCGTTGCGGCGCTGCTGCTGGGGGCGCCAAGCTGAGCGACACTGAGGCCGCCGGAATTGGAGACCAGATTGTCGAAGCCGATCTGCTTCAGGATTTCGCGACGAACTTCGGCAATGGTCACCTTCAGCGTGACCTGGTCCTCGCCTTCGATCTGCAGCAGGTTGATCACCTGCGACTGCTGGCGGTTTTCCGCAAACAGCGCCACGGATCCGTCGCCGCCACCCTGGCTGCTGGCCGTCTCCGTGCGCGTCGTCGCCTCGCCGCCCTTAAGGAACACGCCCGCCAGATCAGCAGCCTGCGCTGCGTCCTGCGGCGTACGCACAGTGCCGGTCAGCACGATGTTGTCGGAGACGATTTCGACGTTGATGTTGGAATCGGGAATGAAGCGGCGCAGGTTGTTCTGCAGGCCGCTGACGTCGCGCTCGATGGCAATGTCGAGGCTGACGATCTGTTGGCCGTCGGCGCCGAAGATGAAGATGTTGGTCTGCCCGACCGTCTTGCCGAACAGATAGATGCGCCGCGAGGAACGCGTCACCGCATCGGCCATGCTGGGATCGGAGACGAGGATATCGTGCGCATCGACAGGCAGGTCGATGACGATGGCTTTCTTCAGGCCGAGCTTGAGGGCGCGATGCGCGCCGGGGCCTGTCTGTGTGATGTTGATCATGCCGTCTGCGGCCGCCTGCGCGGTGCCGGCACCGATGATGGGATCGAGAAAGCCCGGCGCGACACCGGTAAAACCGATCGTCAGCGACAGGCAGCCTGCCATCAGGTGTTTCATGTGCCGTGTTGAGTTTTGCATGTCCGTTTCCTCTACTCGGCTTTCTGCGGCGCGCTGTCGGTGACGATGGCGCCTGACTTGATGACCTGAACGATGGAACTGCCATTGTCGCCGCTGAGCAGGTAATCGGCGGCCTTGGTGTCCGGCTCGCGAGCATCTGCGACAGAGCGCAGCGCCAGCGACAGGCGGTCCGCCATCTGCTGCGCGACGGCCAGAACCTTGGTCTGGTCGGGCGTCAGCTCCAGCGTCGCGGTCGTGCCGACCACGGCCTTGGAGCCGTCGTCTTTTTCCTGGACCTGCTGGTCGATCGCGAGCACACGCACGTTGTTGAGCACGGTCTCGGTCAGATACTTTTCGCCGGACTTTTCCTTGCGGACCATGATCAAGTCGACACGGTCGTTCGGCAGGATGAAGCCGCCGGCGCCTGTTGCCACCGAGATTTCGGTTGCGACCGCACGCTTGCCTGAAGGCAGCAGCGAAGACATGATGCGGCTGTTGGAATCGGCGATTTTTTCAGCCCGGATAGGCTCGCCCTCGAAAATCGGCATACGCACGACGGCGCCCTGCAGGTCCTTGATTGCGTCGGGCTTGTCCGTTTCGGTAATGAAGCCTTGAACGACTCCACCCTGCGGCCATGCCATCCAGTGCGCAGCCTTGTCGTCGAGACGCGCGCCGACGGGCAGATTGGCGCTCGAGACCAGAACGTTGACGGTCGGCTCTTTCTCGACCACCTGCTGCACCTGGGTCACGACCGATCCGCGGCCGGCAAGGCTCATCGCCAGAACGCCGGCCAGACCAGCGGCGACGACGGCCACTCCAAGGATCAAAATGCGGGCGGGTTTCATCAGGCGTTCCCCAGGGAATCGAAATATTCGTTCCGGAGAATTGGCTCCAATTGGTGTAATTATAGTTAACGAAAGACTTCCATCTTAGGTTAACGAGCGCTTAAGCGCCTTTATTTCAGGCCTTCCAGCGCGGCGACGAACAGCGGCGAGGATGGGAATGCCAGAAAGCCGCCGATTGCGATGGCGATGCCGTATGGAATCTTCTTGGCCATGAGGATCGAGTTCGGGACCGGAAGGCCGGCCGCGAGGATGGTGTCGGACTGCATCCTGATGACCAGGATGGCAAGCGTCAGCAACCCGCCGAATATGCCGGTATAGCCGAGAAACTCGACAATGGCAGGATTGAGACCGAACCAGAGCGCGGCTGCCGTCAGGAGCTTTGCGTCGCCGCCGCCCATCGTATTGGTCGCGAAAAGGATGAAGCAGACGACGAACACGGCAAGCGCGCCGGCGGCATGATTGCCGACCTGGGCAAGCGGCATGCCGGTGAAAAACGCGATGGCGAAGAAAGACACGATGAGAATGACGGAGATCCTGTTCGGGATCGTCATCGTGAACAGATCGGAAAATGCCGCGATTGCGAGGCACAGCGGGAATATCACAAAGACGGAAGCTGCGATCATTCTGCTATCGATCCTTAAGACAAAAGGCCCACCGCGTGTTCGCGGGAGCCCATGTTTAGCGCCAGACCTGTTAAGGTCTGGCGTATATGCGTGTCGCCAGAGGCGATATCACTTAGGCGTGTTGTTGGTGATCGTGGTCGACAGGTTGGTGAACATGGTGTTCAGTTTGCTGCCGAGCGCGCCAGCGCCGGTGATGAGCGCTACGGAAATGAGCGCTGCGATCAGGCCGTATTCAATTGCGGTCGCGCCGGATTCGTCTTTCAGAAAACGGCTCATAAGCTTGGTCATGATAACTCCTAACTCCAGTTGATGTTCAGCACGTCCGCCAACTGTTTGCCGTTGATCGGATGAGCACAACCTAACGAACCGCTCTTTCAATCGACTTAAAAAAATGGGTTACTAATATGTAAATGAGAAGCAGTCGGGCGCTATGGTAAGTAACCGTTTCAGTAGATCCGTATAAATTTAAACATCATGCGGAAGTTACTGCTGAATAAGGGATTCCTGATGGGTTGTCGCATGAAGCCGTCTCATGATTCTCTCTCGCGGCGACGGTCTGTTTCATTTCGGTACTGGCCGGGGTGCGTTAACGTCTCGTTATGGGCGCGGCGGTTCCGCTATTAAGGTTTCATGCACCATTTTTTTCTATGCTCCAGATAAGTAAGCGTCGTGATCGTGAGAGAATCCAGATGTCATCGAGCGGCATAAGGCTAGTCCTTGCCAGTGTTCTTGCCGCTGCTGCGGCTTGCGCACCCGCCTTCGCCCAGGAGCAGCGCATGCTCCGGGTCTATATGGATCAGGCGCGCGTATTGAAGCTCGATCGTCCCGTCAGCAAGGTCATCGTCGGAAATGCCAAGGTGGCCGATGCGACCGTTGCCGACGCCAAGACCATCGTGCTTACCGGCCGCAGCTTCGGCAGCACCAATCTCGTTCTGCTTGATGCAGACGGCAATGCCATCCTCGACCAAAGCATTCTCGTATCGATCGACGAAGCCAATACAGTGCGCGTCTTCCGCCAGACGGAGCGTACGGTACTCTCTTGCACGCCGAACTGTGAACAGCACAGCGACACGACGGCCGCGGCCGGCGCCAGTGCGGCTGGACCCTGAGCGAATAAGCCTCTTTTACTTGTTGTTAAATTTCTGAACCGGCTTGAAACGGAAAATCAACGTTCGGCACCTAGAAGTGCATGATCGAAGCTGTGTCGGATGCAGGCCATGACGGAATTGGATCAAACAGCGGAACGGACGGATCGGCGCCAATGCAGGCGGCGGTGGTCCATTGCCGCTTTCAGGCGCTCGCGTGATGGAGCCGCTGCGATCGAATTCGCGCTTCTCGCCATTCCCTATTTCATGGTCGTTTTCGCGATCATCGAAACCTTCATCGCCTTCGCCGGCGAAGAGCTCGTATCCAATGCCGTCGATACGCTCGGCCGCAAGATCCGCACCGGCCAGATCACGGCTGCCAATACCGATCGCACCGCGTTTCGCACTGCCTTCTGCAAGGAGATCTCGATCCTGATCACCTGTTCATCGACGGAGGCCGCAACGCCGAACAAGCTTTTCGTCGATGTCCAGAAGTTCGCGACTTTCGCAGCTATCCCGACGACCATTCCAAAGAAATCGACCGCCACCTTTTCCGACCTCGACACATCGGCGCTTCAATATGCGCCCGGTGGCGCCGGGACCATCAACATGGTCAGGGCTTACTACAAATGGCAGGTGATCGGCGACCTCATCCGCCCCTATATTTCCAATGTCAGGCCATCCGATGGCTCTTCGGCTTACTTCCTCATTGTCGCGACATCCGCTTTCCAGAACGAGCAGTACCCGTGATGAGGATCCGCAGCGCAATCGCCAAGTTTCGGGCCGTCTGCAGCCGCTTCGCCGGGAACCGCGATGGCATGGGCGCTATCGAGTTCGCCATCCTCTTTCCGATCCTCGTCATGCTCTATGTCGGTGCCTTCGAGATCACCATCGGTCTCAGCGTCAGCAAGCGCGCCTCGCGCGCCGCTGCGACGGTGGCGGATATCGTCACCCAGCAGCAGACTGTGACGAAGTCCTGGCTCGCGGACATGCCCAATGCTGCCGCGGCGATCTTCGTGCCTTACAACGCCGGAACCACGCTCAGCCTGAAGATCACGGGCATCCAGATCGACGCCGCCGCTAACCCGACCGTCAAGTGGTCCTGGGCGCAGGACAACAGCCGTCCCTACGCGGCCAATTCAACAGTAACGGTCCCGACCGATCTCAGGAAGGCAAACAGCTTTCTCGTCCGCTCGGAACTGTCCATCCCCTACAAGCTGTTCCTCTTCGCGCCCAATCTCATGCCGAATAACAGCACCCTCACCATCAGCCGCACCTACTACTACCGGCAGCGCCAGGGCGACAACGTCCTGTGCAGCGACTGCTGACCGCAGCATTGAGATAGCGCAGGCGCACCCGCGCATTTGCCATCCTCGTGCCTCCGTTATAAGGCTTGTGACCCGGCGGCCGGCAATCCGGCACGCCAGCTTTTCAGTGTCGGGTGAAACATGCCGCGTGCCTTTCTATTCGTGATGGATTCTTTCGGCGTCGGTGGCGCCCCCGATGCGGCCGCCTATGGCGATGAGGGCGCGGATACGCTCGGCCATATCGCCGAATTCTGCGCTGCCGGCCTGGGTGACCGCGAGGGCCTGCGATCAGGGCCGCTGAAGCTGCCGAACCTCACGGCTCTGGGCCTGCTGCATCTTGCCAAGGCCGCATCCGGCAAGATCCCTGTCGGCATGCCGATGGCCGAGAAGGTCTATGCCAGTTTCGGCGCGGCCAACGAGGTCTCGCGCGGCAAGGACACGCCGTCGGGCCATTGGGAAATCGCCGGCACGCCCGTCAATTTCGACTGGGGCTATTTCCCGACCGAGGGTGACGCCTTCGCGCCCGAATTCGTCGAGGCGCTGTGCCGCGCGGCCGAGGTCTCGGGCATCCTCGGCAATTGCCACGCCTCCGGCACCGATATCATCGCTCGCTACGGCGAGGAACACATCCGCACCGGCAAGCCCATCTGCTACACTTCGTCGGACTCCGTCTTCCAGGTCGCCGCTCACGAGAAGCATTTCGGCCTCGAGCGGCTGATGACCTTCTGCGCCATCGCCCGCGCCCTTCTCGACCGCGAAAACATCGGCCGCGTCATCGCCCGTCCCTTTGTTGGCGAAACCCGGGCGACGTTCGAGCGCACCGGCAATCGCCGCGATTTCTCCGTGCCGCCGCCGGAGCCAACGCTGCTTGACCGGCTGGTGAAGGAAGGGCGTACTGTCCACGCCGTCGGCAAGGTGGGCGATATCTTCGCCCACCAGGGCGTGTCGCGGGTCGTCAAGGCAAACGGAAACGCGGCGCTGATGGATGCGACGCTGGACGCCATGGACGTGGCTGAGGATGGCGATCTCGTCTTCACCAATTTCGTGGATTTCGACATGCTTTACGGCCACCGCCGCGACGTTCCCGGCTATGCCGCGGCGCTCGAAGCCTTCGACGCGCGCCTGTCCGAGGTGGGCGGCAAGCTGAAGCCCGGCGATCTCGTCATCATCACCGCCGACCACGGTTGCGACCCTACCTGGCGCGGTACCGACCATACCCGCGAGCGGGTTCCCATCATCGCCTACGGTCCCGGGCATCGCCCGCGCAACATCGGTATCCGCACCAGCTACGCCGATATCGGCGAGACCATCGCCCAGCACCTGCGCATTCCCGCCGGTCCGCACGGGAGGAGCTTTCTATGACGTCGCATCTGAAGAAGGTCGAGCTGCACTGTCATCTGGAGGGCGCCGCCCCGCCGGCGCTGACATTGGCGCAGGCCCGCAAGTACAACACCGATATCAGCGCCTATCTCAATGACGGCGCCTATGTCTGGCATGATTTCGCGAGCTTCCTCGAGTGCTACGACAAGATCTCCGAAGTCTACAAGACCGAAGAAGACTACGCGCTGCTCACCGAAACCTATCTGGCCGAACTCGCCGCGATCGGCACGATCTATAGCGAGCTCATCGTCTCGCCCGACCACGGCAAGCGCATCGGCCTCGGCGCCGACGCCTATATCGAAGGCGTGTGCGAGGGCATCCGCCGCGCCAGGGCCGCATCAGGCATCGAGGCCCGGCTGATCGTCACCGGCGAGCGCCACTTCGGCCCCGACAGCGTCATCGGTGCTGCCGAATATGCCGCAAGCGCCCGCAATCCTCTCATCACGGGCTTCAACCTCGCAGGCGAGGAGCGCATGGGCCGGGTGTCGGATTATGCTCGGGCCTTCGATATCGCCCGCGATGCCGGCCTCGGGCTCACCATCCACGCCGGCGAAGTCTGTGGCGCCTTCAGCGTCGCCGATGCGCTGGATGCCGTTCGCCCGGCCCGCATCGGCCATGGTGTGCGCGCCATCGAGGATGCGAATCTCGTCAGGCGGCTGGCCGATCAGGGCACGGTCCTGGAGGTCTGCCCGGGCTCGAACATCGCGCTCAAGGTCTTCCCGGATTTCCAGTCGCATCCGTTGCGGGCCCTCAAGGAGGCCGGCGTGCGCGTCACCATCAGCTCCGACGATCCGCCCTTCTTCCACACCTCGCTCGAGCGGGAATACGACCTCGCTTCCTCCGTCTTCGGCTTCAGCGACGCGGAGATCGACGCGATCACCCGCACCGGCATCGAGGCCGCCTTCGTCGACGAGGCAACGCGCAGCAAGCTTCTGGCCAGGCTCTGATCCGTCCCGATCCGGGCCAGATTGGGGATCGCCAGATTGGGGATCGCAGGGGCAATTTGCCCTCCGCTCTTGCGGCGGAGACAAATTCCGTGGAAGAAACATACTATAAGAACAGCTAAAGAAAGGGCTCGGCCATGAACGGCGTAACGGTCATCGATCATCCGCTCGTGCAGCACAAACTCACCATCATGCGGCGCAAGGAAACCTCGACGGGCAGCTTCCGCCGCCTGTTGCGCGAAATCTCCACGTTGCTGTGTTACGAGGTGACGCGTGATCTCGAGCTGACGATGGCAACCATCGAAACACCAATGCAGACGATGGAATCGCCGATCCTCGAGGGTAAGAAGCTGGTCTTCGTGTCGATCCTGCGTGCCGGCAACGGCCTGCTCGAAGGCATGCTGGAACTGGTTCCCTCCGCGCGCGTCTCGCATATCGGCATGTATCGCGACCACGACACGCTGCAGCCGGTGGAATACTATTTCAAGGCGCCCGAAGGTCTCGACGAGCGCCTTATGATCGTCGTCGATCCGATGCTGGCAACCGGCAACTCCTCGATCGCCGCGATCCAGAAGCTCAAGGAACGCGGCGCCACCAACATCCGCTTCCTCTGCCTGCTCGCAGCCCCCGAGGGCATCAAGAACTTCCAGGAAGCCCATCCTGATGTGAAGATCTATACCGCTTCGATCGACAGCCATCTCAACGAGAAGGGCTACATCATGCCCGGTCTCGGCGATGCCGGCGACCGCATGTACGGCACGAAGTAATTAATACGCCGTTTACCATTTAAGATGTTACATGGGGCCTGGGCTATGTTTCCAGGCCTTATCTCCTTCCGCCGTTAGCAACTTTTCAGCAATTGTGGCTTAGCTGCTAAAGATACGGCCGCGCATGATGCACGGTTTATACAGGAAGGATTTCTGTTTCCATGCTCTTGCGTACAGTCATATTCGCAAGCATCGCAGCGGTGCTTGCAACACAGGTTCCTTCCTTCATCGGAAGCGCGCCTGCACGACCGGAAGGCCCGATCTCCGCCAATTTCGTTTCCGGTGCCATCGACCCCTCACCTACGACCGCCATAACCGGCAATGGCAGCAGCATGCGCCTGCAGGCCGACCAGCAGGGCCATTATACGGGCGATTTCCGCATCAACGGCAAATCGGTCTCCGGCCTGATCGATACCGGCGCCACCTATGTCGCGCTGAACGAGACCATGGCTCGCCGCCTCGGCTACACCGCCAACCAGCTCGATTTCCGCTATTCGGTCAACACCGCCAACGGCCAGACAAAGGCCGCCCATATCATGCTTGACCGCGTGGAAATCGGGGGCATTCGCGTGCGCGATGTCGAGGCTTTCGTCTTGAAGGACGAAGCCCTGTCTTCGACGCTCGTCGGCATGAGCTTCCTGAAGAAGCTAGCCTCATACGCGGTAGCCGATGGCTCGCTCAGCATGAAGCAGTAAACTCTCAAAGCCGTGATGAAATGAGCGGTGGCAGCGCAGGCGCGCTGTCGCCGATCGTATAGTTGGCGCCGAGCGCGGCTGCGGCGATCTCGGCGGCCGTGTCGGTCGCCGCATGCACGAAGCCGATCGGATCGTCGCGCTCGACACGCGTACCGAGCGGCAACAGATGGTCGAACCCGACGCGGTGGTCGATCCGGTCGTCAGGATGCCGTCGCCCGCCACCGAGGTCGATCACAGCAATTCCAATCTCGCGGGCATCGCAGCCCGTCAGCCAACCATCCCGTGCCGCCACGACGGGCAGGATGGACGGGGCAGGGGTCAGATAGCGCTCCGCCTTCTCCAGAAGGTCGGCCGGCCCACCCAGCATGTGCACCATGCGGCCGAAAATCTCCGCCGCCTTGCCGGATGAAACTGCTTCCGCCGCCCGTCTCTCGCCATCCTCGAGGGAAGAGACGACGCGCGATTGCACCAGCATCTCGGCCGCAAAGGCAAGCACGACCTTCTCCAGCCGCGTGCCCTTCTTCTCGCCTGCGAGGAACGCCAGACAGTTGCGGATTTCGAGCGTATTGCCGACGGCGTCGGCCAACGGCTCGTTCATGTCGGTGATGACAGCCGAGGTCTTTAGCCCCGCCCCATTCGCGACCTCGACCAGCGATTTCGCCAGCTGCTCGGCCTCCTCGGGTGAAGCCATGAAGGCGCCGTTGCCAACCTTCACGTCGAGCACCAACGTCTGAAGACCGGCGGCAAGCTTCTTCGATAGGATCGACGCGGTGATCAGCGGAATGGAGTCGACCGTCGCGGTCACGTCACGCACCGCGTAGAGCTTTCCGTCGGCCGGCGCCAGCGCTGCGGTCTGGCCGATGATGGCGCAGCCCGCCTCGCGCACCACCTTGCGAAACAGCGCGGCGTCGGGGGTAACCGTATAGCCTGGTATGGATTCCAGCTTGTCGAGCGTCCCGCCGGTATGGCCAAGCCCGCGTCCTGATATCATCGGCACCGCCAGCCCGCAGCTTGCCGCGATCGGCGCGAGCATCAGCGAGACGTTGTCGCCGACCCCGCCGGTCGAATGCTTGTCGGCGATCGGCCTGTCGATATCGGCCCATGACAGCATGTCGCCGGAGCGGGCCATCGCCATGGTCAGCGCCACGATTTCGTCGCGGTCCATCCCCTCGAACCAGACAGCCATGGCAAAGGCGCCGATCTGCCCTTCGGAGAGCGTCCCCTTGGCAAGCGCGCCGATGAACGCCCCGATATCCTCATCGGACAGCGTCCCGCCGTCGCGTTTTCGCCGAATGATCTCCTGCGGGATCACCTCAGTAGCTCGCCGCAGCAGCCGGAGCCGATTGCGTGCCGGACAGCACCGCCAGGATATCGTCGAGCACACCGGACGCGCCGAAGCGGAAGGTCGAGGGGATCGCCCAGTCGGGCGTCATGATCGTCTCGGCGAGGCTGAGATAAAGTGCTGCATCCGCCACCGAGGCAATGCCTCCGGCCGGCTTGAAGCCGACCTTGCGGCCGCTCTGGCGTATCGCCCGAAGCATGATGTCGGCCGCCTCAAGCGTGGCATTGACCGAAACCTTGCCGGTCGAGGTCTTGATGAAGTCGGCGCCGGCCTCGATCGCCAGTTCCGAAGCGCGGCGGATCATCGCCGCATCCTTGATCTCGCCGGTCTCGAGGATCACCTTGAGCAGCGTGGCTTCGCCGCATTCGGCGCGCACGGCGGCAACCATGTCGGTCACAGCCCGGCCGCTGCCGGCGATGAACTTGCGGTAGGGAATGACGAGGTCGATCTCGTCGGCGCCATCAGCGATGGCCTCGCGGGTCTCCGCCGCCACGTCGGCGACCTCCATGTCGCCGGAGGGGAAGTTGACGACGGTGGCGATCTTGACGGGATGGCCGCTGCCGAGGATCGAGCGCGCATGCGCCACGAAGCGCGGCCAGATGCAGATCGCGGCGCTATTGCCATAGGGCGTCTGCGCGCGTGCGCACAAGGCTTCGATCTGCGCTTCCGTGCAGTCGTCCTTGAGGTTGGTAAGATCAAGCAACGACAGCGCCACGGCCGCCGTTTCCTTCAGCGAGTGATTGCTCATGCGTCATTTCCTCCAGCCGCGATCATCTCTTTCAGGATGGCGGCAAGACGGGCGCCGCCGATGGGCGCCATGTCCTTGGTTTCCTCGTGACTCAGTTCCGAACCGGTCATACCGGCCCCATAGTTGGTGATAACGGACGCCGCCGCAACCCTCAGCCCCAGCATCCGCGCGATGATCACCTCGGGCACGGTCGACATCCCGACAGCATCGGCGCCGAGAATGCGGGCCATGCGGATTTCCGCCGGCGTCTCGAAGCTCGGACCCGAGAACCACATGTACACACCCTGCGCCAGCGGGATGCCCGCCGTATAGGCCGCCTCGCGCATCGCCTCCGCAAGTGCCGCATCGTAAGCCGAGGTCATGCCCACGAACCGCCGGTCGCTCTCCTCGCCGATCAGCGGATTGATGCCGGAATAATTGATGTGGTCGGTGATCTGCATCACCGATCCGGGCGCCAGAGCGTCCCGCAGCGACCCTGCCGAATTGGTCAGGATCAGCGTCTCGACACCCAGCCCCTTGAGCACCTCGATCGGTACCCGCATGGCATTGGCATCGCCTTTCTCGTAGAAGTGCACCCGGCCTGACAACATGATGACAGGCACACCGCCCAGCCTGCCGGCCACCACCTCGCCAGCATGGCCGGAGACGGCGCTGACCGGAAAGCCAGGGATATCCGCATAGGAAACCCTGACCGGATCCTCGATCGCGCTCACCAGAGATCCGAGCCCCGAGCCCAGCACGATACCGAAGCGCGGCGCAAGCCCGCCGAGCTTCGCGTGCAGCAGGTCGAGCGCGGCCTTCATCCGAGTTCGGTCTCGAAGCTGAACGGCAAAAGCTCGTCCATGGTCATGGTCTTCTTCACGCCGGTCTCGTCGCAAAGATAGATTTTCGTACCCTTGGAGGCGAATTCCGAGATCTTCTGCCGGCAGCCGCCGCAGGGCGGGCAAAGTGCCAGCTTCTCGGCGATCACGGCGATCTCGACGATCTTCTTCGCCCCGCCCATGATCATCGCGCTGATGGCGGTCGGCTCGGCGCACCAGCCTTGAGGAAACGACAGGTTCTCGATATTGGCGCCGGTATACACCTTTCCGTCCTCGGCGCGGATGGCAGCGCCGACGGGGAATTTCGAATACGGCGCGTGCGCGAAGGCCATGGCGCCGCGGGCGGCTTCGAAGAGGTCGTGGGACATGGGTCTATCGCTCCTTGGTATAGGGCACGCCGCCGGCCTTCGGCGGGATGGCTTTCCCGATGAAGCCCGCCAAAAGCACGCAGGTGAGGATATAGGGCAGTGCCTGGAAAACCTGCACCGGCACCTCTCCGATGAGAGGGACGGGCTTGCCCTGCATGAAGTTGCCGAGCGCATCGAGGAAGCCGAAGAGCAGGCAGGCGAACATGACAGGCACCGGCTTCCACTTGGCGAAGACGAGTGCGGCGAGCGCGATATAGCCCTTGCCGGCCGACATGTCCTTGATGAAGGCGGCCGATTGCGCGATCGCCAGATAGGTGCCGGCGAAGCCGCAGAGGATGCCGGCGCAGATGACCGCGCGGTAGCGCAGCCAGGTGACCGAGATACCCGCCGTATCGACCGCGCCCGGGTTTTCGCCGACGGCGCGCATGCGCAGGCCGAAGCGCGTCCGGTAGAGGATCCACCAGGAGAGCGGTACGGCTAGGAAGGCGAGGTAGGTCAGGATGTTGTTGCCGGAGATGACGTTGGCATAGAGCGGCCCGAGGATCGGCACCTCGCGCAACGCCTCGGTACCGGGAAGCGTGATCGGCGTGAAGCGCGCCTCAGGCGCAAGCTGTGGTGAGCGCCCGCCCTGGCCGAACCACGCTTGGCCGAGCACGATGGTGATACCGGCGACGAAGAAGTTGATCGCGACGCCCGAGATGATCTGGTTGCCGCGATTGGTGATCGAGGCGAAGCCGTGCACGAAGCTCAGCGCCACCGAGCAGGCGATGCCGGCGCAAAGTCCTGCCCAGGGCGAGCCGGTGAGATAGGCGACGCAGGCTGCGGCAAAGGCCGAGCCCAGCATCTTGCCCTCGAGCCCGATGTCGAAGATCCCCGCGCGCTCGGAAAACAGCCCGGCCAGCGCCGTGAAGATCAGCGGGATCGACAGGCGGATCGTGGAGCTCAGAACGCTGATGAAGATATCGTAGAATTCCATCTTCGTTCTCCTCACGCCCGCTTGAACTGTTGGTAGAGGCGAACCATCGCCGGCCGGTACATGTACTCAAGCGCGCCGGCAAACAGGATGACGAGACCCTGGATGACCAGGATCATCTCGCGGGTGATATTCGGCATTTCGAACGAGATCCAGTCGCCGCCCTGGTAGAGAATACCGAACAAGATGGCCGACAAGACGATTCCGACGGGATGGTTGCGTCCCATTAGCGACACCGCGATGCCGACGAAGCCGGCGCCGCCGACGAACTCCACCTGCAGGCGGGCCGACGAGCCCATGACCGGGTTGAGCGCCATCATGCCCGCCAGCGCGCCCGAAAGCAGCATGGCGATAATGACGATGCGCGCATAGGGAATGCCGGCATAGGCAGCCGCACTCGGGCTGACGCCGAGCGTGCGCATCTCGAAGCCGAGCTTGGTACGCCAGATCAGCACCCAGACGAACCAGGCGGCGACCAGCGCGATGATGAAGGAGACGTTGAAGGGTGCGGCACCCAGCTTGGCGCCGAACATGTCCATGATCCAGCCAAGCTTCGGCAGCTGCCCGCCCTCGAGGAAGGTGCGGGTTTCCGGCGCCATCTTGCCCGGCACGATCAGCACGTGGACCAGCAGATAGACCATCAGCGCCGCGCCGATATAGTTGAACATGATCGTGGTGATGACGATATGGCTGCCACGCTTGGCCTGCAGCCAGGCTGGAATGAACGCCCAGGCCGCGCCGAACAGGCCAGCGCCGACCACGGCGACGGGCATGGTCACATACCACGGCACGAACTTGTCGAGCGCCAGCGCCACCAGCGCGCAGCCGAGGCCGCCGAGATAGGCTTGGCCTTCCGAGCCGATGTTGAACAGCCCCGCATGGATGGCCACCGCCACCGACAGGCCGGTGAAGATGAAGCTGGTGGCATAGTACAGCGTAAAGCCGATGCCTTCGCCGCTCCCGAGCGCGCCTTCGATCAGAAGCGACAGTGCGCCGAGCGGGCTTTCGCCGATCAGCCAGACGACGAAGCCGGAGATCAGGAAGGCGGTGAGAAGGTTCAGGATCGGGATGAGGCCGTAGTTGATCCAGCGGGGTAGGGGAAGGGAAGCAGTGCTCATCAAGGCCTCACGCGGCAATGCCGGCCATCATCAGGCCGAGGGTCTGTTCACCGGCATCGGGCGTCTTCTCGCCGACAACATGGCCGGCGAACATGACAAGGATACGGTCTGAAAGGGCGCGGATTTCGTCGAGCTCGACGGAGACGAGCAGGATTGCCTTGCCCGCGTCGCGCATCTCGATGATCCGGCGGTGAATGAATTCGATGGCGCCGATGTCGACGCCGCGGGTCGGCTGGCCGATGATCAGCGCCGTCGGGTCGCGCTCGATCTCGCGGGCAACGACGATCTTCTGCTGGTTGCCGCCTGAGAAATTGGCGGTCTTCAGCCGCGGGTTCGGCGGCCGGATGTCGTATTTCTCGATCTTCTCCATCGCATCCTTGCGGATCGCTTCGAGGTCGAGCAGCGGGCCCTTGCTGTATTGAGGATTGCGGTGATAGCCGAGCACCGAGTTCTCGTATTCCTCGAACTTCAGCACGAGGCCCATATGGTGGCGGTCCTCGGGGATATGCGCCAGCCCCAGTTCGCGCAGCCGCGCCGGGCTCGCCTTGTCGATCGTCTGGCCGTCGAGCAGGATCTCGCCCGAATGCGGCTTGCGGATCCCCGCGATCGCTTCGAGCAGCTCCGACTGTCCGTTGCCGGCCACGCCCGCGACCCCGACGATCTCGCCGGCCCGCACGTCGAAGGAGACGTTGTCGACCATCACGACGCCGCGGTCGTCCTTCACCGTCAGGTTCTTCACCGACAGGATGACCTTGCCCGGATTGGCCTCGCCCTTCTGCACACGCAGCAAAACCCGGCGGCCGACCATCAGCTCGGCCAGTTCCTCGACCGTGGTTTCCGCCGTCTTGCGCGTCGCCACCATCTCGCCGCGGCGCATGACCGATACCGTGTCGGTGATCGCCATGATCTCGCGCAGCTTATGGGTGATGAGAATGACCGTCTTGCCCTGGTCGCGCAGCACTTTCAGGATGCGGAACAGGTGGTCGGCTTCAGCAGGCGTCAAAACGCCGGTGGGCTCGTCGAGGATCAGGATCTCGGCGCCGCGATACATGGCCTTCAGGATTTCGACGCGCTGCTGCAGACCGACCGGGAGCTGCTCGATCAGCGCATCCGGGTTGACCTCGAGGCCGTATTCCTTTTCCAGCCGCTTCAGCTCGGCGCGGGCCGATGCCACGCCGCGAGCGAGCAGCGCTCCGCCCTCGGCGCCGAGCATGATATTCTCGAGCACCGTGAAATTATCGACCAGCATGAAGTGCTGGTGCACCATGCCGATACCTGTTGCGATCGCCGTCTGGCTGTCCTTGATCGTCACGGCCTGGCCGTTGACCCGGATCTCGCCCTGGTCGGCGTGGTAGAAGCCGTAGATGATCGACATCAGCGTCGACTTCCCGGCTCCGTTTTCCCCGATGATGCCGTGGATGGATCCCTTGGCGACGGTGAGGTTGATGTCTTTGTTGGCGTGGACGGCACCGAATTTCTTGTCGATGCCCACAAGTTCGATAGCGGGCGTGTCAGTCACAGCAGGCTCCAGATACGAAAAGGGCGTATGGCGAAAATCAATTCCGCCATACGCCCAATTTCAGGCGCGGATCACTTCGGGCAGGCGTTGTCCGAGGTGTAATCGTGAACCTTGACGGTGCCCGCGATGATGTCGGCCTTGGCCTTTTCGACGGCTGCCAGCATTTCAGGCGTGATCAGCGCCTTGTTGTTGTCGTCGATCGCTGCCGAAACGCCGTCTTCCTTGACGCCGAGCGACTGCACGCCGCCGGTGAACTTGTCGGCCTTGGTGTCGGTGTAGGCGTTGTAGACGGCCAGATCGACGCGCTTGACCATCGAGGTCAAGACCGAGCCCGGATGCAGGTGGTTCTGGTTCGAATCGACGCCGATCGAGAACTTCTTGTTGTCGGCGGCAGTCTGCAGAACGCCGAGGCCGGTTGCGCCGGCTGCCGCGTAGATCACGTCTGCGCCCTGGTCGATCTGGTTCTTGGTGAGCTCACCGCCGCGAACCGGGTCGTTCCACGCTGCACCGGTCGTGCCGGTCATGTTCTGGAACACTTCCATCTTGGCGTTGGCAGCGCGCGCGCCCTGCTCGTAGCCGCACTCGAACTTGCGGATCAGCGGAATGTCCATGCCGCCGACGAAACCGACCTTGCCTGTTTTCGACGCCATGCCGGCGAGAACGCCGACGAGGTACGATCCTTCTTCTTCCTTGTAGACGACCGAACGGACGTTCGGCTTGTCGACGACCGCGTCAACGATGATGAACTTTGTGTCCGGGAATTCGGCCGCAACCTTCTCGATCGCCGAGGTCCAGGCGAAGGATACGGCAACAACCGGGTTGAAGCCGCGGCTGGCGAAGTTGCGGATGGCCTGTTCGCCCTGGGTGTCGCCTGTTGGTTCGAAGTCGCGGTAGGCGATACCGGTTTCCTTCTTGAACTTCTCGGCGCCATTGTAGGCGGCTTCGTTGAATGACTTGTCGAACTTTCCGCCGGTGCCGTAGACCAGTGCCGGCTTGACGTCGGCAGCGAGCGCCGTCGTGGACATGGCAGCCACGGCAAGGACGGTCAGAAGGGATTTTTTCATTGTGCAGCCCTGTTGTTGCTATTTGTTAGGGGTCCTCCCGCAAGCCCGTTTTCAGGCATGTCTGCGGAACACCGACCTCCCCCCGGAGGCCTGGCTTGACGCATCCTTGCATGGCGCGAAAAAAAACTCACGGGAAATTTTTCGACTGGTAAAAATTTGCCGACATTGCGTAAAAACCGGCCAACGCAATCGTTTTTTACGCAAAACTACCGCTAAAATGCGATTTTTATGGCCATTTTGAAGCGCCGCCACACACTTGCGGCCGCGCTGTCAATCATGTCCGCGCCACACGCTGATCGCCGCTCGAGAACCATCGGCGCCACGTCAGGTAGCAGAAATGCCGATAAGGATGGTGGAGACCGGCGCGTCGCCTAAGCCGCGAAACGACCGGCGACCGGCGGCTTCTTGTAACCCGCCATCCACAGGAGGAGCGACAGGACCAGGAACACCGCAAAAGCCGGCTGCATCATCAGCCACTGGAAGCCGATCGTGTAGAAGCGGGGGTGGATATAGTAGGCGATGGTCGATTGCAGCGCCTCGAAGGATGACGCACTCATGTCCTGCCAGGCATCGCCCATCGGCGTGATGACCACCGAGGATGCCGCCACCGACTGGATGCTGTCGATCGTCCCGGCAATCACCGCGATCGCCAGCGCGATCAGGCTCGCCAAACGCAAAAGGAAACGCATTACACTCTCCGCCACCGATCCGCCGGTTTTGACCCGGCCAGTTGCGCCCATTCTCCAAGACATGAGACACTAGTGCCCTGCCGCCGGAACCGCAATGGACCGCATTCCGGCACTTTTGCTGGAAGAAGTCAAAAAACTGTTAGATTTAGGTTGATCCCTGAAAATTCATCGGTATATATCGCGCCGTTCCAACGATTTGCATCAAGCGATGCGGATCGGCAATCAAGGACAGGTGGCCGAGTGGTTTAAGGCGCACGCCTGGAACGCGTGTGTACGTGAAAGCGTACCGTGGGTTCGAATCCCACCTTGTCCGCCATTTCGTCGCAGATCGATACTGCCAATATCCGTCGCGCCATCGACGTGCAATTTGCTAGCCGATACCCGCGTTCGTCCCGCGCTTCACCACCCTGTTGCATTCCGCCAACAGCCTCGCGCCGAAGATCCCAAGCCCTTCTGTATTTCTCCCAGCGAACACAATTTGGTCACCGGCAACAGGCCAGGAAGAGGGATCACAGACCACGTCTCTCATTGGATATCCTGAAATTGCATAGCTTTTCCATTCTTCGGCCGCTGTTGGCGGCGGCCGGCGTTTCGCTGCTTGCGGCTTGCACGCAGCTTCCCTCCCAACCGATCGACGTCGCTACGCCCACACCGCCGGCCGTCGAGGCACCAGCGCCCGTCGAAGTGTCGCAGCCGGAGCGCCCGGTCGATAAGCCGGATTATCCGCTGATCTATGCCGATCTTGATGATAGCAACTATCGCCTCCCGGCGATCAGCTATGCCGAGGTCGATCCGCGCTATCTGCGCCAGGAGGTCGATTACCGCAGCGACGAGCCGCCGGGCTCGATCGTCGTCGATACCGAGACCAAATTCCTCTATTTCATTCTGAAAAACGACCGGGCGATCCGCTATGGCGTCAGCCTGGGGGCCCAGGGTCGCGCCTGGAAGGGGCGGGCCGTGATCCAGTGGAAACGCAAATGGCCGACCTGGACGCCGACGCCGGCGATGATCGGCCGCAATCCCAGGCTCAGCGAATGGAAGCAAGGCATGCCGCCGGGGCTCAGCAATCCGCTCGGCGCCCGCGCGCTCTATATCTTCCAGGATGGCCAGGACACGCTCTATCGCATCCATGGCTCTCCGGAATGGCGCTCGATCGGCAAGAACGCTTCGTCCGGCTGCGTGCGCATGTTCAATCAGGATATCATCGATCTCTACGACAGGGTTCGCGGCAAGGCGATCCTCGTCGTCAAGTAAGATCGCTGCGGGCGCTGCCAAAGCGGCGCCCGTCCGGCACGGATAATCAAGATGCAGGAAGCAAGCATGGCATGCCGCCTTGCGTATCCGCCAATATGCTGTAAACGCAGCGTCGGAACGCGACTGCCGTTAACTTTAGAACGGGGTCGGGCGGCAGATTGACGTCACGTCGCTGTCACGAGATCACGTGGCCGTTCCCTCGTCCCTCAGCACATGACTGCCGTCTTATAACGCGCCTCAGACCAGGACGGCCTGGTCGACCAGATCCTCGGTCCCGAAGAACTTCAGATAACGCTCGACCTCGGCCGGTTCGCCTGTCGCCTTCTGTGGGTTGTCGGAGAGCTTGACGGCCGGGCGGCCGTTGGCGTCGCTGACCTTGCAGACGATCGAAATCGGGTTGAGGCCGGAGATTTCGGTCGGGGCGCAGCCGGCGAAGTCGTTGGTGAGGTTGGTGCCCCAGCCGAAGCTCATGCGCACGCGGCCTTCGAAATGCTTGTAGGTATCGATGATCGCATCGACATCCATCCCGTCGGAGAAGATCAGCATCTTCTGCCGGGGATCGCGTCCCATCTTCTTCCACCAGGCGATGATCTTCTCGCCGCCTTCGATCGGGGGCGCGCTGTCGGGGCGAAAGCCCGTCCAGTCCGCCACCCATTCCGGCGCGTCGCGCAGGAAGGCCGCGGTGCCGAAGGCATCGGGAAGCACGATCAGGAGGTTGCCGCCGTAAAGCTTGTTCCAGTCGCGCAGCACCTTGTAGGGCGCGTTGCGCAGCTCCTCGTCGGTCTCGGCAAGCGCGGCCGCCACCATCGGCAGCTCATGCGCGTTGGTGCCGACGGCTTCGAGATCGTTGTCCATGGCGAGCAGCACGTTGCTGGTGCCGGTAAAGCCAGCGCCGATGCCTTCCTTCAAGGCTTCCACACACCAGCGCTGCCACAGGAAGCTGTGGCGCCGCCGCGTGCCGAAATCGGAAATGCGCAAGCCCGGCAGTTCGCGCAGCCGCTCGACCTTCTCCCACATCCGCGCCTTGGCGCGGGCATAGAGCACGTCGAGCGTAAAGGGCCCGAGTGCGCGCAGCGCAGAGCGCGAGCGCAGCTCGTTGATGATCGCGAGCGCGGGAATTTCCCACATCGTCGTCTCTTTCCACGAACCGTGGAAATCGAGCCGGTACTGTCCGTCGCGCTTCGAAAGCTCGTATTCCGGCAGCTGGAAATGCGAGAGCCAGGCCAGGAATTCAGGCTCGAAGATCTGCGCACGGCCGTAAAAGCTGTTACCCGCCAGCCAGATCATCTCCTTCTTGGAGAGCCGCAGCGTGCGTGCGTGGTCGAGCTGCGCGCGCAGTTCCCCCTCGTCGATCTCCTCGGCAAGCAGAACCCGCTTGGTGCGGTTTATGACGGTAAAGGTGGCGTTGACCTCGGGATAGAGCTTCCAGATCATCTGCAGCATCAACAGCTTGTAGAAGTCCGTGTCGATCAGGCTGCGGACGATGGGGTCGAGTTTCCAAGCGTGGTTGTAAACGCGCCGTGCAATATCTGTCTTCGCCATCGATTCCACCCTATCCAATCCGGATGAAGTCGCCGAAAAGGCGCACGACAACCGGCCTGTGCGTCTTCTTATCGAAAACTCGGCCGGCAATGTCCAGAACAAATAAACCCGGCCGTTTCGAGCCAAGCCGGGAGCAATCGGAGGCCCGCCTACTGCGCGTTTGTCGACGGCGCGTCTGCCCGCCCGGCGCGCGTCGGAGCTTCCGTGCCGGAGTGCCCGTCGCTGCCCTGAGCCGGGGCGGGCGCTGAGTGCGTGGGTTCGTCCGGTTGCGGCAAATGATAGCGGCTCCAGATCTCGACCGGGATCCAGACGGCGAACGCCAGAAGCAGTGCTGCGATCAGCACGCGCAAGATACGCAGGCTGGTCGGTGACTTCCGCTTGGTCCGCCCGGTCATCGGTTCTTGTGGCGCCTGAGCGCGGCCCTCGCCTTCGATACACGGTCTCTCGATCCGCTCGACCATGCCTGCCCTTTCCAAATCGCGCGGCATTGGCCGCCCTTCAAACATCAGGGAAAGAAACGGCCACTGGCAGCGATGGTTCCCGCCTCAGTAGCCGCGGTCGCGGTCGACCACATATTGCAGCGGCTGGCCTTGCTCGAAGCGGGCGATCTGCCGCTCCACATGGCGAAACAGCGCGTTCTCCTCAGAACTCGCCGCATCATGCGGCGTGATGAAAACACCAGGCAGATTCCAAAGCGGGCTGTCCGAAGGCAGCGGCTCGACCTCGAAGACATCGAGCGAAGCGCCGCCAAGCACGCCGGTTTCGATCGCCGAGGCGATATCGGCCTCGACCTGGCTCTTGCCGCGCCCGGCATTGATGAACACCGGCTTTCCAAGCGCACCGCCCTGCCGCAGCCTGGAAAACAGCGCGGCGTTGTAGAAGCCTGTCGTCTCCGGCGTCAGCGGCAGCAGGCCGACGAGGATGTCGGTCTTGGCAAGAAATGCGTCGAGCCCGGTCGCGTCGAATGTCTCGATGCCGTCGATTTCTTTCACCGTGCGCGACCAGCCGATGACGTTGAAGCCCATGACCTTCAGCTTGCGTACAGCATCCTGGCCGAGCACGCCGAGGCCCATGACGCCGACGGTGAGCTCCGAAGCCTGCGGCGCCACGTCGCGGCCCCATTCGTGCCGGCGCTGCAAGCGGTCGTGCTCCGCCTGCCCACGCTGGTGCATCAGGCACTGCATCACCACCCATTCGCTCATCCGCGTCGTCAGGCTGTGGTCGACGAAGCGCACGATCGGCACGTCGGGAAGGCCGGGCAGGTTCATGAAACTGTCGACACCCGCGCCACCCGAGAAGATCACTTTCAGGTTCGGCGCCCGCGAAAAAAGATCCGCATCCGGCTTCCACAGCAGCGCGTAGTCGAGGCCGGAAAGATCTCGGCCCTTGGTCTCGGGATCAGCGAGATTGACGCTGCCGCGATCGACAAAGGCGGTTTTCAGGATACGCGCGACGGTATCGGGATTGAACTTGAGATCGACGAGAATGGGGGCTGGCTTGGAAGCTGGCATGTTGTCTGGAGCTCTGACGTCGTTAGTGTTGCACGGAAGGCGTCGGCCGCGCCTCGATGTTGAAGGCCGCCGCCATCAGCGCCTTGGTGTAATCGTCCTTCGGCGCGCGGAAGATGTCGGCAGACGGCCCTTGTTCCACCACCTTGCCGAAGCGCATCACGATCACCTCGTTGGCCAGCGCCTTCACCACCTTCAGATCGTGGCTGATGAAGAGATAGGCGAGGTCGTGCTTCTGCTGCAGGTCGCGCAGCAGATCCACCACCTGCGCCTGCACGCTCATGTCGAGCGCCGAGGTCGGCTCGTCGAGCATGACGAAGCGCGGTTTCAGCACCATGGCGCGGGCAATGGCGATACGCTGCCGCTGGCCGCCGGAGAATTCATGCGGGTAGCGCCAGCGGGTGGTGGGGTCGAGCCCAACTTCCTCCAGCGCCCAGCAGACGCGGCGGTCGCGCTCCTCGTAGGAGAGCTCGCGTTCATGCACCTTCAGTCCCTCGGCGATGATGTCGCCCACAGACATGCGCGGGCTGAGCGAGCCATAGGGGTCCTGGAACACCACCTGCATCTGGTTGCGCAGCGGTCGCATCTCGGTGAAGGAATAGGCGGCGATATCCTTGCCCACGAAGCTGATCCGCCCCTGCGAGGAGATCAGCCGCGTCAGCGCCAGCCCGAGCGTCGTCTTGCCCGAGCCGGATTCCCCGACCACGCCGAGCGTCTGCCCGGCACGCAGCGAAAGATCGATGCCGTCGACCGCCTTGACGTGATCCACCACCTTGCGCATCAGCCCCGCCTTGATCGGGAACCAGACCTTGATATCCGATCCCTGCATCACGATCGGTTTGGAGCTGTCGGCAAGCGGCGGCTCGCCGCGCGGCTCGGAGGCGAGCAGGTGGCGGGTATACGCATGCTGCGGATTGGTGAAGACCTCTTCGACCGTGCCGGTCTCGACGATCTCGCCCTTGGTCATCACGCAGACCCGGTCGGCGAACTTGCGCACGATGCCGAGGTCGTGGGTGATGAACAGCATCGACATGCCATGCTGCCCCTTCAGCTGCCGCAAGAGCTCGAGAATCTGCGCCTGCACGGTGACGTCGAGCGCTGTCGTCGGCTCGTCGGCAATCAAGAGTTCCGGCCGGTTGGCGAGCGCCATCGCGATCATCACGCGCTGCCGCTGCCCGCCCGACAGCTCGTGCGGATAGGCCTTCAGCCGTTTTTCCGGCTCGCGGATGCCCACCTGGTTGAGCAGCTCAAGCACCCGCGTGCGCGCCGCCTGTCCCTTCAGGCCCTGGTGCAGTTCGAGGATCTCGGCGATCTGCTTTTCGATGTTGTGCAGCGGGTTGAGCGAGGTCATCGGCTCCTGGAAGATCATCGTGATGTCGTTGCCGCGCACATCGCGCAACGCCTTGTCGGATGCCTTCAAGAGGTCCTTGCCCTTGAACAGAATCTCGCCAGAGGGATGGCTGGCCGAGGGGTAGGGGAGCAGCCTGAGGATCGAATTGGCCGAGACCGACTTGCCCGACCCGGATTCGCCCACCAACGCCACCACCTCGCCCTTGTTGACGTCGAAGGAAATGCCGTCGACGGCCACTGACGTCTGGCCTGCCTGGTGGAAGGCGACGGAGAGATCGCGGACGGACAAAAGCGGTTCGGTCATCGGGACATGCTTTCGATCAGGGAGGTCAGGGTGGCGTCGTCGGGGCGGAGCGTGGCGAGAGGAGCGCGCTTTGACGCGTTGCCCGCTCCGTCGATCTCGTAGTCATGCTTCAAGCCGGTGTCGCTTGTCAGCAAATGGCTGCATCTCGTCGCGAACGCCGTGGAAACATGAATGGCATCAGGCAGCTTCAAGCTCGCATGGCCCGCCCGCAGCATTGCCGCATGCCGAAGAATGGGTTTTCCGACCGGGACAACCTCAAGCCACGGGCTCCGCGAAATCGTCGCCTCATATGCGTTGATCAACGCGGCGTTGGCTTCACGAATGGGCCTGACCAGCAACTCGGATAGGGTCAGTTCGCTTGTAGCAAAAAGTGCCTCTTCGCCTTCGATCGCAAAGAGCTTTCTCAGCAGTTGAGTGGCCATGCCGGCATTTTCAAACGCCAGAATAAAGACATTCGTATCGAGGTAGATCTTCTCGACTGCCGGCATCAATAATCCCACTCGTCACGCAACTCACGTATACGAGCAACCGCTTCCTCTTGAGTGACCGAGGGGTGGCCAAGCGCCTGATAGTCTTCGATCAGCTTTATCAACTCAGCTGCGGTCAATGGCGCTCGTGGTTCGGTCTGAAATTCGCGCAGCCCGGGATAAGGGTCGTGGCTGGCGGCGGTTCGATCCTCAACCTCGACCACGACGCGCGCCGTTGCATCGGCCGCCAGACCTTCTTTGAGGTCATCAGGCAGGTTAGCGACAGGATAATGATCACGCACAATCTTGTTCATCGCAATCGTGCTCCATCAGTTGCAACACCAGCAACTCTACCCGCAAACCCCTTTGATGACGAGACCGCGCCTCTCATCCGAAGGTTTTCCTCGGATCGAACGCATCGCGCACCGCCTCGCCGATGAAGATCAGCAGCGACAGCATGATCGACATGGCGAAGAAAGCCGTCAGCCCCAGCCAGGGCGCCTGCAGGTTGGCCTTGCCCTGGGCGATCATCTCGCCGAGCGAGGGCGAGCCGGGCGGCATGCCGAAGCCGAGAAAGTCGAGAGAGGTCAGCGTCGTGATCGAGCCGGAGAGGATGAAGGGCAGGAACGTCAGCGTCGCCACCATGGCGTTCGGCAGAAGGTGCCGCCACATGATCGTCCGGTTGCCGACACCCAGCGCCCGCGCTGCGCGCACATATTCGAAATTGCGCGCCCGCAGGAATTCGGCGCGCACCACGCCGACGAAGCCGACCCAGGAGAACAGAAGCATGATGCCGAGCAGCACGAAGAAGCCGGGCGGCAGGATGGCGGCGATGATGAGCAGAATATAGAGCACCGGCATCGACGACCATATCTCGATAAAGCGCTGCAAGAGCAGGTCCGTCCAGCCGCCGAAATAGCCCTGCACCGCGCCTGCCGTCACACCGATCACCGCCGAGCAGATGGTCAGCACCAGCCCGAACAGCACCGAGATGCGGAAGCCGTAGATCACGCGGGCGAGCACGTCGCGCGCCTGGTCGTCCGTGCCCAGCCAATTGAGGTTGCTCCATGTGCAGTTGGGATCGTTCACCCCTTGCGGATAGCCGGAGCAGCGCTCCTGCTCGCTCATCATCCAGAAGGGTGCCGTCGGCGCCGAATGCGGGATGTTGGAATTCACCGAGCGGTAGGAGTAGCGGATCGGCGGCCAGATCATCCAGCCATTGGCCTTGATCTCGTCGGCGATCACGTCGGAGCGGTAGTCGGTCTCGGCCAGGAAGCCGCCGAACTTCTCCTCGGGATAGTTGACGAGCACGGGAAACAGGATCTCGCCCTTGTAGGAGGCGATGATTGGCCGGTCGTTGGCGATGAATTCGGCAAACAGGCTGAGCCCGAAAATGAGAAGGAACAGCCAGAGCGACCAGTAGCCGCGCCGGTTGGCTTTGAAGTTCTTCCAGCGCCTGATGTTCGTCGGCGACAGCAGCCCCTTGCGCGGCGGCTTGACGGGCGTGGCGGTCGCGGGCTTGGCAGCGGTGTCCATCACACGTCCCTCCGCTCGAAGTCGATGCGCGGATCGATCCAGGTGTAGATCAGGTCGGAGATCAGGCTGACGAACAGGCCGAGCAGCGAGAAGATGTAGAGCGTCGCGAACACGATCGGATAATCGCGGTTGACCACCGACAGGTAACCGAGACGGCCGAGGCCATCGAGCGAGAAGATGTTCTCGATCAGGAGCGAGCCGGTGAAGAAGGCCGAGATGAAGGCGCCCGGGAAGCCGGCGATGATGATCAGCATGGCGTTGCGGAACACGTGGCCGTAGAGCACCTTGCGCTCGTTCAGCCCCTTGGCGCGCGCCGTCACCACATACTGCTTCTTGATCTCTTCGATGAAGGAGTTCTTGGTGAGCAGCGTCGTTGTCGCAAACGCTGCCAAAGACAGCGAGATCAGCGGCAGTGCCAGGTGCCAGAAATAGTCGAGCGGCTTCTGCCACCACGCTAGCTGGTCGAAATTGTCGGAGACGAGGCCGCGCAGCGGAAACCAGTCGTAGAA
The DNA here is from genome assembly GCA_900469085.1 of Hyphomicrobiales bacterium. Classification (GTDB taxonomy): domain Bacteria; phylum Pseudomonadota; class Alphaproteobacteria; order Rhizobiales; family Rhizobiaceae; genus Rhizobium. The sequence continues at coordinate 163,947 of UBVW01000006.1, read as the reverse complement.
GGACCCGCCGGCAAAGAGCACGATCAAAAGGATACCGAACAGAAAACTCGGAACGGCATAGCCGATGATGATTACGCCCGAGGTCCACACGTCGAAGGTCGAGCCGTCCTTCACCGCCTTGCGGATGCCGAGCGGGATCGAGATGCCGTAGGAGAAGATCATGATCCAGATGCCGAGCGAGGCCGACACCGGCAGCTTGTCCTTGATCAGCTCAAGCACCGTGGTGTTGCGGAAGAAGCTCTCGCCGAAATCGAAGCGGATATAGTTCCACATCATCTCGCCGAAGCGCGTCAGCGGCGGCTTGTCGAAGCCGAACTGTTTCTCGAGCTTTTTGATCAGCTCCGGATCGAGCCCCTGCGCACCGCGATATTTCGAGCCGCCTTCGTCGAGCCCGCCAGCGCCCATAAGGTCACCGCCACCGCCGGAAAGTCGGGCATCCGCGCCTTGCGCATCGCCGGTCAGCTGGGCGATCACCTGCTCGACAGGCCCACCCGGCGCGAACTGAATGACGGTGAATGAAATGGCCATGATGCCGATAATGGTCGGGATCATCAGAAGCAGGCGGCGAAGGATATAGGCTCCCATCAGCGAGCGGCCTCCGGGGAGTTCTGTCGTAGGCTGTCCAGTCTATCGCCGCCCAATCGTAAAGCCTTCCTCTGCCGGTCCGTGCCGGCGCTGATCATGGTCCGAAGTGATTCGGTTGGCCCATTTGGAGCCCAGCCGTCAGGCCAATGCAAGTCCGCTCATTTCTTGGCGGAAGACGACCACCAGATGTCGGGAAAGCCGGTCGCATAGGTCGGGTATTCGGTCGGCCGGGTGATCGTGTTCCAGTAGGTAATCGACTGCGTGTCGCGATAGAACAATGGCACGACATAGTGACCAGCCATCAGCACCCGGTCGAGCGCCTTGATCGACGCAACCTGTTCGTCGCGGTTGGGCGCGAAGATCACCATGCGGATCAGAGCGTCGACCGCCGGGTCGGAAATGCCGGCATAGTTGCGCGATCCCTGCTGGCTGACGGAGCCCGATCCCCAGTAATCGGCCTGTTCGTTGCCGGGGTTCATCGTTTCCGCCCACACGTTCCAGATCACGTCGTAGTCGAAGCTGCGCACGCGGTTGGTATATTGTGACGCATCCACAGTGCGTACCCGCGCATCGATGCCGATCTTCTTGAGATTGTTGGCGTAGGGCACCGCCCAGCGCTCGAATACGGGGCTTGAGAGCAGGATCTCGAAGCTCATCGGCTTGCCGGTCTGGGCGTTGACCATGCGGTTGCCCTTGATGTCCCAGCCCGCTTCCTTGAGCAGCTTGATCGCCGTGCGCAGATTGTCGCGGCTCTTTTGCGGGTCGCCACCAACAGGGTTCGAATAGGCGGTGGTAAAGACCGAAGGCGAAAGCTTGTCCTTGAGGCCGTTGAGGATCTCCAACTCGCGCCCCTGAGGCAGGCCGGAAGAGGCGAGCTCGGTGTTCCAGAAATAGCTGTCGATGCGCTTGTAGCTGTTGAAGGCGACGGTCCGGTTCAGCTCCTCGAAGTCGAAGGCATAGTTCAGCGCCTCGCGCACCTTCTCGTCCTTGAACGCGTCACGGCGGGTGTTCAGCACCATGGCTTGCATGATGCCGGTGGCGCGCAGCGCATTCGGCACGTCCTCCTTCTTCACGCGGCCTTCCTTGACTGCGGGGAAGTCGTAGCCGGTCGCCCAGCGCGCCGCGAGCGTCTCCTGCCAGAAGTCGCTGTTGCCGGCGCGGAAGGCCTCGAACTCCACATCGCGGTCGCCGTAATAGGTGTAGGTGATCGAGCCGAAATTGTTCTGGCCGACATTCACGTTGAGGTCCTTGCCCCAATAGTCGTCGCGCAGTTCGTAGCGGATCATGGCACCCGCCGAGAAGGCGGCGATCTTGTAGGGGCCGGAGCCCATCACCGGTTCCAGCGTCGTCTTGGCGATATCGCGCGGCTTGCCGTCGGGCCCGGTGCCCTCCCACCAGTGCTTCGGCACGACCACCAGCTGCCCCAGGATATTGGGCAGCTCCTTGTTGTTCTTCTCGTCGAAGGTAAAGGTCACGTCGCGTTCGCCCGTTTTCTCGGCCTTCACCACGTGCTTGTAGTAGTTGGAGGCGAGCGGATTGAGCTCCTTCACCTTGTCGAAGCTGAAGATCACGTCCTCTGCTGTCACGGGCTTGCCATCCGCCCACTTCGCCTCGGCGCGCAGCCGGAAGGTCGCGTTCGAGACGTCGTCGGGATAGGAAAGCCCTTCCGCCAGCAGCCCGTAGGAAGCGAGCAGCTCGTCGTCTGCCGGTTTCATCAGCGTTTCGAACGGCAGCGTCAGGCCGACGGCGGCCTCGCCTTTTGAGAGCAGCGGGTTGAACGTGTCGTAAGTGCCGGATGCTGAAAGCCTCAGATTGCCGCCCTTCGGCGCATCCGGGTTGACGTAGTCGAAATGCTTGAATCCGGGCTTGTATTTCAGTTCGCCGATGGTGGAGGTTCCGATCCGCAACGTCGGCTCCTGCGCCACAGCCTGCAGGGGCAGGGCGGCAGCGCCCAACAGAGAAAACACCAAACCAAGTCTCGACCACGCACGCGCCATTCGCTGTCCCCAATTGCTTCGCTGCTGCGAGGATAGGCGAAAAGGGGGCGAAAAACAGGTGACCTTGTTGTTTTTGTCCGGCTTCGCGCAAACGTGACCGGCTCGCCCGCCCCAGGCTTGGCGGCGGACCTTCAAAACATTGATTCACCAAAATCGCTTTTCACGGTAGAACGAGTGCAAATCACTCGACCCCCGTCGGCATCGGGCGTCGGCAGCAATTCAGGATACGGCATGGCTTTCCGCATCGCGCAGGCGCTCTCTTCAATCGGTAAACTGGCATTGACCGCCGCGATCGGCACCAGCCTCGTCGCCGGCGACGTCGCCGCCCAGCAGAAGCCGAGCCCCGGCAGCGCCAAGGCGATCTTCGGCGGCGTTCAACTTCCGACGCAAGGCGCTCCGCAACCCTTCGGCTTCTACGCCAAGGGCTGCATGGCCGGCGCCGAAGCGCTTCCGACCGATGGGCCGAACTGGCAGGCCATGCGCCTGTCGCGCAATCGGCGCTGGGGCAATCCGGCGATGCTCTCCACCATCGAACAGCTGTCGCGCGACGCCGCCAAATATGATGGCTGGCCGGGTCTGCTGGTCGGCGATATCGCCCAGCCGCGCGGCGGTCCGATGATCACCGGCCACGCCTCGCACCAGATCGGCCTCGATGCCGATATCTGGCTGACGCCGATGCCCTCCTACCGCATGACGGCGGAGCAGCGCGAGGCGCTGCCATTCACCACCATGCTGCAGAAGAACGCGTTCCTGACGATCAATCCGAACGTCTGGACCGCGGCGCACGCACGGCTCCTGATGCGCGCCGCGAGCTATCCGCAGGTCGAGCGCATCTTCGTCAATCCGGCGATCAAGAAGAAGATGTGCGATACCTGGACGGGCGATCGCACCAATCTCGGCAAGCTGCGCCCCGAATACGGCCACGATTCCCACTTCCACATCCGCATCAAGTGCCCGCCGGGCGCCGCCAATTGCAAGCCTCAGGCCCCCGTTGTGGCCGGCGATGGCTGCGACAAGTCGCTTGCCTGGTGGTTCAGCCCGGCGCCCTGGGCCAAGCCCAAGCCGCCGAAGCCGGATGCCAAGCCGGTCAAGCCGCGCGAGGTCATGGTGTCGGATCTGCCCAAGGCCTGCCAGGCTGTTCTCGATGCGCCCTCGGTCTCCTCGGTCCGCGCCGCGACCTATGGTGGCCCCTCGGCCGCCGAAGTGCTCCGCGCTGCCCCCATCGGCGCGCCCGCGGCCGCCAATGACGACGAGTTGCCCGATCTCGGCCCCGTCCCGGATGACAAGCCCGCGGCGCAATGAGCCTTGCCAAGTGAGCATCGGTGAAACACCGCGACACCGCTCTTTAAAACCCTGATCGCTTCGTATAGAAGCGGTCAAATCGATTGAATTTTGCCAGTGAATGAGGGGGAGCTTCTGATGGCCGGCCGCAAGTGCCTTGCGCTGATCGCGCATGACCAGAAGAAGGACGACATGGCGGAGTTCGCCCGCCGCAACGAGGAGACGCTCAGAGCGAACTGGACGATCTTCGCGACCGGCACGACGGGCGGCCGCGTTCTCGACGCCGCTCCCTCGCTCGATGTCACTAGGTTGAAAAGCGGACCGCTCGGTGGCGACCAGCAGATCGGCGCGCTCATTGCCACCGGCGAGGTCGATGCCCTGATCTTCTTCGTCGATCCGCTGACCCCCATGCCGCATGATGTCGATGTCAAGGCCTTGATGCGCCTTGCCATCGTCTATGATATCCCAATGGCACTCAACGAGGCCACGGCCGACAGGCTGATCGCCAACCTTCACGCATAAGCGGCGCGCCGACGCGCAACAACGGAACCTGCCATGCACCAGCTCGATACCAGCGACGTCTCCATGCCCTTCCCGATCCTGATCGGCGACATCGGCGGAACCAATGCCCGTTTCGCCATCATCGAGACGGCCGACGCCGAACAGGTCAATTTCCCCAACGTGCGCACTGCGGACTTTGAGACCATCGATGACGCGATCCGCGCCACCATCCTGGAAAAGAGCGCGATCAAGCCGCGTTCCGCCATCCTCGCGGTTGCCGGCCCGATCAGCGACGACGAGATCCCGCTGACGAATTGCGATTGGGTCGTGCGCCCGAAGTCGATGATCGAAAATCTCGGGCTTGAGGACGTGCTTGTCGTCAACGACTTCGAAGCACAGGCGCTCGCCATCTCCGACCTAGCACAGGAACACCGCGAACGCCTCGGCAATGCCGCCGCCCATGAGGACATGGTCGCCTCGCGCGTCGTGCTCGGACCGGGCACCGGTCTCGGCGTCGGCGGCCTCGTGCATGCGCGCGGTGTCTGGATCCCGGTTCCGGGCGAGGGCGGCCACGTCGATCTCGGGCCGCGCAGCAAGCGCGATCTCGAAATATTCCCGCATGTCGAGACCATCGAGGGCCGCGTCTCCGCCGAGCAGATCCTCTCTGGTCGCGGCATCGTCAACCTCTACCGCGCCATCTGCACCGCCGATGGCATCGCGCCGAAATATAGCGATCCGGCGGACATCACGTCGCATGCGCTGGCCGAAAGGGACCCCGTCGCCGTCGAGACCATCTCGCTGTTCTCGACCTATCTCGGTCGCGTTGCCGGCGACATGGCGATGATCTTCATGGCGCGCGGCGGCGTCTTCCTTTCCGGCGGCATCAGCCAGAAGATCCTGGCCGCTCTGCGCAAGCCCGAGTTTCGCGCCGGTTTCGAGGACAAGGCGCCGCACACGGCACTGCTCTCCACCATCCCGACTTATGTCGTCACCCATCCTTTGGCGGCGCTCTCCGGCCTCTCGTCCTACGCTCGCCGACCCGATACATTCGGCGTATCGACCGATGGCCGTCGCTGGGGTCGATAGCCGAGCCCGGTCTGGTCCGGACAGACCTAGCCAAACGGGCGCCAACTCTTTATAGAGCCGCTCGAGCGCGGGCCGCAGCAGCGGCTCGCATGGTCACGAGACAGGAAGCCCTTATTGCGTTCACCCGATCCCCAGCAGCGCCCCGTTGACAGCGGCACGGTCACCGCCGTTCTGAAGCGCATCATCGCTGAAAACGGCCGAGAGCACATCTGGGGCTACGTCGTCGCCATCAGCTGTCTTGTCCTCGTCGCGCTATCGACGGCCTTCACGGCCTGGATCATGCGCTCGATCATCGACGAGGCCTTCGCCAACAGGCGCGCCGATGTCGTCTGGGTCATCTGCCTCTCCATCTTCATCGCCTTCGTCATCCGCGGTTTCGCCAGTTACGGCCAGGCGGTAGCGCTGTCGAAGATCGGCAACAACATCGTCGCCCGCTATCAGAGCCGTCTCTACGTGCATCTGATGACGCTGTCGGTGGGGTATTTCAACGAGGCGCGCTCGGCTCGCATCGCTGCCCAGGTCAGCCAGAACGTCGGCGGTATCCGCGATGTCCTCAATCTGACGATCACCTCCACCGCCCGCGACCTCCTGACCTTCGTGGCATTGCTTGGTGTCATGGTCTATCAGGACCCGCTCTTGAGCGTCGCCGTCCTGATCCTGGCGCCGCCTCTGCTACTCGCCTTGCGCTACCTCTCCAAGCGCCTGCGCCAGGCCACCAAGGAAGCGATCGATCTCAACAGTCACGTGCTCGGCGCCATGCAGGAGACGATCCAGGGCATCTCCATCGTCAAGGCCTTCACGATGGAGCGGCAGCTCGAGCAGAAGATCAACAAGATCATCGTCGCCGCCGAAGAGCGCGGCAACAAGATCGCCAAGCTGTCCGAGCGCAACGCGCCGATGACGGAAAGCTTCGCCGGTTTCGCCGTCGCCAGCGTGCTCGCCTATGCAGCCTACCGCTCGATCTATCAGAACGTGCCGCCCGGCGCCTTCTTCTCCTTCGTCACCGCGCTGCTGCTCGCCTATGATCCGGCCCGCCGCCTGGCAAAGCTGCAGGTGCAGATGGAGCGCGCCGCCGTAAACGCGCGCATGATCTACGAACTGCTCGACATGGAGCCGCGCCAGCGCGACCTGCCGGATGCCAAGCCGCTTGTGGTCACGGAAGCTCGCATCGAGCTCAAGGATGTCGCCTTCGCCTATGGCAACGACAATGTGCTCAATGGCGTCAACATGGTCGCCGAGGGCGGCAAGACCACAGCACTCGTCGGCCCATCCGGCGCCGGCAAGTCGACGATCATCAACCTCATCCCGCGCTTCTACGATCCGAAGGCCGGCCAGATCCTGATCGACGGCCAGGACATCGCTCACGTGACGAAGAAGTCGCTGCGCGAGCAGCTGGCCTACGTCTCCCAGCAGCCCTATCTGTTCGAGGGCTCTATCCGCGACAACATCCGCTACGGCCGCCCTGAAGCGACCGACGCCGAGGTCGAGGAGGCAGCCCGTCTCGCCTACGCCCACGACTTCATTCTCGCCCAGCCGGAAGGCTACGACACGCCGGTCGGCGAAAACGGCGTGACGCTCTCCGGCGGCCAGCGCCAGCGTCTGTCGATCGCCCGCGCTCTGGTGCGCAACGCCCCGATCCTGCTGCTCGACGAAGCCACTTCCGCGCTCGACACCGAATCGGAAGCAGCCGTGCAGAAGGCGCTCGACGAAGCCATGACCGGTCGCACCGTCGTCGTCATCGCCCACCGCCTCTCGACCGTCGTCCGCGCAGACAAGATCGTCGTCATGCAGCAGGGCCGCGTCGTCGAAGAGGGCAATCACGAGACGCTTGCGAAGCGCAGCGACGGTCTTTACGCTCGCCTCAACAACCTTCAGAGGCCCGCGGCCTCCGAGACTTTCTGATACGTGAATGATGGACGCCTGACATGAGCGATGCTGCGATGAAACTGGTGGTGGTTGGTGCAGCGGGCCGCATGGGACAGGCGCTCATCCGCATGGTGCATGCGATCGAAGGCGTCGTGCTGCACGCAGCCGTCGGCCGCACGGGCTCTCCCTTCATCGGCAAGGATGCCGGCGAGATCGCGGGTCTTGGCCCCAACGGTATCCTGATCGGCGACGATCCGCTGGCCGCCTTCCTCCATGCCGATGGCGTGCTCGATTTCACCACGCCCGCGACCACCAATGAGTTCGCCGCGCTTGCCGCCCAGGCCCGCATCGTCCACATCGTCGGCACGACAGGTTGCTCGGTCGAGGACGAAGCGAAAATCTCGGCCGCCAGCCGTCATGCCCGTATCGTCAAGTCTGGCAATATGGGCCTCGGGGTCAATCTCTTGAGCGTGCTGGTCGAACAGGCGGCGCGCGCGCTCGACCCTGAAGATTGGGACATCGAAGTCCTCGAGATGCACCACAAGCGCAAGGTCGATGCCCCCTCGGGCACGGCGCTGCTGCTGGGTGAAGCCGCCGCCAAGGGTCGCGGTATCGATCTCGCCACCCATTCCGTCCGCGTCCGCGACGGCCACACCGGCGCGCGCGAACAGGGCACGATCGGCTTCGCCACGCTGCGCGGCGGCTCCGTCATCGGCGAACATTCCGTCATCTTCGCTGGCGAGGGCGAGCGCGTTTCCATGGCCCACAGCGCCGGCGACCGCTCCATTTTCGCGCGCGGCGCCGTCAAGGCAGCGCTTTGGGCGCGCGACAAGAAGCCGGGTCTCTATTCCATGCTCGATGTTCTCGGGCTCTCCCAACACTGATCTCATCAGGAGGAATTTATAATGAGCGGTACCCTCGTCCTCGTTCGCCACGGCCAGAGCGACTGGAACCTGAAGAACCTTTTCACCGGCTGGAAGAACCCGGAGCTGACAGAGCTCGGCGTTCAGGAAGCCAACACCGGCGGCAAGGCGCTTGCCGAAACCGGCATCAAGTTCGACATCGCCTTCACCTCCGACCTGAAGCGCGCTCAGGACACGCTGAAGATCATCCTTGAAAACGTCGGCCAGACCGGTCTCGAGACGATCAAGGACCAGGCGCTGAACGAGCGCGACTACGGCGATCTCTCCGGCCTCAACAAGGACGACGCCCGCGCCAAGTGGGGCGAGGAGCAGGTCCACATCTGGCGCCGCTCCTACGACGTTCCCCCTCCGGGCGGCGAAAGCCTGCGCGACACCGGCGCCCGCGTCTGGCCCTATTACCTGACCGAGATCCTGCCCCGCGTCCTGCGCGGCGAAACCGTGCTGGTCGCCGCCCACGGCAACTCGCTGCGCTCGCTGGTCATGGTGCTCGACAAGCTCACCAAGGAACAGATCCTCGGCGTCAACCTCGCGACCGGCGTTCCCATGGTCTACAAGCTCAACGCCGATTCGACCGTCGCTTCCAAGGAAGTCCTCGGCGACATGTCCGGCGCCCACTAAGCATCATCGCGCCGCGCGTCTCTCCGATGCGCGGCGCTATCCGGACAGACCGGAACAAAGTCTCAGCTTTTGGACGGGTTCTCGGTGTGAGCCTTCGGCTTCCGCGCCGCCTCGAAATCCGGCAGACGGTTGGCGATCCATTGCCAGAGCCCCACCACCTCCACAAGCAGCTCCCCTCCCAGCGGCGTCAGCTCGTATTCCACTCGCGGCGGCACCTGCGGGTAGAGCGTGCGCGTCACCAGCCCGTCGGCCTCCAGCGTCCGCAATGTCTGCGTCAGCACCTTCTGGCTGATGCCCTCCACCCGTTCCAGAACCCTTGAAAACCGCAGCGGCCCCTTGGCCTCCGCAAGGATATGCATGACGCGCAGCGGCCACTTGGCGCTGGCGCGCTCCAGCATCTCCCGGGCAAGCGCGTCCTCGGCATCCGTCAGCGTCTCGCAGAAGTCGAATGTACCATCGTTCAGTTCAGTTACCATAAGGTATGTATAGATCCATCTGGTACCTTCTTTCAACAAGATACTGTCTGGCCTATATGGTCTTTAGACGGATCAAGGAGATTTCGGATGTCACAGGTTTGGTTGATTACAGGCAGTTCGCGCGGTCTCGGAAGGGCGCTTGCGGAAGCGGTTCTGGCGGCAGGTCACAATCTGGTCGCCACCGCGCGCAATCCCGCGCAGCTCGACGATATCAGGCAGTGCTATCCCGCGAATGTCTTGACGATTTCGCTTGATGTGACCGACGAGCAATCGGCCGAGCAAGCGGTCAAGGCCGCGGTCGAACGCTTCGGCCGTCTCGATGTCCTCGTCAACAATGCCGGCTATGGCGACGTCGGATCGATCGAGGATACGAGCCTAAGCGATTTCCGCGCCCAGATCGAAACCAATCTCTTCGGCACCATCAGCGTCACCAAGGCGGCCTTGCCTCTGATGCGCGAGCAGGGCGCTGGCCACATCATCCAGGTCTCCTCCGTCGGCGGCCGCATCGGTCCGGCCGGCCGCGCTTCTTATGCGGCGGCGAAGTGGGGCGTCGAGGGCTTCTCCGAGGTTCTGAGCCGCGAGGTCGGCCCGCTCGGCGTCAAGGTCAGCATCGTCGAGCCCGGCGGCTTCCGCACCGATTTCGCCGGCGCTTCCACCACGCTGCGCGAAGGTCGCCCGGAATACGACGAGACCGTCGGCAAGATGGCCCGCTACCAGCGCGATTATGACGGCAGGCAGCCCGGCGACCCGGCAAAAGCCGCCGCTGCCATCATCCACCTTGCAAGCCTCCCCAACCCGCCGCTGCGCCTGCCATTAGGCAGCGACGCCATCCGCGCCATCGAGCAGAACGACGCGCAAAGAGCCGCCGAGCACGCCGCCTGGCGCGACCTCAGCCTCTCCACCGACTTCGACGCCGGCAATGGGGCAGGGCACTTTCCGTGGGAGGCGAGGTGAGGGGATTGCTCGATCCACTAGAACCTTGAATTCGGTAGCACTTGGTGCTACCTTTCCGAGGTGAGCGAGCGCGTCTTCAAAACATCATGGTTTGCCAAGGCGGCACGGAAGGCGCGCATTCCGGACGAGGATCTGTGCCGCGCGATCCGTCAGGTGGCGCAAGGTCAGGCGGACAATCTCGGAGGCGGAGTTTTCAAGAAGCGCCTCAATGACAACAGACACCGTTCGATCATCCTGGCGAGGGCCGGCCAATTCTGGGTGTACGAATACCTGTTCGCCAAGCAGGATCGGGCCAATATCGGGGACGACGAACTGGTGGCCTTTCGCCAGCTTGCGAAGGCCTACGCGGCATTGAACGACCGTCAGGTTGAAGAGTTGCTGCGTGTCGGCCAATTCAAGGAGATATGCAATGACAACCCGGCGTAAGTTCAAGTCCGATGCCTTTGAGGTCATCCATTCCTCTGCGGAGGCGCTGTTCAAGGTCGGTGGCATCGATAAGGCGACGCTGCGTGGCTTCGACGAGGCATGTCTGACGGCGCCGCCGGAACTCGCTCCGCAGGAGATCAAGGCGCTGCGTGAGCGCAATAACGTCAGTCAGCCGGTCTTTGCCCGATACCTGAACACCAGCGAATCCACCGTCCAGAAATGGGAGAGCGGCGCCAAACGGCCGAGTGGCCTTGCACTGAAGCTACTCTCCGTCGTCGAAAAGCATGGGCTAGAAGTCCTAGGATAACCCTTCAATTCTCAATTGTGAACTGCACCCGGTCGGCCGCAAACCGCGTCACCGAATATTGCACCGGCACGCCGTCGAGGTCAGTGTTCATCGCCTTGGTAATCAGCACGATCGCCCCCGGCGTCAGCTCCAGCGCCGAGAGATCGGCGGCCTCCGCATGGGCGGCGGTAATTTCGGTGGTGGCGCGGACATAGTCGGATAGGCCGAGGTCGGCAAAGGCGCGGGTGATCGACTCCGTCTTTTCATAGGTCTCTGGCATGCCCGCGAAGCGCTCCGCCGGAAACCACGAGGTCGCGTTGGAGACCGGCCTTCCATCCGCCTTGCGCACCGTTTCCAGCCGGATCACTTTTGTACCCGACGCAAGCTTCAGCCAGCGCGCCACCTCGTCGCTGGCGGCTTCCTCGCCATGGCCGAGCAGCAGCCCGCGCGTTTCGCGCGCCTGCTCGCCGATGCCGCTGTTGAAGCGCGTCCGCTTGCTGATCGGGAAGTTCAGCCGCTCCTTGCGCTCAATCAGCGTGCCGCGACCCTGCACGGCGCGCACGATTCCCTCTTGCGCCAGCGCTGCAAGCGCGCTGCGCACCGTGTGGCGGTTGACGCCGAACTGCACGGCGAGCGTCATCTCCGCCGGCACCATGCCCGTCTCGTCGTAGGCGCCGGCGCTGATCGCCTGGCGAATCCGGTCGGCGATCTGCCGCCACAGCGCCACGCCCGTCTGTCTCTGAACCTGCCCAGCCATTTTATCCCTCATGCATCTGCCGGTGTCACACGCTTGTCACCTCGGCGATTTAGGTCTAGGTATAGCTTGTATGGTTGTCTATATCAATAGACATTTAAAGGATGTGGCGATGACCTTGGCGGAAAAGAAGGTGGGCAAGAGTGAACTGAGTGAGGGCGATCTCGCGCGCAAGCGCACCGTCGATCTGCTGGCCCGCGCCGAGCGGCAGGAGCTGGAAGCGGCCTGGCAGGCATTGGCGGAAAAGCCGGTGGCACAGGCCGTGCGCGGCCCCGAAACCGGGCTCGTCATGGTGCGCGGCCGCATGGGCGGCGGCGGTGCCGCCTTCAATCTCGGCGAGGTCACCGTCACCCGTGCCACCATCCGCCTTGCTTCCGGTACCATCGGCCATGCCCAGGCGCTCGGCACCGATCGCAAAAAGGCACGCCTCTCGGCGATCTTCGATGCGCTCTGGCAGGAACCGGCCACTCGCGACGCCATCGAAGCCGCCTTGCTTGCGCCGATCGCCGCTCGCGTCGCCGATGCCGATGACAGGAAGGCCGACGAGACCGCGGCTACCCGCGTCGATTTCTTCACCATGGTTCGCGGAGACGACTGATGAGCCTTAAGACCGAAACCCACAACGCTGATGCTCTTTCGGGCGGCTTCGCCGAGCCGGTGTTCCACGCCCAGAGCGTCTTCAAGCTGATGATGGATGCCATGGCCCGCCCCGGCACCATCCAGGCCGTCGCCCCCGATGCCGAACCGCCGGCCCCGCTCGGCATCGCCGCCGGCGCCATCGCGCTGACGCTGTGCGATCACGACACCCCCGTCTGGCTGGCGCCTGCACTCGCCAAGTCCGCCGCGCCGCAATGGCTGGGTTTCCACACCGGCGCGCCGGTGACGCCCGAAAAGGCCGAAGCCCGCTTCGCCTTCGTCGATGAGGGCGCCTCGCTCTCCTCCTTCGGCCTGTTCGCCTCGGGCACGCAGGAATATCCGGATCGATCCACCACCATTGTCATCGAGCTGCCCGATCTCGAAGGCGGTCGCCGTCTCGCGCTGATGGGCCCCGGCATCAAGACCGTCAGCGACGTTGCGCCGCTCGGGCTCCCTGAGCGCTTCCTGCATCTGTGGACGGAAAACCGCGCGCTCTTCCCGCGTGGCGTCGACATCGTGCTCACCTCGGGCAGCCGTTTCCTCTGCCTGCCGCGCACCACCAAGATCACCGCAACGGAGATGTGACCCATGTATGTTGCCGTCAAAGGTGGCGAGGCCGCCATTTCGAATGCCCACCGCCTGCTCGCCGATCGCCGCCGTGGTGATCGCGCGCTCCCCGCCATCGGCATCGAGCAGATCGTGGCGCAGCTGACGCTCGCCGTCGACCGCGTCATGGCCGAAGCCTCGCTTTACGATCGCACGCTGGCAGCACTCGCCGTGCGCCAGTCGCGCGGCGATATGATCGAGGCGATCTTCCTGTTGCGCGCCTACCGCACGACCCTGCCGCGCTTCGGCTATTCGCAGCCGATTGACACGGCTCATATGAAGATCGAGCGCCGCGTCTCCGCCACCTACAAGGACCTGCCCGGCGGCCAGCTGCTTGGCCCGACCTTCGACTATACCCACCGCTTGCTCGACCCCTCGCTGATGACCGACGAGGCCGTCGACGAACCGGTGTTGCGCGAGGCCGAAACCGGCCGCGTCATGCGCGTCTCCGAAATCCTTGCCCATGAAGGCTTGATCGAGGGCGATGGCGAAATGCCGGAGGATCACGAGATCGGCGATCTCACCCGCGAGCCGATGGAATTTCCGATGAGCCGCGACCTGCGCCTGCAGGCGCTCGCCCGTGGCGACGAGGGCTTCCTTCTGGCGCTCGGCTATTCCACCCAGCGCGGTTATGGCCGCAACCATCCCTTCACCGGCGAAATCCGCATCGGCGAGGTCGAGGTGGAGTTCGATGTTCCAGAACTCGGCTTCGCTGTTTCACTCGGTTCTATCCAGGTCACCGAATGCCAGATGGTCAATCAGTTCAAGGGCTCGTCCAAGGCGCCGCCGCAGTTTACCCGCGGCTATGGCCTGGTCTTCGGCCAGAGCGAGCGCAAGGCCATGTCGATGTCGCTGGTGGATCGTGCCTTACGGGCAGGCGAGCTCGGCGAGGATATCACCGCGCCCGCGCAGGACGAGGAATTCGTCATCTCGCATGCCGATAACGTCCAGTCGACGGGCTTCGTCGAACATCTGAAGCTGCCGCATTACGTCGATTTCCAGGCCGAGCTCGATCTCGTCCGCCGCATGCGCAACGACTTCGACGCCGCCCGCAATGGCAGCGATGACAGCATCAAGGAGGCAGCCGAATGAGCGATCTCGCCACGTACAACTTCGCCTATCTCGACGAACAGACCAAGCGCATGATCCGCCGCGCCATCCTGAAGGCGATCGCCATCCCCGGCTACCAGGTCCCCTTCGCCTCCCGCGAAATGCCGATGCCCTACGGCTGGGGCACCGGCGGCGTGCAGCTCACGGCCTCGATCATCGGCCCGGATGACGTGCTGAAGGTCATCGACCAGGGCGCAGACGACACGACGAATGCCGTCTCCATCCGCGCCTTCTTCCAGAAGGTCGCCAATGTCGCGGTCACCACCCACACCAGGGATGCCACCATCATCCAGACCCGCCACCGCATCCCCGAGGAAAAGCTCGGCGAGAACCAGGTGCTGGTCTACCAGGTGCCGATCCCCGAGCCGCTGCGCTTCGTCGAGCCGCGCGAGACCGAGACCCGCAAGATGCATGCGCTCGAGGAATACGGCCTCATGCACGTGAAGCTCTATGAGGACATCGCCCACAACGGCCGCATCTCCAAGACCTATGCCTACCCGGTCAAGGTCGCCGGCCGCTATGTCATGGACCCGTCGCCGACGCCGAAATTCGACAATCCGAAGATGCACATGTCGGATGCGCTGCAGCTCTTCGGCGCCGGCCGCGAAAAACGCATCTATGCCGTCCCCCCCTACACCGAAGTCGTCAGCCTCGATTTCGAGGATCACCCCTTTGAGATCCAGCGCTTCGGCAAGCCCTGCGCGCTCTGCGGCGCCGAGGACGTCTATCTCGACGAGGTCATATTGGACGACAAGGGCGGCCGCATGTTCGTTTGCTCCGACACCGACCATTGCGAGGACCGTCGCGAGCATGGCCATGTCGGCGAGCTGCTGGGGCAGGAGCGGGAGGCTGCGGAATGAGGGCAGAGGGGGGTGCCACACGCTCCAACTCCTCGCACAATCCCGCCAACATCCATGTCCTCACACACTCATCCGCGGAGGCATCGCAATGACCGACATCCCCCTTCTCAAAGTCAACGACGTCTCGAAATTCTACGGCAACCGCATCGGCTGCAAGAATGTCTCCTTCGAGCTCTGGCCCGGCGAAGTGCTGGCGATCGTCGGTGAATCCGGCTCCGGCAAGACCACGTTGCTCAACTGCATCTCCACCCGCCTGATGCCGAGCACCGGAAGCGTCGAGTATCACGTGCGCGACGGACAGTACCGTGATCTCTACCACATGAGCGAAGCCGAGCGCCGCTTCCTGATGCGCACTGACTGGGGCTTCGTCCACCAGAATCCGGCTGACGGCCTGCGCATGACGGTGTCGGCCGGCGCCAATGTCGGCGAGCGGTTGATGGCGATCGGTGACCGTCACTACGGCAATATCCGCTCGACCGCGGTGGACTGGCTGCAACGCGTCGAGATCGACGAAAGCCGTATCGACGACCAGCCGCGCGCCTTCTCCGGCGGCATGCGCCAGCGCCTGCAGATCGCCCGCAATCTCGTCACCGGCCCGCGCCTGGTGTTCATGGACGAGCCCACGGGTGGTCTCGACGTCTCCGTTCAGGCACGCCTGCTCGATCTCGTCCGTGGCCTCGTCAACGATCTCGGCCTCGCCGCCATCATCGTCACCCACGATCTCGCCGTCGCCCGCCTGCTGTCGCACCGGATGATGGTGATGAAGGACGGCCACGTCATCGAGCATGGGCTGACCGACCGAGTGCTCGACGATCCCCGCGAGCCCTACACCCAGCTGCTCGTCTCCTCGATCCTGCAGGTCTGATAAAGCGCGGTCCGTAAGCCGGCTAATGCTTGCGGATTGCCACCAGCGAAACCAAGGAATCACATCATGGCAACGCCACTCGTTGTTTCGGAAGTCTCCAAGAGCTTCACCATGCATCTGCGCGACGGTATCAAGCTTCCCGTCGTCTCTAACGTCTCCTTCTCGGTCGCGGCGGGCGAATGCGTCGTACTCGGCGGTCCCTCGGGCATCGGCAAGAGCTCGCTCTTGAAGATGATCTACGGCAATTACGCCGTCGACAGCGGCCAGATTCTCGTGAGCCACCAGGATCGCCTCGTCGATCTCGCGACCACCGATCCGCGCACCATCATCGAGGTGCGCCGCCACACGCTGGGCTACGTCAGCCAGTTTCTGCGCACCGTGCCGCGCGTCGCGGCAATCGATGTCGTCGCCGAGCCGCTGGTCGCCCGTGGCACCAAGGCCGAGGTCGCCCGCGAACGCTCGGCCGAACTGCTCGCCAAGCTCAACCTGCCGGAAGCACTCTGGCAGCTTCCCCCCGCCACCTTCTCCGGCGGCGAGCAGCAGCGCGTCAACATCGCCCGCGGCTTTATCACCGATCACACCATCCTGCTGCTCGACGAGCCCACCGCCTCGTTGGACGCGAAAAACCGCGCCGTCGTGGTCGAAATGATCGCCGAGAAGAAGAAGGCCGGCGTCGGCCTGCTCGGCATCTTCCACGACGAGGAGGTGCGCGAGGCCGTCGCCGACCGCATCCTCGACGTCCAGAAGTTCTCGCCGCGAAAGGCAATTGCAGCATGAGCCGCAAGATCGGCCTCGAGCCCTACATCCACGAGACCGCCGCGGTGAACAATGCAACGCTTGGGCGCTACACCGAGCTGTCGGAACGTTGCCGCATCGACGAGGTCGAGCTTGGCGATTACTCCTACGTTATGCAGGACGGCGCCATCTGGTGCGCCACAATAGGCAAGTTCGTCAACATCGCCGCCTCCGTGCGCATCAATGCCACCAACCATCCGACCTGGCGCGCCACGTTGCACCACTTCACCTATCGCGCTGCCGACTACTGGCCGGACGCCGACATGGAAACGGACTTCTTCGAGTGGCGCCGCTCCAACCGCGTCTTGATCGGCCACGACGTCTGGATCGGCCACGGCGCCATCCTGCTGCCCGGCGTCAAGGTCGGCAACGGCGCCGTCATCGGCGCGGGTGCGGTCGTCAGCAAGGATGTCGCGCCCTACACGATCGTCGGCGGTGTCCCCGCCAAGCTGATCCGCGAACGCTTCCCGAAAGAGATCGGCGAGCGCATGGACAAGCTCGCCTGGTGGGATTGGGAGCACGACCGGCTGCGCACCGCGCTCGCCGATTTCCGCGCGCTCAACGCCGAGGATTTCCTGGCGCGCTACGAGGGTTGATCGGATACCGGCGGCGAAAGGCGCACCGCCGGTTTAAGTCTTCCTTAGACGCGATCCTGTTATGACGAGACCGAAATCAACGGGAAAGGCTTTCGCCATGCGTCGCGTCCATGCCGCACTTCGGGCTCTCACCTTCGGCGCGACGATGGCGATGGCCTCCGCCGCGTGGTCGGGCGGGTTCGAGAACATCATCCTTTCCGCCAGCCAGGATGCCGAGACGTCGGAGACGACGTTCTCGCCTGACACCGCCAAGATCTATGTCTCGGCGGATCTGACAGACGCGGTCAAGTCGGGATCGAAGGTTACCATCTCCTGGATCGCCGTCGATACCGGCGGCGTCGCACCCGACAATTACAAGATCGACGAGGTCGATCTTCAGATCGACATGATCGAGAACCATATCGACGGCGATCTCAGCCGGCCGAACAGCGGCTGGCCGGTCGGAACCTACAAGGTCGTCCTGTCGGTCGACGGCAATCCCATGGAAAGCACCGACTTCCGGGTGAAGTAGCAGTGATGCGAAAAACGCCGGGCAACACCGGTCTCAGCTTTCCTCCGCCTGCTCGTCGAGAATGTTCTGCGCCAGCTCGCTGATCGCCACCTCTGCCTCTTCCAGCGACCAGCCGACCGCCGCCGCGCGCTTGGCCAGTGCCACCAGAACGGGCGAAAGCCGGCCGCCGGCGGCGTCGACGATCTGGCTCGCCGGCACGTTGCGGGCGATTTCGTTGACGGCGCCCTCCAGCGCCTCCTGGCAACCGATGTCGCGGTCCTTGTATGCGTCGTTGCTGAGTGGCCGGCTGAGAGTTTGCATCGTGTCGTTCCATCGGGCGTTGATTATGTCGCCCCCCAATATCTTAAATTCCAAGGTTCCGCTAATGCCCGGATAATGTCATTGTCCGCCGCGAACGGATGAGCGACCACCCGCCGACGGAGAAGACCCAGTGACCCATACGCCGCATGCCCCGGTGACCCTTTGACGACCGACCGCGAAGCGACATTCCTGGCCTCGCTCGGCTGGTCCGAATTCTTTTCCGGTCAGCTGATGGATGACGATGATGGCCTCGTGCCCCGCCGCATCGCCGAAGTGCATCGCAGCCGCCTGAGCGTCACCTCGCTGGACGGATTGGTCAGGCTCACGATCTCGCATCAGCTCAACACCTCCGAATTCGCCGTCGGCGATTGGGTGCTGGTGGATCCCGAGGACGACCGGCTGGTGCGCCGGCTGGAGCGCCGCACGCTCCTGCAGCGCCGCGTCGAGGGCCGCCAGGGCCAGCAGCTCGGCGCTGCCAATGTCGATACGCTTCTGATCGTCACCTCCTGCAATGCCGATTTCAACGTCGCCCGCCTGGAGCGCTACATGGCGCTTGCCAATCAGGCCGAAACGACGCCGGTCATCGTTCTCACCAAGGCCGACCTCGCGCCCGATGCGGCCGAATACGAAGCGCAGGCAAAGGCCCTGCAGCGCGATCTCGCGGTGGTGCTGCTTAACGCCAAGAGCGAAGATGCGGCTTCAGCCCTCGTTCCATGGAGCGGCTTCGGCCAGACGCTGGCGCTGATCGGCTCCTCCGGCGTCGGCAAGTCGACGCTGGTCAATGCGCTGGCGGGACTAAGCGGCGAGGGATCGCAGGCAACCGGCGGCATTCGCGAACGCGACGCCAAGGGCCGCCACACCACGACATCACGCTCGCTGCACGCCATGGCCGGCGGCGGCTGGGTCATCGATACGCCGGGAATGCGCACGCTCCACGTCAGCGATGTCCAGGAAGGGATCGAGCAGGTGTTCTCCGAGATCACCGAACTCGCCGACCACTGCCGCTTCCGCGATTGCACCCACGACCACGAACCCGGCTGCGCCGTCCAGGCGGCCGTCAAATCCGGCACGCTGGCACCGGAGCGGCTGGCACGCTGGCGGGTGCTGCGTGAAGAAAACGAGAAGAACACGCCGAAGATGACCGGGCCGAAGGGCAACAAGGTGCTGCAGAAGCGGCGGTGAGCGGGCTCCGGATGCCTGTTCCGAGCAATTTCGGTTGACTAATGGTGTCGTTGTAGCATTATCAACGTATATCCGTACGCCCGTAGGCGGGCACGTATTCAAAGACCCCCGAGGCGACGAGCCGAGGGGGTCTTTTATTTGAAGAAAGTCGCTGTGCTGATCGATGGCGGCCATGTCCGCGTTTTGGCTCGAAATGCCGGAATGAACTACAACCCCGACTACATCGAAAAGATAGCCAAGGCCTGCGTGGAATCGGATGAGGACGCCTTCCGCTTCTTCTACTACGATTGCGCGCCGTACAGTGGAACAGTGAAACTGCCCGTGTCCGGGGGGGCCAAAACGTTTTCGGGCTCGGATGCCTGGCTGCGGGAGCTTGCGGCGAAAGATCTCTTTGCTGTCAGGTTGGGGGTGTTGAAATTTCGCGGCTTTAAACCGAAAAAGATCCTGCCGGCGGGACAGGCGGTCACGGATGACGATTTCAAGGCGGACTTTGAGCAGAAGGGTGTCGATATGCGCATCGGCCTGGATATCGCCACCTTTTGCGCATCGAAGGCTGTCGATCGACTGGTGCTGGTGACCGGTGATACTGATTGTATACCGGCAATGAAATATGCGCGTATCGCGGGGTTACAGATCGTCTTAGTCGGTTTTCCCAATCGCGCTGCACTGAACGAAATGCTTTGTCATGCTGATATTGAACGGCGAGTAGCTTGGCCGGCTCAATAACCCTCTGCTCAATGAACCTGATCTTCCATCGATTCATGGGACCGCTTTGGCGCTGATATCCCTCACAACAAGGTGAACGGTGCTGTCACAAATGAATCCACAGCAGCCCCGTTTGTGACAGCACTTACATAAAACTGACATTGGAGCTTCACGGACCGAGCCTAATGCACTCCCTCATATCGCGTTTGGGCTATGAGGAAGAGCATGATGTTCGAGCTGAAGAATGTCACCCGTCAATTCGGCAAGAAGACGGCCGTCGATCAGGTGACGCTCGACATTCCCCAGGGCCAGATGGTCGGCATCATTGGCCGTTCCGGCGCCGGCAAGTCCACGCTTCTGCGCATGATCAACCGCCTGCAGGAGCCGACATCGGGCTCGATTCATTTCAACGGCGCCGAGGTCTCGCGCCTGCGCGGCAAAAATCTGCGCAACTGGCAGCGCGATTGCGCCATGATCTTCCAGCAGTTCAATCTCGTGCCGCGCCTCGATGTGATGACCAACGTCATCCTCGGCCGCCTCAACCATCGCTCCACCGCACTCAGCCTGCTTGGCGTCTTCACCCGCGAGGAGCGCATCCAGGCGATCGCAGCGCTTGAGCGCCTCGGCATCGAGCAGACGGCGCTGCAGATGGCGGGCACGCTGTCCGGCGGCCAGCAGCAGCGCGTGGCGATCGCACGTGCGCTGATGCAGGCGCCGAAGATGCTGCTCGCCGACGAGCCGATCGCCTCGCTCGACCCTCTCAATGCCAAGATCGTCATGGACGCGCTGCGCGACATCAATGAGCGTGAGGGCATCACCGTCATCACCAATCTGCACACGCTCGACACCGCGCGCAGTTATTGCGAGCGCATCGTCGGCATGGCCGGCGGCCGCGTTGTTTTCGACGGCAAGCCGTCGGAATTGACGGCCGACGCCGTCAACGAAATCTACGGCACCGACAAGAACGGCGCCGGCATCGACGAGACAATGACGTCCACCAGCCTCGACAACATCAAGGGCAAGCAGGACGCCGTATCCCGCGTCATGGCCGCTTCCGCCGTCATGCGCTGAAAAGTTTCCGGCCGGGGGACAAAGCCGGAAGATTACCCATCCCCGCACATGTCAAACGCCTCGCCTGAAACAGGCAGGGCTCAAATGTCACCAAAGGAGAGTACCATGTCTTCGTTCCGCAAGATCCTGATGGCCTCGATCGCCGTCGCTACCGTTGCCGGCCAGGCCTACGCACAGGACGTCAAGGTCCTTCGCATCGGTCTCGATGGCGGCGAAAACGAAGCCGACCAGGTTCGCCGCACCGAGTGCGTCAAGCCCGGCCTGATCGCCGCCACCGGCGTATCGGAAGTCCAGATCTTCCCGTCGCCGAACTATAACGGCGTCATTCAGGGCCTGCTCGGCGGCACCATCGACATGGCCATGATGGGCGCTTCCTCCTACGCCTCGATCTACCTCAAGGACCCGAACGCCGTTACGCCTGTTCTGACCACCAAGCAGGAAGACGGCTCGAACGGCTACTACTCGATCATGGTCGCCCGCAAGGATTCCGGCATCAAGACGCTCGCCGACGCCAAGGGCAAGAAGCTCGGCTTCGCCGATCCGGACTCCACCTCGGGCTACCTCGTCCCGAACGTCTCGCTGCCGAAGGACATCGGCATGCCGGTCAAGCAGTTCTTCTCCGAAACCGGCTTCGGCGGCGGCCATGAGAACCTCGTTCTCGGCGTTCTCGACAAGAAGTTCGACGTCGGCACCACCTTCGGTTCGGCCACCGGCGACTGGGCCCAGGGCTACACCTCGGGCAACCTCCACATCATGGTCACCAAGGGCCTGCTCGACATGGACGATATCGTCCAGGTCTGGAAGTCGCCGCTGATCCCGAACGGCCCGCTGATGGTCTCCAACAAGCTGCCATCCGACATCCAGAAGAAGGTCACCGCCTTCTTCGCCGAGCTGCCGAAGACCGACAAGGGTTGCTTCGAAAGCTTCACTGGCGGCGGTTATGTCGATTGGACCCCTGTTGATCAGTCCTTCTACCAGACGATCATCGACGCTCGTAAGTCTGTTATCGGCGGCTGATCCCAACACCTGAATAGCTTTGCGGCGGCATCATATCGGTGCCGCCGTTCGTTCAAGAAGGATGCTCTCACATGGCGCACGTGGCCGAAACCGACCACCTGGGCGGACTGCAGCAAGGCTCCCGCACCATTCTCGATCACTATCAGAGCCAAGTCCGGACGCGGCGTATCTACACCGTGATCTCGATCGTCGTCTTCCTGGTCGTGCTCGGCGCCTCGCTCGATTTCGCCAACAGCGCCAATTCGGGCAAGTTCTTCGAACGCCTTCCCTATCTCTTCGATTTCATGAAGCACTTCGTGCCTGACAGTCCGCTGGAGATCTTCCGCGCCATGTTCGACCTGCCGTCGCCCTATGCCGACGGCTCGATCAAATATGATTACGTCAGCGACCGCGTCTACATCACCGACACCTTCTATATCCCGAATTTCTTCTACCAGCTGGCCATTACCGTCAACGTCGCCATCGTCTCGACGATCATCGGCGCGACCGGCGCCTTCCTGCTCTGCTTCTTCGCCTCCACCAATCTGGTCGGCGCCGGTTTGACCCGCTGGTTCGTGCGCCGCGTCATGGAAATCCTGCGCGCCTTCCCGGAGATCGTCATCGCCGGCCTGCTCGCCGCCATCCTGTCGATCGGCCCGATCTCGGCCATCATCGCGGTGTCGATTCACACGATCGGCGCGCTCGGCAAACTGTTCTTCGAAGTGGTCGAGAATGCCGACATGAAGCCGGACGAGGGCCTGCGCGCCTCCGGCGCCAGCTGGCTCGAGCGTGTGCGCTTCGCCATCATGCCGCAGGTCATGCCGAATTTCGTCTCCTACACGCTGCTGCGCCTCGAGATCAACGTGCGCGCCTCCACCATCATCGGCGCCGTCGGCGGCGGCGGTATCGGCGAGGTCTTCAGCCTGGCGATCGGCCGCGATCACGCCGCCAAGACCTATGCCATCATCATCCTGCTTCTGATCACCGTCGTCTGCGTCGACCAGTTCTCCGCCTGGCTGCGCCGCCGCATGATCGGCAAGCAATCCTTCGAATTCGGCCGGGGAGCAGCCTGATGTCGTCTCTCACAGTCAACGCCGCCGATCGCCAGCGCCTGCTCGACAGCTACCCTGAAGTCTTCCACCGCAGCTTCCTGCAGCGCTGGGGTCTCATCCTGGGCGCGGCCGTCGTGCTCGTCTACCTCGCGCTCTGCTTCAATTTCTTCAAGGTCATCCCGACCTTCGCCAACGGCAACTGGGACCGCGCCTCGATCTATGTTCAGGACTGGTACTCCTGGCGTGCCCAGCCGCGCCTGCGCTTCGTCGACGGCAAGGTCGTGCCGCAATGGACGAGCCGCGGCCAGTATCCGAAGGACGCCGTGATCGACTGGATGCTGCCGACCGCAGTCGGCGGCTACACGGTCACCTACGGCAGCGACGCCGACCGCCTCGAAATCACGCCTCAGCGTGTCGACGTCTATATGGGCGGCAAGCTCTATCCGGTCGAAATCGCGGGTGACCGCGCCATCCTGCCTCCCGGCGCGCCGTCTGCCATGAAGCAGGACGACAGCAAGGTCACCGTCTCCTTCGGCTTCGAGGGCCAAGCCGAGATCCGCTCCACGCAGGTCTATGTCCAGCGCCGCTTCCTCGGCTGGGCCAATTTCCTGTTCGACACGCAGTCGCCTTTCTGGGGCAAGAGCCTCGTCGATGTCGCCGGCCTGATGCTGTCTGGCGATCGCATCGATGCGAACCAGTCGAATGCCTCGCTCGCGCTCGACAATTTCCTCAACAATGCCAGCTGGCAGCATGGCGATATCCTCTCCAAGCTGATGCAGACGTTGGTGATGGCCTTTGTCGGTACCTTGTTCGCCTCGCTCTTCGCCTTCCCGCTGGCCTTCATCGCCGCGCGCAACATCACGCTCAACCGCGCCGCCAACTGGGGCACGAAGCGCCTGTTCGATTTCCTGCGCTCGATCGACATGCTGATCTGGGCGCTGTTCTTCACCCGCGCCTTCGGTCCCGGACCGATCCCCGGCATCGCCGCCATCTTCTTCACCGACACCGGCGCCCTCGGCAAGGTCTATGCCGAGGCGTTGGAAAATGTCGATGACAAGCAGCGCGAGGGCGTCAAGTCGGTGGGTGCTGCCCCCGTCGTCGTCCAGCGCTTCGGCGTCGTGCCGCAGGTGCTGCCGATCTTCATCTCGCAGTCGCTGTACTTCTGGGAATCCAACACCCGTTCGGCCACCGTTATCGGCGCCGTCGGCGCTGGCGGTATCGGCCTGAAGCTGCTGGAATCGATGAAGACCAATGCCGACTGGGACAAGGTCGCCTACATGGTGCTCCTCATCCTCCTCGTCGTCTTTGTCTTCGACAATATCTCGAATGCGCTGCGCTCGCGGGTCATGGGCAAAAAGACCCATTGATGGTCCTTGATCATCATCATTCTGTCACGGAAATCTTTTAGCCGGAAACAAGCTTGCGGCAGGCGGTCAAATCACTGAAGACTGCCTCCCGCATTCATAACAATTTCCGGGATACTGGCCTTGCGCTACGCACTCTATGTCACGCCGCCGAAGGATGATCCTTTGAATGTTGCGGCCGCCCGCTGGCTCGGCCGCGACGCCTTTACCGGCGAAACTTATCCGGCTCCCGATTATCCCGCGCTGCCGGCTGAAGAGCAGTTCGAGCTTACCGCCGACCCGCGCCGCTATGCCTTCCACGCCACCATCAAGGCGCCGTTCCATCTGGCGAGCTCGGTCACCGAAAAGGACCTGATCCAGGCCGTCGAGGATTTCGCAGCGCGCACGCCAGCCTTCGAAATTCCCGAACTGGTGCTCGGCCAGCTCGGAAAATTCTTCGCGCTGGTGCCGGGCGCGCTGCATCCGCCGCTGCAGCAATTCGCGGCAGGCGTGGTAAAGTCCTTCGAACCGTTCCGCGCCGCCTTGTCGGAAGCCGATATCGCCCGCCGCAATCCGGATAAGCTGAGCGACAGCCAGAAGGCCAATCTGTTGCGCTGGGGCTACCCTTATGTGATGGATGACTTCGGTTTTCACATGACGCTCACCGGCCAGGTGCCGGAAGCGCGCGCCGAGGTGATGAAGTCCATCCTGACCGAGCGTTTCGCCGCCTTCACCGGCAGGCCGCTTTTGGTCTCCGGCCTTGCCGTTTTCGTCGAGGAGGCGCGTGGCGCCCCGTTTGCAGCCCATTCCTGGTGGCCGCTTGCCGCCGCCAAACCTTGAAAGACCTGACCTGATGACAAAAGAAATCGTCTTCTCCAACGCCCGCATCGTCCTCGAGGATGAAATTGTCGAAGGTTCGGTTCTCGTCCGCGACGGCAAGATCGAAGATATCTCGGGTGGAAGCTCCCGCGTCGGCGAGGATTTCGAAGGCGACTATCTGATCCCGGGCCTGGTCGAACTGCACACCGACCACCTCGAAGGCCACTATTCGCCCCGCCCCGGCCTGCGCTGGAACAAGACGGCGGCGATCCAGGCGCACGACGCCCAGATCGTCACCTCGGGCATCACCACCGTGTTCGACTGCCTGCGCATGGGCGCCGACGAGGACGGCGGCTTCGAGCATGGCGAGATGCGCGACATGGCTGACGCCATCCAGAAGGCCGAGAAGGAAGGCCGCCTGCGCGCCGAGCACCTGATCCACCTGCGCTGCGAGGTCTCCGCCGACAACGTGCTGCAGCACTTCGCCGATTTCGAGAACGACCCCTATGTCCGCCTCGTCTCGCTGATGGACCACGCGCCGGGCCAGCGCCAGTTCCAGACCATGGACCAGTACATCTTCTATTACCAGAAGAAGCGCGGCCTCACCGACGCCGAGTTCGCCAAGTTCGTCGATCGCCGCGTCTCCGAATCCGAACGCAACTCGACACCGCACCGTGTCGCCATCGCCAAGGTCTGCGCCGAGCGCGGCATCACCGTCGCCAGCCACGACGACGCCACGCTCGCCCATGTCGATGAAGCGATCGAAAACGGCGTGCGCCTTGCCGAGTTCCCGACCAGCTTCGACGCCGCCAAGGCCTCGCATGAAAACGGCATGAGCGTGCTGATGGGCGCGCCGAACATCGTGCGCGGCAAGTCGCATTCCGGCAACATCGCCGCTCGCGATCTGGCCGAGCGCGGCGTGCTCGACGTGCTTTCGTCGGACTACGTGCCGCTCAGCCTGCTCTACGCGCCGTTCCTGATCGCCGACGAGGTCGAGAGCATCTCGCTGCCGAAGGCGATCGCCATGGTCACCGCAACGCCGGCCCGTACCGTCAGCCTGAATGATCGCGGCCGCATCGCCACCGGCCTGCGCGCCGATCTCGTCCGCGTCTTCCGCGACGAGGGCGTTCCCGTCACCCGCTCGGTCTGGCGCGAAGGGCGCCGGGTCGCATGACCGCGCACGAAACGCACCCCTCGCACGAGCCCCACATCGTTCCCGGCACCGAGCGCGGCATGATGGTGGTCGTTGTCGGCCCCTCCGGCGCCGGCAAGGATACCCTGATGGCGGCGGCAGCCAGACATTTCCACGGCCGCCCCGACATCCATTTCGTCCGCCGCGTCATCACCCGCGATCACGATGCCGGCGGCGAGGATCATCTGGCCGTCTCGCCCCAGGGCTTCGCCTCGATGGAGCAGGCGGGCAGCTTCTCCGTCTGGTGGGAAGCCCACGGCCTGAAATACGGCATCCCCTCGGAAGTCTCGGTGGCGTTGGCCAGGGGCAACCTCGTCATCGCCAACGGCTCGCGCTCGGCGCTGCACCACTTTCACGCCGTCTTCCCGCGCCTCAAGGTCATCAACGTCACCGCCCGCGCCGAGGTGCTGGCCGGACGGCTCGAGGCCCGCGGCCGCGAAACCCACGAGGACATTATGGCCCGGCTCGCCCGCGGCCCGCTGACGGTGCGCGGCGATTACGACGTCGTCGATCTCGACAACAGCGACAGCCTGGAAGAAGGCGAGCGCCGGATGATCGAGGCGCTGACAGGCTGCCTCGCCGACGTCGGTTAGGGACGCGGGCGATGCGGCCAATCAGGATTCTCGACTACGACCCCCGATGGCCCGATATCTTCGAGGCCATGAAGACCGAACTGCTCGCGATGGCAGACGACAGCATCGTCGCCGTCGAGCATATCGGCAGCACCGCCGTTCCCGGCCTCGCCGCCAAGCCGAAGATCGATCTCGACGCCGTTTTGACGGACGAGACCGCGCTCGCCGACCTCGCGGCCAGCCTGCGAGCCCAAGGCTTCCACGACCACGGCGATCTCTATGAGGAAGGACGACATCTCCTCACCCGCGAGCACGACGGCTACGGCCTGCGTGTCTATCTCTGCCTCCGGGGCAACCCCGCCCATCGCGACCGCATCCTCTTTCGCGACCATCTGCGCCGCCACCCCGAACGCGCGGCCGAATACCAGATGCTGAAGCGCCGTCTGGCGATTGCGGCTGACGGCGACTGGGACGCCTATACCGGCGGGAAGGCGTATTTCATCGCTGAGACGCTGCAGCGCGCCAAGATCGCCGGCTGAAGGGCTGTAGACTGAAGGACCGGAAGCCGGTGGCGCCCGAGTGGCGTGTGCGAAATTTTCTTGCGTCGAAAAAGAAATCCGAGTGCAGCCAATCACTTGTGCTGTCGCATTTTCCCCCTGCGTCCCCGTCGATCGGGGCCCGCGATACACTGATGGCGTCATTGGACAGGGAGCCGGGTCGCGAACCGGATCTGACACATCCTGGGCCGCAAGCCTGGCGTTCGATGATGATCGAAAGAGGTGAATGGGCAGTCGTCAGTAGCTGAAATTCCCGGAATGGAAAGGCCGGGTGACACTCCTGTCGGCGCAAAGCCCCGAAAGCCTTTCAACCGATCGGGCAGGCGCCACCGCCTGATACCACCAATCCCATACCGCCGACGCCTGCCCACTCCCAGCCCGTCGATACCGTCGCGGAGTTTTCTCCGGCGCGGCATTTCGTGCTGTCCGGCCGCGGCGCTGTCTGAAATATGATAGAATCCTCCGCTAGAAGCAGCAGGAGGCCGCGCACGGCGGTAGGGCATATGGAAACGACATGGGCATCAAGAACTACCTGATCGAAGGTGTCTCCGGTACCGGCAAGACCTCGGTCGCAACCGGCTTGCAGAGTCGCGGCCACCATGTCGTCCACGGCGACCGCGAACTCGCCTATCAGGGCGATCCTCGCACCGGCAAGCCGCTTGATGGAAATGAACACGCTCGCGATGCGCAAGACGTCGCCTTCGGCCACCGCCACCACATCTGGGATGTCGGCCGGGTGAGGGCGCTGGTCGCCGACCACAGCCGGCCGATCACCTTCTTCTGCGGTGGCTCCCGGAATTTCGACCGGTTCATCGGTCTCTTCGACGCCGTTTTCGTCCTAGACGTCGATGCGGAGACGCTGCGCGAAAGGCTGGCAAGCCGACCCGACGACGAGTTCGGCACGAGTCCGGCCGAACGCGACCTGGTCCTGCGCCTGCACGCCACCAGGGAGGACATTCCCAAGGACGCAACGGTCATCGACGCCACCGGGCCGCTCGCCGCCGTGATCGACGACATCCTCTCAAGATGTGGGGCATTCGACTGACGCCGCCCACAAAGTTCCGACCACACAACACAATGGACCCTGCAATGACCGACGAAAGACACCAGCATAACGCCTCCTGCCACTGTGGCACCGTCCGGTTCCGCGTCCGCCTCGCCGACGAATTCAACACCATCCGCCGCTGCACCTGCTCCTACTGCCGCATGCGCGGCGCCATCGCCGTCTCGGCCGATCTCGCCGACATCGAATTCATCGAGGGCGAGGACAACCTGACGCTCTACGAATTCAACACCCGAACGGCAAAGCACTATTTCTGCAAGACCTGCGGCATCTACACCCACCACCAGCGCCGCTCGACCCCCACCCAGTTCGGCATCAACGTCGCCTGCCTGGAGGGAGTGAGCCCTTTCGATTTCCCGGAAGTCCCTGTGATGGACGGCGTCGCCCATCCATCGGACTTTGGTGGCGGCGCGAGGGTGGCGGGGGTGCTCAGGTTCGAGAAGGCGGAGTAGGGAGACTGCCGCCACGGCCTATCGCGGCCAGTCGTCATCCGGCCATTCCTGCGCCGTGTGGATAACGCGAAGAATGACGACCGTCTCTCGACCGGCAATCGGCCGTAGCTGATAGGCGATCACATAGGGGAACCGTGCCAAGGATTTCTCATAGGTGCCGTTCACCCGGCCGGGCCGGCCGGTCGCGATTTCACCGAGCTTGTTTCCCGTTTCTTCGATCGCGGCAACCACACGTTCGGCTGCGTCAGGATTGTCCTCGGCGATATAACGCAAAACTTGAAGCGCATCCCGGTGTGCGTCCAACGACCAGACGACCGGCCTCATCTTTCGTCGGATTTTCGGCGTCTAACATCCTCGATCACCTCGCGCATATCGGAAACCGCCTGTTCGTGCGATATCACCCGCGCGGCATCTGCATCGTCAATGCCGCGCTTGATGCTCTCGATGATCTCGAGTTCACGATCGACATAGGCGGCCACAGCCTCGCCCGCCAGAAACGACTTGCTGCGCTGCGTCTCGGCGGCGATCCGGTCAAGCTTGTCTTTCACATCGGGGTGGACCCGGATGGTCATGGTCGTGCTGGGAGGCATGCATCTGCTCCTGTGCCGGAATGTACACATGTTAGCACAGGGCAAAGAGCAATGCGAGAAGGCGGCGGCTCTTACGACGCTGGCCCAGATGCGCCTTTGGTCAGCACCCCTTCAGCCAAGCGCCAAGTCGATTTCCGCGGCAGGAACCGCATCCGTCCGATGACCCGCCTTGCGATAGGCCGGATCGCCCGACCACGCCGACAAAGCGATCTCGACCAGCCGCTTAAGCCGGACTGTGCAGGCGCCGTCGCAGGCCTGTGCCGACATGCAATGCACCACCGCCCCATAAAACCGCGTTCCCAGTGCCGCGTACTTGCGATGCGGCATGGTGGATCTCCGCGTGCAGGCGGCTGTTCAGAAGCTTCCGGTTCTGACGCGGGACGTCGGCCGGCATCGAGTGTATTTTTCCGACGGTGGAATTGATTTCGTCGGTGCGGTGAACGGGTCGGGTTCCCGGCGGAAAACCCCACGCTACTGACGCAGTTGTCGGTCATCGGCGTTGCCGTGGTCCGATCACCTGATGGCTTACAAGTTGCCGGACTCTCTCTGGTCGCTATGGTGAAGCGCCGTCAACTTTGCATGGAGACAGCATGATCTACGAGGAAATACCCGGTGGTGCCGAGTTGTTGGCATGGTTCGGAGAGGAACCAACCTTTCACGATGCCGAGATTATCAGTCTTTTCCTCAGTCGAACTGGACCGAGCGAGCTGAAGATTCACGGCTGGATCATAGCCGACGGCGTCGATCCGGAGGGGTACAACGTGCTCGATAAGCACGCTGTCGTGACTTTCAGCCTCGAAGGCGTCATGGACCTCAAACTTGATAGTTTTAGCATCCAGAACGTCATTGCTGGCCTTATCCTTCAACGCGCAACGGACCGAGGCCGATCTAATTATTACGCAATGCCGGCAGATGCCCACGACCTCGAGATTGAGCTCCTGCCTTGCTACGGTCTGGATGGCTTCATTAGGGCCAAGAAGGTTGCGATAGCATTCGTACCAGGACCACCCGATGAGGGGACGTAAGCGGGAATAAGCTTCACTGCCGAGGCGAACCCGCTACCACCCTCCATCTCAATCCCCATCACCCCGCCCATTGACGATCTCGCGCTTCCCGACATGGTTGGCCGGCCCGACCAGCCCTTCCTTTTCCATCCGCTCGACCAGCGAGGCGGCGCGGTTGTAGCCGATGCCGAGGCGGCGCTGGATGTAGGAGGTCGAGCACTTCTTGTCGCGCAGGACGACCTTGACGGCCTTGTCGTAGAGGTCGTTGCCGTCCTCGGCCGCCATGTCGCCCTTGTCGAACACGGCGCTGTCCTCTTCTTCGCCGTCTTCCTCCTCGTCGGCCGTGACCGTGTCGAGATACTCAGGACGCCCTTGCGTCTTCAGATGCGCCACGACCTTTTCGACCTCGGCGTCGGAGACGAACGGGCCGTGGACGCGCGAGATGCGGCCGCCGCCCTGCATGTGCAGCATGTCGCCCTGGCCGAGCAGCTGTTCGGCGCCTTGTTCTCCGAGGATGGTGCGGCTGTCGATCTTCGAGGTCACCTGGAAGGAGATGCGGGTCGGGAAGTTGGCCTTGATCGTGCCGGTGATGACGTCGACCGAGGGACGCTGCGTTGCCATGATCAGGTGGATACCGGCGGCGCGCGCCATCTGCGCCAATCTCTGGATCGCGCCTTCGATTTCCTTGCCGGCCACCATCATCAGGTCGGCCATCTCGTCGACGATGACGACGATGTAAGGCATCGGCGTCAGGTCGAGTTCTTGGCTCTCCTCGACGGGCGCGCCGGTGCTGCGGTCGAAGCCTGTTGTCACCATGATGTGGATGGTCTCGCCCTTCTCCTTGGCCTGCGCGACGCGGCTGTTGTAGCCGTCGATATTGCGCACGCCGAGGCGCGACATCTTGCGGTAGCGCTCCTCCATCTCGCGCACCGCCCACTTCAGCGCCATCACGGCCTTCTTCGGGTCGGTCACGACGGGGGTGAGCAGGTGCGGAATGCCGTCATAGATCGACAGTTCGAGCATCTTCGGATCGATCATGATCAGGCGGCACTGTTCCGGCGTCATCCGGTAGAGCAGCGAGAGAATCATCGTGTTGACGGCGACCGACTTGCCGGAGCCGGTGGTGCCTGCAACGAGCAGATGCGGCATCTTCGCAAGCTCTGCGATAACAGGTTCGCCGCCGATCGTCTTACCCAGCCCGAGCGCCAGCTTGTAGCTGCTCTTCTCGAAATCGGCGCTCTCGATCATCTCGCGGAAATAGACGGTCTCGCGCAGCGCGTTCGGCAGTTCGATGCCGATGACATTGCGGCCGGGCACCACTGCGACGCGGGCCGAAAGGGCCGACATCGAGCGGGCGATATCGTCGGCAAGGCCGATCACGCGCGAGGATTTCACGCCCGGCGCCGGCTCGAATTCATAGAGCGTGACGACAGGGCCGGGACGCACATGGATGATCTCGCCTTTGATGCCGAAATCTTCAAGCACGCTTTCCAGAAGTCCGGCATTCTGCTCCAGCGCTTCCTGCGACATGATTTCGCCGATGCGTTCCGGCGGCTCCTGCAGCAGCGAGTTGGACGGGAACTCGTAGCCTGACGCGTCCACCTTGGAGGCAACGAACTTATGGCCGGCCATGCGGGCAGCGGGCGCAAGCGGCGCAATCGCCGGCTGCGAGCGAACCGGCATCGGCGCGATCGGCTGCGCTACTGATGGCTGCGGCTCGATGGCGATGGGTTGCATGATTTGTGGGGCAGGGGCGGGCGCCAGTGCCTCGGCGGTAGCTGCCTGCTGCTTCAGCCTGATGGCAAGCGGCTGGCGGATCGGCGCGCGGCCGGTGGTCGGGGCAGGTGCCACGACAACAGGCGCTGCAGCAGAAACGGCAGGCGCAGCCGTTACGACGGGCGCGGCGACGGGAGCGGGCGCAACGGCAACCGGCAGCGGCGCGGCATAGGGAGCGGCGACCACGCGCTGCTTGCCCGGGCGCCATTCCATGATACGGAACTGGCTGATGATCGAGTGCGGCTCGGCCACCGTCTGCGGCGCGACGATCTGCACCTGCGGTGCCGCCTCCACCTCGGCCGGCGCCTCGCCATCCTCGAAGGACATCACTTCCCAGAAGGCGAAGTCGGAG
Organism: Hyphomicrobiales bacterium; assembly: GCA_900469085.1. GTDB lineage: Bacteria > Pseudomonadota > Alphaproteobacteria > Rhizobiales > Rhizobiaceae > Rhizobium. Next base: position 131,189 of record UBVW01000006.1, on the reverse strand, counting down.
ATCGAGGCGAGGTTGGAAGAGGCGTGGAACTGCGCTTCGTCAGCGGTCTCTGAGACGACGATCGCGTTTTCTTCGACTGCGGCGACATTCGCTGCCGGCTGCTGGTAGACGTCGAACGGCACGTTGACGACAACGGGCGCGCGGGGCGTGACCAAGGGCGCGCTTGGGCCGGCCGGCTGCGGCGCATAGGCATTACGCAGCGCCTGCTGTTGAATATGCGGTTGCGTGACGGCGGGCTGCATGGCGGCCTGGCGGGCGACATAGCCCTGGCGTGGCTGTGCGGCGGGCTGCGGCACGGCCATCGGCTGGGCCACCGGCGCCATCACCTTCACGGCCGCCGATGCCACCACTTGGGCGGGCTGCGGGGCAGGTGCCGGCACCTGCTGCGGGGCGAGCGCTGCGACCTGCGCAGGCTCCATCACCCGCTGCTGCATCGGTTCGGCCGGCTGCTTGCGCGGGTTGATCTGGCTCTCCGGCGTGCGGGTAAAGCGGACATTCGGCGCCAGCGAAAAGTGATTCTGCCAGATCGGCGGCACCGGCTTCTCGCCGGCCTGTTCCTGCAGCTGTTCGCCCTGGGTGTCGGTGGAAACCTCGCCGGCATCCGTCAGATTGGTTCTAGGAAAGCGCATACGACAGCCACTCACTCATGATTAGCAACTATTATCCTCTTCCGGCTTAGGAAATGAAGGTTAATAAGTTCCTTCTCGACACCCCCGCGCGACGGCTGCGTGAAGGCGTAAGTCTAGTGCTTTCAGTGACTTGCTTGATAAAGAAAATTTTAGCGATTTTTCGACGAGGCGCTCACGCATCGGCCCGAAAATCAAAATCGATTTTCGGAAAGTCCGATGCTTAGATGCAAAGAGTTAGCGTGTCCTTTGTGCATTCGCATGAACGCATGTCGCTCTAATGCGCCTCGTCCCAGTTGCTGGCCGCGCGCGCATCCACCTTCAGCGGCACACGCATTTCGAGCGCCGGCATGGTGGCGTTTTCCATCACCGAAACGATGACGGGCATGGCTTTCTCGACGTCGTCATCCTCGACCTCGAAGATCAGTTCGTCGTGAACCTGCAGCAGCATGCGCACCCTGTCGGAAAGTCCGATCTCGGCAAGCGCCGGCTCCATCTTGATCATCGCCCGGCGGATCACGTCGGCGGCCGAGCCCTGGATCGGGGCGTTGATCGCCGCGCGCTCGTTGAAGGCGCGCACCGAGGGGTTGGAGGAGCGGATCTCGGGATAGTTGATTCGCCGCCCGAAGATCGTCTCGACATAACCCTTGTCGCGGGCCTGCTGCTTGGTGCCGTCCATGTAGTCGCGAATGCCGGGGAAGCGCTCGAAATAGCGCTTGATGTAGTCGCCGGCTTCCGAACGCTCGATCGAAAGCTGGTTGGCAAGGCCGAAGGCCGAGATGCCGTAGATGATGCCGAAATTGATCGCCTTGGCGCGCCGGCGCACTTCCGACGGCATGCCCTCGACCGGCACGCCAAACATCTCCGACGCCGTCATCGCGTGAATGTCGATACCGTCGGCAAACGCCTGGGTCAGCTGCGGGATTTCGGCGACATGGGCGAGTACGCGCAGCTCGATCTGGCTGTAGTCGGCCGAGATCAGCTTGTGGCCCGGCGTCGAGATGAAGGCGGTGCGGATCTTGCGGCCTTCGGCGGTGCGAACAGGAATGTTCTGCAGGTTGGGTTCCGACGAGGAGAGCCGCCCCGTGGTCGTCGATGCCAGCGAGTAGGAGGTATGCACCCGCTTCGTCTGCGGGTGCACATAGCCCGGCAGCGCGTCGGTGTAGGTGGATTTGAGCTTGGTGAGCTGCCGCCAGTCGACGATCTTGCGCGGCAGTTCCAGCCCGGCTGCCGCCAGATCCTCCAGCACGCTGGCCGAAGTCGACCACTGCCCGGTTTTTGTCTTAGAGCCGCCGGCCAGGCCCATCTTGCCGAACAGAATATCGCCCAGTTGCTTCGGCGAACCGATGTTGAAGCGCTCGCCGGCCAGCTTGTAGATTTCGTCCTCCAGCCCCGCGGCACCCTGCGCCAGTTCGCCCGAGAGACGCGACAGGATCTGCCTGTCGACGGTAATCCCCCGCTCTTCCATGTGCGCGAGAACAGGCAGCAGCGGCCGCTCCAGCCGCTCGTAGACGGATGTCAGCTTCTCGGCCGCCAGCCGCGGCTTCAGTACCATCCAGAGCCTCAGCGTCACATCCGCATCCTCGGCCGCGTAATGCGTGGCGCGGTCGATATCGACGAGATCGAAGGAGATGTTCGATTTGCCGCTGCCGGCCACGTCCTTGTAGGCGATCGGCTTGTGGTTGAGGAATTTCTCCGACAGCGGGTCCATCCCGTGCGCGCCGGTGCCGGCGTCGAGCACATAGGAGATCAGCATCGTGTCGTCGAAGTTTTTCGTCTCGACGCCGTAGCGCTTCATCAGCAGGTAGTCGTATTTCAGGTTCTGCGCGACCTTCAGCACCGACTGGTCCTCAAGCAGCGCCTTCAGCCGGGGCAGGGCGTCTCGCATCGGGATCTGGTTCTCGGCCATGCCGCCGCCCAAGAGATCGCCGACGCCGGTCTTGTGGCCGAGCGGCACATAGGCGGCGCGGATGTTGACACCATCAGGGCTCTTCGAATTGTCAGCGATGGCCATCGAGAAGCCGACAAGCTCGGCCTGCATGGCGTCGAGCGAGGTCGTTTCGGTGTCGAAGCCGATCACGCCGGTCTCGCGCGCATCCGCCATCCATTGGTCGAGCGTCGCGACATCGCGGATCGTGACATAGCGCGAATGGTCGAAGGGCAGGTTAGCGAATGCGTCGGCCCGCGACTTGGCGAAATCCGATGGCGTGAAGCTGCCTTCGGGGGCAGCCGAGCCGTTGGCTTTGGCCCCATTGGTCTTCGCAGGCACGTCCACCGCGTCGCCGACAATCTCAGGCGTCCCGCCGGCCACGGGCGCCGGCTCGGCCACGTCGAGATCGGGGCCATGCGCATTGGCACCCCATTCGACCGGCACGTCGACCGGGTCGATCGCGCCGGCATCGCACTCGCAGGCTTCCGCCACGCGCCGCGTCAGGCTGGTGAACTGCATGGCCTTCAGGAATCCGATCAGCTTCGGCCCGTCCTGCGCCTCGAGAACGAGGTCGGCGACAGCGATGCCGAGCGGCACGTCGGTTCTCAGCTTCACCAGCTCGCGCGACAGCCGCGCCTTGTCGGCATTCTCGATGATCGTCTGCCGGCGCTTCTCCTGCTTGATCTCGGTGGCGCGCTCGAGCAGCGTGTCGAGGTCGCCATATTCGGCGAGCAGCGTCGCCGCCGTCTTCGGGCCGATGCCGGGAATGCCAGGCACGTTGTCGACGGAATCGCCTGTCATCGCCTGCAGGTCGATCATCTTCTCGGGAGGCACGCCCCATTTCTCGATCACGTCAGGGATGCCGATCTGCTTGTCCTTCATGCTGTCGTACATGTGGACATTATCGGTGACGAGCTGCATCAGGTCCTTGTCGGAGGAGACGATCGTCACGTCGGCGCCGAGAGCCTCGGCCTGCCGGGCATAGGTGGCGATGATGTCGTCGGCCTCGAAACCCTCCGTCTCGATGCAGGGCAGGTTGAAGGCACGGGTCGCCTGGCGGATCAGCCCGAACTGCGGGATAAGCTCTTCGGGTGGTGCCGAGCGGTTGGCCTTGTAGGCGTCATAGAGGTCCTTGCGGAAGGTCTTCGACGAATAGTCGAAGATGACGGCCAGATGCGTCGGCGTCACGCCAACCGAGGTGTCGCGCGCCTCGGTCAAGAGCTTCCACAGCATGTTGCAGAAACCCGAGACGGCGCCAACAGGAAGCCCATCCGATTTGCGCGTCAGCGGCGGCAGGGCATGGAAGGCTCGAAAGATGAATCCGGAGCCGTCGACAAGAAAGAGATGATCGCCTTTTTTCATGGCAGCATGGATAGCGCGGGCGCCGGGCGAGGTCCATATAAAGTTAGGGAACACGGGCGTTGCGCACAGGCCGCGACATGGCGAAAAACAGCGGAAAATGCCGATTTCCCCTCAATAGCTGCGGCTTATTTGAGGCGCTTTTCGCCCATACATTAGGCTTGCGCCTAACGAGAGCACACGATGTCCGCAGAACCCGAATCTCAGAGGTATCTTCTTAACCAGATGTCCATGCTGATTGATGGCATGAAGGGGTTGAACAATCAGATCGCCCGGCAGGTCGAGGCGATGGGGCGCTACGATGTCGAGTTCATCAAGCTCGGTCGTTCCATGACCAAGTTCGAGAGCGAACTGCTCGAACTCCGGGTTGATATGGGAAAAGTGAAGCTGGAGGTTGGCCAGCTGAGAGCCGACATCGGACATTTAAGAACCGAGATGGGTCAATTTCGTGCCGAGATGGAATTTCGGCTCGACGCGATCCTGAAGCGCATAGACGACCTCGAAGGTCGGACACACGATATCGCTGATCATGTCGAAGAACTGCGCTCCGACAGCTTGCGCCAGTACAACGAAGTGATGAACGCCGTGCAGGACAGCTATCAGAACCGGATGTCCTTGCGGGACCTCGAGGCGCGCGTTTCCGAGCTGGAGCGCATCGTCGGGCTGCGCCCACCGCCGGCCGCGTGAGTCTCACGCAAGTCGCTCACCGGACTGTTACCAAAATGTAATAGTCAATTCTTTTCTTTCCCTTGAAAAGCCACATTCGGAACTACAAATAAATATCACCGACGCTGACTTATGTCGTGTCGAGGGTCTGATTGCCGGCTCGTCCCCCGCCGCATTGGACTTGGACAAAGGCCTCATCCCCTCTCCGGGCCTTTGTCCCCTATTTGAAGCCGCCATAGCCAAACCTCCTGGCTATGGCGGCTTTGTTTTTCTGCACTATCTCCAGCTGTATGATTATCAGTGCTTGTCTTTGAAGCATCGCATACGATTTGTTGCATTGCTCGTGGCTGGGTTTTGCGCCTAACTGACAAAATGGGAACGGAACAAATGGACTCGGGAGCCTATCTCGCCAGTCAGCTGGCCAAGGGCTTTGCCCGCTCGCTGCAGCAGCGCGCGGCACGGTTGGGTTTTTCGCCGGGTCAGTTTCCAATTTTGCTGGAGCTGTGGGCCGAAGACGGGCTGACGCAGAAGCAGCTGCTCGCCCGCGTCGATATCGAGCAGGCGACCATGGCCAACACGCTATCGCGGATGGAGCGCGACGGCCTGATCGAGCGCCGGCCGCATCCTTCGGACAAGCGCGCCCAGCTGGTGTTCCTCACCGACCGGGCGAAAACGATGGAAAACGATGCGGTTCTTGCGGCGCGCGAAGCCGATCTGGCCCTGTTCGATGGGTTCAAGACATTCGAGCGCGAACTGACGCTCGAATATATCCGTCGTTTGCTGGCGAACGCCAAAAAGCTCTGAGGTTAGATATCTGGTCCCGGCGCGAGCCGCGCCCGGGATCAGGGCCGGCGCCTTATTCGGCGGCGGCGAGATAGATCTGGTTCTGCGAGGATGCGGCAAGAGCCTGCACGCGCGCTTCGGTCTTGGCGATCAGCTGGTAGAACTCGTCCTGCGCCTCGACATCGAGCTGAATGACGGCGTTCACCTCATCCGGCGTGTCGCAGACGCAGGCGACGGCCGATATCGGGCAGATGCCACCGGGATAACGCTTGCCGCTGCCCGTATAGGCGCGGCGACCCCAGCGCTCGGAATAGACGGTCTCTTCGCGATCGATCTGCAGGATCGTGCCCTTGCACGCGGTCACGATGCCGGCCTTGCCATAGGCAAACCAGTGGTAGTTCAATTTCCGCAAGATGTACTTGCCGGTGATGTCTTCGCCGGCCAATTCGGCGGGATCTTCAATCATACGGATCATGACGTCTTCCTTAACGTGCACGTAATATCCGATATCTATGTTTCAGCTTCAAGACGAAAAGCTCAGCTTTTGAAGCCACTTAGTCACAAGTTGTTTCGAATTCTTACGAATTTCGCCGCTTTTTCGCCCTTTGAGCGCCATCGGCTCAGCCCCGGAACGCAACTTCCAGGTTTTGTCTGTCCTGCGCCACCACCCGGCAATGCGTTTCAAAGCCCTCGCCCTTGATGACAAGCACGAACTCGGCCGGGATTCCCGTCGAGCTCGAAACCGAAAGCGCGGCGCTGTCGGCGCCGAGTGAGCGGATGGTGCAGTCGATCGTCGAACGGCGATCGTTGAACAGGATGGATCCGGCCTTCAGCACGCGCCGGCGCGCCCCGCTCGGCTTATCCGCGCTGATCGACTGCCAGCAGAGGCAGCGATTGCGGCCGCTGCGCTTGGCCTCGTACATGGCGGCGTCGGCTTGCGCCAGAAGCGTGTCGATCTCCTTGCAGACGATCGACAGCGCCGAAATCCCGAAGCTCGCCGTCACCTTGAGCGAGCCGAAATCGCCGAGGATGGGCTCGGCTGAAATCGCCGCTCGCAGTCTCTCGGCCACGACGAGGGCGCCCTCGCGATCGACATTGGGCAGGATGATCGCGAATTCCTCGCCGCCCAGCCGGCCGAACAGGTCGCCGCTTCGAAGCACCGAGCGGCAGATCGAAGACACCGCCTTCAGCACCTCGTCGCCTGCCGCGTGGCCATGCGTGTCGTTGACGGTCTTGAAGTGATCGATATCGAGCACGATGCAGGCGAGGCTCTTCTGGTTGCGCAGCGCAGCCCCGATCAGCTGGTCCGTCTCTTCCTTGAAGGCGCGGCGCGTCAGCCCCTCGGTCAGGCTGTCGGTCGCTGCCGATTGCAACAGCTCGATGCGGTCCATGGCGACGCCGGCAATTTCCTCCAGAATGGTCAGGTCCTTGCGCCCGAACGACCGTGCCGCCCGATCGATGGCGCATACTGTCCCCACGGTGTGGCCTTGTCTGGTCCGCAGCGGAACGCCGACATAGAAGCGGACATGGTTCTCGCCAGTCACCGCGGGGTGGTCGGAAAAGCGCGGATCGCGGGTGGCGTCAGGCACGATGACGGGGGTGTCGAGGTCCACGACGTAGCGGCAGAAGGAATCCTCACGCGGCACTTCGCTGTTCGAAAATCCGGAGCAGGCCTTGTACCATTGGCGGTGCGCGTCGATCAGCGACACCAGCCCTACATCGACGGTGAAGACTTCCCTGATCAGCCGAACGATCCGCTCGAACCCTTCGTCGCGTGGCGAATCGAGCAGGTCGAGTTGCTCCAGCGCCGCCAAGCGCTCGAGTTCCCGCTGTTTCACGTCCGCCGAAGACGTACCGAATGCCCGCGCAACAACCATTGCAAACGTGCTCCCCACTGACAACGTGTAGGAGATGCCTCGCATATAATCATGAACAAATGAATTATGCGCGGCCCCGCTTCTCATCGGTGATGGTCAGGGCAGGGGTGTCAAGGCCGCGGATATGGCCTCCCGTCCTTATGAACGAATCGGCCGTCGGCATTCGCGCTCATCATGTCGATGTCGGAACAGGTGGTGAGATCGGCCATGTCGCGGGAGCCGATTTCCAGGTAGATCGCCATCGCGCCGGACCGGTTGATCAGGTGATGGCCGTTGCCGGTATTCTTCGGAAAGGCTGCGCAATCGCCGGCGCGAAGCGGCATCTCCAAGTCATCCTCAACCAGCACCACCTCCCCCTGAAGCACATAAACGAACTCGTCCTCATGCGAGTGCCAGTGCCGCTGGCTCGACCAGTTTCCCGGCGGCAGGTGCATCAGGTTGATGCCGAAATCGCAAAGCCCGCCGGCATCGCCAAGCCGCTGGCGGATCCGCTCTGCGCAGGCGGCAGCATGCGGCTCCGGGTAAGGCGAGCCTTTGACGCGGGCTACGGTGGCGACGTCGATCTTCGGCATGAACTATCCTCCGCAGCGGTGGTTTGGCGAGTGCGCGGCCCGCTCAATCGCCTCTTGGCTTCTTCGTGGCCTTCGTCATGTTGAGCGCGATCGCCGCCCGCACGAGTGCCGTAAGGGCCGGCTCGTCGATCGTGTCTCCCTCGTGAAAGTCGATCGCACGCCGGGCGTTGCCCTCAAGACTGGCGTTGAACAGGCCGGAGGGATCGTCGAGCGATGCGCCCTTGGCGAAGGTCAGCTTCACCGCGGTCTTGTAGGTCTCGCCGGTGCAGATGATACCTGAACGCTCCCACACCGGAACGCCACGCCACTTCCACGTCTCGATCACTTCCGCATCGGCACTCCGGATGATCCGCCGCGCGTTTGCCAGCATCGCGCCGCGCCAGTCGGTCAGCTCCGCGATCCGCTGGTCGATCAGCTGTGATGCATCTGCTTCCTCGCTCTCACCCTTCGTCTTCTCCGCCATTCCATCCTCCCCATCGATAAGCTCATGCGAATACTGCGCAATCTAGGAGATTCTCGGCTGAGGGAAAGAGGGTTTCCTTTGTCTCCGCATCCGTCGTCGTGCTACCAATCCCCCGGGATTTGAGGAGGCTGATTCATGACGCAGGTGCCTGCCGCCAATTGGGCGGAAAGCTTTCACTATGGTTTCAAGGAGTGCCATTATCCGTCTTCGCTCGAGGAGGTCCGCGCGATCGTAGCGCGGTCGGCGGCGGTAAAGACGCTCGGTTCGCGCCACTCGTTCAACGCGATTGTCGATGGCAGCTCTGCCATGTCGCTCGAGCGCCTGCCGATCGATCCTGTCGTCGAAAGCGGAGGTCGCCAGGTCTCGGTCGCCGGCCACTGCACCTATGGCGAGCTGGCGCTCTTGCTGCAGCGACACCAGCTTGCGATCCACAACCTCGCATCCCTCCCGCACATCTCGATCGCCGGCGCCATTGCGACCGCGACGCATGGCTCGGGTGACCGCAACGGCAATCTGGCAACGGCGGTCTCCGGCCTTGAATTCGTCGCCGGCGATGGCAGCCTGGTGACGGTGAAGCGTGGCGACGCCAATTTCGAGGGCATGGTCGTGCATCTGGGCGCGCTCGGCGTCGTCACCCGCGTGACGCTGGATGTCCAGCCGGAGTTCCAGGTCGCGCAGCATGTCTATGAGGGGCTGAGCTGGGATGCGCTCTTGTCCAATCTCGATGCCATCATGGCGGCGGCCTATAGCGTCAGCGTCTTCACCCAATGGGGCGAGAAGGCCGGCGCGGTCTGGCTGAAGGAAACGGAGAAGAGCGGCAATCATCCGGATGCCCTTGATGCCGCGGTCCATGCCGATATCAAGCGCCATCCGATCATCGGCCTCGACGCCGAAAACGCCACCGAGCAGCTGGGCGCCTTCGGCCGCTGGTCGGACCGATTGCCGCATTTCAAGATGGGCTTTACGCCAAGCAGCGGCGCCGAGATCCAGTCCGAGTATCATGTTCCCCGCAAGCATGGTGCCGCCGCCGCCGAGGCGCTGCTGTCGATCCGCGCGAAATTCGCGCATCTCGTGCAATCAGGCGAGCTTCGCACCGTCGCCGCCGATCGGCTGTGGCTGAGCCCGCAGTTCGAACGCGATACGTTGTCGATCCATTTCACTTGGGTCAGGGATCAGGCGGCGGTCGATGCCGCCGCAGCCGAGATCGAGCAGGCCCTGGCGCCCTTCTCGCCCTTGCCGCACTGGGGCAAGGTCTTCACCCGCCACCATCTCGGCAAGAGCTACGCGAAGCTCCCCGACTTCGCTCGCCTGCGCGAACGCATGGACCCGGAGCGCAAGTTCTCCAATCCGTGGCTGGAAGAGGTCGTCTTCGGCGCGACGGGCTGAAGCATGTCGCACCGCATTTTGACCGGCGTTGGCGCTCGCCGCCGCGCCGGTATAGGCACTATCGAGCAGCCCCGCCGTTGATGGGAAATGTTCTACAGATCGTGCGTTTCCGCTCGATAGCCCTTCTCGATCCGCTCTATCATTGAGGGAAGGCTGATGATGCCCCGAACGGGATATCTCTTCTCGTCATCGCTCAGGCCACGGGTCAACATCACTTCCGTTTCTCCGTCCCACAACCACCAGGGTCCCCTGTTTCCCGCTTTATCCCGTGCACTCCCGCGAAAAATTGGGAACGCCAAATTTGCATCGGTGACTTTGCTGTTGCCGACTATCGTCAACAGGCCCTCGCCCACCGCGTTCTGGATAGGAAAGAAAGCGGAGAGCAAGACATGGGTGGCAACCACCTCTGCCAGATTGTCGGGTTGGGAATTGTAGACGCTTTCAAAGACACGAAGCAGGTGGCCATACCTCGGATGTCTGTGGGTGACCTGTGCGTAGGAGATCCCTTTGGACGTGGCAATCTGAACGACATCACCAACTTTTATGCGCTTGGCCATACCGAATACCTTTGAATATCTTGCTGTCTCAATCGTGCGCCGCTCTTTTACAAGCCCGCTCGCAATCGATGTGATTTTTGTGCAATCCATAATAGTCTAGTAGAGCTTGCTCCAACTGTTCTCGCGTCATTCCGCGCCACGCTACCTCGGGCTTGGCTTGCCTCGGGCGGCGAGTTGCTTCAGCATTGTTCACCCGAACGAAGGCGGCGGTATCAGCGTTGCCGCGATTACACAGCGGCATGCGTGCCCCTTATAGCTGAATGGAGTAGAAATTGGCGGTCGCCTTCACCAAGGAAGAAAGCTTCGAGACGGCATCGGAAACGCTCATTCCCGATCGCCCCATCTCGCCGCATCCGAACCTCGTCACCGAGGCAGGGCTGAAGGCGCTGGAGCTCAATCTTCAGCAGGCACGCGAGGCCTACGAGGCGACCACTGACATTGAGGATATCAACGAGCGCCGCCGCCAGGGTGCCGCGCCGTTGCGCGATGCGCGCTACTTCGCGGCCCGTCTCGGCACCGCCCAGCTCATGCCCGCTCCAACCTCCAGCGATGCCGTCGCCTTCGGTAGCCTCGTCACCTTCGGACGCGAGGACGGGCGCGTGCAGACCTATCGCATCGTCGGCGAGGACGAGGCCGATCCGAAGGCCGGATCGATCTCCTTCGTCTCGCCGGTTGCGCGTGTGCTGATCGGCAAGGCCGTCGGCGACGTCGTCGATGCCGGTGGCCAGGAGCTGGAGATCATCGCGATCGCTTGAGCGGGGCTTTCATTGCGATCGACAGGCGCCCGCTATCGGCAAGCCTGTCGGCCCGCTCGTTCCCCTCTGTGCCGGCATGGCCCTTGCACCATGCCACGGTGATCGTCGTCGATCGCGAGAGTTCCGCGTCGATCGCGCGCCACACAGCCGCATCGGCGATAACCCGGCTTCTGAGCCGGCTATTGGCGGTGATCTTCTTGAAGCCGTTGTTCCGCCAGATCGGCCGCCACTCGTTGCATCCCTTTACGGCGTGGACGGAGTCGGACCAGATCGTCACCGCCGCCTCGGCCGCATGGGCGTTGACCCACTCCGCTGCCTTCAGTACGGCGGTTGCCTCCACCGCATTGTTGGCGGTGCCGGCAGCGCCGCCGCAGCCCGATGCGATCTCGATACCGTCGCGATAGACGGCGAAGCCCCAACCGCCGTCGCCGGAGCCAGGCTCGCAGCAGCCGTCGGTAAAGATGTCGAGCATCGCGCTGTCAACGGGCGAGGTGCCAGGGTCGTCGGGAATATTGGTCATGTCGGCGGCGGAATGTCTGGCAAAGCGGCGGGGAAGCGCAGCCTATCCGAAACGCTCGGCCATGTCTTCCGTCCGAGGGCTCGCGGCCTACTTTGTCGTTGACACCACCTGCGGATAGCGCAGCACTGTCTTGTCCGCCTTCTCGTGGACCGACAGATAGCTCTCGCGCGCCGCCATCTTCACGCTCGGCTCGATATCGGGTTTGCCGAGAAGCAGCCCCTGCATCTGTTCGCAGCCCTCGTTCGTCACGATCTGGCGCTGCAGTTCGGTCTCCACACCCTCCGTCACCACCTGAATGCCGAGGCTGTGACCCAGCCCGATAATGGCGCGTACGATCGAGCGGGCGGCCGCGTCGTGTTCCAGGATGCCGGTAAAGCTGCGGTCGACCTTGATCTTGTCGAAGGGAAGAGCGCGAAGGTTGGAGAGTGAGGAGAAGCCGGTGCCGAAGTCGTCCATCACGATGCGAACACCGAGGCTGTGCAGCCGCATCAAGGTCGAGATCGTTGCCTTGCGGTCGCGGATGAAGGCCGCCTCGGTAATTTCCAGTTCAAGCCGCTGCGGCAGAAGCCCGGTTTCGTGCAGAATGGTGGCCACCCGGTCGTAGAGATTGGGCAGCATGAACTGCACCGGCGAGACGTTGACGGCGATCGTCAATGGCTGCGGCCAGCGCGCGGCCTCGGTGCATGCCTGGCGCAGCACCCATTCGCCGAGCTGCACGATGGTCCCGCTCTCCTCGGCGACTTTGATGAACACGTCGGGCTCGGAGCTTCCATGGCCCGGCCTGTTCCAGCGCATCAGCGCTTCGTAACCGCTGATGCTTCCTGTGCGGCTATCGAGGATCGGCTGGTAGTTCACGTAGAGCTGGTTGCGGGTGATCGCGTGGCGAAGCTCGTTTTCGATCTCGCGCCGCGCCTTGACGGCCGCATCCATCTCCGCGTCGAAGAAGCACGCCTTGCCGCGGCCGGCATGCTTGGCGCGGTAGAGTGCTGTGTCGGCGTTGACGCAGAGAAGCTCGCCGGTATCGCCATCGGCGGGGTAGACCGCGATGCCGATGCTGACGCCGACGGCGGTCGGGTCGCGGGCGACGTCCATTTCCGCGGCGACGCCCGACAGGATCGCGTCCGCAAGGTTGCGCGCGCCATCCGGCTGCGGCTTGCCGCTCTGGATGATCGCGAACTCGTCGCCGCCAAGCCGAGCGATGGTGGCGCTATCGTCGGCCACGCGCTGCAGGATCGAGGAGACCTTGCACAGGAGACGGTCGCCCTCGGCATGACCGAACAGGTCGTTGACGGCCTTGAAGCGATCGAGATCGAGATAGAAGACTGCGACCTGCGCGCGCTTGCGCTGCGCCACCTGGATTGCTTGCCGAAGACGTGTGTCGAAAAGAGAGCGGTTCGGAAGGCCCGTCAGCACGTCATGCTGGGCCAGATGCTCGATCATCTGCTCGGCGCGCTTGCGCTCCGTCAAATCGCGCACGGCCAGTATATCGCAGCTGCGGCCGCGATAGATCATCCGCCGGGCCATCAGTTCGACCGGCAGTTCGGTTTCGCCGTGCGTGGTCAGAAGCGTCTCATGATGGACGCCCGATGCCAGCCCTCCTGGCGGCAGCAGCAGGAAATCCGGTTTCTGGCCACGCAACTCGTTGAGCTGCCATCCGGACATCTCCAGAAAACGCTCGTTGGCGTCGAGGATCGTTCCCTCGCAGAGTACCAGAAGCCCCTCCATCGTGGCGTTCGCCAGGCCCTTGAGGTCGGTCAGGTGGCTCGCCAGGAAGACCATGCCGAGAGCAGCGAGAATGAGCGCCGTCGAGACGGCCATGACGATGGCTGCAAGCGTCTTCGGCTCGACGATCGCCGCCGTTACCTGCCGTCCCGGCTCGGGGATCAGCGTGATGTAGCTCATCGACACGAAGTGGATGATGGCGATCGCCAGCACCATCGACGTCGCCGACAGCAGCACGCGCTTGGCGCCCGACAGGGAACGGAAGATCAGGAAGGCCACACTGGCAAGTGCAGCGCCGATCACAAGCGCCGAAAGCGTTGCCGTTGCGCTGAAGCGGATATCGACCTGCCCCTCGACCGCCTGCATACCCGTGAGGTGCATGGCGGTGATGCCGAGCGCCATCAGCGCGCCGCCCTGCGCGAAGGCGAAGCGGCTGGTGCCCTCGGTGGCGACAAGCAGTGCCAGATAGGACACGCCGATGGCGATCACAACCGAGAGTGTGGTGAGCCCCAGCCCGTAGGCGATCGAATATCCGCCGTCGTAGGCGAGCATGGAGATAAAGTGCGTGGCCCAGATGCCGACGCCGATGGCGAATGCCGAGGCCATGATCCAGCTGCGCTGCTGGGCGCGATCGCATTGCTGCGCGCGGAAGAGCAGCAGCATGGCGGTGAGGTTTCCGATGAAACAGACGACGACGGCGGCAATGATCAAGCGCCAGTCATGATTGTCACGAATACAGGCGATCACGGTAAACATCAGCCACCTCCAGCACCAATCTCTGGAGGTTATCAAGCGTCTTCTTAAATAACTATGAATTGCAAATTGCAACTTTTCCCAGCATTCGCTGTGCGTTTTCGCCTAATCGGTCGGATGCCCGAATTTCGTTTTTCACCTCGAAAGCGCTCATGCTTTGGTCTATCGTCCGGCCAAAATTCAAGAAGGAGTCGGAAATGCCTGACCTGATGCCGGTCCTCGCGCGCGCGGACCAGAATTTGCCCTCGAGCCTCGACAAGCTGTTCGAGCTGCTGCGGATCAAGTCGATCTCGACCGATCCTGCCTACAAGGACGATTGCCGCAAGGCGGCCGAGTGGCTGGTCGCCTATCTCCGCGACATCGGTTTCGACGCCTCGGTGCGCACCACGCCCGGCCATCCGATGGTGGTTGCCCATCACGATGGCGCCACCCCCTCGGCTCCGCATGTGCTCTTTTACGGCCATTACGACGTGCAGCCGGTCGATCCGATCGCGCTCTGGGACAACGATCCCTTCGAGCCCTCCGTCCAGGAAGCGGCCGGCGGCCGCAAGATCCTGACCGGCCGCGGCACAGCGGACGACAAGGGCCAGCTGATGACCTTCGTCGAGGCCTGCCGTGCCTATAAGGAAATCAACGGTGCGCTGCCCGTGCGCGTGACGATCCTGTTCGAGGGCGAGGAAGAATCCGGCTCACCATCGCTGAAGCCCTTCCTCGAAGCCAATGCCGCCGAGCTGAAGGCCGACTACGCGCTGGTTTGCGATACCAGCATGTGGGACCGCGACACGCCGGCGATCGCCGCCGCCCTGCGCGGCCTCGTCGGCGAAGAGGTGGTGGTCACCGCCGCCGACCGCGATCTGCACTCCGGCCTCTTCGGCGGTGCCGCCGCCAACCCGATCCATGTCCTGACGAAGATCCTCGCCGGCCTGCACGACGACACCGGTCGCATCACGCTGGATGGTTTCTACAACGGCGTCGAGGAAACCCCTGCGAACATCAAGGCTTCCTGGGAAACGCTGGGGCTTACCACTGAGGGCTTCCTCGGAGAGGTCGGCCTGTCGGTCCCCTCGGGCGAAAAGGGTCGCTCGGTGCTGGAACTCACCTGGGCCCGCCCGACGGCAGAGGTCAACGGCATCTGGGGCGGCTATACCGGTGAAGGCTTCAAGACCGTGATCGCCGCCAAGGCGTCCGCGAAGGTCTCCTTCCGCCTCGTGGGCCAGCAGGAGCCGGATGCCATCCGCGACAGCTTCCGCGCTTACGTGCGCTCGCAACTCCCCGCCGATTGCTCGGTCGAGTTCCACCCGCATGGCGGCTCGCCGGCCATCCATCTGTCCTATGATTCGCCGGTTCTGACCAAGGCGAAGACGGCGCTCTCCGACGAATGGCCGAAGCCCGCCGTCGTCATCGGCATGGGCGGCTCGATCCCGATCGTCGGCGATTTCCAGAAGATGCTCGGCATGGAATCGCTGCTGGTCGGCTTCGGCCTCAGCGACGACCGCATCCATTCGCCGAACGAGAAGTACGAGCTGACCTCGTATCACAAGGGCATCCGCTCCTGGATCCGCATCATGGAAGCGTTGGCGGCGTAATCGGCGCCGATGAAATGAAAAAGGCGCACCGATTGTTTAAAGATCGGGGCGCCAGAGGAACAAAAAGGCCGGGTTGAAACCGGCCTTTCGTCATTCGCTTCGCATCAGTGCCAGTACATCCGTGGTCAAGGTGAAAGCGAATATTGCAGTCAGACTGCCCGCGAAAGGTTAACGGAGCGTTAACGATAATCTCGCGATGGTCAGGTCAATCCCCACTGCTCGATAGTGCGGCTCGGTGATCGACGACTGCATCCGATGACCGGGATATCGGGATTGCGTCGGCGCATTTCAAGGCCTTGCCCCTCCAACCGTTCAAGCTGCGTTCATAAGCGGGTGCTATAAGTCATTGAAAGAAAAGTTGAATCACTCCCGCCAAACTTTGGCCGGGAAGCTGGTCACTGTTGTCTTGAGAAGGCGATAAGCCCGGAAGTTTTCTGAAGGGGCGACGTTTCGTCCGCTCAATCTAGGGAGTGCAAGCGTGAAGACCACACTGATGAAGATCACCGCCGTCGCGGCCTTGTTGCTGGCGCCGGTGGCGGCAGAGGCCGCCGAAGGGTTCGCGACCGCCAACGTCAACATGCGTGCCGGCCCGAGCACGCAGTACCCGGCCGTAACCGTCATTCCGGCCGGCGAATCCGTCGAAATCCACGGATGCCTTGCCGATGTGCCCTGGTGCGATGTCGAGTTCTACAACGGCCGTGGCTGGGTCGCCGGCCGCTACGTCCAGGCGCTCTATCAGCAGCGCCGCGTCTATGTCGATCCGCAATATTATCGCCCGCTGGGCATCCCGACGGTCGTCTTCAGCGTTGGAAACTACTGGGATCGCTACTACCGTGATCGGTCCTTCTACGGTCAGCGCGACCGCTGGCGCCGCAACCCGGTCTATGACCGCCCTGCGGCAGTGCGCCCGCCGCCCGGCCCGGAATTCGGCCGTCCGCGCCCCGGCTACGACAATGGCGGTCCTCGCCCAGGCCCGGGCCCAGGCTATGATAACAACCGCCCGCGTCCCGGCTTCGACAACGGCCCGCCGAATTTCGATCGCGGCCCCGGTCGCGGTCCGGATTATGGCCGTGGCCCCGATCCGCGCCAGGACAATGGCAACCGGCCTGGCCGCCCGCCGCAGTTTGACGATCAATCCGGCCGCGCCGGCATGCCCGGCCAGCCAGGCCAACCCGGTCAACCGGGCCAGCCCGGACGGCGTGGTGAGGGTGGCCAAGGCGGTCAGCCCGGACAGGCCGGCCAGCCAGGCCAACCCGGACAGCCAGGCGTTGACCGCGGCCCGGATCGCCGCCGCGACCAGGACCGCCGCCGCCCGCCGGTCTGCCAGCCAGGCGATCCGAATTGCGGCCAAAACCAGCAATAATCAGCAACCAGCATTGATATCAGGGGAGGGCGATCGCAAGGTCGCCCTTTCTGTTTGCCGGGAAGAAACGAAAAGCCCGACGCTCCTGAGAGACGCCGGGCCTGAATTCGATCGGCTCGTGTTGAGGGGAGACGGCCGATCTGCCGCGAGGCGTGTTGCCTCGCTTGGGTAGAAATGGGCGAAAGCGGAAATGGTTCCGCGTCACCAGCCGGAAGCTGTATTTTTGCCGGATGCCATCAGGTCGCGCATCGAGGCATAGGGGCCGTGCAGCATCTTCAGACGGCTCTCCTCCATCTTCGACAGCCGATGGCGGCGCGCGAAATCATGCACGCTCCAGATCTCCCTGGGGCTGAAATCGTCTGCTGTTGCCGAATGAATGGTCATTGTCTGCCTGTTTGATGCGCTGGATGCGCGAATAGGAGGCGCAATCGCCGCGACATATGTCAGATTTGTGACAAAGGCAACAAATGGCAGCCATAACAAAACAGCCATGACAAAACACCGCAGCTCGCCTGTCTTTGCCAGCGACCCGCGCATACGAAAAAGGCCCGCGACGGGCGGGCCTTTCGAGTGGTCCTTGCGATCGTTTGGTCGCTCAGTAGCGATAGCCGTAGCCGTCGCGTGCCCATGGCGGCGGGCGATGGCCGCGGTCGTCGCGCCAGCCGTAACGCGGCGGCGGGCGGTGGCCCCAGCCGTAGTCGCGATAGTAGCGGCGTTCGTAGCGCGGTGGCGGCGGGCGGCGCCAGTTCGGGCGGCAATCGCCCCAGGGCGTGACGTGAAAGCCACGGCCGCAGGCGTAGTCGACCTTGACGACATTGTTGGTGACGCCGCTCTGAACGGCGCCCATCGGCATGGCTTCGGCAACCGTGGCGCCAAGCCCGGTCAGTGCGATCGCGATCGCGATAATTGTCTTGCGCATCTCTGCACCTCATTCCTTATGCAAGTCCCTTGCACGTGGATTAGAGGGCCATCAGGGTGAATGGAAGCTGAACCAACCAAGGCATTATTGCGGCAGCGCGGGAGCGCCGGCACAGACCGAAAAAACGCTGCGTTCAAAAGCTTTTACCTTTGGCTAACGAGGTCTTAACTCCCCCTTAAATCGCCGCATTTAAAGTTCAACCGGGTAAAGATGCGACCAGCGTGATGCGGTCGTTGCAGCCATCGGGGCAGCCATGGGGCTTGAACCTGACGGATTGCGGGTTGGGGCAAACCTCGGTTTGCGATTGAAGCGAGGTTCAGCGGGCGTAGATGGCAGGCAGGGGCAGATCAGGCGATAGAATCGAACCATCCTTCAGCGGCCGCGAGCGCCGCGACGATGGCGATGATTTCGCGCTCGGCGCCGATGACCGGGTCGCCGGCGGCGGACGCCCCGTCAAGCGCACGGCGCAGAAGTCTTCCCCGCGTCGCGAACCGCCCGCAAGGCGCGAGCCCGATTCCGCCCGCTATGAAGATGATTACGACGACGAACCGCGCTATAGCGCGCCGCCGCGCCGCCGCAGTGGCGGTGGTAGAGGCAATGATGGCGGGGGCGGCAAGCGCCGGCGGCCGGAGCGCGAGGGCCTCGGCTTCTTCGGCCTCATCCGCCGCATGGTCTATTGGTGCATCGTGCTCGGCATCTGGGCAGGCATCGGCGTAACCGGTCTGGTCGTCTATTACGGCTCGCGCATGCCGAGCGCCAGCACCTGGGAGATTCCCGCCCGTCCGCCCAACGTCAAGATCACCTCGGTTGACGGCAGCGTGATTGCCAATCGCGGCGCGACAGGCGGCGAAGCCTTGGCGCTGGAAGACATGTCGCCCTACCTGCCCGAGGCGATCGTCGCCATCGAGGATAGGCGCTTCTATTCGCATTTCGGTGTCGATCCGCTCGGCCTTGCCCGCGCCTTCGTCACCAACCTGACCTCGGGCCACATGGTGCAGGGCGGCTCGACGCTGACGCAGCAGCTCGCCAAGAACCTCTTCCTGTCGCCCGACCGCACGCTGGAGCGCAAGGTGCAGGAAGTGCTGCTTTCCTTCTGGCTCGAGCAGAAATATACCAAGGATCAGATCCTTGCGATGTATCTCAACCGCGTCTTCTTCGGCTCCAACGCCTATGGTGTGGAAGCCGCCTCGCGGCGCTATTTCAACAAGTCGGCGCGCGATGTGAACCTGGGCGAGGCCGCACTGCTGGCCGGTCTCGTCAAGGCGCCGTCGCGCCTGTCGCCGGCGCGCGATCCGCAGGCCGCCAACGACCGCGCCCAGGTGGTGCTGCAGGCCATGCGCGACCAGGGCATGATTTCCGACGACGAGGTCAAGACCGCGATGTCGCAGACGCCGGCCAAGGCCAAGCGTTACTGGGATGGCGCCGGCCATTACGTGGCCGACATGGTGATGGACGAACTTCCGGCGCTGATCGGCGACGTCAAGGAAGACATCGTCGTCGATACCACCATCGACAAGACGCTGGAAAAACGCGCCGAACAATCGATCAACGACGTGCTCGGCAAGGAGGGCGCCAAGCTCGACGCTTCGCAGGCGGCATTGGTCTCGATCGACGGCACCGGCGCCATTCGTGCGCTTGTCGGCGGCCGCGATTACGCCGACAGCCAGTTCAACCGCGCGGTCAAGGCCAAGCGCCAGCCGGGCTCCTCCTTCAAGCCCTTCGTCTATGCCGCCGCGCTCGAAAAGGGCCTGACACCATTCTCGGTCTTCAACGACGCGCCCATTCGCATCGGCGACTGGACGCCGGAGAATTACGAGAAGAAGTACAATGGCGAGGTGACGCTCGCGACAGCCCTTGCGAAATCGCTGAACACCGTCGCTGCCCAGCTGGTCATGTATGACGGCCCCGATCAGGTCATCAAGCTCGCCCATCGCCTTGGCATCGAGAGCGAGCTACAGTCCAATGCCTCGATCGCGCTCGGCACCTCGGAAGTGTCGCTCAACGAGCTGACCGGCGCCTATGCCGCCTTCATGAACGGCGGCTACAAGGCAACGCCGCATGTCATCCGCCGCGTGACCACGGCCGATGGCAGCAAGGTTCTCTACGAAAACACCTATGACAACCCGCCGCGCGTTCTTTCCGAGGCGGTTGCCGCCAACATGAATGCGATGATGATCGGCGTCGTCGAGCAGGGAACAGGCAAGGCCGCGAAGATCCCGGGCTGGCAGGTCGCCGGCAAGAGCGGAACGACGCAGAACTCTCGCGATGCGCTCTTCGTCGGCTTCACCAGCAACCTGACGACAGGTGTCTGGTTCGGCAATGACGATGGCAAGCCGATGAAGAAGGTCACCGGCGGCGGCCTTCCGGCCAAGGCCTGGCAGGAATTCATGGTCGCTGCCCACAAGGGCCTCTCTCCGGCGCCGCTCTTTGGCAACGGCCAGTTCGTCAATCCGGCAGCACCTGTCGATAACGGCCAGCCTATGGCGTCGAACGATCCGAACATGCAGCCAAACATGCAGGACGGCATGCCTAACGACATGAATGGCAACATGACCGGATCGACCGGTGGCATGCAGCCGCCCGTCGAAGAGCAGGGCACCATCGGCAGCATCATTTCGGGCGTCTTCGGCGGTGGCGGCAACGACCAGCGCAGCCAGTATCCGCAGGCGCCGGTGCGCCGCGGTGGCCAGCAGCAGCCTCCGGTTTACGGCGGCCCCGTACCACCTGCCGATGTCGCTCAGGACGGTGGTTACGGCTATGGAAATGCGCTGCCGCCTGGTGATGTTTTCGATGGCCCGCAGCACCAGCCGTACCAGCCGCGCCGCACCACGCTTCTCGACCTGATCATGGGCCAATAAACGCTTTGCCGCGCAACAAAAAACGTGCCCTCGGGCGCGCGGCGAAAATTAATTGCTGTTGGCTTCTTTTGCTGGTTTTCAGGACATTTCCCGCCTTGCAGTCCCGAAAACCCGTCCTTATATACGCCCCATCGCCGCAATCACGATTGCGTTAAACTTAAAGACCCATCCCGTAAGGGGCTGTCATCGAAATGCCTTCCCGGGGTTCAGACAGCTTGCTTCAAGGAGTAAATGACATGGCAAAAGTAATTGGTATCGACCTCGGAACGACAAATTCCTGCGTCGCTGTCATGGACGGCAAGGACGCGAAGGTCATCGAAAACGCCGAAGGTGCGCGCACCACGCCTTCGATCGTTGCATTTTCCGAAGATGGCGAACGCCTCGTCGGTCAGCCGGCCAAGCGCCAGGCAGTCACCAACCCCACGGACACGCTGTTTGCAGTAAAGCGCCTCATCGGCCGCCGCTACGACGATCCGACGGTTGAAAAGGACAAGGGCCTCGTTCCCTTCGAGATCACCAAGGGTGACAACGGCGACGCATGGGTCAAGGCCCGCGGCACCGGCTATTCGCCTGCCCAGATCTCCGCGATGATCCTTCAGAAGATGAAGGAAACCGCTGAATCTTACCTCGGTGAAAAGGTCGAAAAGGCCGTCATCACCGTTCCGGCCTACTTCAATGACGCACAGCGCCAGGCAACCAAGGATGCCGGTCGTATCGCTGGCCTCGAAGTTCTCCGCATCATCAACGAACCGACCGCGGCAGCACTTGCCTACGGCCTCGACAAGAAGGACGGCAAGACGATCGCCGTTTACGACTTGGGTGGCGGCACCTTCGATATCTCGATCCTCGAAATCGGCGACGGCGTCTTCGAAGTGAAGTCCACCAATGGCGATACCTTCCTCGGCGGTGAAGACTTCGACATGCGTCTCGTCGAATACCTCGTTGCCGAGTTCAAGAAGGACAACGGCATCGACCTCAAGGGCGACAAGCTTGCTCTGCAGCGCCTCAAGGAAGCTGCCGAAAAGGCCAAGATCGAACTGTCTTCGTCGCAGCAGACCGAAATCAACCTGCCGTTCATCACGGCCGATGCAACCGGTCCGAAGCACCTGACGCTGAAGCTGACCCGCGCCAAGCTCGAAAGCCTGGTCGACGATCTCGTCCAGCGTACCATCGCGCCATGCAAGGCAGCCCTCAAGGATGCCGGTGTCACGCCTGCCGAGATCGACGAAGTCGTTCTGGTCGGCGGCATGAGCCGCATGCCGAAGGTGCAGGAAGTCGTCAAGCAGCTGTTCGGCAAGGAGCCGCACAAGGGCGTCAACCCGGATGAAGTCGTCGCTCTCGGCGCTGCCATCCAGGCCGGCGTTCTCCAGGGCGACGTCAAGGACGTTCTGCTTCTCGACGTGACCCCGCTGTCTCTCGGCATCGAAACGCTGGGTGGCGTCTTCACCCGTCTGATCGAGCGTAACACCACGATCCCGACGAAGAAGTCGCAGACCTTCTCGACCGCCGACGACAACCAGTCCGCCGTCACCATCCGCGTTTCGCAGGGCGAGCGCGAAATGGCCCAGGACAACAAGCTGCTCGGCCAGTTCGACCTCGTTGGCCTGCCGCCGGCACCACGTGGCGTTCCGCAGATCGAAGTCACCTTCGACATCGACGCCAACGGCATCGTCCAGGTTTCGGCCAAGGACAAGGGCACCGGCAAGGAACAGCAGATCCGCATCCAGGCCTCTGGTGGTCTCTCCGACGCCGACATCGAGAAGATGGTCAAGGACGCTGAAGCCAATGCTGAAGCCGACAAGAAGCGTCGCGAAGGTGTCGAAGCCAAGAACCAGGCCGAAAGCCTGATCCACTCCAGCGAGAAGTCGCTGAAGGATTATGGCGACAAGGTCACCGAAGCCGATCGCACCGCGATCTCCGATGCGATTGCCGCTCTGAAGACCTCCGTCGAGGCTTCCGAGCCGGACGCCGAGGACATCAAGGCGAAGACCCAGACCCTCATGGAAGTCTCCATGAAGCTCGGTCAGGCGATCTACGAAGCGCAGCAGGCTGAAGGTGGTGCGGCCGACGCTTCCGCCGAAGCCGGCGATGACAATGTCGTCGATGCCGACTACGAAGAAGTCAAGGACGACGCCAAGAAGTCCGCATAAGCTGGACTGAACGGTCACGTTTGAAACTGACATTCCGGCTGCTCACCATGGCAGCCGGAAATCCATTTCCGGGGTCTGATCCTTAATGGCAAAAGCCGATTTTTACGAAACGCTGGGTGTCGCCAAGACGGCTGACGAAAAAGAGCTGAAGAGCGCTTTCCGCAAGCTGGCGATGAAATACCATCCGGACAAGAATCCCGATGATCACACCGCCGAGCAGAAGTTCAAGGAAATCAACGAAGCCTACGAGACGCTGAAGGACCCGCAGAAGCGCGCGGCCTATGATCGCTACGGTCACGCGGCGTTCGAGCATGGCGGCATGGGCGGCGGTGGCGGCGGTTTTGCCGGCGGCGGCTTCTCCGATATCTTCGAGGACATTTTCGGCGAGATGATGGGTGGCGGCCGCTCGCGGCAGCGCTCGTCGGGTGGTCGCGAACGCGGCGCCGATCTTCGCTACAACATGGAAATTTCGCTGGAGGAATCCTTCTCCGGCAAGACGGCGCAGATCAGGGTGCCCACTTCGATCACCTGCGACGTCTGTTCCGGCTCCGGCGCCAAGCCCGGTACCCAGCCGAAGACCTGCGGCACCTGCCAGGGCTCCGGCCGCGTGCGCGCGGCGCAGGGCTTCTTCTCCGTCGAACGCACCTGCCCGACCTGCCACGGCCGCGGCCAGATCATTCCCGATCCCTGCACCAAGTGCCACGGCCAGGGCCGCGTGACGGAAGAGCGTTCGCTCTCGGTCAACATCCCCTCGGGCATCGAGGACGGCACCCGCATCCGCCTGCAGGGCGAGGGCGAGGCCGGCATGCGCGGCGGCCCGGCGGGCGACCTCTATATCTTCCTCTCGGTCAAGCCGCACGAGTTCTACCAGCGCGATGGAGCCGATCTCTACTGCGCCATCCCGATCTCCATGACGACGGCGGCCCTTGGCGGCACCTTCGACGTGGCGACGCTCGATGGCACCAAGTCGCGCGTCACGGTGCCCGAGGGCACCCAGGCCGGCAAGCAGTTCCGCCTGAAGGGCAAGGGCATGCCGGTGCTGCGCTCCAGCCAGACCGGCGATCTCTACATCCAGATCCAGATCGAGACGCCGCAGAAGCTCTCCAAGCGCCAGCGCGAGCTGCTGCAGGAGTTCGAGGAACTGTCGTCGAAGGAAAACAATCCGGAATCGACGGGCTTCTTCGCCCGCATGAAGGAATTCTTCGAGAGCTGATCGAAGACTTTCAGTAAAAATTCAGGGGCCCGGTTGCTTGCAGCCGGGCTTTTCTATTTTGCATAGGGATAAACATATCTTTTGCGGCAGAAGAGACTCGACAATTCTATTGCTAGTCCCTTTATTAGATATGTTGCATTATTTCTGTATTGGGCCTCGAAAAGGTTCTAGACTTGCATTCCGTTTGGTAGCCTGTGCCGAGGTTGATTTGGAACGCCGTCTCGCAGCTATTCTCGCAGTCGATATTGTTGGCTACAGCCGAATGATGGGTGCCGATGAGCGGGGGACCTTGGATGCGGTAAAGCTCTGCCGCGGCGAGGTCGTCGATCCCAGGATCGCCAACGCCCGCGGCCGTGTGGTCAAGCACACCGGCGATGGCATGCTCGTGGAGTTCTCCAGCATCGTCAACGCCGTCTCCTGCGCCAACGACGTGCAGCAGGCGATGGCGGCGCGCAACACCGCGCTGCCGGAAGAGCGCCGCATCGAGTTCCGCATGGGCGTCCATCTCGGCGACGTCATCGTCGAGGATAACGACATCTTCGGCGACGGCGTCAATGTCGCGGCCCGGCTGCAGGCGATCTGCGCGGCCGGCGGCGTGGCGGTCTCGGCATCCGCCCGCGATCATGTCGGCAGCCGGCTCGATCTGTCGTTCCAGGATCTCGGCCTGTTCACGCTGAAGAACATCGAGCAGCCGGTGCAGGTCTACGCGATCTCGGCCAAGCGCGCTCTTCCACTCAAGGTCAATGCGGCGGCATTGGCGGCTGCCAAGGAGAAGCAGAAGCCGCTGGTCGCGGTGCTGCCCTTCTCCAACATGAGCGGCGATCCCGAGCAGGAATATTTCTCCGACGGCATCACCGAGGACATCATCACGGATCTCTCCAAGATCTCCAATCTCTACGTCGTCGCCCGCAACACCGCCTTCACCTACAAGGGCAAATCCGTGCAGGTGAAGCAGGCTGCCGCGGAGCTTGGTGTCCACTTCGTGCTGCAGGGCAGCGTGCGCAAGGCCGGCCAGCGGGTGCGCATCACCGGCCAGCTGATCGACGCGCGCAACGGCACGCATCTGTGGGCCGACCGCTTCGACCGCGACCTGACCGATATCTTCGCCGTACAGGACGAGATCACCCACGCGATCGTCGATCAGCTGAAGATCAAGCTGCTGCCCGAAGAGCAGGATGCGATCGCCGCCGCGCCGACCACCAATGTCGAGGCTTACACCTACTATCTCCGCGGCCGGCAGTTCTCGCACTCCTGGACCCGCCACTATCTGCTGATGGCGCGCCGCATGTTCGCGACGGCGGTGGCGCTCGATCCGAATTACGCCCAGGCCTATGCCGGCATCGCCGATTGCGAATCGACGCTGCGCGACTGGCACGCCGGCGAGTACACGCTGAAGGGCATTCTGGAACTGACCGCGAAGGCGCTGGCGCTCGACCCCAATCTCGCCGAGGCGCACGCCTCGCGCGGGCTGGCGCTGCATCAGGATGGCCGCGACGGTGAGGCGCTGGTGGAGTTCGAAAAGGCGCTGGCGCTGGAACCCGATCTCTACGAGGCCAATTTCCACTACGGCCGCTTCCTGTTCATGCAGGGAAAGTTCGAAGGCGCCGTCACCTTCTTTACCCGCGCCAGCGAAATCCGGCCGGACGATTACCTCTCGCCGATCCATCTCACGAGCGCCTGCCGCTCGCTGGGGCTGTCGCGCGAGCACGAGCATTGGGCCAAGGTCGGGCTGGAGCGCGCCGAGCGGGCGCTGGAACTGCATCCCGAAAATGCCGGGCCCGCGCATCGCGGCGCGCTGGCGCTCGCCCATATGGGCCGCTTCGACGAGGCGCGTGAATGGGTCAAGCGCGCCCAGCTGATCGATCCCGATGATATCGTCGCGCAGTACAACGTTGCCTGCGTCCACGCCCTGATCGGCGAATGCGACAAGGCACTCGACATACTCGAAGCGCTGCTGCCGCAATCATCCTGCTACCAGATCCTCTGGTTCAGCAATGATTCCGACCTTGATGCCGTGCGCGGTCACCCGCGGTTTCAGGCAATGCTCGACGCCATCGCCGCCTGCACCTTCCATCAGGACGGGTTCCGGGTCGCCTCGGAATGACGTGCAAGTAGAGTGCATCCGCCTGGGCGCTTCATTTCGGGACAGGGTGTGGCATCCGAAATATTCGCGTTAACGCAAGCAATGGAAGCCGCTTTGCAGCGGTCGCGAATATATTCAATATGCTCGAAGGGGAATACACACACACCGAGAGCAACTTCCATGACGGTCGCCGCTTTGTCCTTTCAGTCTGATGATGTCGATGTACTCGCGGGCGCGTTGTACACCTGGTGTGCGGAGCGGAATATCAAGCTCCTGAGCCAGCAGGGCCTGTCGATCGCCAGCGTTGCGATCGACCTCTATCATGCCGGTCATCAGACGCAGGATCAGCTGCTGGTCGCTTTGCACGATTGCGATTTTCACTAACCGCTCGCGCGGTCACGTCGCGCCGAAATCTCAGGCGTAGACGTCTTCACCCGACATCAGCGTCACGATGGTCTTGACGGCTTCCTTGCCGGCGGTCGAGCGCAGCTTGTCGTAGGTCACGGCAAGCTCGTAGGCCTCGGCGCTAAGGCCCGGCCGCGCCGTCGTATCCGCACCCTCGAACAGCGCCGAGATATCGACGCCGAGAAAAACCGCGATCTGGTGCAGCTTGCTCGCCGAGACGCGGTTGGTGCCCTTCTCGTATTTCTGGATTTGCTGAAACGTCAGCCCAAGCGCCTCTCCAAGTTCCAGCTGGGAGATGCGTCGCTTGGCGCGCAACGTCCTGACATTCTGGCCGACAATAATATCCACCGGATCTGGCACTTTGATAGTTCCCGTTCATTTCATTAAATTTATCCGAACACTATGCAGAGGTTTTTAAATATCTCAACCCAGGATTTGCAAATTTCAACCAGCTTTTCGGCTGTTTTTTAGGCTATTTTTATAAATAAAGAAGATGAAATATACCTGGGCGTGCATAAAATACATGAAGCTAGTTTACGGGTGTGCTTGCGTTACTAGCGGGAGCACATTTTCTCTCTCGCTACACATGGTCGCTCGATAGATAAGGCGCATGATCCGCTCTCGGCCGCGCACCGGGCTTGACCGCCGCATCTGCGGTGCCTATTTTAGAATTATTCTAAAAGAGGCCAGCATGCTCAAACGTATTTTCAGATCACCCAAGCGTTCCTTCGACAGCCTCTCCGAGCAGGAGATACTGGCGCTCGCCATCGGTTCCGAAGAAGACGACGCGCGCATCTATTTCGCCTATGCCGACCGTCTGCGCAATGACTATCCGGCGTCTGCCAAGGTTTTCGAGGACATGGCTGAGGTCGAAAACACGCATCGCAACTCCCTGATCGCGCTTTACCGCGAGCGGTTCGGCGAACGCATCACGCTGATCCGCCGCGAGCATGTCGAGGGCTTCTACGAGCGTAAGCCGGACTGGCTGCGCGCCAACCTGTCGCTGGAGAAGATTCGCCAGGAGGCCGAGGCGATGGAGAACCAAGCCTACCGCTTCTACATCGAGGCGGCCGGCCGCGTCAGCGACGCCTCGACGCGGCAGTTGCTCGGCGATCTCGCGCTGGCAGAGCAGGGGCATGAGGACATCACCCGCATGCTGGGCGACAAGCACACGCCCGAGGACGTCCGCACGGAAGAGGACCTCAAGAGCCGCCGACAGTTCGTTCTGACCTATGTACAGCCCGGCCTTGCCGGCCTGATGGATGGATCCGTCTCGACGCTTGCCCCGATCTTCGCCGCGGCCTTTGCCACGCAGGATACCTGGCAGACCTTCCTCGTCGGCCTCTCGGCCTCCGTCGGCGCCGGCATCTCGATGGGCTTCACGGAAGCGGCCCACGACGACGGCAAGATCTCCGGGCGCGGCTCGCCCATCAAGCGCGGCCTGTCCTGCGGCATCATGACGGCGCTCGGCGGCCTCGGCCACACGCTGCCCTACCTGATCTCAGATTTCTGGACGGCCACCACCTTGGCGGTCATCATCGCCATCTTCGAACTCTGGGCCATCGCCTTCATCCAGAACCGCTTCATGGAAACCCCCTTCCTGCGCGCCGCCTTCCAGGTCGTCGTCGGCGGCGGCCTGGTGCTGGGCGCTGGAATCCTGATCGGGAGTGGTTGATCCGGAAACGAAAATGGCCGGCTTGCGCCGGCCATCGAACATCTCGGTTTTCGATAATCCTACTTCAGCGCGCCGACCAGAACGTCGCGGCCGTTCTCGATGGTGACCCAGCGGCCGGCATTGGCGCTCGACTGGCGCTTGATGAAGGAATAGGGGGTATCGAACCAGGGCTTCACGGAGGAGGCCAGGTTGTCGAGCACGAAGTCACCCTTTGTGGTGCGCAGCGTCAGGATCGCATGACCCTCGCCGTCAGGCTTGCGCACGACGGTCATCAAAAGGTTGGCTGCGGAGAAGCCGCGCTGGATCAGGATACGACGCTTCAAAAGCGCATAGTCTTCGCAGTCGCCGGCGGTCGTCGGATAGGCCCAGACCTCGTCCTTGCCGTAGATTTCCTTGTCGGTCATCGGGATGATCGTCGTGTTGACGCTGCTATTGACCGAACGGACGAGCGCCCACTTGGCTTCGGTCATGTCCATGGCGGCGACGTTGCGGTTCGCGCCGCACTCGTCGCGATGCGACTGGCAGAACTCGTAATGGCCGATCGGCTGCGAGGTTGCGGCGCCAACGACCATCGAAAGAGTGTTGGTCGATGCCGGCGTAGCGGCGGTCGACATTGCAAACAGGGCCATCATGGCCACCAGGAAACCCTTGATCCGCACGCCCACTGTCCCTTGCATCGTCCTTGATTTATTAACAAAAAGTTAACGGAGACGGCTGCTCGGAGTCAATCACTACTTCTGAGGAGGGGGTGAGAAGCGGCGAACATGGTTAAAATACGTTAGGATTTGGCACAGCGTTGAACGCTGCGCGCGCTCACCGCGCGCAGCAAGGCATCGCCAACATATTGAAACGAATTCATATTTTAAGAGAGCGTCACGCGATTGCGCCATCAACGCCTAGCGGACAAGCGATTTCACCGCCGCAAGCATGCGCTCGATGTCCTGTGGACGCGACAAGCGGTGGTCGCCATCACGAATAAATGTCAGCACCACATCGTCGGCGGGAAGGTGCTCGATCAGCGTCATCGCATGTGTGTAGGGGACGTCCGGGTCCTTCATTCCCTGCAGGATGTGCACCGGGCATCCGGTCTCGATCATCCCGGTCAGAACCCGGTTGTTGCGGCCATCCTCGATCAGGTCACGGGTATAGATATTGGGCTCCGGGCTATACTCCGAATGCTCCTCGAAGAAGCCGCGCTCGGCAAGCGAGGTCTTCTCTTTCTCGGTGAGGTTCGGCTCGATCAGCGCCTGCGTGAAATCAGGCGCCGGCGCGATCAGCACCATGCCCTCCAGCTTTGGGCCCTCCAGCTTCGGTGCGCCGGTTTTCGCGGCCAACGCCTGCGCCAGCCGCAGCGCGATCCAGCCGCCCATCGAGGAGCCGACGACGACGATGCGCTCCGGATTGAGATGGACAAGTACGGCCATCGCCTCCTCGAGCCAGCGCGAAATCGTGCCATCGCGGAATTCGCCGCCGGAGAGGCCGTGTCCGGAATAATCGAGGCGGATGCAGGCAAGACCGGTCTCTGCTGCCATGCGGTCGAGCTCTATGGCCTTGCTGCCGCTCATGTCCGACCGGTATCCGGACAGCCAGACGAGCGTCGGGCCCGTTTTGTCGCCGGCAGCAGGGCGGGCGATATAGGCGATCTCTCGCGCCGCCGCTCCCTCGCCGACGGTCAGAAATTGGTGCTGAGGGGCGATATTGGCGTCGGACATGGCGAAACTCCTTTGTTTCGGCCTATAAAACAGATTCTTGACAGGCTGACAGCAGGTGATTTTTCCGCTAAAGCGTGCTAATGACTTCGTTGCAGCGATGGCGAAACTCGGTCGTCTTCCTTATATAGAGGCGATCCGCTGCAGCAATCCGAAACAACGCGAGGAGAATACGACCATTCGCAGACCGTTTAAGAACGACGCGCCCGTAAAGGATGGGCCGCGCTCGAACAGGGAAATTCGCATTCCCAAAGTTCAGCTGATCGACGCTGAAGGACAGAATTTGGGCGTCGTGGCGACCGACCAGGCCCTGAGAATGGCTGAAGAAGCTGGCCTCGACCTCGTTGAGATTTCCCCCAACGCCGAACCGCCTGTGTGCAAGATCCTCGATCTGGGCAAGCTGAAATACGCCAACCAGAAGAAGGCCGCCGAGGCGCGCAAGAAGCAGAAGATCGTCGAAGTCAAAGAAATCAAGATGCGTCCGAACATCGACACCCATGACTATGAGGTGAAGATGAAAGCAATGGGCCGCTTCTTCGAAGAAGGCGACAAAGTCAAGGTGACCCTGAAGTTCCGTGGCCGCGAAATGGCCCACCAGGAACTCGGCATGAAGCTTCTGCAGCAGGTCAAGGCCGACACGCTGGAATATGCCAAGGTCGAAGCCGAGCCCAAGCTCGAAGGTCGCCAGATGATGATGGTGCTCGCGCCCAAATAAGGCGCGTCGCCACCGTTCGTATCGAAGCCGTCCGCAAGGGCGGCTTTTGTATTTTTTGTCTTTGTATGAAGGGCGATCGACGCCCAAAGGGCAGGGGCCGAAGCGGCGCTGGAAGATTCCGCCTTACGCCCCGTTGCACTTTTGTGACGCTGCGGTTATAAGCGCGCGTCCGAACTGACCGGCAGGGCATGCCGTGGCAGTTTCGAATGCTTGCGGCACGGTTCGTCACCGCGACCGCAGATCAACAACAAACGCTCCCGCACTTGTTGCGACGACCGGGTGACCGGGAATCGCGAGAAGGCCTCTTTTGAAGCAAGCTTCTTAGGGCAAGTGGGGGGATCAGAAACGGAGTAGCAAAATGCCCAAGATGAAGACGAAGTCCTCCGCCAAGAAGCGGTTCAAGATCACCGCGACCGGCAAGGTCAAGGCTGCAGCCGCTGGCAAGCGCCATGGCATGATCAAGCGTTCCAACAAGTTCATTCGCGATGCACGTGGCACCATGGTTCTGGCAGAACCGGATGGCCGCAAGGTCGTGAAGAATTACCTGCCGAACGGTCTCTAAGACTATTCCGCGAACGTATAGATTAAGGAGATCATGAAATGGCACGTGTAAAGAGAGGCGTTACCGCCCACGCCAAGCACAAGAAGGTTCTGAAGCAGGCCAAGGGCTTCTACGGCCGCCGCAAGAACACCATCCGCGCCGCCAAGGCTGCTGTCGATCGTTCGAAGCAGTACGCTTACCGCGACCGCAAGATCAACAAGCGTAACTTCCGCGCACTCTGGATCCAGCGTATCAACGCTGCTGTCCGCGAATTCGGCCTGACCTACGGCCGCTTCATCGACGGCCTGAACAAGGCTGGCATCGAAGTTGACCGTAAGGTTCTCTCCGACATGGCAATCCATGAGCCGGAAGCATTCGGTGCGCTCGTTGCTGCCTCCAAGAAGGCGCTCGAGTACCTGAAGGACGCTGGTACGAAGAACGAGTTTGAAGCAGCCGTCAACTAAGCCGGCGCTATTCGAACCTTCGCTTCGATGATTTGAAACCCGCGCTGGCAAGGCTTGCGCGGGTTTCTTCGTTTTGACCTAGATAGGGACGCCGCCAATGGCGAACGATCAAGACGTGGCGAACGATGTGATGCATCCGACGACGGACCGCGATTTGCTTGCCGAAAGCGGGCTGGGCGAGGAGGACGTGCCGGTTCTGCTCGCGGCCCTTCTGCGCGGTTCCAAGCGCGTCGAGCGTATCGCTTTGTCGGGCGGCGCCGTCTGGATCAAGCGCTATGGAACCGAGCGCGCCTCGCGCTGGATGGTTCTGCAGCGCATGCTCGCCAATCTCATCCGCGCGCCCTTCCTGCGCCCGTCGCCGCTTCTGGCAGACGAAGGCATGGCGGCGCGCGAAATCCGCCGCATCGCCCAGTTTTCCGCGCACGACGTGCCGACGGCCAGCGTGATCTACTCGTCCGGCGCCGCCGTCGTCTTCAGCGATGCCGGCGATACCGTCGATCGCCAGCTCTATCATGTGCTGAACAACGATCCCGCGGCTCACGACAACATGCTCGTCCACTGCGCCGCCGAACTCGGCCGGCTGCATGCCAAGGGCCTGTGCCACGGCCGGCCCTATCCGCGCGACATGTTCTTGAAGGACGGACGCGTCGGCTTCATGGATTTCGAGGAAGAGCCGGACCGGGTGATGCCGCTGGAGGTCGCCCAGGCGCGCGATATCTGGCTGCTCTTTCTGCAGGTTGCGACCCGCGCCAAGCTGGGTGGCGAAACGCACGACCGGGCCTACAAGGCCTGGGCCGATGTGGCGCCGGCGGCGGCCGTTGCCGAACTGCGCAAGCTTACCGGCTTTCTCGGCGGCTTTTTGTCGGCTGCCCGGTTGATTGGCCGCGTACACATGGGTAGTGATCTGCGACGTTTCATCGTGGCGACCAGCTATCTGAAGCATGTTTCGTGAAGTGTCCCTCAAAGACTGGACGCCCTGAAGGCAGGAAAAGATGACCGAACTCGCAACCCTGGAAAAGCAACTCCTGTCCGACGTCGCGGCCGCCGCCGATGAACCGGCGATCGAAGCCGTGCGCGTCTCGGCCCTTGGCAAGAAGGGGTCGGTTTCCGAACTCCTGAAGACGCTGGGCGCGATGACGCCGGAAGAGCGCCAGACGCGCGGTGCGCAGATCAACGCGCTGAAGACGGTGGTGACCGACGCGATCAACGCCCGCAAGGCCGATCTCAAGACGGCAGCGATCGACGCGCGGCTGAAGGCCGAGACCGTCGATGTCTCTCTGCCGGTGCGCTCGTCGCCGGCCGAGCGCGGCCGCATCCATCCGATCAGCCAGATCGTGGACGAGATCACCGCGATCTTCGCCGACATGGGCTTCTCGATCGCCGAAGGTCCCGATGTCGAGACCGACTATTACAATTTCACCGCGCTGAACTTCCCTGAGGGCCATCCGGCCCGCGAGATGCACGACACCTTCTTCTTCAATCCGGATGAGAACGGAGAGCGCAAGGTGCTGCGCACCCACACCTCGCCGGTGCAGGTCCGCACCATGGAGGCGCAGAAGCCGCCGATCCGCATCATCATTCCCGGCAAGACCTACCGCCAGGACAGTGACGCCACCCACTCGCCGATGTTCCATCAGGTCGAGGGCCTCGTCGTGGACAAGAAGGCCAATGTCGCCAATATCCGCTGGGTGCTCGAGGAGTTCTGCAAGACCTTCTTCGAGGTCGACAGCGTCACCATGCGCTTCCGCCCGTCCTTCTTCCCGTTCACGGAACCGTCCTTCGAAGTCGACATCCAGTGCGACCGCTCCGGCCCGATCGTCAAGTTCGGCGAAGGCACCGACTGGATGGAGATTTTGGGCTGCGGCATGGTGCATCCCAACGTCCTGCGCGCGGGCGGTCTCGATCCCGACGAGTACCAGGGCTTCGCCTGGGGCATGGGCCTCGACCGCATCGCCATGCTGAAATACGGCATGCCGGATCTCCGCGACTTCTTCAACGCCGACGTCCGCTGGATGACCCATTACGGCTTCCGCCCGCTGGATATGCCGACGTTGTTTGGCGGGTTGAGCAGCTGAATTTATTGTGGCCACAAATAGCTTGGTGTGGTAGGAATGGAGCTGGAGTGGGACGAAGATAAACGTCAGATAACCCTCCAGCACCGAGGACTGGATTTCGCCGACGTCGAACGCTTCGATCCCGACAGCATCGTCACGGTACAGGACCTCAGAACAGACTATGGAGAGGATCGTTTCAACTCCTACGGATGGCTGGATGGCACACTCTGCTGTTTTTGCTGGACGCCGAGAGAGGGCCAGGTTCGAGTTATATCGCTGAGGAAGATGAATGACCGCGAACAGAAGATTTACGAAGAGCGACGGGGCGGCGAACGGTAGTTCGCTTCCGACGCTGGACGATGTCGAAAAGGGTCTGATCTCACTCGATGACTATGAGATCGCTCACGGCGAAGATGTGCCCGCCTTCGACGATGTCGACGATGCGGCAATCCTATCGATAGCCGAAACGCCGGAACTTGGCACGATGTTGGACAAGGCGCGCGGCAAGCGCGGTCCGCAAAAGGCGCCGGTGAAGGAACGCATCGGTTTGCGGCTCGACAAGGATGTGGTCGATTACTTCCGCAGCATGGGACCCGGCTGGCAAGGTCGCATCAATGATGCGCTGCATGCCTTGGGGCCTGCGGACGAGGAACAGCGCCCGGTGGCCGCGCGCTGCGACGATGAATTCCTGTATGTCGTGCTGGCGGATGGCAGGCAAATCCGGGCGCCGCTTTGGTGGTACCCGTTCCTGGCCGAACTCGACGACAAGGCATTGAACGACATCGAACTGACGCACGAGGGGGTCTGGTGGACCGCCATCGACGAGGGTATTTCGGTGAAAAGCATGTTTCTGGGCATAAAGGCCCCCGGCGCCAAGAGCCCGGAAAAAGCCGCCTGAACAATTGATGATTTTTGAGACGAGAACAACACAATGAAATTCACGCTTTCCTGGCTCAAGGATCATCTTGAGACCGACGCCACCCTCGATGAAATCTGCAAGCGCCTGACCGAGATCGGCCTCGAGGTCGAGGACGTCGACGACAAGGCGGCCTACAAGCCCTTCGTCATCGCCCGCGTGCTTTCGGCCGAGAAGCATCCGGAGGCCGATCGCCTGAAGGTGCTGTCGGTCGATGCCGGCCCTGATGTCAACGGCGGCAAGCCGCTGCAGATCGTCTGCGGCGCGCCGAATGCCCGTGCCGGCCTCGTCGGCGCGCTGGCGCGGCCGGGCGATTATGTGCCCGGCATCGATGTCACGCTCGGCGTCGGTAAGATCCGCGGCGTCGAAAGCCACGGCATGATGTGCTCCGAAAAGGAGCTGAACATGTCCGACAGCCATGACGGCATCATCGATCTGCCAGCGGATGCGCCGGTCGGTACCTCGTTTGCGGCCTACGCCCATCTCGACGATCCCATGATCGAGATCAACCTGACGCCGAACCGTCCTGATTGCACCTCGATCTACGGCATCGCCCGCGATCTCGCTGCTTCCGGCCTCGGCACGCTGAAGACGCGCCCCGCGCCGTCGTTTGCTGTCGAAGGCGAGACCCCAGTCAAGCTGACACTCGATCTCGACGACGACAGGCTCTGCCCGGGCTTCGGCCTGCGTCTCGTGCGCGGCGTCAAGAACGGCCCGAGCCCGAAGTGGCTGCAGCAGCGCCTGCTGGCGATCGGCTTGCGTCCGATCAACGCGCTCGTCGATATCACCAACTACATGACCTTCGACCAGGGTCGCCCGATGCACGTCTTCGACGCCGCCAAGGTGAAGGGCAACCTCACCGTCCGTCGCGCCAAGGACGGCGAGACGGTGCTGGCACTCGACCAGCGCGAATACAAGCTCAACCCGAACAACGTCGTCATCGCCGATGACAACGGCGTCGAGTCGATCGGCGGCATCATGGGCGGCGAGCATTCCGGCTGCGATGAGAACACCACCGACGTGTTGATCGAATCGGCGCTCTGGGATCCGATGAACATCGCCAAGTCCGGCCGCGGCCTCGGCATCATCACCGATGCCCGTTACCGCTTCGAACGCGGCGTCGATCCTGAATACATGGTCCCGGGCCTCGAGCGCACCACCGAACTGGTGCTCGAATTCTGCGGCGGCACGGCGGCCAAGGCCGAGATCGTCGGCTACCAGGGTTATGAACCCAAGATCGTCGATTTCCCCTTCTCGGAAGTGAAGCGCCTGACGGGTCTTGAAGTCTCCACCGAAGAGAGCGTCGAAATCCTCACCCGCCTCGGCTTCAAGGTCACCGGTTCAGGCGAGCGCGTCTCCGTCGCCGTCCCCTCCTGGCGTCCCGATGTCGATGGCAAGGCCGATCTCGTTGAAGAGGTCATGCGCATCCATGGCGTTGACAACATCAAGCCGGCGCCGCTGGAAAGCCATGCCGCGGTCAATGGTAAGATCCTGACGACGCTGCAGATCCGCACCCGCACCGCCAAGCGCGCGCTTGCCTCGCGTGGCATGCTGGAAGCCGTGACCTGGTCCTTCATCTCGGAAGACCAGGCAAAGCTCTTCGGCGGCGGTTCGCCCGCCCTCAAGCTGGCGAACCCGATCGCAGCCGACATGTCCGACATGCGCCCCTCGCTGCTGCCTGGCCTGCTTACGGCTGCGCAGCGCAATGCCGACAAGGGCTATGGCGACGTCGCGATCTTCGAAGTCTCCGGCACCTATGAAAACGACAAGCCTGAAGGACAGCGCCGCGTTGCCGGCGGCATCCGCCGCGGCACCGCGTCGATGGCAGGGGCCGGCCGCATGTGGTCGAATGCCGGCAAGGGCGGCGGTAAGCCGGTCGATGTCTTCGACGCCAAGGCCGATGCGCTGGCCGTGATCGAAGCCTGCGGCCTGCCGATGACGAACATCCAGGTCGAGCAGGGCGGTCCGGCCTGGTACCACCCTGGCCGCTCCGGCACCATCAAGATGGGCCCGAAGGTCGTGCTCGGCTATTTCGGCGAGTTCCATCCCTCGACGCTCGAAGCGCTTGACGTCTCCGGCGCGCTCGCGGGCTTTGAAGTCTATGTCGACGCCATGCCGGAGCCGAAGCGTAAGGCGACCCGCACCAAGCCGGCGCTGGAGCTGTCGCAGTTCCAGGCCGTCAAGCGCGACTTCGCCTTCGTCGTCGACAAGACGGTCGAGGCCGGCGCCATCATCAAGGGGGCGTCCGGAGCCGACCGCAAGCTGGTCGCCGGCGTCAACGTCTTCGATATCTTCGAGGGTGCCTCGGTCGGCGAAGGCAAGAAGTCGATTGCCATCGAGGTGCAGATCCAGCCGGTCGAGCGCACCCTGACCGACGAGGATTTCGAGGCCCTGACGCAGAAGATCGTCGCCAGCGTCACCAAGGTCACCGGCGGCGTGCTGCGGGGTTGATGGATGGAGGGCTTCGGCCTCTGGTGCGGGCAGGCAACGGCCCTATGGTCGCCGCCCTTATTGGTCTAGCGCTGGCCGCACCCCACTCTTCCTCATCCTCGCCCTCGTGGCGGGGATCCAAGCCGACGCGCGTCGGCGCGGCGGAGAGACTCTTTTTTCTGACATGCATAAAAACGGTCATTCACGGCGCGAACGCGCCGTGGCTGGATTCCTGTCACATCGCACGGGCGAAGCCTGGGCAAAGGAATGAGGAGAGGAAATGACCCCCATCAATCGTGCAAGTAATAAACCTTGTTCACAATCGTCCACCGCCCCTCGATCTTCAGCATGGAGAGGTAATCGGTGAAGCGCATGCCGGCGAAGTCGTCGCTGACCTTGACGCTGGCGGCATCACCAATGACGTCTAAAGTCTGGATGTCCATGTGCGGCTGTGTACCGGGTGGAGCAGAGCCCTCGGCCACGATGGCGGCGATGAACTCGTCGCGGGTCGACCATTCGACCGCGTTTTCGTAATGGCCTATCACCGCGCATTTCGGATGAAACGCCTTGCGCAAAGCCGCTTCGTTGGCGAAGGTCATGCCTTCGACATAGAGATGCACGACTGCTTCTATCGCCTGCCGGTCCGTCATGGTCCGTACCCCGATCGTGTCGATGATCAAGTATAACGCGGAGCGTGCGACGCGCAAAGTGGCTGCCGGGGGCGCTGACTCTAATGCGTGGATGGATAGAGGGTGGCCATGGCCGTCCCGATCAGTTCCTCGGCATAGGCCTGCGCAGTCGAGGAGGCGTGGTCGGACAGGCCCATCTCGTCGCATTTGTTGCCGACGGCCTCACGGATGAGGTGCAGGACACCGCGCCCCATCTTGCCGTCATCCTCGCCGGATGTGTCCAGCGCCAGCGCCAGCGAGGTCATCGCCACCACCTCAAGCACGAGCATGCGCCCTTTTATGTCGGACAGGCCTGGATCGGCCGGCCCCGGATTCTTGGCATCAGGCATGGGGTCCCCTTCGCTTCATTGGAAAGTTTACCTAGTGCTAATGTGCGCAAGGAGAAGACCCAAAGTTGAACAAAACGAAATCTCTTCCGTGATCTGTGGTTGGGCCGCCCCGATGCTTCGCCTGGGGCGGCCATCCCTGCGGAAGGTTGGCCCGTCGAAGGTTGACCTGTCGGATGTCGGCCTATCAGAGATTGGTCATCGCCAGCGAGGCCTCGGAGTAACGCTTGCCTGCGATCGCATCGAGCGGCATGACCGCGCCGAGCTCCGCGATCTCCTGCGTCGATAGCGCGATATCGGCGGCGGCGGCGTTCTGTTCGAGATGGTTCACCTTGCGGGCGCCCGGGATCGGCACGATATCGTCGCCCTGATGAAGCACCCACGCGAGCGCCAGCTGCGCCGTGGTCACGCCCTTGTCTTTCGCCAGCGCTTCGAGCCTGGCCACCAGCGACGCATTGGCATCGAAATTGGCTGCCTGGAAGCGCGGCAGCTGGCTGCGGAAATCGTCGGTGCCGAGATCCTCCGGCTTGCGGATCGCACCCGTCAGGAAGCCGCGGCCGAGCGGGCTATAGGGCACGAAGCCGATCGAAAGCTCCCGGCAGGTGGCGAGCACGTCATGCTCCGGCTCGCGCGACCAGAGCGAATATTCGCTCTGCACGGCCGATATCGGATGCACTGCGTGCGCCCGCCGGATCGTGGCGCTGCCGGCCTCGGACAAGCCCAGCGCCCGTACCTTGCCCTCGCGCACCAGTTCGGCCATGGCGCCGACGGTCTCCTCGATCGGCACATTGGGATCGACGCGGTGCTGGTAATAGAGGTCGATGACATCGGTGCCGAGCCGCTTCAGCGATGCCTCGGCCACGCGCTTCACGTTCTCCGGCCGGCTGTCCACACCCGTCAGCGCCGCCGCGCCAGATTTGGAAGGGTCGAACTTGAAGCCGAACTTGGTGGCGATGACGACGCGGTCGCGCACCGGCTTCAGCGCGCGGCCGAGCAGTTCCTCGTTGG
This sequence comes from Hyphomicrobiales bacterium, assembly GCA_900469085.1. GTDB lineage: Bacteria > Pseudomonadota > Alphaproteobacteria > Rhizobiales > Rhizobiaceae > Rhizobium. The sequence continues at coordinate 92,116 of UBVW01000006.1, read as the reverse complement.
TGTAAGGGCCGTACATTTCGGCCGTGTCGAAGAAGGTGATGCCGAGATCGACGGCGCGGTGAAGCGTGCGGATCGATTCGGCCTCGTCGCTTGCGCCATAGGCGAAGCTCATGCCCATGCAGCCGAGGCCGACGGCGGAGACTTCAAGGTCCTGTCCGAGTGTGCGGGTTTTCATGTCTGGCTCCTTTCGAGCAGATATTCAGGCCGCCATTCCTGCGGCACGAGGCAAATCTAGCGCGCCGGAAGCCCTCAAAAAATACGTGCAATGCGGCACAGGCTGTTCTAATAAATAGATCAATGAACAGAACCCAGCTTGCCCAACTCGCCGTTCTCGCCACCGTCGCCGAGCACCGCAGCTTCCGCGCCGCCGCCAAGGAGCTGGAGATCGCGCCCTCGGCCGTCAGCCATGCCGTCTCCAGCCTTGAGGAGAGCCTGGGCATCCGCCTTCTGGCGCGCACGACGCGCAGCGTGGCGCCGACGGAGGAGGGGCGCCTGCTGCTGCAGCGGCTGAAGCCGGCGCTGGATGAGATCGGCATCGCGCTCGAAGCCGTCAGCGAGGCGGGCGGCAGACCGGCCGGCACGCTGCGCGTCACGGCGCCGCGCTTCGCTTCCGACATTTTGCTCGCACCCCGCCTCGGCGAGTTCCTCAACCGCTATCCCGATATCACGCTCGAAATCGCCAACGAGGATGGCTTCATCGACATCGTCCGAGAGGGCTTCGACGCGGGCATCCGGCTTGAGGAGAGCCTCGAGGCCGACATGATCGCCGTGCGGGCGTCGCCGAACCTGACGACGGTGATCGCAGCTTCCCCCGAATATTTCGCCCGAAACCCCAAGCCGCAGCACCCTTCCGACCTCGTGCATCACCGCTGCATCAAGCGGCGCTTCACCAACGGCACGATCTACCGCTGGGAGTTTGAGAAGGACGGCCGCGAACTGGTGGTTCCGGTCGATGGCCCGCTGATCGTCAGCGAGGACAGGCTGGCGCTGATCGCGGCGTTGAACGGCGTCGGGCTCGCCTATCTCTTTGATCTGCGCGTCGAGGACGAGCTTGCAAGCGGAAAGCTGGTGCGCGTGCTGGAGGATTGGTGCGCGCCCTATCCGGGCCCGTTCATCTATTATCCGAGCCGCCGCCAGATGCGCCCGGCATTGCGGGCCTTCATCGATTTCTTTCGCTATACGGGCTGAGGCGGAAGCAGCCGATCATGGCGCTTCCGCCCGCGCCGCCGGTCAGGCCGCGGCCTTCTGGTTGGCCGCCGAGGTGGCGAGCTTCGACAGGGTCTTGTCGGTCGCCGCTTCTTCCTGCAGCGTCTGGTCGAGCAGCGTCGCGACGTCCTTCTTGCCAAGCGTCTGCGCCCATGTCTTCAGCGTGCCGTAGCGGGCCATCTCGTAGTGCTCGACGGCCTGCGCCGAGGAGATCAGCCCGGCATCGATCGCCGGCGAACCCTTGAATTCCTCGATGATCTCCTCGCCTTCCGCGATGATCCCCTGGATCGCCTCGCAGGTCTTGCCCTGCGCCCGCTTGCCGATCAGCTCGAACACCTGCTGCAACCGGTCGACATGGCCTTCGGTCTGCTCCCTGTGCTTGGTAAATCCGGCTTTGAGCTCTTCCGATTGCGCTGCGCGTGCCATCTTCGGCAAGGCGCGCAAAATCTGCTTTTCGGCAAAGTAGATATCTTTCAGCGTGTCGTAGAACAGATCGTCGAGGGTCTTTTCCTTTGGCATGTCCCTTTTCCCTTGGGTTCGTGGAAGCGGCGTCATGCGGCTTCGCAAGGAGAAGTTCGGCAAGGGCTAATGGTTCCGATCATTTCGGGTGGAGATTTCCACCCGATGCGGCAAACTCGCGCTTCAAAGCCAGGGAGGACGCGGAGTGAAGAAGCCGGGATCGATGAAAGCATTGGAGGATCTCGGCCGGGCGCGGCTGTCGAAGAATTTCTTCCTGCGCGATTTCCTGCACTCCGAGATCGCCGATTTCTATCGCATCCCGAATATTCCCGATGACCCTGATCTCGCGATCGAAACCGGCAGGAGGCTGTGCGAGGATCTGCTGGAGCCCTTGCAGGAGACATTCGGCCGGCTGCACATCCGCTCCGGCTACCGCTCGCCCGAGGTCAACCGCTTCGGCAACCGGAACAAGCTCAACTGCTCCACCAACGCGTCAACGGCCGCCCACCACATCTGGGACATGCGCGATGCTGATGGCTGCATGGGTGCGGCGGCCTGCATCGTCGTGCCCTGGGTGGTCGATCGCTATCAAGCATTGGAGGACTGGCAGCGGCTCGCCTGGTGGATCCACGACCATCTGCCTTATGCCTCGCTCTGCTTCTTCCCCAAACTCTGGGCCTTCAACATCCAGTGGCACGAGCGCCCGCGCAGGGTGATCCAGAGCTACGTCAGCCCGCGCGGCATCCTCACCAAGCCGGACATGGCCAATTGGGAGGGCGATCACTCGCAGTGGTACGAGGGGTTTCCGCCGCTCAGAAATTGATGCGATAGCGGATGTGGCCGTCGCTTTCGACGTAGCTGTCATAGAGCGAGCGGGCACGCGCGTTGCTTTCGCTGGTGTGCCAGTACAGCCGCGACCAGCCTTCCGTCTTGCCGAGTGCCACGAGATCGTCGAGCAGCGCCCGGCCAATCCCCATCCCTCGCGCAGCGTCATCGACATAGAGGTCTTCCAGATAGCAGTCCTTGCCCAGGATCCAGGTGCCTTCATGGGTGAGATAGAGCGCAAAGCCCATGAGCCCGCCATCCGTCTCGGCGACACGCATTGCAATCGATGACGCCGGATCGAAGACCCGGCGCCACGTGTTGTCGGTAATCTCAGGCGCGACCGTCACCTCGTAGAACGCCAGATAGCCATCCCAAAGCGCGCGCCAGCGCGCTTCGTCGTCGGGTCTCGCGTCACGGATCGTCACGGTCATCGCCATCCCCCTCAGCCGCCGGCCTTGTCGAGCAACGCCATGGCCTCGTCGCTGAGCGAAAGCGTTGCCGATTTCGTCAGGCTGTCGAGCTGCGACAGGCTGGTGGCGCTGGCGATCGGGGCGGTGACGCCCTTTTTGCGCAACAGCCAGGCAAGCGCGATCTCGGCCGGCTTTGCGCCGGTCTCGGCCGCCACCGTGTCGAGCGCCGCGAGGATTTTCAGCCCCTTGTCGTCGAGATAGCCTGCCGCCTTGCCGCCGCGCGCCTTGCCTTCGGTATCGGCCTTGCTGCGGTACTTGCCAGAGAGGAAGCCGGCCGCCAGGCTGAAATAGGTGATGACACCGATATCCTCCTTCACGCAGAGCTCGGCCAGCGGTCCCTCGAAGGGCGCGCGGTCGTAGAGATTATATTCCGGCTGGATCACGTCGTAGCGCGGCAGGCCGGCTTTCTCGGCGGCGTCGAAGGAGGCCTGGAGCTGCGAGGCGTCGAGATTGGAGCAGCCGATGGCGCGGATCTTGCCCTGCTGCTTCAGCTTGGCGAAGGCGCCGAGCGTCTCTTCATAGGGCGTCTCGGCGTCCGGCCAGTGCGAGAGGTAGAGGTCGATATAATCGGTCTGCAGCCGCTTCAGCGACGCCTCGACGGCTTGCAGGATGTACTGCTCCTTCAGCCCCTTCTTGCCGGGACCCATTTCCGAGCCGACCTTGGTGATGATCACGGCCTTGTCGCGGGCGACCTTGTTCTGCCTCAGCCACTTGCCGATGATCTCCTCGCTGTCGCCGCCCTTGTTGCCCGGCACCCAGGCCGAATAGACATCCGCCGTGTCGATGGTGTTGAACCCTGCGTCGAAGAAAGCGTCGAGGATGTCGAAAGAGGTTTTCTCGTCGGCCGTCCAGCCAAACACATTGCCGCCGAACACGATCGGCGCGACCGAAAGGCCGGTTTTTCCAAGGCGACGCAATTCCATGGGATGCTCCTGAAATCTTCAATCTGGTGAAATTCGGACCGCGGCAGAACGCCACTGCGATCTAACCTAGTGCGCATCCGGGCGGATGGAAACCTGCGCCACGCCCGGCGCCGCGAATTGTGATCGCGCCATTGCGCCGCAGCCCGGCCGTCTCTAATCTCCCCTCAAAATCAGTAGAGAAGAGGAAATGACCATGCTGCGCTTCGGTATCATGTCGACCGCCAAGATCGGCCGCGAGCTCGTGGTTCCGGCCATCCAGGATGCGGAAAATTGCGTCGTCACCGCCATCGCCAGCCGCGATTTGTCCAAGGCGAGGGAGATGGCCGACCGTTTTTCGGTGCCGCACGCCTTCGGCTCCTACGAGGAGATGCTGGCGTCTGACCTGATCGACGCCGTCTATATCCCGCTGCCGACCGCCCAGCACGTCGAGTGGACGATCAAGGCGGCCGATGCCGGCAAGCATGTGCTCTGCGAAAAGCCGATCGCGCTGAAATCAGACGAGATCGATAGCCTGATCGCCGCGCGCGATCGCAACAAGGTGCTGGTGACGGAGGCCTACATGGTCACCTACGCCCCGGTCTGGCTGAAGGTGCGTCAGCTGATCAGGGACGGTGCCATCGGCACGTTGCAGCATGTGCAGGGCGCCTTCACCTATTTCAACCGCGATCCCGGCAACATGCGCAACATCCCGGAACTCGGCGGCGGCGCACTGCCCGACATCGGTGTCTACCCCACCATCACCACGCGCTTCGTCACCGGCGAGGAGCCGCGCCGCGTGCAGGCCGTCACCCGCCGCGATCCGGAATTCGGCACCGACATCTATTCCAGCGTCAAGGCGGATTTCGGCGGTTTCGAGCTCAGCTTCTATATCTCCACCCAGATGGCCAACCGACAGATCATGGTGTTCCACGGCTCGGAGGGCTTCATCGAGGTGAAGTCGCCCTTCAATGCTGACCGCTGGGGCGCCGAAGAGATCGAGCTCAGCAATCGCAGCCACAACGAATCCACGGTCTTCCGCTTCCCCGATAGCCGCCAGTACAAGCGCGAGGCCGAAGCTTTCGCGCGCGCCGCCAAGGGCGAGGAGCAGGAAATCGTGTCGCTTGAGAGCTCCAGGCTCAGCCAGGCATTCATCGACGCAATCTACAGGGCGAGCGAGAAGGATGGCTGGGAGCCGGTGTGATCATTTCTCGCGGAAGACGAAGCGCGAGTAGCCGAAGAAGCTGAGGACGGTCGAAGCGGCGGTGGCAAACACCATCGCCGCCAGCGGCTGCAGATCGGGCATGGAGACAAGCAGCGCCGAATAGAGCCCGTAATTGACCAACGCGGCCGTAATCCCGACCGAACCGTAGCGGAACCCTTCGGCTGCCAGCGAATCTCCGGAGCGCTCGAAGGTGAAGGTCCGGTTGAAGACAAAGGTCGTCGCCATGGCAAGCGCGATGGCGATCAGCCTGCCGATGAAGGGCCCGATCGGCGTGGTGTGCAGCAGAAGCATGAGCACGCCGGCATCGACGATGAAGCCCAGCCCGCCGGCAATACCGAAGCGCAGCAGTTTCTTCACGCAACACCTGCGCGCGGCGTCTGCTGGCGAATGTCGATCTCTTCGAGCTTGGAGGCAAAGCCGTTGCCTAGGAGGTGTGATGCCTCAAGCCGCATATATTGGATACGCAGATGCTCGGCGCGCGAGCGGGCGACTGAATCCAGGATCACGCCTGCGGTGAACATCATGAACGAGATCATCATCAGCGCCATCGACATGACCCAGGTCGGCATGCGGCTGACGAGGCCGGTGGCGAAATACTCGGCCAGAACCGGCGCCATGAAGCCGAGGCTGAGCGCCATGAACAGGCCGGTGATGATGCCGAAGAAGGCGAAGGGGCGTGTTTCCTTCATCAGCATGGCGAACATCCAGAGGATCTTGGCGCCATCCTTGAAGGTCGAGAGCTTGGAATGCGAGCCCTCCGGCCGGCGGCCGTAATCGAGTTCCAGCTCGCTGACCGGCATCTTCAGCCGCGAGGCATGCACCGACATCTCCGTCTCGATCTCGAAGCCGGCCGAGACCGCCGGGAAGCTCTTCACGAAACGGCGCGAGAACACGCGGTAGCCGGAGAAGATGTCGGTGAAGTCGGGGCCGAAGATCGTGCGGTACAAGATGTTGAAGATGCGGTTGCCGAAGGCGTGGCCCTGGCGGCCGGCGTCGTCGTGCACGCCGCGCCGCGTGCCCACCACCATGTCGGCGCGCTCGGACAGTAGCGTGCGGATCAGCTCTTCGGCATCCTCGGGCGAATAGGTGCCGTCGCCATCGGCCATGATGTAGATGTCGGCGTCGATATCGGCAAACATGCGGCGCACCACATGGCCCTTGCCCTGGCGACGCTCGCGCACGACATGCGCGCCGGCCAGCATCGCATGCAGCGCCGTTCCGTCGGTGGAATTGTTGTCATAGACATGGATTGCCGCATCCGGCAGCGTCACCTTGAAGCCGCGCACGACCGCGCCGATCGTCGCCGCCTCGTTATAGCAGGGAAGCAGCACGGCGACGCTCAGATTGTCGGTACGCGATCCAGTCATGATCACACCTGTCAGGAGGAATTTCGCTAAGTCTAAATCAGGGCCGTTAACAAGTGCCTATGACGAGGGTGAAGGTCACAGGCACGCCGGACAAGATTGTCCCGCTTCCCCACTTTACGCTTTCTTGATAGGCGCATCGTAAAGTCGCGCAGCAATCAATGACGAGATCTGCTCCATGGCGACTGTTGCCCCGATGGCTGGTGAACCAACATCCATGTCTATCCGCGAAAAGCTGCAACTGCAGGCGACGCGGCTCTGGCCCTGCGTTTTTTTCTATAGCTTGGTGCTGCTGATTGCGATTGTCGCGATCTATTTGCCGAACGCCAAGGACTATGTCGGCGGCGACAATGACGATGCCATGCGGCTGGTCGAGGTTCGCGATTTCCTGAATGGACAGGGCTGGTTCGATCTCATGCAGTACCGCATGGGGCTGGGCAATGGCACGCTGATGCATTGGTCGCGTCTGATCGATCTTCCGATCGCCACGCTGATCAGGTTCTTCTCGTTCTTCCTGCCCGAGCAGCGCGCCGAAGCGGCGGCATTGCTCGTCTGGCCGCTCTCGCTCGTCGTTCCGAGCCTCTGGGGCATGGGGCTTGCCGGCCGACGCGTCGGTGGTGTTTTCGGCATGCATATTGCGCTGGCGCTCACCGCCTTCCTGCTCGTCAACAGCAACCGTTTCCTGCCCGGCTCCATCGACCACCATAATGTCCAGTTCGCCCTCGTGGCGATCATGACGGCGATGCTGTTCGATGAGGATCAGCGGCCGCTGAGCTACGCGATCGCTGGATTTTCAGCGGCGCTGGCAATTGCGATCGGTGCGGAGACCACACCCTTCGTCGCCGGCGTCTGCCTCGTCGTCTCCCTGGTCTGGGCCTGGGATGGCAAGCCCTTCGCGCCGGCCGCCAAGGCTTTCGGCCTGACATTGGCGTTGTCGATCACCCTGTTCTTCTTCGGCACGGTGCCGCCGAGGCTTTATCCGACCGTGACCTGCGACAATCTCTCTCTCGGTTATTACAGCCTGGCGACCATCGGCGGCGGCCTGCTGCTGTTTGCCGCCGCCTTTGCCAGCGGTCTCGGACGCGGCCTGCGTTTCGTGGCCCTTGCCGGCGTGGGGGCCGGCGTGCTCGCCTCGGCGCTCATCATCGCGCCGCAATGCCTGCGCAATCCGCTTGCCGATCTCGACCCGATGCTGATCAACCTGTGGCTCAACAACGTCCAGGAAGCGCAGTCGATCTTCGGCGCAATGCATCAGAATCCCTATACGATCGGCTTCTTCTACGCGACGGGCCTGTTCGGCATCGCCGTCTGCGTCTTCCGGCTCCTTCATGCCGAGCGCGTCCGCATCCATCTCATTCTGCTGTGCCTGCTCGGCATCAGCTTCGCGATCTCGCTTGTGCAGATTCGTGGCTCGACTTTCGCCAACCAGCTTGCCGTCTTCCCTCTGGCGCTGCTGATCATCGACATGCGCCGCGTCTCCAATGCCGACAGCGAAAACGGCGCCGCCGCACTGAGCTATATCCTGACCGTGCTCTTGAGCGTTGCCGCGGTCTGGGGGCTGGTCGGCGGGTTCATCGGCTCCAGGCTCGACAACACCCAGGCCGAATTGGCCGCGGCGAAGGAAAAGCTCAGCTGCTCCTCGCCCGAGGTGGTTGCGCCGCTGGCGTCGATCCCGCCGGGCCTCGTCGCCGCACCCTCGGACATGGGCGTCCAGATCCTGCGCTTCACTGAAAACCGCATCCTGGCCGCACCCTATCACCGCAACCAGGGCGGCATGCTGACGGAAATGCATATCGGCCTGGCAACGCCTGCGGAAGCGGAAGCCTTCATTCGCGGCACCGGCGTGACGGCGCTCGCCTTCTGCAGCGATTACCTGCAGACGCGCGAGATCGCCAAGATGAAGCCGGATGGGTTCTACGCACAGCTGAAAAAGGGCAATGTCCCGTCTTACCTGCAGCCGCTGCCGAAGCAGGAGGGCTCGCCGGTGCAGTTCTTCCGCTACGTTCCGAGCGGGTCGTGAAGGATATCAGACGAGGCCCGCTCTCTTGCGGGCGCGCCCGATCAGGTGCAGCCCGACGAGGCAAGCGAGCAGGCTGACATTGTAGGAGATGATGGCGACGGCTAAATCGATGATCGAGGTGGGGCCGAAAAGCGCAGCACAGATATAGCTTCCGCAAATGAGCAAGCCCACCAGAACCATGGAAAAGATGTTGCGCATCGGCGCGGTTGCGATGCCAATTGCTGTTGCGGTCAGAGCAATCATCAGGGCCTCCCGAATCACCTCACTATACGTCCGCTGGCTTTGACGAACAATTAACGCATCGGCAACATTTGCGGTTCCGCATATGTCATATGGGGAGAAGTCCGGCGTGCCGGCACTCAGACGAGGCCGATGAGGCCGCCGGCAGTGGTGCCCGATGCGCGCACGCGCGAGACGCGCAGCGGCAGCAGCATGCCGTCGGCCACACCCTCGAAGGTCAGTGTCGCGCCCGACGCCATCTCCACCGCAAGGCTGCCACCGCTGCCGACATAAAGCGCGCGCGTTGTCTCAGGCAGTGCCAGCGCGTCGTCGGGCGTGATCGGAAAACCGGTGCTGGCGGGGCCTGTGAGGGAAGGGGTATGGGATTGAAAGCGATCGGACATGGGAAGCTCCTTGGTTGCTGGCGCAATGATGCGGGCTTGCGACAAAACGGGGAAAATCCGCGGCTGCCTGGAGATGACGTTCGGCCTGCCGATCCATCAACGCGTTGAAACGATGCGATTGTTTTCGTTGAGGCAGAGCGCCGGGCTCCGTCAGCGAACGAAAAACCTCCCCGCTGACGGGGCTGCGTTTGCGCGGCTCTTCGGCTAGAACAGCGTCATGAGCAGCTTCTTCGACAATGATTCGCCGAGCAATCTCACCGAATATTCGGTGTCGGAACTGTCGGGTTCGATCAAGCGGACCGTCGAGACGGCCTTCGATCAGGTGCGCGTGCGCGGCGAAATCTCCGGCTATCGCGGCCCGCACTCGTCCGGCCATGCCTATTTCTCGCTGAAGGACGACCGCGCCCGCATCGACGCGGTTGTCTGGAAGACGAGTTTTTCGCGACTGAAAGTCCGTCCCGAAGAGGGGATGGAGGTGATCGCCACGGGCAAGATCACCACCTTCCCGGGCTCTTCCAAATACCAGATCGTCATCGAGACGCTGGAGCCGGCCGGCGCCGGCGCGCTGATGGCGTTGATCGAGGAGCGCAAGCGCAAGCTTACCGCCGAAGGCCTGTTTGATCCCGCCCGCAAGCGGCCGCTGCCCTTCATGCCCCGCGTGATCGGCGTCGTGACCTCGCCCACCGGCGCCGTCATCCGCGATATCCTCCACCGCATCTCCGATCGCTTCCCCGTGCATGTCGTCGTCTGGCCGGTGAAGGTCCAGGGCGAGGGCTCGGGCGAGGAGGTGGCGAACGCCATTCGCGGCTTCAACGCTTTCGAGCCCCATGGGCCGACACCGCGGCCCGATGTCCTGATCGTCGCGCGCGGCGGCGGCAGTCTCGAGGACCTCTGGAGCTTCAACGACGAGATCGTGGTGCGGGCTGCTACCGAAAGCCGGATCCCGCTGATCTCGGCCGTCGGCCACGAGACCGACTGGACGCTGATCGACTACGCCGCCGATGTCCGCGCACCGACGCCGACGGGCGCCGCCGAAATGGCAGTACCGGTCAAGGCGGAACTGGAAGCGCAGCTCTCCGGTCTCTCCGCCCGGCTGCAGGGCAGCACGCTGCGGCAGATGGACCAGCGCCGGCAGCAGGTGCGGGCGCTGATGCGGGCACTTCCCTCGCTCGACCAGCTCTTGGCCCTGCCGCGCCGCCGCTTCGACGAGGCAGCCGCCGGTCTCGGTCGTGGCCTCGAACTCAACACCTTGAACAAGCGCCGCAGCTTCGAGCGCACGGCGGCACATCTTCGCCCGGATATGCTGTCGAACCGGATCACCGAGCGCCGCCAGATGCTTAACGAGCGCATGACGCGAGCCGAACGCACCGTCGAGCGGCTGATCGACCGTTCGAAATCGCGCATCGGCCGCGCCGACGCAGCACTCGCCTCGCTGCCATCGCGGCTGAAGAGCCAGACATCGCGCATGCGCGACCGCCTCGCCAACCTTTCGCGCAGCGCCGATACGGCGGTGCGCCATCAGCTGGTGCGCGCCCGTGGCGAGCTGTCCGCGCAGGAGCGCATGCTGCAATCGCTCTCCTACAAGAACGTCTTGAAGCGCGGCTATGCCGTCATCCGCGACGAGGACAACCGCCCGGTCTCCGAGGCGGCGATGTTGTCGGCGGGATCGGGTATCTCGATCGAATTCTCCGATGGCCGCATCGGCGCGATCACCACCGACGACGGCGAGCCGCCGGCCGGCGCCAGAAAGCGCGGCACCAAAGCCTCGGAGCCCAAAGCAACCGATCCCGCGGCACCGCCGAAGCAGGGCAGCCTGTTCTGATCCCGCGAGGCCTCTTTGCGGGTCGCGCGGGGCAATCACCAAATCGTGGTCGCGCGCCATTTCGCGGCGTTTAAAAATTGCCGCAAAGTGCTTATCTGGATGCTGAAGCGACCATCTTTCGGTGCGTCGCACGTTTGCTATGGCCCGCTCATCGCGGCCGCTCTGATATTTGAGACTTGGAGAAATACCTTGAAAAGAATGTTGCCCGCTCTTCTGATGGTCGGCGCCCTTGCGGGCGCGCTCTCTGGCGCATTGCCTGCCGCGCCGGCGCTGGCTGGCCAGTCGAAAGTGTCCGAGGTCATCTTCGGCAAGGCTTACAACGACAGCGTCACGGCCATCCGCATCACCTCGCTGTCGCAGCGCGAGCAATCCCTGCCGCTGTCGCTGCGCCACCCTATGCCTTCAGGCATCCGCGAGGCGCAGGCGACCGTCAGCGCCGACAGGCACCTGATGCAGGCGATCGCCGATCGCGGCATAGCGCTGACGAATGTCATCCAGGTGCAGCGCGCGCTGAACGGCGGCCATGTGATCTACTACCGCTGATCATCGTGACGGGGCGGCGGCGTTTTATTCGAACGCCGCCATAGCAGCGAAGGCCGATGACGAAGGCCCGTGGTTCTGCAGCACCTGCTCGACCCCGCGCCCGAGATGGGTCGCCAGCCGCTTCATGCGCCCGAGCAGGCGCATCACCTGGGTCAGCTGTCGAGCCTGCTCTTACGCCCACTCGCCCTTCCGCATGACGGGAACCTTCGAGCCATCGGCCCTGATACCGTCGATGTTGACCTTGTCGGAGCCGATCATCCAGTCGATATGGATCAGGCTGGAATTGCCGCCCTGCGCCTTGATCTGCTCCTGGCTAAGGTTCGCGCCATCGAGGAAGCACTTGGAATAGCACTGGCCGAGCGCGATGTGGCACGAGGCGTTTTCGTCGAACAGCGTGTTGTAGAACAGGATGCCGCTGGCCGAGATCGGCGAGGAATGCGGCACCAGCGCCACTTCGCCGAGCCGGCGCGCGCCTTCGTCCGTATCGAGCACCTTGTTCAGCACTTCCTCGCCGCGCGAGGCCTTTGCCTCGACGATCCTGCCACTTTCGAATTTCACGCGGATATTGTCGATCAGCGTTCCCTGGTGCGACAGCGGCTTGGTGCTCGACACGTAACCCTCGACGCGCAGCGCATGCGGCGTCGTGAACACCTCTTCGGTCGGGATGTTCGGGTTGCAGGTAATGCCGTTCTTGGCGGTGGACGCGCCGCCGTGCCACTCGTGGCCATCGGCAAGCCCGACCGTCAGATCCGTGCCCGGGCCGGTGAAATGCAGCGCCGAGAAACGCTCGCCGTTCAGCCAACTGGAGCGCTTTCTGAGGTTGGCGTTGTGCTCCGTCCAGGCGGCGATCGGGTCCTCGACGTCGACGCGCGAGGCGGAAAAGATCGCCTTGGCGAGCTTGGCGACCGCGATCGGCTCGGGATCATTGGGGAACACCAGCTTTGCCCAGGCCGGGTTCGGATAGGAGACGATGTTCCAGTTGATGTCGAAGTTCGAGATCTTCTCAAGCGCCGGCTTGTAGGCCGTCGACATCGCGCGGTTGGCGCGGCCGACCTTGGCGGGGTCCTGCTCGGACAGCATCATCGGATTGTCGCCGGCAACAGCAAGCCGCGCCGCCCCATTCGCATAGGCCTTCGCCATGCCCTCGTAGAGCCAGGAGGATGCCCGGTCGAAGCTCGCGTCATTGGCATATTGATAGCGCGCCAGGGTGGATTCCTCGTCGGAATAAAAGGCGCTGACCAACCCGGCACCCGCTATGTAGGCGTGCTTGGTGATCTGCCGTACCAACGGCAGCGCCACGACAGGCGCGGTGATGACGAGATCCTGGCCGCTTTGCAGCTGCAGCCCGACCTTGACCGCGACTTCGGCGAGCTTGTCGAGCTTGATGGGGTCCACGGCGTTATCGCCCTGCGGCATGTAGTTCATGATCGATCACCTTCTGAAACGAACGGACAGGGGTAGAGACTTAGACCCCTTTGCGGCGAAATTGAAGCTCGGGGACAATCAGGCGACGAGCGCCGCCGCCGTCGCCTTCAGCACGTCGAGCGCATCCTTCGGCGCGAGCCGCACTTGCAATCCGCGCTGCCCGCCATTCATGTAGACGAGGGCCTCGCCCATCGCCGCTTCCTCGATCGCCGTCGGCACCATCTTCTTCTGGCCGAAGGGGCTGATGCCGCCGACATGGTAGCCGGTCAGGCGCTCGGCGTCCGCCGGCTTCATCATGTTCGCCGACTTGCCTTTGAAGGCGGCGGCGAGCTTTTTCATGCTGACTTCGCGGTCGGAGGGAACGACGACGCAAACAGGCTTGCCGTCCACCTCGGCCATCAGCGTCTTCAGCACGCGATGCGGCTCTTCGCCGATCGCTTCGGCCGCCTGTAGCCCGATCCGCTCGGCGTTCGGATCGTACTCATAGGTATGAACGGTGAAGGCCACCTTGGCCTTTTCCAGAACCTGTGTCGCTCGCGTCGTCTTCGACATTCGATCAGCCCTTGAAGAATCCGCCATAAATCTCCGGCTTGAAACCGACGAGCAGCTTGCCGTCCGCGTCCACGACCGGCCGCTTGATCATCGACGGCTGCTCCAGCATCAGCGCGATCGCTTTCTCCTGATCGAGGTTTTCGCGGTCTGCGTCCGGCAGCTTGCGGAAGGTCGTGCCGGCGCGGTTGAGCACCGTTTCCCAGCCCGCTTCCTGCGTCCACTTTTCCAGATGCGCCCGGTCGATGCCTGACGCTTTGTAGTCGTGGAAATCATAGGCGACACCGTGCTCTTCCAGCCAGGTCCGGGCCTTCTTCATCGTGTCGCAGTTCTTGATGCCATAGATGGTGACGGTCATTCGGTTCTTCCCAATCCGTTCGCGACGCTTAATTCCAGTGGGCTCAGTTTTCGAGCGCGCCGGGCTTGCGCATCGCCTTGCTGGCTGCCCCGCAGGCAATCTTCATCAGGTCGGCGCGGCGGCGCACCAGCCGCGACGAGGTGCGGGTGACGATCAGCCCCGCCTGCGGCGCGCGCACTTCGATCGTGCCATCGGCCATGCCCGGCCGGGTGACGATGGTCGCCAAGAGGTCACCTTCCTTGATTTCCTCGCCGATGTTGCGGTGGAACAGTACAGTGCCGGACTGAGGCGCGCGGATCATCTCGATATTGTCGAGCGGGACCGCTGGACCGCTAAATGGCGCAAGCGTCACCTGATGGGCGATGGCGCCGCGCGCGGCGAGGAAGTTGAACAGCCCCTCTGCATCCTTCTTCGCCATTTCGGGGTAGACGTCGCGCATGCCGCGAAGCTCGACGGTGACCGAGAGCTTGCCCGGCAGCCGCGTCTTCTTCTCTTGGCTTTCGTGTTTCCACGCATAGCCGATTGCCTCCTCGAAGGCCGAGCTTTCGCCATCCGACAAGAGCACTGCTTCCATATGAAGCGCCGACGCAAGATCGGCCGCCTCCGGCCAGAAGGCCTCGTCGATATAGGCATATTGCAGCGATTCATCGTCGCAATGCAGGTCGATCACCAGATCCGCTTCGAGCGCCATATGCATCAGCTGCCGCTTCAACCTGTCGACGGCATTGTAGCGATCGAGCTCGGCCACCAGCCCGTCGCGATCCTTGATCGAGATCAGCGGGAACTCGCGGTTGAAATTGGTGCGCGTGCCGAGATCGAAGCGGCCCTGCAGCTCGCCGAAATGTGATTGCGCCGCACCAACAGGATTGGCGTGCGGAACGATGGTGATATCGCTCCGAATCTGGCCGGCGCCTTCGGCCGCGCGCAGCTGCTCGCAGAGGAAATGCACCAGCGCCGTGCCCGGCAGCTCGTTGGCATGCAGCGCCGCCTGGATATAGATTTTCGGCGCCCTCGGGTCGCTGCCCTTGAAGCGCAGCACCGGCAGCCGCCACTCCATGCCCGCCGTATCGCCTGAAATGATGATCTCGGACGTATCCATCGCTGTCTCCACTGCTGCATTCATTGCTGCAGCAGCTTTAAGCGCGTTCCGATGTGTGAGGCAAGATCGAACGGTTCTCGATTGGAGCATTGGACGAACGCTTTCGAAGCGACCGGTTTTCTTTGCCAAATCTTGACGATTGCGGAGTCATCTTGAAGGCGACGTCGAAGGGCGGAGCGCGCGCGAGATCGCCGCGGAATCCGCCTGTTGTGGAGTCCTGTTCATGCGTATCCTGATGGCCTGCGCGGCCTTTCCGCCCTTCATCGATGGCGGTGGCCCGATTTCGGCGATGATGGTCGCCAAGCTCCTGATATCGGCCGGCCATGATCTCGAGGTCGTCAACGTTTCCGGCGAGGACAAGCACGAAATCTATGACGGCGTGCCCGTGCACCGCCTGAAGACGCTGAACATCGACTGGAACTATCGCCTGCCGCGGCCGGGCTGGAAGAAGCTGATCTGGCACGCGCTGGAGAATTTCAATCCGCGCGCCTATCTCGTCATGCGCCGCGAAATCCGCCGCTTCAAGCCCGATATCGTGCTGACCGACAGCATCGAGAACATCAACGTCGCCACCTGGGCCGCCGCCAAAAGCGCAGGCGTGCCGGTTTGCCATATCCTGCGCAGCGCGTTTCTCTTGTGCTGGAAGGCCAGCATGCGGCGCGGCGACGACAATTGCGTGCGCGCCTGTTCCTCCTGCCAGGTGTCCTCCTACGGCAAGAAATTCTTCTCGCGCTATGTCGATGCCGTGATCGGTGAGACCGATTTCATCATCGGCCGCCATACCGAGCATCATTATTTCCGCAACGCCAGCACCCACCGAGTCCCCGGCGCCGTTCCGCCGATTGCCAGCAGCGAGCCGCGCAAACAGCCGGAAGGGCCGATGCGCTTCGGCTTCATCGGCGTGCATGATCCGGTGAAGGGTCTCGACACGCTCGCCCGCGCCGCCCACCGGCTGGTAAACGACCAGAACGTCCGCTTCGTCATCGCCGGCAGCGCCAAGAGCGATTATTCGAAGTCGCTGCCGCAAAAGTTTCCGGGCGAAAACACCAGATTTCTTGGCTGGACGAAGCCCGAGGATTTCTTCCCTCAGATCGACGTGCTCGTCGTCCCTTCGCTCTTCCGCGAGCCTTTCGGCCGCGTGGTGATCGAAGCCTTCGCGCAAGGCGTTCCCGTCATCGGCGCGCGCTCCGGCGGCATCCCCGAGTCTATCGATCCGGGCAAGGACGGCTATCTTTTCGATCCCGGCGACGACAAGGCGCTGGCCGCCGAGATCGCATCCATGGCGGCGAAGCCAGAGGCCATCCCGGCGCTGTCGCGAGCAGCCCTTGAGGCGGCGCGGCGCTACGAGCCGCAAAAGATCGCCGCCGGCTTCGACGCCGTCTTCGCCAAGCTGCGCCCGGATCTCGCAAAGCCGCCGCAAGACGAGGCCGAACCCCGCCAGGCGCGCGGCTAACCGCAAATTCGCGACGCGCAAGAAACGGGTTGAATTCGCCGCCAGCAGGCACGATTTTTCGGGTGAGGCCGATCCTGCGGCCGACAAGCTTCGATATCGGGAGGCGATACCCATGGCCCATCAAGCGCAGCATTACACCATCTTCGAAACCGCAGGCGGCTTCTGCGGCATCGCATGGAACGCTATCGGCATCACCCGCTTCCAGCTACCGACATCAAGCGCGGACGGAACCGAGCGCCTGCTGCTCCGCCGCGTCCCCGATGCTGAACCGGCAGCTCCGACGCCTGACATCGCAGCAGCCATCGTCGCCGTAAAGCGCTACTTCGGCGGCGAGCCGATCGATTTCTCCGATCTCGAGCTGGATCTCGCCGGCCAGGACGATTTCTTCCGCGAGATCTACGCCGCTGCCCGCCAATTGCGCTGGGGCGAAACGACCACCTACGGCGCACTCGCCAGACAACTCGGCCACGGCCCCGAAGCCGCCCGCGACGTCGGCCAGGCCATGGCCAAGAACCCCATCGCGCTCATCATCCCCTGCCACCGCGTTCTCGCCGCCGGCAACAAGATCGGCGGCTTCTCGGCGCCCGGCGGTTCGGTGTCGAAGGCGCGCATGCTGGAACTTGAAGGCGTGAAGCTGGCGCCGCCGAAGCCGATGCAGCAGTCGTTGTTTTGAAGTTGGACTAGCTCAACTAGTCTTGAGAGCGCACGCAATACCGGCTATATTACTGGAGATATCAGGAGGCAGCTTATGAGCAGTGCGCAGAAACGCGCCATCAAGAACTACCGTTCGCGCCTCAGCCAGCGCGGCCTGTCTCGTTTCGAGGTTCTGGGCCGCGATGAAGATCGCGATCTGATCCGATCGCTTGCCCGCCGTCTTGCCGACGATACGCCGCAAGCCTCGGAGCTGCGCGCGGTTGTCAGCCGATCCATATCGGGCGAGCCGCCAGCGAAGGGCGGCATATTAGCTGCCCTCAGGCGCTCGCCTCTGGTCGGTGCCGATCTCGATCTTGATCGCCCTCGCGAAGAGGGACGAGAGGTCGATATTTGACCCGATTCCTGCTCGACACCAACATCATCAGCAACATCACCAAGCCAATGCCATCGCAGGCTCTGCTGGAGTGGATGTCGGAGCAGATGGACGATGATCTCTTCATCGCTTCGCTGACGATCGCCGAGATCAGCAAAGGCGTCCTGGAAAAACCGGCGGGCAAGAAGCGTGACCAATTGGAAGCATGGTTCGCGGGGCCGGAAGGGCCTCTGTCTCTTTTCTCCGGCCGCATTCTACCCTTCGATGAAGCGGCAAGTCTGGTCTGGGGGCGGCTGATGGCCGAGGGCAAGGCGAAGGGGCGGCCGCGCAGCGCCCTCGATATGATTGTCGCGGCTGTTGCCGAGGCCAATGGCTGCATCGTCGTCACCGACAACGAGCGAGACTTCGATGGGATCGACTACATCAACCCGATGCGCGGCATCATCTGACATCAAACTGCCACCAACAAAAATGCCGCCAAGCGCATCGCGCCGGCGGCATCGTTATTTATCGCAGGCAGTCAGCCGCCGAGCATCACTCCCACTCGATCGTGCCCGGCGGCTTGCTGGTCACGTCGTACACCACGCGGTTGATGCCACGCACCTCGTTGATGATGCGGGTCGCGGCGCGGCCGAGGAATTCCATGTCGTAGTGGTAGAAATCCGCCGTCATGCCGTCGACCGAGGTCACGGCGCGCAACGCGCAGACGAATTCGTAGGTCCGTCCGTCGCCCATGACGCCGACGGTCTGGACGGGAAGCAGCACGGCGAATGCCTGCCAGATCGCGTCGTAGAGACCGGCCTTGCGGATTTCGTCGAGATAGATGGCGTCTGCTTCGCGCAAGATCTCCAGCTTTTCGCGGGTGATGCCACCCGGGCAGCGGATCGCGAGACCAGGGCCAGGGAAGGGGTGGCGGCCGATGAAGCTATCGGGCAGGCCGAGCTCCTTGCCGAGCACGCGCACTTCGTCCTTGAAGAGTTCGCGCAGCGGCTCGACGAGCTGCATGTTCATACGTTCAGGCAGGCCGCCGACATTGTGATGCGACTTGATCGTCACCGACGGGCCGCCAGTGAAGGAAACGCTTTCGATCACGTCTGGATAGAGCGTGCCCTGGCCGAGGAAGTCGGCGCCGCCGAGCTTCTTGGCCTCTTCCTCGAAGGTTTCGATGAAGAGGCGGCCGATGATCTTGCGCTTGGTCTCCGGATCCGAGACGCCCTCGAGCTCGCCGATGAACTTGTCGGATGCGTCGACGTGGATGAGGTGCAGATTGTAGTGTTCGCGGAACATGGCGACGACGTTCGCTGCCTCGTCCTTGCGCATCAGGCCGTGGTCGACGAGCACGCAGGTCAGCTTGTCGCCAATCGCCTCGTGGATCAGGAGGGCAGCGACCGAGCTGTCGACACCGCCCGAGAGCGCGCAGAGCACGCGCTTGTCGCCGACCTGTTCGCGGATCGTGTCGACCGCCTTCTGGCGGTAGGCCGACATCGACCAGTCGCCCTTGATGCCGGCGATGTTGTGAATGAAGTTGCCGATCAGCTTGGCGCCGTCGGGCGTGTGCACCACTTCGGGGTGGAACTGCACGCCGTAATACTTGCGCTTCTCGTCGGCGATGAAGGCGTAGGGCGCGTTCGGCGACGTCGCCACCACCTTGAAGCCCTCGGGCAGTGCCGTGACCCGGTCGCCGTGGCTCATCCAGACCTGGTGGCGCGAGCCCTTGGACCAGAGGCCCTCGAACAGCTTGCTGTCTTCGTCGACCTCAAGGAAGGCGCGGCCGAATTCGCGGTGATGGCCGCTCTCGACCTTGCCGCCGAGCTGCATGCACATCGTCTGCTGGCCATAGCAGATGCCGAAGACCGGCAGGCCGCTGTCGAAAATGATCTGTGGCGCGCGGGGCGAACCCTCATCGACCGTCGAGGCCGGGCTGCCGGACAGGATCACGGCTTTCGGCTGAAGGCGCTTGAAGCCTTCTTCGGCGGACTGGAAGGGAACGATCTCGCAGTAGACGCCCGCTTCGCGCACGCGGCGCGCGATCAGCTGGGTTACCTGGCTGCCGAAATCGACGATGAGAACGCTGTCGGGATGTGCTGTCTGGGTCATGGCGAGCCTTTAATGAAAAGCACCCGGTCTTGCAATGCGGGAAATCCGCCGCCGCGGGATTTTATTGCATCGATTGTCCCGCTTTCGCAGGCAGTCTGGCCGGTTTTAAGGCATCGAGGCCACTAGAACCAGAATACCCCGTCCTCCAGCGCCGTGAACAGACTGTCGGTGGCGTCGGAGAGCTTGCGGTCGATGACATGCAGATATTCCGTCCAGCCGGAGATGTGCTGCAGCTCCTCGGCGCCATCGGAAATCCCGCGCAGGCCGATCAAGGGCAGATTGTAGGCCTGGCAGGCGCGCAGGATGGCGAAGGTCTCCATGTCGACCATATCGGCTTCGATGCCGGCATAGGCGGCGCCCGAGACCACGTTGCCGCCGGTCGACAGGCTCGCCTCGGCTACACCGGGGATCCGGAGCGGCAGGTCGATGACGGCAGGCAGATCGAGAAACGGCGTACGCCCCTTTTCGAAACCGAGCGGCGAGGCATCCATGTCGCGATAGGAAACCGACGTCACCTGATAGACCGCCGTCTGCTCGAGCGTGGCGGAGCCTGCCGAACCGAGCGAGACCACGAGCTGCGGCAGGTCTCCGGCATGATCGAGAGCGGCGAGCGTCCGCGTCAGCACCACGGCGGCCTCCACGGGGCCGACGCCCGTCATCAGCGGCTCGAAGCGCGAGCGCAGGAAAGGGCCGTATTCGGCTTCGGCCGCCATCACGAACAGGATGGACTTGCCCGCGACCGATTTCAGTTCGAACGTCATCCAGTAATGCCCTCTCTGCCGCGTATGATCATCATGGTGCTGGTCATCGAGGCGATCAGCTTGGCCGGCCCGTCGCTGATCGCGTAGCCGCGCCCGTCGGCGACGATGATGTTGGTGCCCGGCTTGGTGATCTCGCCGCGAAACAGGAAGCGCTCGCCGCGCCCGGGCGAAAGCAGGTTCACCTTGAATTCGATCGTCAGCACCGAGGCATCAGGATCGATGACGCTGTAGGCGGCAAAGCCGCAGGCCGAATCCAGCACGGCCGAAATTATGCCGGCATGCAGGATGCCGTGCTGCTGCGTCAGCTTCACGTCGAACGGCAGCTCGATCTCCACCATCGCCCGCTCGACGCGGGTCAGCTCGGCGCCGATCGTGTGCAGCGCCGCCTGGCGCGAAAAGTTGGTCTGGATGCGATCGCGGAAATCGCCGCTATCGGTGTTGGTCATCTGTCTGTCCCCGTGCGAGCCGGAAAGTGCCATGCTGTGCCGCGCCACACAAGCGCAATGGATCGCAGCCGGTACGATTGTGCACTCAACGCCGGCGGCGGGACATGCTAGATCGGCCAGACGAGTGAAGAGACGAGGAGGGACGGCGTGCTGCAGGTGAGGCGTTACACGGCCGACGATTGCGACGACACGATCGCGATCTTTCTTGCGGCGATCCGCGAGGTGGCATCGCGCGACTACGGTCCGGCCGAAATCGAGGCCTGGGCGAAGGTCGAGGATCGCGCCGCCTGGGCGGAACGCCGTGCCAGCCGGCCGACCTTCATCATCGAGCATGCGGGACACCCGATCGGCTTTTCCGACCTGGAGCCCAATGGCCATCTCGACATGATGTTCGTCCACCCCGCCCATCAGGGCATCGGCGCTGCCAGCCTGCTGCTCGCAAAGGTCGAGGAGGAGGCGAAAAAATTGGGTATCGGCCGCATCTTCACCGAGGCAAGCCTCACCGCGCGGCCCTTCTTCGAGCGCCGTGGCTTCACCGTCATCGCCCGCCAGAGCGTCGAGAAACGCGGCCAGCGCCTGACCAATTTCCGCATGGAGAAATATATCTCAGCGACCGCACTCAGTTGAGATAGACGATCGAGGCGTTGAGCAGCGTCGCGAAAGAAACCCAGGCGAGGTAGGGCAGGAAGAGCAGCGCCGCGATCCGGTCGGCGTTCCAGCGGTTGAGGATGAAGGCGATGATCAGCGCAAGCAGGGCGAGGATCACGATCAGCGCCACCGGCGGCATCTGCAGGCCGAAGAAGAACGGCGACCAGAGAAAGTTCGCCACCATCTGTCCCGCCCAGATCAGCATGCCCATGGAGAGATGCCCGCGCATCCAGGTCCGCGCGCCGGCAAGTCCGATCAGCACGTAGAGAATGGTCCAGGCCGGCCCGAACACCCAGTTCGGCGGATTGAAGGGCGGCTTGACAAGCGATTGATACCATTCGCCCGGAAGATTGTTGACGCCGATCACGAGGCCGCCGCCAAGCACGATCGCAACGAAGATGATGTAGGTGAGGGCTTTGCTCATGCGCCTGAGATAGGGCGCGGCGGCCGCCTCGCCAGAGCCATATCGCATACGATTCAAATGATCGTGCAATGATCTCGATTGCCCGCCATGCGCTTCGGTCTATGCTCGGCGAAGCAGGAAATTGGAGTGCTTCGAAATGGTCGGTATCGTCCAGTCCACACAGGCCTACGAAAGCTGGCTTCGCGGCCAGCTCGGGGCCGATCTGGTTGAAAACGACCTCCTGCGCAAGCACATGCGGATGCGCGCCAGCAGCTTCGCCTTCCTGCGCGCCACCTATTGGCGGTTTTCAGAAACCATATTCGATATATGCCCCGACGTCGCCAACGCGCCAAAAGTTCTGGCGATCGGCGATACGCATCTGGAGAACTTCGGCACCTGGCGCGATGTCGAGGGACGCCTCGTCTGGGGCGCCAATGATTTCGACGACGCGGCTGTCATGCCCTATGCGCTCGATCTGATCCGGCTGACGGCAAGCGCGCTATTGGCGGTCACGGAAGGCGGCCCCCCGGCACAGATGATCGCGACGTCGGTGCTCACGGGCTATCTCAGGGCTCTGCAGACGCCCATGCCCGTCGTTCTCGAGCGCGATCACAAATGGCTGCGCAAGGCCCTGACGTTGCCCGATAGCGAGCGCCGCGCCTTCTGGGAGAAATTCGCGAGCCTGACGCCGGGCGACAAGCCGGTGCCGTCGGCCTGTGCCGAGGCGCTGGAGGCATCCCTGCCATCAGGCCATGCCGCCTATATTGCGAAGCCGCGCACGGCAGGAACCGGCAGCCTCGGTCGTCCGCGTTTCATTGCCTATACGGATTGGCGGGGCGGACCGGTGCTGCGCGAGGCCAAGGCCATGCTGCAATCGGCCTGGTCGCTCGCCCACGCGCCCGATGATCGCGGCATCCATGCCGTCGAAATCGCCACCTCTCGGATGCGGTCGCCCGATCCGCACTACCGGCTGATCGGCTCGGTTCTGGTTCGGCGGCTGTCGCCGAGCAGCACCAAGATAGAGATCGACGGCAATTCCGATCTGCTGCTGTCGCCGGATATGCTTGATCTGATGGGGTTCGAGATCGGCAACTGCCACGCCAATGATGCCTCAGCCGTCGACGCGATCCTGCGCGATCTCAAGGCGCGCAAGCCGACCTGGCTCGTGGACTCCGCCAAGGCGGCCGCAGCGCAGATCGGCGCCGAACAGAAGACATGGTCACACGCGTCGTGATGGCGCGATCCTGATTATGTGCTGGTCCCAGGCAACGTCGCTGCGCTGGCCAAGAAAATCGCCGTCATAGGAGGAAACGGCAAAGCCGCTTTTTGCGGGCGCAATGCCGGCCGCCTCGGGCACGATCTCCTCGCCCAGCACCCGGCCGCTTATGGCGTCGATCGTCACCGAGGCCCCGCCCTTCGGCGACGTCACGCCCACCAGACCTTGGCTGCGGTTGACGGCGATGGCGCCGACATAGTTGGCGAGCCTGCGGGTGGTTTCCTCGGGCAGGTCGACGAAGCGCAGATCCTCTCCCTTGGCGAAGGAGCCGACCAGCGGCGGCAGATCGTTGCGGTGCCCCTCATACTGGCAGGCAAACCAGATGCGGCCGCTGTCGTCGACATCGACATGCCGCGTCGAGACCTGCGCCCACGCGGCGGGCAGCGTGTGCTTTTCGATCAGCGCACCGGTTGCGGCGTCCACGAGCGTCAGCGACGGCTGCATGTTGCCGAGGTTGAGCTTGGTGCGGCCGAAATCCGGATGCGTCTCGATCCCGCCATTGGCAACCACGAGCATCCGGCCGTCGTCGCTGACGGTCATGTCGTGCGGGCCGACGCCATAGGTCTCGAACTCGCCGATCCGCTCGAAGCGGCGGGTGGCGTCGTAAAGCCCGATCATGCCGCGATTGCCGTCGAAATCGTTCTCGCTGGCGTAAAGGATGCGCCCATCGGGCGAAAATGCGCCGTGGCCATAGAAGTGACGGCTCTCGGCTGCGGCGATCAAGATCGGCTCGGCTTTTGCGCGCGGGTCGAAGATCATCGCATAGGTGCCCGGTCGCCGCGCGAAGGCGACGGTTTTGCCCGTGTCGGCGCTGAAGGCCATGCCGTGCGAACGCGCCGGCAGCGCCACCTGGTCGATGATTTCGCCGCGCTCGGAAACGGTCGCCACCGCGAAGGATCCATTGGCCTGCCGCAGCCCCGAGGCGTAGACGGCATCGGCCCGCTCGAGCGCCATCAGGGCGCGCGGCGGCAAGGCCGCGAGGAAGCTAAGCCCTGCCGCCTTGACGAAGCTGCGCCGATCGATCGCGGCACTCTTGATCATCGGCTCAGTCGCCGTCGGAGAAGGAGAAGCCGGCCGAAAGGCCGATCGCCGCGCCGTAGTCGTCGCTTATCGATGTCACCAGCTCGCGTGTATCGACCAGGAGTTGATCGAGCTTGGCGCGCTCCGCGTCGCCGGTCGCGACCTCGATATCCGGGTTGAGCTTCGGCACGGTTTCCAGAAGCGCCTTCAGCTTGGCGTCGATCGCGTCGGCAACCGGCTTCTTGTCGGCGGGAAGCAAGTCGGCCATCTCGGCCTTCTGCCAAAGGTTGCGCAGCCCCTCCAGATTGGATGTCATCGACTTCCAGGTGTTCTTGGAGCGCCAGTAGATCGCCATCTTCGGGCGCGGCGTCGCGTCCTTGCCCTTGTAGAATTGCTCGAGGCGCTGATCGCGGACGTTCTCGGCGCCATGAACGAGAATGCCGAGAAGCGCGGTCACGGCTTCCTTGTTGTCCATGAAATCGGCGCTCTGCGGACCTGGATGCTTCCAGCTCGCCTGGATGCCGTCAGGCTTCTCCCAGGCGGCGACCACTTCGGCCGCCTCGCGCTGGATGTTGCCGGCTACAGCCGCGCCATAGAGGCAGCGGAAACCGCCCTTCTGGTTGGTGAGGTCTTCCGATCCCGTCCCGTAAAGCACGTATTCAAGCGCCGTCAGGCCCTGCAAGGCAACGCTCTTCGAGGCGATCGCGTCCACTGTCGTGTCCTTGGGGTCGGCCTTGGCGATCAGCGTCTGCACCTGCCTCAGGCCCACGCCCTTGCGATCGGGATAGAACAGGACGTGTTCGAAGAGATTGTCCTGGATGACAGGGCCGACCTGCACCATTTCGATGGCCGACCAGTAGCGGATGATGTCGTCGAAGGCCGACTTCGCCTTGTCGAGGCTGGCGGGAGTGCCTTTTTCGCAGAGATCCTTCATTGCCGTGGTCAGTCGCGCCGCCGATTGCTGGGCATTGCGGTATCCCGGGCGGATAACCTCATCGACCGCGCGCTGCATGACGGCGGGCACGGCATCCTCGTTCAATCCCGGCTGGGCGCTAGCCTGGCCGGCCGGTGCGCTAGCCTGCCCTGTCTGCGGTGCGGCCGTCTGCGCGACGGCATTGGAGGCAAGGGCAAGCGAGAGAACCAGAGGGTACCAAAGGCGCATCAAAGAGACTCCAAAAACGTAATCAGTGCCTGCCTGCTGTCCGCAGGCAGGGAGGCAAATGCGTCGCGCGACTTTTGTGCTTCGCCGCCGTGCCAGAGAATGGCCTCGGTGAGGTTTCTGGCCCGGCCGTCATGAAGGAAAAAGCTATGTCCGCTGACAGTCTTGGTGAGACCTATACCCCATAGCGGCGGCGTGCGCCATTCACGTCCGCTTGCAAGTCCAACCTGTTGTCCGTCTGCCAGACCGTCGCCCATGTCGTGCAGCAGGAAGTCGGAATAGGGCCAGATCAGCTGAAAGGACTGCGCCTTGTCGAGGCTGTCGCGGCGCGTCACATACTTCGGAACATGACAGGCCGTGCAGCCGCTTTCGTAGAAAACATGCTTGCCCTTGAGTGTCTCGGGAAAGCTCGCCTTGCGCCGTGCCGGCACAGCAAGATTGGCGGAATAGAAGGTGACGAGGTCGAGGATCGGCCCCGGCGCTTCCTCGTTTCCAAGCCGCTTTTGCACGCCCGTTGGCATCGCCTTGCACTTGGCCTGCGCCTCCGTGCAATCGCCATGCGGGTCGGGCTGGTCAGGCGTGGAGATGCCGATGTCGTTGAGGAACGCATCGGCGCTCTGGTCGCGCACGCTTGCATTCTGCGCCTTCCAGCCGAAGCGGCCAAGCGCGATCTTTCCGGTGCGGTGATCGCGCACGATCGCCGCCTTGCCATGGATGCCGTCGCCGTCCTTGTCGTCGGGGTCGGCGTGCGCGAGAATATCGGCCTCGGGAATGGCCTCGATCAGCCCCAGCCCGATCATCGCAGGCGCCACGCGTGGTGAGATCGTCGTGGTCGGATCGAGTGGACCGTAGCCCGGATTGATCACCGCGTAGGTCGGCCGCCGCAGCGATACCGTCTCGCCGCCGGCAAGCGTCACCGGCTCATCGGTGTAGGTGATCCTCATCTTCCCCTCGGAGGGAAGCCCGGGCACGGCGAGGTTCTGCAGCTGGTGGCCATAAACAGGATCGGCGAAGTTGACGATCTGGGCGTTGGCGATGGCGCGCACTTCGTCCGCCGTGTTCGCCGGCCGCGCAAGCCGTAGGAACATCGAGGTGGCGCTGGCCCCGCCTTCCGGCGGCTTGCCGCGTCCGTCATTGATGTGGCAACTCATGCAGGAGCGCGCGTTGAACAGCGGCCCCAGCCCGTCGGAGGCCTGCGTCGAGGAAGGGGCGGACACCCAGAGCTTCTTGAAGAGTGCGTTGCCGAGCTTGAACGGCTGCTCCTCCTCGAAGGGGATGGTCGCCGAGATATGCGAGAAGGAATTTTGCGTGACCGGATCGATCGACGTCGCGCCGCCCGCCTGCATGGCCTCGTACTGCTCGGCCTTGGAGAAGTCGGTGGTCGGCCGCGTCACGTCCGCGACGCGCTGGGCGTCGGCTGGCGTGAGATCGGTGCGCTTCGTGGGAAGATCGAAATTATCCGCAAGGGCGGCGGAAAGGCCGGCGATCGTGGCGCACAAGGCTGTGCCAAGGAGTAGACGACGGGCCGGGAAAGGCGACATTTCTGAGATCGGGCCGCCCCGGGAAACGAAGCGGCCCGCCTTTTCACTTATTTGAAGACGGCAGTAGGATTATCCAAGCTGTCGGAACCTTCAAGCTTGACCGTGCCGAGATCGAGCGCGGCGATCACGCGCTGCACCGATTTCGTCTGATCGACGAGGCCGTCGATGGCAGCCTGAACAACGGCGTTGCCCTTCTTGTTGCCTTCGCCGATCATCTGGTCGTACTTCTCGACGTTCTGGCCGCGCTTGGCCATGACGTTCATGGCCTTCAGCGTCGCGTCGAGCTTGCCGGACATTTCTTTGTCGAGCTTCTTGTCCTTGGCGGCAACGAGATCGTGCAGCGAAGGGCCCTTCATCTTCGTACCGTCTGCGCGGGTGTAGTTGCCCGTATAGGCGGCAGCAATACCGATCGCGTCGTTGAGGTGCGAGTTGTAGGTGTTGTCGGAGAAGCAATCATGCTCTTCTTCCGGATCGTGCAGGATCAGGCCGAGCTTCATGCGTTCGCCGGCCAGTTCCCCGTAGGAAAGCGAGCCCATGCCGGTCAGGATGGCGACGAGGCCGGCCTTCGGATCGGCTTCGACATGCTTGGTCGCGTCGCCATCCGGCTTCCAGTTGTCGGTCATTTCCTGCAGGTCGGAGACCAGCAGCGTCGAGGCGGACTTCAGATATTCGGCGCGGCGGTCGCAATTGCCGTGCGTGCAATTCTTCAGGTCGTAATCGGTGGCCGGGCGGTTGCCGGCGCCTGGGCCGGTGCCGTTCAGGTCCTGGCCCCAGAGCAGGAATTCGATGGCGTGGTAGCCGGTCGCGACGTTGGCTTCCACGCCGCCGGCTTCCGCCAGCGTGCCGGAGAGGAACTCGGGCGTCAGCTTCGACGCGTCTACATCCTTGCCGTCGATCTTGATCGTCTTGTTGGCGATCACGTTGGCGACATAAAGCGAGTTCTCGTCGCTCTCGGTGCCGTAGGAGGCGTCGACATAGTCGATCAGGCCTTCGTCGAGCGGCCAGGCGTTGACCTTGCCTTCCCAGTCATCGACGATCGGGTTGCCGAAGCGATAGACTTCGGTCTGCTGATAGGGAACGCGAGCCTTGATCCAGGCGGCGCGGGCAGCTTCCAGCGTCTTGTCGGTCGGATCCTTCAAGAAGGCGTCGATCGCGGCGTCGAGAGCCTTCGCCGTGATCAGCGCGTCTTCATACTTCGCATGGCCGACTTCGGTATAATATTTCACAACGGCAGCAGCATCCGGGGCCGCGTAGGCGGGAATGGCGGACAGAGCGGTTGGGGCCACCGCCAGCGCCAGGGCTGCGCAGAAATTTTTGTTGAATTTCATGGGATCCTCTCCTGTGACGGGCATCCCGTATGACGCCCGGCGAAAGTGTCTTCGCGCAAAAGCAAACTGGTGTCAAACACTCTAGTTTGGAATGGTTTTAAGGAAACGAAATCCGCCGAAAGGCCGTCAAATCGAAATCGAATTGCTTGGAAA
Source organism: Hyphomicrobiales bacterium (assembly GCA_900469085.1). Classification (GTDB taxonomy): domain Bacteria; phylum Pseudomonadota; class Alphaproteobacteria; order Rhizobiales; family Rhizobiaceae; genus Rhizobium. Next base: position 63,917 of record UBVW01000006.1, on the reverse strand, counting down.
ATGGGCGATATGTGAGTAATCAGTGTGCAACTGCATAAACATTGTCCGGATTGATCGCGTATGCGCCGACACCTCAAGCATTTCACCCATCGCCATGAACCGAAGGGTACCGTTCACCTGCATCTGAAATCCGGCATCGGCGCCATGATCGGCATGGCCTCGGTCGGCGCGCTCACCGTTTTCACCGGCATTCCGTTGTTGATCGCGCCCTTCGGCGCCACGGCGGTCCTGATCTTTGGCCAGCCGAAGAGCCCGCTCGCGCAGCCGGCCAATGTCATCGGCGGCTATCTTTTGGCGGCGCTGATCGGCGGTTTGGCGGTCTTCTTGTTCCCGGGGCTTTGGTGGGTCGGCGCGATTGCCGTCGGGTTGACGATCGCCGGCATGCTGATGCTGCGCGTCACCCATCCGCCGGCCGGCGCCGTGCCGCTGGTGGCGTTCGGCTCGCATATGGGCGGGCCGATGCTGTTTTTGATCGTCGGTTTCGGCAGCGCGCTGTTGATCGTGATCGCCGTGCTGCATCACCTGATCCCGCCGCGGCATCAATATCCGCTGCGGGCGCCCAACTGACCTAGGCTCTCTGAACTAGGCCTTGCGCTTCATCCGGCAAAAGAAGAAGCCGTCCGTGTCTGTTGAAGCGGGCGTCAGTGTGATGGTCTGTCCGTCGGAAGAGCGTGGGTGCGGACTGTCCTTTCCATAGAGCTGATCCCAGCCCTCGAGCGCGCCCGAGATCTCGAACTCCGGATTGGCGGCGGTAAACGCACGCACCTGGTCTTCGTTTTCCTGCGGCAGCACCGAACACGTCACGTAAAGCAGCTCACCGCCGGGGCGCACATAGCCGCTCGCTTGGCTCAATGCGTCCTGCTGCTGCGCGGTGCGCTCGTTGAGGTTCTTGGGCGTCAGGCGCCATTTCGTATCCGGGCGTCGGCGCCATGTGCCGGTGCCGGTGCAGGGCGCGTCGACCAGCACCTTGTCGCAGCGATCCTCAAGCGCTTTCAGCGCCGTTGCATTGTCGTGCACCTGGACGTTGCGCGTGCCCGCACGCTTCAGCCGCTCGATGATCGGCGCCAGCCGCTTGCGGTCGGCGTCATAGGCGTGAACCTGGCCCTTGTTGTGCATCGCAGCCGACATGGCGAGCGTCTTTCCACCGCCGCCGGCGCAATAGTCGAGCACCTGCTCGCCATCTTGGGGAAGCACGAGATCCGCCACGATCTGCGATCCCTCGTCCTGAACCTCGAACCAACCTTTTTGGAACGAAAGCTCCGCTGTCACGTTGGGAAGACGGGAGGCTCCTTCGCCTGCGGCAATCCGGATGCCGTAACGGGCGATGCTTGCCTCCTGCGCGCCTGATCTTTCGAGCGCCTTGACGGCCTTTTCGCGGGTGGCCTTCAGGATGTTCGCACGGAGATCGAGTGTCGGCCGCTCGGCGAGCGCCTGTGCTTCCTTGAGCCAGGTATCGCCGAAGGATTTTTCGAAAGTGGGCTGTATCCACTCCGGGATATTGCCCTGGATATGGGAAGGAGCATCCTTGAGATCACGGGAGTGAAAGGCCGAAAGCGTTGCCTCGGAGAGTGCTGCCGGCGCGAATTTGTCATCGGCAAGCTCGGCGGCGAGCGTCTCGGGCGTAAAGCCCCACTGGCGGAACATGACGGCATGGGCGATTGCCGATGCGCTGTCGTCCTCCATCAGCCAGGCGTGCGACAGGCGCATGCGAAGCGCGTCGTAGACGATGTTGCCGATCGCGGCCCGGTCGCCGGAACCGGCGAAGCGATGTGCGAGCCCCCAATCCTTGAGGGCATCGGCGACAGGCCGTCTGCGGGCATCGATGTCTTCAAGAACCGAAATCGCCCCTTCGAGCCTACCGCCCAATCGCATTCACAACGCTCCTATTGCGTGGATCAATGCCGAACCCTTCAAGGGCCGGCGGCTTGTGAACGATCCGCAGGAAGCGCGACAGACGCAGCGGATGGTACACAAGTCTCAACCGCGTGGTATCCGCGATTGGCGGCAAGAGCAAGCGGTGCCTTATATCAGGCGTTAGCCGATGACTTCGTAGCAGACCTTGGCGGTGCCGGTGCTGACCATGCCGATATTGCTGGCTGCAGCGCGGGAAAGATCGAGAACGCGGCCGCGGATGAAGGGACCGCGATCGTTGATGCGGACGACGACGCTGCGACCGTTGTTGCGGTTGGTGACCTTGACCTTGGTGCCGAAAGCGAGCGAGCGGTGCGCGGCAGTATTGATGGTCGGATTCATGCGTTCGCCGGAAGCGGTTTTGGAGTGAAGTGCGTACCACGACGCGCCACCGCAACCATTTGCAGCAAAACCTTCCATCGGAAGGATCGTAGAGCAGGCTGCTATAGTTGTGACGGCGATAATAGAACGACAGATTTTCTTCAAAACGGGGTGTCCCTCAACTGTTAAACCTTCGCCTTGTGGGCGGCGGGGGCTTAAACCGGTCGAAAAGTGGCAGAAAAGTGCCCCGAATGATCACGGAATGTTACGTTATGAAATATATGTGATGAGCCGGCGAAATGATTCGAATGGTCGTCAAGCGCTTTCGAATGAAAAAAGCGCAATTGAATCAAGTAAAATTAGAACTTTTTTTGCGGGAAGCCGTTCACGACTCCCGCGATCACAAAAATCACGAAAATAATTTTGCGCGAGCGTCATAATTCTCGCCCCATTTGGGCAATTTCCAAGGCTTCCGCCCAAATTTTGCGCCAAATTTTAACGAAATCTGCCGGGAGTAGGAATTTCCTACCAATTCATCGCATGCGATATGGCGGTATCAGGGGCGCGTAGCTCAGCCGCGCCAGCGCTCGTTCTGCAACAACTGCGCGAGTGACTGCGGGTAGGTGGGGAACGCAAAGGTGAAGCCGGCGGCCTTCAGCTTGGCGTTCGACACGCGCTTGTTCTCGCCATAAAAGGAACGCGCCATCGGCGTCAGTTCGGCCGTTTCGAAAGCCTGTACCGGCGGTGGCTCGACGCCCATGAGATGGGCCGCTTCGACGATGACATCCTGCGGCGGGCCGGGGCGGTCGTCGGTCACATTGTAGATGCCGCCAAGCTTGCGGTCTGCGAGAAACCGCGCGCTGGCGCCGATATCTTCGACGCGGATCCGGTTGAACACCTGATCCTTCTTGATCAGCCGCCGCGCCGTGCCGCGGGCGAGGTTGACGAAGGCATTGCGGCCCGGCCCGTAAATGCCGGAAAGGCGCAGCACCGCTGCGGGAATACCGATCCGTTCGCCGATCGCAATCCACGCCGCCTCCGCCTCCAGGCGCTCCTTGGAGCGGCCCGAGACAGGAACGCAAGGCGTATCCTCGCTCACCCAATTACCCCCGTGGTCGCCATAGACACCGACGGTCGAGAGATAGCCGATCCAGGAGAGCTCGGGCATAAGGGTTTCGATGCGCTCGCCGGCAAGCTTCAGCACTGGGTCGCCCGCCTCGCGCGGCGCGATCGATTGCACGAGATGCGTGGCCGAGCGCATGGCATCGATAAGCGTCGCGTCGAGCGTCTCGCCGTCGAACACGAAGGCCTCGATGCCCTCCGCTCTCAGCGCCACCGCCTTCTCGTCCGATCGCGTCGTGCCGGAAACGCGGAACCCCTCGGCCATGAACGCCTTGGCGATAGCGGTGCCGGAGTAGCCGCAACCGAAAATCACAAGATGCATCACGCCGCTCCCGCCAGTCTCCATTCGTTCAGCACATCGCTGTCCGACTCATCCTGCGGCCTTTGTGCCGCAAAGCGCTCGAATTCGCCAGCCTCCATCAGCCGCGACAGCGCCCATATCGCCATGGCGCGGACTACGGGGGAGGCGTCGGCGGAAAGAGCAAGGCAGGCATCGAGGAACCGGCGGTCGCCGGAATTGCCGGCCGCGATCAGCACGTTGCGCACGAAGCGGTCGCGGCCGATGCGCTTGACTGGAGAGCCGCTGAAGAAGCTGCGGAAATTCGGATCGTCGAGCGAAAGCAGCGCGGCGATGTCAGGCTCCTGCAGGTCCTCGCGTGCCTGCAGCTTTATCTCCGAGGCGGCGCTGGCGAACTTGTTCCACGGGCAGGCGGCCAGACAGTCGTCGCAGCCATAGATGCGATTGCCGATCAGCGGCCGGATTGCGGGATCGATCGGTCCCTTGTGCTCGATCGTCAGATAAGAAATGCAGCGCCGCGCGTCGATCTGATAGGGCGCCGGAAAGGCTGCCGTCGGACAGGCGTCAAGACAAGCGCGGCACGAGCCGCAATGATCGATCTCGGGCGCGTCTATCAAGAGGTCGGCCGTGGTGAACATCGAGCCGAGAAACAGCCAGGAGCCATGCGCGCGGCTGACGAGATTGGTGTGCTTGCCCTGCCAGCCAAGCCCGGCCGCCGCCGCCAGCGGCTTTTCCATGACAGGCGCCGTATCGACGAACACTTTCACGTCTTCGCCGGCGCGCGCGGCAAACCGCGTGGCGATCTCCTTCAGGCGGCCCTTGATGATATCGTGATAATCGCGGTTGCGCGCATAGACCGAGATTGCCGCCTTGTCCGGTTTCTCAAGAATGCCGCGCGGGTCTTCCTCGGGCCCGTAGTTCAGCGCGAAGACGACGACAGACTGCACATCGCTCCACAGCGTACGCGGATCGCCGCGCCGCTCGCGGGTTTCGGCCATCCATTCCATCGTTCCATGCCTGCCGGCATCGATGAACTCACCGAGACGTTCCTTCGCTTCGGGAATGCTGTCCGGCCGCGTGATCCGACAGAGGTCGAAGCCGAGCACCTGCGCTTCCGCCTTCACGAAGGCGGTGAGGGTTCGGCGGCGCTTGTCTTCCTTGCTCTCGGTCATGCGTTCGGGCATGCGAGGCCCCGTCAGAAATCCAGGTCGGCGTAGTGCGAAACAGGGGTCAGGCCGCGCACACGCTCGGTCAGCAGCGGGCGGAACGACGGACGCGACTTGATGCGCTGGTACCATTCCTTGACGACGGGCGATTCCGACCAGTCGATCTCGCCGAGATAGTCGAGAATGGAGACCGAGGACGCAGCCGCCAGATCGGCATAGCTCATCCGGTCGCCCGCCAGCCACTGGCGCGATCCGGAAAGCCAGGTCAGGTACTTCATGTGCTGGCGGATATTGGCGCGCGCCGTGCGCAGGATCTTCGAATCCGGCGCCCCGCCGCCCTGATCGGCCGTCATCTGCAGCTTGTAGACGCGCTCGCGCGCCAGCGGACGGGTCACGTCGGTTTCCATCTTGACCATGAACCACTCGGTCAGCCGCCTGATTTCGGCACGCTGGAACGGGTCCTCGGCCAAAAGCCGGCGGTCACGCTTCAGTACACCGTGCGTCTCGTCGAGATATTCGGAGATCACGGTGGACCCACAGAGCGCGCGCATGCTGTCATCGACATAGACGGGCAGGGTGCCGGCCGGGTTGAGCGCCAGGAAATCCCGGCGCTTCTCCCAGGTCTGCTCTTCGATCAGGTCCGCCTGATAGCCGTACTCGGTCAGGATCAACCGGACGAAGCGTGATGCGGATGACATGGGGTGGTGATAGAGCGTGGGCATCGAGACTCGGATTTTTTGATGGCTGGGGGCACGTCGCAAGGACGCGGTGATTATAGCGCCCTAGTCATGACTCATTCGTTGAAGCTATAGAAGTTTGGCCCCTCCAATACAAGCGAGTCGGGCCGCCCGAAACCCCGACGAAGGAAATCGACCTCGCCCAAAAATCGCCGACAACCGATCAGAGGTTCTCGTCGCATCCTCGTCCGGTGAAATTTGATGCCGTTCCCCCAGCGGCGCAGCGCAATTCACGTCCGACCGAACCACACAGCGGAGACAATTGATGGATTACATAAACGCGATAATCCTAGGCATAGTCGAAGGCATTACCGAGTTTCTACCGATTTCAAGCACCGGCCACCTCATCATTGCGGAGCAATGGCTCGGCCACCGGTCTGATCTTTTCAACATCGTCATTCAGGCAGGCGCGATCCTCGCCGTCACCATCATTTACTGGCGCCGTATCATGACGCTGCTGCTCGGCTGGCAGGATCCCGAAAACCGCGCCTATCTCGGCAAGCTCATCCTCGCCTTCCTGATCACCGCGATCCTCGGCCTCATTGTCAAGAAGCTCGGCTTCGAGCTGCCGAGCACCGCAACCCCGATCGCCTGGGCGCTGATCATCGGTGGTATCTGGATGATGGTTGCCGAATGGCTTGCCGCGCGCCGTCCGCCACACAAGGAGATCACCTGGCTGGTCGCCATCCTTGTTGGTATCGCGCAGGTCGTCGCCGGCGTCTTTCCTGGCACCTCGCGTTCGGCGTCCACGATCTTCGTCGCCATGCTCGCCGGCACCGGCAACCGCGCGGCCGCCACGGAATTCGCGTTCCTGGTCGGTATCCCGACCATGTATGCGGCAAGCGCCTATGAATTGCTGAAGACGTTCAAGGATGGTGGCGCGGCCAATGAAGACTGGACCGCTCTCGGCATCGCCTTCGTCGTGTCGACGATCGTTGCCTTCGTCGCCGTCAAATGGCTGCTCTCCTATATCCAGAGCAACAAGTTCACGGCCTTCGCGATCTACCGCATCATTCTCGGCGCCATCCTGCTGGGCATGGCATCGGTCGGTATGATCGCCTGATCGGGAAGCAAAGCTCCCCAACCAAAAAAGAAACCGGCGTCTTGGGGCGCCGGTTTTTCTTTTACCTGAGAGCTGCGGTTTCGCAGGGGTCGACGCCATAGGCCGGCGAGCATTCGCCCTTCACGGCAGCGACCGAACCGGGCGCCACGAAAGAACCAGCCAGAATCACCAGCGCCGCGGAAGCAAAAAGCAGCGCAATTGACCTACCCATCGAAGTAACCTTTCAAGTCGTTAAAGCGCGCCATTGAAGGCGCTGAGTCCAAGCACAGACGCGCGGGGTGTGTAGTCAGAGGAATGGGAAATAGCAATAAATGTTCCTGCTAAATTTCCTGTTAATTCCGCTAAACTTTTCATGCGACTTTTATGCAACGCTCGCCCGTGCATAACCCCTTAAAAGCCCGCCGTTGAGCCTGTTTTTTAACCCCTGCCTCCAAATGCGCAACGCCGCCCGCGAGGTTCCACGAGCGGCGTTGATATAAGAAAACTGGCGATGGTTCAGGCGGCCTTGCCGGTGTTGGTGTACTGGCCCTGCGGGCGGAACTGCACGAGGTAGCTGTCGATGACGGAGCTTACCATCGTCGGCGTGACGCCGATGTCCTTCAGCGTCCGGCCGTCCGCCTCCGCTTCCTTGGAAACGACGTTGTCCTTCTTCAGGAGCTTCACCTGGTCGGAGGTGATCGGCGGGGCGATCAGCGGGATCAGCGAGGCGACGCTGCCGATCAGCGAGGCAACACCGAAGGGAAGCGAGACCAGCGGGTTCGTGCGCGCGGTCGACTTCAGCACCGCTTCGAGACACTGGCGGAACGTCAGCACTTCAGGGCCGCCCAGTTCATAGATCTTGCCGCCCGCAACCTTGCCCTCGACGGCCTTCGCCACCGCTTCGGCGACATCCATGACATAGACCGGCTGCAGCTTCGTCTTGCCGCCACCGATCAATGGCAGAACCGGCGCCGAGCGCGCCATGCCGGCAAACTTGTTGAAGAAGTTGTCTTCAGGGCCGAACACGATCGACGGACGATAGATGATCGCGTCGGGTGCCACAGAATGGATGGCAGCTTCAGCGCGACCCTTGGTGCGGGCGTAGGAGGAGTCGGACGAGGCGTTGGCGCCGATCGCCGAGATGTGGACCAGCTTGGCGCCGGCGCCGCGTGCGGCTTCGGCCACGGCCCGACCGCCGAATTCCTGCACCGCCTCAAACGAGTTGCGGCCGCTTTCGAACAGGATGCCGACGCAGTTGACGACATAGGACGCGCCTTCGACGGCACGGTCGATCGACTGGCGGTAGCGCAGGTTGGCCTGCACGAAGGAAATCTGGCCGACATTGCCGAGCGGCTGCAGGAAACCGGCGAGATCCGGGCGGCGCACGGCAACCCGGATACGGTAGCCGCGCTTGGCCAGCGCGCGTACGACATGCCTGCCGACGAAGCCGGAGCCTCCGAACACGGTGACGAGTGGCGGCAGGTTGGCAAGGGTCATGGCAGGTTCCTCGGGAAGCTGATTTGGATGGTGGTTGCTCTCGTCTTAGCCCAATCGGGGTGCGACGAAAAGACCTATCACGCCAGCGCTTTCACGAGTTTGATTTCGCTCAAACGCCTTCGACGACAACCATTTCCGCGTCGGCCACTTCCTGACGGATCTTCGCGGCGATCTGGTATTCCGGCGAGTTGTAGCAATCGACCGCATGCTGCATCGAGGGGAACTCGATGACGACATTGCGCGCCCGCGCCTTGCCCTCGAGCTCGGTCAGCGCCCCGCCGCGGGCGAGGAAATTGGCGCCGTATTTCTCGAATGCCGGCTTGGCGGCGGCGACATAATCCTTGTAGCGCTCGGTATCACGCACATCCACGCGAGCGATCCAGTATCCCTTGGCCATGGTCTTTCCTCCCTGAATGTCTTGTCTTCGGATTAGCGGTTGGCGGGCCAGAGTGCGCTGACCATCTCGTCGAGAATGGCCTTTGCTGCGACCTTCGGCTCAGGCGCCTTGACGATCGGGCGGCCGACGACGAGGTGCGTCGATCCGGCGCGCAACGCGTCATAAGGCGTCATCACCCGCTTCTGGTCGCCGCGCTCGCTGCCGCTCGGGCGAATGCCGGGTGTGACGATCGCCATGTCAGGGCCGACGATTTCGCGCACCACTGCAGATTCCTCCGCCGAGCAGACGATGCCGCCCATGCCGGCTTCGCGCGCCTGTTCGGCGCGCTTCAGCACCAGCGATCGCGGATCGCCGCTATAGCCGGCCTCGGTCAGGTCGGCTTCGTCCATCGAGGTCAGCACGGTGACGCCGAGCAGGCAGAGCCCGGATCCCTTGGCGGCCTCGACCGCGGCGCGCATGGCCTTCGGATAGGCATGCAGCGTCAGCATCGACATGCCCATCTTGGCGATGTTTTCGACGCCTGAGGCAACTGTGTTGTCGATGTCGAGCAGCTTCATGTCGAGGAAGACTTTCTTGCCGTCCTTGGCAAGATCGCGGGCGAATTCCAGGCCGCCGGCAAACACCAGCTGATAGCCGATCTTGTAGAAGGAAACGGTATCGCCAAGCGTCGCGACCATCTTTTCGGCTTCACCGAGTGTTGGAACATCCAGTCCGACGATCAACCGTTCGCGCGCGTCCATCTCACATCCATCCCTGCCAGTCTTCGATAGGCGTCCAGTCGCATGATAGGCGCCGATCCGCAAGACGGAAACAATAGAGATTGCCACCGCCCGTGGGCTGGTCGCGGTCGCGCCCGATCGGTCGGCCCTGAAGGTGGCACTTCAACAACGTGCCGACGCCGCCATGGCCGACGAATGCGATCGGCCGGCTGGTATCATGCGTGGAGAGAATACGCTCGATGCTGGAAACGATCCTGCGCTGCGCATCGATCGCCCGCTCCCATCCGTTGAAGCTCTCGTCAGGATTGGCAAAGAACCAGTCCGCCGCCCTCTCGAATTCTGATGGAGGCAGGAAGCCGGTCGCGGACCGGTCGTTCTCGTGCATGTCCTCGACGATCTCGACGGAGACGCCAGCGGGTGTCGCCAGAATAGCGGCGGTCTCGATCGCCTTGGTCTCGTCGCTGCTGACGATATGCTTGAGTTGCGACACCCACGGACTATCCGCAGCCAGTCGCGCCCGTGCCGCGCCGACATCCGACAGTCCCCATTTCGGGACCGGGACGGCGGCGTCGATTTTCACTTGCGGGTGGGTGATATAGAGACCGAACACGTCAGCCTCGGCGGTAGATCCAGAGCTGCGCCGGCGGAATGTTGCGGACGATGAAGTCGAAGTGCTGGATATGGTAGCGCTCCGGCCGCGCAATGATCGGCGACACCGGACCGTAGGAAATCTGCACGAAGGGGCGTCCGGCCGGCAGCCGGTCCAGCACGCTTTCCAGCATGGCGATGCGCGCCTGCATCGGGAAGTTCAAAAGCGGCACGGCGGAAACGACGCTGTCGAACTTCTGCCCATCCATATGGGCAAGCGTCTTGTCGAGATTGAAGGCGTCGCCATTGATGACGTTCACGCCGGGATAGAGCCGCACCAGATGTTCGTAGAAGTCGGTCGAATACTCGATCGCGACGAGGTTTTCCGGCTTCACGCCACGCTGCAGGATGGCCTTGGTGATGGCGCCGGTGCCGGGGCCGAGCTCGAGAACCGGCAGGCCGGAGTTCGGGTTGATGACGCTTGCCATCTTGCGCGCGGTGATCGACGACGTCGGCACGATGGAGCCGACGGTCTTCGGCCCCTGCATCATCCCCTTGAAAAACCGGATCTCCTCGTCGAATTTCTTGCCCAGCCGTTCCTTGAGGCGCAAGCCACCCATGCCGTTCTCCTTCGTGCAGCACATGCTGCATGCTTATGTGCAGGCAATACGGCGCTAAAACAAGGCAGAGCGTCGCAATTGACAAAGTTTGAACGGCAAATGCGACGCGCTACACGCGCATCGGCATCAGCACGTACAGGGCGTCGTCACCGGCGGTGTCGCGAATGAGCGTCGGAGAGCCGGCATCGGCCAGAAGGAAGATGGCCGCATCGCCGGAAAGCTGCGCCGTGATGTCGAGCAGATACTTGGCGTTGAAGCCGATCTCCATGGCGTCGGCATCATAGCCGACGGCCACTTCTTCCGTGGCGCTGCCCGAATCCGGGTTGTTGACGGTGAGCAGCAGCTGTCCGTCCGAAAGCGCCAGCTTGACCGCGCGGCCACGTTCCGACGAGATGGTCGAGACGCGGTCGACGGCCTGGGCGAAGCTGGTGCAATCGACGCGCATTTCCTTGTCGTTGCCGGTCGGAATGACGCGCTGGTAGTCGGGGAAGGTGCCGTCGATCAGCTTCGAGGTCATGACGATCGAGCCGATCGAAAGGCGGATCTTGGCGTCGGAGACTTCGACGGTGACCATCGCTTCCGGATTGTCGACCAGCTTCTGCAGCTCGCCGACCGTCTTGCGCGGAATGATGATGCCAGGCATGCCCTCGGAGCCCGAGGGCGCGTTGACGTCGGCGCGCGCCAGGCGGTGGCCGTCGGTAGCGACGGCGCGCAGCTTCAGGTCGCCTTCGCTTTCGATCGTGTGGAAGAAGATGCCGTTCAAATAGTAGCGGGTCTCTTCCGTCGAGATCGCGAACTGGGTGCGATCGATCAGCATCTTCAGATCCGTCGCCTTCAGCTTGAAGGTGTGCGTGAAGGTGCCGGCCGTCAGATCAGGGAAGTCGGATTCCGGCAGGCACTGCAGCGAAAACTTCGAGCGGCCGGACTGAACCGTCATCGAGCCGCCGTCCGTGCTGGTGGCGAGCAGCACTTCCGAGCCGTCGGAAAGCTTGCGCACGATGTCGTAAAGAAGATGGGCGGGAACCGTGGTGGCGCCCGGCTGTTCGACATTTGCGGGCGTCGCTTCCGTCACTTCCAGATCGAGGTCGGTCGCCTTCATGTCGAGGTTCTGGCCATCGGCGCGCAGCAGAATGTTCGACAGGATCGGGATCGTGTTGCGGCGTTCAACCACGCGGTGAACGTGGTTCAGCGACTTCAAAAGGTTGGACCGCTCAATAGTAATACGCATGGGATGCTACCGCTTTCGACCGTTACTGCCCGGGCGCGCGTGGCGCGCCTGAATAATGCCTTTCCCAAAAGCTGGGACCGGAGGAGTGGACGGGCAAAATGGCAGAATTTTGCGGATGAATGCAAGAGGCGCAAAGGTCGCCGCGTCTGCAATTGGCGTTTTCGCTGCAGATGCTCACAGAAATCACCGTTACCGTGGAAGGCCTGCCCCTTGCCGAAGAGATGGGTGTCGCCCATAAAGGCCGGAAGCCAGAAAGGGCATGCATATCTTGAGCAATGACGACGCGACGACAGAAGGCGGCAGGCAGCGCAGCTTCCGCCTGCACAATATGGCCGTTCCCGCCCGCCCGCAGGAGCCCGGCCTCTACCTCGTCGCGACGCCCATCGGCAATCTCGGCGACATAACGCTGCGCGCGCTGGAAACGTTGGCCGGTGCCGATGTGCTCGCCTGCGAGGATACCCGCGTCACCCGTGTGCTGCTCGATCGCTACGGTATCCAGAACCGCCCATACGCCTACCACGAGCACAATGCCGATGAGGCCGGACCTCGTCTGCTCGCCGCGCTCGAAGCGGGAAAATCCGTGGCCCTGGTCTCCGATGCCGGCACGCCGCTGGTCTCCGACCCCGGCTACCGCCTCGCGCAATCGGCGATCGAAGCCGGCTATCGGGTGATCCCGATTCCGGGTGCGTCCGCGCCGCTGGCAGCCCTCGTCGGCTCCGGTCTTCCCAACGATGCCTTCCTCTTCGCCGGCTTCCTGCCGACCAAGGACAAGGCGCGCCGCGACCGCCTGTCTGAATTCGCCGCCACGCCGGCAACGCTGATGTTCTTCGAATCCCCACACCGCATCGGCGCGACGCTCATTGCCGCCGCCGACGTTCTCGGCGGAGATCGCCCGGCCTCCGTCTGCCGCGAACTGACCAAGAGCTACGAGGAGTTTCGCAGAGGCACGCTTGCCGAGCTCGCCGCGCATTACGCCGATGTCGACAATGTCAAAGGCGAGATCGTTCTGGTTGTCGGACCGGCGCCGGAACGCGCCGTCGAGGAAGCCGACATCGACGCCATCCTGGCCGACCTCTCGCAGACCCTGCCGACTGCCAAGGCCGCCGCCGAGGCCGCCCGCATCACCGGCCTGCCGCGCAAGGAACTCTACCAGCGCCTTCTCGACAGAAAGGCGGGCGATGGCCGGTAGTCGCGACACCGATCTTCGCCGCAAGGCGCTGCGTCGGGGCCGCGTCTCCGAATACGTCGCTGCTATTTATCTGATCTTCAAAGGCTACCGCATCGTCGCGCTGCGCTATCGCACCAAGCTCGGCGAGATCGACATCATCGCCCGCAAGGGCGATCTGGCAATCTTCGTCGAGGTAAAAGCCCGCCACGAGGAGGGGGCGGCGGTCGATGCCGTTTCGCATCTGGCGCAGACCCGCATCCGCGGCGCCAGCGACCTCTGGCTCGCCCGCCAGCGCGACCAGGCCCGCCTGTCTCAGCGTTACGACATCGTCGCCATCTTGCCCGGGCGATGGCCGATCCATTTGCGCGATGCGTTCTGATTGCTTTCGTTAGCCGGTTAAATTTTTCGGAATTTGTAATCGGTCTGTCATGAAAGCGTTAAGGAGGTGTCACAATAGGCCTCTATTGCGTCCTCACGCCAACAAAGGTGGAGAGGGTTTTTCATGTTTAAGACGATTTCATTGGCCGCTGCCGCGGTCGCATTGTCCGCTTCCGCATCCTTCGCTGCAACCGAAGTGACCTGGTGGCACGCCATGGGTGGCGAGCTTGGCAAGAAGCTCGAGGAAGTTGCCCAGAAGTTCAATGACAGCCAGAGCGACTACAAGATCGTTCCTGTTTACAAGGGCACCTATCCCGAGACGCTGACGGCCGCCATCGCCGCTTTCCGCGCTGGCCAGCAGCCTGCCATCGTCCAGGTTTTCGAAGTCGGCACCGGCACCATGATGGCCGCCAAGGGCGCCGTCTACCCGGTCTATCAGCTGATGAAGGACGAGGGTGAGCCTTGGGATCCGTCGAAGTTCCTGGCGCCTGTCGTCGGCTACTACTCCGACCCTGAGGGCAACATCCTGTCGATGCCGTTCAACTCGTCGACGCCGATCCTCTACTACAACAAGGACGTCTTCAAGAAGGCCGGCCTCGATCCTGAAGTTGCTCCGAAGACCTGGGCCGAGCTTGCCGAGATGAGCAAGAAGATCGTCTCTTCCGGCGCTGCCAAGTGCGGCTTCACCATGTCCTACGGCGCGACCTGGGTTGGTCTTGAAAACTATTCCGCCATCCAGAACCTGCCTTATGGCACCCAGCAGAACGGCTTCGGCGGCACCAATGCCGAGTTCACGTTCAACGGCCCGAACCAGGCCAAGTTCTGGGACCACCTCAAGACCTGGCAGGATGAGGGCGTTTACAAGTACGGCGGCCCGAGCGCCGGTGCCGATGCTGCGCCGCTCTTTTATTCGCAGCAGTGCGCAGCCTACATGAACTCGTCTGCTTCGCGCGCCGGCGTCATCAACAACGCCAAGGACTTCAAGGTCGGCTTCGCACCGATGCCTTACGACGACGCTGTCACGCAGGACCCGAAGAACTCGATCATCGGCGGCGCAACGCTGTGGGTTCTGAACGGTCAGAAGGACAAGGCTGTCTACAAGGGCGCCGCCAAGTTCTTCACCTACCTGTCGCAGCCGGAAGTTCAGGCCGATTGGCACCAGTTCACCGGCTACCTGCCGATCACCAATGCTGCCTATGAGCTTGGTCAGAAGCAGGGCTACTACGAAAAGAACGCCGGTTCCGACATCGCCATCAAGCAGATCATGCGCGGCACGCCGACCGACAACTCCAAGGGCGTGCGCTTCGGCAATCTGACGCAGATCCGTGACGTCATCGACCAGCAGTTCGAAGCCGTTCTCAATGGCAAGAAGACCGGTCAGGAAGCGCTCGACGAAGCCGCAAAGCAGGGCAATGCCAAGCTGCGCGAATTCGAAGCTGCGAACTCGAACTAAGGGTCGTTCCCTCCGTCAGCCCTCTCCGGCCCGTCCGGGGAGGGCATTTTCCTTGAGGGGTCATGCATGCAAACCAAACGCACCGTCTTCCAAAGCCGCCTCCTTCCCTATCTCCTGATCGCGCCGCAGCTGCTCATCACGATCGTCTTCTTCGTGTGGCCGGCGGTTCAGGCCGTATGGCAGTCCTTTCTGCGCCAGGACCCGTTCGGTCTGAAGGATACTTTCGTCGGATTGGCGAACTACACGCGCTTGCTTCAAGATCCCGATTATCTGAATTCGCTGACTGTCACCTTCGTCTTCTCGATCGGCGTCACCGTGCTGTCGATGGGGCTGTCGCTTCTCTTCGCGATCTGCGTCAACCGCGTGATCCGTTCGCAGCGCTTCTATACGACGCTTCTGGTCTGGCCCTATGCCGTCGCGCCGGCCGCATCCGGCCTGCTCTGGTGGTTCATGTTCAACCCCAGCGTCGGTATCATTCCCTATGTGCTGGAACATTTCGGCTACAGCTGGAACCACCGCCTGAACCCGAACAACGCGATGGTGCTGATCATCATTGCCGCAGCGTGGAAGCAGGTGTCCTACAATTTCCTGTTCTTCGTCGCCGGTCTGCAGTCGGTCCCGCATTCCCTGACCGAAGCCGCCGCGATCGACGGCGCTGGTCCGGTCAAGCGCTTCTGGACGATCGTTTTCCCGCTGCTGTCGCCGACCACTTTCTTCCTTGCCGTCATCAACATCACCTATGCGATGTTCGACACCTTCCCGATCATCGACGCCAGCACCTCGGGCGGCCCGTCGCAGTCCACCAACATCCTTGTCTACAAGGTCTACGCCGATGGTTTCGTCGGCTTGAACCTCGGCCCCTCTGCCGCGCAATCGGTCATCCTGATGCTGATCGTCGTCGTCCTGACCGTCGTCCAGTTCCGCTGGATCGAGCGCAAAGTGCAGTATTGAAGCGAGAACGAGCATGGTCGAAAATCGCCACTTCCTCAATTTCCTGACCCACTTCGTGCTGATCCTCGGGATCGGCATGGTGGTGTTTCCCGTCTACCTCGCCTTTATCGCGTCGACACGCGGGCCCTCGGACTTCCTGACCGGCGTCGTG
Organism: Hyphomicrobiales bacterium; assembly: GCA_900469085.1. GTDB lineage: Bacteria > Pseudomonadota > Alphaproteobacteria > Rhizobiales > Rhizobiaceae > Rhizobium. Next base: position 48,170 of record UBVW01000006.1, on the reverse strand, counting down.
CCGCTGACGCCGGGCCACCAGATGCTTGAGAATTATGGCGTGCTGCTCGGCAGCGGCGCATCCAGTGCCGGCGCGCCGCCCTTCCTGCTGATGCTCGGCAACAGCCTGGTCATGGCCATCCTCGTGGCGATCGGGAAGATCGCGATCTCGATCATCTCGGCCTTCGCCATCGTCTATTTCCGCTTTCCCTTCCGCACTGTCGCCTTCTGGATCATCTTCATGACGCTGATGCTCCCCATCGAGGTGCGCATCCTGCCGACCTACAAGGTCGTCGCCGATCTCGGCATGCTGAATTCCTATTCCGGTCTCGTCATTCCCGTCATCGCGTCCGCCACCGCCACCTTCCTGTTCCGGCAGTTTTTCCTGACCGTCCCGGAAGAGATGATGGAAGCGGCACGCGTCGATGGCGCCGGCCCGCTGAAGTTCTTCTGGGATATCCTGCTGCCGCTGTCGCGCACCAATATCGCGGCACTTTTCATCATCATGTTCATCTACGGCTGGAACCAGTATCTCTGGCCGATGCTGGTCACCACCGAGCCTGGCTATTACACCGTCGTCATGGGCATCAAGCGCCTTGCCGCTGTGCTTGACGGCGACACCCAATGGAACCTTGTGATGGCGGGCGTCATCCTCGCGGCCCTGCCGCCGGTTCTGGTCATCATTTTCATGCAGCGCCTTTTCGTCAAAGGCCTTGTTGAGACGGAGAAGTAACAATGGCCTCCATCGACGTCGATAATGTCGGCAAGATCTACCACGGCGGCGTTCGCGCCGTTTCCGGCATCGAACTCAAGATTGCCGATGGCGAGTTCATCGTGCTCGTCGGCCCCTCCGGCTGCGGCAAGTCGACCCTACTGCGCATGATCGCCGGCCTGGAAACCATTTCCGAAGGCGAGGTGAAGATCGGCGCGCGCGTCGTCAACAATGTCGAGCCTGCCGACCGCGATATCGCCATGGTGTTCCAGAATTACGCGCTCTATCCGCATATGTCGGTGCGCCAGAACCTGGAATACGGCCTGAAGAACCGCAAGACGCCGAAGGCCGAGATCGATGCGCGCGTGGCGGAAGCTGCCCGCATGCTGGAAATCAACCAGTACCTCGAGCGCAAGCCGAAGGCGCTGTCGGGCGGCCAGCGTCAGCGCGTCGCCATGGGCCGCGCCATCGTCCGCAAGCCGGCCGTTTTCCTCTTCGACGAGCCGCTGTCTAACCTCGATGCCAAGCTGCGCGTCTCCATGCGTGGCGAGATCAAGCGCCTGCAGCGCCGCCTCGGCACCACCTCCATCTACGTCACCCACGACCAGCTGGAAGCGATGACGCTCGCCGACCGTCTCGTCGTCCTGAACGGCGGCAAGATCGAGCAGGTCGGTTCGCCGCTCGATGTCTACCACCGCCCGGCCTCCACCTTCGTCGCCTCGTTCATTGGCTCTCCGGCCATGAACCTCTTGAAGGGCGAGCTGCACGGCGACAAGTTGGCGCTCGGGCCCAGCCTGATCGATCTTTCCGGCTGCGCTCCGACCTCGGGCGCTGTTACCGTCGGCATCCGCGCCGAGGACCTGTGCCTTGCCGGTTCCGATCAGCACGCCATGCCTGTTACCGTTGAGTATGTCGAGGAACTCGGTGCGCAGCGGCTGGTCCACGGCCTGCTCGGCGATCAGCCGATCACCGCGGTGCTGGCGCCGGATATCGCCATTCCCGCCGAACTGCGTCTCACCATCGCGCCCGGAAAGCTGCATTTCTTCGCGGCCGACACCGGCAAGCGCATTGCCGCCGCCGACACTGACAGCGCATCGAAGTCCGCCATGGCTGCCCAGCCCGCGTAGCCACGCGGGCGCTAGAATATCGCGTCGTTCGTTACAACTTTAGAGAATGTCTGAACGGCTCCCTCAGAACTCCCTGATATTCCCGCCATAGGGGATTGTGTACTCAGGGGGTTCTGATGGCATCACTGCATCTTATGTTCGCGAGCGCGATGGCGATGGCCGCGCGTTCCATGCCGGAAATCGTTGCATTTCCGCGCGGCAAGTCCTTCGTCGCGCACTCAAGCGATCTCATCGCCATGACGTCGACGCCGATCAATCCGGATTGGATTGTCGCCGGCGATCCGCAGGCGCGCACCGGCGAGCATTCGCGCGGTCACGATGACGCCGCGCTGACGGCGATCTGGGACTGCACGGCGGGCGAGTTCCGCTGGTTCTTTGGTTGGGACGAAACGGTGATGATCCTCGAGGGCGAGGTCCATATCACCGCCGACGACGGCACCGAGCGCACGCTGCGATCAGGCGACGTCGCCTTCTTCGCCGGCGGCACCTGGGCCAGCTGGCGGGTCGATCATTACGTCCGCAAGGTCGCCTTCCTGCGCAAGCCGTTTCCCAAGCCCGTAGCGCTCGCCTACCGCCTGCGCAATCTGCTCCGCAACACCGGCCGGCAGGGCATCGCGGCCTGAATTGCGGCTCGACCGGCACGCAGGCCGGTTGCGCCGACCAACGGCACAAAAGCCGTCCATTGGCCGTTGCGTTCGCGATGTCTGCAGCCTACATCTGTCCGGCATTAGAGCGCCGCGCGTCCAAAGGGCGCGCAACGGACGCTCTACCTGTTTGAACCTGCGCATCAGGCTGATGCGCAGCCTAAGGGACGGAAATGGCCAAGATCAAGAACGTAGCGGTCCAGATGGACCATGTCGCCTCCATCAACATCGCGGGCGATTCCACCTTCGCCATGAGCCTCGAGGCGCAGACCCGCGGTTACAAGCTCTTCCACTATACGCCCGACCGCCTGAGCTTCCTCGATGGCAAGCTCTACGCCTCCGTCGAGCCGATGACGCTGCGCGACATCAAGGGCGACCATTTCGATCTCGGCGCGCCTGAACGCGTCGACCTGTCGACCATGGATGTGATCCTGCTCCGCCAGGACCCGCCCTTCGACATGTCCTACATCACCTCGACGCATCTGCTCGAGCGCATCCACCCGAAGACGCTCGTCGTCAACGATCCGGCCTGGGTGCGCAATTCGCCGGAGAAGATCTTCGTCACCGAATTTTCGGACCTGATGCCGAGAACGCTGATCACCAAGGACGCCGCCGAGATCCGCCGCTTCCGCGACGAGATGGGCGACATCATCCTGAAGCCGCTCTACGGCAATGGCGGCGCTGGCGTCTTCCATTCGACCAAGGACGACCGCAACCTCTCTTCGCTGCTCGAAATGTTCGGCCAGCTCTTCCGCGAGCCGTTCATCGCCCAGCAGTACCTGCCTGATGTGCGCAAGGGCGACAAGCGCATCATCCTCGTCGACGGCGAGCCCGTCGGCGCCATCAACCGCGTTCCGGCCGAGCACGACAGCCGGTCCAACATGCATGTCGGCGGCCGCGCCGAGGCGACCGAGCTCACCGCCCGTGAAAAGGAAATCTGCGCCCGCATCGGCCCCGCGCTCCGCGAACGCGGCTTCCTTTTGGTCGGCATCGACGTCATCGGCGACTACATGACCGAAATCAACGTCACTTCTCCGACAGGCATCCGCGAAGTCAAGAAATTCGGCGGCGCCGACATCGCCAGCCTGTTGTGGGACGCCATCGAGCGCAAGCGCGCGTAAAGTCGGCGAGGGGCGAGCGGCGACATCGCCCCACGCTCTACCGTCATGCTCGGCCTTGCGCCGAGCATCTGCTGAGCATCCAACTTGCTCAAGGTGCATGGATAGCTTGCACCCCGCCGGCTGCAAGCCCACCCACCTTTGTTTCACCCATACAACCCGCCACAACCGCCCCACATCAATGGCGCGCAATTGTTCATTTATTGTTCTTGTTTCATTCCAATTTCTATGCCAGATTGCAATCCGCGACCATGATGGGTCGCGATTTCAGGTGCAAGGGGTTGCATCGTAGGGGATCTGGGCCAAGGGGTTGGGCATGGTGGCACGCGTCAGCACGGTTGCATTCCAGGGCATAGAAGGGGTTCCGGTCGAGGTTCAGGTCATGGTCGCGCCCGGCAAGCTGATCACGCAGATCGTCGGCCTGCCCGACAAGGCGGTGGCCGAAAGCCGAGAGCGGGTGCATGCGGCACTCCATGCCTCCGGCCTGGCGCTTCCCGCCAAACGCATCACCGTTAACCTCGCTCCCGCTGACCTTCCCAAGGAAGGCAGCCACTTCGATCTCCCCATCGCGCTCGGCCTGATGGCCGCACTCGGCGCCATTCCGGCGGATGCGCTCTCCGGCTATGTCGTCATCGGCGAGCTCAATCTCGACGGCACGATTGCCGCCGTCACCGGCGCGCTGCCGGCCGCGATCGGCGCCAATGCCATGGGCAAGGGCTTGATCTGCCCGGCCGAAAGCGGCCCCGAGGCCGCCTGGGCGGGCACCGAGCTCGATATCCTGGCGCCCCGCAGCCTGATCGCGCTTGCCAACCATTTTCGCGGCACCCAGGTGCTCTCGCGCCCCGAGCCGTCGATCCGCGCCACTGCCGCCAATCTTCCCGATCTCGCTGATATCAAGGGCCAGGAGAGCGCCAAGCGGGCGCTGGAGGTGGCCGCATCCGGCGGCCATAACTTGCTGATGGTCGGGCCTCCCGGTTCCGGCAAATCGATGCTCGCCGCCCGCCTGCCGTCCATCCTGCCGCCGCTTTCGGCCGCCGAGTTGCTCGAGGTGTCGATGATCCACTCGATCGCCGGCCAGCTCTCGGGCGGCAAGCTCTCCGATCGCCGGCCGTTCCGCACCCCGCATCACTCCGCCACCATGGCGGCGCTGGTCGGCGGCGGCTTCCGGGCGCGTCCGGGCGAGGCGTCGCTCGCCCATCACGGTGTGCTCTTTCTCGACGAGTTTCCCGAGTTTTCGCCGCAGGCGCTGGATGCGCTGCGCCAGCCGCTGGAAACCGGCGAGTGCATCATCGCCCGCGCCAATCACCGCGTCAGCTATCCCGCCACTATCCAGCTGGTGGCGGCCATGAACCCCTGCCGCTGCGGCATGGCGGGCGAGCCCGGCCACAGCTGCGCCCGCGGCCCGCGCTGCATGACCGATTACCAGGCCCGCATCTCCGGCCCGCTGATGGATCGCATCGATATCAGGATTGACGTGCCGGCGGTCTCCGCCTTCGACCTGATCCGTCCGGCGCCGGCCGAAAAGAGCGCCGATGTCGCCCGCCGCGTCGCCCGCGCGCGTGATCTGCAGCGAGACCGCTTCCGTTCCGCCGGCCTCGGCGAGACCGGCACCAATGCCCGCTGCTCCACCGCGATGATCGAGACCTATGCGGCCCCCGATGCATCCGGCCTGCAGCTGCTGCGCGATGCCGCCGAAAAGATGAAGTTCTCCGCCCGTGGCTACCACCGCGTCCTCAAGGTCGCCCGCACGCTGGCCGATCTCGACGGCCAGGAGATGGTCGGCCGCATCCACCTTGCCGAGGCGATCTCCTACCGCATGGCGGGCGAGCGGCTGACGGCGGTGGCGTGAAGCGGAGGAGCCAGCGAAAGCGGGCAGCCAACCGGCGCGCCATCGCCTGGCTTGGCGGAGGGGAGTAGTCTGGCCTGTCAGGTCTCGCGCGGTGCGCCGACCTCGTAGCTCTGGAGCTTGCGGTCATGAATGCCGAGTGCTGGCCATGCGGCCCGCCAGTCGCTTAGGTGCGCGGTTTGAAAGTGGCGGTCGAGCGAGGCTTGGTCGCGCCAGCGCTCGGTGACGTGAATGAGGCCGGGCTCAAGCACGTCCTCTGCATAGGAATAATCCAGGCAGCCGTCCTCGGCGCGGCTCATCTCCACCATTCGCCGCATCACGGGGCGTGCGAGCGCGAGGTTCTCATGAGGGAGGCGGATGGTTCCGACGATCAACAGCATGGGGTGGCTTGCTTCCGGTTGGAGGTTGACGGTGGATCGCAAACAGCATGAAGGGCGCCGAAGCGCCCTCCTTGACGTCGAACAAGCGCAATCCTCAGCCGCCGAGGCCTTCGAACAGCGCCGTCGAAAGATAACGTTCGGCAAACGACGGGATGATCACCACGATGTTCTTGCCGGCGTTTTCCTCGCGGGAGCCGATCTTGATTGCCGCCGCCAGTGCGGCACCCGAGGAGATGCCGACGGGCACGCCTTCGAGGCGGGCGACGTGCCGGGCGGTTTCCAGCGCGGTCGCGCTGTTGATGGTGACGACCTCGTCATAGATATGAGTGTCGAGGATCGCGGGCGCGAAGCCGGCGCCGATGCCCTGGATCTTGTGCGGCCCCGGCTGGCCGCCTGACAGCACCGGCGATTCTTCCGGCTCGACGGCGATCACCTTGATCTCTGGCTTCTTCGACTTCAGCACCTGGCCGGCGCCGGTGATCGTGCCGCCGGTGCCGATGCCCGACACCAGGATATCGACCATCCCATCCGTGTCGTTCCAGATCTCCTCGGCCGTCGTCCTGCGGTGGATCTCGGGGTTGGCAGGGTTTTCGAACTGCTGCGGAATGATCGCGTCGGGCAGCGTCGCCGCCAGCTCCTCGGCCTTGGCGATCGCGCCCTTCATGCCCTTCGCCCCCTCGGTCAGCACCAGCTCGGCGCCGAGCAGCGCCAGCATCTTGCGGCGCTCGACCGACATGGTCTCGGGCATGGTGAGGATCAGCTTGTAGCCCTTGGCGGCGGCGGCAAACGCCAGCGCGATGCCTGTGTTACCCGAGGTCGGCTCGACCAGCGTCGTCTTGCCGGGCGAAATCTTGCCCTGCGCTTCCAGCGATTCGATCATCGCCACGCCGATACGGTCCTTGACCGAGGCGATCGGGTTGAAGAATTCGAGCTTGGCCAGAAGGTTGGCCTTCACGCCCTTTTCCTTGGCGAGCTTGTCCAGTCGAACGATCGGGGTATCGCCGATCGTTTCCGTGATCGAGGAGTAGATGCGGCCGCGGCCCGGTTTCTTCGACATGATAAGGCTCCCTTGATGAAATATCGGTTGAGAATAGGGTCTAAGCCGGTGGTCGGCCAGAGTAGCTTCACCCGCCAACCCGGTGGTTCAGAGAAAAAACCCTTTGCGAACCAAGGTTTGCCGAATGATTTTTTCAGGCCGCTCGGGTGGCGATGAAGGCGGCGGTACCGGCCAGAATGCTGGCCGCCACCCGGTTCAGCGCCTGCAGCGCGCGCGGCTGTTTCAATAGCGTGCGCGCCCGCGACGCGAGCAGCATATAGGGGATCAGCACCACGAGAAGCACGACGAAGGTGGTCAGAAGCAGCAGGCCATATTCGCGCATGCCGACGTTGTCGATGCTGATCAGCGTCGGCACCAGCGCCACGTAGAACAGCATGGTCTTCGGGTTGCCGAGCGTGACCAGCAGGCCGGAGAGAAAACTCATACCGACGTTGCTGGATTTCTTCGCGGCAATGTCCTGCGGCAGCAGGCCCGCGGTCCAGAGCTTGTAGGCGATATAGCCGAGATAAAGCGCGCCCAGGATCTTGATGATGATGAACACCTCGGTGAAGGTCTGCGCCACGAAGGCGAGGCCGAGGATCACGGCGGTCAGATAGGTCATGTCGCCGAGCACCAGCCCGAGCCCCATGAAAAAGGTCTCGCGGAAGTTCGAGCCCAGCGCGCGCGCCACGATGGCGGTAATGCCGGGGCCGGGAATGGCGGCGGCGATAAACAGCGCCGCGGCATAGGCGAAGAGTGCGGTAAACGACATGTGGGCCTCCCAATCGCGTGTGTTCTACGCCTCTTGCCGGGCCGTTTCAACGGGTCGCCGGTTGCTGCCGCACATCGGATCAGCGGGCTGATCGGCAAGCGGACCGGCTGCGTGGGCACCGTGTCGCGGGCGCCTGCTATTGACGCCTCGGGTCGCGGTTCTAGTTCTCGGTCTGTGGCGGATGTCTGGCTGTAGCCGGAGCCAGCATCATCGGCCGCATGGGGGACGCAGACCCGTTCCGGCACCCGTATCACGCCGATCTGGCGAAGGAGAGCAACTGATGTCAACACCCGTCGAGAAGCGCAAGACCGCGGCGCTCGCAACCCCCACCGATCTGAAGAGCAACGCAATCCAGGATATCTCGGGCGCGCTGACGGCGCTTCTGGCAGACACCTTCGCGCTCTATCTGAAGACCAAGAATTTCCACTGGCACATGTCTGGACCGCACTTCCGCGATTATCACCTGCTGCTCGACGAGCAGGCCGAACAGATTTTCGCCATTACCGACGAGATGGCCGAGCGCGCCCGCAAGATCGGCGGCACGACGCTGCGTTCGATCGGCCATATCGGCCGCCTGCAGCGTCTGGACGATAACGACGCCGACTACGTGACCCCTGAGGACATGCTGGCCGAACTGCGCGATGATAACCGCCAGCTGATCTCCCTGATGCGCGAGACCCACGACGTCTGCTCCGAACACAACGACGTCGCCACGACAAGCCTTCTCGAAAACTGGATCGACGAGGCCGAGCGCCGCCACTGGTTCCTCTTCGAGATCACGCGTCAGGCGAAGTAATCGCCGCGTTCTGGTCCAAGGCTCAGGCCCGGACGCCCCGCAGCGCGCCTTTCAGCCGCGCGGGCGTCCAGCCGAGGTTCATGCCCGCCGCCGCCAGAAGAATGATGGCGGCGCCGGCGATCTGCAGCGGCTGCAGCGCGTGACCGAAGGCGACCCTATCGACCACGATCGCCGCGATCGGGTAGAGGAAGGACAAGGCGCCGGTCAGGTGGATCGGCAGCTTCTGGATCGCGCCATAAAGCAGCACATACATCAGCCCCGTGTGCACCACGCCCAGCGTCACCAGCAGCGACCATGTCTTGATATCATGGGGCAGGGCGGAAAAGTCGGTCATCGGCGCCAGCATCACGACACCCGTGACAACCTGGATCAGCGCGATCAGATGCGGCGGCGTGCCCTTCAGCCACTTCGCGGCCAGCGCTGCCAGCGCGTAGAAGAAGGCCGCACCCAGTGCCATGGCGATGCCGGTGGCATAGTCGCCGCCCGTCCCCGCCACCTGCGGCTTGCCCTCGACGATCCCGATCATGCCGATGAATGCCAGTATCAACCAGAACAGCTTCGTCGCCGTGATCCTGTCGCCGAGAAACACGGCGCCGAGCCCGAGCAGCATGAAGGGCTGCGTGTTGTAGACGGTGGTCGCGACCGAGATAGACGTATGCCCATAGGCGCCGAAGAGCAGCAGCCAGTTGAGCACGATGGCGACACCGCCGCAGACCGCAATTCCGAAAGCGCGCAGGCCGATCGTGCCGGGCTTCAGCAATCCCATCGCCGCGCAGACGACAAGCAGGCTGATCGTCCCGAACACGCAGCGCCAGAACACGACGCCGCTGACCGGTTGACCGGACATGACGACAAACCATCCGATCGTCCCCGAAATCAGCATCGCCGCCGTCATCTGCATGCTGCCGTTGCGGATATCCTTTTGCATTGCCGTCTCCCGTGTTGAGGGCAAGGATATTGCGGCCATCGGACGTTTTCTATATGATAGGAAAATATAATCGCTATCTTAGCCTAATATTGATAGGAGATAAGCCAGTTATTCCTAATCATGAAATCGACGATATCGACCGGCGCATTCTGGTGGCGCTGGCAAGCGATGCGCGCATGTCTCTAAAGGAACTGGCGCAGGCATCAGGCCTGTCGTCGCCCAGTGCCGTCGAGCGTCTGCGACGGTTGCAGGAGCGCGGCGTCATCACGGCTTTCACCATTGACGTGGACCCTGCCGCACTCGGCTATCCGTTGCAGGCGATCGTCCGGATCCGACCACTGCCGGGACAGCTGCACGTGGTGGAGCGACTGATCGAGGAGACGCCGGAGTTCGTCGAGTGCGATAAGGTCACCGGCGACGACTGCTTCATTGCCCGTCTCGTCGTGCCGTCGATGGGCGAGCTCGACGCCATTCTCGACCGCATCGTGGAGAAGGCGGAAACCAATACGTCGATGATCAAGGCATCACCCGTCAAGCGCCGCCTGCCACCACTCGGTTAGAAATCCGCCATTGGCGACAGCATCGCCGGCTGCTCAAGGTCAACGGGAGCATCGGTCCTGATCATGAACTGCGTGCTGCCGTCAAGCGCCCGCGCCTCGCCCTGCCAGCCGAGCTTGTCCGGCGAAAACAGAACCTCGATCGCCGAGGGTGCGATCCCGAGACTGCCGAAAATGGCGTCGAGCGGCGGAATGGTCGCCGCGATGATATCCGACAGCACGAAGGTGCTGTTATCCCCCACCTTCCAGGCGATCACCGCCTGCCGGTCCTCCAGCCAGCTCAGCCGCACATCGGGGTCGAACTGCGTGTTGATGAGGAACATGGCAGCGCTCTCGCAGACACCAAGTGCATCTGACACCGCCGTACGTGATTTCAGCGCACGCTGCAGCAGGGCGAGATCATCGGGCGTCCACGGGTCGAGCATCCGCGCCGGCTGGCCGCCCGCCAAAGGCTCCGGCGCTGCGCCGGCATAAAAATGCATCGGAAGCGAGCGAAAACCGTAGGGCGTGTAGAGATCAGGCTTGTCGGTGTAGAGAAGGACCGCCTCGAAGCCCTGCTGGTCGCACCAGTCGAGCGCCTTGGCTGTCACGTTGCGATAGAGGCCACGCCCGCGCCAGGGCGGTCGCACCGCGCCGGACTGAAGGCCGGCGGCGTTGATGATCCGGCCATTCAGCGTGATTGGCATGGCGAAGGCCGAAAGATTGGCGGCGAGAAGGCCGCCCTCGTCGAACCAGCCGAAGGGCATGCTGGTGGGGTCTGCGCCGCCGAGGCGCTTCAGCGGGTCGAGATCGATGCCGAACGTGTCATGCAGAAGCGACACCAGCGCCGACCACGCCTTGTCGTCGGCGAAATAGTCCTGCCGGAAGGTGAGGCCGGAGCTATCGGTCGCCTTCTCCATCACACGCCGGTGGAGCCGAAACCGCCGGCGCCGCGCTTGGTCGTGCTCGCTTCGGTGATTTCGGCCACGCGCGCCTGCGTCACCGGCGCGATCACCATCTGGGCGATGCGCATGCCCCGGGTGATCTCGAACGGTTCCTCGCCGAGGTTGATGAGGAGAACCTTCACTTCGCCGCGATAATCGCTGTCGATCGTGCCGGGGGTATTCAGGCAGGTGATGCCGTTCTTGAAGGCGAGGCCCGAGCGCGGACGGATCTGGCCCTCGAAGCCCTCGGGGATCTCGAAGATCAGCCCGGTCGGCACCAGCGCCCGCTTGCCCGGCGCAAGCATCATCGGCGCACCGTCGTCGACGGCGGCGCGCAGGTCCATGCCGGCAGCCCCTTGGGTTTCATAGGCGGGCAGCTCGATGCCCTCGCCATGGGCGAGACGCAGGAGATTGAGGGTCGGTCTTGTATCGGTGTGAATGGTCATGCGCCATTACTTTGCCCCCGCAAAGCCAAGGTCAATTGCAAAGCGGCGCCTAAATCGCTAGATACGCCGCAACTCCACAGGATTCACATCATGGCCGAAAGTCTCGCCGAGGCGGTTTCCCGCCGCCGCACATTCGCTATTATCGCCCACCCGGACGCGGGCAAGACGACGCTCACCGAAAAGCTGCTGCTGTTCGGCGGCGCCATCCAGCTCGCCGGTGAAGTCAAGGCGAAGAAGGATCGCATCCAGACCCGGTCGGACTGGATGAAGATCGAGCGCGAGCGCGGCATCTCGGTCGTCACCTCGGTCATGACCTTCGAGTATGAAGGCAATGTCTTCAACATTCTCGACACGCCAGGCCACGAAGACTTCGCCGACGACACCTACCGCACGCTGACGGCGGTGGATGCCGCCGTCATGGTCATCGACGCCGCCAAGGGTATCGAGCCGCGAACGCTGAAGCTGTTCGAGGTCTGCCGCATGCGCGACATCCCGATCATCACCTTCATCAACAAGATGGACCGCGAAAGCCGCGATCCCTTCGAGATCCTGGATGAGGTCGAGGAAAAGCTGGCGCTCGATACCGCGCCGGTCACCTGGCCGATCGGTCGCTCCAAGACCTTCTGCGGCTCCTACAACATCGCCGACAACACGGTGCGCGGCTCCGATACGGAAGTGACGCCCACCAAGGTCAACGGCCCGCAGGCCGTCGCCGACCGCCTGCCGGAAAACGAGCGTCAGGCTTTCGTAGAAGAGACGGAACTGGCGATCGAAGCCTGCCGCCCGTTCGACCGCAGGGCCTTCCTCGAAGGTCATCTGACGCCGGTCTTCTTTGGCTCGGCGCTGCGCAATTTCGGTGTCCGCGATCTCATCAACGCACTCGGCGAGTTCGCGCCGCCGCCGCGCGATCAGGTCGCCGACGTGAGAACCGTTCACGCCGCCGAAGACAAGATGACGGCCTTCGTCTTCAAGATCCAGGCCAACATGGACCCCAACCATCGCGACCGCATCGCCTTTGCCCGCATCTGCTCCGGCAAGCTGGAGCGCGGCATGAAGGCGCGTCTGGCGCGCACCGGCAAGCAGCTCGGCCTCACCGCGCCGCAGTTCTTCTTCGCCTCGCAGCGCCAGCTGGCCGATACCGCCTTTGCCGGCGACGTCGTCGGCATCCCGAACCACGGGACGCTCAGGATCGGTGACACGCTGACGGAAGGCGAGGCGCTGGTATTCCAGGGCGTGCCGAACTTCTCGCCCGAAATCCTGAGACGCGTGCGCCTGGAAGACGCGATGAAGGCCAAGAAGCTTAAGGAAGCCCTGCAACAGATGGCCGAAGAGGGCGTCGTGCAGCTCTTCTCCCCGGAAGATGGTTCGCCGGCTATCGTTGGCGTCGTCGGCGCCCTGCAGCTGGATGTTCTGAAGGAACGCCTGTCGGCCGAGTACACGCTGCCGGTCTCCTTCGAAATGTCGCGCTTCTCGGTCTGCCGCTGGATCTCGTCGGATCAGCCGGCTGAGCTTGAGAAGTTCCTCAACGTCAAGCGCGGCGACATTGCCCGCGATCTCGATGGCGACCCGGTCTTCCTGGCGCAGGACAGTTTCTCGCTACGCTACGAATCCGAGCGCTTCCCCGCGATCAAGATGGTTGCCATCAAGGAATATCACGTCGCCAAGGCGGCGTGATGTTTCCCAGGCTATAACGCCATGCCATAGTCGCTCCCGCAAACGGGAGCGCGATATGGTCAGGGAAAACGAAATCCGGAAAAACGAAGTGGCGGTCGAGGCGCCGGCACCCACGGATGCCGGCCTGGTCTTCATCGGCCGCATCCTGACACCCTGGACGTCCCGCATGGAAACGCCGCGCCAGGGGCGCCATGACGGGCCGATCTGCCGGATCGAGATATTCGAGCCCTGGACGCAGGCGCTGCAGGGCGTCGAGGCTTTCGAGCGGCTGGAAGTCCTCTACTGGCTGGATCGCTCCCGCCGCGATCTCGTGCTGCAAAGCCCGGCCAATTCGGGCAAGGTGCACGGCACCTTCTCGCTGCGCTCTCCTGTCCGCCCCAATCCGATCGGCACCTCGATCGTCAAGCTCGAAGCTGTCGAAGGCTCGACCTTGTTGGTCCGCGGCATGGATTGCCTCGATGGCACGCCGCTGCTCGACCTGAAACCGGATCGCACATTGTTCAAGCCGATCGCTCCGCCCCAGCCCGGCGATTTCCAGACAGGTGACGAGGGCACGGCGCATTATTGCCAGAAGGCATAGACGCGCGGCTGCGACCTATCGCCATTGTGAACGGTTTGGCAGCCATTCGTCATTGTTCCATCGATATCAGGCTTGTAGCTATCGATTACGGCTGCCCGTCGGGGTCTCCCGCGGGGCCGGCCGTTGTTTTATCGATTAGGAGCAATCAATATGATCGAAGTCATTGCCGCCTTCCGTGCAAAGCCGGGTTGCGAGGATCAGCTGCGCGAAGCGACGCTCGCAATCGTCGAGCCGACCCGCGGCGAGGAAGGCTGCGTCCAGTTTGTGGTCCATGAGGACGCGGATGCGCCGGGCACCTTCTTCATCCGCGAAAGCTGGCGCGACCAGGCAGCCTTGACCGCTCATTTCGAGCAGCCCTACCTGAAAGCCCTCGTGGAACTCCACAAGGACATCCTGGCCGAGCCGCTGAAGCTGCATAATCTCAAGGTCTACGCCTGAGGCATGTGAAAATATCGCCGTTGACTTCAGTCGACGGCGACCATCACGTCGGAGGCCTTGACCACGGCATAGGCGTCGGAACCGACGGTCAGCCCGAGTTCCTTCACAGCCTCGTTGGTGATCGACGACGTCACGATCGAACCGCCGCCGATATCGATGCGGACATGCGCCGTCGTGGCGCCGAGCGTGATCTCGATGACCTTGCCCTTGAGGCGGTTGCGTGCGCTGATTTTCATGAGATGTCTCCTCGTTTCGGTGACCGGACCCTATCCGGTCGCCGGCAATCGAGCAATCTCACTCGCCGCGCGGATATCGCTGGTTTTCTTCCAGCACATTCAGGTCCATGTGGTTGCGCATGTAGCGCTCCGAGGCCTTCTGCAGCGGCTGGTAGTCCCAGGGATAATAGGCGCCGTTGCGCAGCGCCTCGTAGACCACCCAGCGCCGCGCCTGGCTTTCGCGCACGGCGGCATCGAAGCTTTTCAGGTTCCAGCGCTTCTCTGCCTGCGCGGTCAGATGCGCCAGCGTTTCGGCATAGGCGGGATCAGTGGCGAGGTTCCTCAATTCCTTCGGGTCAGCGTCGAGGTCGAACAGCATCGCCGCGTCCTCGTCGCAGAGCGTCAGCTTGAACTTGCCGTCGCGAAGGCCGACCAGCGGCGCGATCGACCCCTCGGCCGCATATTCCATCGGCACCGGCCCGCGTGTGCCTGTTCCCGTGGCAAGCGGCGTCAGATCCTCGCCGTCGGTCCAGGGCTTCAGCTTGGTGATGTCGATGCCGGCGAGAGAGGCCAGCGTCGGCGTCACGTCGAGCGTCGATACCGGCTGGCTGATCAGCTTCGGCTCCCAGCCGGGCGCCGATATGGCCAGCGGTACCCGCGCGGAGCCGTCGAAGAAGCACATCTTGAACCACAAGCCGCGCTCGCCCAGCATGTCGCCATGGTCGGAGACGAAGAGGATGACGGTATCCTCGGCCATACGCCCGCGCTCAAGCACGTCGATGAGTTCGCCGACCTTCTCGTCGATATAGGATATATTGGCGAAGTAGCCGCGCCGCGCGTTGCGCACCTGCTCGCGGGTGATCTCGAAGGCATCGTAGTCGCAGGCCTTCAAGAGCCGTTGCGAATGCGTGTCCTGCTCCTCGAAGGGGATCGTGCCGACCTCGGGGTCGAGGTGAGGGCAACCCTCGTAGAGATCCCAGAACTTGCGCCGCGCCACATAGGGGTCGTGCGGATGCGTGAAGCTGACCGTCAGGCACCAGGGACGGTCGTCCTGCCGGCGCGAGAGGTCGTAGAGCTTGCGGGTGGCGTTGTAGGCGACCTCGTCGTCATATTCCATCTGGTTGGTAATCTCGGCGACACCGGCGCCGGTCACCGAGCCGAGATTGTGGTACCACCAGTCGATGCGCTCGCCCGGCTTGGTATAGTCGGGCGTCCAGCCGAAATCGGCAGGATAGATATCGGTGGTCAGCCGCTCCTCGAAGCCGTGCAGCTGGTCGGGGCCGACGAAATGCATCTTGCCGGACAGTGCGGTGTGATACCCGGCCGCGCGCAGGTGATGCGCGAAGGTCGGGATATCGGAGGCGAATTCGGCGGCGTTGTCATAGACGCGGGTGCGGCTCGGCAGCTGGCCGGACATGAAGGAGGCCCGCGCCGGCGCGCAGAGCGGACTTGCCGTGTAGGTGTTGGCAAAGCGCACGGAGCGCTTCGCCAGGGCTTTCAGGTGTGGCGCGTGAAGAAACTCGGCCGGCCCGTCGGGAAACAGCGTCCCGTTATACTGGTCGACCATCAGGATGAGAAAATTCGGGCGCGCCATGCTGTTTATATGTCCTTGAAGTATCAGAGGCCGAGAGACGCTTTTACGGCGTCCGCGGCAGGCTTGCCGTCAAGTGTGGTAACGCCGGAGAGCCATGGGTCGACGGCTGTCGGATTGGCCTTCAGCCATGCGGTTGCCGCTGCCTTCGGATCCTCGCCGCCGAGGATCGAGCCCATCAGCGCGTTTTCCATGCTGATATCGAACTTCAGGTTCTTCATCAGCGCGGCCGCGTTCGGGCACTTTTCCGACCAGCCGGTGCGCGCCAGCGTATAGACCTCGGCGCCGCCATAGTTCGCGCCGAAATAAGCGTCACCGCCCGAGAGATAGGTGATCTGGAACTTCTCGTTCATCGGATGCGGCGCCCAGGCCAGGAACACCACGGCGCCCTTGTCTTTTCCGGCGCGCTCGACCTGCGCCAGCATTGCCTGCTCGCCCGATTCCACCAGCTTCCAGTCCTTGAGGCCGAAATCGTTGGCGTCGATCATCTTCTGGATGTTGCCATTGGCGGGCGCACCCGGCTCGATGCCGTAGATCTGCTTGCCGAATTCGTCGCCGTGCTTCTGCAGGTCGGCGAAATCCTTGATGCCCTTGTCGGCCACGTAGGTCGGCACGGCGAGCGTGAACTTGGCGCCCTCGAGGTTCTTGTTCATCACCTCGATCGCCTTGGCGGCAGTGAGGTCGTCGATGAAGGCCTTCTGCGCCGGCATCCAGTTGCCGAGGAAGACGTCGATTTCGCCGTTTTTCATCGACTGGTAGCCGATCGGCACCGACAGCGTCTTGACGTCGGGCTCGTAACCGAGCGCCGTCAGGATCACGGAAGTCACGCCGTTGGTGGCCGTGATATCGGTCCAGCCCGGATCGGACATGCGGATCGCCTTGCAAGCTGCGTCATCGGCGGCGGCGGCCGATCCTACGGCAAGAGCGGAAAGCACAACGCCCGCGGCAAGACGGCGGATCATGGAAGCTGCTGTCATCTCATTTCCCCTTTTTTGTCATTTGATAGTTTTATTGAACAACACTAGCATCGTCCCTGTGAAGGCAGCTTTTTTCGATGGTTCCCAACAGGATTTTTTATGGCAGAGCGGCCGATCGATCTGGGATGGATGCGCATTTTCGCGGAGATCGGCGGCGCCGGCAGCCTGTCGGCCGCAGCCGTCGCGCTCGGGCTGACCCAGCCGGCCGTCAGCTACCAGATCCGCAGGCTGGAAGAGCAGATCGGCGTGACGTTGCTGAAGCGCCAGCACCGTGGCGTCGAGCTCACGCCGGAGGGGCAGCGGCTCTTCGATCTGGTCGCGAGAAGCGTCGATGAGATCGACCAGCTGACGCGCAGGCTGCGCAGCGAAAAGGAGCGCCCGTCGATCCGCCTGCATACGGACTACGCCTTTTCCGCGCTCTGGCTGATCCCGCGCATGCACGCGTTTAGGCTCGTCCATCCGGATACGGATATCCAGATCATCGCCACGCAGCGCATGGAGCGGCATCGGTCGGGCGAAGGCGATGTCTCCGTCGTCTTCGGCACCCGTGCGGAATTCGGCAGGGACGCAAAGCTTCTGTTGCCGGAAAAGGTGGCGCCCGTCTGCAGCCCCGGTTTCATCGAGCGCAACGGCCCCTTCGAAACGCCCGACGATCTCGCCCGCAACAGGCTGATCCACCTCGATACCGCCGCACCATCGCCCTGGTTCGATTGGCGCAGCTACTTCGCCGCAATCGGTGTCGGGCGTGAAGCCTTTGCCGGGCAGGGCGATCTCAGCTTCAATACCTATTCGCTGGTGGTGCAGGCAGCCCTTGGCGAACAGGGGCTCGCGCTCGGGTGGATGGGCCTGGTCGATACGCTGCTCTCTACCGGCATACTCTCTCTTGCGGGGCCGACGCTGGAAGCGCCGGACCGCGGCTATTTCCTGCTGCAGCCGAAAAACCGCACGCCCGGGAGCAACGAACTCGGCGCCTGGATGCTGGCCGAAGCCGGTCTCTGACATCGCTGTCGTCAGGCCGCCCAAGGTCAGGCAGCAAGGTCCTGCAGGAAGTCGTCGCACCAGCGCGAGACGTCGTGGACGATGAGATAGTCCATCATCCGCTGCCAGCGCTCCTTGCGCTCCTCGAGCGACATGTTCAGCGCACGCGCCAGCGTATTGGCCGTGCCCTCGATATCGTAGGGATTGACCAGCAACGCCCCCTTCAGCTCTCGCGCGGCGCCCGCGAAACGCGAGAGCACCAAAACACCCGGATCCTCGGGATCCTGCGCGGCCACATATTCCTTGGCGACAAGGTTCATCCCGTCGCGAAGCGGCGTGACGAGCCCAACCTTGGCGAGCCTGTAGAGCCCGGCGAGAATCGGTCGGCTGAGCGAGCGGTTGATATAGCGGATCGGCACCCAGTCGACGGTGCCAAGCGCCCCGTTCACCCGGCCTGCCTGTTCGGCCACCGTGCGCTGCATCTGCTCGTATTCGGGAACTTCCGAGCGCGATTTCGGCGTCACCTGCAGATAGGTGACGTTGCGCTGGTGGGCGGGGTTGTTGAGCACGAAGCGCTCGAAGGCGTCGATGCGCTGTGTCAGCCCCTTGGAATAGTCGAGCCGGTCGACGCCGATGATCAGGTCGCGGCCGATGATGCTCTCCTTGGCCTTGTGCACCATGGCGTGGCCGACGGCCTTGCGCGCGAACTTGGCGAAGGTCTCCGTCTCGATCCCGATGCCATAGGCGCCGCCCTTGAAAATCTTGTCGCCGGAGTTGAAGCGGCCGTCGCCGAGCGCATCCCCCATCTCCTCTCGGCGCAGGCAGCCAGCGAAATTCTCAAGGTCGTGATCGGTCTGGAAGCCGACGAGGTCATACGCAGCCAGCCCCCGCATGATTTCCTCGTGCACCGGCATCGCCGCCAGCACATCGGCCGGCGGCCAGGGGATATGATGGAAGAAGCCGATACGGTTCTTGACCCCCATCTGTCTGAGTTCGGCGGCAAGCGGGATCAGGTGGTAGTCGTGGATCCAGATCGTATCGTCGGGCTTCAGCATCGGCGCCAGGCGGTGCGCGAAGAAGCGATTGACGCGGAAATACCCGGTCATCTCCTTGCGGCCGTATTCGGCCAGATCCAGCCTGTAGTGGCAGATCGGCCAGAGTACGCGGTTGGCAAAGCCGAAATAGTATTCGTCGACGTCCTTTTCCGTGAGGTCGGTGAGGGCATAAGTGATCTTGCCGTCTTCCTGGATGTGCAGCGCGCCCGGTTCGGTATCGCCGCTCGACTTGCCCGACCAACCCATCCAGATCCCGCCGCGCTCCTGAAGAGCGGCCTGCAACGCCACGGCCAGGCCGCCAGCTGCCGCTGCGCCGCCTTTTTGCGGGACGGGGACACGGTTGGAAACGATCACAAGACGGCTCACGGGCAATTCCTTTCAAGAACGCAATACGAATAAAATGGCAATGGTGGTGCTGCGGTGGTCAAACGGCGAGATGCGCGATCAGTTCCCGCAAGGCTGCGGAATTGGGTAACGTCAGTGTCGCGGCGGTGCCCGAAAGCGGCACCCCGACGCGGATCGAATGCCCGCCCAGCCGGTTGGCGACATGGAACATCGCCTCGTCGGTGATGTCGTCGCCAATGGCGATCGGCAGTCGGCCCGCGAATGGCGCTTCCGAGAGAAAGGTCTCCACCGCATGCCCCTTGTCGGCGCTGGAGGGGCGGATTTCGAGCACCATCTTGCCGCGCTGCAACGTCCAGTCTTCACCGGCTTTGGCAAGAAATGCCTCCATCAGCGGCTCGAGTTCGGCCTGTCGCTGCGGCGCGAGCCGATAGTGGGCGGCAACAGCCGCTCCCTTGTCTTCGATCAATACGCCATCAAAGCCCGATGTCTCGTCGCGCAGTTCGGCCTTGAGCGTCTCGAATTGCGCCGTCGGCTCGGCCTGCTCGATCCGCCCGTCCGCGCGGCGCAGTTCCGCGCCATGCAGGCCGGCGATCGGAAACCGGTAGGGGGCAAACAGCTTGTCGGCATAGGGCAGCGCCCGACCGGTCACAAGCGCCACGGCGCCACCCAGCTTGCGCGACAACTGATCGAGTTGCTGCGGCAAGGCAGACGGCACGACGATGCCATCGGGCGTGTCGGCGAGATCGAGCAAGGTGCCGTCAATATCGAGAAACAGCGCCCAATCGGCGGCCGAGGACCGGAGCAGATTGAACAGAAACGAGGTCCCTGAAACCTGCTGCGGCTTCAGAGGGAGGTGTGGCTGCGCTTGATAGGACATGTGGTCTAAATGTGGCAGCAAAGCCCGATGACAACCCTAAAAAGTCATTGAGGCCCCTGAGTGCCGCCCCCGCAGACGTTGGCGTCAGCTCAATCTCCCGGCATGACGGGGACATTGGCCGCATAGAATGCTTTCGCGTCTTTGGTGAACGAAGCGCCCTGATCGCTGCGGGTGTAGAACATGTGCCCGCCCTGGTAGACCTTCAGGCCGACCCGGTTTGCTGCAAGTGAAGCCGGTAGATGGTCGACGACATAGCGGCTGACGCCATAGGGCGTGACGAGATCGCTGTAGCCATGCGCGATCAGCAGGCGGAAGCTCGGAACGGCCGCGAGAAACTGCCTGATGTCGCCGGTCACACTTGCCTGAAGGCGCGAGCCGCCACCTCGGCGGCCCCATTCCCACTGGCGGTTCACGTCGCTATCGAGCAGCGAATAGGTCATCTCCGTCTTGAAGCCGAGCTCGTTGCGGGCGTAGTCGGCGAAAGCACCACCATAAGCGCGGGTGAAACCGTCGAGAATGGCGTCGTCGCCCCTTGCGTCCGAGGTCTCCGGAAACGCATCCGGCGTGGTAAAGGCCGCGTCATAGGGGCTGGCGACCAACCCGTCGCTCTTGCCCACCTCCTTTGCGAAGGCGTTGCCGAGAAAGCCGCGGTTCTTTTCGACCACGTCCACGGGGATCCCCGTCATGTCGGAAAGCTTGGAATAGAACGCCTTTGCCGCATCCCCCGTGGGTGCCGCCCCCGCCAGCATCGTCAGATATTCGCCAAGCGCAAACCGTTCGGCTTCGCGCTGCTTGGTCTCGTCGAATGTCTTTCGCCGATCCATCTCGGCCGCGGCCAGCGACGGCAACTCCAGCGCCGCGCCAAGCGCGAACTCGTCCGCGCCGAACATCAACTGCCCCTCGAGGAGCGGCGACAGCATCACCGCGCCCGAGACGATGATGCCCTGCGTATCCTTGAGCGCGCTCGCCACCTTGGCGGCCCGGAAGCCGCCATAGCTCTCGCCCAGCAGATATTTCGGCGAGGACGCCCGGTTGTTGTGCGTGACGTAAAGAGCGATCGCCTTGGCCACGCTCTCGGCGTCGGCATTCACATTGTAATATTTCGAAGCGTCGTCGGGCTTCACCGTCCGGCTCCAGCCGGTACCAACAGGGTCGATCAGCACGAGGTCGGTGAAATCGAGCCAGCTGTTCGGGTTGTCGACCAGCCGGGCTCCCGCGCCGTCATCGCCCTTCGGCCCGAAGTCGACGATCCTGGGACCGACGAGGCCGAGATGCAGAAAAGCCGAGGCCGCCCCCGGGCCACCGTTGAAGGCAAAGGTCAGCGGCCGGTTGGTCTCGCCATCCTTCTTGACGTAAGCGGTATAGAAGATCGCCGCCGTCTGGGCGCCATCCTGGCCGAACATGTCGAGTGTTCCGGCAGTCGCGGTGTAGGCGAGCTTGCGGCCATCAAGGGTGATCTCATGCTCGGTGACCGAATCCGCCGGCAGCAGCTTCAGCACGCCCTCGCGCGATCCAGCGGATGGCCGCGCGGCGTCTTGCGCATAGGTCACGGACGGGGTGAATGAGGCAGTGAGCCCGGTGGCCAGGATCGTGGCCAGGACAATGGATCGAAAGCGCACGACTGTTCCTCCGCAGATGCCGTCTTTGCGCGGAGCCTAGCATCGGCTGCGCTGAAGAGGGCATCAACAGATGGTGAAGGTCTCAATCGGCGGCTTTTTCGACCGTCCGCGCGTTGACGTGGAGCGCCCGCCCGGCGTTCCAGCCGTTGATGGCGGCTCCCGTTCCGAGCGCCACGAACAGCACCGCGCACCAGGCGAAACTCCCGGTCCAACCGCGGATGAGGCCAACGACGAGCGGCCCGATGGCGGCAAGCAGATAGCCGACGCATTGCGCCATGCCGGAAAGATGCGCCGCCACATGCGGGTCGCGTGAGCGTAGCACGATCGTTGTCATCGCCGCGGCGATCAGTCCGCCCTGGCCGATCCCCTGAAGCACCGCCCAGAGCCAGACCGTGGAAAGCGGCGCGAAGAGGAGCCCCAGCAGCGCGACCACGGCAATGCCGCAAAGCGCTGCGTTGATCACGCGTTGATCCTTGCCGCGCACCGCGATTTGCGGCGCGACCAGGCAGGAAGCAGCCTGCACCATGACCGAGACGGAAACGATCGCACCGGCGCTAACGCCATCCATGCCGCGCTCGCGCAGGATAGGCACCAACCAGCCAAAGACGCAGTAGGCAAGTGCGGACTGCAGCCCCATGAACAGCGTAACCTGCCATGCGAGCCTGTCCCGCCACAGCCCCTCGACGGTGAAGCCGCTGCGCTTCACCTGCGTTTTTGTCGATAGCACCTGCGGCAGCCAGATCAGGCCGACGACGAGCGCAGGCAGCGCCCAGATCGCCAGTGCCGCTGCCATCGAACCGCCGAAGGCGCGCTCCAGCGGCAGCGTAAATCCCGCCGCGCCGGCCGCGCCCGCGCAGAGCGCCATCGTATAGAAGCCCGTCATCAGCGCCGCACGATCGGCGAAATCCCGCTTCACCAGACCGGGCAGCAGCACATTGCCGACAGCGATGCAGGCGCCGGCGAGCGCCGAACCGATAAACAGAAGCGGGATGGAGGAGAGACCACGCAGCGCCGTTCCAAGCGCCAGCAGCAAGAGCACGCCGAGCAGCGTTCGCTCGGCGCCGATACGTTGGGCGAGCTTCGGCGCCAGCGGCGAAAAGGCGCCGAGGCACACGACCGGCAGTGTCGTCAGCAGGCTGGTGCCAAGCGCCGACAGGCCAAGCTCGCTGCGGATTTCGGGCAGCAGCGTGGACGCGCTTGAAAACAGAGGCCGCAGGTTAAAGGCGATCAGCACCAGACTGGCGCCGAGCACGAACCGTCCCGTCGCGCTCGTTCCGATCGGCGGCTGCGGTTGCGGCACGCTGTCGGCTTCCGCATCGATCAGTTGCTCCTCGGCGTGATCGTAGAGATGGGTGGCATCTTGCAAGGGCGTAGTCATGAAAGGATCATCCGGTCGAGAGCTGTGATGACGGGAGCCATGAAGGCGCGCACCGCCGCATCCGCTTTTTCGGCATCGCCGGTGGCGATCGCGTCGATGATGGCGGCGTGGGCCTGCATGTCGGGCTCGGGAATATCTTCGCCCAGCGTCGCCTCGATGGTCTCGGCGATCGAGGCGGAAAAAAAGTCGTAGATCTCGATCATCGCGCGGTTGCCGGAGGCGGCGATCACCGCCTTGTGGAAGGCAAGGTCGCGCTCGATGAAGGCTGCCTTGTCGCCGCCTTCGAAATTGCCGCGGCTGGCAAGCAGCGCGCGCAGCGTTGCGATCGTCTGTGGCGTGTGGCGCAACGCCGCTAGCCGTGCGGCCTCGACGTCGAGAGCGCATCGCGCCTCGAACAGATCGCGAAGCCCGGCGCGCCGGGCCATGGTGAGCGGCAATGCAGCGTCGGTCGTCGAGAGCACATAGGTGCCGGACCCCTGCCGCGTCTCAAGCAAGCCTTGCGAGACGAGCACCCGCACGGCCTCGCGCACCGTACCGCGGCTGACGGAGAGCATGGAGGAGAGCGCGGCCTCGTTGGGCAGCTTCTCGCCGACGGCCCAGCGCTTGGCGAGGATCTCGGCGCGGATCGCCTCTGTCGCGGTTTCCGCGAGATTGGTTTTCGATAGCGGCTGCAAGGATGCCTCATAAAGTCATCAGATGACTTTATGACTATTCTCCGCCAGCGACTTCGTCAATCCCGTCGCCAAAGGCAAACCCGGAAACGGAAAAGGGCCGCGCGAAGCGACCCTTTCCATGAGTTCTGGCCTGTCAACTGGCCGGATCGCGCGAGGCGATCCCAGGAAGGCGGGTTTCAGAGCGAGGGCTGCCTCGCCTTCATCACCACTTCCAAGCCCGTTACGAGGTTCGAAATCTCATTAGACATTGGACCACCTTCCTTTCGTTCTGTTTCCGATAGAAGAAAGGTAAGAGCATTTCATCAGGATGCAAGGCCCAATTTCGGCGTAATGGAAATTGCAACCAAGGGATGATATTGCTTGCGCCGTGGGTAGCAAAGCAGCGTCCGCCGCGCCAGCCGGCGGGATCGGGGAAGATAGGCAACCCCGACCGCGGCGATCGGCCTCGCTATCCCACAAGGAGGTGAGCTATGTGGTTTCCACTTGGCATCACGTTTAGGATAAGAAAAACCCGGACCAGCTGGTTGCTAGAGGTCCGGGTAACTCTCTTGGTCTAAGCAAACGGAAGGCAGGCAGCAACCTGCCTTCCACTCCTGGAACATAAGCGATCTCAGCCTTTTCATCAAGCGTACCGCTCAAGACGTGTCACGGCGCGTGTGTCCCCGACCCATCTCTCCTCACGAAACAAAATGCTGCATTGCGGAAGTTGATCGCCGCCAATGTCAGAAAAACGTCATGTTCGCCTTGCAAGCCGCTCGCTTGTTTAGTTGTTATTAACCATCGGATTCGACAATCGTCGATGCGTTTCAGCATTGTCCCGCCACGATCGAGGCGGGTTGTGGAGTGAATAGCATGTGTCGCTGGGCAGCCTATCGCGGAGAACCCCTCTATCTGGAGGAGCTTGTCTCTTCGCCTGCGCACTCCCTCATCGAGCAATCCCACTGCGCCACCCGCGCCAAGACGGCGACGAATGGCGATGGCTTCGGCATTGCATGGTACGGCGATCACCCCGAGCCCGGCCGCTATCGAGACACGCTTCCGGCCTGGTCGGATTGCAATCTGAAAAGCCTGGCGCGGCAGATCCGCTCGCCGCTGTTTCTGGCCCATGTGCGGGCCGCGACGGGCGGCGGCACGCGGCGCGACAACTGCCATCCATTCGTTTTCGCCAACTGGTCCTTCATGCACAACGGCCAGATAGCAGGCTTCGAGCGGCTTCGCCGCTCGATGGAGGCGATGCTGGATGATGACCTCTTCAACGCGCGCGGCGGCACCACCGATTCCGAACTGATGTTCCTTCTGGCACTTCAGTTCGGCCTGCGCCAAACGCCGATCGCGGCGATGTCGGAAATGATCCGCTTCGTCGAGGGCCTGTCGGAAAACATCCTCGGCTCCGCGCTGGTGCGCTACACCGCAGCCTTCTCCGATGGCAACGCGCTCTACGCCATCCGCTACGCGACCGATCGCAAGGCGCCGACGCTCTATGCGTCTCCTGTTGGCAAAGGCTATTGCCTCGTCTCGGAACCGCTCAACGATGATGTCGATGCCTGGACGGAAATTCCAGATGGCAGCGCGGTCGCCCTGATGGCTAGCGGCCTTGACGTCACGCCGTTCCAGCCGATCAGCGCACCGGCCAAAGTCCCGCCCGTCGCTATCCCCGCCTGAGGCGTTCGGCGATCAGTTCCGCAAGTTTGGTCGCGACATCCTCCTTGGCCATGTCGGGCCATTGATCGATACCGTCGCGCGAAACGATCTTAACGCGATTGCGCACCCCACCCATGATGCCGGTTGCCGGCGAGACGTCGTTGGCGACGATCATGTCGGCGCCTTTGCGTTCCAGCTTCGCCTTCGCGTTGTTGTCGACGTCCTGCGTCTCGGCGGCAAAGCCGACCACGAGTTTCGGCCGCAGCGTGTGATGGCCGATCGTCTTCAGGATATCCGGGTTTTCGGTAAGAGCCAGCGTCGGAATGGACTCTCCGGGATGCTTCTTGATCTTCTGATCGGACGCGGATGCCACGCGCCAGTCCGCGACGGCCGCGACCATCACCGCGATATCGGCGGGCAGCGCTGTCAGCACCGCGTCGCGCATCTCGTCGGCGCGCTCGACATGAACGGTCGTGACGCCAATGGGGTCGGCGATCGTCACCGGTCCCGAGACCAGCGTCACGTCCGCCCCAAGCCTTGCCAGCGCCGATGCGATCGCGTGGCCCTGTCGGCCGGATGAGCGGTTGGCGATATAGCGCACCGGATCGATCGGCTCATGCGTGGGGCCCGAAGTCACGATCGCCTTGCGCCCGGCAAGCGGCTTCGGGCTGGTATCGAGCAGTCGCTCCACAGCGGCGACGATCTCCAGCGGTTCGGCCATGCGGCCCACGCCAGCTTCGCGGCTTTCCGCCATCTCGCCGGACATCGGCCCGATGAAATGGACGCCGTCGCCGTGAAGCGTCGCGACATTCCGCCTGGTCGCGGCATTGCTCCACATATGCGGGTTCATCGCCGGCGCCAAAAGCACGGGCCGGTCGGTGGCGAGCAGCACTGTCGAGGCAAGGTCGTCGGCCAGCCCGTTCGCCATCTTCGCCATGAGATCAGCTGTCGCCGGCGCCACCAGCACGAGGTCGCAGTCGCGCGCCAGTCTTATGTGGCCGACATCCTGCTCGTCCTGCCGCGAAAACAGATCGGTGAACACATGGTCGGCAGCCAGCGCGCCGACGGCAAGCGGCGTGACGAACTGCTGCGCGCCCGATGTCATCACCGGCCGGACCGAGGCGCCGCGCTCGCGAAGGCGCCGGATCAGGTCGAGGCTTTTATAGGCCGCGATACCGCCGGAGATGATGAGGAGGATGCGTTTGCCGCTGAGAACCATGCCGCTTGTCCAAAGTGGAATTGACTGGGCAAAACCCTAAGCCTTTGGCGGATAATAAGCAATCGGCGCGAGTGGTTCGCACCATCGCTCACGCGTGCTGCTGTTGCCTGACATGGCTGAAGATCGCGATCGCCATGCCGACGCCCGCAAGCTGCAGCAACGAGCCGCCGGCCTCGGCAAGTGTTGGAAGACGCTGTTCGAAAACGAAGCCGAAGATGAGCCCGAAAACGGTTTCGGCGACGATCAGCTGGGCCGCCAGCGCCAGAGGCAGCCTCTTGGAGGCGATCATCCACAAAAGCGTGGCCAACCACGCGCCGGCAAGCCCCATGATCAATGACCAGAGCAGGAAGCGCATGAGGTCGATATCGGTAAAGACGATCGGCGTGTTCAGCGATGTCAGCGGGATCAGCACAAGGCTGCCGAGCCCGGCGCCGATGCCTTGAAGGCCTGTCCATTGCAGGATGTCGGGCGCGTCGGGCGATTGCATGGTGGCGGTGCTCGCCAGTCCGTAGACGACCCAGAGAACGAGCCCGATCGCCGCCGACGCGATGCCGTAGGCGATCATCGCCCGGTCGCCCGTCGGCGTGGATGCGAAGACGGCGACGTTCACCCAGGCGATCCCGGCCGCGATCAGGATCAGTGGCAGCGCGAGCAGCCGCCAGGAAACGGAGCGGTCGCGGAAGTTGGCGATCATCGGCAGAATGACCGGCATGGTTCCGATCACCAGCGGCGGTATGGCCGCACCGGCGAACCGGACCGCATAGGCGACGCTGATGAAATAGCCGACATAACCGACGCCGCCGAGCAGCAGCGCCGTGATCATCGGCCTGAGCTTGATGCCGCGTGGCCGGAAGCGCGGATGCACCATCAGCACCACGCTGGTCAGCGCAAACAGGCCGTATCGTGCCACGGTGAGATCGAGCGTCGTGAAGGGCGCGATGGCGCGCGGCACGACAAAGGTCAGCCCCCACAGGGCGCAGGTGGCGATGCCGCAGAGAATACCGAACAGCATGGAGGTCTCCGGAACGAAGAGAGCCGCAGGAAATGGGAAGGAATCGGGGTAGTCGAAGAGCTTCAGATGCCACTATGCCTGAACGCGCAACGGTGCAAGCGTCCACCTACGACACGCGGCAGGCGGGAAGGGGACAGCTTGGAAATGCAAATCGTCCGAGAGCGATCCGGCAGGGAGGTGGCTAAAGGTCGCATCTTCTAGCGCCGAACGCCTAAGTTGATGATTACATGGATGGAATGCATCCTTAGCGGTGTTAGCCTGCAGGCGTGACATTGCCCACGCGCTGTGGCATGCAGCGGATATGGGGATGATCAGGACAGTTTTGCGGGACAGGGTATCGGCAAGCGCCATCACGCTGCTCGTTGCCTTCCTGTTGCTGATCCAGGGCCTGCTGTCAGGCCAGGCGCAGGGATCGATGGCGGCCTCCGCCAACGATCCCCTGCAGTCGATCTGCGCGATGGCTGGCGAGAGCGTCGTCGACCATGCCTATCATGCCGAGAATAGCGATGGTGGCGCATCGCATGATCAATCCCATGGCAAGGCCGCCGATTGTCCCTGCTGCACGCTCTGCCGTCTCGCGGCCCACGCGATGCCGGCCATCCTCGGCGCCGATACCGCTACCCTTCACGTCGATGCCGTCGGCGTCGCCACTGTTGTCTTCACCGCGGAAAACGCCATCACGCCCACCCTGCGTGGCCTGATCGGCCAGCCGCGCGCGCCACCACAAATCTCCTGACGTCCGACTGCCGGCTCGACCATTGCCGGCTTCATTCTTCATCATCAGGAGACATATCATGTCCGATTTCACCATCGGTCGGGAAGGCGCGAGCGCTGCCGTGCGCTCCCCGTCCGATCTTTACCGCGCCGTCTGGCGCTGGCATTTCTACGCAGGTCTTCTTGTCCTGCCCTTCATGCTTTCGCTCGCCGTCACCGGCGCGCTCTATCTCTTCAAGGACGAGATCGACAAAGTCGTCCATGCCGATCTGAAACGCGTCGCAGTCAGCCAGCAGGTAGCGCGGCCGCCATCCGCAATGGTGGACGCAGCCCTTGCCGCCCACCCCGGCACCGCAATCAAGTTCACCGATCCAGTCGATCCCGGGGCATCGGCGGAGATCACCATCCACACCGCGGACGAGGGCAATATCGCCGTCTATGTCGATCCCTACAGCGGCAAGGTGCTCGGCGCGCTGCCGGATCGCGGCACGATCATGTGGACGGTGCGCTATCTCCACAGCCTCAAATATTTCGGCTCCTACACCCGCGCGCTGATCGAAATTGCGGCCGGCTGGGCGATCCTGCTTGTCGGTACCGGGATTTATCTCTGGTGGCCGCGCAAGCAGACCGGCGGTGTGCTCAGCATTCGCGGCACACCCCGCAAACGCGTCTTCTGGCGCGATACCCATGCGGTGCTCGGCCTCTTCGTGGGCGGTTTCATCGTCTTCCTGGCCGTCACCGGCATGCCGTGGTCCGGCGTATGGGGCGCCAAGGTCAACGAGTGGGCGAATGGAAACAATTTCGGCTATCCGGCCGGCGTGCGCGTCGCCGTGCCGATGTCGGACGAACATGTCGATCATATCGCCAAGACCACATGGTCGCTCGAACAGGCGCAGGTCCCGCAATCCCCGGCCCATCAGCATGGCGCAACCGCAATCAGCCTGGACGAAGCCGTCGCCACGTTCGATCGCCTCGGCCTGCACCATGGCTACGCCGTCAACATCCCCACGGATGCGATGGGCGTCTACACCGGCTCCGTCTATCCGGATGATCTCTCGCAGCAGCGTGTCGTGCATCTCGATCAGTACACGGGAAAGCCGCTGATCGACATGAGCTATGCCGATTACGGCCCGCTCGGCAAGGCGATGGAGTGGAGCATCAACGTTCACATGGGGCAGGAGTTCGGACTGGCGAACCAGCTTGTCCTGCTGGTCGTCTGCATCGCCATTGTGGTGCTCGCGGTATCCGCCGGCGTCATGTGGTGGAAACGCCGCCCGAAAGGTTCGCTCGGCGTCCCGCCGATGCCGTCGGACAAGCGCGTGTTCCGAGGGCTGATCGCCATCCTCGTCATCGGCGGCATCATCTTCCCGTTGGTCGGCCTGTCGCTCGTCGTCATGCTGGCGCTTGACTGGATCTATGTGAGAACACGGCGCCGACGATCGATCTGACCAGCGTGAGGAGGCATCGTCCCTGCCTCCTCACCCCTTATTCCTGAACGATCGCGACGCAGAAATCGATAAACGCCCTGACCTTCGCCGGCACGTGCTGGCGCGAAGGATAGAAGGCGTAGAGCGGGAAGGTCTCGTCTGACCAATCAGGAAACAGGTCGATGAGCTGGCCGCTTTCCAGATAGTCCTGCATCCCAAGCGAGAACACCTGCGCGATGCCGATGCCGGCAAGGCAGGTGGCAAGCGTTGTGCCGGCGTCGTTGACGAGAATGCGTCCGCGCGTCTCGATCGGCACGACCTCGGCGCCACGCCGCAATTCCCATTCGAAGGGGCGGCCCGTCAGCGAATCCCGGAACTGGATGCAGGTGTGGCCGGCAAGATCGCCGGGCAAGGTCGGTCGCCCATGCTTGGCGAGATAGGCGGGTGCCGCGATGGTGATCACCCTTGTGCGCATCAGGAGCCGCGAAATCAGCGAACTCTGCGAGGGATCGCCGAAGCGCACCGCCACATCCATGCCATCGGCCACCAGATCGCCGATCTCGTTGCGGGTGATGATCTCGATCTGTAGCTCGGGATAGAGATCGAGAAACGCCGCAAGCCTGGGCCCCAGAACCAGCCGCGAGAAATACGGATCGACATTCACCCTGAGCCGCCCGCGCACCGATTGCGCCACGCCCGACGCCGCCATTGCCGCCTCTTCGATGCCGCTCAGCAGCGGCGCCACCTGCTCGTAGAAGCGGGCACCGTCGTCGGTGAGGCGCATGGTGCGGGTGGTTCGGTCGAGCAGGCGCAAACCGATGCGGCCTTCGAACCGGGCGATGGCGCGGCTGACGCCTGACGGAGACAAGCCCATTGCATCCGCCGCCCGCGCGAAGCTGCCGCTCTCGATCACGGCCGCCAGCACGCTCACACCATTCAGCAATCGCCCGTCGAACATCGATACATCCGTGATTACGAGTCACCAATCATATGACATATGCGCACTTCAATCAAAGATCGGAAGCGATCATTTTGCCAGCGAACGGAAAACTGAACCAAAGGAGTTTCCAATGTTCGCCATTACAGGAGTAACCGGACAGGTCGGCGGCATCGTCGCCACGCAGTTGTTGCAGGCCGGTTTGCCGGTTCGCGCCATCCTTCGCAACGCCGAAAAAGGCAAGGCATGGCGCGAAAAGGGCGCCGAACTGGCGCTGGCCGAAATGACGGACGCCGAATCGCTGGCCGCCGCCTTTGCCGGTGCGCAGGGCGTCTTCCTGTTGATCCCGCCGATTTTCGATCCGACATCAGGCTTCCCTGAGGTCCGCGCCGTCATCGCCGCGCTGAAGACCGCGCTGCTGCGGGCGCGGCCCGAAAGGGTCGTTTGCCTGTCCACCATTGGCGCGCAGGCCGAGGAGCCGAACCTTCTCAGCCAGCTGGGCTTGGTCGAGCGAGAGCTGTCAACCCTGCCGCTACCGATCGCCTTCCTCCGCGCCGCCTGGTTTATGGAGAACGCAGCTTGGGATGTGGCGGCCGCACGCGAGGTCGGCGTCTTCGCCAGTTTTCTCCAGCCGCTCTACCAGGCTTGCCCGATGGTCTCGGTCGCCGACGTCGGCGGGAGGGCGGCCGCACTCTTGCGGGAGGATTGGGCCGGAAGGCGCATCGTCGAGCTGCAAGGACCGGAGCCCGCGTCCCCTGCCGATATGGCTGCCGCCTTCTCGGCTGCGCTCGGCAAGCCGGTCAGCGCGGAAATCGTCGCGCGCGACAGCTGGGAGGAACTGTTCAAGGGGCAGGGCATGCGCAACCCCATGCCGCGCATCCGGATGCTCGACGGGTTCAACGAGGGCTGGATCAGATTTGAGGGCCAGCCAGAGAAGGGAACGACCACGCTGGAGACAGCCATCCGTCGGCTGGTCGAAGCCGCCTGATAAAAAAGAAAGGCCGCGGACGAAACATCCGCGGCCTTCGATGCAGGTTCGAGATCTTGTCTCAGAGATTGCTCATCCCGCCATCAATGACGAGTTCGCTGCCGACGATATAGGCGGCCTCGTCGGAGGCGAGGAAGATCACGGTCTTGGCGACCTCGGCGGCATCGCCGAAGCGGCCGACCGGGATCTGCGACTGGATATGTTCGGCCATCGCCTTGGAATCCGCTTCCGAAGCGCCGAGCTTGCTGTAGAGCGGCGTGGCGATCGGGCCGGGGCTGACGGCGTTGACGCGGATGCCGCGGCCGATCAATTCGCCGGAAAGCGTTTTCGCCAGTGTCAGCAGCGCGCCCTTGGTCAGCGAATAGACGCTGGAGTTCGGCATGCCGATATGGGCATTGATCGAGGTGTTGAGCACGATCGCGGCTTGCTTCGAGAAGAGCGGCAGCAGCGCCTGGATCAGGAAGAACGGACCCTTGACGTTGATCGCGATCGACTTGTCGAAGGCGGCCTCGCTCCACTGTTCCACCGGGCCGAACTCGGCCACGCCGGCATTGACGAACAGGATGTCGAGATGTCCGAATGCATTTTTGATCGCTTCGGCGACGACTTGCTGCCCGGCGACATTGCCGGCATCGGCCTGGATGACGATGGCCTTGTCGCCGAGTTCGGCGCGGGCGGCTGCGACGCTGTTGGCGCTGCTGCCGGTGATGGCGACGCGGGCGCCCTCGGCGATGAACTGGCGGGCGGTTTCAAGGCCGATGCCGCTGGTGCCGCCGGTAATGAGGGCAGTCTTGTTCTGAAGGCGTGACATGGATTGATATCCTTGTGGGGTGGGCTGCTTGCCCATGATGTGTTGTTGGGGGGGCGGTCGGCAGAATGCCTTGCTGTTGGGTCGCGATCACCCCCTCCGAAAGGCGAAGGTGATCGAGCGGGTATGCGTATCAGGTGCGGGTGATCGAGGCGCCGCCATCGACCAGCGAGGCCGTGCCGGTCACGAAGCTGGAATCGTCCGAGGCGAGGTAGAGCACCGAGCGGGCCAGTTCGTCGGGCGTTGCCACACGCTTCAGCGCATGCAGGTTGGTGATGAAGCCCTGCTTGTCCGGCGTATCGTTCATCTCGCGGTACATGTCGGTATCGACGGCGCCAGGCAGCACCGAGTTAACGCGCACATTCTTCGGGCCATATTCGGCGGCCAGCGCCTGCGTCAGGCCGATCAGGCCGGCCTTACTGGCGGCATAGGCGGCTACTCCAGGGAAGGCGAAGCTGTAGCCGACGAAGGTCGAGGTGAATATCACCGAGCCGCCGCCATTCTTTTCCATCTGGCCGATCTGGTGCTTCGCGGCAAGGAACGAGGCGGTCAGGTTGATCGTCACCGCTTCGGTGAAGCCGGCTTCGGAAACGCCTGTGCTGGGGCCGGCCTCGCCGAGGATGCCGGCATTGTTGAAGGCGATGTCGAGCTTGCCGTAGCGCTCTACCGCAGCGGCGACCAGTGCCCTGTGATAGTCTTCCGAGCGCACGTCGCCGGCGACAGCAACGGCGTCTCCACCGGCGGCCTTGATCTCCTCGACCAGGCTGTCGAGCTCGGCCTGACGGCGGGCGCCGACCACGACCTTGGCGCCTTCGGCTGCAAAGAGCCTAGCCGTTGCGCGGCCGATGCCGGCGCTGGCACCGGTGATGATGGCGACTTTTCCATTCAAGCGGTTCATTCTTCCATCTCCTTTTTGGGTTGGGGTGGCGTTTGCCGCCCCGTTCGATGAGTGGAAGATGGCATTTTCCTTTTGTTCGGATTAGTCTCCAAATAGCGGAACTCGAATTCGGAAATACCGAACGATGATCAAGATCGAAGGAATAACGGCGTTCGTGTCGGTGGTGGAATCCGGCTCGGTCAGCGAGGCGGCGCGACGCCTTCGCCTGTCGAAATCGGTGGTCAGCGAAAGGCTGGCCGAATTGGAGCGCTCTCTGGG
The DNA here is from genome assembly GCA_900469085.1 of Hyphomicrobiales bacterium. GTDB lineage: Bacteria > Pseudomonadota > Alphaproteobacteria > Rhizobiales > Rhizobiaceae > Rhizobium. The sequence goes on along the minus strand of UBVW01000006.1, from coordinate 14,604 downwards.
CGGCATGCTGCTCCACCGCACCACCCGCAAGCTGACGCTCACGGAGGATGGCACCGCCTTTCTGGAGCGCGCCTCGCGCATCGTCCAGGAGATCGAGGACGCCACGGCGGAGATGGCCGAGCGGCGCGGCACGCTTTCCGGTCCTTTGAGGATCGCCGCACCCGTCACCTTCGGCCGCATGCATCTCGGCCCCGCGCTCTATCCCTTTCTGGCCAGGCATCCCGAGATCCAGCTGGTGCTCGATATCGACGACCGCCGCGTCGACGTCTCCTCCGAAGGCTATGACGCCATCGTGCGCAACGGGCCGATCGTCGATTCCCGCCTCGTCGTCTGGAAACTCAGCCGCAGTCGCCGCCTGCTGGTCGCGTCACCCGATTATCTTGATCGACACGGCACGCCGAAGACGCTCAATGATCTCGATGGTCACAAGGGTATTTTCTACACCAATCGCGGCGTGTCCGACTGGCGCTTCCAGACGCCCGATGGCGCCATCGTCGTCCGCGCCAGCCAGGTGCTCGGCATGAACAATGGCGACATGATCCGCGACGCGGCGGTCGCCGGTCTTGGTATCGCGCTGCTCCCCGCCTTCATCGCCGGCCCGGCGGTGAGCGAGGGGCTGCTGAGCGAGATCGACGTCGGCTACAAGCCGGAAGCCGAGTTCATCTACATGGCCCATCCGGAGGGCCGCAATCCCTCCGCCAAGCTGCGCGCCGTCGCCGATCACCTGCGCAAGACCTTCGGCGATCCGCCCTATTGGGACCCATCAGGCTGAACGCTCGGATCAGATAAGACTCATCAGATTGCCGACGACACGCGAGCGCTGCGCCTTCAGCATAGCCAGCCCCAGCCGCGCCACCAGCGGCGGCCCCTCGATGGACCGGTAGGCGACGCCGTCGAGCTTCAGATGCGCGAGCGAGCCCGGCACGATCGACACGCCGAGATCGGCGGCGACGAGATTGATCACGGAAGGAATCTGCGGCGCCTCCTGCGTCACGACAAGCTCGAAGCCGGCATCCCGGCAGCCGCGCACGATGTCGTCGTAGAGGCTGAGACCGACGGTGCGCGGGAAGAGAATGAACGGCTCGCCCGCGAGTGCCGAGAGCGGCACGGTCTTGAGCTTCGCCAGCGGATGGTGCGCCGGCAGCGCGATCAGCATCGGCTCGTCCGCCAGCCGCTTCAGCTGCACATCCCTCGGGTCCTCGAGACCGGGGCGGATGAAGGCGGCGTCGATCTCCTGCCGCATCAGCTTTTCCATCAGCCAGTTGCTGTTCATCTCGGTGAGAGAAAGGCTGACATCCGGCCACTGCCCGCGAAACCGGCGGATCGTGCCGCTGACGGCGGTGTTGAAGGCCGAGGAGGCGGTGAATCCGAGCGCCAGCCGCCCTGTCTCGCCGCGCGTCGCCCGCTGGGCGGCAAGCTTTGCCTTCTCGGCCGATGTAATCGCCGCCCGCGCCTCCGGCAGAAACGCCGACCCCGCCTCGGTCAACTCCGCGCCATGCGGCACGCGGTGAAACAGCGCCGCCCCGATCTCGTTTTCGAGATCGCGGATTTGCTGGCTGAGCGGCGGCTGGCCGATGCCGAGCTTGGCCGCGGCTCGGGTGAAATTCTGCTCCTCGGCCACCGCAAGGAAATAGCGGATATGGCGCAGCTCCATCGGTATCTCCAAAACCTATCAAGAAAGCCAGTTTCATATATTGGACAAATGATGGCCCGTTGGCTAGATCAAAGGGCGTGAAAGGTTGGTCCTCAATGCCACGCGCCGCAGACAAGCAGTCCGTCCCCTCGGAAATCCCCTCCCGTCCTCATCTCACCGTCATCGAGAATGCCGCTCCCCAGCATCAGGGAAGCGAAGCGCAGGAAAAGCAGTTCCTGCTGCGCGGCACGCCGGCCTACAGGCGCGCCAGCATCGCGCTGTTCCTCTCGGGTTTCGCCACCTTCTCGCTGCTCTATTGCGTCCAGCCGCTGATGCCGATCTTCGCCAGCGACTTCGGCATCAGCCCGGCCGCAAGCTCGCTCTCCCTGTCGCTGTCGACGGGCCTGCTCGCCTTCGCCATCTTCTGCGCCGCCGCCGTCTCCGAAAGCTTCCGCCGCCGCAGCCTGATGTTCGCCTCGCTGCTGGGTGCCGCCCTTTGCACGATCGCCTGCGCGCTGGTCCCGAGCTGGCATGCGCTGCTGGTCATTCGCGCGCTTGAAGGCCTGCTGCTCGGCGGTGTGCCCGCCGTCGCCATGGCCTATCTCTCGGAGGAAATCGATCCGCGCGGCCTCGGCGCCTCCATGGGCCTCTATATCGCCGGCAATGCCTTCGGCGGCATGGCCGGCCGTGTCGTCACCGGTTCGCTGGCCGAGTTCTTTTCCTGGCGCATTGCGCTCGGCACGCTTGGTATGATCGGCCTTGCCGCTGCCATCGGCTTCTTCCTGCTCCTGCCCGCCTCGCGCAACTTCACCCCGCGCAAGGGCTTCGACGCCCGCTTCCACCTTGGTGCCTGGGCCGGCCATATCAGGAGCCCGGCGCTGCCCTTCCTGTTCGCCATCGGCTTCCTCGCCATGGGCACCTTCGTCACGGTCTACAACTATATCGGCTTCCGCCTCGTCGAGGCGCCGTACAATCTCAACCAGACCGAACTCGGCCTGATCTTCACGGTCTACATCTTCGGCATCGCCGCCTCGTGGATCGCAGGCCTGCTCGGCGACCGCTTCGGTCACTTCGTCGTGCTGCCTGCTGGCATCGCGCTCTCGGCGACCGGTGTGGCGCTGACGCTCTCGGCCTCGCTGCCGCTGATCATCTTGGGCATCGTACTCCTGACCTCGGGCTTCTTCGTCGCCCACTCGGTCGCAAGCGCGCTGGTCGGACGGCTTGCCAAGGGCACCAAGGGCCATGCCTCGTCGCTGTATCTCTTGTCCTATTATATCGGCTCCAGCGTCGCCGGCTCCGTCGGCGGCTATTTCTGGGGTGCCGATGGCTGGAACGCGGTCGTGATGTTCACGCTGAGCCTGCTGGCGATCGGCATGGCCGCCGCACTCGCCGCAGCAAGACTGTCGCGCCGATAGAGCTATTGGCCTAAAATAGGAAAAGCCCGCGACATGGCGGGCTTTCTCATTATTGATAGGCTCATGTTGAGCAGTCAGCTAACCACCCAGGCGATATAGATCAGCGTCAGCGCGATCAGCCAGAGTGCCCAGCGGCCGGAGCGGCTGTGGCGGGCTTCCGACTTGCCGATCGCCTCGGCCGTCTCGGCGTCGAAGCGCAGGCCGTTCTCGCTCATCTTGAGCAGTTCGTGGTGGAACTTCTCGGTCTTGGCGGCGATCTCGGGTGCCGCCTCGGCAAGCTTGATGGCCGCCTTCAGCCCGTCCTTGATATCGGTCGCGATCCGCTTGGGTCCGAGATTGTTGCGAATCCATTCCCCGACGACGGGTTCGGATGCCTTCCACATGTTGAAGCGCGGGTTGAGGATGCGGGCGACGCCCTCGACGACAACCATCGTCTTCTGCAGCATCACCAGCTCCGGCCGTGCTGCCATGTCGAACAGCTCGGTCACCTCGAACAGAAGCGTCAGCAGCTTGCCCATCGAGATCGTCTCGGCCGGTTGCCCGTGGATCGGCTCGCCGATCGCCCGGATCGCCTGCGCGAAGCTCTCGACATTGTGGTGGCCGGGCACGTAGCCGGCCTCAAAATGCACTTCCGCGACACGAATATAGTCGCGGGTGATGAAGCCGTAGAGGATTTCGGCGAGGAAGCGGCGCTCCTTCTTGCCGAGACGCCCGACGATGCCCATGTCGACCGCGACGATCATGCCCTTCGGATCGACGAAGAGATTGCCCGGATGCATGTCGGCATGGAAGAAGCCGTCGCGCAGCGTATGGCGCAGGAAGGACTGGATCAGCGTGTCGGCCAGCGCGTTCAGATCGTGGCCGGCCGCCTTCAGCCCCTCGACGTCGGACATCTTGACGCCGTCGATCCACTCCATGGTGATCACGTCGCGTCCGGTGCGTTCCCAGTCGACGGTGGGAACGCGGAAGCCCGGGTCATCTCGCGTGTTCTCGGCGATCTCCGAAAGCGCTGCCGCCTCAAGCCTGAGGTCCATCTCGACCTTGGTCGTCTGTTCCAGCGTCTTCGTCACTTCCACCGGCTTCAGGCGCCGGCTGGAGGGCATGAAGCGCTCCTGCAGGTGGGCGACGAGATACATCGCCTCAAGATCGTGGGTGAAGCGCTGGCGCACGCCGGGGCGGACCACCTTGACGGCGACCTTCTTGCGTCCCTCAGGCGTCATCACCTCGGCAGGATGCACCTGCGCGATCGAGGCGGCGGCGATCGGCTCGCCGAAGCTGACGTAAAGCTCATCCACCGGCCGGCCGAGCGAGCCCGCGATATTGGCCTTCGCGGCGGCTTCAGGGAAGAAGGCCATCCGGTCCTGCAGCTGCGACAGGTCGTCGGCGAACTCGACGCCCACGACGTCAGGCCGCGTCGCCAGGAACTGGCCGATCTTCACATAGGAAGGTCCCAGCCGCTCGACCGCCTTGGACAGCCGGTCGCTGCGCTTCTGGGATTTGGCGCGCCTGCGGGCAAAGAGCCCGACGAAGGATTTCGCGGTGGCGACCGAAGGCGGCAGATCGTCGGACGGCAGCGCCGAGACGACGCCCTCACGCACGAGGATCCAGCCGACTCGCCAGAGTTGGAAATAGGCCGATACGGTGCTCATTCCCGATCAGAGCTTCCAGCCGGAGTGAAGAGCGGCGATCCCGCCCGTATAGTTCGTATAGCTCACACGCGAGAAGCCTGCATTGCGGATCATCGCCGCGAAATTCTCCTGGTTCGGGAACTTGCGGATGGATTCGACCAGATACTGGTAGGGCTCGGCATCCCCCGTGATCGCCTTGCCGAACTTCGGAATGGCGTTGAACGACCAGCTTTCATAGACGCGGTCGAGCAGCGGCATGTCGACTTCGGAGAACTCGAGCACCAGCAGACGGCCGCCGCGCTTCAGCACCCGGTAGGCCTCCGAGAGCGCCACGTCGATGCGCGGTACGTTGCGGATGCCGAAAGCGATCGTATAGGCGTCGAAGCTCGCCGCCTCGAAGGGCAGTTCCTCGGCATTCGCTTCGACGAAGGTCAGATTGTCGGAGAGCTTCTTCTTGGCGGCGCGCTCGGCGCCCACAGCAAGCATCGATCCGTTGATGTCGAGCACGGTGGAGTGCGCCATACGGTTCGAGGCCTCGATGATGCGGAACGCGATGTCGCCGGTGCCGCCGGCCACGTCGAGCGTCTTGTAGTCCGGCTCCTTGCGCGGGTTCAGCGCCGCGATCATCGCATCCTTCCAGACGCGGTGCATGCCGACCGACATGACGTCGTTCATGATGTCGTAGCGCTTGGCGACCTTGTGGAAGACGTCGTTGACGAGGCCCTGTTTTTCGCCGCCTGCGACTTCGCGGAAGCCGTATGATGTTTCCATGCCGCCGTCGGCGGAGGTGCGGCTGTCTGACATCGAATACTCCAATCTCTTAAATCAACGCGGCGACCATAGCGAAATCAGGCAGGCGACGCTATCTGTGGGCAACGGTCCGGTCCGCGACACCATGGCGCTATAGCGCACATCGCGGGCGGTTGAAACATGTTCGATATAGATGGGTTAAGATGCCGGAATTGCCAGAAGTCGAAACCGTCAAGCGTGGTCTTGCGCCCACCATGGAGGGCGCGCGCATTGTCCGTTTGGAGCTCCGGCGAGGGGATCTGCGCTTCCCGTTTCCTGAAGCGTTTGGCGAAAAGGCATCCGGCCGCACCATTGTTTCGCTGGGGCGCCGCGCCAAGTATCTGCTGATCGATCTCGACAGCGGCGCTACCATCATCGCTCATCTCGGCATGTCCGGCTCCTTCCGCGTCGAGGCCGGCCCGATCGCCGATACGCCCACCCCCGAAACACCGGGTGATTTCCATCATCCGCGCTCCAAGGATGAAAAGCACGATCACGTGATCTTCCATCTGGAAGGGCCGTCGGGAGAAAGCCGCGTCATTTATAATGACCCCCGCCGCTTCGGCTTCATGGACATGGCCGATCGGACCGCGCTCGACATCAATCCCTTTCTCTATGGCCTCGGCCCGGAGCCGACAGGCAATGCGCTGAGCGCCGCCTATCTGGCCGAGCGCTTCAAGGGCAAGGCGCAGCCGCTGAAGAGCGCGCTGCTCGACCAGAAGAACATTGCCGGCCTCGGCAATATATATGTGTGCGAGGCGTTGTGGCGCTCGCACCTGAAGCCGACGCGCCCTGCCGCCACCCTGGTGACCCCAACGGGCAAGCCCACCAAGCAGCTCGACCTGCTCGTCTCCTCGATCCGCGACGTCATTGCCGATGCGATCAAGGCCGGCGGCTCGTCGCTGCGCGATCATATCCAGACGGATGGCTCCCTCGGCTATTTCCAGCATTCCTTCTCCGTCTATGATCGCGAAGGGCAGCCTTGCCGTACGCCTGATTGCGGCGGTACGATCGCCCGCATCGTTCAGGCCGGGCGCTCGACCTTTTATTGCCCCACCTGTCAGAAGTAACGGCCTGCCAAAAATAGCTGCCTGCCATAAATAGCCTGGGCATTGGCCCGACCGGGAGGAACGCATGTCTTATGAAACGCTGATCGTCGAAACCCGCGGCGCCGTGGGGCTGATTACGCTGAACCGTCTGCAGGCGCTGAACGCCCTGAATTCGACGGTGCTGAAGGAACTCCTGCAGGCCTATGCCGCATTCGAGGATGACGCCGCCGTCGGCGCCATCGTCTTGACCGGTTCCGAGCGCGCTTTTGCCGCCGGCGCCGATATCAAGGAAATGCAGCCGCTCGACTTCGCCGAAGTCTACGGCCGCAATTTCCTCGGCGGCTGGGACGATGTCGCGAAAGTGCGCAAGCCCGTCATCGCCGCCGTTAGCGGCTTCGCGCTTGGCGGCGGCTGCGAACTCGCCATGATCTGCGACTTCATCATCGCGTCGGAGACCGCCAGGTTCGGCCAGCCGGAAATCACCCTTGGCGTCATCCCCGGCATGGGTGGATCCCAGCGCCTGACGCGCGCCGTCGGCAAGGCCAAGGCCATGGACATGGTGCTGACCGGCCGCATGATGGATGCGGCGGAAGCAGAGCGGGCAGGACTCGTATCGCGTGTAGTGGCGCCCGATCGTCTGCTTGATGAAGCTCTGGAGGCAGCCGCCAAGATCGCCTCCCTGTCGCGCCCCTCGGTGCTGATGGCCAAGGAGGCCGTCAACCGCGCTCTGGAGACCACGCTGGAGGAAGGCCTGCGCTTCGAGCGCCGCCTGTTCCACAGTCTCTTCGCAACGGAAGATCAGAAGGAAGGGATGACAGCCTTCATCGAAAAGCGTAAACCCGCCTTCAAGAACCGCTGAGCCCAAACTGATCCTTGGGAGAAAAGGCGACGGTTCCTTGAAAATGCGCGTTGACGCCGGTCGGCTTTAGGGTTATATGCCCGCCCAAGGTTCGGGAAGCCAGTCCGGTTTTCCGATAATGCTCCCGCATTGCTGTGTAGGAAGTGGCTGCAAGGCCCGCGGCGGTAGCGGAATTTGTTCGAATTCTTGAGAGAGGCATCCATGGCCAATACAACTTCGGCGAAAAAAGCGACCCGCAAGATCGCCCGCCGTACCGACGTCAACAAGGCTCGTCGCTCGCGCGTTCGCACGTTCGTTCGTCAGGTCGAAGAAGCACTCGCAGCTGGCGATGCTGCCAAGGCCAAGGAAGCTTTCCAGGCCGCGCAGCCGGAACTGGCCCGCGCAGCAAGCAAGGGCGTCCTGCACGCCAACACGGCATCCCGCAAGGTCTCGCGCCTCGCAGCTCGTGTGAAGGCTCTGTCGGTCGGCGCGACCGCTTAAGCTTTCGTTAATAAAGACAGCTATATGATTAGCCCGGCAACTTTGTCGGGCTTTTTCGATTCCGCCGACTGCCCGAACTATGGTTAATTTGGCGACGATTTCGTGTCTGGCAAATGACACAAAAAAATGAGTAATTACAATGGCTTGTGTCAGGTTGCTATTGAGTGAAGAGACTCAGACCTTCCGTTGCGGGCTCTAAAAGGAGTCAAGAAGCTTTTTTCTTTTTTTCTTTTTATGCGTGTCAAAATTGCCGGTTTCCGGAATCTCCTTGATTCAAAAGCGATTCTTTTTTTGCTCTTGGGCGACGCCCTAAAAGTGCCCCCAGAGTCAACCGGCCACGCTCGTTTTTGAGCAAAATTCCCCGTTGATCTCCACCCCCGATCCTGCCTAAATGCCTCTCAACAAGGGGCTCGGACATCACCTGTTTTAAGGCTTGGTCTGAAACTGCCACGTCGGCAGGACGATGCTTTTGTGTCTTTTGTTGCGGAAGTTTCGACCTCCGGATTTTCACGCACTGATGCAGATTCGACTGCGGCTTGGCTGCCGCGGAACGGGATCATCTGTGCGCCTTTTTTGAGGGCTGCACGCTGTGCGTGCGACCTCGGTAAAAAGAAAAAGCATACGCAGGCAGGCTGGTGTTCGTTGGACGAGGAGCGGGCACCGGTAGGAGACGGGAAGCACAAGATCGCATGAAGCGGTCGGCTTCGCCTCCAACAGTCGCCTCTCGTTAAGAGGCACGCGTTTGAGTGAACCGGCCGACGGCAGAGCATGAGGGTGATGCTGTCAGGTCATAAGCGGGGAAATGATCGGGCGACCAGAATTAGGTCGGCCGATGGAACTATAAGGCGGCAAGATGCACATGAATTCGATGGCGGCGAGTGCTTTGGACAATTCGGACAAAGTATCTCAGACGTTAGGCTCTATTTGCCCAGACGCGGCGGGGGAAAAGGGAGACATGAAGAATGATGGCATACTTTTTGAACGAGTCAGTGCACGCCTGAAGGCGCAGGTCGGTCCGGATGTCTACGCAAGCTGGTTTGCCCGGCTGAAGCTCCATTCCGTCTCCAAGAGTGTTGTTCGGCTGACCGTGCCGACGACTTTTTTGAAGTCCTGGATCAACAATCGTTACCTCGACCTGATCACTGGCATCTTCCAGGCCGAAGACGCTGAAATCCTGAAGGTCGAAATCCTGGTTCGCACCGCGACCAGGGCTGTCAGCAAACCGGAAGAAACGGCGACCCAGGAGCCTGTATCATCCGTAGCTCCGATGCGTCGTCAGGTCGCTCAGCAGGCCGGCCAGCTCGTCCAGCAGGCCGTTTCGGCAGCATCCACCGCGCGTCCGGCCACATCTGGCCAGCCACTCTTCGGCTCGCCGCTCGATAACCGCTTCACCTTCGACACCTTCGTCGAAGGCAGCTCCAACCGCGTGGCCCTTGCGGCCGCAAAGACCATTGCCGAAGCCGGCCAGGGCGCAGTGCGCTTCAACCCGCTCTTCGTTCACTCCACGGTCGGTCTCGGCAAGACCCATCTGCTGCAGGCAATCGCCAATGCAGCCGTGCAGAACCCGCGTCAGCTGCGCGTCGTCTACCTGACGGCGGAATACTTCATGTGGCGTTTCGCGACCGCGATCCGCGACAATGACGCGCTGACGCTGAAGGATAGTCTGCGCAACATCGACCTTCTGATCATCGACGACATGCAGTTCCTGCAGGGCAAGATGATCCAGCACGAGTTCTGCCATCTTCTGAACATGCTGCTCGACAGCGCCAAGCAGGTCGTCGTCGCAGCCGACCGTGCGCCCTGGGAACTGGAATCGCTTGATCCACGCGTTCGTTCGCGTCTGCAGGGTGGCGTGGCCATCGAGCTTGACGGCCCGGATTACGAGATGCGTCTTGAAATCCTTCAGCGTCGCCTCGAGGTTGCCCGCGGTGAAGATCCGTCGCTGGAAATGTCGACCGAGCTGCTCAACCACGTTGCCCGCAGCATCACCGCCAGTGGCCGTGAACTGGAAGGCGCCTTCAACCAGCTGCTCTTCCGTCGCTCCTTCGAGCCCAATCTGACGGTCGAGCGCGTGGACGAGCTTCTCGCCCATCTCGTCGGCTCCGGCGAGCCGCGCCGTGTGCGTATCGAGGACATCCAGCGCATCGTCGCGCGTCACTACAACGTGTCGCGCCAGGAGCTGGTCTCGAACCGTCGTACGCGCGTCATCGTCAAGCCGCGCCAGATCGCCATGTATCTGGCCAAGACTCTGACCCCGCGCTCCTTCCCGGAGATCGGTCGTCGCTTCGGTGGCCGCGATCACACGACCGTGCTGCATGCCGTGCGCAAGATCGAGGAGCTGATATCAGGTGACAGCAAGCTGTCTCACGAGATTGAGCTGCTGAAGCGCCTGATCAACGAGTAGTCGAGATCATACCATGGAAATTAAGCGGCCGGGAGCGATCCCGGCCGTTTCCTTTTATGCGCTGTTTATTTTATACAGCCCTTTCAAGCATACGCGCGACGGGAGGAAAACGCCGCGCCTTGGGAGGACATAAATGAGCTTTACGAAAATCGCCGTACTCGGTCTGGGCAAGGTCGGGCGGCTGGCCGCCACGCTTCTGCATGAGGGCGGCTTCGAGGTTACGGGTGTCGACGCGCAGTTGCCGGCCGGAGAGGTGCCGTTCAAGTGCCGTAGCGGCGATATCTCCGACCCCGCTGTCATCGGTGAATTGTTGACAGGGGTAGATGCGGTGCTGTCGTGCCTGCCCTATCACCTGAATATCGGGCTGGCGCGCGCCGCCCATGCCGCCGGCATCCATTATTTCGATCTGACGGAAGATGTGCCCACCACCAACTTCATCATCGAGCTGTCGAAGACCGCCCGTGGCCTGATGGCGCCGCAATGCGGGCTCGCTCCTGGCTTCGTCGGCATCGTCGGCTCCAGCCTTGCCGATGGCTTCGATCGTTGCCGGTCTATCCGCATGCGCGTCGGCGCCTTGCCGCAAAATCCGACGGGTTTGCTGGGCTATGCCTTCAACTGGTCGCCGGAGGGCGTCGTCAACGAGTATCTGAACGATTGCGAAGTGATCGAAGGCGGCGTGCGCAAGCTGGTGTCGCCGATGGAGTGGCTGGAAACCATCTACGTCGAGGGCGTGAAGCTGGAGGCGTTCACGACCTCGGGCGGTCTCGGCACCATGTGCGACACGCTTCTGGGCAAGGTCGAGAACCTTGATTACAAGACCATGCGCTATCCCGGCCACATGGACCTGATGAACTTCTTCTTCCACGAGCTTCTGATGCGCGACAAGCGCAAGCTCGCCGGCGAAATCCTGACGGAGGCCAAGCCCCCCGTCGATGACGATGTCGTCTACGTTCATGTTGCGGCTGAAGGCACGGAGCGCGGCAGCCTGCGCCGCAAGGAGTTCGTGCGCGCCTATTACCCGATCGAGATATCAGGCGCCCGGCGCACGGCGATCGCCTGGACAACCTCGGCATCGGTCGTTGCCGTGATCGAGATGGTTCGCGACGGGCTGCTACCCGCAACCGGCTTCCTGCACCAGGAGCACATTCCGCTCGACATGTTCCTGAAGACCCCGACCGGCAGCCTCTTCAAGACGGGTGCGTCCCGCAGAGCCTGATCGACAAGCATTTCAAAACATCGCCGCACTCAGGGCGGCGATGTGATCCGCATCTATTGCGGATTGCGCTGGCTGGGCAGCGCGCAGCGACTGCCGCAGCTCGCGACCCCGGGAAGCATGTAGCGCAGGCAGCAGACCTTGCGCCGCTGGATCATCTGCCCACCATCTTCCACCTGTTTGACGCTGCCGCACAATGGGTTCGGTCCGCCGTCCGGCAGGCACCCACGCACGAAAAGCGGCAGGTCGGGCGCGGAACGCCCGCCGCCCTCGCTATCGGTCAGCCGCAGCGTATAGTCGATGTAGACGGCGGCATTGTTCCACAAGAGCTTTGCCGAGAGCCCACAGCGCTTCAATCGCTCGACGGCCATGTTAAGATGGCCCGACATCAGCGGCCCGACCACGGAAAACTCGTCGCCGCTCGTCTCTTCGCCGATCATGCCGCGATGGGAGACGCCGAAGGCGCGCGGAAGCCCATCCTCGGTCAGCGCGATCGTCATCTCCTCGAACGCCACCGGCAGCACCTGGCCGGCCAGGCGGCGGGCGAGCAGATAGGGAATGGTGATCCCGGCGAAGTAATAGAGCGACCACATGGAGACGACGGCACGGCGATCCGTGCCTTTGGTGACCTCGGTGTAGCGGTCGATCGCCCGCTCGAAACCCCCATCCTCGAAGAATGTTGCAAGGGCGGCGCCACCGGCCAGCTCATCCGCCAGCATCATCTTCTCGCGGCACCAGGCGTGATCGCCGGAAAAAGCGTGGGACAAGCCAATCGGCTGCGGGAGCCCGGGCGCCGTCCGCGCGATCTGTTGAACTGCCATGACTGAGGTTCGGCCTTGCCCGTATGCGTCTTAATCCTGACTATGATAATCAGCAAATACGCGACAGGAAAGTCTTTTATGAGTGCGGGTGTCCAGTTTTTGTGTGTCCTGCTGAAACAGGCGCACATGCGTCGCGATCATCGCTGCGCTTCGGACAGCAGCCAGCGGCGGAAGGCGGCCGCTGCCGGCCGCTCCAGCGCCTGGCCGGGATAGACGAGATGGAAGGCGAGCCGGCTGGCGACGCCGACAGGGAAGGGGGCGACCAGCCGGCCCTCTTCCAGTTCCGCCGTCACGAAGGAGCGCCGCATCAACGCGAAGCCAAGTCCCGCCTTCATCGCCTCAAAGGCGCCGTTGCCGTGCATGAAGACAGGGCCGCGTGCGGCATCGACATTGCTCGCGCCCGCCGCTTCCAGCCATAGCTGCCAGTCGTGGCGGTAAACGTCGTGGATCAGCTGAAACCGTGCGAGTGCATCGGGCGATGGATCCGGGCCAAGCTCGCTGGCGAGTTTTGGCGTGCAGACCGGCACCAGTTCGTCATCCACCAGCCGCTCGCTGACGAGACCATCATAGCCGCCGAGCCCGTGGCGGATGGCAAGGTTGATCCCGTCGCGCTGGAAATCCATCACCCTGTGCGAGGCGCTGATGCGCACGTCGATCTCCGGGTTCAGCGCTTCGAAGCGCGAAAGCCGTGGCACCAGCCAGTAGGTCGCGAAGCCCGCGGTGCATGTCACGTTCAGCACCGTGCCGCGGTTTCTTGCTGTGATCGCCGCAGTCGCCTCGCGCACCAGCCGAAAGGCTGCTCGCAACGTTGTGAAATAGTCCGCACCCTCGGGCGTCAGCGCCAGTGCGCGCGTCTTGCGCTCGAACAGGCGCACGCCGAGCGACGTTTCGAGATCGCGGATCTGCAGGCTGACGGCGCCGGGCGTCACATTGAGTTCCCGCGCCGCAAGCGTCATGCTCAGATGCCGCGCGGCGGCCTCGAATGCGCGCAGCGCCGAAAGGGATGGAAGAAAGTCACTCATGCTTTAGCTCAGCTCAATCATGAAGCGAAAAAGACTCGTTTGTCGCATGGCTCCGACTGCAATAATATATGCATCGAAGCGATCATTCAAAGTGAAAGCTTGATCGCCATGGATAAGAATAACTCGACGGACGATAACGAGCCAGCCGCGCAGGAAACGGGTGGCATCGATCGACGCCGAGCGCTAAGCCAGCCGTGAAAGCATAGGGAGAGAAGCAATGCAGCAGAAACAGATGGGCCTTGCCGAATGGGGAATGTTGCTGGTGCTGTCGCTGCTCTGGGGCGGCTCCTTCCTCTTCAACGGCATCCTGGTGAAAACTCTGCCGCCCTTCACGATCGTCACCGGCCGCGTGCTGATCGCGGCCGTCGCGCTGAACCTCATTGTCCGCGCCACCGGCCACGCCATGCCGCGTGATGGCAAGTCTTGGGCCGCCTTCTTCATCATGGGCCTGATCAACAACATGATCCCCTTCTGCCTCATCGTCTGGGGCCAGACGCATATTGCAAGCGGCCTCGCCTCGATCCTCAATGCCACCACGCCGCTCTTCGGCGTCGTCGTCGCGCATCTGTTGACGGCGGACGAGAAGATGACCGGAAACCGCCTGCTCGGCGTCCTCGTCGGCTTCGCCGGCGTCGCCTACATGATCGGCTTCGACGCGCTGCGCGATCTGGGAACCAATGTGCTGGCGCAACTCGCGGTTCTCGGCGCAGCGCTTTCCTATTCCTTCGCCGGCATTTACGGCCGCCGCTTCCGCCAGATGGGCATGGCGCCGCTCATCCCCGCCGCCGGCCAGGTCACCGCCTCCAGCGTGCTGATGCTCCCCATCGCCCTCATCATCGACCACCCCTGGACACTCGCCGCGCCCTCGGCCGAGACCTGGATGGCGCTTTTCGGCCTGGCGCTGCTCTCGACAGCAGTGGCCTACGTCCTCTTCTTCCGCATCCTCGCCACGGCCGGCGCCACCAACCTCATGCTGGTCACCTTCCTCATCCCCGTCAGCGCCATCCTGCTCGGCGCCGCCATCCTCGGCGAGCAGTTGCAGGCCAAGCATCTGATCGGCATGGCGATGATCGCGATCGGCCTTGCGGCGATCGACGGGCGGTTGTTCGCGCGGATGAGGAGGAGGGTGGTGTGAGTGGGGATTTATTTACAAAACAACAGGATAGCATCGATCCTGGAGCCCCCTCATCCGACCCTTCGGGCCACCTTCTCCCCGTTGGGGAGAAGGGGAGGTTGGAGCGAGTGGCTGGCCACGAGTCTCTTCTCCCCAACGGGGAGCAACCATGTCTCA
>UBVW01000053.1:0-70125 GCA_900469085.1 Hyphomicrobiales bacterium | reverse complement strand
AGATTGGCGAGCGGCTCGTCGAGCAGCACCACGTCGGGCGACGTGACCAGGCAGCGCGCCAGCGCCACGCGCTGCCGCTGCCCGCCGGAAAGATCGGCAGGCCGCCGTTCGGCATAGGCTTCGAGCCGGACGGTCGATAGCGCCTCGCCAACCTTCCTGCGATAAGCCTCACCGGAGATGCCGCGCACCTTCAGCGGATAGCCGACATTGTCGGCGACGCTCATATGCGGCCACAGCGCATAGGACTGGAACACCATCGCCATGTTGCGCTTTTCCGGCGGCAGCGATTGCGAGGCGTCGGCCAGCAGCCGTTCGCCGAGATGCAGCGACCCGTCGGTCGGCGTCTCGAAGCCGGCAATCATCCGGAGCACCGTCGTCTTGCCGCAGCCGGATGGCCCGAGCAGCGCCAGGAAGCCGCCCTCGCGCACGTCGAGCGACAGGTTGGAGACGGCGGC
Source organism: Hyphomicrobiales bacterium (assembly GCA_900469085.1). Lineage (GTDB taxonomy): Bacteria > Pseudomonadota > Alphaproteobacteria > Rhizobiales > Rhizobiaceae > Rhizobium. The sequence goes on along the minus strand of UBVW01000053.1, from coordinate 69,670 downwards.
GCGGCCGGTGCCGAAATCCTTGGCGACGCGGTTAAGGATCAGTTTCGCCATGGCACGACTCCTCTTGGCAGCCGCTTTACCATCAGTTCCAGAAGCAGCATCATGAAAACGACCATGAGAACGACAAGCACCGACAGCGCCGAAGCGAGATCGGAGCTACCGCTGTCATCGAGATTGTAGATGGCGACGCCGAGCGTCTGCGTCCCCGCCGACCAGAGCAGCGCCGAGATGGTCAGCTCGTTGCAGGCGATCAGGAAGACGAGGATGACCGAGGCGCCGGCGGCGGGCGCGATCAGCGGCACGATGATATCCTTGAGCCGCCGGAAGAACCCCGCCCCCGACAGCCGCGCCGCTTCTTCAAGCGCCGGATCGAGCTGGTGGAAGGCGCTGACCACGGGCTTGAGGCTGACGGCGAAGAAGCTCGAGAGATAGGCGATCAGGATGATCCAGACGGTGCCGTAAAGCGTGACGTTGAGGATCGGGATCGGAGCGGCAAAGACGAGAATAAACGACACCGCGACCACGATGCCGGGCAGCGAATACGGGATCTCGATGACACTGGCGACGACCCGCGAGATGAGGTCCTTGCGCCGCGTCAGCGCGTAGGCGGTCAGCACCGTCACCGCAAGGAGACATATCGCCGTTCCCGCCGCCAGCGACAGCGAATTGAGGAAGGCCGTGCGCGTCACCGCCTGCCGGAAGAGAATCTCGTGGAAGGCGCTGAACTGCATCGTCTTGAAGGTCAGAGGCACGCCATAGGCCGGCACCAGCGCACCGGCCAGCAGCGCGAAGAACGGCGCCGCCAGCATGAAGAACAGCGTGATCCACAGGAGCGGCGCGAAGACCAGCTTCCACCGCCCGATCTCGAAGGAGGCGGTGGCGCCCGAGAGGCCGAGCACGCGATAATCGCGCCCGCGCAGCGCCCGGTCCTGGATGGCGAGCCCCGCCACCGAAATGATCGCGATGATGCCGGACAGAAGCGCCACGTCGCCGAAGGTACGGCTGGTGAAGGCGGAAAACTTGGTGAAGATCAGCGTCGGCAGCGTGTAGATCGAGGCGGGAATGCCGAGAATGGCGGGAATGCCGAAATTGCCGGTGCACGACACGAAGGAGATCGCCGCCCCTGCGATGATCCCCGGCAGCGACAGCGGCAGGATGATATCGCGAAACACCCGGAAGCTCGACGCACCCGAAAGCCGCGCCGCCTCGACGCCATCGCTCGGCAGCGACATCAGGCTCGCCCTGAGCGCCAGATAGACCAGCGGCGCATGCTGCACCCCATAGAGCAGCGCGATGCCACCGACGGAATAGAGCGGCTGCGGCGAGCCCAGCGGCGGCGCGATGTGCAAAGCCTTCAGAAGCGGGCTCGACGGGCCGGACATCTGCACCCAGGCGAGCGCCGTCACCTGCGGCGGGATCATCATCGGCAGCACGAACAGGAAGCTGAGCGCCCCCTTGGCCCTGATATCCGTCAGCGTCAGCACGAAGGCGAAGGTGCAGCCGATCGTAAGCGAGATGATCGTTCCGAATACGGCAGTGACGAGAGTGTAGTAGGTCGCCGACCACAAAGCGGGATCGGAGAGAACCGCCATTGCACCGCCATTGGCGAGCGCCGATACGCCGGTGACGGCCAGTCGCGCCATCGGAAGCACGCTGAGAACAATCACCACCAGAACGATAAAAGGAAACAGCCAGGCGGGCTGGCTGTTTCCGGGACGAACATATCCGTACATCAATCTATGTCAGGCGCTCAGTTCGAGCCGTAGATGCCGGAGAAGGTCTTCAGGTCGGCATCGGTGTTCTTCAGAGCGGTCGCGGCGTTGATCGGCAGAACCTTGATCGTGTCGCGGGCGGGGAAACCTTCCGGAACCTTCATGCCGTTGCGCGCCGGGATATAGCCAAGCTTCAGGAAGCCTTCCTGGCCCTTTTCCGAAAGCACGTAGTCGACGAACTTCTTGGCAGCGTCGGCGTTCTTGGCCGTGGAGAGAATGCCAACAGGTTCGGTCACGGCGGACACGCCTTCAGCAGGGAAGACGAACTCCACGGGCGCGCCCTTGGCCTTTTCGCGGATCGGCATGTAGTCGACGATCATGCCGTAAGCCTTTTCGCCCGAGGCGACCGCCTTGAGGATGCCGCCATTGCCGCCGGCAGCCGTTGCACCGTTTGCTGCCAGATCCTTGTAGAAGTCCCAGCCAAGACCATCGACGCCAGCGAGCGTCTGAGCGTGGATGAGGGCAGCACCTGAAGTCAGCGGGCTCGGCATTGTCACGAGGCCCTTGGCTTCCGGCTTGGTGAGGTCCTTCCAGCTTGTGGGCTTCAGCGAAGCGGACGTGTTGTAGATGATGCCCGTCGTGATCAGCTTGGTCGAATAGTAGTAGCCGTCTGCGTCGAACAGCGACGCATCGTAATTGGCGGCCTCAGGCGACTTGTAGGCCATCAGCTTGCCGGCCTCCTTCAGGCGCTCCAGCGTCACGGTATCGGCAATCAGCAGAACGTCGGCGACCGGGTTTCCGGCTTCGATCTCGGCCTGCAGCTTGGCCATGATCTTCGGCGTACCGTCGCGCACCCAGTCGACCTTGATGTCGGGATTGGCGGCCATGAAGCCATCGACGGTTGCCTGCGCGTCCTCGTTCGGCTGGCTGGTGTAGAGCACCAGATTTTCGGCGGATGCGGGAATGGCGAAGAGGCTTGCGGCAAGCAGTGCTGCGGCGGAAACGATGGTCTTCATGGATAATGCCCTCGGCGTGATGGAAGGCCCGTTCCTTAGACACCTGGCTTAACATGATTGTGACAGTCGCCGCGCCGATGGATGAGGCACGTTGATCACTCCTCTTGACCCTCCTCGCACGCCGCTATCTTCTGCCCGGCGTTTTCATTTTGATTTTGGGATTGGAGGACCACCAATGGAATATCGTCAGCTTGGCCGCTCGGGCCTCAGAGTATCTACGCTTACCATGGGCACCATGACCTTCGGCGGCAAGGGATGGGCAAAGACCGTAGGCGATCTCGGCGTCTCCGAAGCCCGCCGCCTCGTCGACATGTGCATCGATGCCGGCGTCAATCTGATCGACACCGCCGACGTCTATTCATCGGGCGCGTCGGAAGAGATCATCGGTGAAATCCTCGGCGGCGTGAGGAAGAACGGCACGCTGATCGCCACCAAGGCACGCTTCCCGATGGGCGATAGCCCGAACGATGCCGGCAACTCGCGCTATCATCTGATCAGCGCCTGCGAAGCCAGCCTCAAGCGCCTGAAGACCGACGTCATCGATCTCTACCAGGTGCACGAATGGGACGGCCAGACGCCGCTCGAGGAGACGCTGGAAGCGCTGGACACTTTGGTGAAGCAGGGCAAGGTCCGCTACATCGGATGCTCCAACTTCTCCGGCTGGCACATCATGAAGGCGCTCGGCGTCAGTGAACGCGAGCACCGGGAACGCTTCGTCAGCCAGCAGATCCACTACACGCTGGAGGCGCGCGACGCCGAATATGAACTGCTGCCTGTTAGCATCGATCAGGGCCTCGGCGTCCTCGTCTGGAGCCCGATCGCCGGCGGCCTTCTCTCCGGCAAGCATCGCCGCAATCAGGCGGCACCCGAGGGCACCCGCCAGTTTGCGGGGTGGACCGAGCCGCCGATTCGCGACGAGGATCGTCTCTGGAACATCGTCGAAACCCTCGTCTCCATCGGCGAGACCAGGGGCGTCAGCGCGGCCCAGGTGGCGCTCTCCTGGTTGATCGGTCGCCAGGCGGTGACATCGGTGATAATAGGCGGACGGACGGAAGAACAGTTCCGCGACAACCTCGCCGCGGCCGATTTCAAGCTCTCGGGCGAAGAGCGCCAGCGTCTCGATGACGTCAGCCTGCCGCAGCTGCTCTATCCCTACTGGCACCAGCGCAACACGGCCAGCGACAGGCTCAGCGACGCTGACCTGTCGCTGCTCGGGCCCCACCTGAATAAATAATGCAGAAGTGGTCGGCGGCTTAATGGCCGCCGATTTCGCTTGCGATCAGCTTGCCGAGACGGGCGATGCCCTCCTCGATCTTCTCCTCGTTGCTCGATGAGAAGCTCATGCGTAAAGTGTTCTCGCCGGAGCCATCGGCAAAGAAGGCGCGGCCCGGCACGAAGGCCACCTTGACGGTCTCGATCGCCTTGGCGAGAAGTTTCGCGCCATCCATGCCCTTAGGCAGCGTCACCCAGACGAACATCCCGCCTTCCGGCTTGGTCCACGTCACGCCTTCAGGCATGTGCTGTTCAAGCGCCGAAAGCATCACGTCACGACGCTTGCTGTAGGCAGCCTTGATCTTGGCAACCTGTGCGTCAAAACCCTTTTTCGCGACCTCCGCGATGGCGATCTGGTTGATCGTCGAGGAGTGCAGATCGGCCGCCTGCTTCATCAGCACCAGTTTGCGGATGACGGGGGCGTTGGCGACGATGAAGCCCACGCGCAGACCCGGAGCCAGCGTCTTCGAGAACGAGCCGCAATAGATCGTCCGCGTCTTCTCGATATCGCCCTTTTCGGCAATTTCCAGCGCCAGGATCGGCGGGATCGCCTCGCCATCATAGCGCAGCGACTGGTAGGCCGCGTCCTCAATGATGGCGATATCCATCTCGTCGCCAAGCTTGATCAGCTTCTCGCGCCCGGCGAGATCGACGGTTTCGCCGGTCGGATTGGAAAAATCGGCGGAGAGATAGGCGAACTTCAGCTTGCCGCCGGCCTTCTCGGCTTGCGCCTTGTAGGACGCCGGCGTGCGGTTGCCGTTGGGCGCCAGCTGGTCGTAGGCCGGCTCATAGGCGTTGAACGCCTGCAGCGCGCCGAGATAGGTCGGCCATGTCACCAGCGCCGTGTCATTGGGCGACAGGAACAGCTTGCCGAGATAATCGAGCCCCTGCTGCGAGCCGGAGACGATGAAGACGTTGTCGAGGCCGCACGGGATGCCGAGCTTGCCCATCTCGCCGACCAGCCATTCGCGCAGCGGCTTGTAACCTTCGCTCACCGAATACTGCAGCGCCGAATTGACGGCCGCGCTGTCGAAGATATCGACATAGGCCTGCTTGAATTCCTTGTTGGGAAACAGCGCCGGATCCGGGATACCGCCCGCGAACGAGATGATATCGGGCTGGTCCAGCAGCTTCAGAAGCTCGCGGATTTCCGATGCGCGCATGCGGGAAGAGCGCGTTGCAAAGATGTTTTCCCAATTCAACATGGGGCTTCCTCGTAATTTTTTGTCTTTACTGGACAAGACCACGCAATAAATGATAAGTCAACATTACTGACCTATTTGTTTGCTACCGTGACAATTTTCGGGTCTTTTAATGCGAAAGTCGCCGAAATCGGCCTTTGCAAAGCATGGGTGACGGCAGTAGTGTCGCCGCCGGAATCCAACAGGCTATGAAGGTGCCAGGAAATGACCGCGTCGTCGAATACGCATGAAATCAAGATTGAACTCCACACTTCGCCGGTCTCCGACGCCGACCGCATCAAGGCACTGGAAACGCCCGGTTTCGGCAAGGTCTTCACCGATCATATGGTGTTGGCGAAATGGACATCGGACAAGGGCTGGCACGATGCCAAGGTAACGCCGCGCCGCCCGCTGGAACTCGATCCGGCAAGTGCCGTCCTCCACTACGCCCAGGAAATCTTCGAGGGCATGAAGGCCTACAAAGCCGAAGACGGCCGCATCCTGCTGTTCCGTCCGGAACAGAACGCCAAGCGCTTCAACCAGTCGGCCGAGCGCATGGCGATGCCGGATGTTCCCGAAGAGCTGTTCCTCAAGGCGGTCGAGGAGCTCGTACGCATCGACAAGGCCTGGATCCCGTCGGGTGACGGCAGCCTCTATCTGCGTCCCTTCATGTTCGCCAACGAGGCCTTCCTCGGCGTCCGCCCGGCACTGGAATATATCTTCTGTGTGATTGCCTCCCCCGTCGGCGCCTATTTCAAGGGCGGCGCCAAGGCGGTGTCGCTGTGGGTCGAAACCGAATACACGCGCGCGGCAGCCGGTGGCACGGGTGCGGCCAAGTGCGGCGGCAACTATGCGGCCAGCCTTGTTGCCCAGGCGGAAGCGGCCAAGAAGAACTGCGACCAGGTCGTCTTCCTCGATGCCGCGGAACACCGCTGGATCGAGGAACTCGGCGGCATGAACGTCTTCTTCGTGATGAACGACGGCACCATCGTCACCCCGCCTCTGGGCGGCACGATCCTGCCTGGCATCACCCGCGCCTCGGTCATCGTTCTGGCCGAAGAAAAGGGCCTCAAGGTCGAGCAGCGCCCCTACTCCTTCGCCGAATGGCAGGCTGACGCCGCCAGTGGCAAGCTGGTGGAAGCGTTCGCCTGCGGCACCGCCGCGGTCCTCGCCGGCATCGGCCTCGTGCGCCACGCCGGCGGCGAGTTCAAGGTCGGCGACGGCGAGACCGGCAAGCTGACGACGGAACTGCGCAACGAACTGGTCGGCCTGCAGAAGGGTGTGACCAACGACGAGCGCGGCTGGACCCGTCGCATCATGGCGTAATCGGCCACTGAGCAGATTCGATCACGACGAAAGGCCGGCAAGGTTGTCACCTCTGCCGGCTTTTCTTTATGCAGCGAGGATCACCCCCTGCGTATGGTCTTCAGGAGCGCAGCAGCGAGGCGATCTGGGCCTGGCTCGGGATCTGCCCCTGCGGCGTCAGCTTGTCGACCACGCCGGGCAACACCTTTGACAGCTGCGCCAGGAGTTCCTGCTCACTGATCCCCGCCTGCCGTGCGAGATCGCTGATTGTCTGCGAACCCAGCGCGCTTTCCAGGTGGCCTGGCGCGATCGGCTCGTTCTGGCCGGGTTTCACCCAGGAATCGGCAACCTGCCCCTGCCCGGCCTCGGCCAGCTTGCCGAGCAGCCCGCCCAATCCGCCGAGCCCGCCCAGCCCGCCGGCAAGACCGCCGAGGTTTCCGAGCAAGCCGCCGTCGTCGGCACCCGCGTTGGCGGGCTGTCCCGGCCGCTGGGCCTCCTCCGGCTCGCTCTTGCCGCCAAGCAGCTTGCCGACCAGCAACGCGCCGAGCGCGATCATGATCGGCTTCGATATGTTCCCACCGGGAACAGCGTCATCAAAGATACCCATGTCATTCTCCTTCGGTAGCGTTTTGAAACGAAGAGTAAAAATGCAACATGAGGCCCGGCCGAGCCTTGAATTCCCGCACCATCACTTTAGCTCATACTGAAACATGGTCGGATTGTCCGGCCATTCAAGGAGGGGTGCGCAAGATGTCTGTCATCGGTTGGATTATTCTCGGCCTGATCGCCGGTTTCATCGGCAGCAAGATCGTCAACAAGACTGGCTCGGGTATGCTGATGGACATCGTGCTCGGCATCGTCGGCGCGATCGTCGGCGGCGTCATCTTCACCTTCTTCGGCGCTTCGGGCGTCACCGGCTTCAACATCTACAGCCTGGTGGTGGCGGTAATCGGCGCGGTCGTGGTGTTGTGGCTCTACCATGCGGTGAGCGGCCGGCGTTCGGTGTGACGAGACGGTCCTCGTTCCTGTCCTTGTGACAGGAATCCAGCCAGCCCAAGTCCTTGGGTTGCAAGGACTCTTCGGCGTCGCAGACGCGACGCGGCTGGATTGCTGCTCAAGGCCGGGATAGGGAGCGTATAGCCCAAAACGATAAAGGCCGGCGCTTTCGCACCGGCCTCCATCAATCCACAAGCAGAAAAGCTTAGTTGACCGACTTGTCGACCAGCTTGTTCTTGCCGATCCAGGGCATCATGCCGCGCAGCTTGGCGCCGACTTCCTCGATCGGATGCTCGTCGTTGACGCGGCGGATACCCTTGAAGCGGGCAGCACCTGCGCGGTATTCCTGCATCCAGTCGGACGTAAACTTGCCGGTCTGGATGTCGTTGAGGACGCGCTTCATTTCAGCCTTGGTTTCAGCCGTGATGATGCGCGGGCCGGTGACGTATTCGCCCCACTCTGCCGTGTTCGAGATCGAGTAGTTCATGTTGGCGATGCCGCCTTCATAGATCAGGTCGACGATGAGCTTCACTTCGTGCAGGCACTCGAAGTAGGCCATTTCAGGCGCGTAGCCTGCTTCCGTCAGCGTTTCGAAGCCGGCGCGGATCAGTTCGACGAGACCGCCGCACAGAACGACCTGTTCGCCGAAGAGGTCGGTTTCGCACTCTTCGCGGAAGTTGGTTTCGATGATGCCCGAACGGCCGCCGCCGACGCCGCAGGCGTAGGAGAGAGCGAGTTCAAGAGCGTTGCCCGAAGCGTTCTGGTGAACGGCAACGAGGCAGGGAACGCCGCCGCCCTTCTGGTATTCGCCGCGAACCGTGTGGCCCGGGCCCTTCGGCGCGATCATGACGACGTCGAGCGAAGCCTTCGGCTCGATGAGACCGAAGTGAACGTTGAGGCCGTGCGCGAATGCGATCGCTACGCCGTCGCGGATGTTGCCGGCGATTTCCGACTTGTAGATGTCGGCCTGCAGTTCGTCAGGCGTCGCCATCATGATCAGGTCGCCCCACTTGGCGGCGTCGGCAACGGTCATGACCTTGAAGCCGTCGGCTTCGGCCTTCTTGATGGTCGGCGAACCGGCCTTTAGAGCGATGGCGACGTTGGCAGCACCGCTGTCCTTCAGGTTCAGCGCATGGGCGCGACCCTGCGAACCGTAGCCGACGATGACGACGTTCTTCGACTTGATGAGGTTGAGATCTGCATCACGATCGTAATAGACGCGCATTTGAATTGTCCTTCCCTTTGCTTGTCTTGTAGACTGTCAGTATTCGATAAAACTTGTTGTCAGACGACGGCCGGCATGTCGGCCAGCGCCTTCTCCGTCCCGTAGAGCCGGAGGAAAGCGGTGACCGCCTTCTCCGCCTGGCGCGCGGTATCCGTAACGCCCATGGTGTCGCCGAGCAGCATGCGCACATGCAGGTCGGAAACGATCAGGCCGTATAGCGTGTGATAGGCTTCATCGGCATCGTTGAAGCGCAGCAGACCTGCCCGCTTGCCGGAATCGATGAGTGCCATGGCGCGGCGATCGATCTGCTTGCGGCCGCGCTCAAGCAGGAGCTTGCCGAGCTTCGATCCGTCACGCGGCGACTGGCCGATCGCCAGGCGATTGAGAGCCAGCGACACATCACCTGCCAGAACTTCCAGCAGATCACGCGAGAAAATCACCAGATGGTCGTGCAGGCTGGCCGATGTCAGCCGCTCGCCGTTGCGCTCAAAGGTACGCACTTTGCTCGCCTGATAGGCGATCATTGCCGACAGCAGACCATCGCGGTCGCCAAACCACTTGTAGAGGCTTTCCTTGGAGCAGTTGGCCGCACGCGCCACGCCCGACGTCGTCAGCGCCTTTTCGCCGCCATCGACGAGCAACCGCAGCGCCTGCTCCAGAACAGCGTTCTGGCGCGGCGAGAATTCGCTGGGCTCCAAGTTTTCGACAGACACGACATTCGCTCCCTGAAAGTACCGTACGGTACGGTTCTTGAGCGCTTATCGCCCAGAAGCCCCCCCTCGTCAAGAGGCAGCAAAAGGCAGAAGCATAAATTTTCGGCGTGTCGCGCCGGTTTATTCGGCAGCGTTCAGCACGGCATCGACATCGCGCGCCGGCGAAAGCCCGTATAAGCGGCTATATTCTCGGCTAAACTGGGACGGGCTCTGATATCCGACACGGTGGCCGGCGGTGCCGGCGTCCAGCCGCTCGATCAACATCAGCCGCCGCGCCTCGTGAAGACGGATCTGCTTCTGATACTGCACCGGCGTCATCGCCGTGATCGACTTGAAGTGATGATGGAACGACGAGACGCTCATATTGACATGCTCGGCCAGTTCCTCGATGCGCAGCGTCCGCGCAAAATTCTCGCGCAGCCACGATATGGCACGCGCGATGCGGTGACCCTGGCTGTCGGCCATGACCATGTCGATCAGCTGGTCGCCGGCCGGCCCCGTCAGGATGCGATAAAGTATTTCCTGCTCGATCAACGGCGCCATCGCCGGAATGTCAGACGGACGATCGAGCAAGCGCAGCAACCGGACCGCCGCGTCCAGAAGCTCCGGCGTCGCGGAATTGACGACGATGCCGCGCTGGCCGGCGTGTGGGGTGGCCGTGCGCTGGACGGTGGACAGGCTGAGCAGGTGTAGCAGCCTTTCCCGGTTGATCGCCAGCGTGATGCAGAAATGCGGCACCTCGCTGCTCGCCTCCACGACCTGCCACGTCACCGGCAGGTCGAGCGAGGTCAGCAGATAGTGGCCGGCGCCGTAATTGATCGTATCCGTGCCGAGCTGCACGCTTTTCGCGCCTTGGATCACCATGGCGAAGCATGGCCGATAGCTGCCGTGACACGGCGCGCTCGGCGTCGTCCGACGGCTGATCCCGAGCCCCTCGATGCTGGTCTGCACATCGCCTTCGCCTGTTGCGAAACGGGCTGCGATCGACGCGATCTCCTGGTAGCGATTGAAAGGCAAGGTCATAGGCACACTTTCCGGCAGGAACGGCATGGGTGCCGCGGTCCCTGCATATGTAGAATGGAAATGCAGCTTCGCAAACGGTGGCCGCATAGAGATTTGCAGGATCGTGCAAAAACGCGAGAGGATCGCTCTAACGCATCCTTTCGCATTTGGGGCATAAGTCCCCTCGTCCGAACCACCCCTCTAAATATATGGAGTTTTCCCATGGCTATCGCAAAAGGCTATGCTGCTACAGACGCCTCCAAGCCGCTGACGCCGTTCACTTTCGAGCGTCGGGAACCAAATGCGGACGACGTCGTCATCGACATCAAGTTTGCCGGCATCTGCCACTCCGACATTCACACCGTTCGCAACGAATGGAAGAACGCGGTCTACCCGATCGTCCCCGGCCACGAAATTGCCGGCGTCGTGTCGGCCGTCGGCGCCAACGTCACCAAGTTCAAGGTCGGCGACCATGTCGGCGTCGGCTGCTTCGTCGACAGCTGCGTCGGCTGCGCAACCCGCGACGTCGACAACGAGCAGTACATGCCGGGCCTCGTCCAGACCTACAACAGCGTCGAAGCCGACGGCAAGACGGCGACCCAGGGCGGCTATTCCGACTCGATCGTCGTCAAGGAAGGTTACGTCCTGTCGATCCCGGATAACCTGCCGCTCGACGCATCCGCACCGCTGCTGTGCGCCGGCATCACCCTCTACTCGCCGCTCGCACACTGGAAGGCCGGTCCCGGCAAGAAGGTCGCGATCGTCGGCATGGGCGGCCTTGGCCACATGGGCGTGAAGATTGGTGCGGCCATGGGTGCCGACATCACCGTTCTCTCGCAGACGCTGTCGAAGAAGGAAGACGGCCTCAAGCTCGGCGCCAAGGAATACTATGCGACCTCGGACGCATCGACTTTCGAAAAGCTCGCCGGCACCTTCGACCTGATCATCTGCACGGCTGGCGTCGCCATCGACTGGAACGCCTATCTGAACCTGCTGAAGGTCGATGGCTCGATGGTCATCGTCGGCGCGCCGGAGCATGCCATTCCGGTCCACGCCTTCTCGCTGATCCCAGGCCGCAAGAGCCTGTCCGGCTCGATGATCGGCTCGATCAAGGAAACCCAGGAAATGCTGGATTTCTGCGGCAAGCACAACATCGTCTCGGAGATCGAGAAGATCAACATCCAGGATGTCAATGAAGCCTATGAGCGCGTGCTGAAGAGCGACGTTCGCTACCGCTTCGTCATCGACATCGCCTCGCTGGCGGCCTGATCAAACGGAAGGCGGCCTCCTCCGCCCACCGGTCGAAAACCAAAGCCCCTGTCATCTGGCGGGGGCTTTTTCGTTGCCGTTGCGACAATGAAAAAAGCCCCCGGTTCGTACCGGAGGCTCTTGGATAGTCGTCGCAATGATCCTGCGAAACTTACTTCTCGTCGGCGATGGTCTCGCGCTGCGTGATCAGGCGGGCACTGTGCTGGCCGCTCAAGAAAATCCAGAGCCAGCTCCAGGCGACCGAAAAGCGCGAGCGCGTTCCGATCAGGAAGTAGATGTGGGCAATACCCCAGATCCACCAGGCGAGCCCACCCTTGAGCTTGATCTTGCCGAAATCGGCAATCGCGGCGCTCCGGCCAATCGTCGCCAGGCTTCCCTGATGCCTGTACTTGAAGGCGGGCGGTGTCTTGCCCTTCATCCGTGCGTGAATGACCTTGGCGACGAAGGCGCCCTGCTGCTTGGCGGCAGGCGCAACGCCTGGAACCGGCGCGCCGCTCTCCTGCATCACCGAAGCGGTATCGCCGATGACGAAGACATCCGGCAGGCCCGGCGCCGTCAGGTCTTTCTCGACGATCGCGCGGCCGGCACGGTCCGCCGGGATGCCCAGCCACTTCGCGGCTGGCGAGGCCTGAACGCCGGCGGCCCAGCTGATCGTCCGGGTCGGGATGAATTCGTCGCCGATCTGGACACCTTCGGCCGTGCATTCGGTGACCGGCTTTCCGAGCCGCACCTCAACGCCGAGATCGTTGAGCGCCTTCAACGCATATTCGGACAGTTCGGGCACGAAGGTCGGCAGGACGCGCGGTCCGGCCTCCACGAGGATGACCTTGGCCTTGCGCGTATCGATGTTGCGGAACTCTCTCGGCAGCGTCTTGTGCGCCAGTTCCGCGATGATGCCCGCAAGCTCCACACCGGTCGGGCCGGCGCCGATGATGATGAAGGTCAGCAGCGCGTCGCGCTCGGCCTGATCAAGTGCCGTCTCCGCCTTTTCGAAGGCCAGGAGCACGCGGCGGCGGATCGTCGTCGCGTCCTCGAGCGTCTTCAGGCCCTGCGCCACCGGCGCCCAGTCGTCGCGACCGAAATATGCATGGGTCGCGCCCGTGGCGAGCACCAGCGTATCGTATTGCAGGACATTGCCATCGCGCAGCGTCACCGACTTCGTGCCGGTATCGACGCCCGAGACATCGCCGAGCAGCGTCGTCACTTCCGGGCGGTCGCTATAGAGATGGCGGATCGGCCAGGCGATCTCGGAGGTCGACAAAATCGTTGTGGCGACTTGGTATAGCAGGGGCTGGAACAGATGGTGATTGCGCCGATCGACGAGCGTAATGCGGACACCAGCGCCTTTGAGGTCGTTTACGAGTTGCAGCCCTCCGAAGCCTCCTCCAACAACAACGACGTGATGATCAGCCATAAGCTACCCTTTTGGTAATTTGCATAAGAATTGACCAATGTCATCTTCCCCACCCCCGTTTCAACCGCCGTTTCAGCATAGCTAACCTGCGTTGACAGACCTGCGACCAATCAGCGCGCAACGCAAAGCGATAGCGACACACAATTCGGCGGCCGACATCCGCGATCCCAACAGCGGCATTTGCCTAGGCAAAAGAACCGGATCGGCTGGCAATTCCGTCCGTTATTTGCATGATGCTCCTTAGGGCGGGCGACCGCCGGAAGAACGCGCGTCGCAAAGACGCCGCGACGGAGGAGCATCGAATGCGGACAATCGGCCTGATCGGTGGCATGAGCTTTGAAAGCTCCGCCGTCTACTATCGTCTCATCAACGAAATGGTTCGCGACCGCCTCGGCGGCTTCGCGTCTGCCGAGCTGCTGATGCATTCCGTGAATTTCGAAGAGATCGTCACGATGCAGAAGGCAGGCGATTGGGAGGCCGCCGGCAAACGCCTCGGCGAGGTCGCGGCGCGCCTGCAATCGGCCGGCGCCGACTGCGTTCTGATCTGCACCAATACCATGCACCTCGTCGCCGGCCCGGTCGCGGACCGCATTACCGTCCCGTTGGTCCACATCATCGACGAGACAGCGTCAACGTTGAAGGCCGCCGGATGCCGCCGCCCACTGCTGCTCGCAACGCGCTACACGATGGAGCACGGCTTCTATACCGACCGCGTGAAAAGCCTCGGGCTAGACATCATGGTGCCCGATCAGGAAGACCGTACGACGGTTCACGACATCATCTTCAACGAGCTCTGCGCCGGCCAGATTCTCGATCGCTCGCGCGAAAAACTTTTCGATATCATCGAGCGTGAACGCGCCAAGGGCGCCGACAGCATCATCCTTGGCTGCACCGAGATCTGCCTGATCCTCGATCCGGACAATCTGCCCCTGCCCGGCTTCGATACCACCAAGATCCACGCCAACGCCGCCGTCGATTTCGCCCTGGGCGATCAAGAGGTACAAAAGTCGGTCGCTTAGTTGCAATATTTTAGTTGACTCAGTCAACCAATTGAAGGACAGGGTCTCTCAACAGGAGACCTGATCCATGTCCGATTCCGCCCTCATCGACGCCGCCCGCGACTTCAACCGCTTCTACACCAATTTCCTGGGTGTCTTGAACAGGGCCTATCTCGACACCCCCTTCACGCTGACCGACGCGCGCGTGCTCTTCGAAGTGGGCTCGCAGGAACGGCTCAGCGCCGTGGCATTGGTCCGCGACCTTCATCTCGACGCAGCCTATCTCAGCCGCATCCTGAAGCGCTTCAAGGCCGAAGGCTTGTTGGAGACAACGCCCGATCCCGACGATCGGCGCAGCCAGCTCATCTCTGTCACCGATCGGGGACGCGAGCAGTTTCAAGAGCTTGTCAGGCGCTCCAACGCCCAGATCGCCGGACGCTTCGACAAGCTGGCGGCAGGCGAGCCACAAAGCATCGTCGGCGCCATGAAGACAATCCGCTCACTGCTCGATCCGGACGCGACGCTCCCGCCCTTGGTCATCCGCCCTCACCGCACCGGCGATATGGGCTGGATCGTGGAAAGCCAGGCAAAATTCTACAGCGAGGAATACGGCTGGGACATGCGCTTCGAGAGCCTCGTCGCCGAGGTCGCGGGACGTTTCCTCAGCACGTTCGATCCGGCCATGGAATACGCCTGGATCGCCGAGCGCGGCGGCATCAACATCGGCTCCGTCCTGATCACAAACGGCGGCGACGGCATCGCCAAGCTCAGGCTCCTCTACATCGACAAGTCGGCGCGCGGACTTGGCCTTGGAAAGACATTGGTCGACGAGTGCATCCGCTTCGCACGAGCCAAGGGATATCGGCAGATTTCGCTCTGGACCAACGACATCCTGAGTGCGGCACGCAACATCTACCTCAAGGCAGGCTTTCAACTCGTATCTGAGGAGAAGCACCGCATGTTCGGACCCGAGCTCAACGGACAGACCTGGGTTCTCGATCTCTAAATTGCGAAACCGCAAATTTTCGGCTTGATTTGGAAACGATCATTTCCTAATAAGTCGATCCATGACCACACACGCACTCATCGACACCAGCCGGGCGCGCGGACGCCCGCGTGAATTCGACATGGACGCAGCGCTTGGCAAGGCGCTCGACGTCTTTTCCGAGCGCGGCTATCACGCCGCCTCGATCAGCGAGCTGACAGAGGCGATGCAACTGACCTCAGGCAGCGTCTACAAGGCGTTCAAGGACAAGCGCGGCATATTTCTCGCCGCCTTCGACCGTTATCGGCGGATCCGCCGCGCCCTGCTCGACGCGCGCCTGCAGCAAGTCGCCACCGGCCGCGAGAAGGTTCGCGAGCTTCTGATCTCCTATGCATCATCCTCGCATGGCGCGTCCGGCACGCGAGGCTGCCTCGTCGTCGGCAGCGCCAACGAGCTTGCGATCTTCGATGAGGAAGCCGCGCAGCGTGTCTCGGATGCCTTCGACGCCAATGAAGCGCACCTCACTGAACTCATCCGCCTCGGCCAGGCCGACGGCTCCATTTCGTCCACGCTCGATGTCGAAGCAACGGCGCGCACCCTGCTTTGCCTGACCGCCGGTATGCGCATCGTCGGCAAGACCGGGCGCACCGCGCCCGATATGGACGCCGTCGCACGCGAGGCGATGAAGCTTCTGACCTGATTGTTTTGCCGTGGGCGCGCAACGCCGCGCACGCGATCGCCTTTAATATCCGTTTGCCCCACCGGAGCCCTGCATGAGCCTTTCATCAACCACACCCGAGACCGTTGCCGCACCGACGATCTCGCCTTTGATGACATTCCTGTTCGCCGCCGCCTGCGGGCTCGTGGCCGCCAATCTCTATTACGGCCAGCCGCTTGCCGGCCCGATCAGCGCCTCGCTCGGCTTCAGCCCGGCCGCCACCGGCCTGATCGTCACCCTGACGCAAATCGGCTATGGCCTCGGCCTGCTGCTGATCGTGCCGCTCGGCGACCTCATGGAAAACCGCAAGCTGGTGCTGACCCTGGTCATAGCCTCGGCCGTGTCGCTGATCGGCGCTGCGCTATCGACGACACCCACCATGTTCCTGACCGCCTCGCTCTGTATCGGCATGGGCTCGGTGGCCGTTCAGGTCCTTGTGCCCTTCGCCGCCAACATGGCGCCCGATGCCTCGCGTGGCCGCGTCGTAGGCAATGTCATGAGCGGCCTGCTCTGCGGCATCATGCTCGCCCGCCCGGTCGCGAGCTTCCTCGCCGAGGCCACGTCCTGGCACGTCGTCTATTATGCGTCGGCCGTCGTCATGGTCCTGCTTGCCGCGATCCTGCGCGTTCAGCTGCCTGTCCGCACCCCGCACACCCGGCTGAGCTACGGCGCGCTGCTCGCCTCCATGGCGCATCTCGCCATGCACTCCCGCGTCCTGCAGCGACGCGCCCTCTATCAGGCCGGCATGTTCGGCGCCTTCAGCCTGTTCTGGACGACGACGCCGCTCTTGCTCGCCAGCCCCGCCTTCGGCCTGACGCAGAATGGCATCGCCCTCTTTGCACTCGCCGGTGCCGCAGGCGCCATCGCCTCGCCGATCGCCGGCCGCCTCGCCGACCGTGACCTCGGCAAGATCGCCTCGACGATGGCCATGCTCTGCGGCATCACCGCCTTCCTGATCAGCCATTTCGCCACCGACGGCTCCGCGCTTGCGCTAACGCTGCTGACGGCAGCCGCCATCATTCTCGATTTCGGGGTGACGACCAATCTGGTGGTCGGCCAAAGGGCGATCTATGCGATCAGCCCGGAGCACCGCAGCCGCCTCAACGGACTGTTCATGGCGACCTTCTTCGCGGGCGGCGCGCTCGGCTCTGCCATCGGCGGCTGGGCGTTCGCCACCGGCGGCTGGACGCTGGCAGCATGGATCGGCCTATGCTTCCCCAGCCTCGCCTTCCTGCTCTTCCTCACCGAGGGACGCCGGAAGCGCTGACATTGCAAAGGCGCGACGCTTCACTCCGCCCTACGAGGCACGCAGGCGTCACGCACCCAATGAGTCGAACTTGATCCGGGCGGTGCGGACGGCCTCATGGTTGTTCTCCGCCCAGTTCAAAAGCAGCGCCAGTGTCTGGTAGAGCGACTGCCCGAGATCCGTCAGCCGGTACTCGACACTCGGCGGCTTCGTCGGAAACACCTCGCGCTCAATATAGCCGTCGCGCTGCAGGTCGCGCAAAGTCTGCGTCAGCATGCGCTGCGAGATATCCGGGATCATCCGCCGCAGCTCACCAAAGCGATAAGGCCGCTGCGACAGCGCCTCCAGCATCAGCGTCGACCACTTGCCGCCGATCTGCTGCATCATGTCCCGCACCGGACAATTGTTGAAATCGAGCTTGGAGAGATCGACCTCGTGCCGCACGCGCGGCTCGGCTTTGCTCTTCAGGGTGACGACGGTGCCGGCCATGCTGCTGGTTCCCTTTTGGTAACTTACGGCGCAAAAACTGCCTCCTTTACAGCCACCGGTCAATCCCTATTTTAGCCCTAGTCTCTTTTCGAGACCAGCAATCGAACCTAGAGGTTTACAGACATGAGCGAAACGATCCTCATCACCGGTGCCGCCGGCCAGCTCGGCCAGCGTGTCATCCATCACCTGCTCGAGACCTACAAGGTTCCCGCGGCCAACCTGATCGCCGCCAGCCGCGACACCTCCAAGCTGGCAGACCTCGCCGCCAAGGGCGTCCAGACCCGCAAGGCCGATTTCGATGACGCCGCCTCGCTGGAAGCAGCCTTCAAGGGCGCCGACCGCGTGCTCATCATCAGCACCGATGCGCTTGCCGTTCCCGGCCAGCGCCTGAAGCAGCACACGACCGCCGTCGCCGCCGCCGTCAAATCAGGCGTCAAGCACATCGCCTATACCTCGATGCCTTCGCCCGACAAGTCGCTCGTCACCTTCGCGCCGGATCACCTCGGCACCGAAAACGCCGTCAAGGCAAGCGGCCTGCCCTACACGATCATCCGCAATGCCTGGTATCTCGACAATTACATGCATTCCATGCCGCACAATCTTCAGGGCGGCAGCTGGTACACGGCATCGGGCGACGGCAAGGTTCCGAACATCTCGCGTGAAGATTGCGCCCTCGGCGCCGCGGCAGCGCTTGCCTCAGGCACCAAGGACAGCGCCACCTACACGCTGACAGGCGCGCAGTCGCTTTCGGCCGATGAAATTGCCGCCGCCATCTCGGAAGCCGCCGGCAAGCCGCTCGCCGCCGTGAAGGTGACCGACGACCAGCTGCGCCAGGGCCTGCTCGGCGCCGGTCTTCCTGATTTTGTCGCTGACATGCTGGTTTCGGCCGACGCCAATGTCCGCGCCGGCAACTTCGATCACGTGACCGAGGACTTCACCAAACTGACCGGCAAGCAGCCGCAGTCGCTGAAGGACTACTTCGTGGCCAACAAGGCAGCGCTCGTCGGCTGACAGCGCTTCCCCTTGACGCCACGACCCGCTCCGCACCACCGGAGCGGGTTTTTGTTTGGCCAAACCGGACTTAGATCTTCTGGCCGCAGGCGCGGCAGAAGCGGCGCACGGTCTCGGCCATGCCGAACTCCAGCGCATCCGCCGTCAGCCCGTGGCCGATCGACACTTCAGCAAGCTTCGGGATACGCTTGACCAGCGGCGGCAGATTGGCAACGGTGAGATCATGTCCGGCATTGACGCCGAGCCCGATCGCCAGCGCCGCATCCGCCGTCTTACCGAGCGCTTCGAGGATCGGCCCCACCCGCTCCGGCGCGTCGTAACAGCCGCCATAGGGGCCGGTGTAGAGCTCGATCCGGTCGGCACCGACCGCCTTGGCGATGGCCACCGCCTCCTCGTCCCCGTCTCCATCGGCAAACAGCGATACGCGCGTGCCCATCTTCTTCAGCCGCGCGATCACATCCGTCAACAGTGCGCGGTCCTTGCGAAAGTCCCAGCCGTGATCGGACGTCGCCTGCGAGGGATGATCCGGCACCAGCGTCACCTGCTCGGGCGCGGCCTTGGCGCAAAGCTCGAGGAACTCGTCCGTCGGATACCCCTCGATGTTGAACTCCGCTTCCGGAAACTCGTCGTCAACAAGGTTGCGGATAACGGGCAGATCGGAGAAGCGGATATGCCGCTCGTCGGGCCGCGGATGCACCGTCAGCCCGCTCGCGCCCGATTTGAGCGCGATACGGCCCAGCGCCTCGACGCTTGGCCAGGGCAGATCACGGCGATTGCGCAGCATGGCGATGGCGTTGAGATTGACGGAAAGCGTGGTGGGCATGGCGAGTTTCCATTCAATGAAAGAAGCTGCCCCGCTTTTAAGCCAAGGACGCGATCGCAGCCAACGAGATTCGTGCATGTTTCCATGCGAATTTCTGATTGATGGCCGGCCGACGCCATGTTGCCACAAGCAAAGTAACGCCGACGGTAAGGCAAATTAGAAAAACGATTAAGCACCACAGGCAAAAACGCGCCGGGAGCTTCTCTCAGAAGTTGCGATTCCACCGCATGTACATTCGACTATTATTTACAAGTGACTATTTTTAAGGATAACAAATCAGTCGTTTAACGCATAGTGTGATCGCAATGGGTCATCAGATCAACGATCCGTTGCTTTGCATTTCGACTGGAAATGCATCGTCAAAACAGCTCGACCGCGCCCGTATCCATGTCATGCGCGCAATTGATCATGCGTAGAACAGGAGGGCTCATGTCCGAACGACATAAGCACGCTGCACGACCAAACGCTCCGCCCCAGGCGCCTCCCGATTTCAGGTTCCTGCCGCGCGTCACGCGCCCGGTCAGCTTGCCCGGCGGCATGGTCGCGATTGCCGACATGGCCAACGCTTTCGGCGTCACCCACCGGACCCTGCATTTCTACGAGGAGAAGGGCCTCATCGCCTCGAGCCGCATCGGGCTGATGCGGGTATACGAGCATGCCGACATCAGGCGCATGGCCGTCATCAATGTCTGTCGCGAGGCGGGCATGCCGGTGGCTGTCATTCAGGAACTGATGGCCGATCTGTGCAAATCCACCTCCCAGCAGGATGCCGATGCCGTCTTCGCCGCCGCCCTGACCTCGCGAAAGCGCGAACTGACGGCGGAAATGTCGACGCTGCATCGCCAGCTTCAGCAGGTGACCGAACTGCTTGAGAACGCCGCCCCCGGCGACGAACCGCCGCTCAACGACAACCAGCACGAACGCGCCCTCACCGAACAGGAATATCGCTGCCTCGTGCTGATGACCGAAGGACTATCGACCCAACGCATCGCCCGCACGCTTGATCTCAAGGAAGAGGACGCGAAATCGACCGAAACGGCGATTATCCGCAAGCTCGATACCAACAACCGCTTCCAGGCGATCGCCAAGGCGGTGCTGCTCGGCATCGTCCAGATTTAGAAAACCTCAGCGGACGATCGTCAGCGTTTCCGCCGCGCGCGTGATGGCGGTGTAGAGCCAGCGCTCCCTGGTATCGCGAAACGCCCAGCTTTCATCGAACAGCACGACATTGTTCCACTGCGAACCCTGCGCCTTGTGCACGGTCAGCGCATAGCCGAAGTCGAACTCGTCGTAGCGTTTGCGCGTATTCCATGGAATCTCACCCTCGACATCCTCGAAGGCCTGCTTCAAGAGCTTGATCTTCGCCGCCCCGCGATCGATATCGTCGTCTTCAGGCCGGATCAGGAGGTTGATCCCCGGCTTCGTCGTCTCCTTCGACGACGTCATCACCTGCCAGAGCGAACCGTTGAGCAGACCCTTGGCGGGATCGTTGCGCAGGCAGACCAGCTTGTCGCCTGTCTGCGGATAATCGGCCGTGAATCCTTTCAGCTCGCGCAGCCGCTGATTATAGCGCCGCCGCGTACGGTTCGTGCCGACAAGCACCTGGTCGGCATCGAGCACCAGCGACTGGTTGACCTCGTTCTTAGAGATCACCTGCGCCGAGCCGTAATCGCCATACATGATCTCCTTGCCCTCGCGCACCTGCATGGCGAGCCCGATGATCGGGTTGTCGCGCGCCTGCCGGTGGATATCGGTCAAGAGATAGTCGGGCTCCTGGTTGGTGAAGAAACCGCCACCTGAAACAGGTGGTAGCTGACCGGGATCGCCGAGAACGAGAATCGGCGTACCGAAGCTCATCAGGTCCTTGCCCAGCGCCTCATCGACCATCGAGCATTCGTCGACGACGATCAGCGCCGCCTTGGCGACTGGGCTCTGGCGGTTGATGGTGAACATCGGCGCGATCGAGGTCTTGCCTGTCTCCTCGTCCTCCACGGCTTCTTCGCCGCGCGGACGATAGATCAGCGAATGCAGCGTGCGCGCATTGCTGGCACCACGCGTGCGCAACACCTGCGCCGCCTTGCCCGTGAACGCCGCGAACAGCACCTCGCCGTCGACATGCTCGGCGAAATGCCGCGCAAGCGTCGTCTTTCCGGTGCCGGCATAGCCGAACAGGCGAAAAATCGGGGCCTTGCCCTCCTTCAGCCATTTGGCAACGGCTTTCAGGGCTTCGTCTTGTTGCGGAGCAAATTGCATGATCAATCGACTTGGCAGGATTCGTCAGCGATAGGCAACCGCAAAATTGTCAGCGTCGACCCACCTTTCGCGCCTGATCGAAAAATCGGACGACACCACGGAATAAAATCGCGCCCCGTTCTGTCTCATGTCAGGCAACGCAAACCGCGTGCGCCCAACCCGAGGAGACATTCGATGAAATCCGCGAAATTCCTGATCGCTCTCGCGCTCGCATCCGCAGCCGCCACCGCCGCCTTCGCCGCCCCGCCCGTGAAGACGGTCGAATCCGCCAAGGGCAAGGTTCTCGCCGGCGAAAACGGCATGTCGCTCTACACCTTCAAGAAGGACAAGATGGGCGTTTCCAATTGCTACGACGATTGCGCCAAGAACTGGCCACCGCTGATGGCCGATAGCAATGCCAAGCCGGAAGGGGCATACTCGATCGTGGACCGCAAGGACGGCATGAAGCAATGGGCGAAGGACGGCATGCCTCTCTACTTCTGGGTCAAGGACAAGAAGATGGGCGACATCACCGGTGACGGCGTCAAGGATGTGTGGGATGTCGCAAAGCCATAAGAACAGGCCGGGCTCGATCGCATGAAGCCACCCGCACCCGAAACATTCGAGGGCCAGATCCTGGCCCTCCTCCCGTCGCTCAGGCGCTACTCCCGAAGCCTGACGCGCTCCGACAGCGATGGCGAGGACCTGCTGCAGGACTGCGTCGAGAAGGTGCTCGCCCGCCGCGCGCAGTGGCGTGGCCTGAACCTGCGCGGCTGGGTGCTGACGATCATGACCAACCTCTACCGCAACCAGCGCCGCACCACCGTGCGCGGCAACTTGGTCGATATGGACGGTGCCGTGGATGTGGCCGCGCCCGAAACATCCGCCGACCCGCTCGAGCGCTCCCGTCTGGAAGACGCGCTGAACGGCCTGTCGGAAGATCACCGCGCCGTGCTGATGCTTATCGTCATCGAGGGTTACACCTATCAGGAAGTGGCGGCCATGCTCGACATACCCCTGGGCACCGTCATGTCGCGCCTTTCGCGCGCCCGTCAGCAGCTGGCAGAACACATGAAATCAGACAATGTCATTACGCTTCGGAGACCGAAATGAACGCCGCCGACCAACCCGTGACCGAAGCGGACCTGCACGCCTACACCGACGGTCTCTTGCCAGCCGCCGACCGCGCGCGCATCGAGGCGTGGTTGCGCGATAATCCCGACGATGCCGCCGGGATCGCCGAATGGCAGACGCAAAATGCCGGCATCAAGGCGATGTTCTCAGGCTACGATAAAAGCAGGCCCGGCGATGCCGATATGGTCGGCAGGCCACCTGTCCTCTCTCCATGGTCGAAGCGTCTCGCGGCGGTCGCGGCAACCATCGCCGTCTTTGCTGCCGGCACCCTTGCCGGCCATTACGGCCCCGCTTTGTTGGAACGCCCCCACCTGCAGCTGACAGCCCAGGAAGCCTTTCCGAAGGAAGCGCAGAACGCCTTTCTGGTCTACGCCAGCGAAGTCCGTCATCCCGTCGAGGTCTTTGCCGACGAGGAGGCTCATCTTGCCACCTGGCTCGGCAAGCGGCTGGCCATATCGAACCTGAAGGTTCCCGATCTCACGAGCCTGAACTACCATCTCGTCGGCGGCCGCCTGCTGCCTGTCGATGGCAAGCCGGGCGCGATGTTCATGTACGAGAACCAGAGCGGCGAACGCCTCACCGTCCTCGTCGGCCGCAACGCGGCGAACAAGACAACAAGCTTCCGCTTCGCCTCCGCCGATAACCTCGAGACCTTCTACTGGATCGACGGCGAACTCGGCTACGCCGTTACCGGCGAAATCTCACGCGAGGCGCTGAGGAAGGTCGCCGAAGAGTGCTATCGGCAGTTCCCCTCGTGAAGACATCACCATCAGGAGACATAAGCACTCTCAGCGCTGCGGATCATTCGCGAGCGCAATCGGCTTGCCATGCGGCGTTGCCTCGGCGGCCCGCTGCCAGCTCTGCTGCAGGGACGCGATCGTCTCGGCATCCGCCACGCCACGGGCAACGAGGATCGCCGACAACGCCGCCACCCAGCAATCGAAATAATCGCTGCCATCCTCCGCCCGGCCGGGCTTATGCAGCTCACCGGACAAAGCCTCGGCCCACTCGGCCCATGAAAACAGCCCGCGCTCGTGCAGATGCACCGTCATCGCAAACGCCTCAGCGGCCCACGGCTCCGGAAACACCGGCTCGCCATCTTGGGAGCGCGGCAGTTGCGGTGATTGGGCAAGCGGCGAGCGCATGTCACACTGGGTCAAGATAGCTCTCCCAGGCATTGAATGAGGTCGATCATACTGATTTCCTTGGTACCAGGACGAAAATTGCCGGGCCCTTTGTCTTACGGCTTGGGATTTGGCACCAGGCGATCTCTGACAATCGCGACCACCTCGTCAAACGAGATTTTATCGTCCATCAGCTGCTCGACAGCCTTTGCAACAAATAGTTTTGCGGCTTCCGCTTGCTGGGGGTCACGATCATATAGGAGCGTGTAGCCATTCAATGCCAGGAAGTAGCGTGCAGCGGCCCAAGCCGTCCGCTTATTGCCTTGCCCGAAACCGTGAGCTTTTCCCACGCCATAGATCATGTGCGCGGCAAGAACGGCAAAATCCGTCTCCCCATATGCAAATTGGTTTCTGGCGCGATCAATTCCGGCTTCTATCGCCCCCATGTCACGAACAAGGTGAGGCTCCCCGGTCGCTCCGACAGCCCGCTTGTTGAAATGAACGACATGGTCAGCCGCCACCCAAACGGGTTCCTCGCTCACTTGGCAAGATGCTCCATAATGACGGCATCTTCTTCGAGCAGATAATCCATGAATGCATCTGGATCGAGCGGAACGGGCTTAATCGCGGTCGCGGACTTGCCAACATCGCGCCCGCGCTTAGGCAAAGCATTGTTCTGACTCACGACCGCGGAAGACGTCCCGGCTTTGGCATCTCTGCCTACCAGAACGTAAGACCCATCACGCGTGGATCGCGTCTGAGAACCCACTTTGACGCTTTTCTTGCTCATGCTTGCAAATATAGCGACGGGCTGTCGCTTGTCAAAGATACGGAAATCACCGCAGCCCTTACAGGCTCCGGCATTTTTGCTGGAGCCGAGATTACTCGCGAACTCAGCCGTCAACCGGAACCAGATACGATTCCCAGGCATCGATCGACACCGTCAGCGACGGATCAGCCCCCTCGCCCCAGATCTCGCCTCCATCGAACACGACAGTGTAGACCCATTGCGGATTCTCACCCTTGCCATGGGCGTTATCGTCGGGAAACACGAAGGAGCCCTGCACCGCCTCGACAACGCCCACCTTGGCGCGCGCATAGCGCGGCAGCCGTGTATGCGTCGTCGGATTGAAGTTTCGCGTCTTAACCTTGTCGCCGACCGAAAACCGCGCCGGCTCGTCAAGCGGCCGATCGCAGGGGCCACCCTTGGCGAGAACGCTGGCGACCATATCGGCCCTCAGCACCCGCTTCGGGGCTGCGCCGTCGAACTGTCTATGGCCGCTTGCAATCTCCTCGGCGCTGGTAAACCCGTGGCGCTCCAGAAGCACCTCCAGCGCCCGCGTCCAGATCTCGTAATAGCTGGCGGAGAGATAGCTGGCCGGCGGAATGCTTTCGCGGGCATGCCGGCTTTCGTCGATGTTCCAGGCGCCGAAGGCACCGCAGGAGAGCGTCAGCCCCAGCGCCCGCTTTTCCCACTCCGCGTGGAAATAGGGTGCGTCCTTGACCGGCGCGACGGCGCCGAAGCCCATCTGGCCGCCGAGATCGTGCGGCCCGTTCATGCCACCGCTCCCGGCGCGGCAGCGAGGCCGGCGCCGATCATCGCATCGCGGCTGACGAGATCGGCAAGCTGCTCCTCGGTAAAGCCCTCTGTGCCCTCGGGCCGCAGCGGGATGACGAGATAGCGCAGTTCCGCCGTCGAATCCCAGACGCGGATATTCTGTCCTTCAGGCAGGCTCACGCCAAACTCGGCGAGCACCCCGCGCGGATCGATCACCGCCCGCGAGCGATAGGCCGGCGCCTTGTACCAGACGGGCGGCAGCCCCAGCACAGACCATGGATAGCAGGAGCAGAGCGTGCAGACGACGAGATTGTGCGTCACGTCGGTGTTGAACACCGCGCGCATGTGCTCGCCCTGCCGTCCGGTGTAGCCGAGGCTTGATATCGCAGCCGTCGCATCGCGCTTCAGCCAATCGGCGAAATCGGGATCGCTCCACGCCTTGGCGACCACCCGCGCGCCGTTCCTGGGCCCGACCTTGGTCTGGTAGGTATCGACGATGGCGTCGATCGCCGCGGGATCGATCAACCCCTTCTCCGTCAGCACGGTCTCCAGCGCCTTCACGCGAGCCTGCATGTCGGAATAGTGGTTGTCGTGATGGTGATCATGGCCATGCCCTTGATCATGGTCGTCGTGGTGATGATCGTGGTCGTCGTGCAAGAGACTATCCTCCGCCAATGTCGTCGCATCTTTTAGGCGGTCACGAAAGCCTCGCCAAGCCCCGACGCGCGCCGAGAACTTATTTCAGCATCGGCCACAGGCTGAGCACCAGAAGCACTGCCATGGTGATATTGAACCACTTCAGCCGCACCGGATCAGACAGCCAGTCGCGCAACGCCGAGCCGAAGCCAGCCCATGTCGAAACGCTCGGCACATTGACCATGGCAAAGGCCAGCCCGACGATCAGCACGCTGGCGAAGTAGATATCCTCGATCGTATAGGTCGCCATGGCGGTCACCGCCATCACCCATGCTTTCGGGTTGACCCACTGGAACGCGGCCGCCGACAGGAACGACATCGGCTTCGCCGCGCCTTGCGCGTCGCTGAGCGACCGCGACGTTGCGATCTTCCAGGCAATCCACACCAGATAAGCCCCGCCCGCGAATTTCAGCACGGTGTAGGCAACCGGCACCATATGCAGCACCGCGCCTAGGCCGAACCCTACGCCGATCAGCAGCGAGAAGAACCCGGCGCCGATGCCGATCATATGCGGGATCGTCCGGCGAAAGCCGAAATTCACCCCCGAGGTGAACAGCATCATGTTGTTCGGTCCCGGAGTGATAGACGTGGTGAAGGCAAAGAGAAGGAGTGCCAGAAACGTATCCAGCGGCATGGGTGACCTCCGTGGCCCGCGATCATAGCCACAGGCCTTGTTAATTTAGGTCAGTATAACTGACCTAAATCGGAGTTTCCACCTGCGTATTGTGATGGTGACAGGTTTGTCAGCCGGAAGCGCCGGGAACTTCAAGGTCGAGCAACCTGCCGACGTAGCTTCTGACGAGCGTGACAAAATCTGCGGGTGTCGCCTCGATGAAACGCAGGAGCCGCGCGTCTTTGTCGATCGATCGGATCTGGTCCGCCAACACCATCCCTTGTGTCTTCAACCCATCAGGCAAGGCGATCTTGGTCATCCATGGCTGCATGTTGCTCGTGATCGGACAGACGATAACCCGCCGCGATCGAAGGTTCATCGTATCCACCGACAGGACAATAACAGGTCGAATTCCAGCCTGCTCGCTACCGAGGATCGGATCGAGATTGGCCAGATATAGAGCGCCGGCAAAAGGCGGTGTATCATTCATCGTCGTAGAAGCGCTCGGAACCGACGTCACGACCCCAGTCCACGGTTTCCGGCTCGTTTTCCCACCCCAGCCTGTCCATCTCTGCCACCATCTCCGCAAGTGAAGGCGCCAACTGCTGCTTCGGCTTTTCCAGCGTCGCCTTGCCGTCGCGAACGTCGAGGTTGACGACATCGCCGGCGCGCAGGTGCAATTCGTCGGTCACCGCCTTGGGCAGGCGGATCGCGATGCTGTTACCCCACTTGGAAATCGTTACCTTGGTCATATCTAGCCCTTGATATCCAATGTATATCACCTGCTGGAGACAGCGACAACACGACGAGGCCCGCCATGCAAGACGATCCGATCCCAACGCTGACCATGCCCGACGGCAAGGAAGTGCCTGTGCTCGGCCAAGGCACCTGGAACATGGGCGAGAAAGCCTCGGAGGCGAAGCGCGAGATCGAGAGCCTGCACACGGGCCTTGACCTTGGCATGACGCTGATCGACACCGCCGAGATGTATGCCGAAGGCGGCGCCGAGAAGATTGTCGGTGAGGCGATCCGCGGCCGCCGCGACGAGGTTTATCTCGTCAGCAAGGTCTATCCCTGGAATGCCAGCCGCAAGGGCACGATCGAGGCCTGCGAAAACAGCCTCTCGCGCATGGGCACCGACCGCATCGATCTCTACCTCCTGCACTGGCGCGGCAATCATCCGCTGGCCGAAACCGTCGAGGCCTTCGAGACGCTGAAGGCTCAAGGCAAGATCGGCCAATGGGGCGTCTCCAACTTCGATACTGACGACATGGAGGAACTGCTCGGCGTTCCCGCAGGCAAAAATGTTGCGGCAAACCAGGTGCTTTATAATCTCGGTCGGCGCGGCATCGAGTTCGATCTCCTGCCCTGGTGCCAGGAGCACAACATTCCGGTCATGGCCTACTCGCCGATCGAGCAAGGCCGCATCATCAACCACCCCGAGATCATTCGCATCGCCAAGGCCAACCAGGCGACCCCGGCGCAGCTGGCACTGGCTTTCCTTCTGGAGCGCGACCGCGTCATCGCCATCCCCAAGACGTCGAATGCCGCCCGCGCCGCCGAAAATCGCGATGCCGTCTCGCTGGACCTCAGCGACGAAGACCTGGCCGCCCTCGACGCCGCCTTCCCGCCGCCATCAAGAAAAAAGCCGCTGGAGATGCTCTGATCTCCAGCGGCTTCGAATATCGGCTTCGTAACAGGCTCACATGCCCTGCGGACCACGGTTCATCGCCGCGATCCCGGTGCGGCAGACCTCGATCAGGCCGAGCGGCTTCACGATCGCCACGAACTGGTCAATCTTCGAAGACTTGCCTGTCAGTTCGAGAATGAAATGCTCCACGGTCGCATCGACCACCTTGGCATGGAAGGCATCGGCCAGCCGCAACGTCTCGGCACGGGTCTCGCCATCGCCGGCAACCTTGATCAGCGCCACTTCGCGCTCGATCGGCCGCTCCTGGCCCAGCTCGCGGGCGCGCACCGTCAGGTCGACAACGCGATGCACGGGAATGATGCGCTCGAGCTGCGCCTTGATCTGCTCCAGCACCTGCGGCGTGCCGCGCGTCACAATCGTGATGCGCGACAGATGCGCCTGGTGCTCGGTCTCCGACACCGTCAGGCTTTCGATGTTGTAACCACGGCCGGAAAACAGGCCGATGACGCGGGCAAGAACGCCCGGCTCGTTATCGACGAGAACCGAAAGCGTATGGTTCTCGATGGCAGCCGTTTCCGGCGAAATGAAGTAGGCGGAGCCCGTCGGCTGTAGGTGTGCGTTCATGTCTTGGTCCGTTTCCTCAGATTATGTCAGGACGCCAGCTCGACGCTGACGGAATTGATATGTTTTTGAGCAAGCTTGACGAGACCCTTGTCGAAGGTGAGAAAGGTCTCGCCGGCAGCAGTAAGGCTGACGTGCAGGGCGTCGGCGAAGTCCATGCCGGCTGCATGAGCGCGAACGGCAACCGCCACGGACGTGTGCTGCTCAAATTCGAAAGCGCCGATCTCGAGAGCCGCGGAAAGAAGCTGATTGATTGTCTGACGCGAGATTTTCATGATCCCGCGCATCACCCATTCACCTTCAAGCAAAACGGTCGGCGTCACCACAAGGGTGGCGGATGACAGCAAAGCTTCCGCGATGCGGCCGTGCTCTGATGCTTCTTTCACCAGTGCACGCACAAAGACGTTGGTATCAACGACTATTCTTCTCATCCCAGCGCCGCTTGGCCTCCTCCAGAACCGCTTGCTCGATCATCTCGTCTGTGATCGGCGGCCCCTCGTATTTTGGCCGCATCGCCAGAAACTCCTCAATCGTAAGTTTCTTCTTAGCAGGTACTTCCTGCTCCGCCTCTACCGGCTGCAACACGACCCCGCGCCGGCCATCGACGATATCGAGCTCGGCGCCCGGCTTCCAGCCATGCGCATCACGGACTGCCTGCGGCAGTGGTACGCTCCCGTTCTCCGATATTCTCACTCTGGCCATGGCACCTGCTCCTCAAGGAAGGGACGCGCTCAATCTAGCGCGTCCCCTCGCTTCGATCAAACGAGCGCGCGGCCCTTGGCGTCGATCGCGTTGGCGACAGCCTCGTCAGTCGCTTCATCCGGCAGCAACATCTCGTTATGCGCCTTGCCCGACGGGATCATCGGGAAGCAGTTGGCGAGATTGGCGACGCGGCAATCGAAGATCACAGGCTTCTTGACGTCGATCATCTCCTGGATGGTCGCGTCGAGATCGCCGGGCTTTTCGCAGCGCAGGCCGACGGCGCCATAGGCTTCCGCCAGCTTGACGAAATCGGGCATCGCCTCGGTGTAGGAGTTCGACAGGCGGTTGCCGTGCAACAGCTGCTGCCACTGGCGCACCATGCCCATGTACTGGTTGTTCATGATGAAGATCTTGATCGGCGCTTCATACTGGATGGCCGCCGACATTTCCTGGATGCACATCTGGATCGACGCATCGCCGGCGATGTCGATGACGAGGCTCTCCGGATGCGCGATCTGCACGCCCAGCGCTGCCGGCAGGCCGTAGCCCATCGTTCCCAGACCACCCGAGGTCATCCAGCGGTTCGGCTTCTCGAAGCCGTAGAACTGCGCCGCCCACATCTGGTGCTGGCCGACTTCGGTGGTGATGAAGGTGTCGCGATCCTTGGTCAGCGCATAGAGACGCTCCAGCGCGTACTGCGGCATGATCACGTCGTTATTCTGCGTGTAGGCAAACGAGTTGCGGGCGCGCCAACGGGTG
This sequence comes from Hyphomicrobiales bacterium, assembly GCA_900469085.1. GTDB lineage: Bacteria > Pseudomonadota > Alphaproteobacteria > Rhizobiales > Rhizobiaceae > Rhizobium. The sequence goes on along the minus strand of UBVW01000053.1, from coordinate 39,205 downwards.
ATATCCGACCACCAATCCGCGATCTGGCTCTTCTCCGGCTTCTTCGGCAGGGCACGCCACAGGCGGACCATGTCTTCCAGGATGCTGCCGACGTCGCCGCGGATAGGAACGTCGACACGAACATTCTTGTTGATTGACGACGGATCGATGTCGATGTGGATCTTCTTCGAGTTCGGCGAAAACGCGTTGAGGCGGCCGGTGATACGGTCGTCGAAGCGGGCGCCGATGCAGACCATGACGTCGCAATCATGCATCGCCATGTTCGCCTCGTAGGAGCCGTGCATGCCGAGCATCTTCAGCCAGTTCTTGCCCGATGCCGGATAGGCGCCGAGACCCATCAGCGTCGACGTGATCGGGAAATCGGTGAGCTCGACCAGCTCGCGCAGCAGCTTGGACGCCTCGGGGCCGGAGTTGATGACGCCGCCGCCGGAATAGATGATCGGACGACGCGCCTTCGACATCAGCTCGATCGCCGCATGGATCTGGTTCAGATCACCCTGAACCGTCGGCTGGTAGCTCTTCTGGATCGCATGCGCTGCCGGCGGCGTGTAGGTGCCGGTGGCGAACTGAACGTCCTTCGGAATATCGACCAGAACGGGACCCGGGCGGCCCGACTGCGCGATACGGAAGGCCTCGTGGATGATCGCCGCCAGATCGTTGACGTCCTTGACCAGCCAGTTGTGCTTGGTGCACGGCCGGGTGATGCCGACGGTATCGGCTTCCTGGAAGGCGTCGGAGCCGATCAGCGAGGTCGGAACCTGGCCGGAGAGGCAGACGAGCGGGATCGAATCCATCAGCGCGTCCTGCAGTGGCGTGACCGCGTTGGTGGCGCCCGGACCCGATGTGACGAGAATGACGCCGACCTTGCCGGTGGAGCGGGCATAGCCTTCGGCCGCGTGGCCGGCGCCCTGCTCGTGGCGAACGAGGATGTGCTTGATGTCGTCCTGCTGGAAGATCTCATCATAGATCGGAAGCACGGCGCCGCCGGGATAGCCGAACAGGTGTTCGACACCGTTGTCCTTGAGCGCGCGGATCACGATTTCCGCGCCTGTCATCCTGTTATCGTCCGTCTGCTTGTCCGTGCCCGTCATGTTTTTGTTCCATTTTGACTGCTGGGATTTGAAGGTCTTGGCGGCGAGCCTGAATTTCAGGCATAAAAAAAGGCCCCTTGGGGAGCCTGTTGTCTAGCGCATGGGTGGCTATCGCCGGATGGTTACACCATCCTGCCCATGCGCTGTCCCACCACAATAAGAATTGCTGCTATCTTCATGGCGGGAAGTGATAGACAGAAAATTTCGCAGCGTCAACGCTTAAAGCAATAAAAAGCCGAGCATGCGGCATCGGTAATAAACATGGCGACAGAAGACCTTGTGGCAAAGGGTTTATTAAACGTTCCCTTTTATGCTGCCCTGCAATCTCCGGGAGTAGCCCTTTGCAGAACAACGACTTGCAGATGTCAGGCAGCGCGGGCGAGCATGACCGCCGCGATGTACTTGCGCCGGGAAACCGTTTCCTCGGCCGCGTCGTCGCGTGCAGCGGGTCTCGCGCAACCATTGCCGCAGTCGCCGAAGCCGGCGGCACCGACCTCACCGAACTCTGGTCCGTTGGACGCCTGATCTCCATCACCGTTGGCCGCAATCGCGTGGTGGCGCTCGTCTATTCCATGAACACGGGCACCCATGCCTGGGGCGAAGGCGAGGACAACTATTTCAAGATCGAGACGGAGCTGCTCGGCGAAGTGCGCGTCGACGAGGATGGCACGGAGCAATTCTCCACCGGCATCTCGCGCTACCCCTATCTCGGCGCGGTCGCGCACCGCATCCGCTCCGCCGATCTGATGCGCATTTATGATGCCGGCACGGGAACCACCGCCGTCATCGGCAAGCTGACCCAGGACGAGAGCATCGACGCGTCGATCCACGTTCCTTCGATGCTCTCGAAACACTTCGCCATCGTCGGCTCCACCGGCGTCGGCAAGTCGACAGCCGTATCGCTGCTGCTCCACAAGGCGATCGAAGCCGATCCCAAGCTGCGCGTCCTGATTCTCGACCCGCACAACGAATTCGCCGCCGCTTTCCCCAAGCACTCGGTCGTCGTCGATACCGACACGCTCGACTTGCCCTTCTGGCTGATGCGCCTGGAAGAATTTGCCGAAGTGGTCTTCCGCGGCCGCACACCGGTTCCCGAAGAGCTCGACATGCTGCGCGACATCCTGCCGGAAGCCAAGCGCGCCTTCCGCGGCAGCGACAATTCGCTGGTTCGCCGCACCACCGAGAAAAGCTCGATCACCGCCGACACGCCGGTTCCCTACCGCATGGCGGACCTGCTGGCGCTGATCGACGAGCGTATCGGCCGCCTGGAAGGTCGCGGCGAAAAGCCGTTCCTGCGGTCGCTGAAGATGCGCGTCATCGCGGCGATCAACGATCCGCGCTACCATTTCATGTTCTCCAACAATACGATCAGCGATACGATCATGGAGACGGTGGCCGAGATCTTCCGTGTACCCGGCGACAACAAGCCGATCTGCACCTTCCAGCTCTCCGGCATCCCGTCCGAGGTCGTCAACTCGGTGGCGTCGGTGCTGTGCCGCATGGCGTTTGAAATCGCGCTGTGGAGCGATGGCGCCATCCACATGCTCGTGGTCTGCGAAGAAGCGCACCGCTACATTCCGTCGGACCCCAATCTCGGCTTCGTCCCGACCCGCCAGGCCATCGCCCGCATCGCCAAGGAAGGCCGCAAATACGGCGTGTCGCTCGGCATCATCACGCAGCGCCCGGGCGAGCTCGATCAGACCATCCTCTCGCAGTGCTCGACGCTGTTTGCCATGCGCCTTGCCAACGACCGGGACCAGGAAATCATTCGCTCGGCCATCCCGAATTCCTCGATCTCGACCACAAGCTTCATCTCCTCGATCGGCAATGGCGAGGCCATCGCCTTTGGCGAAGCGATCAGCGTTCCGATGCGCATGCGCTTCTCCCGCGTCAGCGAAGAGTTGCTGCCGAAAGCCAACGGCGCGACGCCGAAGTTCACCGAGGAAGATCCCGATAACGTCGACCTGCGCAAGATCGTCACCCGCATGCGCGCGGTGAGCGGCCCCGATATCTCCGCCTTCCAGCAGAGCGTAAAGAGCGCTGGCCTTGGACTGTCGGAGGAGGAAGACGCGGAATACAACGAGATCTTCGCCGCCGACGTCTATCCGCCGATCATTCCGGCACCGATCCCGACCACGCCGCCACTGGCGCCGATCGAGCCTTATCGTCGTGACATGCTGCCGAACGCCCCGATCTCTCGCGAACCGGCAGCACCGCCGAGATCATCGCGAGACACCTTCGGCGTCGCGGCCGACACCTCGATCGACAGCCGCCTCGAAGCGCTGAGACGCGAGATGCGCGGCGAGCAGAACCCGCCCCACCGTCCCGCCGAGCCACCACCGCAGCCGAGCAGCATCCGCCGCGAACCCGGCGTGTCGCTGCGCGAAAGTATCCTCAAGAAGCCGTTGAGCAGCCTGTACGACAAGGATTGATAGCGCGGGAGCGCGGCCGGCCTAGCTCCGCCGCTCCCAACTGTCGTCCATCTGGTTGCGAAACCACGTCATCTGCCGCTTCGCATATTGCCGGGTCGCCGCCGCGCCCTTTTCGAGCACATCCTCGCGGGACATCGTGCCAACGAGCATCGCCGCGATCTGCGACACGCCGATCGCCTTCATCACAGGCATTTCCGATGGCAGCGACAGCGCCAGGAGCGCCCTCACCTCGTCGGCGGCACCCTGTTCCAGCATAAGCTCGAAACGCCGGTTGATGCGGTCATGCAGTACCGCGCGCTCCGGCAGCACCACGATCTTTCGCGCCCTGTCCGGATCGATGACGACAGGGCCGGACCGCCCCTGCAATTCGGCGATCGACCGTCCCGTCGCCTCCAGCACCTCCAGCGCCCGGACGATCCGCTGGCCATCCTGCGGATTGAGCGCCGCCGCCACATCGGCGTCGCGCTCCATGAGCTCCGCATGAAGCACCGCGCCACCTTCCTCGATCAGCCGCGCCCGCAGACCCGTGCGGATCGCCTCGGGGATGGCGGGCATGTCGGAGAGCCCACCCGTCAGCGCCTTGAAATACAATCCTGTTCCGCCGACGAAAACAGGCAGACGCCCCTCCGTACGCAGCCGTGGCAACAGCGCCGTGACATCGCGCAGCCAGCCACCGGTCGAATAGGCGGTCGCGGCAGGCACGTGGCCGTAGAGATAATGCGGCACGCCCTGCATATCCTCGTCCGACGGTCGCGCCGTCAGCACCCGCAGCGTGTCGTAGACCTGCATGCTGTCGGCATTGATCACGACGCCATCGTGACGTTTCGCGAGCTCGACGGCCAGTGCGGACTTGCCGCTGGCGGTCGGCCCGGTTATCAGGATCGCGTCCATTGCATTCAGAAGGTTTTCCATCATGGCCCTCGTTGCCACGCTTGTTGCCAATCCGTCAAATCCTGTTCTGACATCGGAGATCGCCGAGAAGGCCGCAAGCGCGGCGGATGCATCCGGTCTCTATTGGCTGGCAGACGGCGTAGCCTGCGACATCGCGCTGCGCGATGGCACCGATGCGGAAGGCGCCAGAGCCGCCATCGCTGGCGTCATTGGCTTAGCGCCGATCGATCTCGTCATCCAGGATCAGGACACACGCCGCAAGAAGCTGCTGATCGCCGACATGGATTCCACCATGATTGGCCAGGAGTGCATCGACGAACTCGCCGCCGAAGTCGGCCTGAAGGACAAGGTAGCCCAGATCACCGCGCGCGCCATGAACGGCGAGATCGCTTTCGAACCGGCCTTGCGCGAACGCGTGGCGCTATTGAAAGGCCTTCCCATCTCGGTTGTCGACGAGGTGATCACCAAGCGCATCACCCTGACACCGGGCGGCATGGAACTGATCGCGACGATGAAGGCGAAGGGCTATTACACGGCGCTCGTCTCCGGTGGCTTCACCGTTTTCACCAGCCGGATCGCCGCAACGCTCGGCTTTGACGAAAACCGCGCCAACATCCTGCTGGAAGAAAACGGCCACCTCACCGGCTTCGTCGCCGAGCCGATCCTCGGCAAGCAGGCGAAAGTCGATGCGCTCGAGGATATCTGCGGGAAGCTCGGCATCTCCCCTGAGGAGGCCATGGCTGTCGGCGATGGCGCCAACGATCTCGGCATGCTGCATCTCGCCGGCGCAGGCGTCGCCCTCCACGCCAAACCGGCCGTCGCCGCCGAAGCGAAGATCCAGATCAACCACGCCGACCTGACTGCCCTTCTCTATATCCAGGGCTACCGCAAGACGGATTTCGTGACGGTGTGACGATTACCAATGCTCCAAGGCCCGATCGACCAACCGGTCGCGGGTTGGCGCGCCAAAGTGCTTGGTGTAAGGTAAAGGTCTACTGCGGAAAAGATATCCGCGCTGTTTGCGCCTTGGCGAAACCTTATGACTTCAAACACCACAAGAAGCCGATCGCTCACTGATTTGCAACAGGCGGAGATCGACGCACTCGAGGCGCTTGCCGACACGGCAATCGATACCCGAGACATTCCCGAGATCACCGACGAGCGTTGGGCGCTCGCCCGCAAAGGCCAGAATTATCGCTCGGCCGAGCGATCCGCGGATATCAAACCGAGATAAACGTCGTGCTACGCCAACACGTCGCCCAGCAGTTAAAGCGCAGCGGCTGACGCCCTACTCCATCGGCACCGCGACAAACCGCAGGTCGCCGTTCGCCGAAGCGATCATCATCTGCGCGTTGCGCCGGCCTTCCTGCTTCAGCGACTGCACCTTGGCGACGACGGTCTCCGGCGAGCGCATGAATTCCTGCGCCACTTCGACGATCACGTCGCCGGCCTTCAAGCCCTTTTCGGCCGCAAGCGAGCCCGGCTTGACCTCGGCGACGAGAACGCCGTCGACGCTTTCGGCGATGCCGAAGCTCTTGCGGTTGTCGGCATTCAGCGCCGATAGAGACAGGCCGAGCACGTTCTTCGCATCGCCGACGTCAGGCGCCGGCTGCGCGGGCTTGTCCTTGCCGTCGGGCATCGGCTGGGCCTGATCACCGTCAGGCTCATCCATGTCCTGATTTTCTTGCGGATCCGGGTTGATCACGCCGCCATTGGCATCAGAACTGTCCGCCGCCGCCTGATCGCTGTCCTCAAGACGGCCGAGCGTGACCTTGACGGTCTGCTCCTTGCCATCGCGCAGCACCAAGACATCGACAGCCTTGCCGACGGGGCTCTCTGCCACCACGCGCGGCAAGTCGCGCATCTCGTTGACGGCCTTGCCGTCGAATTTCAGGATAACGTCGCCGGCCTTGATCGAGCCGTCGTCGACCGGCCCGCCCTTGATGACGCCTGCGACCAGCGCACCCCTGGCGCTGGAGAGGCCAAGGCTGTCGGCAACATCGTCGGTCACCGGCTGGATGCGAACACCGAGCCAACCGCGGCGCGTCTCGCCGAATTCGCGCAGCTGCTGCACGACACCGGCCGCAAGCTCAGACGGTACCGAGAAGCCGATGCCGATCGAGCCGCCGCTCGGCGAGATGATCGCCGTGTTGATCCCGATCACTTCGCCCTTCATGTTGAAGAGCGGGCCACCGGAATTGCCCTTGTTGATCGCTGCGTCCGTCTGGATGAAGTTGTCGTAGGGGCCGGCGTTGATGTTGCGACCGCGTCCCGAGATGATACCGACGGTCACCGAACCGCCGAAACCGAACGGGTTGCCGATCGCCATCACCCAGTCGCCGATCCGCATCCCGCTGGAATCGCCGAACTTGACGAATTTGAGCGGCGCTTTCGGCTCGACCTTGAGCACGGAAAGATCCGTCTTCGTGTCGGTGCCGATCAGCTTGGCCTTGAGCTTGCTGCCGTCGGCGAAGTTCACCTCGATATCGTCGGCGCCTTCGATCACGTGGTTGTTGGTGACGATGAAGCCTTGCGGATCGATGACGAAGCCGGAGCCGAGCGAGCTGACATTGTGGTTGCTCCCCGGCTTGCCCTTCTGCTTGTTGAAGAAATCGTTGAAGAACTCCTGGAACGGCGACCCGTCGGGTGCGCGCGGCGCCGGCCCTGCCCCCTCGTCGTCCTTGACGTTCTGCGATGTCGAGATGTTGACGACGGCGTCAAGCAGCCCTTCCGCCAGGTCCGCGACAGAGGCCGGTCCGTTGGTTGGCGGCGTGGCCTGTGCATGAACCACGCTCGCGAAACCGACATTAGCCAGCAATGCAGCCCCGGCCAGAAGCGCAATCGATCGTCTGTAGGTCGGGCGGATCGTGGGGGCCATCAAGCATCCTCATGTGTGTCAAAAGCGCACTCTGACCATGAGCATAAGGCGTAATGATGGAGGGTGAAATCACCTTTTCGCGAAATCCCGTGCAATCTGCGTGGGTTCGCGGGGAAGTCGCTACGCGGCAATCAAAACCCACAAAAGAAAAGGGCCGGCAAAAAGCCGGCCCCCATGTTTTTCAGCGATCTAGGGCAATCAATTCGCCGGTGCAGCCGGAACCGCAGGCAGATTGAGCGCCGCCGGAGGAACACCGCCCGGCAGGCCGGACGCGCTGTTGAAATAGCGGAAGAACTCCGAGTCCGGCGACAGAACCAGCGTCGTGTCCTGCGAGGACATGGCCGTGGTGTATGCCGTCATCGAGCGGTAGAACTCGAAGAAATTCGGGTTCTTACTGAACGCATCGGCAAACAACCGGCTGCGTTCCGCTTCGCCCTCACCGCGCAGGATTTCGGAATCACGCTGCGCTTCCGCGGTGATCTCGACGACCTGTCTGTCGGCGATGGCGCGGCGGCGCTGGCCTTCTTCGCCACCCTGCGCGCGCAGAAGCTCGGCTTCGGCAAGACGCTCGGCGCGCATGCGATCGTAGGTCTTCGGCGCCACTTCGCGCGTCAGATCCGTACGACGGATACGGACGTCCTGGATGTTGAGGCCAAGCGCCTCGGCATCCCGGTGCAGGTCGTCACGCACTTCGAGCATCATCGCCACACGCTCTTCGGAAAGAGCCGCATCGAAGTCACGCAGACCGTAGACACGGCGCAGCGAGGAATCGAGCTGCGTGCGCAGACGTGCTTCTGCGGATTCGCGATCGCCCGAAACCGTTTCGCGGAAGCGACGGACATCGCGGATGTCGTAGATCACGAAGGCATCGACGTCGAACGTAGCACCGCCGCGAACCTGAACGCGGATGTTGTCGAGGTCGAAGCGCAACGCCTGCTTTTCGACGATCTGGACGCGGTCGGCATCCATGAAGGTGAACGGCAGCTTGAAATAGATGCCCGGCTCGGTCTTGACCGACTGGATCTGACCGAAGCGGACGACGATCGCCTGTTCGCGCGCATTGACCACGAAAACCGATGAATAGACGGCCACGAGGACGACGGCGAGAGCGATGAGAAAGATGGGAAGTTTATTCGAAGTCATGGATCAACCTCCCTGCTGCGACGGCTTGCCGATTTCGTTGAGCGGCAGGTAAGGCACGACCCCCTGCTTCTCGTCGATGATGACCTTCTTGGAATTCTTCAGCACCTGCTCCATGGTTTCGAGGAACAGTCGCTTGCGGGTCACTTCGGGCGCCTTGGTGTATTCGTCGTTGACGGAGTTGAAGCGCTGGGCCTCACCTTCCGCTTCCTTCACGACGCGGTCCTTGTATGCGGCAGCCGCTTCGCGGATCTGCGCCGCGTCACCGCGGGCCTGACCGAGCTTCTGGTTGGCATACTGGTTTGCTTCCTCGACGAGACGCTGCTTGTCCTGGTCGGCACGCTGCACTTCTTCGAAGGCATCGGCGACTTCACGCGGCGGCGCGACGTCCTGGATGGTGATGGCGTTGATCGAGATACCGCTCTTGTAGCGATCCATGGTGCCCTGCACGATGGCGGCCACTTCGGTCTCGATCGGCTGACGATTGTCGCGGAATGCGTCCTGTGCCGGACGACGGCCGACGACTTCGCGCATCGCGCTCTCGGCGACCTGCTGCAGCGTTTCGGCCGGGTTCTCGACGTTGAAGAGATAGGCCTTCGGATCGGTCACGGTGAAGAACACCGAGAACTGGACGTTGAGGATGTTCTGGTCACCCGACAGCATCAGGCCGTTCGACGAAGACGACGACGTCGCGCCGATATTCTGCTGCTGGACCGTGACCTTGACGATTTCGACCGTTTCCATCGGCCACAGGTGGAAGTGCAGACCCGGTGCGGCCACTTCCTGCTTCGGATTACCGAAACGCAGCTCCACGCCGCGCTCGTCAGGCTGGACGATATAGATGCACTGGAAAAGCCAGAAAGCCACGATGACAGCCGCGACGATCAAGAGAACGCCGGTGTTGAACCCGCCGGGCACGACGCCGCGCAGCCGGTCCTGACCCCGACGGATCATATCTTCGAGATCGGGTGGTCCGCCCTTTCCGCCGCCTCCGCCGCGTGGACGGTTCGGCCCCTGCCCCCATGGTCCCTGATTATTTCCTCCACCGCCGCCGCCGCCCCAAGGGCCGCCGCCGCCATTCTGATTGCTCCAGGGCATCAAAACCTCGTTGTTCGTTACACTTTGCGATCGCTTAACCCACGGGGGCGACGGATATTCGCGTTCGAGACCGTTATAGGTATCGCTGCATCGGCTTTCAACGCAGCATGAGGAACTTGGCAATGTTTATTGGAAAATAGTTTCTTTTCGCCGCTCAGCGCCTGTCATAAACAACATAGCGGGTGGCATAGCTGTCCTTCTCGCCCTCTGGAACGCTGAGGGTCTCGCCGGCACGCCATATAGACAGATCAATCGCGGGAAACGACGTATCGCCGTCCACATCCGTCTCGACATGTGTCACGCAGAGACGGTCGGCAATATCGATCGCCTGGCTGTAGATCTGCCCACCGCCGATAATACAGATTTCGTCCGCGCCGTTTTCCAGCGCCAGCCTTTCGGCCGTCGCAAGCGCCGCGTCGAGCGATCCGACAGTGCTGACATCAGGATGATCGATGACCGTGGAGCGAGAGATGACCACATTCGGCCGTCCCGGCAGCGGCTTGCCGATCGAATCATAGGTCTTGCGGCCCATAATCACAGGCTTGCCTGATGTCAGCGCCTTGAACCGCTTGAGATCGGTGGAAAGCCGCCACGGCATGTCGCCGTCGCGGCCGATGATACCGTTGCGCGCTGCTGCAACCACGATCGTCTTACGGATATCGGACATGAGCCCCCTCGATCAAACCGCGATGGGCGCCTTGATGCTGGCATCGGCCTCGTAGCCGACGAGCTCGAAATCCTCGAATGTGAAGCCGAAGATGTCCTTCACATCGGGATTGATGCGCATGAAAGGCAGCGGCTTCGGCTTGCGCGTCAGCTGCAGCTTCGCCTGCTCGAAATGGTTATGGTAGATATGGGTGTCGCCGAGCGTATGCACGAAATCGCCGAGCTTCAGCCCCGTCACCTGCGCCACCATCATCGTTAGCAGCGCATACGAGGCGATATTGAAGGGCACGCCCAAGAACACGTCGGCGGAACGCTGATACAGCTGGCACGACAGTTTCCCGTCCGCGACATAGAACTGGAAAAGGCAATGGCACGGCGGCAGCGCCATGTTATCGACTTCGGCCGGGTTCCAAGCCGAAACGATATGCCGCCGCGAATTCGGGTTCTTGATCAGGCCGGAAACGAGATTTGCGATCTGGTCGATATGCCCACCATCGGGCGCCGGCCAGGAGCGCCACTGCGCGCCGTAGACAGGGCCGAGATCGCCGTTCTCGTCGGCCCACTCGTCCCAGATCGAGACACCGTGGTCCTTGAGATAGGCGATGTTGGTGTCGCCCTTCAAAAACCACAGGAGTTCATGGATGATCGAGCGCAGGTGCAGTTTCTTGGTGGTCAGGACGGGAAATCCCTCCTGAAGGTCGAAGCGCATCTGGTAGCCGAACACCGAGCGCGTGCCGGTGCCGGTACGGTCGCCGCGATCGGCTCCCGCTTCCATCACATGCTTCAAGAGATCGAGATATTGCTTCATAGCCCGCCGCCGATTCCATTTTTCCCATATTTAAGCCCATCGGTCGTCAAAACCAATGACGCCCACGTCTTTTCCCGGTGATTCCTTGAAAGACCACGATGCTTTTGTGACGATGGCCCTTCCCATGCGATCAGGAAAACACTATATCACCCCTGCCAGTCCTCGGATTGGCTATGGCGATAAATGAGCGGTGTAATAAACCTATTGGACCCGGGGGCGGTACCCGGCGCCTCCACCAAAAACCGGCGGTACGACAATGCGTTGGCCGGCTTTTGATGGGGGCGAAACAGGATCGACAAGGGTGTAAAGATCGTCTTTTTGCTCGGCATTGTACCGCCGTTATCGGGCTAAAATTGTAGTTGCAAACGACAACTATGCGGAAGCTCGTCTCGCTGCTTAATCGCAGTGTGACACTTCAAATCAAGTCCTGAAGGTTCGCACCTTAAGGCGGGGTCCGAAGGCACCTGGCAACAGAAGCCTTCACCTTCTCCCCCAAGCTCAAATCATGTATGATTTGCGAAAGCATGACTCGGCTGCGGGCTTTTCCAAGCCGCTTGAGCATGGCATATAGGCTTGGATCAGACGTACGGACTAGAGAAAGACAGGGAAAGCATGGGGCAGGATCATATCCGGTACGACATTCTGGCACAGGACGCGCTTCGCGGCGTCATCCGCAAAGTATTGTCGGAAGTCGCGGCAACCGGCCGCCTGCCGGGCGAACACCACTTTTTCATCACCTTTCTGACCGGCGCTCCCGGCGTTCGCATTTCGCAGGCGCTCAAGTCCAAGTATCCCGAGCAGATGACCATCGTCATCCAGCACCAGTTCTGGGAAATGAAAGTCACCGAATCGCACTTCGAGATCGGTCTCTCTTTCTCCGACGTTCCGGAAAAGCTCTTCATCCCGTTCAATGCCATCCGCGGCTTCTACGATCCGTCGGTCAATTTCGAGCTCGAGTTCGATGTGCCGCTCGCCGATAGCGACGAGCTGCCGGAAGCCGAGATCACCGCTTACCCGATCGCCTCGGAAAAAGCGGAGAAGACCGAGGATGCGGCGGCAAAGCCCGCCGACGGCGACGAAAAGAAAGCCGGATCGGTCGTTTCTCTCGACGCCTTCCGCAAGAAGCAGTAAGGATCAAAGGGAAGCAATCGCTTCCCTTTTTCATATCGCCTCCTTGTTATTCCAGGTGTCCCGTGAGCGCCGAAATCGTCAATCTCCGCCAGTTCAAGAAGAAGCAGGCCCGCTCCGACAAGGAGAAGCAGGCCGAGCAGAACCGGATTTCGTTCGGCCGCACCAAACAGGAAAAGCAGCTCACCAAGGCGTTGAATGACAAAGCCGAGCGCGCGCACGACCAGGGCCGCATCGACAAGAACGACGACGCCGAATGATCGCCCGCGATCGCGAAAAAGATTCCGCGATCAATCTCTTGCGCGCGTTTTCGGATTCATTTTCCGAACAAGCTACACGATGATCCGCAAACACTCGATAACGCTGCACGGCCATCGCACCAGCCTCTCGCTTGAAGACGAGTTCTGGGCCGAACTCACTGCCATCGCCACCGCCCGCGCCATCCCGCTCGCCGGCCTGATTTCCGAAATCGACGACAACAGGGAAGCAGACAGCAACCTGTCCTCGGCACTCCGCCTGCATGTGCTGGCGTGGCTGAAATCGACAGGCGCCGCTCCGGCTCCACAAGAGCACCAGCCGGGCAATGGGAAAGCGGCGGATGCCGGAGCGCGTTGAGATTGTGCCCTACGACGCGGCATGGCCGGCTCGCTTCAGCGAAATCGCCCACGCCCTGAAAGCCCTGCTGGGCGATTACGTGCTCGATATCCACCACATCGGCAGCACCTCGATCCCGGGGATGGCCGCCAAGCCGCTCATCGATATCGATGTGATAATGCCCACCGCAGCCAACGTCATCGACGCCTGCCCGCTGATGGAGGCGGCCGGCTACGAGCCGCGCGGCAATCGCTACGACGCCGACATCTTCGCCTTCATGAAGCGGGCCGCCACGCCCCGGCAACGGATCTACTTGTGCCCCGAGGGCCACGACACGCACCACCGGCGCGTCCAGTTTCGCGATTATCTGCGAACCCAACCGCAAGCCGCTTCGGATTATCAGGCGCTGAAGCTCAAGCTGGCGGAAGACTTCGAATATGACGGCGACGGCTACACCGCCGCCAAGGCCGCTTTCGTCCACGACATCGTCGCCCGCGCGATCCGGCGCTGAAACCTCACTGACAGCCGACACCGCCGAGGCGAAACGCTATTGCGGAACCTGCACGCCGGGCAAGCCGGGCACCGTGTTGAAGTTCAGCGAGTTCTGCGGCGGGTTCGCCAGCTGCTCCTGCGCTCGTCGCGCCGCCTCTGCCGCGGCCTTGGCATCCGCTTCTGCCTTGGCTTTCGCGTCGGCTTCCGCCTGCGCCTTGGCCTGAGCCGCGGCCTTGGCAGCCGCATCGGCCTTGTCGCGCTCGGCCTGTTGTGCCGCAAGCAGCCTCAGCCGCTCCTCTTCCGCCTTGCGTTGCGCCTCGATCGCCGCAGCCTTCTCGCGCTCTTGGTCGTTGAACTTGGCGAGCGACACTTCGCGTCGCAGCCGCTGCTGTTCGAGAACGTTCGACTGCAGCTTCTCGACCCGCCTGCGCTCGCGCTCGAAGGCGCGCAGCGACAGGTAGCCGGCAATATCGGTGACGTCCATCATCCGGCCCGGCGATCCGAGAACGCCGGAGAAGTCGAGCCTGATTGCCGGGTCCGCGCCGGTCAGCGCCTCGCCCATGGGATTGAGACTGATATCGAGCGACGCGTTTATCCGCTCCTGCGGCAAATCGAGCTGCGCATTGCCGGTGAGCGTCGCCTGATCGGTGGCAACAGTCACGTTCTGGACCCTGAGCACCCCGTCCGTGACATTGAACGGCACCGTCGTCGCTGGCAGCTTCGCTTCGCCGTTGTTGAGCAGCGTCTCGACGATCGGATGCACCTTGCCGGCATTCAGCTGGTCCTGCATCGGGTCGGTCGCCGACAGAAGCGGTGCCAGCATGCCGAGATTGAGACCGCGCACGCTGGTATCCCCCAGCTTCATCTCGCCGGAACCGTTGAGCGAGCTGGCAATATCCTTCATCGACTTGCCGGACGCTTCCATCGACAGCGCCAGCCCGAACTTGCCGCTGGCGACTGGCGAACCGCCGTCCCGCTGCCACACGACGCCGCCGAGATCGGCATCGGCAAGCGCGAGCCTGGTCTGCAGGAAGCCGGTTCCGTCGGCATTGGTGAACTTCACGTTCGCATCGACGGTTCCGCCGTCCCAGTTGCCCTTCATGTCGTTCAGCTGCAGCTCATCGCCCTTGTAGGCGACGTTGGAGGTGAAGTCGGTGATCGGGTTCGACCAGCCGAGCCAGAACTGCTTGGCGTTAAGCTTCAGGTTGACATCCATGTCCTTGAACACGGGAATGCCGAGCGGCGCCGCGAGCAGGTTGCCGTTCTCGGGATCGGTCATCGGCCCGTACACGGCTTCGCCAAGCCACGTGGCATCGGCCTTCGTCAAGGTCAGATCGCCCGATGCCGTCGTCCGCTCCGCCTTGCGGTCAAGCGTCATGGCGCCGATGAATTCGTTGTCCGCCGCATGGCCCGCAATGTTGCCGAACGCGACCTTGTCGCCGTCGATCGCCGCCGTCGTGGTCAGCTTGAACGGCAGCCCGGTGCCCATCTGCGGCACGCCGATACCGTTCATGACCAGATAGGGGTCGAGATCGGCACTCTCCAGCGACAGCGCCAGCTGCCCGTTCATGAAGCTTTGCGGCCGGATATCGACCTTGCCGGCGGCGGTAAACGAGGTGCGGTCCGTGGCAAACGTCAGGTTGGCATCCGCGGGATCGGTCCCCTCCGCCTGTACCTTCAGCGTCATACGGCCGTTCGCATCGGCATCGACAGGCAACGGGTCGAGCCCAGCCTGGCCGAACAGCACCGACGTCACATTGTTCTCGAGCGTCGCCTCGAGGCTCGTTGTTCCCTTGCCGGTCAGCGCCAGAAGGTCGGACATGCGGTAGTCGAGGTTCACGCGGCTGCCGTTGGCCACGCCGGCAAGCGTCACCGAAAGCCCGTCGCCCTGATCGCCACCAAGCGTGACGGCGCCGCGCAGCGCCGTGTTGGTGTACCAGGCCGCATTGCGCACCAGCCGGTCCATGACCGGATGCTGCGGCAGATGCTGTTGCAGCATCGTGAAAAAGGGGCCGGGATCGGCCGCCTTGAAGGTGATCTCGCCCGAGCCCTTGTAGTCTAGCAGCGAGCCCTCGGCGCGGCCGGTCGCCGTGAACTCCGCGCCCGCCAGGTTCTTCACCGCAAGCTTGTCCACCCCGAGCGCCCCGTCGGCGATGGTGAAGCTCGTCTCTACATCGCCGGCTTCGACGCCGAAGGCCGTGAACTTGTCGGCCTTGAGCTGCGCCTTGATCTTGTGGTCGAGAACATTGTTGCCGGCATCCTGTCCGGTAAACAGGCCCGTCAGTGCTCGGAGCGCGTCGAGATCGAGCGCATCGCCGGCAAGCGCGACGTCAAGCGTCGGCGCCTGGTTCGGCACCGCCTGGCGGTCGAGCCTGCCCTTCAGGGTTGCCGGACCAACCGCGATCTCGAGATCGTCGAACGTCTGCCGCTGATGCGTGAGGTTCACATTCGCCGAGAACCCGGCCTGCTGCAGCGACCGAATGGCCGGATCGACATCACCCGAGAGCCACGAGGCAAGCCCGGTCGGCTGCTTCGATGCGACGGTGATCGCGCCCTTGAAGGATGGCTGGCCTTGTAACGTCAGCTGACCATCGCCCTCGACGAGGGTGCGCCCCGGCAGGGTGCCGAAGGCGTGGTCGATCGTCCAGCCGCTACCGGCCGGCTCCAGATCGAGCTGCACGTCACGAATGGTGGTATCACCCGCCACGATCGCCGGCAGCCGCACACTCGCCTTGCCGGGCACCTGCGGCACCGGGATCTGCGACACGATCTGGATCAGCGCATTCAGCCGCTGCTTGGCCGAAAGACTCGGATCGCGCGAGGTCTTGCCGCCGGAACCCTGGTTGCCGATGCGATTGACGTCGATCTGCTGGCCATCGGCCGTAAGAAGGAACTGCGGCTTCACGCCGGTATCGAGCGTCGCCTCGCCGGTGACCACATAGGGGTCTTCCAGCGCCCCGATCTCGAGACGGTATTCGGGGATGCGGATGCTCTCGTTGGTGAGTTCGAACTTGCCCTTCACCCGTGGCGGCTGGCTCTTGTCGCTGCCCTTGGCCTGGTTGGTGCCGGTGCGTTCGATCTGCGCCGACATGGTGCCCTGATAGTTGGGCTTGCGATCGACCAGCTTCAGCTCGCCATCGAGATCGACCGAGACGGGATGCTTGTCCGGCTGCAGCCGGGTGCGCATCCTGATGATGCCGTTCTCGTCCAGCTGGTTGCTGGATATGAGGAAATTGCCGTGCTCGCCGTCAAGCGCCGCGTCGCCTTCGATCCGCCACGGACCGGCCAGCGATTTCGCCGACATCTCGGCGTTGATCCCGGTCACCAGGCGTGTGCGGCCTGATTGGTCGTCGATGAACTGGACATCGCCGCCGCTGACATGGACATTCTCCAGCACGACGGTCTTGGCCGGAATTTCCGGCTGGCTGCCGCGCGTCCAGTCGAGCGTGCCGTCTTTCAGCAGCCGCAGCTTGACCTTGGGGTTGACCACGCGCATGTCGAAGATCAGCGCCTCGCCCGAAAGGAACGGCGCCAGTTCCGCGTCCATGGAAAACTGCTCGACCTGCACGATCGGCGAGCCGTCCTGCTCCTGGCCGACGCGCACGTCGTGCATCGTCACCGAGGGGAACGGCAACAGACGAGCATCGACAGCACCGTGGACGACAACCTTCTTGCCGATGATACGGCTGGCCTGATCCTCGAAACTCTGTCGGAAGCCGGTCCAATCGATGAACATGGGCGCGAACAGCGCCACGAACAGCGCCACGACAACCACACCACCCAGTACGACGAGAAACCGGCCTACCAAGTCAATCATTCTCCATTCGGGCCACACCGCGGACAAAAGGCCAAACTCGATCAGGATACCCGATCGAGTTTTGACCCTAGATCATCAACCCGAAGCGTGTGAAGCCGCTTTCAGGCAACAAACCGCGCAATTCCTTGTTACGCCCACGCTTTCCCGGCGGCGCTCCGATTCGGTACGCTGTTCTTAATCCCTATCGGCATTCATGCCGCAAGCAAGCCAAGATCAAAACAGAGTGTTGATTTTCAGGCAGAATGGAAAATCTTGCCAGGATTGAAGATGTTATCGGGGTCGAGCGCGTGCTTGACCTGCCGCATCAGGTCGACCGCGCCGCCGAGCTCCTCTTCCAGAAACGCCATCTTGCCCTGGCCGATGCCGTGTTCACCGGTGCAGGTGCCGTCCATCGCAAGCGCCCGCTTGTTGAGCCGCGCCACGAAGCCCTCTGCAACGGCGATCCCCTCCTCCGTCTTGTCATCGAACAAGAGCAGCACGTGAAAGTTCCCGTCGCCGGCATGGCCGACGATCATCGCCAGAAGACCGTGTTCCTCGATATCGGCCTGCGTTTCGCCGATGCAATCGGCCAGGCGCGAGATCGGCACGCAGACGTCGGTCGACAGCGCCGCCATCTCCGGCGCCAGCGCCCGCGATGCCCAATAGGCGTCGTGGCGGGCTTTCCAGAGCTTGTTGCGCTCCTCGGCGTTGACGGTCCAGGCGAATTCGCCGCCCCCGCATTCCGCCGCGATCTCGCCGAACTGTGCCGATTGCAGCGCAACGGTCTCGTCAGTGCCGTGGAACTCGACGAACAGCGTCGGCTTCTCGTCATAGTTCAGTTTCGAATAGGCATTGCAGGCGCGGATCTGCAGGGCGTCGAGGAGTTCGATGCGCGCGACGGGCACGCCCATCTGGATCGTCATGATCACGGCATCGCAGGCGGCACGCACCGTCGGAAACGCACAGACGCCGCCGCCGATCTTCTGCGGGATGCCCTGCAGACGCAGCGTCACCGACGTCAGGATCCCAAGCGTGCCCTCGGAACCGACGAACAGCCGTGTCAGATCATAGCCGGCCGAGGATTTGCGCGCGCGACGCGCCGTGCGGATTTCCTCGCCATTGGCGGTAACGGCGGTCACCGAAAGCACGTTGTCCTTCATCGTGCCATAGCGCACCGCGTTGGTACCGGAAGCCCGCGTCGCCGTCATTCCGCCGATCGAGGCGTTGGCGCCGGGATCGATCGGGAAAAACAGGCCGGTGTCGCGCAGATAGGTGTTGAGGTCCTCACGGGTGACGCCCGGCTCCACGGTGCAGTCGAGGTCTTCCATATTGACCTCGAGCACCCGGTTCATCCGGCTGAAATCGATCGAAATACCGCCGTTCGGCGCATTGACCTGCCCTTCCAGAGACGAGCCCGTGCCAAAGCCGATGACAGGAACCTTGTACTCGGCGCAGAGCTTCACCACTGCCTTCACATCATCGGCGCTCTCGGCGAAGAGGACGCCGTCAGGCAGCTGCGATGGAATATAGGTGGTCGTATGCGCATGCTGCTCGCGAAACGACTGGCCGGTCTGGAAGCGCTCGCCGAAGCTCTGTTTCAGGATGCCGAGAACGCTGGCGATACCCGCCTCGTTGCGTGTGCCGGCCTTTGCGTCTTTGAGCGCCATCTCTTTGATCTCCTTACCGTCGTTGCCCCGGGGGCAAGTTGGTATGAGACAAGAGATGACGCCTGTCTAGTGCAAGATGGTCGCAGCGGTACGGCCTTTGGGACCTCAGACCAGCGGCGGGTTCAGGCGCGCGAAACCCTCCTGTCGCCGATAAGGAAAATACGGATAGGGAGCGCTGATTGCGCTCGCCTTGTCCAGCCGCTCGACCTGCTCCTTCGACAGCGACCAGCCGACAGCACCAAGGTTCTGTCGCAGCTGCTCCTCGTTGCGCGCGCCGATGATCACGCTTGATACCGTCGGGCGACCGATCAGCCAGTTGAGCGCAATCTGCGGAACGGTCTTGCCGGTTTCCTCCGCCACGATGTCGAGCGCATCGACGATATCGAAGAGCTTCTCATCGTCGACGGGAGGCCCGTATTCCGCCGTCTGGTGCAGCCGGCTTCCATCAGGCAGAGGCTGCCCGCGCCTGATCTTTCCGGTCAGCCGTCCCCAGGCAAGCGGGCTCCACACCAGCGCCCCAACGCCCTGATCGGCCGCCAGCGGCATCAACTCCCACTCGTAGTCGCGACCGGCCAGCGAATAGTAGACCTGATGCGCCACATAGCGCGGATACCCGTGCTGCGTGGACACGCCGAGCGATTTCATCAGTTGCCATCCGGAAAAATTGGAAACGCCGATATAGCGGATCTTCCCGGCATCGATAAGCTGATCCAGTGTCGACAGCACCTCCTCGATCGGCGTCGATGCGTCGAAGGCGTGCAGCTGCAGGAGGTCGATATAATCGGTACTGAGCCGCTTCAACGCGGCATCCGTCGCCCGCAGCAATCGCGCACGCGAGGTACCCCAATCGCCGGGTCCGTCACCCACGGGCAAAGCGGTCTTCGTCGAAAGCAACACCTGATCGCGCCTGCCCTTGATCGCATGGCCAAGCACCTCCTCCGACGCGCCCGCCGAATAGACGTCGGCGGTATCGAAAAGCGTCACGCCCGCCTCGATCGCGATATCCACCATCCGCGACGCCTCTTCTCCCGTGGTATTGCCCCAGGCACCGAACAGCGGCCCCGCGCCGCCGAACGTACCCGCGCCGAAACTCAACACCGGCACCCGCAGGCCGGAGGCTCCAAGCTGTCTGTATTCCATCGTGTGTCTCCTGTTGCTTCGAGGAAGATAGACACTCCACACACGATGAAATAGATTGCCTTGAGGAATACAATTCATGAATTGAAGTCATCATGAGCAGGCAGGACATCAACCGCTCGGGAGAGATGGAAGTCTTCGTGCGCGCCGTCGAACTCGGCGGCTTCACCGCCGCAGCCCGTGCTTGCCGCATGACGCCATCGGCCGTCAGCAAGCTCGTCGCGCGCCTCGAAGCGCGGCTCGGCGCCCGCCTCGTCAATCGCTCCACCCGCAAGCTGCAACTTACCCCTGAGGGCTGCGCCTTCTATGAGCGCAGCGTCACCATCCTCGCCGATATCGCCGAGGCGGAGCGGTCCGCATCATCGGGAGAACTTGCGGTGGGCCCGGTCCGCATCAACACCAGCGCCTCGTTCGGCAACCATATCCTGGCGCCGTTGGTCGGCGGTTTCCTCGCGCTGCACCCCAGGGTCACGCTCGATATCTCCCACACCGACAGGGTCGTCGATCTGCTCGACGACCGCGCCGACGTCGCCATCCGCGCCGGA
The DNA here is from genome assembly GCA_900469085.1 of Hyphomicrobiales bacterium. Classification (GTDB taxonomy): domain Bacteria; phylum Pseudomonadota; class Alphaproteobacteria; order Rhizobiales; family Rhizobiaceae; genus Rhizobium. The sequence continues at coordinate 18,842 of UBVW01000053.1, read as the reverse complement.
CCGTTGAAGAGTTCCACCCTGATCGCCCGCAAGCTCGGCGCAACGGACATGGTCGTCGTCGCCTCGCCCGGTTACCTCGCAACACACGGCACACCCGGCTCCGTGTCCGATCTCGAACGTCATCGCCGCATCGGCCTCTCCTATGCCCGCAGCGTCGAGGGCTGGCCCATGCGCGGTGGCGCAGACGTCATCCGCCTGCCCTCAACACCGGGCATCCAGGTCGCCGATGGCGAGGCGATGCGGCACATGGCCTTGTCGGGCGCAGGGCTCGGCCGCCTCGCCCGCTTCACGGTCCGTGCCGATATCGAAGCCGGCCGCCTGATCCCGCTTCTCGAAGAGTTCAATCCCGGCGACACCGAGGAATTTCACGCTGTCTATATCGGCCAGGGCGGCCCATTGCCGGCGCGGGTCCGCGCCCTGCTCGACTTCCTCGCCGCCAATGTGAGGATGTAAAAGCTCAAGAATTCGCGATTGACCCCCGGCCCTACCCGCACCTATATCCACGGCACGCCATCGGCGCCCGCCGATTTTACAGCAAAGCCTCTGCCGCTCCCCCAGACGTCGCATCGACGCGTCATCAGCATTGGCAAGACATGCATCGGATAAGCCGTTGAAAGACGCCAGCCGCCAACTCCGAACCGCCAGCCTGCCGCGCTGGGCCTTGCTGCTCGCACTCTCCACCATTCTTGTCGTCGGCCTGGAAATGCTCGGCCTTCCCGCCTCGCTGCTGATCGGCCCGATGGTCGCCGCGATCGTGCTCGCCGTCTCGATCGGCCAGGGATCGCTGCGCGTTCCGCGCTGGCCGCTGCTTTTCGGCCAGGCGCTGGTCGGCTTCATGATGGCCCGCGCCATCACTGTCGATATCCTGCAGACCATGGCCACCGACGCGCCGCTCTTCCTCGCCATGATCTTCGCCGTCATTGCCGCAGCCGGCCTGCTCGGCTGGCTTTTGACCCGCTGGCAGGTGCTGCCGGGCACGACGGCGGTCTGGGGCTCGTCGCCGGGTGCAGCATCGGCCATGGTCATCATGTCGGAAGCCTATGGCGCGGACGCGCGCCTCGTCGCCTTCATGCAATATCTGCGTGTCGTCTTCGTGGCGGTCGCCGCCTCCGTCGTCGCCCGCCTGTGGGTGGCAGCCGATGGCGGCGAGCCGCCGCCCCTCGTCATGTTTCCACCGATCGACTGGCCGGCGCTGGCCGCAACCGTCGCGCTCACCATCGCCTCGGCCTTTTGTGCCATCCGTTTTCGCATCCCCGGCGGCACCATCATCGTGCCGCTCATCGCTGGCTCGCTGCTGCAGGGATTCGGCCTGCTGAAGATCGAGCTGCCCATGTGGCTGCTGGCCATCAGCTACGCGTTGATCGGCTGGAGCATCGGCCTGCGCTTTACGCGCGGCATCATCGCCCATGCCGCCCGCGCCTTGCCGCGCGTCGCCGGCTCGATCCTGCTTCTGATGTCGCTATGCGGCTGCATGGCATACGCGCTGCATGTGTTTGCCGGTGTCGATCCGCTGACCGCCTATCTCGCCACCAGCCCCGGCGGCGCCGATTCCGTTGCGATCATCGCTGCCTCCAGCGATGTCGACGTCCCCTTCGTGATGGCCATGCAGACCGGCCGCTTCCTGATCATCCTGTTCACGGGCCCCATGCTCGCCCGCTTCATTGCGCGGCGCAGCGGCCTTGCGGAAAATCCCGCCTAGAAAAGATTTCGCCTCAGCCCGGCCCATTGCCCCGGCGTCATTCCGTAAGCCTTCTTGAAATGCCGGTTGAAGTGGCTCTGGTCGGCAAAGCCGGTGGCGAACGCCGCCTCCGCGAGCGCCTCGCCGGCGCCGATCATCGCACGCGCCTGCTGCAGCCGCCGCATCAGGAGATAGCGGTGCGGGCTGGTGGCGAACGCGGCCCGGAAATGTCGCGCCAGCTGAAACCGGTCGAGCCCCGTCACCGCCTCCAGCTCACCCGATGTCACCGGCCGGGTCGCATGCGCCTCGAGATAGTCCCGCGCCAGTCTCGCGCGCTGCCAGGCAATGCTGCCAAGCGGCCGGGGCGGAGCGCCCGCATGCCGCGCCAGACCACCCGCCACGCGTGACACGAAATCGTCGACGAAGAGTTCGTCCAGTTCCCGATCCAGCTCGCCGAGCGCCGCCAGAAGCGTGCCGGCAAGAACAGGATCGTTGACGACAGGCTGATCGACGAAGGGCAAGCCGATGCGCGCCGCTTCAAGACACTCGAAGAGCAGCGCCGGCTCGAGATAGAGCATGCGGTATTGCAGCCCGTGATCCGTCCCCGCCCCGCCATCATGCTCCTCGTCGGGATGCAGGACGATGACCTGCCCCGGCAGGCTGAAACGCCGCTCTCCGCGATAGGAAAAGGTCTGCACGCCCCTGATCGTCACCCCAAGCGCATACGTATCGTGACGATGCGGCTCGAAGGCGTTGCCGGCGAACTGCGCTTCTATGCGCTCGATCCCGGGAAATGCCGGCGCGGTGACTATCCCGGGCGCAAGATTGTGCCCGGGCGCAATGTTGTGCCCGGGCGCAATGTCCGCGCCCGGCTCCGTGCACAAACGTTCAAGACCCTCAAGGGCGTGATGGCTTAGATCCTGGTCCAACCGACGTCAAAACCCGCATGAAGAGAGACTGGAATGTTTGATACCAAAATTGCGATCGTGCTGCGAAACAATCTTCCATCCTGGCAGACGCTGAACGTCACGGCCTTCCTGATGAGCGGCATTACCGGCCAGAACCCGGAGATCATCGGCGACGCCTACAAGGACCGATCGGGCAATCTCTACAACCCGCTCTCGATCCAGCCGATCATCGTCCTCGCCGCCCCCGAGGAGACCATGGCCACCATCCATCGCCGCACGCTGGAGCGCGGCATCACGGCGTCCCTGTTCATCGAGGAGATGTTCGCGACCGGCCACGACGCCGCCAACCGCGCCGTCTTCGCCGAGTACGCGCCCGATGACGCCAAGGTGGTCGGCATCGCGATCCGCGCCGACAAGAAGATCGTCGACAAGATCACCAAGGGCGCGGTGATGCACCCGTAAACGCAAGACGGCCGGGCTTCGAACCCGGCCGCCTAACTCTCGATCGAGCCCGATCAGCTCTGGGTGATCGGCGCGATCTGGATTTCGACGCGGCGGTTCTGCGAGCGGCCGGCTTCCGAAGCGTTGGAGGCCACCGGCTGCGAGGGGCCGAAGCCGACGGCCGACATGCGGCGCTGGTCGATGCCCTGGCCGCCGAGATAACCGGCGACGGACTCGGCGCGGCGCTGCGACAATTCCTGGTTATGCTGCAGGCTGCCGGTCGAATCGGTGTGGCCGTTGACGTCGATCAGCGTGCGGTTGAACTTGCGCAGCACGATGGCCACCGAGTTCAGCGTCGGATAGAAGCCCGGCTTCACGGCATCCTGGTCGACGTCGAAGGTGATGTTCGACGGCATGTTCAGGATGATGTTGTCGCCATTGCGGGTCACCGAGATGCCGGTGCCCTGGAGCTGCGCACGCAGTTCCGATTCCTGCTGGTCCATGTAGTTGCCGATCGCGCCGCCGGCGAGAGCGCCGACACCGGCGCCGATCAGCGCCGCGTTACGCCGTCCCACCGGCGAACCACCAACCGCGAGACCAGCAAGTGCGCCGACGCCGGCGCCGAGCAGAGCGCCGCCCGATGTGTTCGACATCTTCTGCTGGCCTGTATACGGATCTGTCGTCGTGCAGGCGCTGAGGTATGTCGCGGCAACGGCCAGAAGGATGAATTTCTTGATCATGGACAGGCGTATCTCCAATTCGATGGTGATGCGAGCAGTATTAAGGAATGCGGCAAGAAGATGAAGCGCGCGCCCTGAATACTGGAAAATCGATGGATTGCACAGCCTTAAGCCCAAACTCGCGAAAAAATCACCAGCATCAGTTGGTCCGATGCTGGCGTTCGAAAAACGCGATACCACTCAGGCTATGCGGCCTCAGAAGTTCTGAAACAGCTGCCGCACCGTGTCATAGGTGGCGTTTGCGATGTTGAGCGATTGCAGCCCCAGTTGCTGCTGCGTCTGCAGCGCCGCAAGCCGGCTGGATTGTTCCTCCATGTCCGCGTCGATCAGCTTGCTCATCCCCCGCGCGAAGGCATCGCCCAAGGTCTGCGCGAAGTCGCTTTGCAGGGCGATGCGCTTTTCCAGCGCGCCGAAGGACGAGCCAATCGTCGTCATCTGCCCAAGCATCTTGTCGACGACGGAGACCATCTCCTTCATCTCTGCGGTGGTCGTGCTCGACGACACCCCGATCTCGACCTGCCCGGCCGTATTGCCGGCGCTCAACAGCATCACATAGTTCTTTGAGGCTCCGACTTCTGTCGCGAAATATTGCGATGTCAGCGCGCCATATTCGCCCGACCCCGTGGTTCGATCGTCGATCAGGTAGCGCGCATCCTTGGATGTCGTCGATCCCACCGGCGCGATATCGACCTCGTAGCTCAGCGTTCCGATCTCGACGCTGCCGTCGGGATGCCTTGTGAACGACGCCGGAATCTCTCGCGGCTTGGCCGGATCGTCGGCATCGTCGATCGCCACCCAATTGTCGTTGTTGAAGCTCGCGGCGCCGGAAACGGCCCGCAACTGCTCTTTCAGGTGGGTGATATCGAGATTGATCTTGTCCTTGTCGACACCGTCCTCGGTGGCAGCCACCAGCTTGGCCTTGATCTGGCTGACGAGCTCGGTCGATTCGCCGACGGCCGTATAGGCCGTATCCATGGTCGCGGCGGCCAGCCCCAGCGCGTCACGCACCGCCGACTGCGCCTTCTGATCGCTCTTCAAGGTCGAACTGATCGCCCAATAGGCGCCATTGTCCGAGGCGCGTTCGACCCGGAGGCCGGTAGAAACCTGCCTCTGGGTCGTCGTCAGCTTATTCCCGATGTCGCGCAATACATAAAGCGCGGCATCCACCGAAGTGCGCCGATAAATACTCACGGATACTGAACTCCGAACACAACAATACGCAACAGCTACAAATGAACCGGTGCCGCGAACACTCATGTTCGGGGGCGCCCAAAACAGTGGCGCCGTGCAGCCTCCCGAAACGCTGGGAGACCATCGGTATCGATGCCAATGATTACGGCTTATGCTTAAAAAACATCTAAAAGTCGCAATTAATTTAGCTTGTTATGCAACCATTCGGAAAGGATGCGAAAACGTCGCCCGCAACGGCCTCGAAGGCACGGTTGCCGGGCGGCGTTTGTCACTCGGCGGCTTCGAGCTGATCCGGCGCGGCGACGATTTTCGGCCGCTCGGCATGTTCCATTTCCTGATGCAGCCGTGCCTCTTCATGCGCGTGCGGCTTGGCGAAGCGGGCGATCAACAGATAGGCGACTGGGGTGATGAACAGCGTCACCAGCGTCGCGAAGCCAAGCCCGCCGACGATCACCCATCCGAGCGCCACGCGCGCCTCAGCGCCCGCGCCATGCGCGAAGACCAGCGGCACGCCGCCGAGAATGGTGGCAATCATCGTCATCATCACGGGGCGCAGGCGCAGGGCACAGGCCTTTTCGATCGACGCCCTGACCTCCTCGCCCTGATCACGCAGCTGGTTGGCGAACTCGACGATCAGGATGCCGTTCTTGGCCATGACGCCGACCAGCAACACCAGACCGATCTGGCTGTAGATGTTGAGGCTGGAACCAGTAATGACAAGCGCGAAGATCGCGCAGGCGAGCCCAAGCGGTACCGTCGACATGATGATCACGGACGACAGCATGCTTTCGAACTGCGCCGCCAGTACCAGGAAGATGATGATGATCGCGAAACCGAAGGTGAGCGCCATGCCGTTGGCGTTTTCCTCCAGCGTCGCCGCTTCCGCGAGCGGCATCAGCCGCGCGCCCGAAGGCAGCAGCGGCCCGGCCAGCGCCACGGCTTCCTTGACCGCATCTCCAAGCGACACGCCGTCCTTCAAACCCGCCGTAATCGCCACCGAAGCCAGCTGCTGTTCGCGGTTGAGCTGCGGCGCCACGGCGCCCTCTTCCAGCGAGGCGATGACCGACATCGGCACGATCTTGCCGTCGCCGGTTTTCAGGAACACGTTTTCCAGATCGGTCGGATCGTCGAGTGGCCGGGTGTTGGAGGTCAACAGCACCGGATAGGCATCGCCCTTGACGAACACGTCGACCACCGAGCGCCCTTCCAGCAGCGACTGGATGGCGGTCGACAGGCCGGTGATGTTGATCCCGAGATCCGACGCCCGTTCGCGATCGATCGAGATCGACACCTGCGCCTGCGTCGGCTCGTTGGCGAGACGCGGCGTGTCGTAGCGCCCTGTCGCGTCAAGCGCCTGCACCAGCTTCAGCGCCGATTGCGTCAGCGCGTCGTAGTCGCTGCCGATCAGCGCCATCTGCAACCCGTTGCCGGCGCCGCGGATACGCAGGCTGTTCGACTGGATGGCATTGCCGCGCAGCGCCGGCACCTTCAGCGCCGCCCGGTTGATGTCGGAGACGATCTCGCCCTGCGTGCGCTCGCGCTCGCCCCAGGGCGCCAGCGTCAGCACCATGAAGCCGCTATTGGCCTGCCCGTTCTGGCCGGAAATGGAAAACACATTGCGGATATCGCCGCTGTCGACCAGCGGCTGCAGATATTCCTCGACCAGCTGCAGCTTGTCGCGCGTATATTCGAGGCTCGATCCCTGCGGCGTCGTCAGCCGCATCATCACCATCGCCCGGTCCTCGTTCGGCGTCAGCTCGCTCTTCACGCCGGTAAAGGCAAGGACGGCGGCGGCGGCGAAAATCACCGAGAACACGATGACGACAAAGGGCGCATTCAGGCAGCGTTGCAGGCCCCACTGATAGGCGCTGGCAAACCGGTCGCCGAAGCGGCCCAGCATGCCGTGATCCTCCTTCATCTCTCGGGTGAGCATCCGCGACGCCATCATTGGGCAGAGCGTCAACGCCACCAGCGACGACAGGCCGACCGAGAAGGCGAGCACGAAGCCGAACTCGCGAAACAGCCCGCCGACCTGGCCCGGAAGGAACGACAGCGGAATGAACACTGCGGCCAGCGTCGCCGTCGTCGCGATAACAGCGAAGAACACCTCGCGCGTGCCAAGCACGGCAGCCGCACGCGGCCCCATGCCCTGCGCACGCCGTCGCACGATATTCTCCAGCACCACGATGGCGTCGTCCACCACGAGACCGGTCGCCAGAACGATCGCCAGCAGCGTCAGGATATTGATCGAGAAACCGACCATGTAGATCGCCGCCAGCGTGCCGATCAGTGCCACCGGCATGCTGACCGCCGGAATGATCGTCGCCCGCCAGTCGCGCAGGAAGAGATAGATGACGGCGGTGACGATGACAGCGGCCAATACCAGGGCCAGCACCACTTCGTGGATGGCGCCCTGGATGAACACGGCGTCGTCACTGGTGATCGCAATCTTCGTGCCCTCGGGCAGCGTCTTCGACAGCTGCTCCACCGCGGCCTTGATGCCGTTGGAGATATTGAGCGTATTCGACTGCGCCTGGCGGATGACGCCAAGGCCGATGCCGGGCACGCCGTTCGAGCGCAGCGCCGTCTGCCCATCGCGCGGCCCGAGCGTCACGGTCGCCACATCGCCGAGACGCACGCGGTCGAGCAGCATGACGTTGGCGAAATCCTCGGGCTTCTGCAGGCTGGCGGTGGCGCGCACGACGATATTCTGCGTCGGGCTCTTCAGCGAGCCGGCCGGCACGTCGAGTGCTGCATTCGACAGCGCATTGGTGAGATCGCCGATCGTCAGCCCGCGGCTCGCAAGCTCCGACTGGTCGACATCGACGCGAAACACCTTCTCCTGGTCGCCGTAGCTCTCGACATCGGCAACGCCATCGACGGAGGCCAGCCGGTCGATCACCTCGTTATCGACGAGCAGCGTCAGGTCGTCCATGTTGAGCTTGGTCGAGGTGACGGCAAGACGCATGATCGGCTGCGAATCCGAATCCGCCTTGACGATCTGCGGCGCGTCGGCGTCGTCGGGCAGCCGGTCGGTGATCCGCCCGATCGCGTCGCGCACATCATTGGCGGCAACCGCCAGATCCACCGTATCCGAAAACTCCAGCGTCACACGGCTCTGGCCGAACTGCGAGCTCGACGAGATCGACTTCAGCCCGCTCACGCGCGCCGATGCGCCTTCGATGACCTTGGTCACCTCCTGATCGATCGTCTGCGGCGACGCGCCGTCGAAGGTGGTGCGCACGGTGACGACCGGCCGATCGACATCCGGCAGCTCGCGCACCTCGATGCCGACATAGGCGGCCAGACCCGCGACGATCATCAGCGTGTTGAACACCAGCGCCAGGATCGGCCGGCGCACGAAGAGCGCCGTAAAGGTCTGCTTGCCCGAAGGCGGATTGTTGTGGGTGCCGCTGTCGCTCATCAGGTGACGGGCTCCTTGGCGGCAAGCTCGCCCCCTTCGGAGCGCACCGGCCCGCCTTCGCGTACGCGCTGCAGGCCCTGGGTGACGATCAGGTCGCCATTGTCGAGATCGCCCTTCACCAACACGTAGTCTGGATTGCGCTGCACGATGCTGACCCGCACCTTGTGCGACTTGTTGTCCGCGACGCGCCACACGAAGGAGCCCTGCGAATCCCACTGCACCGACTGCGGATCGACCGCCGGATACTGGTCGCCGTCGAACCGCATGCCGACGCTGAACGACATGCCGGCGCGCAATTCGTCGGCAGCGTTGTCGATCCGTGCCCGCATCCTGAGCGTACGGCTGGCGGGATCGACACGATTGTCGATCGCCTCGACCGCGCCGGAAAACACCTTCCCCGGCCGTGCGACCGACGTCGCCTCGACCGCCTGGCCTACCTTGACCGTATTGGCGAAACGCTCCGGCACCCAATAATCGACGAGGATTTCCGTACGATCGTCAAGCGTCACGATCGGCGTCGTCGTCGAGACGTTGTCGCCGATATTGACAGGCATGATGCCGACGATGCCGTCGATTGGCGCCAGGATCTTGCGGCGATCGAGGTTGAGCTGCGCTGCCTGCAATTGCAGCCGCGCATTCTGCTCGGCGATCTCGTAATCGAACACGTCCATGCGCGACACGCTGGACTTGATATTGTTGTAGAGGCTGGACTTCTCGACCGCCGATTTCAGCGCGACGTCCGCCTGCCCCTTGGCGATCACCTGTTCCTCGCTATCGAGCTTGGCGATGATCTGCCCCTGCTTCACCCGATCGCCCGACTTGACGAGGATTTCGCGGATGAGACCGCTCGCCTGCGGCGTCACCACCACCGAGCGGATCGCGTCCCCCGTGCCGATCGCGCCCAGCCGGTCGTTGACCACACCGGGGACGACGGCCTGCGTCACGACAAGCACAGCACTGTTGCGGCCACCACCACCGTTCCCGCCGCCCTGGCGACGATTGCTAGCCTGCTCGCCGCCAGCGGCAGGTACCGCGCGGCCTGCATTGTCAGGATCGATCGCCTTGCCGACAAGCGCTTCGGGAACGCCGGCATTGCGCAGCGTGTCGCGCGCGCCAGGCACAAGGAAAGCCCATCCGCTAACGCCAGCGGCGATAACGATGAGACAGATCGCAAACTGCTTCCAAAATGACATTCACGTCTCCAGAGGGACTCGAGGTTGTCCAGGGTCGATCGACAGAGGCGCATACGTGGCAAATCGCCGCGCAACACGAGATTATTGTCCGATTGCAGGTCAGCGGCAAGAGAATTGGCCGCCCATTACAGCATTGTAATGTCAACTGTTGGTGACCGGCAGAGATCGGCCGTTGCGCCCGGACGGTGTCGGCGCCGCGAGATGGCCGGCGAAGTGGGCAAATGTCCGACGACCCCGCAAATAGTGCTTTCGTTTCACGCCGTTCCGATGTTCTCTGCCCGTCGCGCAATGGGCCGAAAGCGCCCGCCGCTCCATTCATTCAAACGCGAACGCAAAGAGGATGACGAGCATGCCGAAGATCACCACCAAGGACGGAACGAAGATTTTCTACAAGGATTGGGGCACCGGCCAGCCGATCCTCTTCTCGCATGGCTGGCCGCTTTCGGGCGATGCCTGGGAAGCGCAGATGCTGTTCTTCGGCCAGAACGGCTACCGCGTCATCGCCCACGACCGCCGCAGCCACGGCAAGTCCTCGCAGACCTGGGACGGCAACAACATGGACCAGTACGCCGATGATCTGGCCGAACTGATCGAGAAGCTAGACCTGAAGAACCTGATCATGATCGGCCACTCCACCGGCGGCGGCGAAGTCGCCCACTACCTCGGCCGCCACGGCACCAAGCGGGTCGCCAAGGTGGTGCTGGTGGGCGCCGTTCCGCCGTTGATGCTGAAAACAGACGCCAATCCGGAAGGTCTGCCGCTCACCGTCTTCGACGGCATCCGCAAGGGCACGGCCCTCGACCGCTCGCAGTTCTTCCGCGATCTCTCCATGCCCTTCTACGGCTTCAACCGCGACGGCGCCAAGGTCAACGAAGGCCTGCGCGAGACCTTCTGGCTGATGGGCATGGCCGGCGGCATCAAGGGCGAATACGACTGCATCCACGAGTTCTCAGAGGTCGACTATACCGACGACCTGCGCAAGATCGACAAGCCGACCCTCTTCATCCACGGCGACGACGACCAGATCGTGCCCATCGTGGCGGCTGCCCTGAAGTCCTCCAAGATCGTAAAGGGCGCGGTGCTCAAGGTCTATGAGGGCTCCGCCCACGGCCTCGCCCAGATCGAACCGGAACGCTTCAACGCGGACGTGCTTGCGTTCATCAAGGGGTGATCCACCCTCGACCATCGTCCTCGGGCTCGTCCCGAGGACCTGCCAAGCCCTCGTCTTTCTCGACGTGAATGGACACGAGGCGCCGCTCAACACCACCCGCTTCCCACCACAACGGCAAACATCCCGTGGGCCGGGAATGAAAGCAGAACATCTTTTCTGGTCTTTCCGATCCGAATCACTACATTACGCGCCATGAGCAACAGTTTCGACGATATGCCCTTCTTCGACGAGGAGCCGGGCGAAGCGCCGCGCAAGCAGCAGGCCCCCGCAGCTCCCGCACGAGGAGCGCCCGTTTCGGCTCCGGCATCGGGAGGTCTCGCCGCCCGCGCCATGGCCGCCCGTGGCGGCGCTCGAGAGCGGCCGGATTATCTTGACGGCCTCAATCCCGAGCAGACCGAAGCCGTCGAAACGCTGGAAGGCCCCGTGCTTGTGCTCGCCGGCGCCGGCACCGGCAAGACGCGCGTGCTGACGACGCGCATCGCCCATATTCTCAACACCAACCGCGCCTTCCCCTCGCAGATCCTGGCGGTAACCTTCACCAACAAGGCCGCCCGCGAGATGAAGGAGCGTATCGCCCATCTGGTCGGCGGCGCGGTCGAGGGCATGCCCTGGCTCGGCACCTTCCACTCGATCGGCGTCAAGCTGCTGCGCCGTCATGCCGAGCTCGTCAATCTGCGCTCCGATTTCACCATTCTCGACACCGACGACGTCGTGCGCCTCGTCAAGCAGCTGATCCAGGCCGAAGGCCTTGACGACAAGCGCTGGCCGGCCAAGCAGTTCGCCGGCATGATCGACACCTGGAAGAACAAGGGTCTCGGCCCCGCCGACATTCCCGAGGGCGACGCCCGCGCATTCGCCAACGGCAAGGGTCGCGAACTCTACTTCGCCTACCAGCAGCGCCTCTCGACGCTGAACGCCTGCGATTTCGGCGACCTCCTGATGCATCCGATCGCGATCTTCCGAAAGACGCCGGATCTGCTCAAGGAATACCACCAGCGCTTCCGCTATATTCTCGTCGACGAGTATCAGGACACCAACACCGCGCAGTACATGTGGCTGCGCTTGCTCGCCCAGCGCCCCAAGGGCGAGCTGCAGAATGTCTGCTGCGTCGGCGACGACGACCAGTCGATCTACGGCTGGCGCGGTGCGGAAGTGGACAACATCCTGCGCTTCGAGAAGGACTTTCCAGGCGCCAGGGTCATCAAGCTCGAGCGCAACTATCGTTCGACCGCTCACATCCTCGGCGCGGCCGGCCACCTGATCGCCCACAACGAAGGCCGCCTCGGCAAGACGCTGTTCACCGACCGCAGCGACCCCGATGACATCAAGGTGCAATTGCACAACTCTTGGGACTCCGAGGAGGAAGCAAGAGGCATCGGCGAAGAGATCGAGCAGCTGCAGCGCAATCAGCACAAGCTGAACGACATGGCGATCCTGGTGCGCGCCTCCTTCCAGATGCGCGAGTTCGAAGACCGCTTCGTGACGCTCGGCCTCAACTACCGCGTCATCGGCGGCCCGCGCTTTTATGAACGTCTCGAAATCCGCGACGCCATGGCCTATTTCCGCCTCGTCGCCCAGCCGGCCGACGACCTCGCCTTCGAGCGCATCATCAACACTCCCAAGCGTGGCCTCGGCGACACCACCGTGCGCGCGCTGCACGACTACGCCCGTGCCCGCGACATCCCGATGCTGGCGGCAGCCGCCGACATGATCGAGACCGACGAGCTTAAGCCGAAGGCCCGCAAGGCGCTGTTCGACGTGATTCAATCTTTCCGCAGATGGCAGGAAAGGCTTGAAAACACGTCACATACCGAGCTTGCCGAGCAGATTCTCGAGGAGTCCGGCTACACCGACATGTGGAAGGCCGACAAGACCGCCGACGCGCCCGCCCGCCTCGACAACCTGAAGGAACTCATCCGTTCGATGGAGAGTTTCGAATCGATGCGCGGCTTCCTGGAGCACGTCTCGCTGGTCATGGACGCCGAGCAGAACGAGAACCTCGACGCCGTCTCGATCATGACGCTGCACTCTGCCAAGGGTCTCGAATTCGAGACCGTTTTCCTGCCGGGCTGGGAGGAAGGTCTCTTCCCGCACCAGCGCTCGCTCGACGAAACCGGCCGCGCCGGTCTCGAAGAAGAACGCCGCCTTGCCTATGTGGGGCTCACCCGCGCCAAGCGCCGCTGCCATATCTGGTTTGTCCAAAACCGCCGCATCCACGGCCTATGGCAATCGACCATCCCCTCGCGCTTCATCGAGGAACTGCCCGAAACCCACGTGGAAGTGGCGGAAGTCGAACAGAGCTACGGCGGTTACGGCCGCGGCGGCTACGGCCAGTCACGCTTCGACAAGGCGGAACCCTTCGCCAACAGCTACTCCACCCCCGGCTGGAAGCGCGCCCAAGCCAACCGCAACGACGCCACCCGCGACAACTGGGGCTCCCGCTCCGGCCACTCCGTCGAGCGCATCGGCTATGGCGAAAGCGGTCCGAAGACCCGCACCATCGACGGCGAACTCGTCGCAAAATCGACAGCCACCCAGCCCTCGAAATTCAAGCTCGGCGACCGCGTCTTCCACATGAAGTTCGGCAACGGCAACATCAAGATGATCGAGGGCAACAAGCTGACGATCGAGTTCGACAGGGCCGGCGAAAAGCGGGTGCTGGATGGGTTTGTCGAGGCGGTTTGATCGAAAGCCGTTGATACGACGGTGCCGATCACCTATCTTGAGGCTGCTCGAAGAAGGGAAACGCCAAATGTCCAAGCCTCTGCCGCCTCTCCTCTGACATTGCCGAAAGGCGCTGTTCTGCGGCCTTTTGATAGTCCGCGATTGACGTCCCGGCCCATTTGCCGGGAGCGTTAGCGGGCATTTTGTAGTTGGTTTCGTCTTCCTCATTGAGCTTGATGCTCAAGTGAAGATGTCGGCGCTCGGTGGGCCGGACCAGTTTGGCCATTCCCTCATATAAAAGGGCCGCGAACTGCATCAGCAACGCGCCATCCTTTTTTCTAAGGATCTCAAGCGACTGAGTGGCATAACTATGCGCATCGAGGCCAACGCGCTGCGTGTTTATAAGCGCATTTAGTTTCCGTGCACGATCATAGCCCCCGAAAGCGTCGCCGGACAAGTTCTTGCACATGCCCTCAAACAGCTCACCGTAGGCAATGGAAAGCCTGGTTGAGTATATCTCATCTGCCCTGAGCCAGTGGATATAAGTCATCACATCGCCGGTGTCCTCGTCTTTGGACGCCGCGAACCCGAGCTTTAGATCATCAGGGCCCTCTATGATCCGCGTAACCAGCTTGTCGAGTTCGTCTCTGCTGAATTTCTTGGCGAAGTCATTTTTCCAGATATCGGTATCATAGACGTAGCGTATGAGAGCAGACCTATACTTCCGCCTCTCTTCTCGGAAATGCAGCACGCCTTCCACGAACAGTTTACCGAAGTAGCCGGCGACTCCGAACAGCGCAGTCAACAAGGCGATGAAAACCGCCGCCTCAAGGGTATCTGTCTTGACAGCGTGCTGCCCAGAGGTGTCGCGAAACACGCCCGCGATCGCCTCACCCGCGGCCGAGACGGCATGGTAAAAACGCTGAAGAAAATCGTGCATAGCTGCTCCCAAGAGACCTCGAACACCATCAGAAAAGTTTGCGGCAAAAAACAACCCTGCATTTTAGTTGAAAACTGCGCAGCCAATCGCCTTTCTGGCCTTCAAACGCCCCTCACCCCAAGATCGGCATAGACCCCAGCCCCAATATATCGTTGAGCAGTGCCAGCCCTATCCCCGCCGCCACGATCGTGAGGCCGATCAGAAACAGCCGCCGCGAGCGGTCGTATTTGGCCGCGTTGAGTGAATCCCGCGCGAGGAGATCGGCAAAGACCTTCACCTGAAGCGCTATGCCGACGGTAAGCAGAAGCATCGGCAGGATGTCGATCCGGCTCCAGTCGTTCGGGTTGGAGACCCAGCGGCTGATGAAGGTGAGGCAGAAGCCCAAGATGATGCCGGCGGCGGTCAGCGAGCCGTTGCGGAAGGTGGCATCGATTTTCTCGTCCGGATCCGGCTCGGGCATGGCTCTGGCTCTCGATTGAACAGCTCATCGAAGCAAGGCAGAAATCGGATGAAACGGCAAGAGCGGCCGAATATTACAAAAGCTTCATTTAAAAATCATGTTTTAATCTTGCCAGTTCCTTCGGTCCCGGCTAGGTAGGAAACACATCTGCCGCATTCGCTCCTTGAGAGTGGCGCCGCACGTAAGCGTTAACGTCAACCAACGCGCTGATCGAACCCGAAGCCGGGGTGCGAGCGGCGCGGCGTGCCTGCGTCATGAGCGTCCCGGTTCTTGAAAAGGAACCAGATATGACGGCAAATACCACGCCATCAACCACCGAAAAGCGCCACCTGATCGAACGCGTCCGCTATGACGTGAAGCGACGCGTGCTGACCGTCCGCCGCGTCCAACATGTCACGCCACAGATGCTGCGCGTCACGCTCGAGGGCGCCGATCTGGAAGGTTTCGCCAGCCTCGGCCATGACGATCACGTCAAGATCCTCGTGCCTCGCCCCGGCGAGGAGCCGGTTTTTCCGGAGATGGGCCCCGAGGGAAAACTGCTGATCGACCCGGAAAACCGCCCGTCGCTGCGCGACTACACGCCCCGCCGTTATGATCCCGTGGCCGGCGAACTCGATATAGACTTCGCCCTGCACGAGGCCGGTCCGGCCACCGAATGGGCGCTCAATGCCAAGCCCGGCGACAAGCTCGGCCTCGGCGGTCCGCGCGGCTCCTTCGTCGTCGCCACCGATTTCGATTGGTACCTGCTTGTAGGCGATGAGACCGCGCTCCCGGCCATCGGCCGCCGCCTCGAGCAGCTGCCCGAGGGCGCCAAGGCGATCGTCGTCGCCGAAGTCGCAGGCCCCGAGGAAGAGCAGGCCTTCACAAGCAAGGCCGACCTCTCCGTCACCTGGCTACATCGCGGCGCGCAGCCCGCCGGCACCACGGATGACCTCGAGCAGGTGCTGCGCGATATCGCGCTGCCCGAGGGGGAAGGCTATGTCTGGATCGCCTGCGAAACCGTGCTCGCCAAGCGCCTGCGTGTCGTCATGGTCGAGGAGCGCGGGCACCCCAAGGCATGGATCAAGGCCGCCGGCTACTGGAAGCGCGGACAGGCCGACTTCCACGAAAGCCATGGGGATTGAGAGGTCGCCTCACCGGACTCGGCGGCTTCACCCTCGAGGTCATGCTCGGCCCTGTGCCGAGCATCTGCCGACGGTGCCTCTCGGGCGACGCGAGCGGACACTTGGCGCCACGCCGGGCATCCGCATCTTAGCACTTTCGGAGGCTTGCTTAGATCCTCGCCATGATGGTCGAGGACGCCGAGCCAAAGCGCCCAGCCCGAATCAAGCGCACACATAGGGTAAACGAAATCTTAATCCCGCTTGTCGACCTCGGTCAATCGGCTGAAATTCATCACAATATTCCCCTTTTGACGTCACCGCCAAATCACCTTAGCCCGTCCCTGTTCGTCCATGAAGGACGGCTTTCACGATGGACTCGCAAAAGGAGATTCAAGTGACCAGTGTTTCCTCCCTGGGCGGCGGTAGCTCCCAGTATATTTCCAGCCTCGACAAGAACGGCGACGGCATCATCTCCGCCGACGAACTGGCCGCAGCAAACGTCGCCAGCGGCACGACCGCGACAACGACAACGACCAAGGCCTCGACAGCGAACAGCACCGCAGACAGCGCCAGCGTCACCCAGAAGATCGCCGCCGACATTCTTTCGCTGATGCTGCAGTTGCAGCAGTCGAGCGAAAGCGACGATGGATCCAGCGATGACGGCAGCCTCTCCGGCAACAGCCCGAAGGGAATTCTGGCGCTGATGGACAGCAACAACGACGGCAAGCTGACGACCAGCGAGGTTCTCGCTGCCGATCCGTCGAAGATCGCCGCGAGCGCAGGCGCCGGCGACAACACCGCCGTCACGCAGGTCCTCACCGACATGCAGACCGCCATCCGCGCCTATCAGACCACTTACGGCTCCTCGCTCGTTTCCGATACCGACAACACGCAGACCGCCTGAGCGAAACGGCTCCGCCGGGGGAGCCGAAACCGCCTGCTTTCGCGATACCGCCGGCCGTGTACGGGCAAGCGGATCCATCTTCATCAAGGCCTTGACCGCCGCGCGCGCCGATGGCGCGATGTCGCAGGTGGCCGAAAACTGGGTCCATCACCGTTGCAACGACGGCCAAAAACCCGCAAACCGGACTTCGACGGTAAGAACGAAGGACATGGCATTTCATGGAAAGCATCAGCGTTTCGTTGATCCTGCTCTTTGCAGTGGTCGTTAGCGGAACACTCACCAGGCTCTCCCCGATCCCGATCCCGCCGCCGCTCGTGCAGATCGCGCTCGGCGCTGTCATCGCTTCGGTGGCCGATCTCGGCGTCAGCCTCGATCCGGATCTCTTCTTCCTTCTCTTCCTGCCGCCGCTGCTCTTTCTCGACGGCTGGCGCATCCCCAAGGAAGGGCTGCTGCGTGACAAGGTGGTCATTCTCGAGCTGGCGCTGGGTCTCGTCATCTTCACCGTCCTTGGCGTCGGCCTGCTCATCCACCTGATCATCCCCTCCATGCCGCTCGCGGTTGCCTTCGCGCTCGCCGCCATCGTTTCGCCGACGGATCCGATCGCCGTCTCGGCGATTGCCGCCCGCGTGCCGATCCCCAACCGTCTGATGCACATTCTCGAGGGTGAATCGCTGCTCAACGATGCGTCCGGCCTCGTTTGCATGCGCTTCGCGGTGGCGGCCGCCCTCACCGGCACTTTTTCGCTCACGGATGCGGTCGGCACCTTCTTCTGGGTGGCGATCGGTGGCATCGCCATCGGCGTCGGCGTCACCTGGCTGGTGATGCAGCTGCAGCGCTTCCTTACCCGCAGGCTCGGCGAGGAAACCGGATCGCAAATCCTCATCAGCCTGCTGCTCCCCTTCGCCGCCTATCTGATCGCCGAACATCTGCAATGCTCCGGCATTCTCGCGGCCGTCGCAGCCGGCATCACCATGAGCTACGGCGAGCAGAGCGGTCGGGCATCCGCCGTCACCCGCGTGCGGCGCACCGCCGTCTGGGATACGGTCCAGTTCGCCATGAACGGCGTCATCTTCGTGCTGCTCGGCGAACAATTGCCGCAGATCGCTTCCAGCGCCATTCATATCGTCCGGGAGACAGGGCATTACGACCCGCTGTGGCTGATCGTCTATATCGTCGCGATCAACGTCGCGCTCGCCGCGCTGCGCTTCTCATGGGTCTGGGTGTCGCTGCGCTTCACGCTCTATCGCGCTGCCCGCAGCGGCCAAGAGTTCACCCGCCCGAGCTGGCGCCTCGTCGCTGCGACGTCGCTCGCGGGCGCTCGCGGCGCCATCACGCTCGCGGGCGTTCTCACGCTGCCGCTGACAATGGGCGACGGCTCTCCTTTCCCCGGCCGCGACCTGTCGATCTTCCTCGCCGCCGGCGTCATCATCGTTTCCCTCGTCGCCGCCAGCATCGGCCTGCCCTTCCTGCTGAAGAACCTTGAAGTCCCCGCCGAGCCCTCCCATCAGCGCGAGGAGGACGAAGCGCGCATTCGCGGCGCCGAAGCCGCCATCAAGGCGATCGAGCAGCTGCAGCACGACATGGGCGAAGGCCGCGCCGATGCGGATCTCTACGCCGACGCCGGCGCCCGCCTGATGGACATCTACCGCCAGCGCATCGCCGGCCGCTCCAAGACCGGCGACGACGCCATGCTCGCCCGTCGCAGCGAAGAGATCGATCGCAAGCTGAGGCTCGCCGGCGTCAAGGCCGAGCGCGCCGAGTTCTTCCGGCTGGCGAAGAACCGCAAGCTCTCGGAAGAGCTGATGAAAAAGCTGGTGCGTGAGGCAGATCTCGCCGAAGCGCGTTTCTCCAGCCCGTAACGGCTGCTTGCGCAAGGGGACAGCGTCGATGGTGCAGTCTCGAAAGATCAATAACTTAACCGCAAATGACGTTTCCGTTTTCCCCGCTCGACAAACCCCACCCTACACTTGTCTCGTCCCGTTATCGGATACACCGGCAGGCGTGCCGGCGAGACGGGGCCGGCGC
>UBVW01000002.1:0-108421 GCA_900469085.1 Hyphomicrobiales bacterium | reverse complement strand
GGCCTAGCCCGGATGGTTACATTCGGTCCGCCTTTTCGATCACTGCTGGTTGAAGCCGGGCGTCAGGATCGGCGACACGTCGCCCGCGATTTTGCCGTCGCCGGCATCTGCTCTCCGGTTTCTGATGTATTCTGCAATGTCGCCGCCACATGCACGGTTGAGCTCGTCAGCAGAGTAGCCTGCAGCTTCAGCCTCGGCTCTCAGGAAGTCGGCCTGTTGTTCGACGTCCGCGCCGTCGCCGAGGTTTACCTCGTCATTCACATTCTCATCGAGCCAGTCACTAATATTCTTCATCGCATCCTCCACCATAGACGGGCGCAGCCAGCCGGCCGGCCTTGTATGCCGATAACGTCGGATGGAAGTGGAGGTTGCTTCGTCTGACTGCAGCTGTCCTAATTATTTTTTTCGGCGTCCTGACGAACGATTGCGTGGGCCGGATTGTGCGAAGAGTTGATGGCAAGGCCACGTCCCAGAGCCTAGGGCAGGGCAGGGCAGGGCAAGCGATCGCCGGATCGATCAAATCGATCTCGCAGACGTCAAGATTACCTGCGATGAACACTCAAGCCGTTGGTGCTGCTCAAGTCTCCCACGAGGCTGTGTGAAGACCTTGCCGTAGGGTCGCCCCAGACAGCTCAGGCAGGGATCGGCATTTGCATGATCCGATCCCCGTGAGAGCTTTGGCATTCGAATGTGTGAGAGCACATTCGAGAAGTCGAGCGCTCGGCGCAAACCCAAGTGCCGAGCGCTGATATCCCGCATCCAAGATAGAGATAGCGATCGTTGCCAACCCACCCTATTCTGATTTGGCTTTCCTCGCTGCCTCGGCCCAATTCTGATAGGGGCGGCGAAACGTCGGCACACGATCCGCAGTAGAAGGTAGTGTCTCGAACGGTTTATGCGGCTCGGATTGATACCAGAAAGCCACGGAAGAAATGTCGTCCGAGCGACGGTTGGCATGACCGTGTTCGATCGTTACGCGGATCTGCTTTTGAAAGATGGCTGGATCTTCGATGTGCCAGCGATATAGCGTCACAGGCTCTGTCCAGTTGGGTCCGCCAGCGGCAATGATGCCGTGATAGGGAGCGCAGTATTCCTGGGTCGGGCACCAGGCAGTGTTGAAATAATCCTCGGTTCCGGTTCCATGAAGCGTCGGCGGCCAGGCGTCGTTGGCACCTTGAGAACTGACATCGCGGGGCTCAATCAGCGTAGCCTTCGGCCCGATCCGCGGATCTGGCTTTCTGATGGTGTCAGGCACAGACATCCCCGGCTCGCCGTCGATGAAGATCATATCGTCTCCCTCGCCATACCAATCCCAGACATCGGAACGGCGACGGGAATATACGCTGAACAGAACACCGACGTAGTGTCCCTGGCCTTCTGCGTCGAGAATGGTGTAGTTCTCCGAACCATCGGTGGTCTCTCCGCCGAACAGAAACTGCTCGTTGGTCAGACCGCTCTCGCTTTCGCCCTCGGGTCGGGCCTGTCGATACTGAGCATGGAAGCGGCCAAACCCGTCTTCAAGTTCGTCATGAAGTTCCAGGTCGATGTAGTAGTAGAAGAGAAGGTCATCCTCGGCTTCGTTCGTGATGGTGAACTTCATGTGGCTTGAAAAGGGCATCGGGAAATAGCAGTTGAACGCCTTGCCATCCTCGGGGCTCGCCTGCATCGGCAGGCTGGCATAATTGGCCGTCCGCCCATGTCCCATGCCGAAGAAATCACCGATTGGCGCTTCGATACTGGGGTTCGTTTCTCCATCCCAGTAAGCGCGCAAGACGATCTTGCGCAGGAAGCTCTCGCTTTCGCAGGCAAGCGTTGCCCAGATATGCGTGACGATACCTGCGCCATCGTGTTCGCCGATCACCACTGTCTTTCTGGGCGCGATGTGCAGCCGATCGTCGTTTCCTCCCGTTCGATCGTAGCTCGAAAAACGGCGTGTCTTGGCTGTTCTCAGCTTGGCGAGGCCGCGGAGCGGCGATATGCCGGCTTGGGTCATTGAAATCTCCTCTTGGAATTGGAAAGCTATTTGAGGCCGCTCGTCTTCAGCGAATCCATGATCTGTCGCTGGAAGATGACGAAGAGGACGAGAGTGGGGATCGCCACGATGGTTGATGCCGCCATCATGTAGTTCCACGACGCGGAATATTGGCTCTTGAAATTTGCAATCCCCACCTGAACCACCCACAGATCGGGCTTGGAGGCGATCGTCAACGGCCATAGGAATGCGTTCCAGTTCGCCAGAAAGAACAGGATCGCCAAAGCCGACATGATTGGACGGCTGAGTGGCAGGATGATGCTCCAATAGATGCGCCAGTAACCGGCGCCATCGACGACGGCGGCTTCCTCGATCTCGCGTGGCAGCGAAAGGTAGTACTGTCTCAGCAGGAAGATCCCGAAGGCGTTGAAGATTGCCGGAATGATCAGTCCAGCATAGGTGTTCAACATGCCCATCGCCCTGACAATGACGAACAAGGGCACGATGATGACGGGCAGCGACACCAGGAAGGTTGAGAATATCGCGAGGAAGATGAGTTCGCGGCCGGGAAAGCGCAATCGGGCAAGCGCGTAACCGGCCATCGTGTGAAAGAACAATGCAACGATCGTCACAGTCGCAGAAACGAAGAAGCTGTTTAGCATGTAGCGCACGAACGGCACGCCGGTCAGTACGTAGGTAAAGTTCGCAAGTGTCGGCTGTGACGGGATGAGATTTGCCGAGAAGGATTCAGCCGGCGTCTTGAATGCAATCGAAACCATCCACAGAAGTGGAAAGAGCGTCATCAGTGCAAGCACCGCAGTCACGGCCATCCAGACAATGCGCACCAGCGTCACTTGGGAGCGTGTGGAATAGGAATAGGAGTTTTGCCTAGTCATGGTCGAAACGGCCTCCTTTCGTCATGACGAAGAAGATTGCGGTCACAAGCATCAAAACGACCACCAGGATCGACGACATTGCAGCCGCGTAGCCGAATGCGCCGAACGCAAAGGCCTGTTGATAGATGTAGACAATCAGAACAGACGTCGAGTTGGCCGGCCCGCCCTTGGTCATGACGTAGATGATATCGAAGGCTTGCGAACCGGCGACAGCCGCAACCATCGAAACCATGATGACGAAGAAACTCGTTGGTTTCAAAAGCGGGAGCGTGATGTACCAGAAGCAGGCGACCGGACCTGCGCCGTCGATGGTGGCGGCCTCATAATATTCCCGCGGTATATCCTGGAGGCCGCCAAGAAAGATCAGCATGTAAAAGCCCATGAGGAACCACAGGCTGACGAAAACCACCGTCAGCAGAGCAAACTTAGGATCGCCGAGAAAGGAAATGCCGCCGATTCCCAGGAAAGGCGTAACCTTGTTGATGACGCCGATCTTGTCGACCACCATGAATTGCCAGACGAGCGCCACCACGACAAGGCTCACCATGTGAGGAGCAAAGAACATCGAGCGCATGACAGCATTGAAGCGGTTGGTTTTTTGCACCAGAAGTGCAAGCCCAAGACCGCATCCATAAAGAAGAGGCACCAGGATTGCCGCATAAAGCGCTGTCACCCGCGCAGACGACCAGAATAGCGGATCGTTCGCCATTCGCACAAAGTTGGCCATGCCCACGAAGCGATAACCGCCAAAGCCGTTGACCTCATAAAGCGCGAGAAACAACGATAAAGCCATCGGCAAACCGAGAAAGACTAGCAACCCGATCGCGTCTGGGGCGACGAAGAGGTATCCAGCGATCCATTCCCGGTGCTTGGCCGACAAGCCTTTCTGCGCCTTTGGCCGGCGCTCGTTTGTCCTGGTGCCTATATCCATAATTGACATCTCTTGAATGTCCTCTTGAATGACCGCCGCACGTTTTGCAGGCGTACGGCGGTTGCCATTCGACTAGAGGATCGGGGCGCCGCTGTAAGACGCAAGGAAGGCGGCGAGCTGCTGGGATGCAGCCGTTGCCGTTTGTTGCGGATCCGCACCGCCAAGCTGGGTCTGCTGGATTGCATCGGAGATGATCTTGTAGACTTCCGGCGGAACGCGTGGTTCTGCTCGGGTACCGGGGTGGATGTTCTTGGCGAAGATCCCGATATTGCCTTTCTCAAAGGCATCGCCACCGGCCTTCAATGCGCTGTTGCGCGGCGGCATGTCGGACTTTGCCTTTGTGCACCAGTCGGCGACACGCTGAACCGATCCCTTGTCCATCGATGCCAACGCCCAGGCGCAGAACTGCGCAGCCGCATCGGGGTTCTTGCTCTTGGCATGGGCAACAAAGGCCCAGCCGCCCCCGACGGTCACATATTTGCCGTTTGCAGGCGTCGGCAGCTTGAAGACGCCGTACTCGAAGTCCTTGGCATTTCCGGCGAGCTGAGAGATGCCCCAGATGCCGACGTTTTGAATGGCGCAGTACCCGGCCGCAAGATTGGCGACGGTATCGTTTGCGCCGTTTCCGAGGACCTGGCGTGGCGCGGCACCGCTCTTGACGGCATCTTGCCAGAACTTCAGCGCCTGCACGGTCGCAGGAGAGTCAAAGGCGCTCTTGCCATCCTTTCCCTGGAACTCCCCGCCGCCTTGCCAGAGGAAGGGATACCAGGTGAAATTCTGGTAGTAGCCCGGCTGTGTCTCAAACAGCACGCCATACCGATTGGGCGTCGTCAGCTTCTTGGCGACTTCAAGCAGCTCGTCCCAGGTTTTCGGGACGTCATTCTCGTTGAGCCCCGCTTCCTCAAATGCCTTGACCGAGTAGTACATGGCCATTGGCTCGACCTCCATGGGGATGCCATAGATCTTGCCGTCGACCATCCGGTTGGCAATTACGCTTTCCGGGAAATCGGCTTTCGTTGCATCGTCGATATGGGGTGTCAGATCCTGAAGGACGCCGCCATTGTAGTAGCGCAGAAAGTCGCCAGGCGAGATGAGAAAGACGTCCGGTCCTTCGCCTGAAGCGAAGGACGTCGCGAGTTTCGGGCCATTGATGTATTCGGCGTTCGGAACGTATTCGAGTTCGACCTTCTGGTCGTGGCTGTCATTCCAGTCGCTGATCATCTTCGTGAACCAGTCGACCTGACTGGCCACCTGGCCGCCCGGCGCGTAGAACTGCCAGAACTTCAAGGGAGCTTCCTGGGCGCGCACCGCCAGCCGATTGATGTATGGGAAGCCGCCTATGCTCGCTGCAAGCCCGGTTCCCGCGATCAATGCACTGCGCTTGATCAAATGACGGCGCGAAATACCAAATCGTTCGTTCTTGGTGTCAGTCATTTTTATCCTCCCATAATGACCTGGCGGATCCGGCTCCTCATCCGGTCCGCGTGAACCAATTCCTCATGCGGTATCGAAAGGCTGAAGATTGCAGGCTATGACCTCCGAACGCGCAGGTCCGTCGTATTTTCCAGAAAGGCGTTCCAGCAACATCTCGGTCGCGCGTTGCGCCAACACAGATGGCGAGCGACCAACACGGGTCAACTTGGGCCTCACGTATTCAAGCTGTGCCTGATCGCCGAACACGGCCACCGCCATGTCGCGTGGGATGCTTATTCCTCGATCGTAAAATTCAGCGAGCGCTGCAGAAGCCATCAGAAAGTTCGCAAAGAATACTAATGAGGGCAGGTCATCGCCGTGGCGCTCGAGAAGCCACTCGACTGCGGCTTTACCTGAAGGAGCGAGATAAGTACCTTCGAACCGAAGGTCGGCGATGGGATCAACGCCACCGTCGCGCAATCCTTGTTCGAAACCCTCAGCCCTTGCCATCGCTTCGGCGAAGAATGATGGCCCGGTCACGTGGGCGACCCGCCGGTGGCCTTTTGAGGCGACATACTCTCCCATCAGTCGACCTCCGCCGAAGTCGTCGATCTTGAGGTTGTCTACGGCCTGATTTGGCAGGTCGCCGATGAAGACCGTTGGAATATCGATGTTGACGAGGTCGCTATGCATGCCGTGCAGCGCGAAATCGCCGACAATCAGGCCGTCAATCCGGCGGTTGCGGATTTGACGCATATATTCGCGACTGTGCTCCTGGGAGTGGCCACCCG
The DNA here is from genome assembly GCA_900469085.1 of Hyphomicrobiales bacterium. Lineage (GTDB taxonomy): Bacteria > Pseudomonadota > Alphaproteobacteria > Rhizobiales > Rhizobiaceae > Rhizobium. The sequence continues at coordinate 102,418 of UBVW01000002.1, read as the reverse complement.
GGACATCGGTGTTGAAGATCAGCATGTCCAGACCAGCTATCTCCAGCTCCGATTGCGCTGTCTTGACGAGTTCTGGATAAAAAGGGTTGCGGATATCCGGGATGAGCATTGCTACAAGGTTGGTCCGCCCGGTTCGCAGAGACTGAGCCTGGGGGTTTGGCACGTATCCAAGTTCTTCAATGGCGACCAGCACGCGTTCTCGCAGCGACTGAGAAACCCGATCAGCATGGTTCAACACGTGCGACACCGTCGTCGGCGATACTCCAGCTCGTTTTGCGACCTTCGCGATTGTGCTCATGGGATGAGTAAAACATAGAAGAAATCGATTTGCAAATCGATTTGCAAACTAAGAAAGGCTGAGCGTGGGCTACAGTTGATAGCCCGCTCGCTGTATGTGTTCACGAGCTTTCGGAGCCGGCTTCGGATTGACACCGCGCCATTTCTCGTCCGGTTCGATGATAAGCAAGGCCGCATTGCCCACGCCGGGGACGCCAATTTGCGCGCCACGCTTCACCCGCTGGGAATGCAATGTTCAAGCGATTGATTGGGTGGAAGCGATTGGGAGCTCACAGGAAAAGGGGCTTAAGGAGCTTCCGGCCGCCGCTTCATGCACGATCGTCTGGTCAGGCCGCTGCCCTCAGATCGAAGTTGGCGTGAATCACATCGTAGGGAACGCAGACCTTCCCATCCTCTGTTTGCTGGAAGATTTCCAATTCGGACAGTAACGAAACGTCATCATGAACGCTGGCTCCGGCACCTTCCAAATAACGATCTGGACGATCGCTCCGTCGGGCAGCACAATCTTGGACCCTTGCCTCGTTCATTGTCGAACCCGACTACACGTTGCCCGTCGTGACCGCAAAAACAGTCTGTACTTGAACAAATGGGCGCTGCCGGCACGTTCGATGAGGATCGCTGCAACCATCTCATCATGCCATTGTAGAGAAGTGTTGGCAACAAAGCCAACGCCATTCCAAGCAGATGAATGCTTGATGGGTCGCGGTCGGGTGGCAGGCGAGTTGATTCATAATTCACATCGCTTACTCCCGGCCGCTTATGCGTGATATGTCGATCCTCATTTCGGCGTTTTCAGGATAAGGGACGGCTTCTCGCTCTGACGTATTGCTCGGGCTGGGTCCGGCCTCTTCCTCCTCACTGCGGCCAACGCTCGGGGAAACCTGAGCGTCGCCGGCGACATCTTCAGCTTGAAACACGTTGTCGCCCTCAAACCTTCCGGTCTGCCAGGCGTAGATTGCATCCTTGAATACCTGCGGGAAGACATCGTCTCTAGGGTTGCCGTACCATTTGGCAACGATGCGCAGGACCTTGGCAAACATTGCCGTACCAACTTTCAGGTTCTTGCAAGGATCGACTAGATCGGATTGAAGCTCCCCCGGATCGTTCAAGCCGACGCCTGCAGGAAGCTGCGTCAAACCTACGCGGACGACCGCATGGCCAACATTTTCACGTATGATCGCAATTGCCTCCTCTGCTGTCTTCGGTTTCGGAACAAGTATCAGCCGGCCTCCGGCCTTGACCGTAACGGCAAGGGGATCCTTCGAGCCAACGGCGCTGATGAACTGCTCGATAATGGCGGGTTTAAGCGATCGATCGGAACATTCCTTGATCAGTGCAGCGTCCAGCATCGACAGCTCCTCTGCTACATGTTGAAGGACAAGACGAGAGGCTTTGCAAAGAGGCGTGACCAGGCAACGGCACTGGCGCGCTGTATGGCGACGATGGTGGTGCCTCTGGTCCACCAGCCGTTACCGACCGCAACGATCTCATCCGGGTCGTAGAGCATTGACTGGATCATCGGCCAAACGATCAGGAGCTCGTAGCAAATGAGTATGGCTGCCCGGGAGCCTGCGACCTCGGTAACCGGGTTGGCAAAGAAATGGGCCTGTGCTCCACCAATCTCTCCAGTCAGCACCAGCCAGGGCTGCCACATCGATCCCGGGACAGGCATCCGCTGACGGTAGGCAATGCGTCCTCCGTCGGCGGAAATTTCTACAAGTACGTTGTCATAGCCGTGCTCATCGATGGCAGTGGCGCCAGCCAGCACCCGCAAAACGGATCCGCGCAATGAGCGAACCCAGAGCCGCTCAACCGTTGGGTTCCAGAAGCCGATCGCGCTTTCAGGAAGGATGACGACATCACGATCGGAACGTCCCGTCGCCTTCGCTTCTCTGACGATGAGGTATTGCTGGTCGTAATCAACGCTGCGCCCCAGCGATGAACCAAGTGACAGGTCCACACCTTGCCAGGCGGTTGGTCGGTCAAACGTCGTCCAATTTATGGCGGACCAGAGCCACAAGCCGGTCATGGTGACGCTTGCAACCAGGCGAAGCCTGGTCGTCATGGCGACAAGACCTGCGGCCATCGCGACTAACCCCGTCCATCCCCATGCAGGAAAAACAATGCCGGCCGCCGTCAGGGGATGAGCCCAGCCGAGTATGCCAAAAGGTGGTACTGCCATCAAAACCATGATTGCGCCGTAGCGGCTCGCGCGCTGGACGGCGGATCTGACCGTCCAGAAGAGTGCGTGGATGGCGACAAATCCCGAGGAAGCCGCCAGCCACAGCAAAAGGCCTGGCAGGAGATCTGCGCCATAGTACGCTACGACACCCTGCGGAAGCCCGCGCGACGCCGCCAGAAAATATGCGGCAGAAACTGCGCCGGCCATAAGCCTGTTTCGTGTGAGCGACCAGATCATCGGGAAGAACATCGACAATGGAAGAGCCAACGGCTGGCCACTCCAGGCGACCATGCCGGTGACGATTGCCGAGGAGACCAGTGCCACGTCGAAAAGATGTTCACGGCGCATAGGTGAGCACCTCCGACGCAAATCCGAGGATGCCGGAGGCCGGAACCGGACCGAAATATCGGGAATCGAACGATCCTGCGAAGCTCGAATGGATGAACACCTGTCCTGCCGGGACCGTCCCTCCAGCGAAGGCGCTTAGTATCCGACCCTTGCCATCTTTTGAAACCAGCGACGATTGCGGCAGCTCCTTTCCGTCGATGCGCACATGCCGGCCGATGTCGATCCTCTGACCGGAGGTCGCTGCGATCGCCTTGATCAGCGGAGCATAGCCGCCCGGGCATAGACCGGCTCGCAGGTATCCGCGGCCGAGTGCCTTTGCCATGTCAGCCGTCTGTGGCGGGCAGATGAAGACCAGGTCGCCGACCCTGACTGGTCGCGCGAGCGGATAAATGCGCCAGATGCCGAGCGGTTCGCTCGGGGTCAAATTGATGCGAAGGTCAAGCGTGAAGGCCAGGGCACTGGCGGCAGCCGGGATCGAGATGAGGAGGAGGGCGGCCCGGCGCCTCCGCCTTGATCTCAATGGGGCGTTGGACTGGGAGGCGAGGCTTCTCATTTCAGTAGGAGACCCTTAGCGCTTGTCTGGCGCATCGCTTCAGACTGCCTCATTGCTTCAGTCGCCCGTTCATGGACGCCCAACTGCTGAATGGTGCGCATGACGCTCCAGGCCGATTGGACTTCCGACTTTTGCGTTTCCTGCATCGTGGCCGTAAGCGCCCGACAGGCCTCACCGTTGGCCGTGTTTGCCGCAATGCCCAGGAAGGTTCGTTCGCCGAACCGGTCTGAGACGGCTTTCGCAAAGCCATCGAGTTCGGCTTTCACCATCTTGTCGGCAAGCGCATATTCAAGCCCCCCGGGCAGATCGTTACGGTCAATGGCGTCGCGGACACGTTCGAGCGCCGATCTTGCGCTTGCCGACAGTGCCGGTATGTCGATCGACATGGTCCTACGGGTCGCGTGCTCTTCTGCCCGATACTTCCGCTCGGCAGCCACCCGCATCTCGATGAAGCGCTCGAGGTTGCGCGACAGGGCCGACACGTTGGAAAGAGCGATCTCGCGCGCCTTCCGCTCGGCGTTGCCAACGAAAACCCCGGTCTTCCCCTTCAGCGCGCCGAAGTTTTGCGGCTCGTTGGCCATGCTAAATAGGGTAGAGGCGGCCAAAGCATCGTCGGTCAGCATCGCATCGACGTTGATTGTCCTGAACGCAGCATCCGGCCGAGCATAGACCAGATGAAAGCGGGTGGAGACATCCTCCCACTGCTTCTGGAGTGCGGGGTCAGCCGCAAGTCGGTCCTCGACAGACTGTTCGATCGATTTCGGAAAGGTCGTGATGCCTGATACCATGGGCCTTGCGCTCCTGGTCGTGTTCGCGGACTGGTTTCTGGAAGACGTGGCGACAACGCCAAGCCGAACGCCAATGGCGGCAAGTCGCAGGCCAAGATCGGCAAGGCTCCGCTTCTGGCGCAGCGTCCATTCGAGACGGTCGCGAACAAGCGTGCGGGCGACATTGACGAGATGCAGACCGCGGGCTTCGGCAAACTGCAGCGCCTGGCGGTAAAACCCGCGATCGGCGTAGTCGAGCGTCGTCTCTTTGGCGTTCTTCCGCGACAGCAGTTGGACAAGCCCACCAGCCTTGGCGAATGATCGCTCGCTGAAATAGACGTCGAGATCCTGGCGGTGACGGGTCATGGCAACATAGGTCAGGTGTCGATCGAGCGAGAGGGAGGCGAGGACCTTGACCTGATCGACCGTTGCGCCCTGGCTCTTGTGGATCGTGGTCGCGTAGCCATGATCCAGATTGTTGTAGAAGCGCTCTTCGACGGTGATCTTGCGCTGATCGTTGCCTCCACCGAAACCGACGACGATGCGACCGGCACCAGCGTCGATGACCCTGCCCAACATGCCGTTCTTGACGCCGAACTTGCCTTCGTTTTTCAGGAACACGATCTGGTCTCCGGCGGCAAACGTCCTCGAACCATCGGCGGTCTTGAATATAGAGCCTTCATTGACGAGGCCGCGCTCGACGAGCTTTTGGCGTGCCAACTCGTTCAGCTTGCGGACGTCGCGGCGCAGGTGCGCAAGGATCAGCGAGGACTTGGCAGGATCATAATCCCGGTTCCAGTCGGCAATCAGATTTGAGATCGCGTCCGTCTTGAGCTTCGCGCCAATCAGTCTTCCTTGCGATCGATAGGCTTCAAGCGCGCGAGCCACATGACCGCGGGCAAGGCAAAGCGAGGCCTCCCGCATCCATTGCTCGCGCTGCCGGTAAATCGTCTCGAGCTCGCTATAACCGATGCGATCGCATATCGCCCGGAAAGCGGCCCCCGCCTCGATCGGCTGAAGCTGTTCGGGATCGCCGACAAGGACCAGCTTGGCGCCGTTCTTCACAACGGTCTCGACGAGATCAGCCATCTGACGTGACGAGACCATCCCGGCTTCGTCGAGAACAAAGATCGTCTTGCCGTCGAGTTTGTCGCGGTCCTGTTTCCATCGCAGTTCCCAGGAGGACAATGTACGGGATCTGATCACTGCTTCCTTCTCCAGACCCTCGGCTGCCTTACCGGCAAGAGCACCGCCGACGACACGGTATCCGCAAGCTTCCCAGGCCTCTCGTGCCGCCTTCATCATCGTCGTCTTGCCAGCGCCGGCACGGCCGATGACGGCGGCAATCCGCTCGCCGCCTGCCACATGCTCAATTGCCGTCCGCTGTTCGTCTGAGAGTTGCTGGTGGCGTACCAGGACGGTTTCCAGCGGCACTTGGCCCACGCCGTGCGAGGATTGCTTCGAAAGCCAGATCGCGCGGTTGGCCATTTCTGCTTCAAGGCGGATGAGCTCTCTGGTCGTGTATTTCGCAGGTACGCGCTGTCCAGTGGAAAAGTCGATGCGCTCGCGATCGAGCCTCAGCGTCTGTGGGTCCTGGAGAATGCGAACCATCAGGTTCTGGAAAAGCACGGCGTCATCGATGTAGCGATGAAGTATCTTCGTCACGTCTCGTTCGTCGAAAACACTTCTCTCGCGGGCGATGAGGTCGAGAACGATGCCGGGTTTGAGCGCGATGCGCCGGGCGTTTTCTGCCCGCAACTCCTTCTGCAGATCGCACCGTTCGAGCAGGACTTGCTTGCCTGTTTCATGAGCCTTGCGTTCAATCGCCCTAGTCGCAACACCAAGATGGAGGGTGGGTGACAGGTCGATGCCCTGTTTCTCGAAGGATCGGCCATCAATACGGATGTCGAGGCCTGCAAGGGCAAGATGCCTGTTCTGGCAGGCAAACCACCCGTCACGAAGCGCGTTAAATTCCATCAGGCCACCGGCCCATAGCTCATAAACGATCTTACCGGCGTCGCTTCGCAGTGGATTTCCTCGAGCGTCAAGAACCGGAACCTTTTTCGCGCCGAAGCCATCTTCGGTGAGCGGCCTCAACGTTGTCATCATATGCACATGCGGATTGCCGGGAGCATCATGACAGACCCAATCGGCAATCATTCCCCGGGTGTTGACATGGCAATCGACGAAGTCACGCACGAGGGCGATGTTCTGCTGTGCGTCAAGCTCCAACGGCAAGGCGATCGTGAGGTCCTTGGCGAGCTGCGCGTCCTGGCGCCTTTCGAAGTCTTCGACCTTGTTCCAGAACCGCTCGGAGGCAGCAGCAACCGGTCGACCGTCGACCAGATCCTTCAGCCATGCGGGCGCGTCGGGCGGAACCGCAAACTCCTGGTGGATCAGACCCTGCTTTCGCGAATAGTCGACCAGCCGTCCTTCCCGCTCGAACGTCATCTTTGCACAATGCCGGTATGCCGCCGACAGGACGGCACTGCGGCCGGAGCTGCGTGAGACGACGTTGACGGAAAAATGCGGGACAGGCACAGAGGCGGCTCCTGATTGCATAAGAGATCCGGGCGTTCGTCGCGAGCGGTGAAGGCGATGGCTCGGCAATGGCTGAGCGACGGCAAGATGAGGCGTGCCCATCCGAACCGAGGCGCTTGAGGCAGACAATTTACGGCGAAGGGAATGAGGCAGAGCGCCGTGGTAGTCAGCTCCAATCACGACTTTCAGATCCGCTCCTTCGAGACGCAATGGATCATGCCCCTCCGGGTTGATTGCGCCAACCCACACATCTGCGAGTAGAACGGTACGCTGATCTACGGGACTGTCATGCTGTTCAAACCAGAAGCGCCACGAAAGGATCCATCGGACATGAAGAAACCATCTGCGAGAATCCGCGAAGAAATCGCGCGGCTTCAGGAACAGTTGAAACAGGCCGAGAGCCGTGAGGCCGAGCGCATCGGTCGCATTGCCCTGAAGGCCGGCATTGGGGATCTGCCGATCGACGAAGAGGACCTGCAAACGGCGTTCCTGGATTTGGTAAGGCGGTTTCGCACGGCAAGACTTGCCGTCAACGCCTGGGGGAGGGAAGCCGCAGCCGACGCTTCCGCGGCGTCCTCGTCCACAACTGGTGCGGCTCAAAGCAACATTGGCGAGGGTTGAACGCATGAGCAAAGTCAAGACGTTCCAGGCGCGCAAGAAGGAAACGCGCGACAAGATCGAACTGGGTGGCCTGGTCGTCAAGGCCGGGCTTCGGTCCGAAATGCGATCGCTCCTGCTTGGCGCGCTGATTGATCTTCGAAAGCGTCTGGAGGATGACGACCGTGAACGGCAGCGTCTGACGGCCATCGGCGAGGAAGCCTTCGGCAAAGACGATGCATAAGCTCGCACTTTTCGTGGCACCTTCCCTTGCGATGATCGCCATTACCAGGGGCCTTTCAGAGGGTGAACAGTGGCTGGCGTCTTTCGCAAGGACGGAGGCCGTGCACCTCGCACTCGCGCGTATCGGTATCGGATTGCCCTACGTCGGTGCGGCACTCGCTGGTGTGACGTTTCTGTTCGCCACCGCAGGCGCGATTCCCATTCGCTTCGCCGGATGGGGTGTTGTGATCGGCGCCATTGCGACAATTGCGATTGCGACGGCGCGGGAATGGATCCGTCATGCGGGTTTGCCAGAGCACGTGACGAACACTCAGTCGCTCTTGTCTGATCTCGATCCGGCTTCCCTATGCGGCGCCGCGGCGGTCATAATCGTGGGGAGTTTCGCTTTGCGCGTCGCATTTGTTGGCAATGCCGCCTTTGCCCGGCCGACACCCAGGCGGATTGTCGGGAGACGGGCGCTTCATGGTCAAGCCGAGTGGATGAAGATGACGGAGGCTGCAAGACTTTTTCCCGCCATTGGTGGCATCGTCGTCGGCGAAGGCTACCGCGTTGACCTCGACAGTGTCGCCGCCCGATCGTTTCGCGCAGACAGCAAAGAGACTTGGGGTGCAGGTGGAAGATCCTCGCTTCTTTGTTTCGATGGCAGCTTCGGTTCGTCGCATGGCATCGTCTTTGCGGGTTCTGGCGGCTTCAAGACGACCTCGGTGACGATCCCGACCGCACTGAAATGGGGCGGGACGCTGGTCGTGCTCGATCCCTCCAACGAAGTTGCACCCATGGTGACGGAGCACCGACGAAACGCCGGTCGCGATGTCTTCGTGCTCGATGCAAGACGCCCGCAGATCGGCGTCAACGTTCTTGACTGGATCGGTTCCTTCGGGGGAACGAAGGAGGAGGACATCGCAGCCGTCGCCTCCTGGATCATGAGCGAAAGCGGCCGTGCCTCAGGCGTACGCGACGATTTTTTTCGCGCCTCCGGCCTGCAGTTGCTGACCGCGATCATTGCCGATGTCTGCCTGTCCGGCCACACCGAAAAAGAGCATCAGACACTTCGTCAGGTCCGCGCCAATCTCTCCGAACCAGAACCGAAGCTTCGCCAGCGGCTCCAAGATATCTATGACGGGTCTACGTCGCAGTTCGTGCGCGAAAATGTTGCCGCCTTCGTCAACATGACGCCCGAAACCTTCAGTGGTGTCTATGCCAACGCAATCAAGGAAACGCACTGGCTTTCCTACCCGAACTACGCGGCGTTGGTTTCGGGCTCAAGCTTCGCGACCGACGCCATTGCAAAGGGAAATACCGACGTCTTCATCAATATCGATCTCAAGACACTGGAGACGCATGCCGGCCTAGCGCGTGTGATTATCGGCTCGTTTTTGAATGCCATCTATAACCGCGATGGCAAGATGGGCGGCCGCGCCTTGTTCCTCCTCGACGAGGTTGCCCGTCTTGGCTACATGCGCATCCTCGAGACCGCGCGTGATGCTGGCCGCAAATATGGTATCACCCTGACGATGATCTACCAGTCGATCGGCCAGATGCGGGAAACTTATGGCGGCCGCGACGCATCCAGCAAATGGTTCGAGAGTGCCAGCTGGATTTCGTTTTCCGCGATCAACGATCCTGAAACGGCCGACTACATTTCGCACCGTTGCGGCATGACCACCGTCGAGATTGAACAGGTCAGCCGAAGCAGCCAGTCGCGCGGATCCTCACGCACACGATCCAAGCAGCTTGCACCCCGTCCTCTGATCCAGCCACATGAGGTTTTGCGCATGCGCGCGGATGAGCAGATCGTCTTTACCGCCGGCAATTCTCCACTGCGTTGTGGCCGCGCGATCTGGTTCAGGCGCTCAGACATGCGCGCATCGGTGACGCCAGGCCGGTTTGCCGTTGATTTCGGCAACGAAAATGGGAGCGGCAAGGTCGAGGGAGCGAATATCAAGAAGGTAGCCGGTCATCTCATCGATACGGCGACTGCAGACCGCGAGCAGGCTGCAGATACCGAGGCGCCATGTCAAAGTGGACGCGAACACATTTAGACTGACGGATGCTGCCAAAAGGTCGAAGCCTGCGACAAGTGGTAGAACGCGACGGTGAATCTTATGTCGAACCGAGTACTTTCTCTCTGTGATTTTCATCCGCTTTTTCTTCCTTCGATATGGGTCGGTGAGCCTGGCTCAGCGCTCATGACTTCCGGGTAGGGCCTAAACTGAAATTGACTAGATCCGGATAGCGACGGGAAAGAGCCTGACCGCTACCAGAGAGTTTTATAGCGGCTTAGTGATAATGGGTCGCAACTCCTGCGAACCGTTTCAGAGGGGCGATTGACGATGATGAGATCACTATCTTGAGCCCAGGCGGTTTTCTTGTCGGCCTGGCATTGTTGCAGGCCTTGCAAGTTTCCTTGAATGGCAGGAATATCGATGGAGTTACGTGTCATCTCTGAGCGTGGAGAGAGCATGGCAGCCAAAATATCCGTCGTTCTCGCGACATATAATGGAAGCAAATATTTACCCGAGCAGCTGGAGAGTATTTGTGCGCAAACCCTGTTGCCTGCAGAACTGGTGATCTGCGACGACAACTCTTCCGACACCACCGCCCAAATTGTTATGGACTTCTGCAGGAGTGCACCGTTCCCCGTGACATTCCATCGCAATCCGAAAGCATTGGGTTTCCGTGATAATTTTATTGGCGCCTACCAACTGGCGACTGGCGACTGGATCGCCTTTTGCGATCAGGACGATGTCTGGCATCGCGAGAAGCTAGAAAAGGTTGCTGCTTTTACCCACGACGTCCAGGTGACAATGATCGTACATCAGGCATCATTGATCGATGAAACTGGCCGGAATATTGGATCGTTCAATCAAGGGATTACGACGACCAACAAGCGCGGTGCGCTCCACTACAATGCTTGGGGCACGTTTTGGGGATTTTCCATTGTTGTAAGGCGCGATGTACTTGATATTGTCTCGCCAGCTCGCCGATTTGTGGACTTCATTGATCCTCGCCATCATATCGCACATGACAGGTGGGCATGTTTCCTGGCGCAGACGTTGGGGGAAACAGTTGAAATCGCCGAACCGCTTGTCAGTTACCGCCAGCATGCCTCCAATCTATACGGCGTGCCTGGTAAAAACGACCAGCCTGATAGGCGCAGTTTTTTGGCCGAGCAACTACCATATATCGCAGCCACGAAATCGATGCTTAACATCATCGAGTCGTTCCCGCATGATGTCGAAGAGACGTTCCCCGCATTCGACCGCATGAAGGCAAATGCGTTCTACAGGGCGGCGCTTCTTCATCAGCAGCATCGTGGCTTGGTTTTCTCGAAGTCTAGAATTGCATCGTTCTTCATCTGCCTGCGCGGCGTGATCGCCGGTCGATATAGAGCGGTACACGACGGCTCAATGCAGTGGCGATCGCTCGCCAAAGATCTGAAATTCATATTTGGTTGAAACCAGGAAGCTCTTATCGGAACTCATGAGACTGGGCGGAACTGATACCGAACAGCTAATACGACAGTTGTGGGGTTAATGTCGCTGTGAGGTCGGAGTTCTTCGCTTGAAGCGTGCAGCCAGCGCCATTGGGAAGCAAGCCGATCTCAGCGCAGCGGGCTTAGCCAGGCCCTCATGCGCGCGCGATCGGTGTCGATCGCATGTTGGCGCAATTAACAACTGAAATCAGCGAGGTTGGTGTACCCCAGGTGAGCTATCGCTGGCAGTTTCCCAATCTTTCGCTGTCGCCACTTACCCCTTTTAAAGCCCAGCGGTCCACAATGAGCGTTGCTCCCCGCCTATGGTTTGGGGGCCCTTTCTCGAGAAAATGCTCGGTCATCAACACGGGAAGATCGGAACCGCCGTGCGACCAACCCGTTCCGAAGCCTGCAATAAGCATAGCGCGAGCACGCCCGCTACGTTAAACCTGACATCTCTCTCGGCCAACTGCACTCTGGTTTTGAAACGACGCGGCGGTCATTTTGAAACGGTTATCGCTTGCTTCAGACGCGATCTGATTTTCCAGTGTCGTGATGGATCCAAACGGAAAGACGCGAGCCGTCGCCGACCTTCGTCTGGCAAAGCGAACAACGCGACGGCAAACGCAAGTGACGCATACCGTCTTGATAGCGTTTCATGTTCTCGATGGATTGCGGACCGGTAGGATGCCAGGAGATTAGCCGTTGGACGCCTTCCTGATGCCACGGCGCTCAGCATTTTCATTTCCTGAATATATGCGTAGTCGTGGCGCAGTTGAATTCTGTCTTTCAGGCCGCGCGCATCGACCAGTTCTTTAAGGTGTCTCAGTCTTGCAAGAAAGCGGGTCATGTATCCGTCCATTCGGTCGCTGGAAAGCGTCGAAAAGGATGAAAGATTGGCGTCGTGGATCCTATATCGCCCCAAGGGCTGATCGAGCGATATTACACGTCCAACGAATGGAGCTAACAGATAGGGAACACCGTCGATCGCGCGCTCATAGTCGAGGTTTCCCAAGTCGCTGTAGACGTCGCGACGGTAAATGTTGCCCGACGTTGGGGGGGTATTATAGTAGCCTCTCCGGTTAATTGATTGAATGAGCAACGACGATTCTTCAGAGAACGTCAGTCTCGGAAATGGGTTTCCGATCACGTCCCCATCGCGGTTGATCGGGATTAGCATGAACTGAACCTTGGATACCTCCGGTCGTAAGTGGATGGCTATTTCGTCCAGGGCGCGCGGTTCTAACATGTCATCGGCATCGAGAAAGTGAAGGAAATCTCCGGTCGATAAACCAAGACCAGTCAGCGAGCTGCGCAGTGCGCCACGATTTTGGGTCCGTACTGCGGTGATTTGCCGTCTGTAGTCTTGGATAATGTGCCAAGACCGATCTGTTGACCCGTCATCGACAACAATGATTTCGACATTGGGATAAGTCTGCCGAAGTGCACTTTCGATGCATTGCCTGATAAAGGCCTCGTAGTTGAAGCAAGTAATAATAATGCTTATCAGAGGAGGGTGTGCATTCATCAGATAGCTCCAGATCGAATAAGCTTCGGCACTGCTGGATGCAAACGGTTAAGAAATCGCGGCTTCGTGAAGAAGATCGGCAAATCATCGCCTCGACCCTCAAGTACCCATATACATCTAAATTAGATAATACTGTTACTCGGATGTCGAGTGCACAATGTCTACGTTCTACCAAAGCGAATTATTGGATTGTGCGGCTTGGTAGACTTGCAGCGTCTCCTTGGCGACGCGTTCGATCGACAGGTACTCAATCTTGGACTGGCTTCTCGCCTTCCATTCTTCAATTAGACCAGGCGTGTCAATCAACCGCTGGATGACAACAGCCAATGCGGAAGGGTTGTTGGGCGGGACAAGAATTCCGGCTTCTCCATGTTCAAGCAATTGAGGGATGCCGTCGACCTCAGTTCCTATGACCGCGCACCGAGCCTCTCGTGCTTCCGACAGAACCAGGGGGGCCGGATCTGCATGGGACGGTAGAACGAAGATATCTGCGCCAGCCATGTAAGGATACGGATCGTTCGTCGCTCCAACAAACGTTATAGCCGGCGCGCTTGAGAGGGCAGCAGCCTTGTGCTCATAGTCTTGCCTGTGTGGTCCGTTCCCGACAACGTAAAGATGGGCATTGGGCGTGGTATGATGAATGATCTCAAACGCGTCGAGCAAATCCGGAAGTCCTTTCCGAGGATGAAGCCCACCCACGAAGAGTATACTGGGCGAATGGAGAAGCGCCGGTTTGAGGTCGCGGTCCCGCATGCGCGCAGAACCAATCGTGCCGTTCAATACCACACTCAGTCGCGCAGCGGGGACGCCGCGCTTGCGCATTGATGCCGCCACGACGTCACTCACAGCGATAACGCGTGTTCCAATTCCCATCAAAATCGCACTGCGCTCAAATTCGTTGTGAACGGTGGTGACCAGAGGAATGCCGCTGAGCCTGCAGACTGGAAAAGACAGAACCGCACTTGTCATCATGTGGGCATGCACGATCTCTGCTCCGAAAGTGCGAACGTGACCGCGAAGATGAAAGAGGGATTTTGCGAGATTGGGAAGAGTGCGCTTATGATCGACATGAAATGTTTGGACGCCATTGCATTGTAGCAAGTCTTCGAAATCGCCCCCGCCACTGGCAATAGAGACGGCATGACCCTGCGCCGCCTGAGCACATGCAAGGTCAACCGCAGCATGAACGTGTCCGTTCAGCCGTCGAAGGTGATTGAGAACATGCATAATGCGCATTGCTAACCTTTGACTTGAACGTGGCCATCGGCAGATCGGTTGACCATTTTGAGGCTGCCTTACGTTTGAAAACGATCAGCCTCCCAGAGCCGCTTCAACCTCCACCGTAGAAACGCGCGCTGTGGGCTGATAGTTGAACCCACCTTGGCGACCTATCGATTCAATCCCGAAGGCTCGCAAGCTTTTGACTGCCTCACCGGCACGCTGCGCCGCGCCTTGTCGGTAGATTGGATAAGCACTTTCGAGTATCTGGCTTCCCGCCAGCGTGAGCTCGCCAGTAAACAGGCCGTTGGAAGAGGCATGATTGCGAAAATCGCTCTCCGCCTGAGCAACAGTACTGACTTGCCCTGCCACAACTTCAACCGCAAAATACTCACGATCGTTTACGCGGCCGTAGAAATCCGAATAAACGGTCAATCTTTTCCACGCGCCGCCATGAGAAAAATTATAAATGATCGACTGTGCAAAACCGCGGTGCCCTGCGAAGCTAAAATAAAGGGTTATCAGCGTAATGGTATCGAGTGCTGATTTGGATTGAAAACCACAAAGACGCTCGAGGTGGGGAATGGGGATCGTGGAGATGATGCGACCGGTTGATACGACAGCGTTCTCCAGGACAAGTTCGAAGCCATCTTCGGTTTTGACGATGTTTCGAGCCGCCGCTGACAGCTGGAAAGACACGCCCGCACCCTTCAATCGCTGGATGGCCATGTCATAGAGGCTTGAAAAGCCTTCTCTAGGTCGAGCCAATTGGCGGTTCGTAGGTGTGGCCGTTGCCTTCGAACGCATCAGTTTCTTTGCGATATTGCCGATTGAAGCGTGCTCGCTGATCCATCCCATTCGCTTGCGCGCGAGATCAAGATCGATCTTCTCAGGCGCTATCCCATAAAAGCGAGACATATAGGTCTCCAGGCCGGATCGGCGCAAAAAATACGCCCCAACCCAGTACCGGGCAAAATCCCAGGCGTTGCTCATCTTCCTGCCAAAAAGTCTCGCGTAGAGAACAGAAATGCCCATGCGCGCCATCGCAACCGGACCGGCCGCGATTATGTCGTCACGCACCGAGATCGGATAAGCTGTGATTTTTCCCTGCGGATTAAGACGACCCCATGTGGGTGCTATAGGGACATAGAGTGGGAGGAGGTCGGGGAAGTGGCGCAAGAGCGGTGAGTCATCCTGAAATATCAAGCTGCCGACGTCGAATGTGTAGCCCTCCTTTGACATCCAATCCATATGATTGCCGCCGACGTGATCATAGTCATCGACAATCAGCGTCCGTTCACCCCTACTGGACAGGATGGAGGCCGCCACAAGCCCCGATATGCCTGCTCCGAGAACGACGGCATCAAACCTTTCAAAAGCAGCTAGTGGCATCTGCAGGCTTGAGTCATCCATGCTACGCTCCATAGTAGCTTTCGCCGCTACTGATAATGTTATTATAGGTTATTTTGAGAGTCGATCGATCAGTAAGCATGAGCGATAAAAAACTCGAGGTCGGGCCGCGAGATAATCGACAATATATTGCAACCTCGAAGTTTAATTGAAATATCGACTTATTGTTCAAAATTTTATGCTATTAGATGGGTTGCTGCATCTTTCTGTGCTGTAGTATATTATCTCTGAGCGCCTAAAGGATTGGCGGATCTGAATCCTCGACGATCGGCGGGAAAGGGGTCCCAGTGTCGCGGCAAAACCTGGATATCCTCAATGGTCCACTTGTTGGCGTTGAGCTGATCTCGAGTGACGTATTCGACACGCTCTTAATCCGGCATCCGCGTGCGCTGCGATCCCGCCAGATGCTGGGTGAGCAACGCTTTGCGCGAGTGCTCGAGCAAAGAGGCCTGTCCGTAGGCGTTGAAGAGTTGTTGCGGGCCCGTCTTTCGGCAGAACGGTTCGCTTATCGTGCGCTCAATGTAGGCGGCGGCATTGGGGAAGTCAGGCTAGCCGAGATCATTGGGCGTCAGCTTGACATACTTGGTCTGCCGAAAAAGTTTGCGGAAACGCGTATCGACATCGAACTCGCGATCGAAAAGAAGTCGCTCTTTGCCAACGGTGCACTAGCGATGGCACTTCGCCAGCAGCGTCAGGCTGGCGTGCGCGTTATTGCGCTGTCGGACACAGCACTTTCCGCTGAACGCCTGACGGAACTTCTCGAGCACTTTCACGGTCCGGGCCTGATCGACAAAGTCTACTCCAGCGCCGAATGCGGCAAAAGCAAGCGCTCGGGACGCCTCTTCTCTCATGTGTTGTCGCAAGAGATGGTCTGCGCATCGCGTATGCTGCATATTGGCGACGACAGGTTGGCTGATTACGACGTCCCACATAGCATGGGTATCAAGACAATCCATATCCCGAAGGCTCGCCTTCGACTTTACGTATCGAAGGCGGACGGGGCGAGAGCGGAGGCTTTGAGACGGCTGAAACGTCAACTGCGCCCGCCGAGCTATCAAATGGCAGACCTGAACGACAAGACAGCTTTCGGGTGCGATGTGTTCGGACCCATCGTCGCTCACTTTTGCCTCATGATCTGGCTTTACGCGAGACAGGCGGAAAGCCAACGCGCAGTCTTGGCATTCTGCGCTCGAGGCGGGATCGGTATACGTGAGGCTTTCGAGCGACTGATTAGCCGCCTCTCGCTGCCGCTGTCGATCCGTCGCGAAAATCTGCTGGTTTCACGATTGATTGCCGCTCGTGTCGCATTGGAGGCGCGTAGTCCAGCTGTGCTGGACGAGCTTGGGCGAGAATTTGCGAACAATACGTTCGCCGAAGTGGCGGCGTTCATGGGGGGGCGAGCCTACGAACTGCCTCCAGTCTGGAACCAGCGATTTAACGCGGCCAGTTTCTTTGGCATCCTGGGCACTGATGTCGGGCAAGATCTCCTTGCGGATGTCGCGCTGCAGAATTCACTCTTCAAACGCCATCTCGACACAATGTTCGAGCACAGCGAGCGCATTATCCTTTGCGACACCGGCCTTTACGGAAGCACTCAAAGGCTCTTGGCCGCGGGCCTTCCAGACCGGCACTTCGAAACGATACAGTTTGCCAGGTGCAACTACAAGGGACTGAGCGAAGAGCATTTTCCCGCTCTATCCGGGCTTGTTGTCGAAGACAATTTTTACAACCCGTTCAAAGTTGAGACTGTCGTCCTGAGATACTGGCACATTATCGAGAGCCTGTTTGAGCCATCAGTCCCATCGGTCCGGCAGCTCTGGGCTGCCGGCAACGGCAAGATTGAGGCGAACTGTGGTGACATTGCATATGGAAAGATTGACCCTGCAGCCGGCAATCCACTTCTGTCGGGCGTTCTCGACTATATCGACGGCGTTAGCAATGGAATGCAAATTCTGCGCGATGCGCCGGTAGCCTGGTCACGCCTGAAACAAGCGATCATCAATCCTACTCCGCGCGACGTGAACATTCTCGGCGCAGGATATAGATCCATTGATTTTGGGCGCCCAGAAAGTAAAAACATCCTGAATGCCACGGATAACAACAGCATTGCTCGCCAGTTACGGTCGGTAAAGTCTCATCTCTGGCGGGAAGCAGCCATAGCGCGGGACTTCCCCCTGCTCAAGTCTGCACTTTTACCCGCGCTTGAGTTGGCCCATATAATGCGCGGGCTAGCGCCGCGACGGCAACGGTGAACAATCAACGAATTTCGGATCGGCTGTCCATTTCCGTTAAATTTTTCTGGAAGATTGCATCGGCGGTTCCCCCGAAGAGGGAGTGTCTCCCAACAGCGCACGTAAAAACCCAGCCAGGGATCGCTTTCCCGCTTCAAGCCGGTAAGACAGCCCACGGCGCGCCGCACGGTTTGGAAGAATGGCCATCAAAAACAGGAAGATCGTTATCCCACACTTGTTGCCAAGGGAGTTGTCGGTCGTATAAATTTTCCGCAGAAAGCGGCCGACGATGGTGGGCCGGACACGCTCACCGCTCACAATTGCGAGGTAGATTGTGCGTTCAAGAAAAAAGGGCGTATTTTCAGGAGCAACGAGTTTGTCGGCCCTTCCTCCCGGTTGCAACACACGGCGCAGATGGCCCATTCTTTCAACATGACGCGTCAGTTCTCGTCTTAGCACCTGTGCTTCCAGCGCTCGCCCAAGACCTGACTCGTTGCGGTCATGAACCCGGTATCTGCCAAGCGGATTTGCAAGACTGACGATATCGCCAAAAAAAGGGGCTGCAAAGATCAGGATGCCATCGACTGCACGTTCGTAGTCTGCGTCATCAAGCATCGCGCAGAGGTCCCGCCGGAAAACGTTACCAGAGGTTGGAGGACTTTTGTAAGTGCCGTGCCTCAGTACGTCTCGCGCGATCGCGCCGGTGTCGCGGAATGCATTCAAGGATGGAACGGGATCTCCGATGATCACGCCGTCACGATCGGTACGAGACAAAGGAAATTGGAGCTTTGCAACACCATCATCGAGACTTGAGATGATTGTCCCGAGCGAGCCTGGCACCAGCACGTCGTCAGCGTCGAGGAATAGCACGAACGGAGCTCGTGTCTTCGTGACGGCAAACGCGCAGGCCGCACGCTGTCCGCAATTTTCGATACGATACGCCGACACTCGGTTGCGCCTGATCCGGTCCCAGGATGCATCGGTCGATCCGTCATCGACAACGATCAGTTCGCAGTCTTCTCGGTTCTGGTCGAGAACACTTTTGATCGCCTCCTCGACATAGTCTGCGTAGTTCCAGCAGGTAATGATGATGGCGAGGCGGGGGCGGGGTACGTCACGGGTGGAAGCGTATTCGCCCTCAGTTCCGGTCATTGTCGGGCCTTGTTTAAAACGGTGCCAATCACATTTGCGCCCCTTCGGCGAAGCAACTGGACGGCTTCCGTTACCTCCTCGATGGTTGTTTCTTCGGCCGCTACAACGACAACAACCGCGTCGGCGTAGGCGCAAAGCGCCATAGCATCCATTGTTTCGTGCAAGGCCGGTAGGTCAAAGATTACATCACCTTGCAGACGCGCTGCTTCCAAGATCATTTGAATACGAGAGTTCCTGAAATCGGTGAACAGGTTCGCATTCATGTCCAGCGAGTGAATGGGGACAACCACAAGACCGTCGGCCTCCTGAATCGTGAAGTTCTCAAACTGAAAGTCAGCGAGTGCGATATCGACCAGAGATGCTGGGCAAGCAAGGTGAGGGTCGGTCGTCTTCGTGTGTAAATCCAAAGAGTCCTTAAAAAGCGTCGTTCGTCGACCACTGCGACTAATGAGCTGCGCGAGGCTCGCGCATAGAGAACTCACACCGGCTCCCGACGACCAGGACACGAAAGCGATCGCCATGTTCTGATCGCTACGACGACTTGTCGAGGCTATCTCGAGTGACGTGCGAAGATTGTGGATGGCGCTTACATAATCAAGATGCCGTGGTTCTACCTTCAATGGGATTTCAGGTTCGGGCGTGATTGGGACGGATCCGAGGCAGGCAATTCCGCTATCACGCGAAAGATCCGGCGCGTTGTGCGCCTTCCTGTCGAAAGCCATACGGGTCGCGATAAAGCAGATACCACCCAGCAAGCCGAGGATGCCGCCCAGTGCTGCAATCAGCGTTTTGCGCGGCGCAGAAGGGCCAAGCGGGCGTAACGCAGCACCGATAACGCGCGCGTCAGCATCCGGCGTGGGAATAGACGGTAGCGTTCCTTCACGCATGGCGATGCGCGCTGCCTCCATCTGGTTCGAGAGACTATCCAGGCGACCTTGCAATGCTTCGGTTCCTGCCCGCGCAATCTGCTCCTTGAAGGCGACTGCCTGATACATGTAGCCCGACACGACCGCATTCGCGACCCGAGCCGGCACTGCTGGGTCAGCGGATGAATACTCGACCTCAATGACATATGATTGTCCGACACGGCGGGCGACCAGACGACTGGAAAAATTGAGAAATGCCGCTCGCTGATCATCGGTGACTAGGTTGACCTCGCCACTCGCCGGCTGCCGTGACCCTTTTTCCGCGCCCAGTTGTGAAGGCGTCACAGACAATCGCAATGTTGAAGGGGTGAGTTCGGTCGGACGAGAGGACTGTTTACCCAGTTCCGGACTGTTCTCAAGGCTCAGGCTTTCGAACACGGAGGAAAGCAAGCGTTCGGAGCGGATTGTCTGTAACTCGCTGTCTGCCCGGTTAAGGTCGAGGCCTTGCTGGCCATTGAGATCTTGCCCCAAGGCGACCGATTGCCGCGGCTCCAGAAGCAATGTAGCGACCGATGTGTATGTCGACGGTAGTGAAAGACCGTAAATCCCCGCCAGCAGGAACCCGGCGACGGAGGAGGCAGCAAGAACAACCCGATGACGCAGGCAAAGGGCTACAACTAACCTCATAAGAGCAAGTGGACCATCCGTTTCGGTGTCGGAGTTGACGCCCTCCAGGCGCCATAAGGGGGAAGTGACATCGATCGACTTTGGTCTGTTGAACATCTATCGCGTCTCCTGCCAATGGCCGGGTTTTCGGCTCGGTGTCTGCGTGCAGATATTGGCGGCCCTTTCTGGCTCAAGGCGACCCCGCGCGATATCTGCGAACGCTAGAAGATTGCCTTTAACCCTGCCGCGCCTGTCGATGAAAGGCTCTGGCCAAAATAGGCGACCAATATTGCTCGCTATATTCTTAGCGATTTGCTTGGTGCCGCCGATCAGGCTCATAGTCCCTTTTTCCATCATGTAAATGGGATTGATGACCTGCGAGTAGCCCAAGCGTTGCCCGCTCATCCGGCCGCTTTTGACACCCATATGGACGCCAAACGCTTGTGAGCACCTGATCAGACGTCCGCCTTGACGTGCAAGTGTGGCTGCGAAATCTCGATCCTCCAACCAGCCATAGAGAACAAGCCGCTCGTCGAAGCGAGCGTCACCAATTGCGGCTACTCGAAACGCCATATTGCAGCCATATGGACTGTAGGGCTCAGACCATAGGTTTTGCGGCGCCTCGGCCGAAGACACGATGTCGACAGCTTCTTCAAACGAGATGCCAGGACCTTTAATGCCATCCTTGATGACATGACCGGTGAAACCAACCACCTGGCTCTCGTCGCGAAACACAGTCGCGGCGGCCGAAAGCCACTTGTGATCGGCGACAAAATCATCGTCGAAGAACGCGACAATTTCGGTCGCTGGGGGGAGGCTCATGAGTGCAGTATTTCGCTGGACGGCAAGTCCAGGTGGTCCTGTTACCACTGTTATCGAAGGCATGGAAACGAGCTGTCCGGCGTCAGAAGCATCGACACATGAGACGATCACACAGTCGGGAGGTTGACTTTGTGTTCGAAGGAAATGTCGCACAGTGGCCTCGGCGATCTCAGGCCTGCCTCGTGTGGCAAAAACGGCAGCAATACGCGCTGGGGGGCGCTTCGTTGATGGATGTGTTGACAATGCATGAGACGGGCTTGCAAGCAGGTCCATGTATCCGTCGGCGGTCCGCTTCCACGAAAACCGCTTGGCATTCTCAGCGCCACGACCGATGAGGTCGTCACGAAGACTTTCTGACTGTAGCACTGAGCGTATGTGGGTAATCCATCGAGCAGGCTCGAACGGCGATGCCAGCAAAGCTGCGTCACCACAGACCTCCGGCATGCTTGCCGAATCTGAGGAGACAACCGGACAACCGCGTGCCATCGCCTCGAGAATTGGTAATCCAAACCCTTCCGTAATGGACGGGAAGACCAAACACAGTGCATGTTCGAGTAAATAGGCCAGGTCATCGTCAGATACGCGGCCACACATCTCCACATTTGCGCTGCTGCCAAGGCGCTGCTGCGTAAAAATTCCCTCGCCACCACCCGCCACGATGATGTCGACCCCAAGACGGTCAAGTTCCGGGGCAATATCCATGACGAGTGCGATATTCTTGTGGAGTGCTTTGGATCCGAGTGCCAGAACATAAGGACGCCCCGCCATAGGCGATCGCAAGGCCGGCGCTGAAACGGCACGGCTGGAGTCCCACAACAGAGCGTGTTCATGGCCATTCGGCAGTATGGCTATGTCTGAGAGCTTTATCGGCAGATGTCTGGAAAGCTGGCGCGCAGCGGCATGTGACACTGTCGCGACGCGCGCCGAGCGGCGCGCGAGAACCGGCAGAAGGTTGCGGTAGAGCGTCCGGAATGCGGTGCTGTAGCTTCCAGGCGCCGAAAAGACATTGGCGTCATGGATACATACAATTTGATCGCTCTTGCTGGCGGGGGCCGTATTGCAAAGATTTAGGAGCCTGCGAGTGCCGGAAACCATTGGCAATTCTATCTGCTCCCACACATGCCCTTTGAGGTAGCCGCGCGCAACGAGACGCATCCGCAAGTATTCGCATTCTTCGCTCACTTTCGGAGCAATGATCTCGCAAAGGCCGCCACGATCAGAGGCATCGATGGCGGCTACGACGTTACGGGCGTAGCGCTGCACGCCAGTGACGCTATGGCTCAAAAATCGGCCGTTGATAGCGTAGGGGTCGCTCATATCCGGGCTCTGCCTGGCCTTAGCCAACAACCCGAAGCGGCGACCTGACCCGCCAGACTGGGATTGAGCCTCTTATATGCCAACTCCTCTCCCTTCCAATGAACAGGGCAACGATAGCGCGGATCTTCAGGCCCAAAAGCGCTTGAGACATTGACAACGCAGATGGAAATACGGTGCTCGGGCATCCAGCACCTCAGTAACTGCCGTGCGAGCGCAACACCGCAGGTATCGTTCTGACCAAAATGGCGAGATCGCCTAAAATCGTGCGCTCACGAATGTAGCGAACATCGAGTTGCACACGCTCGCCATAGGTCGTTTCATTGCGCCCACTCACCTGCCACAACCCGGTCAAACCAGGCCGAACCTTAATGTAATCGGCGTAATGAACCCCGTATAGTTCGGCTTCGCCAGCGGAAATCGGTCGAGGCCCGACCAAGCTCATGTTGCCAAGAATGATGTTGAGAAGTTGGGGAACTTCGTCGACACTGCTTTTGCGCATGATAGCCCCGAACGGCGTGACACGCGGATCCTTGCGAAGTTTGCGCGTCGCGTTCCATTCCTCTCTGCAGTGGGGGTTGTCAGCGAGGTGACGGGTCAGAACCTGATCCGCGTTGATGACCATCGTGCGGAATTTCAGACAAGCAAACATCACGCCGTTTTTACCGATGCGACGGTGCGCGATGAACACCGGCCGCCCCTGCAGGACCAGTACGATCACAATGAGCATTCCGATCATCGGGAGCAAGACAATCAGCCCTGCCACAGCCAATGTTGTATCGAGAATATACTTGGCAAAGCCGCTGAGCGCTGAGCCGCTCCCTCTTTTGCCGATACCTTGCTGCGGAGCTTTCTCCAGCCGCAGTTGAGTTTTATTCGAACGCCCGAACTTTCGGGAGAAATCTATTTCCCTCATCCGCGTACTCCCAAATAGCAGAACTGCGTACTATTAGCTGGACTGTGTACTGTCCGGTATGGAGAATGCCACGCTAGGCAAGCTCTATAACGTTAACAATTGTAAATCGAATTGACAATAAAATAAACGCGGAGCACTATCGCCAAGTGAAATTCGGGTATGTGACGAGATTTTAGGGCTCTGATTTCTTATCTTTACATGGATGCAACATCAGCCAAAAATATCATAGGCTGAAAATACTTTTTAATCGCTTTACATGCTGCAATTCCGGATATGCATTTGGTGGAGTATCGCGTGCGTGTAGCAATCATACATTATTGGCTGGTGGGCATGCGCGGCGGAGAAAAGGTCCTCGAAGCGCTGTGCGATATCTTTCCGGACGCTGACATCTACACGCACGTGTGCGATCTACGTGCAATCTCCGACACTTTGAAAACGCACCGGATCCAGACCACCTTTATCGGAAAGCTTCCCTACGCGAGCAAAATGTACAAGCGTTACCTGCCGTTGATGCCGATGGCACTCGAGCAAATCGATCTTAGCGCGTACGACCTTGTCATCAGCAGCGAGTCTGGACCCGCCAAAGGGATCATCCCCACTTCACCGGCGCTGCACGTATGCTACTGTCACTCGCCGATGCGCTACATCTGGAACATGTATAACAGGTACTACGACAGTTCCGGCTTGATGACGCGTATGATGATGCCACCGCTTGCCCACTATCTAAGGACTTGGGACGTAGCAACAGCAAACCGGGTAGATAATTTCGTCGCCAATTCAACGACCGTCGCCCATCGCATCCGCAGTTACTATCGTCGTGAGGCGTCGATTATACATCCGCCTGTCGACACGTCGGCTTTTGGCTCTGTTGCGCCATCGGAGCTCGGTGACTACTACCTGATGGTCGGTGAGCTTGTTAGCTACAAGAGACCTGAGCTCGCCGTCGAAGCGTTTAACCGTCTGAAGATGAAGCTGGTCGTCATTGGCGGCGGAGAAATGCTAGAACACCTCAAGCGTATCGCAGGGCCTACGGTGACGATCCTCGGCTCTCAGCCGTTCGAGACCTTGAAGTATCATTATGCCCGCTGCAAGGCCCTGATCTTTCCAGGCGAGGAGGATTTCGGGATTGTGCCAGTGGAAGCCATGGCGAGCGGCCGGCCAGTCATCGCCTTTGGGCGTGGAGGCGCCACCGAGACGGTGATCGCCAACAAGACAGGTGTGTTTTTCAAGGAGCAGACGGTCGAAGACATTGCCGACGCCGTTCAGCGAATGGACAGACTGGAATTCAATCCTGCCGATGCGGTCTCGCGCGCTTCTGATTTTCGACGTGAAGTGTTCATCAGTCGATTTCGTCATTTCATCGAGCGGGCGACGGGGACCGAATTTGCGGTTTCGGCATGAGCGCAACAACGGTCCCGGGTATATGGAGTAACGCATGTTCGGAATTGCACTGCCCCACTCAACAGGTCGCCAGCAACTGTTGTCGAAAGTAGCCAGGCTTTGCGCGTCGCTCTCGGTGGTCATCATTATTGACCATGGGTCCGCGAACGCAGCTGAGGATTACCGGCTGGGGCCCCAAGATGCCGTCAAAATCAGGGTATTTGAGTGGCGTCCAAGCACCGGGGTTCCCTTTGAGTGGGTTCCGTTGAATGGAGAGTTCGCGGTCTCTGCAGCTGGGAACCTATCGCTACCCATCATTGGAACCATGCAGGCCTCCGGGAAAACCGTGGAGGAAATCTCCAATGCAATTTCCGATCGCCTGCAAAATCAGGTAGGACTGCAAAAGAGACCTACAGCCTCTGTTGAAATTTCGTCATACCGGCCGCTTTTCGTTACCGGGATGGTGACGACACCGGGGAAATATAATTTCAGCCCAGGACTGACCGTGGTTCAGGCCCTCAGCATGGCAGGAGGCATAGGCCAATCAGATTCCAACATGATTGGTTTACAGCGTGACGCTCTTTCAGATCGTGGTGAACTTGGCGCGCTTGAAGGCGAGAGATTTGAACTGATCGCTCGTCAGTCGCGGGTCGACGCGACCATAAGAGAGGCCTCTCAGATCGAGTTTCCCGAGGAACTTACTTCGCGCAAAGGCGAAACAGGCATTGATCGCATGATGAATGAGGAAGCCGCGCTTTTTGACACGCGGAAGCGCTCCATGAACACAGAGATCGATGCGCTAGCCCAATCCAAGGTGCTGGCAACACAGGAGATCTCCGCGCTCAGAGAGAAAGCTGCATCGATCGCAAAGCAGGTCGCTCTTGCCAACAAAGATCTAGGTTCGGTCAATAAGCTAATTTCACAAGGCTTGACAGTGTCCGCCCGCCAGCTTGGCGCCACCCAAAACGTGGCCGATCTGGAGAGCCGCAACCTCGATGTCTCACTCGCGATCCTTAGAACAGAGCAAAATCTGGCAAAGGTCGACCAGGACATCGGGGATGTCAAAAATCGTTATCGTGTCGCGGCCCTTACGGAAGCGGCGGAGTTGCGGGATCGGTTCGCGTCGAATGCCAAGCGGATGAAGACAACAAGAGCATTGTTGAGAAATCTTGAGGTGCGCGCGCCCGCGGCAATGCTCACCTTGGAGGAAGACAATGCGCCCTATGCCTTCGAAACAACTATCAACAGGGTTGTCGATGGAAGCAATCAAACCTTGATTGTGAGCGATAATGATCCGGTATTGCCGGGCGACGTTATACGCGTGGACCGAAGCGAGCGTGACAAAGGTGTGGCCAACTCTGACGGTAACTGATTGTTTGCATTTTCAACTGATTTCTTGACTTCCCTTCAGAGAATTTTAGCTTCCCTGTGTCACCGATATGCCCAACTTTTGGTTGACGGGCGCGAGATCGGAGAAGCCTATGGGTTGGGCTATCGCAGTTTGCTTTGTGATCGGTGCGGTCTGCGCACTGCGCCTGCCTGTCTTGATTTTCGCTTTGATTGTTGCCGTCGTGATCGCGGCCTACTTTTTCATTGGCATCTCCGCAGGCTGGCAGGTAGCCCATACCCTTGCCTGGAGTGCCGTGATTGGCGTGGCGCTTGAGGCGGGGTACCTTTCTACCCACGGCGCATTTTACATCCTATATGTACGAAGCGCGAAGAGAGACCGTGCACATCGGCAAATCCAATCGAAGTACAAGTCTGAATAACGCTAGAACTCAGCCGTGACAATTCGATCACGCCCCTTGTTTACACTTGCATTCTGTACTGCCGTCCAGCAGTATTTCATCGCGCATGCACCGTAGGGTCCTTACCGTACAACATGTTGCTGCAACACAGAGACGCCCTGCCATTGGCCCAAAAGGACCTTGCTATGGGAGTGAGTGCCGCTAACTTCAGACAGAACAACTCTTCGTCGTCGGAACAACGTCGAAAGATCCTCTATATTCAACCGGGCACCCAATCTTTCGCCGGGATCGAACGTGTCGTCGATACGATATGCTGTAGCCTTTCACAAAAGTATGCCGAGGATTTTGAGGTGGAGGTCCTTTATACTTCCACCCATGAGAACAGGCCAACGACGACCAAATACAACACAATTGACCGGCGGCCCCGCGGCAGGCTTCAGTTGATGCAGACCTTCCGTGACGTCATAAAGGCAAAGGACTACGACCTCGTGGTTGTGCCCCAAATCGAACCAGCCGTCATAGCCATGATTTCATGCCTGGGTATCCGCAGAAATTTCGCGGTCCATCTCCATGGCAACCCAAAGCGCGAGTGCAGCCACTTCAAGGCAAAGGTACTGTTTTTCCTAATGAAGACCTTTTTTCTTGCTCGTACCTCTTATGTCTTCGGAACCTCCCCGCGGCAGCTGGCGTCTTTCCGTGAAATGTTTGCAAGCAAAACCCCGCAATGTTGGGTGCCAAACCCGGTGCGCAAATTCGCAGGCGTCGAGACGGCGACCGGTGGAGAGCCGGGGTTCGTCACGTTTGTAAATGTCGGGCGCTTCTCATTTCAAAAGGGCCAAGACATTTTAATTCACGCTTTCGCGGCGGTCTATGCTCAACGCCCACACGCTCGCCTGAAGATCGTCGGGCACGGTTTGGGGGAGGCAAACTTGCGCAGTGAGATCGCCCGTCTCGGCCTCCACGAGGTTGTTTCCATTGAGCATCATCCAGACAACCCACAACCAGCGCTGTCAGCTAGCGACATTTATGTTTCTAGCTCTCGTTGGGAGGGATGGTCTCTGGCAATTTGTGAAGCGTTACGCTTTGGGCTGCCGGTCATTTCGACCGATTGTGAGTTTGGGCCAAGCGACATCCTCGTCGATCCAAGGCTCGGTCGCCTAGTCGAGCCTGATCAGCAAAGTTTGCTTGTCGATGCCATGATCGATTATTGCGACAATGTCGTCGCCGAAAAAGGGGCGGCTGAATTCCGCAAGTCCTTCATAGACCAATACAGTGAGGACCAGGTGGTCGACGTTCACGCAAGGGCATTGCGCGCTGCTGCTAGGTAGTGCCGTATAGTTAACCTCCGGGGAGTGCCTATGAGCATGACTTTGATATCCAGGCGAGGGTTGATTTCCACTGCAGCAGCCTGTTTATGCGCGAACCGCGGCGCGCTAGCATTCGCTGATGTTGATGATCCAACAGCAGCACGCAGCCTGGTTTTCGATGATCAGTTTTCACATCTGGATTGGGCTGTCTGGAATGCTGGGCCGAAAGCGGGGACGTGGGACACGGGGTTCTACGGGCGCTCGGCCTTTGCCCGACGAACAGGCGAAGAGGGCTTTAACCCTTACAGCATCGTTGATGACCCGCGAGCGCAAGACGGCAAGGCACTTCAGATCTCGGCAAAATATATCGGTAAACCAATGTCGGTCCCGGCCTACTACGGAAACAACACCAGCGAATTTCAGTGGGTCTCGGGTAACATTCAAACAGGCCGGAAAGACGGCACTGTTACCGAAGGGTGGAGAAAGGGATATTTTGAAGCACGAATGCTGTTCCCAAGTCATCCACTCACATGGCCAGCTTTCTGGCTGATGAATGATCGCAGCATTCTCGATCCAAAGACATCCATCGAGCTCGATGTCGTCGAACACAAGGGCTGGGAACGAACGCAATACGGAAGCTACCTCCACGAGTGGGGGCAGCCGGGCGAACACCACGAAGGGACCGGGGTTTCCGTTGGCGTTGACCTAACCACGGATTATCGATGTTATGGAATCCTCATTGATGAGAACAAGTGTGTGCCATATTTCGAACGCAGGCCGGTCATTGATACCCGCACTGGAGAGCCTGCCAATTGGTCAATTCACCGGTCCGCAAATCTCGATTTGGACGGCGATACGTTTTGGCCCTTGCTAACACTCGCAATGAGATCCGACATCCCATATCCATCGGATCTGAGGGCAGACCAACTTCACACCTACATGCGAATTGACTACTTTCGCGTTTACACTTGACCTGCCGTGTGACTTCGCCAATTTGGAGACCACGTGTCCCCACGACGCTCTGATCTGTGACAGCATATCGGCTGACCTCTGCTCGCAAACTGGTTGCGCGAGCAGTCACACAGGCGCGATTGTCGGGGTGAACAGGGTTCAACATCATTCAGCCAATACAAGCAGAGAGTAACCGCCTAATATCCTGACTGTGAGATCCGGGCTGAGAGGATAGAACAGCTTTCTTGGCAGGCTCATTAATTTGCTGCTGAAAGCTTGCCGCGGCAATTCGATACGACTTGCCGTATACATGTGGTCGATGACCGAATATCCGCAGTCGTAAAGGGTAGCTAGCGCGGTCTCCTTGAAGAAATAGTGGAGATGCCCGACGTTGCGCCTGAGGTTGGTGATCGGCCAGCCCCTAATAACCGACTGGACCGAAAGGTCCAAGGGAATGTGAAAGATCTTATAGCGGGCTATCGGCCGCAGCCCCTTGATAAATGAGATGTAGTCTTCGACGTGCTCGATGACATCGGCGACGACGAGGATGTCATAGCGGACAGTCTGATCGCTGAGAATATCCTTCAGATGGAACGAAACGTTATCGGTCGTCTTCAAGTGCGCCCTTTGATAAGCATTGGGCGCTACCTCGTATCCATCAAACTTTGCTTGAGGATATGCACGGCTCAGATTTAACAGTATCTCGCCGGTGCCGCACCCCACTTCGCATAGGCTCGTAAACGTCAGATTGTTTCTGGCAATAATCTCGGCGATCTGCTTGGCCTTCCATGGAGAGTCTTCCTCATGCCATGTGGGGTTCAACTCCGCGTACTCATTGGAGGTATAAATGCTGTGCAACGCTAACCTCCGCGAAAAGCCCTTGAGAGCCAGCCACGGCGTTCATGTCGCTGGCACAGAAAGCAGTGACGGCCCAAGGATCAACTTATGGGCGCCCATCAGTTAAAAGGAAGCGATCGTCGTCGCTTGCCCTTGGACAAGATAGCAACACGCCGCAGGAACGTCCATGATTAAGAACATACTTATAGTGATTTATAGACACGCATTAGATGATGTTTTCAGTGACGATCGTTTTACTAAGTTGTGCATGTGCGTTTCTTCATGTTGCATCTATTTTAATTGACCAACGCGAAATATTACTTTTCTGAGATAATCATTTCGAGGTAACGGCAATTTGTTCAACGCTGGCGGGGAGTGGGCTAGTTGCTGAGGCTATCCTTTGAATTCGCCGCTAGAGGCCCAAGGGATCTCGGCTGATATTTTACCGGGGAAGCGATTGCATCATTTTCAGCAGACGAGCTGACAAGGCCAGCAAAAACAAAGAATAATAGGCCGAGATCGACCGTCGGCCCTACGATGAACGCTCCCACCAGCAGGCAAAGGCAACCATTTCTAGAGGCCGCGCGAGAATCTGATTCAAAAGTTGCGACTAGACCGCGTTTTTTCATCAGGGACATCGTTGTAAATAGCGCAAAGAACAGCGTTCCAGGTATCCCCACATTCGCCAAAAGCGCCACTAGGAAACTCGACGTTCTGACGGTTCCGAGACCGACACCTAAGCCAAAGGAATCCAGAAAATTCCTATAGCCGTAATAATTCCAGGCAGACCGGGTTAGACCTGAATCAGAGTTCGCTTTGCTGAACAGGAGAAGATCGACGTAGTCGTAAATCCTCCAATAGAGGGCCTCGTCAAGAGCGAGGATCAAACCGGCGACGATGAGGGCAAGTGGGGTGAGTAAAACGATCCCATTGCTTGTGGATTTTCCAACCCCGGATCCCGAGCGCGACAGAGCCGTTAGGTAAAGAAGAAGCAAGCAGACAGGCAGTGCTAGGAGCCCAGCAGATGACGTTGATCGCAAGACAAGAAAGACGGAAGTCGCGAATAATACGCTGCTCCATAATCGCAATCGCCCGCAGATTAGCATTGTGCCTGTAAAGCCTAGCGGCCCGAGAGAAATACCAGCGAGTGCCGACGCCTCTGGCCATGATCCGACGACGCGTCGAATGCCGGCAACCTCTTCGTTCTCGTGGAATGTATATTGCGCATTGCGGATAAAGGCGAAGAGATCCTGTCCCGACGTTCCATGTGTTACCATGTCCAGCAAACCGAACGCGGCATTGGCGAAAGCGAATGCCATTAGCCCAATCACCACCGCTCGAAAGCCAGACTTCGTCGCCGCTATCGCGCTTATAAGAAGGAAGGCTAGTAGGTCGGCCGATAGATAAACAGCTTGCGTGAAGTTGCTCGAGACCGGACCTAAAGGCGAAATCCCGTCAGTGGATGGGAAATAGGGCGCCCCGAGGGGAACGATTTCTGACATGCGGGCAAGCAAACGCGGCGCAAAGTATCCGGCGGCGATTCCGTAGAATAGGAGACACGCAAGCCAGAAGCCTGGTTGTGGACACTTCAACGCACGGGCGGCCATTGAAACCCGCGTCGGATGCGAAAAGGTAGATATAGACAGAAAGAGGAGAAAAAGATGGGCGGGCTGAACGTTAGCTGAGCCGACCAAAATCGCCGCTGCCGAGCCGAGTACTGTAAGCGTGATGAATACGACAACCCCTCGTTCGTGCCCTATTAAAAGGCAGATGAAACCGAGGGCTAACGTCAGTATTCCAATCGGTTCTAAACCCATGACGAGCCACTCGCAAACGATTGGCATGCTGCTGGGGCAAAACGGTTCGCTATGAACACACTGCGTTCTGTAGTTCGTCTGGGGTTCCGTGAGAAGGTCGCGGTTTGTATTGCTGCAGACACCGGCATTATCCCTTTAGGTTCGGCGCCAAAACTCTGGTCTGGTATAGAGAACCAGATCCTCCTCCTGCATCATCTTTAAAGTCAGAGCGCAGCATAGCACACTTGCCGCGATCAGTGACCACGCCAGCGCTGGATGAAAACTTGCCACCAGGATCGCGAGGATGACCATTACCCCCGGAAACACCACAGATCGTCCGTCTGACCAGCGAAACTTCGCAAACCAAGACTGAAGCGCAACGTCCAAAATGATCCGAAGGCACCAAGCGAGGGCAGCGCCCGGCAATCCGAAGAACCAGATAAGGCAGTAGAGCATCGCTACAAACGGTAAGATTTCAAGAGCATGGATCTTCGCCACAACATCGGGTCGACCCTGCGCCTGCAGAAAGGTCCATGGAATGTAGCCGATACTGTTGAACCACATTCCCACGATCAGAATTGAAGCTGCCAGATGTGCCTCGCTGGCAAATTCCTTGCCGATCCAAATCTCGAGTGCGGGCTGAACCAGAATAATCCCAGGCACCGAGAGCAGCGCCATCACGTATGCGACAATTGAAAGAGCTTTTCTGCTTAACGCGCGAGCCTCCTCAGTATGCATTGTAGACATACGCGGGAAAACGGCACGGTTGAACGATGCCGGGATGATTAAAATTTTCGATGCCATACTGAAAGGCACCGAATAATGCGCGATTGCCCTGGGTCCGAGGGTTGCACCAATAATCATCTGGTCCAAGCCGTTTAGTAGAGGC
This sequence comes from Hyphomicrobiales bacterium, assembly GCA_900469085.1. Classification (GTDB taxonomy): domain Bacteria; phylum Pseudomonadota; class Alphaproteobacteria; order Rhizobiales; family Rhizobiaceae; genus Rhizobium. The sequence goes on along the minus strand of UBVW01000002.1, from coordinate 70,384 downwards.
GCTATCATGTCAGAGAAAGTAATCCAGCCCCCATAGGCGAACAGCTCTTTCACGTGCCTAAAGCTCGCACTTGTCCGCCCTGCTACACGCGCCCAGTTGAAGCAACTGACACCCAGCCAGCCGACACTGATGAAGCGAGCGACGACGGCTCCCAGAACAGCTAGCTCCAAGCTGGGGCGAATAAAAAACGTCAGAGCGAGTGGCAAGCACTGAACAAGGATTGACCCGACGGACTGTTGCAAGTTCAGCACGAGAAAACGCTCCTCTGCCTGCAGACATCCGCCAAATATTCCGCCAAGTAAGGAGATTGGAAAGAAAAGCGAGATCAAGGGGAGGGCGCGTAGGATCTCAGCGCGCAACGGCGGATCGACAGTGAAGTATTCTGCAAGCGGGACCGCGACAAGATGGAATACAAAGCATGCGAAGACGCCCATGCAAAGGCTGAGAGTGCAGGCGGTGTAGAAAACGCTCACTCTCACTGAGAGATCCTGCTTTCGAAGCGCGGACAGCCGATACGCGGCTGCACGAGATAGCCCAAGATCGAATAGTCCAAAATATCCAAATGCCAGCCATATCAGCGACAACAGCCCATAACGCACCTCACCAATCGTTCTGATGTAGATTGGAATCGTGATGAGAGCCGCTAGGATTGGGATCACGCTGCCCACAAGGTTATAGAAAACGTTGTGATGTAACCGCGATGCCGACATCAGGTCGATGGCCTTTGTCGACGGAGTCGCAACAATCCCGACACGCCGTCCCTTACAAGAAGGGGAAATCCCAGCCCGCCGTTCGAAATCGGTCGGTAGCCCCCTCCAGCGATTATTTTGCAAAACGTGAAAGCACGCTTGATGGTATTTGACGCGCTGTAGAGCGCGATCCGTTGCCGCTCGTGGTCGGCGATCCGCCGCCAATAGATCGACGCTGCTTTCGCATTGTCGCTGTAGCGATTAGTTCCCTGAACGCTCGACAATCTCTCCAACGCCACCGATCTCAATTCAGCAATTTCATCGCGTCTCAGCATTGGATGAGCTGCCACTCCAAAGCGGCGTGCTATCCGATCGATAAATGTGCCCGTAAGGCTTGGCGTTTGATTGCTGGCGTGACGGCGATAAAGGACCAGAGGCTGCACATCCATTATCGTTCTGCCAACACTCGCAGCGAGGAAATAGACCCACAGATCGTGCGAAAGTAGCCCATGAAACTCAAACGTGTGACGGCCACGGAGCGCTGGATCGATGGCTTCGAACAATTCCCTGCGAAAGACCATCGAGAACCCGTAAAAGACGCCCCACGGTGAAAGGCTAAGCGGGCCAACGACTTCTGTCTTTGTTATGGATTGCGAAAAGAGACCGGTTTCTCTGCCGACACTGTCAATAACCTTGGCCGTGTGGACATGAAGATCGCAGTCGTACTGCAAAAGTGAACTCACTGCTTCCTCGAGCTTGCCTGGAAGCCAAATGTCGTCCTGGTCGCAAAAAGCGAGGAATTCGCCCGACGCGTGGCGTGCCGCATTAAGGAAATTCGCGCCGTAGCCCAAGCGCTCCGGATTGCGGATTACGCGCACGGGGAAAGGCGCCGCTAACCGAAATTTCTCGACGATCGTGATTGTTCCGTCAGTCGATCCGTCATCGGAAACTATGAGCTCTGATGGCATCAGCGTCTGCCAACGCAGACTTGCAAGCTGCTCGTCGATGAAACGGGCGCCGTTGTAGGTCGCCATTACGACGGAGACATTCGGCATGCAACTGTAGCTCCCTAATAATCGGGGACATACGCACAGTATCGTCGTGCGGTGATGCTGTAAATAGTGTTACTAGTATTTTAATTATTCATTGCGTCTGTAGATTGTTATCATGTTGAAGAGCATCAACACATACGTGATGCTAGGTCGCCTGCACTGCAAAAATTTATTAGCTCGAGGCGTATCCGTTTGGGGGGATGCTTTGACGGACGTTGCATCAAACCATCGAACTGGAGGGATTGCCTCATTAATAGAACCAGGGATCGGAATATCGTCAGGCTGCGCTGGCCGTGTATTGTACGTGCCTGCAGCAAAGCGGCGACGCCCAGCCGATCCCTCGTCAGGGCTGATACCAAAGTCCTCCCACACTGTCTCATTGACAGGCCTGTGACCGCACTTGGGGATCAGGACATTGGCGCCACGACGACTGCTGCCGGCTTCTTTCGCAGTCCCTCGAATACGTACCATCCGTCCCATTGAGAGAATTGCCGATATACTCTTCGATATCCTTGTTGTTGAAGAAGCTCCTCAATCATTCCCTCCGTCTTAGGGTTATTCTCAACCGAAATGAGATCAAAACGGCGCTCGAAACCATAGGCAGAGAGGATGTCCAGTTCGCTGCCTTCTGTGTCGATAGACAGGTAGTTTATAACCTCAGGTGCGTCATACGTGTTCAAGAGATCCTCCAGCGATATCGTCCCGACCTCAATTGCCGTTCCGCGGCTGCGTGTATCGGAGAAATGATCGTCGCGGGAAAACTCGGCGATCGAGCTCAGTTCAGGATCCGAGCTGTCGGTTGTCAAGAACGTCACTGTGGCATTCGATTTCGATGAGACGCACCGATGGTCGATGTGGGCTTTTCTGTTCGATGCCAGTTCCAGATGCCAGACAGGATTAGGCTCGGCCAGTATTCCTGACCACCCAAATTTCGTTTCAAGCAGCCACGTGTTGCTGTTCTTCAAACCGTTCGTCGAGCCAAATTCCACAAAATACCCTCCGTATACTTCGCCGAGTTCGAAACAGACCCACAAATCCTGCAGGATCTGTGCCCGAGACCAAGTGCGCCTGGCAAGACAATAGCTGAGGAAACGTACGTCCTCATTCAGGATGAGGTCAGCGATTTGCGGCCGATTTAATCGTATGGCATTGAAGAGCATTGTTCGCACAGCAGTGTTGGTGAGCACCTTTTTCAAAGGCGAAACCATTCCGGAAAGAGCAACCTTTCTCAAATCGAACACAATAAACGTTCCTCCGGCGTTCGTGAGGCCTCGCATGCCTGTATTAATCAATCTCGAAAAATATATCTTCAATAGTATCTGGCAGAAATCACCTTGAAGCAAAGTATTTTTGTAGGTAGACAATGCTCTCCGGCGGATTGTTACTGGTCCATTTTGCGAGCGGGTGGCGCATAGAACGGTCTCCAGTCCGTGGCAGCGGTTCTGCGTCTCGAAATTGAGGCGCCTGCGGAAGGCCAAGACAGCTCGACCAGAGCAAATATCCAAAAACGGCGATCTTCGAGCACGTGGAGGTGGTTGACGGTCGGATTTTCCTCTGCCAATCGGGCTTGAATGATTTTGCAGGCGATATTGCTGAAGCTGAACAGAGGCTCGTCTGTGCCGCTCAGATGGCGCCATTTGTGAACTTGATCGAGGAGCCCATGCGAGGTGCCGCATGGAAGTCGAAGCCGACATATTACATTCTGGGTTCCGAATACCGGCCGGTTCATCCGGACCTTAAGCATTTCCTGGCTGAAAGGTTGAAAGCGAAGACAATGGTTCGCTCCAGCAGCCATGTTCCGATGCTCTCCCAGCTAGAAGCCGTCTACCAGGTTCATCAAAGACGCAGCAGATACGGTCCAGTGGCAGTCTTGACAACGCTCGGTCTTCGCGCCGTCCAACGCAGACGGCGCGAAGTGTCATACTCGAGTTACGACGTTGCTAGCTGAACGACGGTTTCGACCCTAAGCCTATGCACCCGGCTGTCGCGGGCAGTCCAGTCGATGGACTGGCCGGATGACAAGCCAATGAGCGCAGCACCGATAGGCGTCAGAATGGATATTCGCCCTTCTGCTATGTCGGCTTGACCAGGGTAAACGAGAGTGACCTGCCTTTCCTCCCCGAGGTCGCTGGAGTATCGCACCATCGATCCCATGCGCACGACGCCGGCTCGCAGCTTTACGTCGTCAACAATATGGGCGCGTTCGAGTTCCACTAGGAGCTCCTCGGACACTTCCGGGTTGCGAGTGGCTTGGCTCTCAGCCAGTTTCATAAGGCGTTGATGCTCCGAGCGCGCAATAGAGATTGCGGGCTTACGCTTGGTCTTCGATACCATACGAGTACTCCTGTGGTCTTGGTGGCATGCTGCGCAGCCTGAATTGAGGTGTGGTCGGGAGTGCTGTCGCTCTGCGTGGTCCGATTCAACAAACGGAACGCGCGCGCCTCGGCAGGCGCGACGCGACCGTGCCGGGGGTCAAGATCCTGCGATGAGAACGGCCTTCTTCAAGACCATATGGAGACGCGATATCAGCATGAGACAAGCATCGTCTTGTCTGGCACTGCAGTCAAGGCGTGAGTGCGAACTACAATGCCTGGCGCAAAGTGATGACAGTCAACTCTGACGGTCGACCTAAGCGAAGGGCGAACCCTGGCCAAAGACCGGTACCGTTGTTGACGTAAAGCTTCATATCTCCGACTTGGTATAAGCCGGAGACATAGCCATCGTTCGCGCGGGCAACGAAAAGATCCAGGCCGCGGACCATGCCTCCGTGAGTGTGGCCGGAAAGCTGGAGTGCTACGCCTCTTGCCGCCGACCTTTTTGCCATCCGCGGTTGATGCTCCATAAGGATGATCGGCGCCCCGGCTGGCGTTCCGTTCAGCGCTTTCTCCAGATCAGGCCTTGGAAAATCCGTGCCGAAAGCCGCGAGATCGGTCACACCAGCAACAACAATTCTGTCTCCACCGCGTTCGATGACTGCGTGTTGATTGAGGAGCATGCGGATCCCCATCTCCGTGTCATGCTTCATCCATCCCGCGTAGCCGAAGTAGTATTCATGATTTCCAGGTATCGCCAGAACGCCGTCACGTGCTTTGAGCCCCGCGATTGGTGCAATATCCTCTCGGCGGGCGTCGAGACTGCCATCAATGAAGTCTCCGGTGACGAGCGTCAGGTCAGGCTGAAGCTCATTTGAGCGCTTCACCACTTCCTCAGCCCAGGATCTGGGGAACAAGCGGCTAATGTGGAGATCGGTGAGCTGCAGTATCCGATAGCCTTCGAAGGTCGACGGGAGGTCCTGTATCGCGACTTCGATCGCCTTGAGCGGAGGAACGCGCACGGCCTGATTGACTGCAAAGCAAGAGAGGCAAAGAGCCACAATCCCTATTGCATACCGAACCTCAGGTGCGACGGACAGCGAGGTTCGGTTAACGAGGGATACGCCGAGTGAAACAATGTCGAGGGCGATCTGGAACACTGCGAGCATAACGATCGCGCCGAAGAGCACGTTAAAGCCGATAACCAGCGCACGCGGAAATTCCGGCGAGAAGACCGACCCTGAGGAAATCCGACTGATCAAATGATATTGAGATGCAATCAGCAGTAGGCCTGCGATGCCTATCTTGAGCGGCCATGCCCATGGCAGTGGCATGATGAAACGTAAAGTGACGACGATCCAGGGCAGCCCGAAGACTAAGTGAAACATTATGAGCCTATCGAGAGCAACGGGTGAGTCATGGACGCAGGAAGATCGTGTCCCAGGGAATGGTGTAGCTCAGACGGCCACGGCTCATCCCAGAGGGCCGGATGAGTGTCAGCTTGCTACAGGCAAGCTGTTGAGTGGATCATCGCTCATCGTAGCGATTGTCTCAAGGGTCATATAGCGAGATCGCTGGACGGCCCATTCATCATTCTGTTCTAGCAGCAGGGCACCGACCAGGCGCACGATGGCTTCGTCGTTGGGGAAGATGCCGACGACCTCTGTCCGCCGCTTGATCTCGCCGTTCAATCGCTCAATCGGGTTAGTCGAGTGAAGTTTGGCCCAATGCTGCTTGGGAAAGGTCATGTAGGCGAGTACGTCTTGCTCGGCATTGTCCATCAGACTAGCGAGCTTCGGGACCTTCGGCCTGATCTGGTCGGCAACGTTGCGCCACTGAGAGCTTGCGGCGTTCGGTGTGTCCTGAGCAAAGGCCGTGGCAATGAACGCGGATACGACGCGCCGTCCGCTCTTGCCCGCATGAGCCAATGCATTGCGCATGAAGTGCACCCTGCAACGCTGCCAAGTGGCCGAAAGCACCTTCGATACTGCGGCCTTGATGCCCTCATGGGCATCGGAGACGACGAGTTTGACGCCGCGCAGCCCCCGCCTGGTTAGCTTACGCAGGAATTCCGTCCAGATCGCCTCGGCCTCGGACGTGCCGATTTCCATGCCGAGCACTTCGCGTCGACCGTCGGTGTTGACGCCGACGGCGATGATGACTGCAACAGAGACGATGCGACCGCCGCGCCGCACCTTCAGATAGGTAGCATCGATCCACAGATAGGGCCATTCGCCCTCGATGGGCCGATCGAGAAAGGCCTTCACCTTCTCGTCGATCTCCTCGCACAGCCGGGAGACCTGGCTCTTGGAAATGCCCGACATGCCCATCGCCTTGACGAGGTCATCAACCGAGCGGGTCGAAACGCCCTGGATATAGGCCTCCTGAATAACCGCCGTCAGAGCCTTCTCGGCCATACGGCGTGGTTCAAGGAAGCTCGGGAAATAGCTCCCGGTACGAAGCTTGGGAATGCGCAGCTCGACGGTGCCGGCCCGCGTCTCCCAGTCTCGGTCGCGGTAGCCGTTGCGCTGGGCAAGTCGAAAGCCATTCTTCTCGCCATAGCCCGCACCGGTCTTCGTGCCGACTTCCAGCGCCATCAGTTTCTCGGCAGCAAAGCCGATCATCTCGCGCAGCAAATCGGCGTCAGCGCTCTTCTCAACGAGTGAGCGTAGGTTCATCATGTCGTCGGTCATCGGTGGAGTCCTTCAGGTTGGCTCTAAGCAACCCGACCCTACCGGAAATCACCGATGGCTATGAAATCCAGCTACACCACTCCCCGGGACACGATCCGCAGGAAGGACAAGTGGCGCTTCCTCCCTTCAAAGACAAGGGCAAGTTTCTGCAGATGATGGGCGCAAATCCCGTTGTTCCGGTATCGACCGCATGTAGTCTTGCGACAACTATCTCCTCGCAGTTACGCACGGACGTAAGCCAAGCTTGAGACCGTCCGCCACCAAACGACTAGAAAATAATCTGAACATCGGTGAGCGTCCGTTGAAGCTGCTTGAGCGTAGTCGAGCTAAAGGAGCCCAGAAGGTCCGATCACGATCTTTGGTAAAGCGTGTGTTTATAGGCCCGCCCATGGCCGCCCGGCGTCCTTTAAATAGTCCACCTCCACTGATTGCGAGCCGCGGATTTTGACGCTATAATGCGTCAATTCTGCAGCTAGGAACTAGGGTTGTGAATATGAGCCTTGCTCAATACGCAGACAGTGGTTTGTTCTCGCCCCGCAAATTTGCTGAGGTATTGCGCACCACAAGCGAAGAGATTGCGCGCACGGCGGGGCTCGGGCGCGATGCAATTCAACGCAAGGACCGTGTTCGCTCCGACAAGACGCAGCGTCGCCTGCGTGAAGTCGCGGAAATTATCAATAGGGTCGAACCACGTTTTGGATCAGCACTCATGGCTTACGCTTGGTACCGCTCCGAGCCTTTACCGGGGTTTTCTGGGCTGACAGCCATGCAGCTGGTGAGAGACGGGCGTGCGGGCGATGTACTCGACTATATCGATTCCGTCGATGCCGGCATTCACGCATAATCGCACAGATGCGTTTCCGGGGAACCCTCTATCGCGCGTTGAACCCTATCTACGCCCGTGAGCCTCTGTCAGGCCGCGGAGCGGAACTTCACGGTGGGCGTTTCAACCGAAAAGGAACTCCTGCCCTCTACACCTCACTTTCGGTGATGACGGCGCTGCGCGAAGGCAACCAAGTAGGAGCGCTGCAGCCGACAACCCTGATATCGTATGAGGCTGATATAGAGCGTGTCTTCGATTGCCGCGATCCGAGTGCCTTGGAGGCTAGGGGAATGATCTCTTCGGCGCTTGGTGATCCCGCATGGCGCGACATGATGAAAGCGCAAGGCGCGGCCAGTACGCAGCTTTTTGCCGGGGAGCTGGCTTCGGACGGCTATCAGGCATTGATTGTCCCTAGCTTTGCACACGGAGCGACGGCTAGGGATCTCAATCTGGTCTTATGGGAATGGGGCGCCGATCCACCCAGCCGCTTGATCCTCGTCGACGACGAGCAGCGCCTATCGCGCTAGCCAACGTCGCACCACAAGCGCGTCGATAAAAAAATGGGCCAGCGTCACCGCGGCCCATAAAGTGTGAAGGTCAACGGACCTCCAGAGGGGAACAGCTGCTGCAACGGAACTGGGAGTAGACCGTCATGCGCATCAGCTGTAATCGTTTTGCTTGATTTTTGACCATATGGAAAACATTTATTGTGCATTGCAGCTATGCGGTCGCTGCATCCGACGGGGCATAGTTAGGCGATGCGCTTCGCGTTGGGCTTTCATCTCTGCCTTTAAAGATCTTCCCTGCCAGCTCCTGACCAGTGTCCAGGAACACGGCGCGCAGCTGGCGGTAGAGGAGTGCCTCGTTCCTAAAGTCTTTCTGGTGGCGCTTCACCTATAGGTATCGGACTTGGCCAGCACGCCTTAGCAGCGAAGTCGAAACCGCGGGAGCGGATTGGATCCGTTACGACACAGCTTGCGCGATGGCGACGCCAGGAAAAGCACCGATCGCGCTGGTCATGGTGGCGGCCCAATGAATGAGACAGACCAAGGTCTTGAGCGAGCCAGGGTGCGACGCCAGCGGATCGGCCTCCAAGGGGAGCAGGGAGGATTTTCTCCATGTTGAAATCGACCTGAGGGTTATTGGAGACGAGCCTTTGCGCTTGAGATAATAATTCGTAGCGCGACGACAACCTTTCGTCATCGGTCTCTATGGAGAGGTGCGATTTCCGCTTTCGCTAACGTCTGCTATAGCGCTCCTATCCATCAATCTGTGGGGCGCCTGTGAACGAGCATTTCCAATCAGTAGACCTTTCCAGAGCTTATCGCCTCGTCAATCATGGACCAACAGTGCTGGTATCGGCGCGACACGATGGTGTTGAAAATGTCATGACCGCAGCTTGGTGTTGCGGTCTCGATTTCGATCCACCGAAACTCACCGTTGTCATCGACAAGAGTGCTCATACCCGCTCGCTCATCGAACGCAGTGGCCAATTTGTGGTGCAGCTTCCGACCGTCGAGCAGCTCGACCTGGCACAGGCCCTCGGCACGCAAAGCATGCATGATGCACCGGACAAATTGATCAATACCGGTGTCAGGCTTTTTGAGGTGCCGGGGTCACCCCTTCCTTTCGTTGAAGGCTGCTCGGCCTGGCTGGAGTGTCAGCTCTTACCCGAACCCCACATTCAGGAAGCCTACGACCTGTTCGTCGGGGAGGTTTCTGCGGCCTGGGCAGACGACAGAGTATTCAGGGACGGACGCTGGCATTTTGAGACCGCTGATCCGAAATGGCGGACAATACACCACGTTGCAGGTGGACATTACTATGCAATCGGCGAAGCGATGAGCGCTGGCTAGGATTGAGCAAACAGTGTCGGGTGGCGCCGACGGCTTGTAGTTGGCGCGCCGATCGTGGTTTGACCTTACAAGAGTGAATTACCTGACGATGACCCGCGTTCCCGGTTGAACCATCTCGTAGAGCTCCTCAACATCCTGCCGGTACATCCGAAAGCAACCGCTTGAAGCGTTTGTACCGATGGATGAGGGATCATTGGTTCCGTGGATGCGTAACAGACCATCCGCCAGATAGATTGCACGGGTTCCAAGCGGGTTCTGGGGGCCTGCTCTCACCACCGCCGGAAGTCTCGGGTTCTTTGCCCTCATGCTGGCTGTCGGGCGCCATTCGGGGTGCTCTTTCTTTGAGACCACACGCGTCGTTCCGAACCACTGCTTGCCTTGTCGGCCCACAGCAATCGGGTATGCGAATTCCTCGCCTTGCGAGGTCGTGTAGATCAGCGTGTGCTGGTGCGTTGAAATCGTGATTGTGCCGCCAGACGCACGGACCGTAGGCTGTTGAGGCTGTCGGTATGGCGCTTGGTAGCGGGGCTCGTCATACGGGGGTTCTTGATATCGCGGTTCCTGCTCGTCGTAAGGAGGAGGATAGGAGCCATATGGATCGTCGTAGCTGTATCCGCCGGGGCCGTCATACCCATCATAGGGGACATAGACTTGTGCTCCGGCGTGAACCGCCGTCAGCAGAACAATCGAGAGTATGAAGGCCAGTCGTTTCATGCGTGCCCATCCAGTGTACTTGGATGATTGGTCCGAACTCTGTGGCGGCACTATGACGGTCGATGCAGGTAGCTGGCCGGGTGGTCACCCGAGCACGCCCTCCATATCCATGGCCGGAGACGTGGTGAAAGCCCGCCGCCGGGGTCAGGCGGCGGGTCGAAGCGATATCAGGCCGTGGTAAACAGGTCTGCAGTGAAGTACTTCTCCGGCGACAACGGATCCTTGACCGTCCCGAAATCCTGAAACATCTTGTTGAAGTCGGTCAGCCATTTATTGACCGTTCCGTTCTTCGTGAACGTGTCCAATTCCTGACTTGTCAGCATCTTGCGGCTTCGGGCGACCTTCTCCGTCACTTCCTTCGGCGCATTCAGGAAAGACGTGGTCAGCTCGATCGAGTGGTCGAGATTGGCAACCCGGTAGTCCATTGCCTTCTTCATGACACGGAGGAATTTCTTGACGACATCAGGGTTCTGCTCGACGATTTCATTTCGAGCCACGAAGGTATTGATGAACGACGTCTGCGGATAAAAGTCCTCGTTGGAAGCGAGCTCCTTCATATCTGGAACCCTTGGCTTGATCGTATCAATCAGTGGGTACCAGATGCCAGCAGCCTCGATCTGCTTCGACGTGAATGCCGCAACGATCGTCGACGGATCCATGGGAACCATCTGGATGTCGGAGATCGTCATGCCATTCTTGGCAAGAGCCATTCGCAAGATCATGTCGCCGGACGTTCCCTGCGGCACACCGACCTTCTTGCCCTTAAGCTCCGCGATTGAACTGATCGTCGATTGAACGATAACGCGGTCTGAGAAGCCGATATCGTTGACGCCGACCACCTTTGCCTTGCCGCTTGCTGGCAGCCAAAGTGCTCCAGGACCAATCGTGCCGAAGTTCAAGCTACCTGCGCCCATTGCCTGGATCTGGATCGGGCCATTTGTGAAAACCTTCACAGAAGGCTCAATGCCTTCCGCTTCCCACAGCTTCTGATCCTTGGCAATCGCCAGCACACTCGCATTTGGAAAATCGGCGATGTAACCAATGCTCATGTCGGAAGACTGGGCACTTGCCCGTCCGCCGATGGAAAAGACACTCGCAGCGGCAATGCCGGCCGCCGACTTCAATAAAGTTCGTTTCGTCAGCATGTTCATTCCTCCTTAGACAGCTGATGATGCTTCGTTCGATCTATGCGGCAACCGGATGATAGACGGCTCGCCAGACCTCGTTTCGTAGCTCCGAAAAAGCCGGCGAGAGGCGCATCTCCTCGGTGCGGGGGTAGGGCAGGTCGACGTTGACGATTTTATGCAGGCGGCCAGGCCTCGCTGCCATGACGACCACGCGACGTGCGAGATAGACAGCTTCGTCGACGTCATGGGTGATAAACATCACCGTGCGCCGCTCCTTGCTCCACATGGCCAGCAACTGATCCTGAAGCTGGACACGGGTAAGGGCGTCCAGGGCACCGAAAGGCTCGTCCATCAGCAGGATCTTCGGGTTGACGGCGTAGGCGCGCGCAATTGCGCAGCGTTGCTTCATGCCGCCAGACAGCATTTTCGGCAGGGCATGGGCGAAATCCGAAAGCCCGACCAGATCGATGAAGTGATCGGCGATCTTGCTGCGCTCGGCCTTTGGATGGCCCGCGATCTTCAGACCAAACTCCACGTTTTGTCGAACGGTAAGCCACGGAAACAGTGCATACTGCTGAAAAATGACACCGCGCTCAGGGCCGGGGCCTTTTACAGGGATGCCATCGACCGTCACCTGTCCGCTCGACGGCATCGTCAGCCCGGCAGCGATATTCATGGCTGTCGATTTGCCACAGCCGGAGGGTCCCACTACCGTGATGAACTCACCATCTTGAATGTCGAGCGACAGGCCTTCAAGCGCGGTGAAAGACGCCTGGCCGGCGATGTCAAAAGTCTTCCTGACATTTTGAAACGAGATCTTCGTCGTCATAGCTTCTCCTGCCAGGATGTGAGGACGTTATCGATCGCCATGACGATGCGGTCCATGACGAGACCGAGAACGCCGATCGAAATCAGGCTCACGAAGATCGTCGGAAGATCATAGTAGAGTTGGGCCTGTTGCATGCGGAACCCGAGCCCCGACTGAGCGGCAATAAGCTCGGCCGCAACCACGGTTGCCCACGACGAGCCAAGGCCGATGCGCACGCCGACCATGATATAGGGTAGGGACGCTGGTACGATGACCCGCCGGAAGATCGTGAAGTCGTTCGCGCCGAGAACCCTGGCAGCATTGATCAGCGTTTTGTCTACGCTGATGACGCCCTGATAGGTCGCAACCACGCTCGAAAGGAATGAAGCGAGGAAGATGACGAATATCTTCGGCGTCTCTTCGATGCCAAGCGTGACGATCGCCAGTGGAATGATGGCAAGGGGCGGAATTGTGCGAAAGAACTGGACGTAGGGCTCAATGATAGCGCGCGCGATACGGTACCAGCCCATCAGGAAGCCAACGGGAATAGCAAGCGCGATGCCAAGGGCAAACCCGGTGAACACGCGGGCAAGGCTTGCCAAGGCATCCGACCATAGCAAACCTTGTTGAGCAAGGTTGACCGCCGTAACGGCCACCTGCGCTGGAGTTGGCAATCCGACAACACCAAAAGCGGTGACGATCCACCAGGCCGCAATCCCACATACGATACTGATTGCGTTGATGGCCACCATCCCCACGCGGGATCGGAAGAAACTCGGCCTCGGGGCCGGGATCGGCGAGCTCACAGCCATACTCATTGCGACCTCGTGTCGGTATGTGCAACACAGCGGAAACCCAGATGCGATGTCGCGCTATCGACCATCTCCGGCTGCCGGGCTGCCGGACGATAGCGCCTGCAATAGCTTGCGGCACATAGATGAGAGCCACCCTTCAGGACCTTGCGCGCGATCTTGATGTTCGGCTGCTTCGGATCGAAGCTTGCCTCGGCCGGGGAACGCTGGGATGTCGACGGCTTGCAGCACGACGGTGCTGAGGGATGGCGTTCTGCCCAGTAGTCGGCGGTCCACTCCCAGACGTTTCCGATCATGTCGAAAAGGCCATACCCGTTCGCTGGATATGATCTGACCGGCGATGTTCCCACTCGCTTGCCATTAATGTCGGCCATCGGGAAGTTGCCATTCCAAATATTTGCCATCACCTGGCCGCCAGGCTCGAATTCTTCGCCCCAGCTATAAGCGGCGCCTGAAAGTCCGCCACGCGCCGCAAACTCCCACTCAGCTTCGGTGGGCAAGCTCTTTCCCGCCCAGTCGGCATAGGCGCTCGCGTCGCTGAAGGAAACATGGACCACAGGATGATCAAGCTGAGCGTCTGTCAGCGCGGTTGCCCCGTCGGGCCTCTGCCAACAGGCGCCCGGAACATAGTGCCACCAATCACCCCAAAACCGCATCTCGCCCGCATTGCGCGGTGCTTTAAAGACCAGCGACCCCGCGACCAGCATTGCCGGATCTGCTCCGGGATAGGCTGCAGGATCGGGTGGAACCTCTGCGGTCGTCACATACCCAGTATCATCGATAAAGCGGGAGAATTGCCGATTGGTAACCGGCACGGCGTCGATAAAGAAGTCGCCCACGGTCACATCGCGAACCGGACCCTCTTCCGGGTAAAAGCGGGTTTCACCCATGGCAAATGTGCCGCCCACGATATGGATCATGTCCGCAGGCGGTGATGCTTTGCTGGATGCCGATGCTATCGATGAAGAATAGCTCATCGACTTGCCACCGTCAGGTCTCTGGTCTTGAAGTTCGAGCCGATCAACCAGTCGCGCATCACATCTAAAAGTGCCCGTTTTTGATCCAAGTAGTCAGGAACGTTCCACAGGTTGTTGATTTCCTTTGGATCGTGCAGAAGATCAAAAAGCTGGCCGTCATCCGATCCCTTGAAGTGCACCAACTTCCACCGCTGATCGCGAACTGCCGTCATGAACTCGACACCGCCTGCCATTGCCACGTCGCCGATCTGTTCGCAAAAGACGTAGGCCCGAGGCTTCCAGTCGTCACCTTCCAATGCGGATCTGAGGCTTTCAGCCTCGAATGTCGAAGGAGGGGTTAGGCCCGCATATTCCAGAATGGTCGGCCCCAGATCAAAGAGCTGACACAGTCCGTCGATCGCACGGCCGCCTTCGAACCGGCCTGCCGTGGACCAGATAATCGTTGGCACCCTGGTGACGATGTCATACATCGACCACTTCTGGATCAACCCATGCTCGCCCAGGCATTCTCCGTGATCGGAGGTGAAGATGACGATGGCGTCTTCCAGATATCCACGCTCATGGAGCGCTTCGAGCAACTCGCCGATTTTCTCATCGATAAGCGTTACGTTCCCAAGGTAGTGAGCCCACAAACGGTGCATCTGGTCAGGTGTCGGATCGAGGCTCCACAAGACGGAGTCGTGATCGACTTCGACATCATGCTGCCGCTTGTCCTTCAGTTCCTGGTGGAGAGAAGCCAGCTCTTCCTTCGTTGGCTTGGGAAGAGGCAGGTCATTTCGCTTCAGGAATGGTTCGGAGTACCGCGCCGGCGGGTCGAATGGAGGGTGTGGACCGGGAAAACCGACCTGGAGGAACAACGGCTCCGTCACCGGATAGGTGTTGACCCACCACTTCGCCATGTTTCCGACAAACGCATCCGAATGAAGTTTCTCTGGCAGCTCCCAATCAAAGCAGCCAAGCCGTTCAGCATAGTCGTCCCGCTCACGGTAAGTCTCCCGCCGCTGCTTTACCAGGCCGTTTGCGGCCAGCGCCTTGTCCCATTCGTCGAAGTACCACCGGCCTTCCATGTACCGGTCCTTGTTTTCAACGACGTAACGCTCGTGAAACCCGGAATCCGCATCATAAGGAATGGTGTGCATCTTGCCGACGTTGACGCAGCGATAGCCTGCATCTCGCAATTGCTCGACCCAAGTATGCTGCCAACGCTGACCGTTCGCCAGGACGCCTGTTGTGTGCGGGTAATAGCCTGTGAAGAGACTGGCGCGGGACGGAACGCAGCTCGGTGCCGTTATATGGCAGTTCGTAAAGGTCACACCCTTTTCAACCAGCGCATCGAGATTGGGGGTGATGGCATATGGAAAGCCGAGCGCTGCGATCGAATCGTACCGCTGCTGATCGGTCATGATCAAAATAATATTGGGCTTGTTCGCCAATGGCGGCCTCCCGCTTTTCTCCTGCAAAGTCGGCAGAGTTTCACGCCACCAACTTGTCTCCTGAGCAAAACGATGGCATAAAGTTATCGATAACGCAACGGTATCATTGTCGCGATGAAGCAGGTGGAAGACACGTCAGAGCAACTGGGAAGAAGATCGCCACCGACACTCGCCTCGGTGGCGGCCGTGGTCGGTGTATCGGTAAATACGGTCTCAAGGGCTCTTCGCGCGCCCAACACCGTACGCGCCGAATTGCGGCGACAGATCACCCGGGCCATGGATGAACTGAATTACGTTCCCAACAGATTGGCAGGAGGCCTGTCCGGGACGCGATCTGACATTGTGGGCGTCGTCGTAACCTCGCTTTATCACTCCGAGTTCGCTTCGATCCTGGACGCACTGCAGTCCGCCTTGCTGAAGAGCAACCTTCAAGTGATGCTTGCAAATACTCGTTATGATCCAGACCAGGAGGCGACACTCGTTCGGTCCATCTTGAGCTGGAGACCAGCTGCTGTTGCGATAATCGGTGTCGATCATCCACCCAAGGTAACCGAGCTCCTTCGCGCGTCAGGCGTACCGATCATCGAGATGTGGGATATTGGCGGTGATGTCATCGATACCGCAGTGGGAATGGACCACACCGCAGTCGGTGCCGCACAGGCGCGTCATTTGATCGAGCGTGGCTGCAAGTCGCTGGCATTCCTGGGCAGTATGCGTGACAACGACGCCAGAGCGCGAAAGCGCGCCACCGGAGCTGCTCAGGCAATCACAGCCGCTGGATTGAACGATCTTGTCTTTGCCACCAGGCCGGAAGCGGGGAAGCCAGACCTCGGCGATCATCTCGCAAGGGAGTTGCTTTCCAAGCATCCTGATATCGACGGCATCATTTGCAATAGTGACGTCATAGCATTCGGTGTTTTGCGCGCGCTCAAGGATCTTGGCAAACGCGTGCCCGAAGACATCTTAGTCATCGGCTTCGGCGACAGCGAAGCATCAAGCTGCATGACACCATCTCTTTCCACCGTCCGGCCGGATCGCCAGCGGATCGGCGAAAAGACCGCCGAGGCAATTCTCGCCCGCATCGATGATGAGCCTTCAACGACGATGACGCTCGACTGTGAGCTCGTTGCACGCGACAGCACTCGTTCGATCTGACGACCAACTGATCCACGGGAGGGACGGGTGTGGCCGATACCAGCAAGACCCCAAACATTGTTTTCATTCTGACAGACCAGCAGCGCTTCGATACGATCGCGGCGGCTGGATTTGACCACATGGTCACGCCGAACCTCGATAGGATGGTGCGCGAGGGGGTGTGCTTCAGCAACATGTATGTCACCTCGCCGTCGTGTGCGCCGTCGCGAGCAAGCCTGTTCACGGGGCTTTACCCCCACACCAATGGTGTGTTTCGCAACGATGAGCGTTGGACCCACAGCTGGGTGCGTCAGTTGGCTGATGCCGGATACCGATGCGTGAATGTCGGCAAGATGCACACGTCGCCCTTTGAGGAGCCCTTCGGGTTCCACGAGCGCCATGTCGTCGAAAACAAGGACCGTGCAACCGATCGCTTGCCGTTCTACCTAGACGCCTGGGACAAGGCATTCTGGACGCACGGCCTGGAAAAGCCGAGCCGGGTAACGTACCGCAGGCGGGAAGATTACCGTGAGCGCCTGGGTGCCTTTACCTGGGAGCTGCCGGATCATCTCCACTCTGACAACTTCGTACCCGAACTCGCCGCAATGTGGTTGGACCGCTATCAGGGTAAGGAGCCATTCTTTCTGCAGATCGGAATTCCGGGTCCCCATCCGCCTTACGATCCGACTAAGGAGTACTTGGACATCTATGATGGCCGACCCCTTCCCATGGCGATCATAGACCGGGATGCGATCGACCGTCAGCCTTCCGCACTCAAGAAACTTCGAGAGCAGCATCTGTCTGTCGACCATGATGCGGTCGTCCACCTCCAA
This sequence comes from Hyphomicrobiales bacterium, assembly GCA_900469085.1. Classification (GTDB taxonomy): domain Bacteria; phylum Pseudomonadota; class Alphaproteobacteria; order Rhizobiales; family Rhizobiaceae; genus Rhizobium. Next base: position 53,121 of record UBVW01000002.1, on the reverse strand, counting down.
GACCCCAGCGATGAGCAATTGCGCCGGCAGCGCGAGCATTACTTCGCCAACGTCTCAATGATCGACAACCAGGTTGGAAAGCTGATCGAAGCGCTCGAGCGGCGAGGCGTTCTGGACGAGACGATCATCATCTTCACGTCCGATCATGGAGATTGCCTGAACGACCATGGGCACAGTCAGAAATGGACAATGTACGAGCAGAGCGTCAGGGTGCCTGCAGTCGTCTGGTCCCCGAAAGGTGTTGATCGGGGGCGGCGCGTCGATGACCTGGTGTCGCTCTTCGATTTCGGGCCGACAATACTGGAGCTTGCAGGGCTTTCCGTACCACACTGGATGGAGGCTCGGTCTCTCAAGCCTTATCTCCACGGTGAAGAGGTCACGCCGCGGCAGTTCGTCTACTGCGAACATGCGGGTGACCGCATTTTGAGCGGCACCGAGTTCATGACGATGATCCGCGATAGCCGCTACAAGCTGGTCCACTTCGTTGAAAACGACGAAGGACAATTGTTCGATCTCCAAGAGGATCCACTGGAAATCAACGATCTGTGGGATGATCGAGAGCACCAAGGGATCAAGCAGGGACTGATCACCGAAATCCTCAAATGGCGCATCAGGAGCGACCTGAAGACACAAGGGTGGACGCAGGCCATCGCTTCCGAAATTGGCGTGCACACGCCCGGAGGAACCTCACGCAATGCAAGATAGGCCCTTTACGCGTTATCGAAGCCTTGAAGAGCGGGTGGTGCTCGTCACCGGCGGCGGCAGTGGCATCGGAGCAACACTCGTCGAAGCTTTCCTCGAACAGGGCTCGCGGGTCCACTTTATCGATTTTGATCAAGGCGCAGGGCAAAATGTGGCGACTGATGTCGGCGGCACATTCCATCATTGCGATCTGCGCGACATCAATGCGCTTCGTCTCGTCATTTCTCATATCGAACAGATGGAGGGGGCGATTGACGTTCTCGTCAACAATGCCGGCAATGATGACAGACATGACATGTTTGCAGTGGAGCCGGATTACTGGCGCGATCGCCTTGCTGTCAACCTCGACCATCAGTTCTTTGCCGCTCAAGCTGTCTCGACCGGGATGAAACTGCGTGGGCAGGGTTGCATTTTGTTCACGAGCTCGACCTCCTTCATGAAAGGTCGCCCGGGAATGGTCGCCTACACGACTTCAAAGGCAGCAATCATTGGCTTGAACAAGACGCTGGCCAGAGAGCTGGGTGCAAATGGGGTTCGCGTGAATTGCATTATTCCGGGGGCGATATCGACATCGCGCCAGGATGCACTTTGGCGAACGTCCGAGGGTGAAGCCGAAATCATGAACATGCAGGCGATCAAGATCAGGTTGGTTGCTCGCGACGTCGCGGCGATGGCGCTATTCCTCGCGTCCGACGATGCTCGCGGGTGTACAGGAGCACAATTCCTCGTTGACGCCGGGATTACTTGACAAAACACTTGCATGCAGGTCGCGAGAGCATCCGATCCGGCCGACATTTTTGTCGACAATAAAGGCCGGCGGAATGTTCTTATCCATACGCGCTCACATCGCCTGCTCGCGCTGGGACGCCTGCCGACTTATCGCGCGAGGGGAAATGGGACGATCGTCGTACTCAAGTGCCGCTGGGTCGAGCGATCGAGGTGGCCAGCAAGGCCTTGAAGTGAACCGAAATGCGGCCATCCCGGCTCGCATCTTCGGCCTCCCAGCCGAATTACCATGCATCGTGGCGCGCAAGCCAGTCTTCAAGCGCGGCTGTATCCCCAACTGGCCTTCGATTGGGTGCCAGATACTTATTTTCGTAAGCGGCCATGCCGAGACCGCGTGCACGCGCACCCGCCTCCTGAAGGTCGATCAGTTCCTCGATTTTCAATCAATATCCCACCTGTGACGATGCACTTTAGCATTGACCGGTCTATTCGCAAGCTTTTGCTAATAGAACTTTTCGGGATGCTTACCATGGCGGTTGCCTAAAGTCTCGCGCATGTAGTGCTTCATCCGTTGGTCGCGCATTCGGCACAGTTAAGGTACGTCACGACTATCGAACTGACCATTTTCCCGATCTACGCTGCATGGTTGTTGAGCTTTGCGGCGATCTCGGCAGCTTCCAGTCTGGCTGATGTTTTGTAGGGGTAGTGCTTCCAGCACCACCATTCCTGGCGATCCTCATTACAAAATCCAAACCCCGCCCAGTCGCCACAATGGCATTTGCGGGCGACGAGTTTTGGCGCGTGCTGAAGCACCTTTCGATGGATGTCACTCATGGACTTTTCCTCTGAGTCAGTGGCAGGCTTGGTTGGGGCAAACCGTATCTCTCTCTCAAAGGACATGACCGGCTGCGATTAGAATACGGTGGAAGGCACGTGCAGTGGCGTCGATGTCTTCGCTGCAATCAAACCAGATTGGAACGGGAGCTGCGTCTTGGGAGCCGATTTCGCTGAAGAGGCCACATGCTCGGCCGCCAGCTGGATCGCGCGCTATCTCGAAATAGCCAATCGGCCCGCCAGACTCCATGTCGAAGACGTTCGCTGAGTATAGTTGCCAGTCGCGGCTATCGGCTTTCACGATGACGATAGCCATGAGCCTGGGATGGATCTCGGCCAGCGTCGCCGTAGTTGGGGGCGTCCGATACGTTCCGGTTATTTCATCGGTCCGCAGACGCCTGATTGGAAATGATGTCATATCGGCCGTCGTCTTTTTGAATAAGGATGTTCCTATTATGTTCCCATAACTGGTGAAGTCAACATGTTTAGGTGAGGGCGAGCAACCGACCCGCTAGTACCCCGCCAAACCGGTGTCCCGGTCAGCGCGCAATTCCGAAATAGACGACCTTAGATTCCGATCTGGACGGAGCTAGCTTCCGGACTGGACGATCTTTGGTTCCGGATTGGCCGACGTTGCATTCCGGATTGGACGGATGTTGCTTCCGGATCAGACGGGAGCAGCTTGGCGGAAGAGTGCCGATTAGGATGCGAGTTCGCAACGACGACAAACTTTCCCCGAGAGGTGACGAAGCGTCGGCGAGTGCGCGCTGGCGTTTTGAAGCCGCGCTGTTACCCATTTCACGCATGACTGTGCTGTCTGAGCGGCATGGGTACGGCCTTGCCACCGCCACTTTCGATTGCCATCTGCTGGATACGGACAGGTCAATGTCCTTGAATGTCTCCACAACAACGAAGAAATCGTCCGCAAAGCACACGTTTTGCAACGGCGAAACAATGGGTGGCACAGATGACCGCACGCACATTGAACGAAATGACAGCTATCGAACGAGCGAATATGATGTTGCTCGTTGCGCAGGCGCTGGAAAGCGTTGCGGAAGATGCTGACGAAGTTGGCGACACCCAGTCCGCCCGTAACGCAGTCTATCTAGCAGGCTCGATCCGGGGCTGTGGTACAGGACCAACACCCGAAAGCTTCAGGGCAGCCGAGATACTCCTTGAGCAGGGGATCAGCTACGTTGCCAGTGTTTCCGAGCGGCTTGAGCAATTCAAGGGGTCGGGTGACGACGTTGGATATCATGACGAAATTCCAGTCGGATCGGCCGCAGCATCACAAACCCACCATTGATCTGCTGCAGATACCTTCGAAAGGATGGTGATCCTGGGAGGGGCCAGTTCCCATTGAGTGCCAGAGCTTGGCCGTTTCGCTACTGGCTCGCCTCTGCGCCGGGCTTCGCCAATCGTTCCAGCTTGTTTGTCGCATCCCGTGCGATCATCGGCCACTTATGAGCTTTCCATGGCTGTCGGTTCGGCCGCAGGCGCTGCTGCCGCCTCACCGGCGCCGAGATGATTTCTCGTACCAGCAGGCGCCAACTACTCTCCTGAAGGACGAAGCGGGCAGCCGCTTGGACTGCTCGTATAGGGTGTCGCCTCGGGCTTCTTATCTGGGAAGGCCCTTGGTTCGACAGCCAATGGTGATGTCACGTCAAACGTGTGTGCCCCCACACGTGGCGAAGGCCATCCGCCGTACGTCGTCTGATCGCCTGCCTTAACCGAGCCGTAAACATCCTCGAAGACATCGCGCTCGACCTCAAACCGCGAGAGGTGACGAAAGCGGAGCTTACCCTACATCCTCGCTAGCAGGTTGTCGCAGGTAAGAATGTCTTGCTGGTATTTTTGATATGTTAAAAGAGTGGCCGCTAATGTATGCACCTTAAAAGTGCTTTGTCGTCCTGAGTCTATGTTCGGAAAGTGACAGGAGCCGCCGACGAATGACAGAACCCCAATCCAATTGGCCGGCGTCCGCGCCGGACACGGACCGCACGGGGAACGCCAACAGGGTCGATATCTTTGATCGACATCTGAATCTCGTTGATGCTTCGACAATTTTCACCCAAGTGATGAACGTCACACCCCTGATATCGATCGAGCAACGATATCCGCATTTGGATGGGGCCGATATCCTCAGGTACCTCAAGGAAGGAACGCAAGAGCCCCTTCGGCTTGCTCGCGATCTTGGCAATGGCCGAGTGATTGACGTTACGGTCTTCGCGATCGGTCATCTCGTTGGAGTGATCGAAGCTGACCGCCCCATGGACACTGAAGATCGCTCGACGCTACTCCATCAGGCAACGCATGATCCGTTAACCGGGCTACCCAATCGCCGCCAGTTCTCATCTGACCTTTCCCAGGCTCTGCGGGCCATAAGTGGCCCTGCCGATAACGTTGCCTTGATGCAGCTGGATCTGGACGACTTCAAACCGGTCAACGATACACTCGGTCATCCGGCAGGCGATAAATTGCTTCAGCTTGCCGCCGGCAGGATCGCATGCTGCCTCGGCCAAGATGAGCGGGCATACAGGCTGGCTGGAGACGAATTTGCCGTAATTTCCCTCGGACAAGGCCACCCCGCGCAAAGTCATGAACTTGGCGAACGACTGGTAAGCGCGTTCAAAGCGCCCTTCACGCTGGATGGGATCGCGGTTTTTGTGGGGATCAGTATCGGAATTGCCTTGGCACCGAGAGATGGCAGCGACCCGGAAAAGCTGATGAAAGCGTCCGACGTCGCTCTTTATGCGGCCAAGACAGAAGGACGTGGACGCGCGAGCGCTTTCGAAGCAAACATGCTCCATGTCATCGAGCAGCGCGAAATGCTTCGGCGAAGCCTGCGGATGGCTCTCGAAAAACAACAGTTTTCGATCGACTATCAGCCAATCGTGGGTAGCAAGGGGATTGCGGGTTTCGAGGCGCTTCTCAGGTGGGATCATCCACTGTTGGGCACCATTCCTCCGTCTGTCTTCATTCCTATTGCCGAAAACGACGGTTTGATGCCCGAGATCGGCTCATGGGTTTTGGAGCAAGCCTGTCGCGAGGCGCTTGAATGGCCAGAGGAATTCACCCTTGCTGTGAACGTGTCTCCCGCCGAGTTTCTCACAGACGGACTGACCGATCGCATATCACAGACGCTTGACGAGATAGGCCTGGCGGCAGACCGTCTCGAGGTAGAGATTACGGAGGGCGTTCTGCTCGAGCGTACGGTCGACAATCTCGATACACTCAATACGCTCAGTGTCCTGGGAATCCGCATCTCGCTCGACGATTTCGGGACGATGTACTCTTCGCTGAGCTACCTCAAAAACTTTCCGTTCGATACGATCAAGATAGACAAATACTTCGTTTCAGATCTGGAAAACAATTCAAAAAGCCAGGCCATTGTCCGATCTGTCATCGTGCTGGCGCATGACCTGGAAATGGTTGTCACCGCAGAAGGCGTTGAAACGCCTGCGCAGGTTCAATGGTTAAACAGCCACGGATGTGATCGTATCCAGGGATATGTGATCAGCCCGCCGCTCAAGGTCAATGCGATGAAGAGCTTCCTGGCGACAATGACCCAGGGCCTTGGGTCACCACCCGTCTCGAGCGAGAAAGCCGGCCAAGATCGATCTGGAATGAACATCGAAACCTCAACCTGATGTGGCGTGGAGCTCTTTATGGCAGCAGTCGCGGTCGCGAAGTCTGAAAGCAGTTACGGCCCAATGGCGACATTGGAGCTCGATCCCGCTTTGCTCAAGTCACAATGGGAACTTTGCGACAAAGTTGCAGACTATCTATCGCACATTGTGGGTCAGCTACATGGCGACCCGGCACGCTATTCGAACTTTCTGTCAGTCACGGTCAACGAACTTGTAGAACTGGCGTTTAAGACCTCAGCCGTGACGGGGCCTGTAAAGTTCGAGCTCTACAGGGAGGTCGGGCTTGTTCGCATCAATTTGAGCTTTCATTGCCCAGCCGATGCCCGGGCTGCCATCTGCATGGGGCTTGATGGTAGAGCGCAGAAGGCAGCGCTGGCTCAAGATCTCGGTCGCGTCATCATGAGTGACATATCCCGCCTCGCGGGCTTCGCGGATGTTTGCCAGGTCCAATTGGCAGCGGCAGAGGAAGCGCCTGACAGAATAGCCCTTACGGCGGGGTTCCTCTGGCATGAGGAGCACCCGTGAACCCCAACGCATCCCAGTTCGCAGCAAGTTTCGATCCCACAAATCAAGAAGTGGCCCTCGTGGGGAAACTGAGGCCGCAATCCTCGGCACAGATTAGGGATGTTCTCAGCCTCGTGGTCGAAAGCTTCGGACGTTGCGACGGCGTTGCCTACCTCAATGTAAAACGCCTGACACAGATCAATGTCACCGCCTTCGAGGCGTTGAGGACTTGTCTCGTTTCGGTTCGCGCAGACCTGCGGATCGTCATTGTAACCTCCAGCGTGATCTTATGGTCCACCAGGCTGTTCCAGACGCTCGCGGAGACAGGGCAAAACCTCGCCGTAGAGGTCTACGACTCCGCCTTTTATCCGGGGCAGGATTTCGTAGAAGATGAGAGCTTCATTCCAATTCTGCGGACCCAGACCAAAATGACCTGGCGACACGAGCGTCACTTGCTTCCACGCCATGGCCTCGAGACGGGCGCAAAAATCGCCGACGTCTGTTGCGGCATCGGCGATTTTGCCGCGTTGGTACACAAGGAGTTCGCGCCTGCGCGCGTAGTCGCGCTTGATCATTCAAAACGCAGCCTTGAATATGCCCGTCGCGTTGCCAAGGAATTCGGACTGACGGAGGTCGAGTATGTCTATGGCGACGCCTCCCAAATGCTCCTGGCCGACGATCAGTTTGATTTCGTGACCTGCCGTCACTCTCTCCAGATATTTGATCGGCCCGAGATCCTGTTGCGCGAGCTCTACCGCATATGTCGCCCGGGCGGGAGGGTCTACATTACCAACGAAAAGAACTCCCATTGCCTCGGCGAGCCGCACGCGGAATCAATTGCCTGGACATACGCCGAGGTTGCCAAACTTTTCGCCCATTTCGACATGGACGTGGAGATGGGTCCCAAGAGCCGGCGGCTGCTGACCGAGGCCGGATTTGACGACATCAAGGTTGAGAGTTTCATGGTCACCAACATGGATGGTGATCCGCAGGACTTTGCGGACGTGATCGACGCCTGGGAAAGCGTCTATGCCGGTGAGATGGCCGTACGTAGAGGGGATACGCCCGAGTTTATCAGAAGGTTCCGGCAGGGCTTCGTCGACCATCGAACGGCAGCACTACATCCCAAAGGCTATGCGGGTTGGCCCATTTGGGCGGCTTCCGGCAGAAAGCCTTACTGATGGATCAGAAAACCGCTAAGCCCTCGATACGCTGGGGTTCATTTCGAGCCAAATTCGTTCTACTAGTCGGCGGCGCTGTCTTGTTTGACCTTGTCGTCAGCGGCGGGCTTGCTCTTTGGAACGTTCAACGGCTCTCTCGCGATGCCGCGACCGAGGTTGGCCATGGTTTGGAGAGTGCCAGCCAGGACTACCTACAGTCATATGCCAGTTCGACCGCATCGCAGGTCTCGCTACTCATCGATCAAGTTCATAGCGACGTGACGGTCCTTGCTGGGATCATGCAAAACCAGATCGCGGACCCAGCACTGGGTTCCAAGATCGGGATGTCTGCGGCGACGGCCTACCCGGGAAGTACTCGGGTCACATATGATCCGAAAGGCCAGTGGGCGCAAAACGCTCCCGGTACAGCCTCTGTGGTCAGTGTCTGGGGTTATCTCTTGGGTCCGGATCATTTGCCTCGACCGGACGTTCAGGCCGAAATCGACACCAGCGCGGTTTTGGATATTGTGGCTCCCAGTCTCTTGAGAAGTGGCTCGTCAAAGCTGCAGATGTATTACATCGGGCCCAAGGAGCGGCCCATTTTCCGCACATCGCCCTATACGGACCAGGCACAGACTTTTGATCGCCTTTATCCGGGGCATAACGATGCCAATTTCTGGGAATTCTTTTTTCCGGCACTTTATGAATCATGGCAGGCTTGGGCGAAAGACCCCTCGACGCGACCGACCGCCTCCGACATCACGCAAACGGCGCCCTACACGGATGCAATTACCGGCAAGCTGATCGTCAGCTTCTTTCATCCCCTGTGGACCGCCGACAGGAAGAATGTCGTCGGCACGGTCGGCGCGGACATCACGCTCGATCAACTGGCGCAGATCGTCGAAAACGTCAAAGTCGCGCAGAGTGGTTTTGGATTCCTCGCAATGTCCGATGGCAACGTCATCGCGATTAACAAGACGGGCGAAAACACAATCGGGGTGAATGCCGCCAGCGAAGGGAAGGGGAGCGGTGTTACCGGCGTTGAGAGGTCGCTCAGAACAAGTACACAGCCGGCTATCGCGAAACTGGCCCTCAATCAACAAGAGGGGATCCAGCATCTGCTACTCAATGTCGATGGAAACCAAGTGCCGTTCATGCTCATCATGAAGAAGCTGCCTGCGACCAACCTGTGGTCGGCGGGGCCGGTGCGATCGGAAACCATGTCTCTTGGCATCGTTGTTCCGGAACAGGAAATTTACGCCTCTCTTGTCACCGCACAGAGCAAGATCACCGATGCTACAAACAGGATCGTTGCCTACCAGATATTGGCCATCCTCGGATCGCTGCTGATCGTCACCGTCGCAGTCCTTGCCGCATCGAAGCGAATAACCGCTGGCGTCAGTGCACTTGCCAGCGCCGCGCAAAGGATTCAAGCCAAGGACTACTCGGCACGCGTGGCCGTAACCAGCCGTGACGAGGTTGGCGCAGCCGCCGAGGCGTTCAACAAGATGGCAGAGGATATCAGCTTCCATACCGAAAACCTGGAACAACTGGTCGAGGAACGCACCGCAGAGATCGAGGACGCCAAGGAGGAAATTTCCGCTCTCAACGCCCAGCTTGAGCGGGAAAACCGTCGCTTGGGATCAGAGTTGGCGGTTGCCGAGCGTATCCAGATGATGGTTCTGCCCTTAGAGGCGGAGCTAAAATCCGCGCGAACGCTTGAAGTGGCCGCTTACATGCGAGCCGCAGACGAGGTCGGCGGCGATTACTACGACGTCCTCGAAAGCGGTGACCGTCTGAAGATCGGCATCGGTGACGTCACCGGTCACGGTCTGGAAAGCGGCGTTCTCATGCTGATGGTGCAGTCCGTTGCCCGAGCGCTTCAGGAAGCGGGAAACACCGACCCGGTGAAGTTCCTGACCGACTTGAATAGCGCCCTTTACAAAAACATCGAGCGAACCAAAATCGACAAGCACGTCACGCTGGCCTTTCTCGATTACGATGGCAAGGAGATGATCCTGTCCGGTCAGCATGAAGAAGTGATCGTGATCCGCTCCAACGGCAAGCTCGAACGGATCGACACTATGGATCTAGGCCTCCCGATCGGACTTGAAGCTGATATTTCTCCGTTCGTGAATTCCATTAGAATTCCGTTCGAACAGGATGATATCATTGTACTTCATACCGACGGCGTGACGGAAGCCGAAAACAGCGCCGGGGAGCTGTTCGGAATAGATCGGCTGTGCGCAGAAGCCTTGCGCTTGAAAGACAAAAGTGCCGACGCAATTGTCTTGGGGATCACGAACACCCTGATGGAATATGTGGGATCTCACAAGATCCACGACGATATCACGCTTCTCGTATTGCGGCATAGGTGAGGTATGGTGAGGAAAATCTACGGTTCCGTCGAGCTGGTGGACCTGAACTTCGAGGGCGGGGCGCGCCTGACGCTCATCGACGGCCCGTTGCAATTGGGCTGGAGGCATTCAGGCGTCACGTCAGATTTCATCGCGGAAGTCATGGCGATGCCGTTCGCGTCGAAAAAGGAAAGCTACAACGACGTCCACCACAGTATCAGCTATCTTGCAAACGAATTGATCGAGAACGCTGTCAAGTTCAGGTTGCCAGCGCAAATCGAAATCGAGGCATGCCTCAGCGGTTCCGCGTTCCTCTTACGTGTCCGAAACCCGATAGATGGGGGAACGTCGGAGGTGTTTCAGCGCAAACTCGATCAAATCCTCGACGATGATCCCGGCGATTTGCTGATCCGGCAGATTGAAGCGAACGCTCTTTCCGACGGCAGTACGTCAGGGCTGGGGTTGCTGACACTTCTCAGTGACTACGGTGCTAGGATGACGTGGGAGTTCAGCCCCCATGAGACAGACCGCGTCATGTTAACGACGACGGCCGCCGTTGCAGTTCCCTTGACCTCAAACTTGTGAGCAAACGATGGAAATCAGAGACGAAGACTTCAGAGTGTGGGTGCAAGGCAACGAGGTGTATTTTGACGGCGTCTTACGGTTGGCCGGACCGGACGCCTATGCTCCGATCTTTGCGTTGGCTTCGGGGATGTTGGGAGCCGAGCATGAACGCGTCATCATCGATCTGACGGGACTGGAGTTCTTGAATTCGTCCGGCATCAACCTTCTGGCAAAACTGACGATCGAGGCTCGAAAAAACCCGACGGTCCAGCTGGTCATAAAAGGGACGAGCCAGTATCCTTGGCAGACAAAGTCGCTCCCGAACTTGAAGAAACTCTACCCGCAGCTCGACCTACGACTAGCTTGAACAAAAGAGCCACATCGGCACGTCGCGAAAGTGTCTGGCGCGACCATCCAACGCCTCACGCAGCGGTCCTTGCGCCTGGCGAGGGTGCGCCTGCAGAGTGGACAAGCGTGATGATACGCATGCCAGCTTCATCCACCGCCCGGATGAATGCCGCTCTGGCAATCTCGACGGTCGTTTTTCCCGTTATTGCATCAAGGCACTCCTTGACAGCAACCACGTACTCTTCACCGTCATCATCGACCCAGTGGGTAAGCAGGGCATTCGCTGCGTCGAGCAATGTCCTGATTCTGACCGTCCGTTGCTCAACGACCAGGGTCAGCGATAAAAACGTCTCGGATCTGTAGCATTCCATGACACTTTCTCCCTGCAAGTGCTAATATAAGCTGCATTGCAAGAAACGGTCCAGTTAACAGTTTGCTAACTGGCGCAGGTTGATGGCGCGATTGCTCAACTGAACGCTATCCAGATTGAAGAAGCAGCACCAAGCGCGGACCTTCGCGCGCGAGTGCCTCGCACGGCTCTGCATCCTCGTCTTCCAGCAGGTCAAAGCCTCGATCAAGCATCTCAGACACGTTAGGCTTGATCATGTAGACTGGAAAAGGAAGATCGACCCGAACGGATCGTAGTCGAAGCATCCCACGACGATGTCACTGAAGGCCTCGCCATCATGACGCCCCATGAACCGCAACAGCCTCTCGAAGTTGATCGACGAACTTACGAAGAAGCAGCGCGGCAGCCTTCCATGCCGTTCGCTTCGGCGTGTCGAATAATGGCTGTCGTCACCGCGTCAGCGCCTTGACAGTTATCCGAGATGAATAAGGGCACATACCGGCCGGGTAGGTCGATGTTGACGTGCGGCACACCTGCCCGCAGGCATGCCTGCTGAACGAGCGAATCGATGGAATTCGCAATGCCCGAGGAGCAAGCGTCAGTCTGAGAACTTAACCGCAACCCCGCGCTGGCGAAAATAAGCCTTCATCCGTTTGCGGCCCTCCCGATTGCTCTGTACGAGCTTGGCGGCGTCGAACACGGCCTCTTTCTGACCCGCACGCGTCAGTGCTGCCTTGAGGTCTGCGATGCGCTCATCGATCTCGACATTGTCAGCCTGGAGGGATTCATAGATCCGCTTCGTTGCATCTTCGACGGTGCGTTCACTCATTATCATACTCCGGCTTTGTGTGCTGCTTTCGGCTTTACGCCGCCAGTTTCAGTTCAAGCTTCCACGTGTCCTGGGTATTGTCCTTGGACTCGTGTATCGAAAGACCGCTTCCTTCCATGTCCATTTTCATCGTTGCCAGCAGCCAATCGGCAGGCATGACACAGGGGAGAGCTTCTTTGTCGAGGATATCGAGGAGTTCGTTTTCAGTCGCGAGGCCATTGCGGGACCGCTGACCAGCACGGTCGAGGGTCCAAAGGTATCGTATAGTCAAAGTCTGTAGTCCATGCGTTATTCGAGCGGCCTCTCTACAGCCCCGGTCCTTCAAGATCAAGTTCAGCGCTTTGCCGGTATCCGCTGGGATCAAGTCATCAGCGCCCGCTCACTGCCGAACCAGGCTAACAGGTGGACTGCCCTGAAATGGGAACGGAACTGGAGACATCGTTGAAATCTCCAGTCCGCCCAATTGCGGTGCGCAAATCAGTCGCTCTGCGCACAAAACCCGACTATGGCTTCATATGGCGCATGGCCTCTTCCAGCGGACCACCGTGCGGCCGCGGCGGCGGCGGGCGGAGAGCGTCAGTTTTCCCACCTTGATGCACGATGTAGCTCGCATGAAGAAACCCGTCGTCGAACCTGCCTTGAACGCTGACAGGCTCGCCGACCGCCACGAGCTTTCCGTCATCGCCAGTAGGACCGGTCTCGATGAGGGCCCGACCACTGTCGTCCTGCACAATGAACTTGTTGCCATAGATTTCCGCAACGTTGCCCTTGATCGTCACAACGCTTCGGCTGTCCTTCAGGCTTGTGATCACCACTGGGGTCAAAGGCGCCATCTCAATGCTCGGTCTTGTGAGCTTCATTGCCGTTGCGCCGCCTGCTGCGCCGACCGCAAGAACCGCGAACGCCGAAATGGCGAAAGCGGTAAAGTGCATCGCGGGCCGCCTGCGGGGACCATGCTTGTGGTCGGGGCGGGCATTTTGCGTGTTGTCTTCGATAGACATCGCGGTGTCTCCTGTTGGTTTTGACAGGATGAGAATAAGATCTTCGGCCCGCACGCAGACTGAATGGCCCGGTTCAGTTTCAGTTAAGCGAACCCGCCCTAGTTCATAGTGAGTTCACACAAAACATCCGGGTGCTTATGCGCGTACTTCTTGTCGAGGATGATGCCGATCTCTCCCACCAAATTGCAGCCAGCCTGCGGTCGGAGAACTTCGTCGTCGATGTCGCCCGAAATGGCGAAGACGCAGTCCATGCCGGTCTCACGGAAATATTCGACGTGGCCGTCCTTGATCTAGGCCTTCCGAAGATTGACGGGGTCACGGTCTTGAAATCGTGGCGGGACGGCGAGCGTACGCTGCCGGTGCTGGTTTTGACAGCCCGTGACGGCTGGCCAGACAAAGTTGCTGCGTTCAAGGCAGGAGCGGATGACTTCCTGACAAAGCCATTTCGGCTCGAAGAGCTCGTTCTGCGGCTGCGCGCCCTCGTTCGACGATCGGCAGGCCACGCAGCGTCGATCATCGCTTGTGGCGACCTCTCGTTCGATGCCCAGCTTGGAACATTCGAGCTTGCTGGATTACCCTTGAAGCTCACGGCCTTCGAGTGGCGGGTGCTTTCCTGCCTGATGCTGCGCAAGGAAGTCATAGTAGACCGCAGAGAACTGATCGAAAGGGTATATGAAGGCGATGCCGACGTTGATTCCAACTCAATCGAAGTCATCATTGCGCGGCTCCGACGCAAGATTGGAACTGACAGGATCGAGACAGAACGTGGACGCGGCTACATGCTGACGGCAGGCGGCAGATGATCGTCTCGCGGATCCGAAGGCCGAAGACCATCGCGGGGCGTCTCATCGCCTTCTCAATCTTCTATGCCTCTGCAGCGCTGGTCGTTGCCTGCGCCGTCCTTGCTCTGATTGTTGCCAATGTCGTGAGAGGTCAGGTCGACCAGCGGCTCAGTGTGCAAATCGAAGCGGTCAGGAGCGCGATGAAGGTTGGCGCCGACGGCTCACCTGCCGTTACCGGCAATCTCGACGGGCCCCCATTCGATCGGCCGGGTTCGGGGTGGTATTGGCAGGTGGCTTCTGCTGGAAAGCGTGTGACATCTCGTTCACTTGCAGGCGCAAGCCTTTCAAATCCGCCGCAACCATTCGACTGGCGGAGCCTGCTCACCGGATCCCCTCGCGCGGGCGACGGACGGGATGGCAGAGGGCAAGGACTGCATTTCCTCACCTCGCAGTCGTTTGCAGCGGGAAAAGAGGTCGAGATCATCGCGACTGCGCCGCGTTCGGCTCTTATCAGGCCAGTGCTACGCTCACTGCTGCTTCTCGTTCCGGCCATGCTTGTCTTGGGTGGACTGCTCGTTGTCGGTATCCTGCTGCAGGTACGTTACGGCCTCTCACCTCTTAGAAGGCTGGCCGAGGATGTGGCCGACGTCTCGTCCGGTCGGGCGAGAGGGCTCAATCAGCCTCAGGCAGAAGAACTGCGCCCGCTCGTTGGCCAAATCAACCGTTTGCTCGAGCAAAACCAGGCACGTCTCGCAGAAACCAGGCTCCAATTCGCGAACATGGCGCATGGGCTCAAGACACCTGTGGCAAGTCTCTATCTCGCATTAAACGACAACGCCGATCCGACAGGCGAAGCGCGTCGACAGGTCGACCGGATTGACCGTCAGATCAAGCACCACCTGGGAAGGGCGAGAGCAGGCGTATCGGCGGCAGGTTTGGCCCCCGCCACGCAATTGCGCCCGTGCGTCGGCGATATCGTGGCGATGATGCAAAAGATCTACGTTGACAGGCATCTCCTGATCACGAGCGACGTCGAGAGAACGTTGAGCGTTGCGTGTGCGCCGGAGGACGTTGACGAGATACTGGGAGCAATGATCGACAACGCATTCAAGTGGGCGAAATCGTCTGTTCGGATCAACGGCAGGGCTGACGGCGGCGAGATCGCGATTGTCATCGAGGATGACGGTCCGGGCATCAACAGCGACGACATGACTGAAGTCATGAACCCAGGTGTGCGCTTGGACGAGACCGTGCCAGGTGACGGTTTTGGATTGTCGATAGCCAGAGAGGTTTGCGAGCTCTACGGCGGACGCGTGACGCTCATCAACCTGCTCGAGGGAGGCTTGTCGGCGACTGTCGTGCTCCCGAAGACGCCGGGCTGAGATCCAGGTCGCTAGGGATTGACTTCATGGGTATCCAGGAGCTTCCCATCGGATCCATAGGAGAACATCACTCGCCGATTGGCTCCGCGCTCTAACTGGAACCAGTCGAGTTCGGAAGCGCGGAAGAGGATGACACCGAATATGGCCTTCCCAATTGCATCGCCGTTTTCAGCCGCCACATGCCTCTCGTCTGTTGACGGGGCGCCCGGCGGCCCTCCAGCGTAGGTCGCTCGCGTAAAGGGCGACAGACGCTCCCACGCGTCTGCCGCAACCGGGCTGCCTGGAACATGGCGTTCCGCGGTACCCCGCAATCGAAGTTGCTGCCCCCGAGCCTGGTCAAATGCCAAGACCGTCACCGATGGATTGGCACCGATCTCGCGCCATTTCTGAGACCGAGTATCCGTGTGGATCTCGATTTTGCGCGTTTCCCCATTTGCAGACCGCAGAACGACCAGGCGAGCCTGCGGATGTCCGTTAGTATCAACCGAACAAAGGTTCACGTAGCGCAAGCCGGAGTTCGGATCTTTGCCCGCCAGTTCTAGATCGGCCCAGGCGGCGGCATCGACTTCATGCAGCTTCAAGTTCGGTCTCCGATGAATGAGCCCTGGCTGGGAGTTGGATCTGACCTTGCGCGTTCATACCCGTACACCAGCGGCTCACTGCGGGCTGGCGGCGATGGCAGCTCGACGTCAGATGTTGTCCAGATCTCGCGAGCGTGCAAGCGCGAAAGAGCGAAAACGACATGACGGTTCTCCGTTACCAATGCGCCAGTCGCCCTTCGCGACGGCTGCTATAGTTTTCGCTCCGTCCGAGACCCACGAGCTTCAGATCGTCTCTTGCGCGGCTGCGGAACGTTTCAAGCGTTTCGAACCGTGATGTTCAAAGGCAACCAGAATGAGACTTGAAACGACGATGAGGACTGCACCCACGAACACGTTCGAGGCTGGTACTTCAGCCCAAATCGCATAGCCGTATATAAACGCCCATATGAGCCCTGTGTACTCAACAGGCGCCAGCGCAGACGCTGGAGCAAGGCGGAACCCTTCGTAGAGAAGAAATTGCCCGATAGTGGCCACGGCGCCTAGGCCCAGCATGAGGGCCCAGCCCTGCAAGTCCGGGGTTCTCCAGATCCATGGGAAGGATGCCGCGCACGCGATCCCAAAGAGCAGGCTGGTGGCATACATTTGCGTGAGCGTGCTTTCGCTGCGACTTGTGATGCGGATCAGGATTGTGCTCCACGCCCAGCAGAAGCCCGCCACGATACACATTGCTGCGGGAATGAGGTTGGGTGAGTGCGTCGGGTTGGCTGCTATGATAACCCCTACAAAACCGCCGGCGCATGCAATCCATCGCCCCGTCCCGACCGTTTCTTTCAATACCAGGATGGATAGGAACACAGTGATGATGGGAGCCGAAAAGTACAGCGTTGTAAGTTCGGCAAGCCCCAGATACTTGGCCGCGTTATAGAAAAGGAGCCACGCACCGAGCATAAGCGCGGCGCGGAGAACGACAGTTCCACGATGTGGGCTCTTCAGGATCGAAGGGTGTCGGTAGATACGAAGCAAAATTCCCGTCACCAGAACGATGACAGCGCTTCGCATGAACAAGATCTGTGGGACTTCATAATCTGTGACAAGCCACTTTACGATGGCATCTTGCAGCGCGAAGCATGAGTAGCCAGCTGAGGCTAAAGCGATACCAGTCAATGGCTTGTTGAGGTGACGAACGGCGGTCATGGCATTCTCTTATCGAGGCATTGTGACAGGTTCAGTAGCGCGCGTTCTACAAAGTGTCACTATCGACCGTCCTCATTCCAGTACGGTCGATGTCTTGAACGTCTCGAACCGTCGGCGGACGCGTCTCCCTCCTCAAGGTCACGCTCGATGGCCCGATGAGATCGGCCGCGCTCTGGCAAGGGCCCGTGACAGGTGTGCCAGATAATTCGCCACCGCCATGCGTTCGTTGCATGACTGGGATAACATCTTAGCGCTGCAAAATCGCCGAGCGCTACATTACATAGAGCTCATCGAAGCAATCAAAGCGCCAAGGACTGGCAGCTGAGCTTCGAAAGCCCAGGAAAGGGGATTATTATGAACGTAGCACGCACTCTCAACAATTGGCGCAAGTATCGTCAGACGGTCTCCGAGCTCGGCCGTATGAGCAATCGCGAACTCCACGATCTCGGGATTGACCGCAGCGACATCCATAACGTCGCCCGCGCCGCTGCACGATAAGCAAGCATCTCCGATCGTCTTTGAAGCGCCTGCCAGAGCTTGGTGGGCGCTTTTGTTTTCCCGGTAGAGCACGAGCGGACGGCGGATGACGGCGCGTGCCACCTGCGTGACCTGTGGAAATGCGACCGTCGCAAGGGCTCGTCCCTCAGCCCAAAACATCACCGATCGAGTAAGCCCGGGACCAGTGCTGCCGCCTCTGGCAGGTCTCTTGTGTCAGCACTCTCCTCCAACGATCGCGGCAAATTGGCTTAGAGAGCATCTCGCCGAACCCAGACGCTCACACTCCCTCCGTTCGTGGGGAAACACGCAATACCTTCGTCGTCGGTTGTCACCTCAATCGAGTGGTGAGCTAAGTAATCCACATACACGGTATTCGAAAGGTCCTGGCCTAGATCCACGGAAATCTGCCCTGCCTCGCCATTCGACATAACCACGATGCAACCCGGCTCAGTTTCTGTTCCTTGACGGACAAAACCGACGACACTCGGATCGTCGAAATGATCGACCTGTGGACCATTGGCAAAACGCTGACGCGCCTCGACCAGCTTAGGCAAACAGCCAATCGCCGGCATTTCCACCTTATGCTGGCTACCGTCGTCTGCAATGTCACTGTATTCCGCGCCATAGAGATCGGGATAGAAAACGCACGGCGTACCTTGCTCGCGCAAAAGTATCAAAGCGTAGGCGAGGGGCTTGAACCAGGGCTCGACAGTTGCTTCCAGTGACTGCAGAGGCTGCGTATCGTGATTGTCGACCAGCGTCACGGCATGGTCGGGAATGGACGAAACAAGCGACCCATCGAAGATTGTCCGCATGTCGAAGTCTCCACCCGCTTTCGAAGCATCATGGAAACGGTGGTGGAGCGCGACGTCGAAAAGCATCAACTGTCTGTCGACCAGCTCGAGGTAGTTTGAGAGCGTCGTCATATCGGGGTGCCAATACTCGGCGACGACGAACAAATCAGTGCCGATCGTGTCGCGCATATGGCCGACCCAATCCTTGAAAAACCAAGCCGGAATATGTTTCGCTGCATCGAGGCGGAAGCCTCCGACCGGTACCTGTTCACAAAACCAACGGCCCCAGTATTTCAGCTCCTCGTAGACAGCCTTATTGCGAAATTCGACGTCGGCACCCATCAGGTAATCGAAGTTGCCAAGTTCGTCGTCGACCTCATTGTTCCACTGGCCCTCGCCATATTCATTCATCAGCCGGTAGACGCCGGTTTCGCTGGGTTCTTCAATCAAATCCACGCCGCTGAAGCACTGCTTGTCCCAAATGAACTCCGAGTATTTCCCCTCCCTACCAGGGAACGTGAAGCGCGTGTAGGCAAGCGCGTTGACGTTTTCCTCCTCAATCTCCGTACGGTCTTCGGGATTGACGCGTCGAACGACCACCTGTTCCTTCTCGTCCGCCCCCATCTTGTGGTTTAGCACGACGTCATGAATTGGTCGGATGCCGTGCTCGAGAAGTGCCCGACAAGCCGTCTCAAGAGCAGCCTTGTCTCCGTATTTTGTTGCCCTGCTCCCCTTTTGGTCAAACTCCCCCAGGTCGAAGAGATCGTAGGTGTCGTACCCGACAGAATGTGCCCCGGATGCTCCCTTGTAGGCCGGCGGCAACCACGCGTCGGTGATCCCAATTCCAGCAAGGTCGGGAGCCTTTTCGGCAACTTCATTCCACAGGCGACCATCACCCGCTGAATACCAATGGAAAAATTGGAAAAGTGTGCGCTTTCTCATTTTTAGCCTTCGATGAACTGGGTGAATGGAAGCGGGTCAAGTGCTTGTTTACTTGCGGCGAGTTACATCGACGACCGGGTATCGCCCTTAGCGGCACTTCCCGGGAAGGCGACAATTCGTCAGTAACTCCTGAAAGGTCGCAAACTGGCCGAATAGGGCGACAAGATCGCGCTCCTGCTTGGCATCCAAATCGTATCGTTCCGCGAACTCTTCGACCGGAAGAACCTGACGAACTTCCGAAGACATTATGCTCTTGCTCTGAAAATGATTACTCACGATCCCCTCACTAAATTGCGCGGGGGGAATGTACGTCGGGGGATTTGGTTCCACGGTGATCGAGTGGAAATTGCGCGCTGTCATGCTCGACCCGGCGTCCATGCCACACGGCCGCGCAGGATGTGACGGATTGAAGAACGACACCGACCGTCGTGGGAGGCGCCTAGGTGCAAAAATGATCGTGGTAATCGGTGCATGGCTGGCCGCAATCGTGACCCTCGTGGCGAACGCGCAGCGCTGGTTCCGCTGGAGACCATTTGCGCCAGTATCGGCAATGTGACGGAGCCTCTTCTGAGCGGCCAGGTACGCTTGACGATCCCAAAGGGAATTGGATACGCCTCACAGCTCGCCTGGGAGGGGCAGGCTTCTTTGACAAGCTCGATCTCGAAGCACGCGTCTGACATAAGTCTCGACTGCCGGTGCTCGAAAGGCGCTATCCTTCGTGCAAAAATCACCCAAGAAGTGAACCGATGCGGATATCATCCCGTTTTCCCGCAGTGAAAGATGAGAATAGTGAAAATAGCGAGGCCGTGGAGCCGAAACTGGAAGCGGTCTCCTTCGCGTTCGATCAAATGACAGTCGCCCGGTTCCGCGAGACCTTCCCTAAGGCGCGCTGGAGCGATGCGCTGAAGGCGTGGACCGTTCCCGGCGTCACAGCCCGCCGCCGCATCGACAAATGGCTCGCATCCGAAGCAAACCGGCACGATCCCTACGAGCAGGAGCGCGGCCGAGACGCCTATCAGTTCGAACCTATTCTCAGTCCCTATCTTGACGTCATCGCGACAGGTTTCCTGATCCGCACTCCGTATTCGCGGACTGTGGTAGACGAGCTTCGCCAGATACCATTCGCGCGCTGGAATGGCGACCAGAAGGGTTGGGAAGTTCCCTTCGCTTCCTACGACGATCTCCAGCATCGATGGGAAGCAATCGAACGAGCAGCAAAGATAGCCGAGCCTGAGGAGCGACGCAAACGCGCCGAGGCCCGCAAGGGAACCGACGAAGAGGCCAAGGCCAAACGGAGGGTCTCTGAACGAAGGAAGAAGCGGTTACCGGTACCGAGCTACGATCTTCCGCCTTTCGAACGGGCGATAGCGACCCGCGCCTATGGGATAGTTGTTTTGACCGAGATCACTGGCGAACTCGTCGATCCAGAAGAAGTAGCCGAGCACCACCCTGGCATCGATGACGAACGCGTTTGGGCCGGATGGAGGGCAGCCACCTTGGATGAGCTTATTCATACCTGGCCGGCGCAAACGGAACCGAGCGATTACGAGCGGCTGCGGGGATGGTGGCAGCCGACCTTAGAGGAACTGCGTCCGGCTAGATCGATGGCGAAGGCGAGGGAGCGCCGGCGGGCACGACAGGACCCACCTACCGGATAGGCCCCAACAGCAAATTACACCAGAAGGAAATGGTCATGACCGACAACACTTGCACCCTCCCGACACCTGAGCAGCGTCGCTTCATCGAGCTCAGGGAAGCCGCCGAACGCAGAATGCTTAAGACCGTATTCGCAGCAATCTCAGACGCCGCCGCTGAAGTCGAAAACGGCATAAAGGACGCTGGTTTGGACTTCGAGCCCACGCACCAGGACTACTTCACCTTTACCGTACAACAGGTTGCGTTCATTCGGCTATGCGGCGGTGATCCTGAGACGTTGCGCGGGGGCGATCCCGCCATCGGGGAGCGCATTTTGGGAAATGGTCACCACATCATCGACAACTACTGGCGTGATTAGGTATCGAAAGAAAGAAATCCGCACAGGATTATCAATGGCGCCCCTGTGATGGATGCTTCCGTGCGGGCGGAAAGCCGAAAAACCTTTATAATCTGGCGTCCGAACCAGCTTGAGCACAGCCTTGTGTCTGTTCACCTGTTTGCGAGAGACAGGTGCGGAGAGCGGTGATGACTGGACGTGAAGCCGATGTATGCGTCGCGGCGACTGTGATCGAGAAGACCACGCTGGGTTTCCAGTTGTCTCGCTTCCCACTGCTACGCGGCCGGGTCCCGCCTTTTTGACGTTCTTTCCTGCGCTATCGATGGATGGGGTGAGGACAGGTCCACCTTGCGTTCCTTGCCTTTTGAAGAGGGAGAGGTCCGCAGGGCACTGCCGGCGTGGCGGTAGCGCCGCACCAGAGGGCCGACACAAACGTCCGGCCCTCACGTCTCCCGAATTTGCTATTGCAATGGTAGTCAATCGACCCCCGCTAGAGCAGAGGCAGCCCTGCGGTAGGAATGCAGCGGCCGACCAAGCAGTTTGACCAAACGCTCGACGTCTCCCTTTTCCGGGATCATACCGTCACTGACATACCGCTCGGCCATCAGGCGCATTTCATAGGCAGTCCATTTCGGCATGAAGGTCGCCATGTTTCGCTCGAAGCTGCTCGGATCGTCGCCTCCGTAGATGATGGGACGACCGAGAACGTCCGACCAGATGGCAGCAAGGCCTTCTCCTGTGAGCGTTTCCGGTCCAACGAGGTTGATCGTCTCTATCGGCAGCTTTCCAGGCGCTTGGTCCCGGCGGATCAGTTCAATCGCCGCCACCTCGGCGATATCGCGTGCATCCACCATCGCGACACCCTTGGCGCCGATCGGCATAGGGTAGACGCCCTGAGTCAGGACGACATCTTTGATCATGACGTCGTTGTCGATGAAGTAGCTCGGGCGCAGGATCGTCGCGCTGAAATCCATCGCCTTGAGCATCCGCTCGGCGCCGGACTTCACGGCGAAGTGCGGAACGTTCACAGCGCGGTCGGCATCGAAGACCGACAGGTAGACGACACGCTCCACGCCGGCTTCTCTGGCAACGTTAAGGGCGATGATCGCCTGAGCGAACTCGTCGCCCGTTACGGCATTAAGAAGGAAAAGCGTGCGCACACCTTTGAATGCGTTGCGTAGTGAATCGAGGTCGAGAATCTCACCTTGGACCACTTCGACGTCGATCGGGACGGTCGCCTTCGAAGCATCGCGGGTCAGAATACGCACCTTGGCGCTGCGGGACACGAGCTGCTCGACGACATTACGGCCAACGCGGCCGGTTGCACCGATTACGAGGATTGTCATGGAAGTTCTCCGTTGGTTGTTGACAACCCGAATATGAATGGCCCACTGGTGATCCAACAGACAGATAATCTAAACACCCCGTCCCACTGGTGGAACACTGATGGATCTCCTTGGTCTTGCCGATTTTATTCTCGTTGCCCGTCATGGCGGTTTTGGCAAAGCGGAGAGAGCGACCGGTCGTCCTAAAGCCACCCTCTCTCGACGGGTCGCAGAGCTGGAAGCCAGTCTTGGACTGCGGCTCGTTGAACGAGGTGCCAGGATGCTAAAACTCACTGAGGAGGGCCGGGCGCTTCACCAACGGGCTGGAGCGCTCCTCACTGAACTGGATGAGACGACCTCGGCGATCGCGGCCGGCGGAGACAAACCTCGCGGAAGGTTGCGCATCAGCGCACCGATGCTATTTTCACAAACGGCAATGGGAAAACTCGCCGCCAGCTTTGCTCTTAAGTATCCGGAGGTGAGGCTGGAGGTTACCACCGAGGACCGCCTGATCGACATGATCGAGGAAGGCTACGATCTGGTCATCCGCGTCAATCCCGATCCTGACAACAGCCTCGTCGGCCGCGTCTTTCTGCGGGACCGATTGGTGTTGGTCGCACCTGTAGGAATGGCGTACCCAAAGGACGGCGCCGTCATTCCCGCCATTGTTCGTGGCTCTCCTGCGTCGACGAATACGTGGGCCATTACCACCGACACCGGTTCGATCACGTCCATCCATATTGAGCCCGTCCTCAGTCTATCGTCATTGCTGAATGTTCGCGACGCTGTCAGGATGGGCATTGGAGCTGCCCTATTACCAATCTCCCTCGTCGCTCAGGATATTGCGTTGAACAAGGTCGCCAAGTGGGGAGAGGTCGAGGGTGCGGAGATCGGGCTATGGGCACTTTATCCGTCGAGACGCCTGCTCAGCGCTCGCGTGTCCGCTTTCCTTGATCACTTGAAGAGTGCCTTTCCGAATGGCAAGCCCGACGAGCTATCCGCCTACATCGATGGATGAAATCTGAGACAAGGACACCAGATGGCGTCCAACCCGGTCACTACGATTGACGATTTCAGGCTTTCCTGTCCCAGATCTATGACTGAAAGCTCAGCGCGGCGCCAGAATTCTCTCCGTCGTCGAGGGTTCGATGCTATTGCGGTGGAAGTGTCCATCAAGCGCAAGTCCGCACCAAGGGTGTAACGACGGGCTACACGGTTCTGAACGTCCTGCTTCGTCCGAAAGAATGACACTCTTCCGTCCGGGATGAAGCGGCAACGGCTCTACTGTCGAAATTGTTGAGATCCCCTCACCAAGGGACTGCGCGACAATCGTCGCCGCGACGCTCTTATATTTTTTGGCAACCCCGCACCTCTCCGACCGTTGAGCGTAACGAGTATCAAGGGGTCGGAAATGCCTTATGAAGATGGAATGCAGCTCGTGTTCGACCTGGTTGACCGCACTTTGGTCGTTAGTTTCCGGGATACCGTAAAAATGCTTGGTCCCTTCGAGAATCATAAGGCGGCCGTTCGCGCGGGGGAGAAATATTGCCGAGAACGCGGCTGGGATGACACGGAGCGTCCTGTAAGATCCCACTAAATGGTCCGCTCGCGCACCGCTTGGGTTTTGCACTGTCTACCGAGAAAGTAAGCCGTAAAGCGTTCCATCGCCTTTTACTGGTTCGACAAGGAGCAACGTCGATGTCCCTCAGTTCACTCTCTGACAACGACGCTGAAATTTTTCCGAGCCACCGCTGGTTTCCGCGTTAATTCGCCTGCACGTAAAGACATCCGAGACAGACCTCCGAAGCGGTCATTTTCGACGCTTCAGGCCATCCCTGGAACAAATTGGTTGTAGCGAACGTTCTTGCGTTTGTTGAAATCAATCGCTTAGGGGGAATTCGTCATGGAAGACGCAAGTATCGGCTGGATCGCGGCAATTATCATCGGTGGTATAGCAGGTTGGCTCGCCGAGATGTTTATGAAATCCAACATGGGTGTTCTTATGAACATCCTGCTCGGGATCGTAGGGGCGGTCGTCGCCAATTTCATCCTCTCCCTATTCGGCATCGTTCTGGGCGGCTGGCTCGGGTACCTAATTGCTGGCTTCATTGGCGCATGCATACTGATCGCTGTTGCACGAATGGTTCGACGAACCGCTTGACGGCTACTTTGCGGCGGCCCTCGGCCGCCGCATATCACAAAGACTTTCCAACTTCCGCTACAAAACAACGCGTGCGAGCGCGCGGCGTGAAGCCTCAAACCTTGTCAATATCAGAGGCCCATGAGGCCTTGTTGCCTACGACGCGAACGAGTTCGCGCTGACAACAGGCGAGGCAAGGTTACTGTTTCCCTGGTGCCGTTGGCCTTTCAGCTTGGAAGTCGCTCCTCTTTTCGTTACCAGGCTCCCCGCGCCAGCATTAACTATTTTAGCAGCCAACTTGAACGGTTTAAGTCCTGACGCATTCACCCGCCCGAAGAATGTCAACTTCTCGGGACGTCATGAAGAAAACAATCGCCTATATCGCTTTTGGATTGACCTGCGCCGTTGGTGCGTCTTACGGCGCAGCGTCGGTGGCCTCGGTCGTCGCCAGCGCACCTGACAAGTACATCGCGCATGAGACCTGGGGCTTCTGACTTGTGGACCACGACATCGGTAAAGATCGATTGCGCCACGCAGTCTTTCGAGCGTTTGCCCGTTGCTCTGTCGTCATATGCATTGTCCCCTGTGCCCATTTCCAGACCTGCACCGGTGAGGCGGCAAAAGATCGAAGAACCGATCGAAGCCTCGGACAATGCAGGAAGCATCTCAACCGACCATGCGAATTGGTCTGCCAATCGGTACCGACCGTTTAGCGATAAACACCTACAAGTGAGCGGTGGCGTGCAGCCAACGGCCGGGGCGGCGGGGTGCCCCAGGTACGACGCCTGCTGGAACCGAAAAACCCAATAAGCCATCGCGTTTGTCCAAAAAAAATTGGAACACCATTGCTGGGTGGAAGTTCATCTACCGAGATCATGAGGATCTCTTAAGAAGGAGAATGTAATGGCATCCACAGGCACGGACACGTCGCATTCCAAAGGCGGCGCCAAATCAGGCTCGACCAAGAGTGCATCGTCGACGACGAAGAGCGCAAGCTCGTCTGGCAAGCAGGGCGGCTCGCACGAACAGCATGTAAAGGCTGGCGAGCAGAGCCATAAGAATTCGAAGTAACTTCGAACTGAACTTCGCAATGTTCACGGGCGCGGATCACTCCGCGCCCGAACTGTTTCAGGTGATAGGAGGAGAGGCTTTGCCAAGCTTTACCGAAGGCTCACGACCCCAAACACGCAGCTTGCCGAGCTGCTCGACAAACGCCGCGACATCCTTGCCACTGGACAACTGGACCGTTCCCTCGTCGACCTCACTGGCAATTCCAGCTTTTTCCAACAGAGGGATGGCTGACTGATCGTATCCGATATACTTGCAGTGCTGGAAAGCGTCGGCGACAAAGTCGCGGGCGGCGGCTTCCTTGACCAGATCGTCGATTGCCTGATGCGACGTTAGAACGACAACCGCGTCAAACAGCACCGACGGTCCGCCATCAATCATATGGTTTGCCTCGATGAAGTTGCCGTCGTCGGCAGTGACCCCGCCCACCTTTGGAGCGATCAACTCTACGACGGCCTTTTCGGCAACAACTGCCTTCGTTACTGCCTTTAGAAGCTTCGCGTCGACACCATCGGCAACGAGGATGCCGAGCTTACGTCCCTCAAACCGCTTGGGTCCGCGCTCGACGATGCTGAGCGCGGGCGAGGGCTCCAGATCCTGACGAGTGGGCATGGCAGCGTCGGCTGGTTTTGGCATCGCCTGGAACCCGAGCTTCTGCGCAACCGTGGTCGCAAGGGTCTCGTCGATGTTCAACAGATGAGACACCATCCGTTCACGGATTGCCACGTTGTCCACCTTGCTGAGTTCGAAGGTCAGGGCCATCGCGATGTGGCGCTGTTCGGCTCCGGTCTGGCTGATGAAAAACTGCCGGGCCTGGCTGTAGTGGTCCGCGAAGCTCTCAGGACGCAACCGCACCTTCTGGCCTTGCTCCTCGGCGGGAAAGTGCCGATAGCCTTGAATAGGAGATTCCCGCGGACCCTCGCCACGTGAATTGGGCTGGTAGTTTGTCCGGCCGGCAGGATTGCGCATGGCCATGTGACCGTCCTGCTGGAAGTTGTGCATCGGACACTTCGGCGCGTTGATCGGAAGGTGGGTGAAATTCGGGCCACCGAGGCGTTTCAACTGGGTATCTAGATAGGAGAAGTTCCGGCCCTGCAGCAGCGGATCGTTGCTGAAGTCGATACCCGGTGGAACGTTCTGCGTCATAAATGCGACCTGCTCCGTCTCAGCGAAGAAGTTATCCGGCATGCGATCGAGCACCAGGCGGCCGATTGGCTTGACCGGCAAAATCTCCTCCGGAATGATCTTCGTGGGGTCGAGGACGTCGAAGTCGAACTCATCGGCAAAGTCCTGGTCAAAGAGCTGGACTGCAAGCTCCCATTCCGGGAAATTGCCCGACTGGATTGCGTTCCAAAGGTCGCGTCGATGGAAGTCCGGATCGGCGCCGTTGATCTTGACCGCCTCGTTCCAGGCCACGGATTGAAGACCGAGCTTCGGCTTCCAGTGGAATTTTACGAATGTCGACTTGTCCTCGGCGTTGACGAAGCGGAAGGTATGGACGCCGAAGCCCTCCATGAAGCGGAGCGACCGGGGGATCGTCCGGTCCGACATGATCCACATCACCATGTTCATGCTTTCCGGCGTGAGGCTGATGAAATCCCAGAAATTGTCATGGGCGGTCTGGGCCTGCGGAAAAGCCCGATCCGGCTCCTGCTTTGCCGCGTGGATTAGGTCGGGGAACTTTATGGCGTCCTGAATGAAGAATACCGGGATGTTGTTGCCGACCAGATCCCAGTTGCCTTCCTTGGTGTAAATCTTGACGGCAAAGCCGCGCACATCGCGAGCGAGGTCAGCAGACCCCTTGTTTCCGGCAACCGTGGAAAACCGTACGAACACGGGCGTCTTCTCTCCCGCGCGCTGAAATAGATCCGCACGCGTGATGTCCGACAAGCTCTCGTATGTCTCAAAGAAGCCGTGGGCGCCATAGCCACGGGCATGAACCACACGTTCTGGGATGCGTTCATGATCGAAGTGGAAAATCTTCTCCCGGAAATGAAAGTCGTCCACGAGAAGTGGTCCGCGCGGGCCGACGCGCAAAGAGTTCTGATCGTCGGCGACTGGGCCTCCCTGCGATGTGGTAAGGACATCATGGCCGTCCTCGGCGTACTGATGGAGTTCGCCTCCGGCGCCACGATGAAGCTGCTGATCGTGAATTTTGATAGTAAGGTCAGAAGAGAAGGTGGATGCGGGTTTCGCTGGGCGCTTGGCCATCTTGATATCCCTTGTTGTTTAGACGTACAACTGCGAAAAGGCCGCCCTAGGGGCGGCCTTCGGCTTGACTGTTTACGATCTCATGCGGCCTTGCTCTTGCCGCTGGAATTTGCCTGCGCTTCGGCAAGCTGCGTCAGTTTTTTATCAGTGGCCTCTTCCTCGGCCAAAGTCGCTTCCAGCAGCGGAACGGCGTCTTTCAGGCCGAGCTGCTTTGCCCACGCGATCAGCGTGCCGTACCGTGCGATCTCATAGTGCTCGACGGCTTGCGCCGACGAAATAAGACCGGCATCAAGCGCAGGCGAGCCCTTAAATTCTTCCATGATTTCCTCTCCCTCGGCGAGGATGCCTTGGATCGCTTCGCAGGTTTTGCCGCGGGCCGACTTGCCGAGGATGTCGAAAACCTGCTCGAGCCGCTCGATCTGACCCTGTGTCTCGTCGCGGTGCTGGAGAAATCCAGCCTTTCCTTCTTCTGACTGGGCGGCGCGAGCCATCTTGGGCAGTGCCTTCAACACCTGTTTTTCTGCAAAATAGATGTCTTTGAGAGTGTCAAAAAACAGGTCGCCGAGTGTCTTTGTCGTTGCCATCACATCCTCCGTTGACTAGCGCGTCCCCTCGAGGCCTTGCGCGTTGAGCGGTTGGCCGAGCTCTTTTACAAAGGGGACGAGTCTCTAACCTCGCTTCCGCGGGTTTGTTCCTGTCTGCTATCGAACAGAATTGAGGCAAGCGTCCGTGGCTCGACGGATCTCCGGGCGTGGTCAATTCGCCAGCAGTCGCCCCTAGCTAGCGATCCGAAGCAATCAATCCCAGCAACTCGAAACCAGAGGCGGGCTTGGCTAGGAACGAGATTCCTAACTCGTCGTCATGATGTCCAAGCGTGACTAGCCCGGACGTCACTATGATCTTGATCTCTGGCCAGTGGGTTCGAACCTTTGCCGCCAAGCCAAGTCCATCCAAGCTGCCAGGCATATCAACGTCGGTGAAAAGGATATCAATCTCGTTGTTCTTGAGATGGACCAACGCTTCGTCGGCATTTCCTGCTTCAAACGTCATGTGTCCAGCCTGATCAAAGAAATCGACGAAGTCAAATCGAAGCTGGGGTTCATCCTCGACAATAAGGATACTTTGGCTCTTGCCAGTGTCGCGCCCGTTATGGCGAGCGCGCGAGATGACTTCAGCTCCGTCGCTAGAAGCTCGTGTGCGCTCGAGCAGATTTCGTTCGAGTACCGCTTGTGCCCAGTGTTTCTCGTCTTGACCAAAGGGGCGTCCGGCTTGCTCCCAAAGGGAGTATGCGCGCGCGGCGGTCCAATCGTTCCTGTTCTCGTCCATGATCGTGTCTCGCAGGCGTAGTGGTTTCAGGTGTCATTGATGCAAGACCGGCTTTTGCTGCCCATCAGTGTAACGGCCGGAGAATGGCGAGGCGCGCTTTCAGGTGTGCCCGGTGCATCAGGGCAGCACGTACGGTCAATCGGGGGTCCAGTATGATGACTTTACTTGTTCAGGTCGCGCGCCATCATCAAGTGATGTTCCAATGCAGGGCGTGTCTTCGCTGCCCATGCCTTGAGATCAGCGTTTTCGCCTTCGTCGCCGTACCTTTTGAACAGATCAACGGCATCCTCATGCGCGTCCTCCTGTTCCGAGTGATACTGCTTTGCAAATTCGTCGCCATTCAATTTCTTGAGGTCGTCTAGCATGCTCTGCTGCGCCGAACTCATCGAAGTGGGGATCGTGGCCTTAACCTTGCCGCTTGTGACCATCGCCTTCAACTCTTCCGACGTTTTCGTATGATCGGTGACCATCTGCTGAGCGAAACTCTTGGTGGCTGAATCTTGCGAACGCTCGACAGCGAGCTTGCTGGATTCAATTTCGAACATGTCAGAACTCGCAGCCCCGGTTACGAAGTCTTCGGTCTTTGGCGCTACGCTCATGACAGAGTTGACGCCGGTCTTTTCAGCTGCAGACTGGGCAAGAACAGGCGAAGCGAAAATAACGGCGAGGCCGGCAGCGGCGAGGGCGGTTTTCATCGTAGGGTGCTCCTGTTGGCGAATAGAGAGCCCCTTTAACCTAGAGCTCTCATGATCGTTCCACAGGGGCCTCTTTTTTGCACGGTTACGACCGGCCGGTGCCGAAGAGAACCTTCAAGACCAGACGTTCGTGACGATTTGTCTTCTAGCGGACAATCCGGTTTGACCGAGAACGTCCTACTAATCTAAGCATTCCTCAACTCAGGTGACGAGCGCGCCAACTGGACGCAATGGCCACGGTAAACATGGCGATTATTCGAGCGTCTCGCGACGACAAACGAAAATAGCACGAAACGTCAAAGTGTGACCCTGGCTGCGTCGGTCGGCCGTGGGCGGAACCTACTCGCCAAGTTTGAGTTTCAGGGAAATGGATACCGTCATAACCGAAATTGACACGATCGCAGCTGAGACCAAGCTCTCGTCTGGTCTCGTCTATGTACCAGGGCTTGAGACTGGAATAACCCGCAGACAGGGCAAAAGAGGGTTCCTCTATTACCGTCCCGACGGTCGCAGAATTACTGATGGTGCCGAGGTCAAGCGGCTCGACGCGCTTGCTATCCCTCCGGCCTATTCGAACGTGATCATCTCGACCAATCCGTTCTCTCACCTACAGGCAATTGGGACGGACGCCCGAGGCCGTCGCCAGTATCGCTACCATCCGGACTGGCACGTCGAGCGAGGGAAGGCAAAATTTGAACGCCTTGCCGATTTCGCCAACCGGTTGCCGGATCTGCGCGAGAGGGTCGATTCCGATCTGCGCTCGCGCGGTCTAAACATGGACAAGGCGTTAGCGACAGTCGTTTGGATGCTCGACAATCTATATATCAGGATCGGCAATGCCGCTTACGCTGAGACAAACAACTCGTTCGGGCTAACGACACTCAGGCGCCGCCACGTCAAAGTAGAAGGGGGAAGCGTAAAATTCCGGTTCAAGGGAAAGTCGGGAAAAGAATGGAACTTGGCTCACAGCGACCGCCGGATCGCAAATGTCGTGCGAAAGCTGCAGGAACTCCCGGGCCAACAACTATTTCAATATATTTGCGAAGATGGGCGATGCCGGCAGATCTCTTCGAACGACGTGAATGCGTATATCAAGGAAGTCACCGGCGAGGATTTCAGCTCCCGGCAATTTAGAACCTGGGGCGCGACATGTATGGCTGTGGAAGCGCTGGCGACGATAGAGGTGGCCACCACGAACCGGGCCCTTGCTCGCCAGCTCAATGAAGCAATCGATCACGTTGCCTCAAAGCTCGTCAACACGCGCTCTGTCTGCCGTTCTTCATACATACATCCCGCGGTCTTTGAAGACTTCGAAGCCGGGCTGTTGAAAGATATTCTAAAACTGAAATCAAAGAGCAGGCGGTTGCTGACATGGCTGGACGATGAAGAAATACGCGTTCTGCGTTGGCTCAATAAGCGAGGATTATCAGAGCCCTCAAGTTAGGTTCCAAACAGAGCATATCGGAACCCATCTTGTGGACATTCGCATCCTGCGACTATTGCAAAGGCTGGGCGCCGGACCCCGGGCGAGAATGGAGCGTGACCCGGCGGTGAACCACCCGCGCCACGCTTTCGAGCAGGATTTTGGCCGAAGCTCGAACTCTTTCGGCAACAACTCGTTGCCGTCGATCCAAAAAATGGTTCCGACACGGGACTTGGCCTTTCATCGGTCGAGTACATCGTAAACCGGGATTTGAGCACCCGGCATGATGCCGGATGACTTCGCTGAAACCTCACGGGACCTCAGCTAGGTCCAGGAAACCTCCTTCTGCTGATTTTCGCGTGCCAGCAGCACTCTTGCTTTGATGTGCTGACCAAATCTGGATTGCGAACGGTGCAGCCTCACCTGACGTGTGCCACTGATGAAAAACTGCTTTTCAGGCGTGAGAGGATATGAAGCGTAAATCGATAGAGGTCCCAAAGTAGGGACGGGCAACCCGAGAAATGGCTAGCGAGGAGGGCCGATGTTAGTGGGCCCCCCTCGGTAGCCGAACGTCCGAACAGGCTTACGGACGTGGGGCTCGGCGATCTATCAATCTCTGCGACGGCGAAAGGTTGCGCCGAGCCATGTACCAACTTCGGCGTAGTGCAAGATAAAGGCGGAACTACTCTCGCAACGCGGCGTTCGCCCCTCGTAGCCAACGACTTGGCAGCCGGGAGGGTGGGATTTGGAGGGCAAAGAGCAATTTGATCCCGAGGACGAGCAGACGCCATACAGGGCACAAGGTCGCCATCCAGCCCGACCAGGCAAAGCGCGATCCACATGGGTGTTGGTGATCCTTGTGGCCCTACTAACAGCGTCAATTTACGTCATCGTTCGCAACTGGCCCTTCTGACGTTCAGATAACCTTGTCCCGATCCAGCGGGGGGATAGCCAATGGTAAAAGGGGTCTAACTCCGATGGAACCAAGTGGTGACCAAGAGCTTTCGTAAGCGCGACCGGTCCTATCGATCGCGTTGCCAATGCGAAGGAGATTGCGGATGCGCCTGGTGGGTACAAATGTAGCGAGAACGACTGAGGGCACGATCACGGTCGAGTTTCACGGGCAGGGCAATGAGCTTGTTACTGTCCGCATGTCAGCCGATAGTGTTCACGATGATGAGAACGCAGTTATCTTCGCGGAGAGGATGATGAATGACCTGATTGCCGCTCGTGGGGCATCGTTATCCGCAGGGAGCGGCGAAGGAGCAAGCATCGATGAGACACTTGCTGCCGAGGGGCCGGCGAAGCTAAGCTGACGGCAGCGACAACCTCCGTCCGATCTTCGTGCAGACTGGGCGTCACCTCATTTTTTTGGAACGCACGATTTCGAAGTTGAGGGCCCAGGTTGCCGTTTTGGATAGAACCGCTACCACACGGTTTCCAACAGCAGATTCGGAAGTTTGCCACCGAGCTAGGCCGACATGACTTCGGCTTGTTGACGCAGCAACGACAAAAAGATGAAGAACGCCAGATTTTCAAGCGTGGCGTGAAATGGATCGATTATCGCATTGTAATGTCACGCCATTACGCCCGTTGAGACTTGCGAGCGTGCGATCTGTTGGCGTTTGACTGGTCCGCTGGGGTAGCACTTCCAGCGAACCAGTCCGTCAGTCCAAAGCATCATGCTTTGTCGACGACCTTCTTGACAGCCTCTTTGGCCTCGCCCTTTGCCTGCTGGGCGTCACCCTTGGCTTCCTGTGCCATACCCTTCGCTTGCATCTCACGGTCATTGGTCGCTTCGCCGACACCTTGGCGGGCCTTGCCAGCGAGTTCATTGGCCTTACCGGAAATCTTGTCAGCTGTACTGCCCATTTGAAAACTCCTTTGCGAGACCTGATTGCCTCTGAAAGGTGAACCTCTGTCCGAGCAGTTCGTTCCGTGCCAACCTTGAGAAGCGGAGGTCGCCGCGATTTTCGATGGTGGCGCCCGTCAACGCGGGTCGGACTTTGACGGAGGTCGCCCACAGGCGTGGCGCACAGTCATCCAGAACCACAACGCCTCCTATCAAAGTCGTCCCCGTCTTGGAACCGTTGTTGCATTCTGGGCATTCCGATTGGTGATCGATTGCGAGAAGAAGCCATGGCCGACAACCTCTCCAAATATCGTGCAAAACGGGATTTCAAGAAGACCGCTGAGCCTAGCGGAGAGGCACAGGTGAAATCCTCGAATCGCCGACGCTTTATCATCCAGAAGCACGACGCCACTCGCCTCCACTACGACCTCAGGCTGGAATTGGACGGGGTCTTTAAATCTTGGGCGGTCACCAAAGGACCATCTCTCGATCCGCAAGACAAACGTCTAGCGGTGGAGGTCGAGGATCACCCGCTCGACTATGGCGATTTCGAAGGCACGATCCCCAAGGGCCAGTATGGTGGGGGCACGGTTATGCTCTGGGATCGCGGCTACTGGGAGCCAGAGGGAAACAAGATGCCGGAGCAGGCGCTCGCCAAAGGCGATTTCAAATTCAGCCTTGAAGGCGAACGGCTGCATGGTAGCTTCGTCCTTGTGCGCATGCGTCGAAGGGAAGGCGAGAAGCGAACCAACTGGCTTCTGATCAAACACCAGGATGATTTCTCCGTCGACAAAGACGGCGCGGCGGTGCTCGACGAGAATAAGACGTCTGTTGCCTCCGGACGGACCATGGATGCCATCGCATCCGGTAAAGGCCGAAAGCCAAAGCCGTTCATGACATCAGGTGTTGCCGTCGAGGCAGATGCGGTCTGGGATAGCAGCGAAGGCCTTGCCGCCGACGAACGAAAGGCAGGCAGCAAGGAAAAGCCGAAATCTGCGACCAAGGCCGCTGCGTCTGCGATGCCACTCTTCATTGAGCCGCAGCTCTGCGAAACATTGGAACGACCGCCGTCGGCCAAAGGCTGGTTTCACGAGATCAAGTTCGACGGCTATCGCATCCAGATGCGCATCCAAGGTGGTGAGGTCACCCTCAAGACCCGCAAGGGCCTCGATTGGACAAAGAAGTATCCTGCTATCGCGGGCTCTGGCGAAAGTCTGCCGGACGCGATAATCGACGGCGAGATATGTGCTCTCGACGAGAACGGTGCACCGGATTTTGCGGCACTGCAGGCATCTTTGTCAGAGGGTAAGAGCGACGATCTCGTCTTCTTCGCCTTCGATCTGATGTTTGCTGGCGGGCAAGACCTTCGCGATCTGGCGCTGACAGAGCGAAAAGAGCGGTTGGCTGCTCTTCTGTTGGAGGCAGGAGACGACCCGCGTATACGCTTCGTCGAACACTTTGAGACCGGCGGTGACGCGGTTTTGAGATCGGCCTGCAAGTTGTCGCTTGAAGGCATAGTCTCGAAGAAGGCCGACGCAACTTACGTGTCGGGACGAACCAAGACGTGGGCGAAATCGAAATGCCGAGCAGGCCACGAAGTGGTGATTGGTGCATATGCCACCACCAACGGCAAATTTCGTTCCCTGCTGGTCGGTGTCAACCGCGGTGACCACTTCGTCTATGTCGGGCGCGTCGGAACGGGCTACAGGGCGAGCGTTGTCGACAAATTATTGCCGAAACTGAGAAACATCGAGACAACAAAGTCTCCGTTCACCGGCATCAGCGCTCCGAAGAAGACGCCAGATATTGTCTGGCTAAAGCCAGAACTGGTTGCCGAAATCGAGTTTGCAGGATGGACAGGAGACGGCCAGGTCCGACAAGCAGCGTTCAAAGGTTTGCGCGAGGACAAACCTGCTGATGAGGTTGAGGCGGAGCAGCCCGCGAGCCCAGACGAAACTGATGTTCCGGATCCTGAGACGGAAGCACCGAGACCGCCCAAGGCGTCGAAATTCCGGAAGGGAGCGAAAGTCGATGTCATGGGCGTCCTGATATCCAGCCCTGATAAACCTTTGTGGCCCGATGCTCTGGACAAGAAGCCGGTCACCAAGGTTGATTTAGCACACTACTACGAGGCCGTGGGTCCATGGCTGATCGATCACATCAAGGGAAGGCCCTGTTCGATCATTCGCACGCCAGACAGTATCGGGGGTGAACAGTTCTTTCAGCGGCATGCGATGCAGGGAACGTCAAACCTGATCGAGCAGGTTAAAGTGTCGGGCGATAAACAGCCCTACCTGCAGATTGACCGCGTCGAAGGATTGGCGGCTATCGCCCAGATCGGGGGTACGGAGCTGCATCCCTGGAATTGCGAACCCAATCTTCCCGAGGTGCCAGGTCGATTGGTGTTCGATCTCGACCCCGGACCTGACGTGGACTTCGAGACTGTCATAGAAGGAGCCCGCGAGATACGAGATCGACTGGAGGAGCTCGGCCTCGTAAGCTTCTGCAAGACAACCGGCGGCAAGGGTCTCCATGTCGTGACGCCATTGTCGGTGCCGAAAGGCAAGAAGCTTTCGTGGGACGAAGGGAAGGCCTTTGCGCACGACGTTTGTCAGGAAATGGCCAGAGACAAGCCGGACCGCTATTTGATCAAAATGACGAAGAGCCTGCGAAATGGGCGCATTTTCCTGGATTACCTTCGAAACGACCGTACCTCGACTGCGGTCGCGCCGCTTTCTCCAAGAGCCCGGCCCGGAGCAACAGTGTCGATGCCGCTCAACTGGACGCAGGTCAAGGCAGGACTTGATCCGAAGCGGTTCACCATCAGAACCGTGCCCGGTATTCTCAAGAATAGCACTGCGTGGCAGGACTATTGCGACGGCCAGCGGTCACTGGAGCAGGCGATCAAGCGATTAACCAAGGGTAGAGGCAGGCTCCCTGATTGATTGAGTGGTCGCCTCAATGACGATTTGGCCCTAATGTTAGCGAAATCTTAAGCGCCCGAATTGACGATAGCCTCGTCGAAGGTTGTCGCTTTCGGCTCTTTCCAGCCAAAGCCAACTTGGGCTTGTCTCCTGTTAGGCGTGGCAAGCCATTCTCTTCCTCTCGTGCGCATCTCCTTCAGGCAAACGTCAATGTCCCACTCCCTCGACGATCTTTCGAAGCTTTCTCAGAGAGAACGGCGGCGCCTGATATTCATGAAATCAGCGACGAAGTACCGTGATCTCGGCATCCCGATCGACGGCGATGCACGTTTCATGGAATTGATTGAACAATGGATCGATGGCCGGATCGAAATGAAAGACGTCGCCTTAAGGACCCGCGAGCCGGTCCCTGGGATATCTCCTTCAGGGCCGTTCCCCGGCACCGCGCACGCAGCGCAGATTTCAACATATGGCGAGGTGAACCCTTCACCGCAAAGCGACGTCGAAAGAGATCTTCACTTGAGAGCGGATCCGGGAGCAACGCAAAACGATCTCCTTCGAGCGATTGACGAGTTAGCCGGCCATGCGTTCTCTGAACGCGAGGGACCAGAAATCGATGACGCTCCGAGGAACCTTTAACTTAGCTCCTAGTTTTCTACCTGAACGGGCCCCTCTTGAACTCGGGGACCCGATTCACTCTGCTAACCCCCTCAACAGCAGAGAAGTGAAAGGCCCACGCCTCCACGTCGTGGGCTTTTCTTCGTCGGTCCAGACGCCGATTGCCAAGCTTACGCATGATCTAGCTACGGCGACTTGACCTTGTCTTAGAAAGTTTGACGACTAGACACTGACGGTGAAGCTCCTCAATGTCATCAGTCATTCCTGCGTGAACCAGCGCGGCACCCAGCATGCTCATGCATTCTTCGTCGTCCAAAGCGCTCGCAACAGGTTCTTCCGCGAGAAGGTCGCGGGCGGCGTATGCGGCAAGTTTGGCATCCTCGCCGTGGCCATCGGAGACACCTGTCGTAACGAACGCCTCGAAAACAAAAATCTCGCCAGCGTTGCGAGGTTTGCGCGTCCAGTCTTGCCGAGCAGAAATACCCGGGACGTTCGATGACAATAGGTCAAGTATCACGGGAACGAGAGCAAGAGCCATTGCCGTGACGCTTGCACCGCACCTGCGCTCCAGGGACCGCTTCAGTCAGGGTGGAGATGAGGTCCTCCGGGCCAGTTCCGCCGTCCTCGATTAAAGGACCGGTTACCCGCCAGCCGAAATTTCCCCGCCGGGGAGAGCCGATGTCCACGAGCGCATAATGCATAACGTCCTCCGGCCTATCCCATTTAAAACAATTGTAGGTGCTTTGTACGGTGGCGCACCAATCCTTGCCTGCTGGCTGGAGACCAACAATTACATATGATGTCTGAACGCGATCATGAAGCCGTCCGTCGCCGGAATACGATCACGTCTCAAGAGGGTCGTGACCGTTTTGGAGCCACCCACGACACTGCTATGGCCACGACAGCGTCCGAGACCGATGCTCGGAAAAGAAGACAGAACGGCTTCGAGCTGCACGCGAGGCTCTCGCGCCAAAGTGACGCGCCTTTGCCTCATCGAGCCCTGCGCGACGCCAATTCTTTTTGGACCGATTTCTTCAAGGCATCCATTATATTAACGACGTTGCTCTGCTTTTCATCAGGAGACTTTTTCGATTTGGATGTCGCTTTCTTTGCGGGCTTGTAAGCTTTTTTCTTTGAAGCGATAAGCTTCAACAAGCTGTCTCGGATCGGATCGGACGCAATGGCTGGCGACCATTTTCTCGTTCGCTTCTCGATGATCTTTTCGAGTGCGGCTACGCCTTTGGTGTCCGAGGTCTTATCTATGCCAGTGAAGTATTCTCCCTCGGGACGGACTTCGTCACCAAACCGGAGTGTCCACACGACAATGCCGTTGTCGCGGGGTTCGAGGATCACGACACGTTCTCGACGACCGAGGACCACACGAGAAACGCCCACGACGCCCTTAGCCTCCATCGCCTCTCGAATGACAGCAAACGCTTCGTCCCCAATTTTCTCATTCGCGGTCAGATAAAACGGTGTGTCGAGATAGATCCAATTGATCTTGTCCCGCAACACAAACCTCTCGATGTCGATGATGCGGACGCTCTCGAGTTCGACGGATTCCAGTTCTTCATCCGTAAGGATAACGTAATCGTCTTCACCGCACTCATATCCCTTGGCCTCGTCCTCATCTTTGACCGGCTTGCCCGTGACACTGTCAATGTACCGCGAAACAACCCGATTGCCGGTCTTTTCGTTGAGCGTATGAAACCGCACTTTCTCGCTCTCCGAGGTCGCCGGGACCATCGCCACGGGACAGGTGACGAGAGAAAGCTTCAGATAGCCTTTCCAGTATGGACGACGTGGAGCCATGGTCAGCTTGCCTTTTTCTGAGTGGTCTTGGACGGCGTCTTGGCCTTCTTTTTCCCAGCGTTTGCGTTTGCGGCTTTTGGCTTCTTGGATGAAGCCTTGTTCATCCCAGCGCTTTCGCGCAGTGCCTTCAGAAGATCATTGGGCTTCGAGACTTTCACCGACTTTGGTTTTGGAAGCGTTTTCCCTTCAGCTTTTGCCTTCACCAAGGCGGCGAGAGCGGTCTCATACCTGTCGTCGGTCTCAGCGGGGTCGAAGTCCCCGATCTTGGTTTCGATGATGTGCTTGGCCAAGTCGAGCATCTCGCCCTCGACCTTGACCTTCGCAACGCCCTTGAACGCTTCCTTGGATGGCCGCACCTCGTAGTCGAAATTGACTGTGGTTGCGATCAGGCCTTTTCCGTGTGGCTTGATTAAAACGGTACGCATTCGCCGGAACAGAACGGTTCTGGCGATTGCTGTCACGTTCGTTCTTGTCAGTGCGTCGCGGATGCAGGTGAAAGCGTCGTTAGCTTCATCATCGACGGGCACCAGGTAGTACGGCTTGTCGAAATAGACATCATCGACCTCACCACACGTGATGAAAACTTCTGCCTCCAGCATCTTGTCTGAATCTGGGATGACGGCTGCTACCTCCTCAGGGTCGATCATGATGTAGCCACCGCTTTCGGTCTCGAAACCCTTCACCTGTTGTTCCCGCTCGACAACCTCTTCGGTGTCGCTGTCGATGAATTCCCGCTTTAACCGGTTTCCGGTCTTCTGGTTCAGCATATGGAAGCTGATACGGTCGGCAGTCGAAGCGGCGGTGTAGAGACTGACGGCACAACTTAGTTGGCCAATCTTCAGATGGCCTTTCCATTGAGCGCGGTGAGCGGTCATTCCTCATCCTCCATGAAGTCGAAAGAGGTAACCAAATTGCATTAAACATTGTTCCCGGAGCGGCCTTGAGTACATCTGCAAGACACCTGTTTGCAAAATGGTGCCTGGGATGTCGCCACTGGAGCTCAGCGCGTTCCTGACGGTGCCTGCTGTGACAAGTATCGCTATCACGACAGTCTTTGGTTACCTCCAGGATCGAAGGCCTGTTATCTGGCCATTGGTCCTCTCGCTATTTGCAAAAGTCGCGGGCCTCGCTGCCTGTGCTTACATCACGAACTTGGCTGCTGGTTGTCGGCACGCGGCATCTTATTCGGTCTTAGCGCCGCTTCCTTCGCGCTAATGTTCGCGCCCTTTGTGCGTTCGGGACGCTGGTTCTCGCGGTCCATGTTTTCCGAGCTCGCCGGCGACGTCTGGGGTAGGCAAATAGAGCCGACCGGAACCGACAGTCGTTCTCTTCATTCTTCACAGTAGGAGTTAGCCCGGTGGCCCTGGAGGATTCTAATGATCGACCTCGCCTGTGGCATTTTCATGAAAGACGGCGTTCTGCTGCTGGTACGCCGGGCACACCACAAAGATTGGTATCCAGGACGCTGGGATGTCGTGGGCGGCCATGTTGAAAAAGGCGAAAGCGTCGAAGACGCGCTTGTCCGAGAATGTGTGGAGGAGGTGGGCCTGACCCCAAGCCGTTACACCTCGCTCGCCCAGTTGGCGGAACCTGAAGAGACCGGACATAAGAAGGCCCGCTATCATTTATTCCTAATAACCGGATGGGAAGGAGGGGAGGCAAGACTGTTGGGCGACGAACATACTGAGATGCGTTGGATCGCACCCAACGAAGCCGCCGCTCTTCCAGACCCTTCTCACCCGCAGTATGCCAGTGTTTTTCGAGCGTTGATAGCTAGGTAATGGCGACTGTTGTGAGTAAACGTCACCCTTCGGTCTATCGAGTGTCAGCGCTTCCGGATTTAGGAGTTCCCGCATCGTCGTTGTCTGGATATCTCCCAAGACTGTGCCTAAGTGCTGCTTCGGTCAGCTTGCCATTTTGATAGGCAGCAATGACTTCGGCATGCTGCTCGTGAGCATTTGCAATGGCAATTGGATCAACAATGCCAAGCTCCGCGAACAGCGCGTGAATTAGACTAAGGGACTGGGTGTCGTCATGAGACATTTCACACTCCTGATTGGCGCGAGCAGATTTCATCAGCTGGCCCGCTGAGGAAGCATTGCCTACGAGATCAACCTCTGACCGAGCAGTTCGTTCCTCTCGTTTCCTGACCCGGAACCCAGCTGCGGGACAAGCGTTCGAGAAGGATGGTTAGAGGGAGAAGGTAGCATGAGGCGTCGGACGTCGAGACTTGG
The DNA here is from genome assembly GCA_900469085.1 of Hyphomicrobiales bacterium. GTDB lineage: Bacteria > Pseudomonadota > Alphaproteobacteria > Rhizobiales > Rhizobiaceae > Rhizobium. Next base: position 12,342 of record UBVW01000002.1, on the reverse strand, counting down.
GTTTCCAGTAAAGGTGATGGTTCGCGACGATCTAAAGAGCAACGATGCTCGACGAGCGGCAAGTATGCCTCATCTCAAAGTTTCGCTCGGCTACGTAGATCAAATCCTCGACCATTTGGCAAAGCTCAACATTTCGATGTACCGCATGTCATCGGACTTGGCACCTTATGCTACGCATCCCGGAATGCCGCATTTTCACAGCATGGTGAAAGAGAGCAAGGCCGAACTAGCCACGCTGGGCGAAAAAGCGCGTCGCCTTGACATCCGACTATCCTTCCACCCTTCCCAGTATGTGGTTTTGAACAGTCCTGATCCCGACCTCGTTTCCAAGAGTGTGTGGGACCTCTTAAGTCAGGCTGAAATGCTCGATCTCATGGGACTGGGGCCCGAGGCTGTCTTGGTCATCCATGTCGGCGGCGCATACGGCGACATTCCAGCGAGCAGTCAGCGCTGGGTCGACACATGGCACACCCTTCCCGAGCCTGTGCGTCGCCGTCTTGTCTTAGAGCACGACGACCTTCGGTTCTCGGCGGCGGATGTGTTGTGGATCCATGAGAAGACAAGTGTCCGCATCATCTTCGACCATCAGCATTTTTGGTGTCTAAATCCCGAAAAAGCGGATTTGGTCGAGACCTTTGCGAAGGTCATGGCAACGTGGCCATCGGGCGAGCAGCCTAAAATCCATTTCTCATCGCCTCGGACGGAGATGCGCGAGAAGGTATTGATTGACAAAGCGACGAAGAAGAAGGTGGTGAAACCAGTGGCTCCTGTTTTCACCGGACATGCAGATTTTTGCAATCCCTTCGAATTCGCGACCTTCATGCGACAGGTTGCGGACTTCGATTTCGACGTCATGCTAGAGGCAAAAGCCAAAGACCTCGCGCTCGTCCGTCTTCGCCCGGACCTGCTTCGATACGCGCCCGACGTCGCGGAACGTTTCGGCATCTACCCGGAGGAGATGTCCCAGCTATCTGATGAAGAAATGTCAGCAATGGATGATCACGACACCCGGACAGAAGGCGCTTGAAAGTCAAGGTGCGACCGTGCGAGCAACATCGATTGTCGCAAGCACGGCGAGTGCTTCTGACCTCGATAAGGGCTCATCAGATCATCGGCAGAGCTGCTCACACTAAAAGAAAGCAGACGTGACGCGGTAGGCATTTAAAGACGAGGCCGCACCGATTTCGCTTACAACGTCTTCGGTTCCCATGGAACTTCGATTGGTGAGGAAGGTTGTCTTTGTGCGATAGGCCAGGAGCTAATTATGCAGCTGCAACAACCGACCGTACGATTGGCGCTCTTGTTGCGAGGTCTCAATCGTTCTTCATTTGAGGAGCTACCTTGGCAGGTAGGACGGAAAACTGTTAACGCGGCTGCTGCTGCAGGGCTAGTGGAGGTTGAGCCTGAACCAGTACAGCCCCTACGGCCTCGCTGCAGGCTTACCGAACTTGGCGTCCTGTACAGAGCAGAAAATCGATACGTTTTCGAGTAGACTGGGGACCATCACACCAAATGCGAAAGAAATAATTGGGAGCTCACGATGGACCGTTAGGGATCCCGGAAAGAAGCTCAGCACCGATCGGCGCCCGACCGCGTAGGACGAGCTACCAGTTCCGCGCAGGCACACTCAGGTGCAGCTTGGTACACTAACGTACGCGCGGACCCGTAGGCGGAACGAACGGCGGCTACGGACATTGCGTTAATGGGACCACGAGCGTGTCAACTGGACGCGACAGGGATGGTGAACATGGCGGTTTTTCCAGTTTCTCGCCATGGCCAACGCGGTGGCAGTCGAGCGCCCGACCTGTCCGCAGTGGTCCTATTCTTCCGGGAACCAAGCCCCTCAGTGGACGTTCCCCCCAGCAATCGAAACAAAGGAGAAAACACTATGATTTCTGCAGAACAGGTCCGCGAGCAGATGGAAGTGATCGGCGCCGATGGTGCACACGTGGGCACAGTAGACCACATGGATGGCACATCGCGCATCAAGCTGACGAAGTTGGACTCTGACGATGGTCAGCATCACCTCATTCCACTTGATTGGGTCGACCACGTTGATCAGCACGTCCACCTGACCAAGAGCGCCGAAGACGTCCGCAGTCAGTGGTCTTCAGTCAACTAATTGATTCAGGAGCCGCTTTGGAGCGGCTCCTTATTCATTCTCTCCCCGCGCCCTTTCATGCGAGACAGACCAGCCACCATGCCAAGAGTCGCCATTATCGGATCAGGACCCACCGGGATTTATTCACTTGCCGGATTGGTCTCCAGCGCTACGCCGCTGTCTATCACAATCTTCGAGGAAACTCCTGACGCGGGGAAGGGCACGCCCTACCATCCGGAGGTCAATGACCGCGCTATGCTGGCAAACATCGCCAGCATCGAAATCCCTTGCATTGAGCAGACGCTCATCGAGTGGCTGTCGTCGCGGAGTGATAGCGAGCTCCAAGAGCTAGGCATCGAAAGGTCAGCAATCGGCGAACGTGAGTTCTACCCTCGGATTGTTCTTGGCGAGTTCCTGGCAGCGCAATTCTGGACACTGGTGAGCCGGGGGCACTCTCGGGGCCACTCCATAGATGTGAAAGCCAGCCACCGTATTCTAGATATCAAGCTTGGCAAAGATGACATATCGCTCAAGTTTAAGAGGCACGGCGGCGAGGATGCTGCGATGTCCTTCGACCACGTCGTCATGGCCACAGGTCACGATTGGCCCGAGAACACAGAAACGTCGCCTGGGTATTTTGTGTCACCATGGCCTGCTGCCGCGATCAAAAGGATTGGCGCTGTTGAGGTCGGTGTCTTGGGCACGTCGCTTAGCGGTATCGACGCAGTCGTCTCCGTCACCACTGCTCATGGCATGTTTCTTCGGGACGACAATGGAACGTTGCGATATGAGCCTGACGCCTCAAGCACCGGCTTCTCTGTCACTATGATGTCTCGTAAAGGTGTGTTACCCGAGGCGGACTTCTATTGTCCGATCCCGTACGAGCCTCTCAGGTTTTGCACTCAAGAAGCCATACGGCTGCTGATGGAGCAAAAGCAGGGGCGGCTTCTTGATGAGGTCTTCAAGTTGTTCCAGCGAGAGCTTGCCGCAGCCGATCCTGACTACGCTGCCCGCATTGGACTCGCGTTGGCGTCCGTGGAGGACATCGCCGACCGCTATTTTCGAACGCGACAGCACGCCGATCCCTTCGTCTGGGCCGCTGAGAACCTTGCCGAAGCCAAGAAAAACAAAGCCGAGCGGCAAACCGTCCAGTGGCGTTACGCCATCCTCAGGATGCACGAAGTCATCGCGCTTGCCATCCCTCATTTGAATGACCGAGACCTGAAGCGCTTCCACAAGGATTTCAAGACAGTATTCGTCGACGACTACGCGACAGTTCCCCACGAATCCGTCGAACGGCTCCTTGCCCTGCATCAGGCAGGCAAGTTGTCCGTCAAGGCGCTAGGCGACGACTACGACATCCGACGAGGTGGTGAACAGCCCGGCGCAGTCGTGCTTGTTGACGGAGATGAGTGCAAGTACGGTGCCTTCATCGACGCTACTGGACAGCACGCGCTCTCCGCTTCCGATCTACCGTTCCCAAGCCTTCGTCAGACCGGCGGCATCAAAGAAGCAAAAACCCAGAAGGCCGAGGCCAGCGAGACCGACGAGACCCGGCGAACAGGTGGCATTGAGATCAACGACGATTTCCGACCCCGCGTGGAACCTGGGCTGTCGAACAATCTCTACTGTGTCTCAGTCCCGTTCCTCCTGCATAAGATGCCTTTCATACAAGGCATCACAAGTGCTCACGAAATGGGAAGTAAAGTGGCCGCGGCGATCATCGATGCGGTAGCGAAATCGGATCTTGTTTTCCATTCTCGCTAACGCTCACGCGACGGAGATCGTATCTCCAGCGGAAATGAGGCCCTCAGAACTAACGTCGGCGTATACACCGAAACACCGCTGGCGGCTCCGGACGACAGTGCGCAGGACTTGGGGGTCTTCGGGCACGTCTGTTTGCGCGATCATGGTCATTCCGCAGCGTTTGGTTTTCTCCGTGATCGTGCCACGGTAGGTGCCGATGGCGACTTGACTACCGATCCAATCGTCCTCGTTCGCACCGGTATCTATCACAATATTTGGGCGAAACCTGCGGATGTCCAAGACAGCATGCGGCATGATCCCGGACAAGTCGGAAAGTGACCTAGTTGAGAGCAAATGGAGTGGGCTTGCGGCATATCGCGGGCACAAAGTGACGTCGCCCTCGTCTGTCGGGAGAGTGCTGCCAACCCGACGGATCGCACAGGCGAAGCCAAAATGGTCCAACAGCGCAATATCCAACTCGGGGTCATCCACCCGGAAGCCCCAATCACCTGAGGAGACCAAGACGTCCCCATTGACGATACGAGCATCAAGGTCCAGCGCCGGACGCCAGCGGGCGAGCTTTTCCGGAGCAGCAACCTCGCCGGTAATGAGGTCAACGAGAAGATGACTGCGATCTCCTCGAACGCCATCAATTGCAACGTCTATTGCGTCTACCCGTTCCCCGCGCAGAGAGCTAACTGGATAGCGCCATAACGCTTGAACTGTCGCCTCAACCTCTATCGGGTGGCTCCCCAGAACCAGGCTACCGCAGCGACGATAGCGACAGTAGCAAGCGGGCGTTCCTTGACTAAGTCTTCAACGCTTCGGAGGACTGACTTTGCTTCAGCCTTCCCAACCGCAACGGCACCGCTAGCAACTTCGGAGGCTTGGTCCGACAGGCGCACAGCGCCTCTGCGAAGAGAGCGGACACCTCCGAGATGCTCAATACCGCCAAGCTCACCAGTCGACCTCAAAGCTTCGTCCACGAGCGGAGCCCCATCACGATCATTTGCGGCTTTTCCATCGATGGTGCTGGCGACTGATGATTGGGTCGCCGACACCGGATCGGATGCAGGGAAGGTATCTTCGAGGCCTTCTGCAAGAGTATCGCGGTCGGCAGAACGCCGCCGAGCCTTGTCTGCATTGTATGACTGGACTGCGGGGGATTTATTCGGATCTACCATGGTCGCCTCCTGTTCCGATAGAGAACCTTCAAATGCAATTTAGGTTCCTTTATAACGTCCCACAGAAAGCAAAAAGCTGTGCTGGTGTGTCTGAATGGTACGGCTAGTTACGACATCTTCGCATAGCATCGCGCTGCCTTACAGTATGATGTCGGCGGCGACGGACTGGAACGATGGCCTCCGGCGCTTGGCCGCCATTAGAAGATCCAACTCGACGGAGGAAGGTCCAAAACGTTTGAACAGGTCATAAGCATCCCGCCTGTCTAGGCCATACTTCGCGCGAAATTCCTCCAGGGAGTATGGCCTGCCCCGCAGGGGTCGTGCGCGCTCTGAGAGTTTGTCACGCATTCGCAGCCTCCTTCAGTTTGCGGAAAAATGCCCTCGCAGGTAATTTGTTCCCTTGAAGGTACTGACAGCAGGAAGCCCGTAGGGGGCGCACCGTGTGCTTCAATCCGAGATTTCCTGGCTAGGCGATTAGGTGTCGTATCTGGCGATCTTTTGACGCTCGACAGCCTAGAAAACGAGTTCAGTTTGCCGTCGAGGGCAGGGGTACAGTTGAAATCGTTCACCGTTTCCTCGCCACGAAACTATGACGTGGATCTTTTCGCACCTGATGATGCGAGCGCGCCAGCCAACGATTTCGAGCACAAGTTCGCTGACTTTTCCCAACCCACTCCCCCTAACGGCGTCTGGCATCCGATTTCATGGTTTCCAGCGTCTTACCAGCCCGTCGGACGCCCCTAGAACCGGGTCAGTATCAGGTATGGGCAACCTAGATATCTTGGTTAGAATGTCTGGTGTCGGAGCCGTTCTTTGGATGTCCGCTTGCTGCCGATGCGGATAAGCGCCGATTACCTCGAAATCCGGAGAAGATTTGAGGTTTTGGTGACCTGTTCCTGCCGGTAATAGCAAGCAGTCACCGCATGAGACCTGCAGTGCTCGCCCCCCGGGGCCCCCGATCAACAGGGTTGCATCTCCCCGGCCAATGCCAAGGATTTCGTGCGCTCCTGAATGGTAGTGCTGATAGCTGAAGACCCCATTTCGCCAAACTCCGGTCCAGCCATTGTCAGTGAAGAGAGCTTCAAACGAACTGGCGGCCGTTGCTCCTCCTGCGCGCTTATAGACCAAGACCGGGAGCCGAAGATTATTCGGCACCCAGTCACTTGATGGGAACATGATCTCTTCAATATCCATCTGAACGGTCTCAGCGTGTAAAGTCGGGTCCTGGCTCATCGCTCTCGTCGTTGAGCGACGGCAGAAAGGTTTCAACGTCACGTCTTTCCCGATCAGATAGTGACGCTATTTTTTCCTTCCAAAACCGCGCTGCCTCTGGCGGATCGCCATCCCAGTCTCTTGATGAGCCGAGATTATCGTCAATCACCGCAATCCGTCGGCCACCTAGACGTCGATATTCGTTGGCAAGTTCTTTCGAGGCGTTGTCCATGTTGCTTTCTCCTACTAACTCCAGAGCATAACTTTTGCCGCTTAATGCAGTTCCGGAGGGAATGTGAGATCCAACGGCCGTGAGAGCGCCCCAAGGACTCCGGGACAGGGGTGAGATATCCGTCCTCCCGGAGTTTGCGTTTGGCTTGAAGAGGCGATGCACCGGGCCGAGTGGCGCTTACCCCAGTGTCTGCGGGATCGTCGCCGCGCTCTTTGATGGCCATCATCTCGATCAGCTCTTTTGGGGTGATGAACAGGATGACCTTCTTGTCTTCGGTATACGCAACGTTCCTGGCGATGTGGGCCGCCTCATCGGCTTTTTATTCGTACACAGAACCGCCAGCTTGCCGGCTGGCTCTCGTTTGAGTTTGAGCACGTATATGTTTTCCGGGGCTCTGCGCCGCGCAGGAGTTTCCGTGACGCCAAGGTCCAGCGACTGGAGAATATGGCCAGCGATATCGCCGTCGGCCTCGCGGTGATTGCTGCCACGAAAACTGAAGATCGGCTCAGGCGAGAAGCCGAGCAGCGAAGGATCGAGGAAGAGCGTCGCCGCCGGGAACTCGCTGCGCGTTTGAAACATGTTTACGATCGCCGTGCTGCCGGACTGGCGGCGGTTCTCTCCGAACTCGCCGAACCGGATCGGCCTCGTCGTCTCGTCGCCATGCTCACCGAGGAGGCTCCGGCCGGATTGTGTCCCAGATTGTCAGCATTTTTGGCTTGGGCCAGAGAGCACTTGGCGCAGCGCGAGGCTCGCCTGTCCCCGCAGGCGATTGAGAATCGATTTGAGGCCGAGCGCCTGTGCGGCGACGATGATGATCACGGCTTCACGCCGTCCAGGTGGTAATAGGCTGGACGGGTACGAGTGCTCCGATGGTTATGAACGGCGCTATGGGCACCGGCGGCGCGGGCCAGGAGAAAGAAGCCGTACTCGATAAGGCCAACGCCCTGCGGATCGGCCAGCTCCTTGTCGCGATTTTGGAAATGCCGTCGAATTTCATAAGCCAGTAGGTGAAGCTTTCACCGGCTTTGACCTGACCGGAACGGAATTCCCCGGTTTTTTCATTCCAGGCAAGGATGGCCTTGGCGCGTGCGCCGCCTGCGGACGTCCCAACGCGCAGGATTTTCTGCAAGGTTTCGTGGTCGTCGTCGCCGTTGAGGACACAGCCGAAGGTGGCGCGATTGTTGAGCACGTTGTTGGCCAGCTTGGTGAGCGCGTCGATCTCAAGGCGTTTGGATTTTCGCGGCCCTTTGAGGATAGTTGGATGAAACTCGAGAGCGCCATGCCGCGAGTACCGATATAACAAAGGCGCTCGACCGGATTGAAGCTGCCGGCCAATCGCCCCTGCGTCGCAAGCCACGTATCGATCAGGGCCTTGCCGAATTTGTCAGGGAGTGAGTTGGCGAGCATGCCAGGTAGGCCCTTGAAGGCGTCACGCGGCAAACCTGAGAATTCGTAAGGGTCGGGGCGTAGCGGCATCATGATCGGTGCCAGCTCGATGCTGCTTTGGACGAACTCGGGCATGTATTGGAATACGCCGATCGCTCTGTCGTCGAGCCAACTGACAGCGCCTATATCTCTACCCCGTAAACGGACGGTCGCATCGGTCATTTATCCTCCTCCTCGCCCCACGCCCAGTCGCGGGCCTTCGGGGCTTTCGTCTGGGTTCGTGCGCGTCGTCGCTCGTGGCCTCCATGTTGAACCCGCTCGACTGGTCGCACTTCTGGATTGGGAAGGATGTCGAGGATGCGATCACCAAGGTTGAGCGCTCTCAGGACCCGGAGAAGGGTGTCGAGCGAGCTGTTCCGGCCGGCTTCCAGCCTTTTGATGCTCGGAAGCGAAGCTCCTGCTTCCTGCGCTAATCGTGCTTGGGTAAGGTTGCGGCTAAGGCGAACCTTCGCCAATCGCACCCCTAGCTCACGCATTGTGACCTCGACGTTTCCTGGCACACTGTTAGGAGTCATATATGATCTTTTACTGTCATTTCCTCGCCGAGAGTATCACATATGATCCGTTGTTTCAAAATGACGTGAGACTGCATATAGGATCTTAAGTGATACCTAATGTCAAAAAAATCCGCGCAAAGGATCACATATGAACCCTTATCGACGTTCAACACTAAAAAATTCGTTGCTAAAGCTGACTTGATAGGCGCGTAGCAGTTTATTCAAGCGTTCGTTATGCATCGTAGACGGCCACACGCCAAAGCACAGAAATCGTCGAAAAAAGCGAAACGGCTTTCCGGATTTCCGGCCCCGCCGAGATCAGCGGAGACGAGCGGGCTTTTTGGACGCTCGCAAAACCGCTGTTGCATAAGGCAAGGGGGCATAATGGCTCGAACTTAAGGGAAAATCGGCGTTGCGATCTCCGTCAGGCGAGCGCGAAGCCTGGATTGACCGGCACGCCGTCCGCAGGAATGGGGCAACTCCTATCTAGCAACGGGGATGGCTGCTTCCGCAGTTTCTCGCTCTGCGTAGCAGCTTTGTGAGCCGTCAGCATAGAGCGCCCACCAGTAGGCGGCAGATGGACAATGCGCCCGTCATCTTTGCAAGGTCGCTGCAAAGTCCGCGTGATCGTCGCAGCGAGTGGCAGCTATTTGAGCGCCCATGCGGAGACGGCCAGCCTTGCCGCATTCCTCGCAGATCGCCACGGATTGCTTGCGGTATCGTTCGGTAATGCTGTCGATCCGATCACGGCGAGCGTGGCCTTTCCAGGCGACGGACAATTCCAGGTATCCGAACTTTTGCTTGCCTCCGACGAGACTTGCTTTCCACGATGCGGGCAAGGCGGCTATTTCGGCTTGGGCTTGCTGGATTAGATCGAGCCAGCCTGATCGAAAAGCCCACCGTTCGCTCAACTGTTGGCCCATGCTACCCGCCTCGTTTCGGAGCCTGCATAGTTCTCAATTTTGAATTATGCGGCAAGCGAAAAGGAATAGATCGCGTCAATTTTCGAGATCGTCCAACCGGAAAACGTTCAGCGTTGGGACCGCACCTGGCGCAGTCGGGCCGGGGTTCGGATATCTCATCTTTTGGCGACGCGCGAAGGACGGCTAGCTGCGCGCTCAGCGAAGCAGACCGTCAATGTCGAATTCCTCCCAGCCACGTAGCTGCGATGCCGCATCATCTACCTTTTCTTTCTCGACCTTCTTTGTCTTGGCACGCTTTTTGAGGGACGTCTTCAACTTCGCCTCGTAAGCCTTTTTCTGACGTTTCTCTGCCTTCGCTTCCGCGTCTTCCACACGCCACTCGTCGATCACACCGCGGTCGAGCAAGTCTTCAACGACCTTAGGATCAAAGACGTAGAAGGTGATCTGCCGAGCGCGCCCGTTTAACCGGACGGTTCGCGTTCCCGCGCTTGGAAGACGGCCGTCGGCGAGCCATCGGTGCCTTTCGGTTGCCTTCATAGTGAGGATGTCTTGGATCTCGCGCGGGATAACCGGCAGGGTCTCGGCTACGGTGACTGTATTCGAAATGATCGACGCAGCGGCGTTAAAAGCTGACTTTTCGCTGGCCGACATCGCCAACGTCAGTTCGACCCCGTCCAACGAGATAGACTTCTTTGAAGTCGCTGGAAGACGGGCCTGTATCTCTTGGAGGATTCCCTTGGCGCGCACCGCGGACCCCAAAGTCGCGGACGCGGGCAGCGTCCATCCCCTGATGAGTTCGACGTCATTCTTCTCTTTTCTGGACATGCCGGATAGATGGTGTAGTTCTCGTCCATCGTCAATGCGGGGTCTGCCGAGTATCGTTGCTAGGCGATGGCTCGGGCGGCGGCATACCCGCAGGCACTTGCGACACTGGTGAGTACGGTTCCCCAGATCATATCGACAATGCTCAGGCTGACGGGCCATCCCTTTAACGTCGAAAGGTTTGTCATGTCGTAGGTACCGTAGGCTGCAAGCCCAAAGACGGCACCATAGCCCACCGCGACCCACACCGAACCTGCACCAAGCCCCGGCCGCACCGCAAGTACCACGATCGCAATCGCAAAGACAACGTAGAAGGCTGCGGCTACACCAAGGTTGGGGGAGGGAACCATGAGGTCACCAAATTGCTCGCGATAAAAATTCTTGGCCAACAAGCCCAGCCACACCGCATCGATGAGGAGAAAGGAGAACAGGGTAGCGATGTACGCGATGCCGAATGCCTTCATGTGCCGTCTCCTATCCGCGTTGAGCGGAGCAGCAACCGTCAAGAAACCAGGTTGTTCCGAATAACTCGCATCCGCTCGAAATTGAAGCCGCGACAACGGGCGGCCAGCCTCAGGCCATCTGCCTGTTCAATATTCGCAACGTTCTGATCTGGCTCGCCAGCGCCAGCAACGCCCTCGCCACTGTCTCATCTGACACCTCGTCGATATGCAGCGCGATGTCCTCGATCACACGCTCATCGGCGTCGTCCATCGGAGCGACTTCGCCAGACTTGGTCAGAAGGCCTCTCAATGCTTCAGAGGCCGCCGCGCCTCGCTCGAGGGGACGCCGCCGCTCCACTAGCGCCATCCGTTGCACAGTGTTCGCCGCCAGGACGAACTCCTTGATCATATCGTTTGTGAGTCAGCTCGATCGCATTCGGTATCAGCAGACCGGCTAAGCTATGCTAAAGTCTCAAGATGCGTGCTGCCTACCTTGGGAGGACAGAGATGCAGCGCAAACTCGCTACGATTATGGTGGCCGACTTCGTTGGCTCGACCTCCGCGATGCAGGCGGACGAGGAAGCGGCGATATCTTTTATCAGCGCCGCGCTGGAATCGGTCCACGACGTCGTTCGTCGCCATGACGGTCGCGCTTTCGGATTCGCTGGGGATGCCGTTCTTTCTGAGTTTGCCAGCCCGGTCAGTGCTCTTAGAGCCGCAATCGAGGCTCGAGCGGAACTTGCCGGCCTTCCGGGTTGCAACAGTGAAGACATGCGGTTCGGGCTCCATATCGCCGACGTCGTCATTGTCGGAGCCGATCTGCGAGGAGATGGAGTGAATATAACCGCCCGCATCCAGGCGGCCGCCGATCCCGGTGCAATCGAGGTCTCCTCGTTCCTTTATGAGCAAGTCAGGGGGTCGCCTTGTGCGTTCGAAGAGATCGGCGAGCGCACGTTTAAAGGCGTCGCTGAGCCGATCCGAGTCTATCGCGTGACCGAGTTAATCGACCGCCATCTCTATCAATTCGCTCCCACAAGGGCATCTCCTGTCGGCGACGGTTCGCCCAAGTCGAACTCGATCGCTGTAGCGAGGTTCGATGTCGCTGCCGGCGATGTCGCGGACCAATGCTACCTGGCAGAAGGAATAACCGACGATCTGACGCTTGAACTGAGCCGTCTCAAAGGTCTGTTTGTGAGCTCACGTTCCGCAGCAACGGCTGTGACGACAAGGAACCCCGTTGAAATCGGACGCGCCCTCGGTGTCGGGTACGTTATCAGCGGGTCGATCCGTCAGGCTGGTGACGGCTTGCGCGTAAACATCGCTCTCACGGAAACAAGAGGAGGGATAGTGATCTGGTCAGACAGCATGCGTAGACCGTTTCGTGAACTCCTTGATGTGATGGACGAGATCGTAGCGAGGATTGCTGCTACCGTATCGGGACGCATCGATCAGTCGGAGCTCGCGGCGGTGCGTCTTAAACGCCCGGAGAACATGACGGCTTACGACTATAGGTCGTCAATGTTCGCGACCGAAACTTCAGCTTTATGTGAAACGACTTCGTCGGATGCCAAGGGGCGATGGGTAAAACCCAGGAGATTTCGGTTCGAATGGTGGCATTGACGTCGGCAATTTGGGCTCGCCACCCGGAATGGTCCGGAATGGCGGCCTAACCACCAAAAGTGAGTTAGTTCCATAAGCTATATTATGCGATCTAAATGTGTAGCCGCAAAGTTAGA
>UBVW01000090.1:0-1514 GCA_900469085.1 Hyphomicrobiales bacterium | reverse complement strand
TGTGTAAGGGCTATTTAGTAATGCGACAGTTGGGCCAGTTAGAGATGCGACAGTCTCGCCTCTCGACGCACTGGTCAAAGCCAACGTTGGGAGCAAGGATGACGATCTTCAGCCTGGTCGAGACCATAAGCGGACGGAGTCGTCATGTCCTTTTTGATCACCATGTCGCAGAAAGAATTGCATCGCCTCGAATTCATCCAGAAGATCCGTGACGAACGTCTGACGGTCGTCGAGGCCGCCGAACGGCTCGACCTCAGTCGAAGCCAGGTCCATCGACTGCTGCAGGCCTTTGACCGGGACGGTCCGGCTGGCCTTGTTTCGAAGAAACGATCGCGCCCGAGCAATCGGCGTCATAGCGAGGAGTTTCGCAATGCGGCGCTGGATCTGATCCGCGAACGCTATCTGGATTTCGGTCCGACGCTGGCGCGTGAGAAGCTGATCGAGCTGCACCATATCTCTGTCGCCAAGGAGACGCTGCGACAATGGATGACCGAGGCTGGTATCTGGGTCTCACGCAGAGAACGCAAGAAACGGGTTTTCCAGCCACGCGGCCGACGTGACTGCTTTGGCGAACTGGTGCAGATCGATGGCTCACATCACTGTTGGTTCGAGAACCGTGGCCCCAAATGCGCCCTGCTCGTCTATATCGATGACGCGACCGGCAAGCTGCTGCATCTACGGTTTGCCGGATCGGAGAACACATTCGACTATCTGCACGCGACCAAGACCTATCTGCAGCAATGGGGCAAACCGCTGGCTTTCTATAGTGACAAGCATGGTGTTTTCCGCTCCACACATGCGTCGGAGAAGGACCGGACGAGCGGCCTGACGCAATTCGGCCGGGCGCTTTATGAGCTGAACATCGACGTTATTTGTGCCAACACCCCGCAGGCCAAGGGCCGTGTGGAACGTGCCAACCAGACATTGCAGGATCGGCTGGTCAAGGAGATGCGGCTTCGCGGTATCGACACGATCGAGGACGCCAACGCCTATGCACCTGAGTTCATTGCGGATTTCAACAGGCGTTTCGGCAAGCTACCGCGTAACCCGAAGGACATGCACCGACCTTTAGCCGATCATGAGAACCTCGATGGCGCCATGTGCCGCAAGGAGGTGCGCACGCTGTCGCAATCCCTGACGCTGCGTTACGACAAGGTGCTGTTCATTCTCGATCCGACCGAGATTTCCAGGCCGTTGGCAGGCCGGAAGGTGATTGTCTGCGATTATCCAGACGGACGGCTTGAGATCATGCACGAGAGCTTTGCCCTGCCCTACAAAACCTTTGACACATTGCGCTCGGTGCATCGCGCCGAGGTCGTCGACAACAAGCGTCTGGACGACATGCTGTCTGTTGTCGCGGAGATACAGGCCGGGCGTGAGCAGCAGCGCAGCAGAAGCGGCCCTCGCCGCACTGGGCAGACCGATCATATGTTTGGCATTCGCGACGGTAGCACGGCGAACGGCTATCAGAAGCGTGGCCGCAAGCCGAGGACAGATTACATGAACGATCCGGC
>UBVW01000109.1:962-1110 GCA_900469085.1 Hyphomicrobiales bacterium | reverse complement strand
TGCCCAGCCCGGACACATAGGTAACAATCTGTACCTAAGACATAGGTAACAACCTCGTGCCGAACGGGTTGTCGATTGTTTGCAATGTCCTCTGTTCTAAGTCGATATATCCGAGATCATAACGCAGGAAGCTGACGAGCCAAATGCC
>UBVW01000109.1:195-923 GCA_900469085.1 Hyphomicrobiales bacterium | reverse complement strand
TTGGTGACGATGGCGTCGCGATCGTGGAAGGGATAGTCGATGTCCGGCAGGCCCTGATAGGGTCTGGGCGATGGGGTGTAGAGCTCGGCCGGGACCTTCATGGACAGCGCCTCATGCGGCCGTTCTTCATTGAATTCGCTGACGAAAGCGTCGAAACGCATCTGCTGCTGCAGGATATTGCGGCCCGGCGGCCTCGTCGCTTCCTTCTTGAGCGTCAGGTGCATGCGCTCGTGGCGGCCGTTCTCCTGAGGGTGGCCGGGACGGATGCGCTCGATGGCGATGCCGAGCCTGAGCCACCAGACCGAGAGCTTTGACAGATTGTAGAGCCCGTTGGGACTGGCGAAGGGCAGGCCGTTGTCGGAGCGGATCGCGGCCGGCAGGCCCCGCTCGGCAAAAACCCGCCGGAAGGCTTCGAAGACACCCTGTTCGCGCGTCGATTCGAAGGCCTCGCAACACAGAAGATAGCGCGAGAGCTGGTCGGTGATCGTCAGGGGGTAACAGTATTGGCCGTTGCCCAGCTTGAACTCGCCCTTGAAGTCGGCGCACCAGAGATCGTTGGGACCAGATGCTGCCGATAGCGGCGTGCCGACGGCCTTGTTCGCATGGTTCCTCTTGCGGGCCTGGCTTACAAGGCCGTAGCGGTCCAGCACGGCATGCACCGTGCTTTTGGCCGGAATGCGCACGTCGCCGGCCAGCCGCCGCACAAGCAGCTCGCGGATCTTGCGTGC
>UBVW01000109.1:0-189 GCA_900469085.1 Hyphomicrobiales bacterium | reverse complement strand
GTCTTGCGCGAAATGCCGAACGAACGGCACACATCGCTCATGCTCTCGCCTTCCAGCAGGCGGGCGACAAATCGAAGACGCTCATCCATGACCGAAGTCTCTCTCCACGGCATCCACACCTCCCGATAAAATCGAAAAGTGTAACCCATGTCTCCGGTACGAATTGTCACCTATCTCTCAGGTCGGGCA
>UBVW01000003.1:0-322072 GCA_900469085.1 Hyphomicrobiales bacterium | reverse complement strand
CCGCCACCGCCACCGCGACCGCCGCCCCAGTTTCGCCCCATCGCTTTCGCGGGTGAAGAGGCGATTGCCATGGTCGCGACAGCGATTCCGGCAACTCTGGCGCTGGTCGCCGCCGCAACACCGAGAAAATGTCGGCGTGCACGGTTAGAGGGTGTTTCTTCCGGGTCCATCGATGACATAATGCTCTCCGTCTTTTGGGTTACACCTATCTATTTCTGATTGCTGTTAACCATCCTACACCAACTTCATCCGCGATAAACTCAACCGAATAGGTTCGCAGCTACTCAAATAGCGGTAGGGAATATACGGTGTGTATAATCGCGATAATATCGATAAAGTAGCAACCTCTCGGTGAATTTTAGTGATAGTCGCATTTGTGCATACTTGCTAATAGTAGATCAATTTCGGATATTTGCAGTGTGATATTCCGTCCAGGGGCGATGTTGGTCGAGCCGCCGAAGCACGCGGCATCGGGCCGCATGCCTTGCCGCTTTTGATGTTTGGAGCGTGCGTCACCCTGCCTTGGCGATGACCGGCGCAGAGGGTGCCAGGCTGGCTGAGATTGCGCTTACGACCTCATCGAGCTCGGCGTCCGTCATCTGCACGAAGAGCGGCAGAATGACCGTGCGGTTCTGTGCGCTGACGCTGCTTTGCAGGTCACCCGAAACCCGGTGCGAGCTCTCTGCCGCGTAGGCCGGCTCGAGATGGCTGTTCATGATGCCGCGTCGCGTCGAGATGCCTTGATCGAGCAACGTCTGCATGAACTCCTGCTGGTCCACATGATCGGGCAGTGTCACGCAATAGCTCTGCCAGTTGCTGCGTGCCCAATCCGGCTCGACTGGAGGGCGAATGCCGTCAGTATTGCGCAGAGCCTGTGCGTAGGCGGCAGCCAGCGCACGTCGCTTGGCGACGATGTCCGGCAGTCGTTTCAGCTGCTCGCGGCCGACGGCGGCCTGCATGTCCGTCATTCGGTAATTAAAACCGACCTCGGGGTAGGTTTCATAGATCACTTGCTTCGAGCCATGGCGCACGCTGTCGGTGACGCTCATGCTGTGTTGGCGCCAGAGGCGGAACTTGCGGTCATACTCCGGGTTTGCCGTCGTCAGCATGCCGCCGTCGCCCGTGGTTACCACCTTGCGCGGATGGAAGGAGAAGCAGGCGATGTCACCATGCGGCTTGCCGATCTTCTCCCAGCGGCCCTTCCACAGGATCTCGCTGCCCGTTGCGCAGGCTGCATCCTCGATAACAGGGATCGCGCGCCGTTCCGCGATCTCGACGATGCGGTTCAAATCGCAAGGCATGCCGAGCTGATGCACGCAGATGATCGCCTTGGTACGCGGCGTAATCGCAGCCTCGATCAACTCGGGATCGATGTTGAATCCATCGGCCTCGATATCGACGAAGACAGGCGTCGCGTTGCAATAGCGGATCGCATTCGCTGTCGCGATGAAGGAGTGGCTGACGGTGATGACCTCGTCGCCGGCTTCGACGCCGACCGCGAGCAGAGCAAGGTGCAGCGCCGTCGTGCAGTTCGAAACCGCGCAGGCATGCAAGGCGCCGACGAAATCGGCGAACTCGTGTTCGAACGCGGCGACTTCCGGGCCTTGCGTTACCCAACCGGAGAGGATGACGCGGCGAACCGCCTCGACTTCCTGTTCGTCGAGAACAGGTTTTGCGACTGGAATTTGGCTCATGCCGCTTCTCCGGTGCTCAGCATCTTCTCATGCCGCCACCAGGCGACGAGATCACGCAGGCCTTCTTCCATGCTGACCTCGGACTTGAAGCCGAGCATGCTCTCGGCCTTGACCGTCGAGGCAAGGCGACGAGGAACGGCATTGACCTTGCGCGCCGGCCCGTATTGAACGTCCATCGACGCACCCATGACCTTCATCAGCAGTTCCGCGAGATCGCGCAGGCTCGTTTCTTCGCCGCTCGCCACGTTGAATACTTCGTCGGTCACATCCGACTTCGCCGCAAGCAGGTTCACGCGGGCGATATCATGAACATGCACGAAATCCATGGTGGACAGGCCGTCGCCGTGGATGATGGGCGGCTGGCCGTTGGCGATGCGCTCCATCCAGCGGATAAGCACCTCGGTGTAGACGCCATGCACATCCATGCGCGGTCCGTAGACGTTGAAGTAGCGGAGTGCGACATAGCGCAGGCCGTACATCTCGGCGAAGCTTCTGAGCAGCCCTTCGTTGAAGGCCTTGGCAGCCCCGTAGATCGTGCGGTTGTTATAGGGGTGATGGTCTTCGGTTGTCGGGAAGCTCTCGGCAAGCCCGAGAACGGAGGCGGACGATGCCGCGACAACCTTGGACACCTTCGCTTCCACAGCCGCCTCAAGCACATCGAACGTGCCGCCGGCAAGAACGTCGAAGGCCAGACGAGGCTCTTCGGCGCATTGGGTGATGCGGATGGCCGCCTGGTGGAATACGGTGTCGATACCGGCGAATGTTTCCTTCAGAAGCTTGCGGTCGCGGATGTCGCCCTCGATGATCGTGACGGGTGCCGACTTGATCGCCTCGGCCAGATTTTCGCGGCGACCGCGTCCGAAGTTGTCGATGATGACGATCTCGCGAGGCTCTTCCAGCGCAACGAGGTCCGCGATGTGCGAGCCGATGAGGCCCGCGCCGCCGGTGATCAGAATTCGCTGGTTTTTCATGATTACTCCACGCTTTCTACAGTTGAGGGATCGGAGTTTTCGCGCCACCGGATGAATTTGGCCGGTACGCCGGCAACGACCGAGAACGGCTCCACATCCGCCGTGACCACTGCGCCGGCGCCGACGATCGCACCTTTGCCGACGGTGACGCCCGGCAGGATCGTGGCATTGGTGCCGATATCGGCCCAGGCGCCGATGCGCACAGGCTTGATTTCGAGGTCGGTACGGATGATAGGCACGTCGACCGGAAGCGCGGTATGGCTGGAGCCAAGAACTTTGGCGCCCGGCCCCCAGCCGACGCATTCCTCAAGAATGAGGTTGCGCGCGTCGAAATAGGCCTGCGGGCCGATCCAGCTATTGTCGCCGATCTTGCAGGTGCCGTCGAAGCGACCCTGGATGTAAGCCTGGGCGCCGATGAACACGCCGTTGCCGATTTCGAATGTTTCGGGATGCTTGAACCCGACGCCGCCGCCCACCTGTAGGCCAGAGCCGCAGGAGCGCGTGAAGCTTTTCCAGATGACCTTGCGCATGAAGGCATCGACGAAGCCGTCGCCATTGGCGAAGCGTGCATATAGTTCCACGAGCCCCGCCAACCCGTAGGTCTGTCGCAATTCCCTGGCGAGCTCGCTCTGATAGAGCGGATCGGAAGCGCTTTCCTTCAGGCCGTGTACCGATTGGACAAGGCGGACGAGGGGGGCTGGATCAGCTGACATAGGCGTCCTGCTCCACCGCGGCCACGACTTCTTCGACTTGGCGCATCGTCAGCTCAGGATAGATTGGCAGCGACAGTACTTCACGCGCTGCTGCTTCCGAAACCGGGAAATCGCCGACTTGGTAGCCGAGATCCGCATGCGCTTCTTGCAGATGCACCGGCACGGGATAGTGCAATCCGGTGTGGATGCCTTCGTCGCGCAAAGCCTGTTGCAGGTGATCTCGATCAGGCGTGCGTACCGCATACACGTGATAGACATGGCGACGGTCGCTTGCCGCAACGGGCGCCTGGACGCTTCTCGATCCGGCAAGTAGCGCCGAATAGCGCGCGGCACGCGTGCGCCGCGCTTCGGTCCAGTCTTCGAGATGGCGGAGCTTGATCCTGAGGATCGCACCCTGGATCTCGTCCATCCTGTAATTGTAACCCTTCATCACGTGGTGATAGCGCTTCTCCTGGCCCCAATCGCGCAGCATGCGCATCGCCTTGGCCTGCTCGTCGTCGTTGGTGACGATGATGCCGCCTTCGCCGCAGGCGCCGAGGTTCTTGCCGGGATAGAAGCTGAACGACCCCGAAAGCCCGATGCTGCCGGCGCGCTTGCCATTGTATTCGGCGCCATGGGCCTGGCAGGCATCCTCGATAACAGGCAGGTCATACTTGTCGGCAATCGCCTGGATGGCGTCCATGTCGGCCATCTGGCCGTAGAGATGGACCGGCACGATCGCCTTGGTCTTGCGGGTGATGGCCGCTTCGAGCTTCGAAGGGTCCATGGTGAGCGTCACCGGCTCCACATCGACGAAAACCGGCCGGGCGCCCGTGTAGCAGATGGCGGCAGTGGTGGCGACGAAGGTCAGCGATACGGTCACCACCTCGTCATCGGGGCCGACGCCAGCCGCGAGCAGCGACAAATGCAGGGCACTGGTGCCGGTGTTGACGGCAATCGCATGCTTCGTTCCGCAATAGCTCGCAAACTCTTCCTCGAAACGCGCCACTTCCTCGCCGAGCACGTAATGGCCAGAGGCCAGCACGCGCAGCACGGCGGCGTCGACATCGTCCTTGATCGATACGTATTGAGCCTTCAGGTCGAGCAACGGGATCATGCTATCAGCCTTGCCTGTTCGAGTTCGATGACGCGGCCGCGCTGGGCGAGCGATTGCGTCGCAGCTTCGAGAATGCGGACTACGCGCAGACCGGCATGGCCGTCAGCCTCCGGCTGGGTGTTGGCGGCTACGCAGTCGACGAACTGCTTCAGCTCGCGGCCGAGCGCTTCGGTCATGTCGAGTTGCGGTGCGTACATGTCGCCGGTGCGGTAGCCGACACGCATCTCGTAGACCTTGTCGCCGTTCTGCTCCGGGCTGCTCAGCGTGATGCCCTTGTCGTAGACCTTGATCTTTTCGCTGGGCTCGAGATCGTCATAGACGATCATCTTGTTGCTGCCGCCGATCAGCGTGCGCCGCACCTTCACCGGCGCCAGCCAGTTGACGTGGATATGCGCGATCAGCTTGCTCTCGAAGAACAATGTGAGATAGGCGATGTTCTCCGGCTCACCTGCCACATGCCCCATGCCCGTCGCCGAGACTGCGACCGGCTTTTCCGGCAGTACATAATCCATGATCGAGAGATCGTGGACCGCCAGATCCCAGACGACGCTGACGTCGTGCTGGAAAAGGCCGAGATTGACGCGAACGGAGTCGTAATAATAGACGTCGCCGAGACCGGTCTCGATGATATCGCGCATCTTGCGGACCGCGCCGGTGTGGATGAAGGTGTGGTCGACCGCGAGGACCAGGCCCCTGCGCGTCGCCTCTTCCACCATGCGCCGCGCTTCTTCCGAGGTCGATGCCATCGGCTTCTCGACAAACACGTGCTTGCCGGCCATCATCGCCTGCATGGCAAGCTTGTAATGGGCGAAAACGGGTGTGGCGATTGCGATCGCATGGACGCGCGGATCGCGCAGAACCTCGTCGAAATCGTCGGTGATCTGGACCGTCGGGTAGCGCATCTGCACGGCGCCGAGCCGGTCTTTCTTCAGATCGCAGACCCAGAGCAGGCGCGCGCCGGGTGTTTCCGCAAAGTTTCGGACCAGATTGGGTCCCCAATAGCCATAACCGACGACGGCAATACCGATCATCGTGCCCTCCCAGATGATAGAACTTCGACGGGTGCATCCTTGGCGCGGCCTATGACGCGCGCTGGCACGCCTGCTGCTATTGCGTATGCGGGAACATCCTTGGTCACGACCGCGCCGGCGCCGATCTGCGCGCCTTCGCCGATCGTCACGCCGGCGACGATCGTCGCGTTGCTGCCGATCGAGGCGTATCGCTTGACGAGCGTGGGGACGACCGCCCAATCGGCATCCGATTGGAGCGATCCATCGATATTGACGGCGCGCGGCTGAAGATCGTTGGTGAACATCACCCCATGGCCGATGAACACCCCATCCTCGATCGTCACGCCCTCGCAGACAAAGGAGTGGCTGGAGATCTTGCAGTTTTCGCCAATGGCGGCGCCCCTTTGGATCTCGACGAAGGTTCCTACACGCGAGCCCGAGCCGATCGAGCAGCCGTAGAGATTTACGAGATCCGGGTGGTGAATGACGACATCGTCACCCAGTTTTACGCTCGAAGCAATCATGCTCTGATGTCCTCACTCCACTCTACAAAACGCCGGCTTCAACTCACGACAAACAGCGCGGGCCGATGACTTTCGCTATTCAAGAGAAAGCTTTTCACCAGAAGAGTAAAGGAATCAAAATGCGGTATATACCTAGTCGAAAGGCGTAATTATTTTGAAGTTATTGCTTCGTCATAATGAATTGCGAAAGTAATTTCGGTGTTTATATTTGCGGATAATATAATGCCTCGGTGGATGCGGTATGGCGCCGTCTGCTTGATGTCAACGAGCGTCGCGGCAATGCGCTGCGCATGCGGACGAAAGGATAAAGCTTTTGCTGACGAAGGTTCCGGTTGCGGCAAATAGCAAGTCCCGTGGCCCGGCAACGCGGGCTGCGGCCACATTGAAGGGTATTGGTGCGCAGTTCGATCGGCGGGGCCGACAGCTTGGTCAGATCATGCTGCATGATGGTTTGGGCACACTGGTTGCGCGCGCGAGATCAAAGCTATCCGACTGGATCAAGCCGAAAGGCTTTACCTGGCATGTTTTCCCTCAAGACGTTTTGAACGCTGATTTCACCCGACCGGCAGAGTTTTCTGTTCCAGCGGTCGAAGAGGGCGTACCAATCACGATCAATTGGATCGTTGGCCCAGCCGGTCCGGGATCGGGCGGGCATACGACAATATTTCGCATGGTTAATTATCTGCAACGGATCGGCTACGACAATCGCGTCTACTTCTACGATCCATATGCCGGGGATCATAAATATTACGAAAGTATCGCTCGTTCAAGCTATGGTGTTACATGCAAAATTGGCAAATTTGGCCCCGATGTAATGGATGCCCATGCGGTCGTGGCAACCCATTGGCCATCGGCTTACGCCATGTTCAACCTTCGGACGGCAGGCAAACGCTTTTACTTCGTTCAGGATTATGAGCCATCCTTTTACCCTGTGGGTACTAACAGCGCATTGGCGGAAAGCACTTATAGAATGGGATTCCACGGCCTCACCGCGGGCCGATGGCTAAACGATAAGTTGGCGGCGGAGTTCGGAATGGAATCCGACTGGTTTCCCTTCGGCTGTGACACAAGCCGCTATCGCTTCAATCCATCATCCAAGAGGAATGGCGTTGCGTTCTACGCGCGCGCCGGCACGCCGCGCCGCGCTGTCGAGCTCGGTCTCCTCGCGCTCGAACTATTCGCCAAGCGTCATCCGGAGATTGAACTTCACCTTTTCGGTGAGGACCTCGGTATGCTTCCCTTCCGATACAGCAATCATGGATTGGTCTCCCCCGACAAGCTGGGCGACATCTATAACCGGTGCTTCGCCGGTCTGACGTTGTCGCTTACAAACGTTTCGCTGGTTCCCCATGAAATGCTCGCCTGCGGGTGCATTCCCGTTGTCAACGATGCCAATCATAACCGGATCGTCCTCGATAACGCCAATGTTCGTTATGCGCCGCTTTCGCCGCACGCGCTTGCCGATGCATTGCACGCGCTCGTGACGATGCCGGAATTCGGCTCAGCTTCCCGAAAGGCGGCGGAAAGCGTAGATTCGACGTCTTGGGATGTGGCGGGTGAGGCTGTAGATGCGGCTTTTCGTCGAGCGCTGAAAGTAGTGACGCAGTCGTCTTGAAGATCGGCGTAAGCCACCAAGTGGCACGCGAGATTTAGGGGTGGATTGAGCTCTATCCCATGTTTGGTCATCGTGCAGAGGCTGCAGTTGAAGGCCGGTGCCGAAGATTCGATCATACTGCAGTAAAGCCACACGTCGCTTTACTGACCCGTTGTTGCCTCTAGAGGCATGGTGGGGTCCAGCACTTTTTTTGTGGGTTCCCTCCAAGGCCTAGCTCGTGCGACTTGATGGCGGCATTGGCGAGAAACTTTCCCTCGCCTCAATGAGAGCGCGAGCCGTGGTGACGCACATAGCTGGAGATAGGTGGCGTCCGGCGAGATGTGCTGGTCGTGTCCGCTGCTGGACGCGGTGACCCGATCGACAGGAACCTGGGCCTCGGGTTTGGTGATTTCGCCGCATCGCGTTCCATAAGATTCTGGCTGGTCGGTCCAAGATTGGAGCCGCTGAAGATTGAGGAACCGTGGTTATTGCAAACCATTGAGGGGCGAGGGTGAAAATACCGCTCGCTCGTGAACGCTTGCCTGATCAGCCTCGAGCCCACGACCGCACCGTTCGTTGCAATCCAATGCCATTTACGTGCGTTGGAAAGAACTCCCGAACGGCGCCGATCATCGCGAGCGGGAAGAGTCCCTGCACACCCGGTGGCGGCGTGGTCGGAGAAAGTAACGTAGGCTCCCCGGTGAAGAAATGGATCATGTTGCCACCAAGTCGTTTGACGAACACAATGATATTCCCGCCTCAAAGTAGGGATCGTAACCAACAGATGAGGGTCAGAAGACGAGACTTTCATTGCGGGCGGCTCCCGCTTCTAAGAAGCCGGTACGGCGATCCGCGGCCGGGACGGGCCCGCCGGTTGGAGTGCGCGATTTAGAACAAGACAGCGGCGGTCCGCCATCCGGATGGTTCTCGACGCACGCAGAGCGCCTCAAAGGTAACAACGCGGGAAGTATACGCCTGTCCTGCGGGACCAATGGTATTCGACGCGGTTGAAGATGGCCGTTTCGGCAAACCTGCGCAATCGGCCCTCGTAGTGGGACAATGCCTTCTGTATAGGACTGCGATGCGGTGCCTGCGCTGCCATGAGCGCCCGATATCGACGTGTTCCGACCACATTAGGATAGAGCGCCACGGCGAACTCGCGATAATCTGTCGGACTGGCGTCATCGGCGACCGGGAATTCACACAGGTTGCGTGCGTGCTGGATCGCGGTGAATGCAAGCGCCCGTTTGCCGAGAGAATGCAGCTCATCGCGCTCCGCCAAGTCCTCCCCTTCTTTTTCGAAGGTCGATCGCATGGCCTCGCGCCGGCCGATTAGGTCGAACAGGAATCCCGCGTGGATAGTTCGCTGCATGCTTTGCGCATGTGTCCGGTAGTAGGCCTGGTCGGTGCCGTTCACACGCCCGATATCGGAGATTGAAGCGATGCGCATCCACATTTCCATGTCGCCAGAATGCGGAAGTGTCGGATCGTAGCCGCCGATTCTCTTCTGGATACTCGCTCGAACAACCGCTTCCGGGCAGACGAGGAAGTTCTTACCCGACTCGCAGACCTGCCTTATCCATTTTGCCCCGGGCCAGATCGATGTCCCTGTCTGAAGTGTCCGGGCATCGGGGCGCTGCAAGGAGTTGAACGAGATCGCCTGACCGTAGGTCATTCCAATGTTCGGGTTTGCCTCCATCAACGCTGTAGCGCGTGACAATGCGCCAGGCGTCAAAAGATCATCCGCCGACAGCAAGACAAAGTAATCGCCAGTGATCTGGGAGATACCCTCGTTGTAGGTTGCGATATGCCCCTTGTTCACCTCGTGGCGAATGATCCTCACCCTGCTGTCCTGGCTTAGCTTCCGGCAGACCTCGGGCGTATTGTCGGGCGAGCAATCATCGATAATCAGTACCTCGACATTGACATCTGCCTGACTGAGAACGCTTTCCACGCATTCTTCCAGGTATTTCCCGTAATTGTAACATGGGATTGTTACTTGTACCGTGACCATGTCTTTACTCGTAGATCTGATGGTTGCTACAAAATTATCTAATACTCTGTTGGAATCAATAGGTAATGCAGTGGTCTTTTGAGGTATAGTAGCGCCTGATCGGTTATCAAAACGATCTCGTTTATTTTCAACTCAACTTTATTTATTTTCGGCTATGCGTACAAACGGAAGCGAAATCGACGTGACGAGATCCATCTGCCTTGCACTCGGGAATGGCATTTCCGATCGCATGACAAAGGCCATGAATCGAGACGAGGAAACGATTGTGGCCCGCAAACTGACAGTCAGGCCTCAAAGCGCGTTCAAGGAAGCGACGGTGAGTGTCGTAATTCCCTGCTATAATTATGCGCGCTTTCTTCCCGACGCCGTCCGCAGTGCTTTGTCGCAAGAGGGTGCGATGGTCGATGTTATTATCGTGGATGACAAGTCGACCGACGCTAGCCTTTCGGTTGCGAATGAACTCGCGGCATCCGATCCCCGGATCACTGTCCTCGCCCATCGTCACAATGCCGGGCCTGTGAAAACCTTCAATGACGGGCTTGCACTTGCACACGGGGAGTTCCTTGTACGCCTCGATGCCGACGATCTGCTGACGCCGGGATCGCTTCGACGCGCGATTGCGGTCATGCAGCGATTTCCCAGCGTTGGGCTGGTTTATGGGCGGCCAGTTCATTTCAGCGCCGCCACTCCCAAACATCGCGTCCGCGCGCGAGCATGGACGATATGGCCCGGAAAGGAATGGCTCGAGGCCCGCTGCAAATCAGCGTTCAATGTGATCACCTCGCCTGAGGTTCTCATGCGCAAGTCGGTTGTGGACCTCGTGGGCGGCCAACTGCCCTTGCCGCACACGCACGACATGGAGATGTGGCTTCGAGTGGCTGCCTTCTGTGATGTTGCCTATATCCGCGGCGCGGATCAGGCGTGGCATCGGGAGCATCCTAATAGCCTTTCTGCGACGAAGGTTGACGAACTCCGCGACCTGACCGAGCGACGCGACGCATTCGAGGCGCTTTTTGGCGGGAGTGTTGGTGAGATGGATCAGTCCTTGCAATTTCACCGACACGCCAAGGCCGCGATGGCCGGCCAGGCGGTTGAGCTGGCAACGCGCCTTTATGATCGTGGTCATCCGAACGCGAGTAAGGTGTCAAACTTCCGGGATTTGGCACGTTCTTTGGTCCGAGATACGAAAGACATCTCCGGTTGGGATGGCCTGGAACGGCGCATGGAGATGGGCGCTGACAAAGTCAGACGGCACCCACGATTCATCCTTGAGCGGCTCGTTCGCGGTTTGAAGAGCCGGTACTCCCGTTGGAAATGGCGCCGAACGGGCGAATGGTGAGAGGCCGAGCCCGCTCTCTCAGATGAACTCTCATTCTTTGGCTTAAGTTTGCGAGTGCCCGCTCTCGATCAAGGCTGTGCGGCTGGCCTGTAATCGTGGCTGGCGAACGATACGGCTGCGTGACGACCGCGCATTTGGTTCGTTGGCGCTGGCTGTGGCCTTTGTATCCAGCAGCCACACGCCTGCACCGGCGAGAAAGAAAAGCCAAGCATAGGTGGCACCCCAGAAATGAACGGTCGAGCCGACGAATACAAAGGTGGCCATGCAGATAAGATAGGCTGTGCGGCATGCATTGTGGCGTTGGTCGAGGCCCTTTCGCAGCGCGATCGCTCCCCACAAGGATAGCAAAGACAATAAGAGCAAGATGAAGGCCGGAAGCCCATATCGCATCGCCGTAAGAAGCCAGAAATTATCGACGCTTTCGCTGCCCATCCAGCTTGGCCGCACCCAGTCGCCCATGCCAATGCCAAACATCGGATTGTTGTCCACGGAAGCGGAGCCATAATTCCAGATCCATATGCGGTACCAGCCCGTCTGCTGATCGAAGGTGAAGTGCGAGATGTAGAACTGAATTGGTGTCTGGTGGGATCCGAACTCGATCACGAGGTAGCCGGCGAGAGCAAATCCCCACAGCAGCTTCCATCTCGCTTGAAAGTTGCCGAGCACCTTGTCCCAGGCGAGCAGGGCCAGCTGGCAGAAAATGCCGGCGATCGGAGCCGACGACATCGACATGATCGCGGTTCCACAAACAAGGCACGCCAGAAGTCGGCGTGTGGATGGCTTGTCACTTGCGGCGAGAGCGGTAAGCGCAAACATGCTGCCGCAGAACACGCCATATAGGATGGAATGGCTGAACGGTCCCTGCACACGCCAGAGGCCCAAGCGCGGAACCATTTTCGTTATCTCAACTGTTGGAAATATCATGCCGAATGAAACGAGCAAAGGCTTCTGGCCCGTCAGCCACTCGTACAGGGCGAACGGTGCTAGGCATGCGAGCAGCTTCACGACGAAGATGATCATGCCACGAAATTCGTCGATGTTGCGGATGTAGCAACGCGCCAGCAGATAGGCGCCCATTCCATCGACAAGCATCATCCCGCCCGATTGGGTTGCCACAACCAATCCATGTGCCACGCCGAGCGCTATTGTGAGCCAGACGCTGTACAGCAGGAGGCCGACATCCGCCGGCCTGACCGGACCGACTTTGCCCTGCGCCAGCATTGCAACGCTTGGCAACAGTGTGAACAACAGCACGATGCGATAGACGGAGAGATTCAGCGGCCCCAGCGGTATGATCCAGGGGATAAGCAGCCCGATCAGGAACAGCTTGATGGAGACAGGCAGATGGCTCGTTGCACTCAGGCCTTGCCGCCCATTGCCGCGTTCCCGTCGCCCCGCAGCCGGCGGCTGATCCGTTGCGACGTCATTTCCCGCTTCGAAACCTCGAGGTTGCCGCATGCCAGCTGATCTGTACCTAGACATCGCTTTATCCGGATCGGGCCTGCGAGATTAACGCTGGTCCATCGTTGTTCGGCGCCAGATCGATGTGAGTGATGTGGCCGAGAACAACAATAACCAAAGTGATGCACGATCGCGACTAATCCTTACGATATACTCCCGCCTCGTCCAAATAGACGAATAATGACCTGCTTACAGACTTTAAATATATCGGATAACCTTTCGATTGTACGTTTGAAAGTCGCTGGCCAAGCCGGCCGTGCAATCCTGAGTAAGGAAATCGCCGATGCCGCCCGGATATGACAAGCTTGATGGACAGTTCATCATCTCGACCGCCTTTCAGCCGTGCTCGCAGGGCTGGCGGCAGTGGCAGCTTGACGGCGTCTTCCTCAACATTGCCGAGCAGACCCGGGTGGTTCGGGTCGCGGATGCGACAGGGCGAGAGATCGGTTTGCTGCTCGGAACCGCCATCGATCTTGAGCGCGGTATGATCATCGACGATCGGTATTCGCTTGGCAGCTCCCTTCAGAGCCGCCAGGATCTCGATGCTGTGATCGAGCGCGACATCTATCGTTTGGCGGGCAGCTTCCTGTTCATAGTGAGCGCCTGCGACGCGCGCCGTGTCTATCTGGATGCGAACGGCACGCTTTCGGTTGTCTACGACCGGGAGCGAAGGTTTGCAGGTGCCACGGCCGCTGCTCTCCTCGATCCTGCTTCATATGACGCGCGCTTCCGCGGCAAACTCTACAAAACGCTCGATGTCGACAATGCCGGCTGGTTTACCGCCGGACTGACCGCGCATGAGGGAATCTCGCGTCTGCTCTGCAATCATTATCTTGATTTGGAGAATTGGACGGTAAAGCGGCATTGGCCGCTTGCCGCGATCGAGACCGCGAATGATCCAACGGCCGCCTGCCTGCGGATTTGCAAGCGCATCAGCGAGACCACGGCGATCTTGGCAAAGGCCGGAAAGACGAGCGTTGCGCTTACTGCAGGCAATGATTCTCGTCTTCTGCTAGCATGTTCGCGACAATTGCTTTGTGATCTGTCGTTCGTGACCGTTGCCGCTCCAACCGCAGATATTGATGTCGCCTGCGCAACGCGATTGGCGCGATTGGTCGGCCTCCGGCACACAGTTCTCCCCTATAGGGAGGCGACGTCCTTTGAGGCTGACTTGTGGCGTCTGAGGGCCGGCCATTGCGTGGGCGGAAACAATGTGAAGATGCATCCGAGCGTGAAGCCGCTAGAGGGGCAATGGTTCATCGGCGGGCTGGGCGGAGAGGTTGGGCGCGGCTTTCTGTGGCTGAATGCGGACCACAACACGGTAATAGACGCCAAGGGCCTGGTGAACCGTCTCAAGTTGCCGCTGGGTGGTGATGTGCTAAGCGCCGTGGAGGAATGGCTTACACCCATATCGCACTTCGACAGCTTATTTATCTTGGATCTCGCTTATCTCGAGCTTCGGATGAGCGCATGGGGATTCTGCGATTCCTACGTCAAGCCAAGGCATCGGGAGATCCACCCGATGATCTCTAGGGAGAACTACACGGACATGCTGTCCTTGCCATCCCAAGTGCGGCGCAAAGGCACCATATATTCCGAGGCGATCGCATCTCTCTGGCAGGAAATATCGGAGGTTCCAGTGAACAGGTATGGAAACTATAGGGACATACTGCGCCCCGCGAAAGACGCGATAAGGAACCCGAAACGGGCGTCGAAGAAGATCATGCAGATCGTAGGTACCTTGAAGGCAAAGATCGTGCATACATGGCACGTGTAATGATGCCAGGACAACAATCGCCTGTAAGTCAGGCTATTCTCCCAACGGAGTGGTGTGACATGGCAATGGCGAAACATGGCAGCTCAATGCGCTTTAGCGCGCGAGCGGCGTCGACAATCATGGCCACGATTGCTCCGCTTATCGTCGGTCTGTCAATAAGCGTAGAGCCCGCGCGAGCGACCGAGCCCGTACCAGTCGATCTGAGCACGTTTCCGGGCCCCGATAACACCGGCATACCGAAAGGCACGGTGCTTACGCCATACGAAGGTCCGTGCGAGATCAGCGAACCCAATACCGTGATCGATGCGAAGATTGTTGAATGCCCTTTGATCATCAAAGCCGCGTCGGTTCGGATCACGCGCAGCAGGACTATGTATGTCGATGTCGATATGACGGGCGCATCGTTAACTATCGAAGACAGTCTGGTTGATGGCGGCAAATGGATTGGCCCGGCGATCGGCTTCTCGTATGTAACGGTGCGTCGCTCCGAGGTTAGGGGTGGCCAGTCGAGTATCCAGTGCACGCCGAACTGCCTCGTTGAAGATTCGTGGTTGCATGGACAGTATCTCCAGCCTGGTCAGCCGCAACATCTCGGTGGCTTTCTGTCCAATGGCTGGGGCAATGTAACGCTCCGGCACAATACGATCACGTGTGATGTCGAAGATGTCGGCGAAGGCGGTTGTTCGGGCTCTGCCCAGATCTATGCAGACTTTTCCGTGCTTAGCCGTTTTACATTTGAGCGAAACTTCTTCCAGGCGACTCCTGGAGGCTTTTGCACGTCATTCGGATACAATCCGACAAAGCCCTTCGGTGCCAATCCGACCTTCATCGTTGTGAAGGACAATGTCTGGCAGCGAGGCAAGAACGGGAAATGTGCTGCTTTTGGCCCGACAACCTCTTTCGCTGCTGGCGGAGAGGGAAATGTCTGGAGCGGCAATGTTTGGGAAGACGGCACTGTGTTGGAAGCTCGCTAGAGCTCGACAAAGCACTGGCATGCGTCTTCGCCGTAAGACCGTTCACCTTGATCGTCACAGAGCGCGACCCCGCCTGGCTTGTTTGAAGCCAGACAGGGTCGCGTCGCGATGCCTGCAAGATCTGAATTTGCCGACAGAAACTGATAGGCCGCCACCTACCGAATGAGACGGGTGTGCTCGCTCAAGGTTCCCGGATTGCCGTGTCCAGCCCCTTCAGCAGCGGATACAGGAAGTACGAGATTACCGTGCGTTGTCCGACCATGATCTCGGCCGAGACCGCCATGCCGGGCAGAAGCCGCACAGGGTCCTTATCCGTGCCGAGGCTCTTGTCCGCCAGGAGAACGCGGGCCTTGAAGAAGGGTTGGTTCGACTGGGTGGCAACCGCGTCTTGTTGTGTCGGGCTGAAGGTGTCGCGGCTGATCGTTCGGACGGTACCTGATGCCGTGCCGTACTTCTGGAACGGATAGGCGTCGAACTTTATGCGTGCCTTGGTATCAGTTTCGATGCGGCCGATGTCACGCGAATTGACGGAGACCTCGGCTTCGAGCGGGACGTTCAGGGGAACAAGGGTCACGATCGGCTCGGCTTCCTTGACGACAGAGCCGACGGATCGCTGCGCGAGATCGAGTACCACGGCGTCCGCCGGTGCGGTCAGGACAACCATGTTCCGCCGCAGTTCCATCTTCTTCAGCTCCTCACCGGCGGTGTCGCGCTGACTTCTGAGATCGACGAGCTGCTCCATCGACGCGCGACGGAAGTCTTCGATGAATGCCTGGCGGTCGGCTTCAAGCTTTGCATAGGCGTGCTCGGCTTCATCCGCGCGACCCTTCACCATCGACAGGCTTGCCTCGACATCGAGGCGAGCGTCGCGGGACGCCAGCAGTGTGATCAGCGATCCGCTTTGGCGGTCATAGAGACGCTCGCGGGTGGCCTCGATCCGCGACAGGTTTTCGCGGCGGTCGACCAAGACGGCCTGTTGCGCCTTGCTGGCGGCAATCGTCGAGGCCTGGCCGGCAAGCTGCTGCTGGAAGTTCTGGAGCTGCGCCGTGTAGAACGCCCGGCGTTGCCCGAAGAGCTGCGCCTGCAATATCTCGTTCTGCGTGGCGCCGGCGATGGACGAGTAGTCGACACCTGCCAGTTCCGCTTCGATGCGCTTCACCTGCGCGTCGAGAGCCGCGAACTTCGCGGTCAACTGATCCACGTCCGCTTGGCTGAAGGTCGCGTCGAGCGTCGCAAGCGTCTGGCCGGTATGCACGAGATCGCCGGCCTTCACATCGATCGTTCGCACGATGGAGGTTTCGAGTGGTTGCACGACGATCGTCGGCTGCGTCGTCACGAGCTTTCCGGGCGCGATAACCACTTCGTCGATCGACGACAACGATGCCCATGTGATTGCCGAGATGATCAGCGCGGTGACGCAATAGAGCGTCATGCGCGCGACGCGCGGTGGGGCGCGTTCTTCAAGCTCGACGGCATCCGACTGGAACTCCGAGATAACGGGAGAGAAGGCGCCGCGCGACGCCAGCTGATTATCGTGTGGTCCGACAGGAACGGGGAGGTTTGGCTTTCCAGCGTGCGCGTTCATGCTACCTGCCTCATTTGCTGCGACCAAAGATGACGATAGGTCATGCAGCGCGTTACAAGCTGATCGTGGCGGCCGATATCGGCAATCTTGCCGCGTTCGACCACGAGAATGGCGTCGGCGTCGACAAGCGTGGAGAGCCTGTGCGACACGATGATCACCGTCCGTCCTGCTGCGATCTGGCTCAAGTTCTGCCGAATGATCGCTTCGCTATCAGGGTCGAGCGCGCTGGTCGCCTCATCGAAGATCAGGAGCTTCGGGTCTGTGATCAGGGCGCGGGCGATTGCCAGCCGCTGCTTCTGTCCACCGGAAAGGTTGGAGGCGTTTTCCTCGAGTATGGTCTCGAAGCCGCGCGGCAGACGCTCGATGAATTCCTCGGCGCCGGCGATGCGCGCTACTTCGACGATCTCCTCAATGCTGGCATCCGGCTTCGCTGCCGCAATGTTTTCGCGAACGGTGCCCTTGAAGAGGAAGTTGTCCTGTAGCACGACACCGATGCTGGTTCTGAGATGCACAAGATCGATCTCGCGGCTGTCGTAGCCGTCGACGCGCACCAGGCCTTGCTGGCTCTGGTAGAGACCTTGGATCAGCCGGGTGATCGTCGTCTTGCCGGAGCCGCTCTTGCCGACGACGCCGAAAACCGACCCTTCCGGAATGCTGAAGGTGACATCGTCGAGCGCCGGCGCGCCGTCGGGCGTGTAGCGGAAGGTGACCTTGTCAAAATCTATTCGTCCGCGAAGTTGCGGGCGAATGCCGCGGCCTCGACCGAACTGTTCTGGACGCTGATTCATGATCTCGCCGAGCATGCGAACGGAGAGCGCGACTTCCTGATACTCGTGCACCATGGTCACGATCTGCACCAGCGGTCCGGAGACACGGCCGGCCAGCATGTTGAAAGCGACGAGCGCACCGACTGTCATCGAGCCGTTGAAGACGTCGAGTGCGCCGAGCCCGATGATTGCCACGCCCATCAGCTTTTCCAGAAGACCGGTCAGCGATTGGGCAACGGTGGATATCTTGTCGACGCGGAAGCGCACCGAGATCGCCTGCGCGGAATGGTCGTCCCACACCTTGCGCTGGCGCGGCTCAAGAGCGAGCGATTTGACGGTGCGCATGCCGTGCACGGTTTCGACCAGGAGCGCCTGCCGGTCTCCCTCGGCCTTGTAGAGCGCCTGCAGGCGCCGCTGGAACGGGCCAACAAGCAGCATCACAACGAGACCGACGAGAGCGGCAAAGCCGAGCACGACGAAGGTAAGCTTGACGCTGTAGAGAAGCAGGATCGGGATGAAGACCAGCAACGAGAGCCCGTCGAGAAGTGTCAGGAATAGGCGCCCGGTGAGGAATTCGCGAATGCGTCCCGTCTGTTGCATGTGCTTGACGATGACGCCTGCGGATGCCTGCTCGAAGAGCGAGATCGGAAGATTGAGCAGGTGCCCGAATGTGCGCGTGGCGATGCGGATGTCGATCCGGTTCGTCGCATAGAGCAGCAGATAACGCCGGAGGAAGCTGAAGGTCGCGTCGAAGATCAAGGCGACGGCGATGCCGATCGTCAGCACAGTCAGCGTGGCATAGCTTTGGTGCACCAGCACCTTGTCGATCACCAGCTGAAAGAACATCGGCGTCGTCAATCCGAGGCCGTAGAGGACGAAGGCGGCGAGCGCGACGTCACGGAAGAAGCTGCGCTGCTTGATGACCTCTGGAATGAACCAGCGGAAGCCGAATGGCTGGTCGTCATCGCTTATGCGATGGCTGCGTTTCATCAGCACTACTGAACCGCGCCAAGATTTGGTGAACTGCTCTTCGCTCAGCAGTATGAATTCCGGCCGGGTTGCGAGAGGGTCGAGCACGCGAACCTGCTTCTCCTCGCCACCGACCGCGCCGGCGACCACCACCCAGTTGCCGTTCTCAAGCTCGGCGAGAATGGGATATGCGTTGCCCAGCTGAAAGAGCGATGGCCAGGTGAGCGTCAGGTGCTTGGCCTTCAGCCCGGCGTCTTTTGCCATGCGCAGCAGCTGGCGCACGGCGACGGGTTCCTCTCCTACGGCATAGTCATGCTGTAGGCGCTCAGGCGAGAGATCGACGCCGTGATGACGCGCGACGAGAGCGAGACAGTGGAGATTGGTGTGCAAAAACATACGCGTGGCCCACCCGGAATACCGATAGCGTTTAGTTGAAATTCGGCGAAGCGTTCTGCGACTGGACTGTATCCGCCGGCGGAGCCTGCATGTCGCTGATACGGCGCACCGCGCCCGCCTCGACGAGGCCGCCAAGCGCCTTCTGCATCAGATCCACCGCGTTCGCGAATGCCTCGACCGGCATGATGATGCGCTGGCGGAACTCAGGCTTCGGATTGTTGCTGGCGTCGCGTTCCGTCGCCGAAAGCGACATGAGGTCGATCCTGACGATCGATCCGGTTACCGTGATCTCGCCGATGCCATCGGAATAAAGTTCGCTGCTCATTAGTATGCCCTCTGGTTTGGTTGTTTCAGAATGTGTCATGCATGGCCGTGCTGCCATGCTGGAAAAGGATCGTGCAGGCCTTGTGCCAAGTGCGGATCGAATCTGGCCTCGTTGCCAACAAGGCAGTCGTCGAGCGCCGCGCAGACCGCATCCCGGTCAAGACCAGCGCCGATGAAGACGAGCTCCTGGCGGCGGTCGCCCCAGGTCTCGTTCCAGTGGTTGTCCAGCAGCTGCCGAAATTGCGGGTAGCGCGGCCACTGTGCCTTTGGCACCGTCGCCCACCAGTAGCCCTTTGCGGTGATCTGGCGCTGCACACCGGCGATCGACAGCTGGCCGATCTCCGAGGGGCGTGTCGCCAGCCAGAAATGACCCTTTGCGCGGATCAGCCCCGGCCATTCCATCGCAAGAAATTGCTCCAGCTTCACGGGATCGAATGGCCGGCGTGCGCGATAGACGAAACTTGCAATACCGTATTCTTCCGTTTCGGGAACATGATCGCCCCAGCCATAGAGTTCCTTGTGCCACAGCGGATGGCGGGCGGATTTGGCTTCGCTGAAGAGACGCGTATCGAGGATCGAGCTAAGCTGCAGGTCGCCGTAGTTCGTCTCGACCACGCGTGCGTCCGGGTTTAGCGAGGCCACGATCTGCCGGATCATGATGCGCGTCGCGGCGTCGACTTCGGAGATCTTGTTGATCACGATCACGTCGGCGAATTCGATCTGGTCGACCAGCAGGTCGATCAGCGAGCGGTTGTCCTCTACATCGCGGACCTCGCCACGATCGCTCAGAAAATCCGTGCTCGAAAAGTTTGCCAGGAGATTAGCCGCGTCGACAACCGACACCATCGTGTCCAGTCGGGCGATGTCACAGAGCGCCGTGCCGTTTTCGTCGCGAAACGAGAAGGTCGCCGCGATCGGCAGCGGCTCGGCGATACCGGTGCCCTCGATCAGCAGGTAGTCGAACCGCCCCTCGGCGGCCAGCCGCCGGACTTCCGTCAGCAGGTCGTCGCGTAGCGTGCAACAGATACATCCATTGCTGAGCTCCACCAGCGTTTCGTTCGTGCGCGAGAGATTGGCGTCGCCGCCGCGAACCAGATCCGCGTCGATGTTGACCTCGCTCATATCGTTGACGATGACGGCTACGCGGCGTCCCTCGCGGTTGCGCAGGACATGGTTGAGCAGGGTGGTCTTGCCGGCGCCGAGGAAGCCCGCCAAAACCGTTACCGGAAGCCTGTTATCGCTTGCGCCCCGTTCCATGCTCACCCCTAAGCTGCCAGCTGGGGCCGGAAGGCCACGTCGACGTAGTAATTTGTGTTGTTGTACGTGCTGGTCGGGAAAAGCCCTGCCGCGCCATAGGCATAGATGCAGTTGCCGCCGCTGAGAGCGGATGACATCGCCTCGAGATTGCCGTTGGAAACGCTGTTGTCGAAATATCCGCTGGTGGCCGAGTAGTTGCCGTTGGTGCTGTAGGACACGACGTAGGTCGTGTTCGCGGAGACCGCCACCTGGTTCGACAGCGCGACGGACTGCCAGCCGCTGGCAGTCTCGTTGGTGAAGGTTGCACTCGCAAGCAGATCGCCTGTCGCGGTCCAGAGATAGCCGGTGTGCGTGCCGGTGTTCGTATCACCCTTGTAGAAGCTAATGCCGGTGATCCAGCCAGCGGCGTCAGCCTGGAACTTCATCCCGAGATTGACGGGCGAATTGTCGTTGACGGAAACAACCGTTGGCGTCGCGCTCGCGCTGAAGACACTTTGCGTAGGCGTCGTCGATTGCGGATTGACTGTCAGCGACACCTGCGCCGATGACGTGCCGCCTGCTCCGTCGGAAATCGCGTAGGAGAAGCTGGCCGAACCCGAATAACCTGCCGTCGGCGTAAAGGTGATAGCGTTGGTCTGGCTGTTGAAGGCGACAGTGCCGTTCACGGCGTTGCTGACGCTGGTGACAGACAGCGTGTTGCCATCAGCATCGGTATCGTTGGCAAGCAGCGTCGATGCCTGGATCGTAAGCGTGGCGCCTGCTGCCGTCTGGAAGCCGGTGTCGTTCACTGCTACCGGCGCCGTATTTGCCACGGTTTGCGCACTGCTTTGATAGACGACATCAACCCAGTAGTTGGTCGCGTTGTAGCTTGCCGTTGGGAACAGGCTTGTGGAACCGTAGGCATAAACGCCGTTGCTGCCGCCTGGCACCGTCAATCCGCCATTCGAATAGTCGGCCGTGAAATAGTTCGGTGTGGCAGCATAGTAGCCGTTGGAGTGGTAGCTCGCTACGTAGGTAGTGCCGGCGGTGATGGTGATTGGTGCCGACAGCGTCACGGTCTGCCACCCGCTTGCCGTCTCGTTGGTGAAGACCGCGGAGGCGAGCAGTGTGCCTGTGCTGCTCCAGAGCGAGCCGACATGGGTGCCGGTGTCCTGGGCACTCTTGTAGTAGCGAATGGCAGTGATCTGCCCGCCAGCGGACGCGACGAACCTTACCCCGAGTTCGACGGAGCTGGAATCGCTGTCGGCGGCGACTGTGGGCGTCTGCGACGACGAGAACAGGCTTGACGTCGTCGACGGGGTAGTGGGCTTGCTGACCGTCAGGTTGACCTGCGCCGAGGCTGTCCCCCCACGCCCGTCTGAAATCGTATAGCTGAAGCTGGCCGCGCCGACATAGCCGCTCGCCGCGGTGAAGATCACGGAATTCGTCTGGCTGTTGAAAGTAACGGTGCCGTTTGTCGCGCCGCTCACACCCGTTATCGAAAGCGTATCCCCATCGATATCCGTGTCGTTTGAAAGAAGCGTAGCGGCCGCTATCGATAGAGCGGTGTCCGAGTAGGCCTGAAGCCCGTTGTCGTTTGCGGCGACCGGTGCCGTGTTGCTGACCGTCGACTGGTTGAAGACGATATCGACCCAGTAATTCGATGCCTGGTAGCTGGAGGTTGGGAAAAGAGAGTTCGCGCCGTAGCCATAGACGCCATTGCCGCCGCTTGCAGCGCTTGAAAGCCCGGTAAGCACGCCGTTGGTGTGGTCGGTCGTGAAATAGTTCGTCGTTGCGACGTAGGAGCCGGTCGTATGATAGGATGCAATGTAGGTGACGCCGGCCGCAATCTGGATTGCGCTGCTGAACGTCGCGGTCTGCCAGCCGCTCAGCGATTCATTGGCAAAGGTTACAGTCCCGACGAGCTGCCCATCCGCGGTCCAAATGGATCCGGTATGAGCGCCGGTATCGCCGGCGGCCTTGTAGAAGCTGATGCCGGTAATCGTGCCACTTGCGGATGAAACGAACTTCATCCCAAGCTCTACCGGCGTATTGTCGTGAATTGCCGAACCTGTCGGCCCCTCGCCGGCGGCAAACAGCCCGACGCCTGCGGGCCCCTCCTGGACCGTCAGGCTGACATTGCCCTGGCTCGTGCCATTGCGGCCATCCGACAGGGTGTAGGTAAACGTGGCCGGGCCGGTGTAGCCAGCGGTCGGCGTGAAAGTTGCTGTTCCGGTCTGAGTGTTCAAAGACACCGTCCCGTTCACGGCATTGCCGACAGCGGTGATCGTCAAAGCGTCACCATTGGCATCTGTGTCGTTTGCGACCAGTGCCGCGATCGATACCGTCAAGGACCCGTTGCGGCCGATCGTGAAGCCACCATCGTCGTTCGCGACTGGTGCCGTATTGACGCCGGCGTCAAAAACGACGTCGACCCAGTAGTTCGAGCCACTTGGATTGAACGTTGGAAAGACGGATGTTGAGCTATAGGCATAGACGCCGCCGCCATCGACGGTCTTTAGCAGTCCGTTGCTATATGTTGAGCCAAAGTAGTTCTCGGTGACCGAAAAGTATCCGTTGCTGTGATAAGAGGCGGTGTATGTCGTCCCAGCTGTGATCTGCACCGGGCTCGAGAACATGACGGTTTGCCAGCCCGAGAGCGATTCATTTGTGGAAATACCTGTCGCGAGCAGCGTGCCGTCGGCATTCCAAAGGCTGACGACGTGTTCACCGACATTGTAGAAGCCCTTGTAAAAGCGGATGCCCTGAACGGAACCACCTGTGGTGGATTGGAAGCGTACGCCAAGTTCGACGGGATCACGATCGATTGCCGTTTCGGTCGTAGGCTTCGATGCAAGCGTCCAGAGCCCCTGTGTCTGCGGCAGCGAAACGGTCACCTGGTTGCCGGCCGATGGCGTCTCCAGATTGACGCTGTCATCCACCGCGCGGGACATGATCGTGTAAGTGCCGCTTGCCTGGACAACCCAGTTATAGCTCCAGTTTTCACGACCGGTTGCCTTGAACCAGTGCTGCCCGCCATCGGTTGACACCTCGACGCCGGCAATGCTGCCGCCGCCGAAATCCATCGCGGTTCCGGTCACGGTGACGTGCTGACCCTCGAGGAAGCTGCCGCCGTGTGTCGGCGAAGTGATGGTCGAAGTCGGCTTGAGGGTGTCGGTCGATTGCGTTGCGAGAACCAGGCTGGCATCCAGTGTCGTCGGCTGGATGCCCATGTCGGCGAACATGTTGACCATGGCCTGCTGGACATTCGGATCTGTCGGCGTGGCAGGGCCCTCGTGGTCGGCATTGAGGCCCCATGACCAGAAAACAGTGCCGGCGCCGAAGACCAGCGCGCCGCTTTCGGCGCGATACATGGTCAGGCTGTGTGTGGCGATGGCGCTGCCGACGGTCGTTCCGTAGTCTCGCAGATAGGTGTCCACGGACACGTTGGAGAGCGACAGGTTGATCAGGCCGGCTGGCCGGAAGCCGTTCTCCACGTCGGAATCCCACTCGTAGCCGAGTAGGTTTTGCACGAGGCTGTAGGTTTCGCCCGGCTGCAGGTTGGCGACGTCGGTATTGCGCCAGAAGCGCAACTGCGAATAGTCGTAGGGGATGGTGATCGTGTCCTGCCGGTAGCTGTCGACGGTGAACATCGTGCCGGTCAGCGAGTTTTCCGGCTCCTGCCCCGGATCAGCGTAGCGTGGGTCGCGCCAGGTGCCGGTGCCGATGTTGCTCGGATCGCTGCTGGTTCCCCAAGTCTCCTTGTAACATACCATCGTGCGATACGGCGTGCCGTTGCCGTCAATGCTGGTTTCCCAGCGAATCTTCCAATAGACCTCGTTGCCGCTCCAGAAGGCCAGGTTGACGCCGCTGTCGCGCGCCGCTTCCACGTTGGCGCGCTGCTCGGCCGACCAGTATTCGTCGTGGCCGACGGAGAGGAAGGCATCGTGGTTCAGGAGCAGGCTGCCGCTTCGCGCGGAGTCGACGCCCGAGATGTAGGATACGTCGTAGCCATTCTGCTCCAGCCAGGAGATAGCCGAGGCTTCCACCCCGAAGATATAGTCGTGGGTGCCGCCAACCGGACTGGTATTGGTAATGATCGGACGGTTGTAGCTGACCGCCGAGGCGCGGCCGATCGCGGTCAGGCCACAGCTGCAGTTCGGCGGCAGATAGCCGATCATGTCGGCCGGATCGACTGGGACTTCGCCGTAATAGAGGCTCGCGCCGCCCCAAGCGTTATACGCCTGCCAAGTCGTGTCCGACGTCTGGAAGACGATGTCACTGGCCGAGGCGTCGTCGCGCACGATGAACGGAATGATGCCGGCATCCTCGACGCCATCTTCGCGCACGAGCTTTGCGAAGTAGACGCCGGACACAGCGTCCGCTGGGATCTCCCAACTTGCCGAAACCGACCAGTTGCCACAGTCGATCAGGCCAAGTGACATGTCGACGATCGGATGCGGCTGGATCTGCGCCGTCGTCAGCGATTTATCGATGGAGGCGACCTTGCGGGCACCATCACCGCCATAATAGCCCATGCGATAGATATCTATGCGGTAGTGCGTCGAATCCGTTGCGATCTTGAAATCGACGGTCTGGCCGATGTTGGAGCTGATCTCGGTGGCGAAGCCCTGAATGGTGCCGTTGCCATCGCCTGAGAGCTCCCACTCGCTGCGCGATGTGCCCTGCTTCATGTTTTCCAGGGCGATTTTGTTCGGCGTAGCGGCGGCCGCTGCAGCCGCTGGCGCTGCTACCAGCGCCGTTGCCGTCGCGGTCGGCTCGCTGGTGCTCTCCGCAGATGCCACTGCTGTCGATGCTGCCGCCGCCGAGACAACGCGCAGGACTGCTAAGGTCGCGGCGGTGACGGCGTCAACGGACGCTGTTGCATCCGCCGATGACGGACCAGTGCTGCTATCTGGAAGAACGATGCTCGCGCTTGCTGTTACGAGGCGGGCGGGCATTGGAGCTGCATCCACCGGCAGGACCGTTCGTGGCTCCGTGGTCGATACTGTCGTTGCAGATGTGTCGATAAGCGCTGATGTTTCAGAGATCGTGGTCGACGCGGCGCTGCTGGCGGAACTGAACACGGCTGCCGTGCTTGTTGCTGCAACATTTGCCGATACTTGGAACGCTGTGGCCGCTGGGTTCGGCTGGCCGCTGGTGGGATCGGCAGCGGTGGGCGCAGCGCCGGTGCTCCAGGACTGGGCTGCGGCGTAGACTGTCGTGGCCCCACCAAACGCACTGAGATAACTGTTATTACGACCGCGTATTTTAATCATCTGCCACACATCCCCAAACGAGTGGCCATGGTGCCATCTTTCGTGCCGCAGGAAACGACGGCAATCAGTGGTACGCAGAAAAGCGGTTTGTACTTCGTTTTGATTACTTAGTGGAACGTGCACTATATGGATTTTATTTGAAGATCTGTGTCGATATGTTTGCGTTGCTTCGCATATAACGATGCCGAGATGCGCGCTGCGGACGTTCGAACGCCCGCGAAAGATGCAAATTGCGGCCGGATGCATCGCCCAAAAGCGGCTGCGATAATTCGCTCAAGCCTTTGAACTTGCCGAGAGAAACAGAATCCTTGGTCGCGGTGTTTCTGCGACATGGACCAAGTGCTCAATCAATCGGATA
Source organism: Hyphomicrobiales bacterium (assembly GCA_900469085.1). GTDB lineage: Bacteria > Pseudomonadota > Alphaproteobacteria > Rhizobiales > Rhizobiaceae > Rhizobium. The sequence goes on along the minus strand of UBVW01000003.1, from coordinate 295,991 downwards.
TCACTGTCGCGGCGCTGGCGTCGTCCCGGCTGGTGTATACTACGGATATCGAGGGCGGCATACGCGCAAGGCAGGAAAACATGGCTTCCTCTACTATGCTCCCGATGGCCGCAGCATCACGGATCGCGCGGAGATATCGCGGCTGAACGCACCGGCGATCCCGCCCGCTTACGTGGACGTCCGCATATCGCCCAATCCTCTCTCGCATCTGCAGGCGATCGGCATCGATGCGCGAGGGCGGAGGCAGTATCGCTATCACCCGGAATGGCATCCGGAGCGGGCACGTGCCAAGTTCGACCAGCTACTCGAGTTCGGCGAGCGCCTGCCTAACGTACGAGCGCAAGTAGATGCCGATTTGCGAGCCCGCGCGCCGACGATGGACAAGGCACTGGCCACCGTCGTCTGGATGCTCGACAATCTCTATATCCGCGTCGGGAATGCGGCATACGCTGAGGATAACGGCTCCTCCGGCCAGACGACCTTGCGCCGCCGACACGTCAAGATCGACGGCTCCAAGGTGAAGTTCCGGTTCAAGGGAAAGTCCGGCAAGGAGTGGAACCTAGTGCATACGGACAGACGCATCGCTCGCGTTGTCCGCAGCCTGCAGGAATTACCGAGGCAACAATTGTTCCAGTATGTCTGCGAAGACGGGATCCGCGGGCAAACATCGTCGCAGGACGTCAACGAATATTTCCGAGATATATCCGGCGCCGAGTTCAGCTCCCGCCAGTTTCGGACATGGGGCGCGACCTGCGCGGCCGTCACTGCCTTCACACCCCTGGAGGTTGCCGCCACCGAGGCCTCGCTCGCGCGACAAATGAACGAAGTGATTGACGACATTGCCGCCATGCTCGTCAACACGCGCGCGCTGTTCCGCTCGTCCTACATTGATCCCGCTGTGTTCGATGAGTTCAAGGGCGGCAGATTGGGCCAGCTGTTGCGCACGAGGCCGACGCGAGGCAATCGACTGCTGAAATGGATGGATGCGAAAGAGGCTCGTGTGCTGGGGTGGCTGAAATCCGTGTCTTAAAAGGCTGCGTCTTCGGCCGATGGAAACCTGTTAATGCTTCGTCACTCGCGACTTACGCTCCAGTAGACTGACCACGGCGACAGGTTACTGCCAGATGACGCGTCAAGGCCGAAGATTGCCTCTGCCCCATCCGTGATCGGGTCCATTGCAATCGTTTCGTCTCCAAAGTTCGCCCGCAGGCACAACCGGCCGCAGCTCGCCAACGACCAATCGACGGCGACGGCCGTGAAGCCCGATCCGGCGACGATTTCGCCGCGGCGCATCCCTGCCAGAAGCGGAACGATCTTTTTGTGGCGGATCGCAAGCAGCGAAGCGTAGAAGTCGCGCATGTCGGCGCAGTGGGCATCGGTGACAGCAGACCAATCGAGCTTGGCCATCTCGAACGTCGATGGCGCGGTCGGGTCCAGCAGATCATCCGTATCGAAGCCCGGCAGTCGCGCGAGCTCCTCGCGGCGCCCTTTTCGCACCATCTCGTTCAGCTCTTCATTGAGGTCGCAGAAATAGGGGAACGCGTCGCGCGCCCCCCATTCCTCACCCATGAACAACATCGGTATTTGCGGCGCGAGCAGATAGACCGCTGCCATCGCCTTTATGACGTGAACGGGCTGTGCGGCGATGATCCGGTCGCCCATCGCCCGGTTGCCGATCTGGTCATGGTTCTGGATGAAGGAGACTAATGCCGTAGGCGGCAATTCGCTCGTGCTCTTGCCCCTGCTTTCGCCGCGATAGGGCATGTGCTGGCCCTGGAATACAAAGCCTTCCGCGAGCGAACGCGCAAGCGCTTCGCCATTATCAGCGTAATCGGCGTAGTAGCCGAAGCGCTCGCCGGTGGCGGCGATGTGCAGCGTGTGGTGGATGTCGTCGTTCCATTGTGCCGTGAACAGACCTGTTTCGCCATCGCTCGTGCGCTTCAGGAGATCGCTGTCGTTTTCCTCGTTCTCGACAATTAGGTGGACATGGCGAACGCCAGCGGCGGCGCGCACGCGCCGTGCGAGTTCCAGCAGCAGATGTTCCTCGCTGTCATCATTGATGGCGTGAACGGCATCCAGCCGCAGCCCGTCGAGCCTGAAGACGGCGATCCAGTAGATGGCATTCTGTATGGCGAATTCGCGCATCGGCCGCGCCATCGCACCATCATAATCGATGCCTTTGCCCCACGGTGTCTTGTGCCGATCGGTGAACAGCGGCGCATAAAGGGGCAGATAATTGCCCTCGGGGCCGAAGTGATTGTAGACGACGTCAAGGAACACCGAGATTCCGCGCTCGTGGGCAGCATCGATGAGCGCCATCAGATGCTCGGGCCTGCCATAGCTGCTGTCGGGCGCATAGGGCAGCACACCGTCGTAACCCCAGCCGTAACGTCCTGGAAAATCGGCAACCGGCATGAGCTGGATCGCCGTCACGCCTAGCCGCGCGAGATGATCGAGACGCCCGATTGCCGCGAGGAAGGTGCCCGCTTCGGTGAAGGTGCCGACGTGCAGTTCGTAGAGGACGGTTTCTTCCCACGGGCGCCCAGGCCAGGTTTCGGCTTTCCAGTGGTGGTCCGTGAGATCGACGACCTCGCTGAACCCGTGCACGTCGTGCGGCTGAAAGCGTGAGGCCGGATCGGGCACCTGCAGGCCGTCGGGAAGAACAAACCGGTAAAGCGCGCCCGCGCCGACGCCGGCGACCTCCACCTCGTGCCAGCCGTCGGCGAGTTGCCGCATGGGTCGGGGTTCCTGGTCTTCCAGCTTCAGGCGGACGCTATCGAGAAGAGGCGCCCAAAGGCGGAAAATCACGCCTCTGTCGGAAATGGCGGGTCCGAATTGCATATCAGTCACGCGAGGCCTTTCGACGAATGGGATTGGCTGCACTCGACGCGGCCGCGGGCGAAAAGTTCGTGACCGACGGAGTGGCAGCTTGTCACGGTTGAGTTATCCATAACGCTGAACAGGTCACTCACCTTTCAGCAAAGCGACCGGTCGCCTTCCCAGCAGCTTCGCCACGGGGATCGACGCGGCGGCGTCGATTGACCGCTCAGTCAGGAGATCACGTATCGAACCCTGTAGCCCCGCGGGCAAGATGATGGCGGTGTCGTCCCAGAATTCGGGGCCGGCAAAGAGCTTTCCAGGCTCCAGCTGCCCCATCATCAAGCGCGGGGTCACCGTAATGGTGAACGTATCGCGCAGCCGCCGAGCGTATGCGATGACATGGCGACGGCGGCTGCCCGTCACCGACAAAGGCACATAATCTCCCTCGGCAAACAGGGCAGGCAGGCGTTTGCGCAGATTGAGGCCAATCTGGATTATGCGCTGTTTGAGGGCTGGAACGGTCAGCTCCGAAATCGGGTCCCGCGTTGCCAGCAGGCGGGCGAGTTCCGCCGTGTCGATCTGGCGCCGGTTGTCAGGATCAACGAGGCTGAAGTCGCAAGCTTCCGAGCCCTGATAGATATCGGGCACGCCGGGGGCCGTCAGCTTGATCAGCGTTTGCGACAGGCTGTTCAGGTAGCCTGCGGCCATCACCGGCCGGAGCGTTTCGGCGAAGTCCTCGTGGAAGGTCAGGCTGGCGGAGGCGGTGAGCGCGGCCGCATAGCTCTTGACTGCCGTCTCGTATTGTTCGTGCGGCGCATTCCAGTCCGTCATAAGCTTTGCCTCGCGCACTGCCTTCTCGGCATAGGCGACGAAACGATCTGTCAGTGCTCCGGCAGCGCCATCGCGAAACTCCTCCGGCCATATGCCGGCCAATGCCTGGTAGAGCATCCATTCGACATTGGCGTCGGGCGTCAGGCCTGCCGGCAACTCGGTCAGGTGGCCGCGGTTCATGTCACGCCAGCGTTCTACCCCTAGCCGCCATACATCAGGTTCCTCGCTCAGAACGTAAAGGCGGGCGCGGGCGTCCTCGCCGCGCTTGGTGTCGTGGGTGGAGGTGGCCGACAGGCCGTGTGGCTGCTGCTTTGCCCTTTTCTGCATCAACTCATGAAATAGATCGACGCCGCCCGCCGGCCGACCCGGCTCGCCGCCGACTTCGTTGGCGCCAAGAAGCAAGTTGTGGCGATAAAACAGTGTGTCTTCCATGGCCTTGGCCATGATCGGGCCACTCAACTGCTGGAAGCGTCGCTGGAACTCTTCTGTGCGAGGGCCGCCATCGAGGAGCACCGCTACGGCGTCCAACGCATCGCGGTCTCCGGATTGCTGCGCGGCATCGCCAACGGCCTGCTCAATGAGCAGGCGATCGCTGTCCGACAATTTTCCGGCACGGCCATAGGTGCGATAGTAGGGAAACGCGACGAGCAGTTCCTTGATGGCGGATGCGAGCCGCTGTTCGTCCTGATCGGCCAGAAGCGAATGCGCGATCGCCACAAGCCGATTTGTCTCGCCCTCGAAGTTGCGCTCGACCATGAGCAACTTTGCCTGGCGTAGACCGGTGGTGAAATCGGCCGCATCCGGCGAGAGATTGGCATAGGCATGGCGAAATTCGCGCATGCCATCGGGATCGATGAAGAGATTGCTGAGCGCCGAGATGAACTCGTATCCGGTTGTGCCTTCGATCGGCCAGTCGGCCGGCAGTGTCTCTCCATGCCCGACGATCTTCTCGGCGACGATATAAATCTCGGGGCCAACGGTCGCACGCAGGCGGTCGAGATAGGCAGAGGGATCGGCGAGCCCGTCAATGTGATCGAGCCGCAGCCCCTGCACGTGGCCGGCGCGCACCAAGTCGAGCACCAGCGCATGGCTGTCGGCAAAGACCTGCTCGTCCTCGACACGCAGACCAACCAGTCCGGTGACTTCGAAGAAGCGCCGATAGCTGAGCGTCTTCGCGGCATCCTGCCAGAAAGTCAGCTGCCAGGATTGCTGATCGTGAACGCTCGATATCTGCGAGCGATCTTTAAGGTCGCCTGATAATGGCGCGGTGCTATCCAGGTTGAGCGGCAATCGGGTCTCGAAATAGGCGAGCGACCAATCGCCGGTTTGCGGATCGCGTTGCAACTCGAACTCGCCATCGGCGAGTGCGTCGTCGAAGCTCTTTCCGAGGATCGGCAGCGTCAGCCGCTGGTTCCAATCGATATCGAAATGATCAGCATATTTGCTTTCCGCGCCAAATTTCAGAACATCCGCCCACCAGGCGTTCTCGGTCGAGGCCGCCATGTGGTTCGGCACGATGTCGAGGATCAAGCCGAGGCCCTCGGCTTTCAGTGCGGCGCTCAGGCGCTCGAAGCCCTCGCGTCCGCCGATCGCGGGATCGATCTCGTTGCAATCGGTGACGTCGTAGCCATGCGTCGATCCCGAGGTGGCAGTGAAGATCGGCGATGCATAAAGATGGCTGATGCCGAGTGATTTCAGGCAGGGGATGAAATCGATGGCAGTGTCGAAGGTCATGCCATCTCGAAATTGCAGCCTGTAGGTCGATGTCGGTATGTGCATCTGTCGCCTCTGGTGGGATCGCGACACAGCAACAGCGCCAGCGCGCCTTTTGTTCCCATGCAATTTCCTGGCAGTTTCGAGGCGGTTAGAATTTCAGAGTGATCAGCAACGGCCGGTGATCGGAGGCGCGCTTTGCCAGCGGCGTGGAGATTACACTGGCGGCGCTGACTTTGAGGTCGTGCGATAGAAACACGTGATCGATCCGCAGCAGTGGAAAGCGGGACGGAAAAGTCGGCCTCGGGCGTTCCGCCATGTTCAGCTGAGCGTCGCGAAACTGGCCGGCCAACATCGTGTAGGCCGGCGATGACGCTCGTGCATTGAGGTCGCCGCAGATAACGCACGGTGCCGCGTGAAAATCCGGGCTCCCGATCCACTCGTCCGAGAGCAGCGTCCGCACCTGCTTTATACGGTCGATGTTGCGCAGGCCGAGATGGGTGTTCAGCACGTTGAGTTTTCGTCCACCTGCATCCACCTGCGTCCAGATCGCCCCCCGAGTCTCGCCGACCGAGGGCAGGGGGCCGGCCTTCATCAGCCGCGTCGGCAGGGCGGTCAGGATCGCGTCGCCATATTTCTCTTCCTGCACATGCAGTGCCGGGTGAAAATGGGCCTCCATCTTCAAAAGCGTTGCGATCATATGCGCCTGGTCGATGCCGCCGGTTCGCTTGCGGCCGACATCGAGCTCTTGAAGCGCGATGATGTCGGCACCCGATTGCGCGATCACCTCGGCGACCCTGCCAGGGTCGAGCAGCCGGTCAGTGCCGATGCAGCTATGCACATTGTAGGTGAGGATTCTCAGTTCCCGGTCTTCATTTCGGTGCGAAGTGTCTGTCGATGCGCTCATCGACAGGGAACCCGATTTCATCCTGTTTCGTTCCATTACTGAAAGATCAATCGGAATGGAGTGTTCATGTCGGCGAAGCGTGTCCTCATCAATGCAACCCTGGTTCTCGGACTGCTTCTCGCGGCCTATCTCCTCTATAAGGTCTTCAGTCGCTATTCGATCGATGAGATCACGCGGTCGATCGCCGCTATCCCCGTCTCACGGCTGTTGTGCGGCCTGGGCTTCGCAACACTCTCGTACCTGTGCCTGACGGGCTTCGATTGGATGGGGCTGCGGTATGCGGGAAAGCCGTTGAGCTATCCGAAGGCGGCGATTGCCTCCTTCACCGGTCTTTCCATCGGCCACAATCTCGGCGTCGCCGCCTTGAGCAGCGGCGCGGTTCGCTATCGCTATTATGCGCGTTGGGGCCTGAGTGCCGAGGAAGTGGCGAAGGTCATCCTGTTTTGCGGCGTCACCGTGGGCATCGGGCTGTCGGTCCTTGCGGGGCTGGCGCTCCTGATCAATCCAAGCGATGCGGCAAACTTGCTCGCCATGAGCGCCGATGGTCTGTTCATGCTGGGCCTGGCCTGCCTTGCCCTCCCAGCCGCCTATGTCCTTCTCGCCGCGACCGTTCGTGCGCCGTTGCGCCTGTGGAAGTGGAGCTTCGAGATGCCGCGTCTCCAGCTTGCTATCGGTCAGGTCGTCATCGGCACGCTGAACTTCGTCTTTGTCGCCGCTTGCCTTCACCAGATGCTGACGGCGCAGGGCGATGCCAGCTTCGTGCAGACGGCGACAGCCTTCGTGCTTGCCAACATCGCCATCCTTCTCACCCATGTGCCGGGTGGCCTCGGTGTACTCGAAGCAACTGTCAGCCATGTCCTGCCGGGTGCAGCGTCGATCGGCGCGCTCGTGGCGTTTCGCGTGATCTATTTCATAGTGCCACTGTTGATCGGTATTCCCCTATTCGCTATCAGCGAGGTGGTGCTGCGCAAGCGCGGCAAGATGGTATCAGAAGATCGCGGCGGCCAGCCGTCCGACGCGCAGGCGCAGCTTGTGTAGCGGCCAGTAGGGACGTCGCGGGTCGACGAGTGTGGTGCCCGTCAGCGGCGACGTCTCGCCTTTCGAGACATCGATCGCGAAGTGCCGAAGCCCGCGCTTGCCAACATTCAGCGCGTCCACCGCGCCATTGAGCGACCGCAGGCTGCGTTCGGTCTCGCGCACCGTCTCCGGCGTCGTCTCCAAATGTTCCGCCAACAGCCGATAGCGAAGCGTCGAAATTGCCAAGCGATGCGCATTGGTCGAGGCTTCGATCGCCAGATCACATTCCGTATCCAGTCCCTCGGAGCGGTTGTTCAGGTTGGACGAGCCGATGCGAATGAAATGGTCGTCGACGATCAGCAGCTTGGAGTGGATGACCAGCTCCTTCTCGCCGCCCTGCTTGTCGGGCACGACGGCATACATGACGCGCAGCCGGTCATATTGGTCGATGCGCTTCAGCCGGCGGATCAGTCTGTCGCGGTTGTTGCCCATCGTTAGTTTCTCGAGAAAACCGTGCGAACTCTTGGTGACGAGCACGGTGATCTCCGGGCCGTCGCTCTCCTTCAATCGCTTGGCAATGGTGCGAGCGACGCCGAAAGAGGCCAGATACTGGGTCTCGATGTAAATCAGCCTGCGCGCGGCCTTGATTGCATCGCGTGTCAGGCGAAAGGCTTCGTAGTGGCCGCGCTTGCCGATCAGTCCGGGTTCCGTCAGCGCGATCGCGGCGGTTGCGTCCGCAAGGTCGGCACTGACGCTTGCGGGCCATGCGGCGCCGCCTGCTGGAACCGGCGCCGGGCGTTCGCCCGTGGCACGCTTCCATCGCCTGCGGGCGACATCGCCGATCAGCTGGGCCGCATGGCCGGATACCATCGACTGCAAGTCGTGCACGGGATCATAAGGCGTACCATCCGGCGATTTCCGCAGCGTGCTGGTCATCTTGTGGTCCGGCTCGTCCCATCGTCTGGCGGTCAAGTCGATACCGCCGAGGAAAGCCAGACTGTCGTCGATCGAGACGAGCTTCTGGTGATGGCAGCCGCGGATCGGGTGGCGCAGATCGAAGCGCATGCTGATCTGCGGGTGGGCGGAGAATTCGCTCTCGCGGAACAGACGCAACGATTTGCCGGAATAGATCGGCCCCATGCCCCATACCAGTATGCGGATACGCAAATCCGGCTTCTCATCGGCGAGCGACAGGAGAAGCTCACCAAGTGTTTCGGAGCTTTGATGGGGTCTGAGCCTGATATCCGGGTTGAAGTCCCAGCCGACAATCCAGATCGTATGAACGGCCTTGCGAAGCGCCTGGTCAAGCGCCAGAAAATAGGCGGCGCCGTCGATCAGGAACGCCGCCTTCTCGACCTTGCCGACCTGCCAGGCGTTGCGTCTCTGGCGAATGATGCCGCCGGCCAAAGCGGGAAGAGAAGCTTCTGTTTTGCGCGTCGCGCGTTTCAGGAACTCGGTTGCCTTAGACGCCTTCAGTCGATCGGCGATGGGTTGAAACTCTGTCATTCTGCTGTCCGGCGCCCCGCTTGGTATTTGACGTGGCCGTAACGCTCGAAGGGGTGACTTGTTCCGTCGCGGTTCACCGCATTTTCCCGGGGATGCCGGCCCATCGTGCGTGACGCGAAAACAATGACGGAACGAAAAGCCATCTCAATTGTTTAGTTCACGGTAGAAGATGAGCCGAGGAGTGAAATCATGATCAGAGCTATTCTGTTGGTAACCGCGGTGGCGGGCAGTCTTGCATCGTGCACAGCGACCGAACAAGGCACGGCGATCGGTGCGGGGACGGGCGCTGTCATCGGTGGCGTGGCAACCAACAGCTGGGGCGGCGCGGCCGTCGGTGCTGTCGCCGGTGGTGCGGTAGGTGCCTTGATCGGCCAATCTCAGGAACGTCGCGGCTATTGCGTCTATCGCGACCGCTATGGCCGCACCTACGAGGCACGTTGCCGCTAACCGGTTGATCCGGGCGGATTGGATTTTCGACGTGCGTGATGCCTGCAGGCATTGCGTGCGTCGAATATTGTGCAATCGTCGCAAACATGATGCCAGCGCCATGATGCCGACCCATTCTTTTGCTGATGAGAGAGCGTCGGCAACGCGTCTTGGGCGAGCGCATGAACTGGATAAATCGTTATATTGATGAACCGCTGCTGCAGGGCGCCGCAACGGTCATGAAACTCTGGCACGGCCTTACCGGCCAGCGACCTGATCTCCTCGAACCGGTCTGGAACCTTCTCTCCATCGCGTTTCTGCTCATCGTGGCCATGCAGTGCTTTGCGGGCGAAGCGCTGTGGCTGAGCGAGGCTGCGCTCGTCATGCTCGCGCTGCCATCCGCGCTGAAGCTCTACAAGGCGAACGCGGCATCGGCCGATTATGACTTGAAAGACTACAAGGCCCTGCGCGCGAGCGCCTTGCAGAAGCGCGAAAGCGAATGGGCACTCAGGCTTGCCACTCTCGTCGGCGCACTGGTTCTGCCGCTCGCAAAGCCTGTCGACGATATCACGAGCGCCTATTTCATGCTCGGCGCGTGCCTCTGGTTCTCACTGACCGCGCCCGCGAGGTTTTATTTGAACGCGGCTGAGCCGCCGGCGCCGGATAAGGGCGATCGTCTTGTTCGCCCCGCACTGGGTTCGGCGGCGTAACTCCTGATACCGAACGGCTGCTGCAGGAACCTACAGCGGCCGTCATTCTTTAAGAGCTAAGCTCCACCGATCTCAGTTCTTGACCGTGTCTTCGAGGAAGAAGCGGCCAAGCGGGTTCTGGTAGAAATTCTCGATGTTCTTGCGCGAGACGTTGATGTACGGGCTGTAGTAGAGGTCGATCCAGTTGACATCTTCCTTGGCCATCTTCTGTATATCGACATACATCGCTTCGCGCTTCTTCGGATCGAGCTCCAGACGCGCCTTGGCGACTAGGTCCTTTACCGCATCACTCTTGTAGTTGGTCATGTAATTGTTGTTGCTGTCATGGCCAAGCACGAAGGTGGTCTTCTGATCCGGGTCGAGAATGTCGTTCGTCCAGTAGTTGACCGAAATGTCGTAGTCGCCGGCAACGGTCATGTCCCATTCCTGGCTGGCATCGACCTTCTGTAGGTTGGCGGTGATGCCTGCCTTCTGTAGCTGCTGCTGCAGGAGAACAGCGATCTGTTCGTCGACTTCGTCGCCTGCGCGCACGAGGTAGTTGAGCGTCAGGCTCGGCTCGCCGGCGGCCGCCAGCATTTCCTTTGCCTTGGCCGGATCATAGGGCCGCTGCAGGTTGTCAGCGTAATGATAGAGCGCGCCCTTCGGAATGTAGGAGTTGGCAACCGTGCCCTGACCGAAGGTGACGGCATCGACGATCGCCTTCTTGTCGATCGCCATGTCGAGCGCCTGACGTACTTCCTTCTTTCCAAGCGCACCATGCGCGTGGTTGATCAGCAGGTGGTCTTCGCGGGTCGAGGCGTCGATATCGACGTTGAGGTTCGGGTCCTTCTTCATCTCCTCGACGCGCGAGAAGGGCACGAAGATTGCCGTGTCGAGCTGGCCGGCTTGGACGTTCAGCATGCGCGTATTGTCGTCGGGAACGGAAACCCACTCGACGCCATCGAGCTTGACGCGGTCTGCTTCCCAGAAGTTGGGGTTCTTCTTCAGGATGACGCGGTCGCCGCGGCGCCATTCCTCGACGGTGAAAGCGCCCGAAGCGATCGGCTTTTCAGCGTAGGCGTCTGGTCCCAGCGTTTCCATTCCCTTCTTGGAGATGACCGATGCGTTGGGCAAGGCCAGCGTCGACAGGAAGGGCGCGGAGGGGTTCTTCAGTTTGATCGTCAGCATATGCGCGTCGGTGGCAACAGCCGTGTCGATGACCTTGTAGGAATCGCCCCAGAGCGAAGCGGCATCGTCGCGGATGCGCAGCAGACTATAGGCCGCGTCTTCGGCGGTCAGCGGCGAGCCGTCGGAAAACTTCGCGTCACGGAGCTTGAAGGTGTAGGTGAGGCCGTCGTCGGAGGTCGTCCAGCTCTCGGCTAGACCGGGCTCAAGTTTGGTGCCGGTTTTGTCGACGCGCACGAGGACGTCATAGACGTTGGAGAAGACCCAGTTGTCGATGTTCTGTGCCGTCTTGATAGGATCGAACGTCGTTGAATCCTCGCGGCGTCCGATCGTCAGGACGCCGGCGGCTTCCGCGTAGCTGGCGCTCAGTGTCAGGCCAGCCATGATGGCTGCGAGGCCTACGGTTTTCCATCTGTTTTTCATCTCTGTGTTCCCTTGTTGTTATCGCGAATGTTTCTTCGGTTGCGGTATGGAATAGTTCTCGCGGTCGGCGGCAGAGGCGTCGCCGAGAAGGCGCTTGTCGGGGTCGATGTCGGGAATGGCGGCGATCAGTGCCGCGGTATAGGCGTGCTGCGGTCGCGCAAAGACGTCGGCCGAACGCCCCTCCTCGACGATCTCGCCGCGATACATGACCACGACGCGTTCACAGAGATTGCGGACGATGGCGAGGTCATGCGCGATGAAGAGCAGCGTCAGCTGCATCTTCGCTTTCAGCTCCTGGAACAGCTCAACGATCTGCGCCTGAATGGTGACGTCGAGAGCAGCCACGCACTCATCGGCGATGATCATCTTCGGGTCGACGGCCAGCGCGCGCGCGATACCGGCGCGCTGGCACTGACCGCCGCTCATGCTGCGCGGCTTGCGGCCGGCGAATTCTCGCTCAAGGCCGACGAGGTCGAGCAGTTTGTTTATACGTTCGGGAATGGCCGAAGAGGCGACCTTGCCCTGGACTTTCAGGACCTCCGACAGCGTCTGCCCGATCGTCATGCGCGGGTTTAGCGCGTTGAACGGGTCCTGAAACACCATCGCGGCCTCGCGGCGAATTCTCGCTAAGCCCGCCGTCCTCTGCTGCGCGAGATCGATGCCGTCGAAGGTGACATGTCCTGACGACAGCGGCGTCAGGCCGAGGATGGCGCGCGCCAGCGTACTCTTGCCGCTGCCGGATTCGCCGACGATGCCGACGCTTTCACCAGGCATGACCCGCAGGCTGACACCCGCCACCGCGCTGACCGTCTTTGCACTGCTCTTGAATAGGCTGCCGCCAGTATTGAAGCGGACATGCAGGTCGTCGATTTCCAAGAGCGGCGGGACCGCATGTCTTGCCGGCTCGGTTACCGCCGGTGGTGCCGCTGCCTCCTCGGGCATCGATGGGTGGCTGGCGATCAGGCTCACCGTGTAGGGGTGCTGCGGATGCGTCAGGATCGCCCGCTTCGGTCCCTGTTCCAGAAGCTGGCCGCCGCGCAGAACGGCGATGCGATCGCAGGTCTGGGCGACGATACCGAGGTCGTGGGTAATCAAGATGATCGACAGGCCGCGCTTGTCGCGGATATCCATGAGCAGCCGCAGGATCTGCGCCTGGATGGTCACGTCGAGAGCGGTGGTCGGCTCGTCGGCAATCAGGATCTTGGGATTGCACGACAGGGCCACGCCGATCATTGCACGCTGTCGCATGCCGCCGGAAAACTCGTGCGGATAGCTGTCATATTGTCTGACCGGATCGGGAAAGCCGACCTGCTTCAGGATTTCGATCGCGGTAGCGCGCGCATCCTGAGCATTCAGCCCCTGATGATAGCGGATGCCTTCGGTGATCTGATCGCCGATCCGCATGACGGGGTCGAGATGGCTTGTCGGGTTCTGGAAGACCATGCCGATTTCGCCGCCGCGTACGGCAAGCATATCCGCATCGCTGATCCCGGTCAGATCGCGGCCCTCTAGCAGCACCTGCCCCCCATCGATCTTCAAGATGGAAGAGGGCAGCAGCCGTATCAGCGAGCGGCAGAACAGGCTCTTGCCGGAGCCGCTTTCACCGACGAGCCCGAGGATTTCACCCTGACCGAGATCGAGCGACACGCCGTCGATCAACGTGCGAACGGTCTCGTCGCCATGGGCTTTGACCGTCAGGTCGCGAACGGAAAGAAGGGGAGCGCTCATTCGTGGACCCCGAGAATTTCGCCGAGCGCATCGCCGAGCATGCTGAAACCGAAAGCGAAGACGACGATCGACAGGCCCGGGAAGAGCGTGATCCACCACGCCGTGGTGATGAAGCTCTGGCCCTCGGCCACCATCACACCCCATTCGGCGATCGGCGGCTGAACGCCAAGTCCGAGATAGCTGACGGCGGCGCCGCTCAGGAGCACGAGCACGGCATCGGACATCGAGAACACGATCGAGCCGGCAATGGCGTTCGGCAGAAGATGGCGGAACATGATGCGGAAGCGGCTGAAACCGAGGCTGACGGCGGCCACCGCGTAGTCACTCTTCTTCAGCACCAGCATCTGCGCGCGGATGAGCCGCGCATAAGAGACCCAGCCGACCAGTGCCATGGCGATGTAGAAGCTGCTGAGCCCCGGTCCGAGGATCGCGATGATAGACAGCATCAGCACCAGGAATGGGAAGGCCAGGATGATGTCGACGAGCCGCATGAACAGCGCATCGACAATGCCGCCGAAAAAGCCGGCGATGGTGCCGACCGTCGTGCCGATGACGAAGGGGAAGACCACGCCGATGATGGCGATCTGCAAGTCGATCCGGGTTCCCCAGATGACTCGCGAGAGGATATCGCGGCCGAAATTGTCGGTGCCGAAGGGATGCAGCAGCGACGGCGCCTGCAGGCGGACATCTGCGTTCTGGAAGATCGGATCATAGGGCGCGATCAGCGGCGCGCCGATGGCAAGGATCAGAAAGACCAGCAGGATGCCGGCACCGACGCAAAGCGCCGGGCGCTTGCCGATGAATTTCCGCCAGCTGAAGGATGGGGGAGAAGATATGATGGCACTCATAGCGTCACCCTGGGATCGACGGTGACGGTGACGATGTCGGCGATGAAATTGATGAGAACGGTGGCGCAGGCAAACACCATGGCCACGCCCTGCACGACCATATAGTCGCGCGAGAAGATGGCGCGCACCAGAAGCTGTCCCATGCCAGGCAAAGCGAAGACGCTTTCCACGACGACGGTGCCGCCGATCAGCCAACCGATATTGACTGCCAAAAGGTTGATGGTTGGAACGAGCGAGTTCGGCAGAACGTGCTGCCAGAAGACGATGCCTTCAGGCATGCCACGCGCGCGCGCCGCTGTTGCGACATCCGATTTCAGCCCCTCGATCATCGCGGCCCGCAGGCTGCGCGTCAGGACGGTGGAAAGCGACAGTGCGATCGTCAGGCTGGGAAGCACTAGGTGAGCGAGCTTTTCACTGAGCGTGGCGCCGTATCCGGAGACGGGGAAGATGCTGAGTTGCACGCTGAAGACGATGATCAGCATCAAACCGAGCCAGAACGGCGGGAAGCCGATGCCGAAGGTGGAAATCACCCGTACCGCATGGTCTGCCGCACCGCCTCGATTGCGCGCCGCGACGGCGGCCATAGGTACGGCAATCAGCACGGAAAGGATCACGCTTGCGAGCACCAGCGCGACGGTGGGTTCGATGCGCGTCAGGATCAGCTTCAGCACGTCGATCTTGTAAAGAATGGATTTTCCCATCTCGCCATTGGCGAGATTACGCAGGAAGTAGAAATACTGCAGCCACATCGGTTCATCGAGGCCATATTGCGCCCGGATATTGGCAATCGCCGCAGGCGTTGCGCGGGTACCGAGAATGTTGCGCGCGGGGTCGCCGGGGATCAGCCGAACCAGAATGAAGGTGATGACGCTGATCCCGAAAATGACGGGCAGAAACTGCAGCGGACGCGTGAGAACAAATCTATAGCGATGCATTGTGGCGATCGCCCCTTTCCATCCGCATGATGCTTGTTGGCTTTCTATGCATCAGCTTGCCTTGTGCCGCGATAGAAAGTCCAGCAGGGCCGGGTAATAATCGCCGGGGTTCTCGTAGAAGGGCATGTGGCTGGCGTTTGCGAAGACTTTCAGCTCGGCGTTCGGCAGCGCAAGCTTCATGCGCAGCGCGCAGGCCGGCGTCAGTTCGTCATGCTCGCCGGTGGTGATCAGCGTGGGGATGGTAACTCGGGGCAGATCGGGGATGCGGTTCCAGTCCTTGAGGTTGCCGATATAGAGAAACTCGTTCGGCCCCTGCATCGTGCCGTAAGGACCCATGTTCCAATCATCAAGCGACCGGCGTACCGGCGCCGGCCACTCCGGCAGGCGACAGACGTGGCGATAGTTGAGAATGGTTACGGCGGCCTGGTATTCCGGGTGGTCGTATGTGCCCTGCGCCTCGTGCTTCTGCAACATTGCCACCGTCTCGGGACCGAGTGCTGCGCGCAGCCGTTCAAGCTCCAGAATGAGATGCGGCATGTCTGCGACGGTATCCTCGAGGATCAGCGTCTGCAGGTTCTCGGGGTAGGTGAGCGCGTAGTCGATCGCCAGCCAGCCGCCCCAGGAATGGCCGAGCATATGCACCTTGCCGAGACCGAGCGCCTTGCGCACGGTTTCCGTCTCCTCGACGTAGCGTCCGATGGTCCAGAGTGCTGCGTCATCCGGCCGGTCAGACGCGCCGGTTCCCAGCTGGTCGAAGGCGACGACGCGGTAGCCTTTGTCGATGAGGCAGGAATGCGCTTCACGCAGATAATCGCAGGGGAGGCCGGGTCCGCCATTCAGGCAGAGGACCGTTTCGCTGCCGCTTCCGAAGCTATAGGCGACAACCTTGAAGCCATCAACCTCGATGTCGTATCGCTGGTCCGGCTCGATTTCACGCCACATTGATGTCTCCGACAAAAGATTCTTCTTGCTCATTAATTGGGCAAGGCTAAATTTTTATCCCAAACAGCGTTTCGCGCCAGCTATAAGAAGTGATAGGTGGCGCTTCGCTCACCGGGAGCAGGCCATGCTTGACGATATCCGCGCGATCAAAACACAATTCACCGATCACCAGACTTTGGATGGGCGTATCGATCAAGTCTTCGAGGAAATGAAGGCACTCGGCTTCGAGGCGTTGATCTATGACTACACGCCAATCCCCTACGATCTGGACGGCGAGATCATGATCCCCTCGCTCTTGAAGCTGCGCAACATTTCCGACGACATGCACGACTATTGGTTCAATCGCGGTTATTTCCGGATCGATCCGGTTCAGCAGGTGGCGCTGCGCACGTCGACGCCGTTCTTCTGGAATTACGATGCCAATGCCGAAACGCTGATCAACCGCTTCATGGGCGAGAATACCGAGCCGGTGGCGCGCTATCTCAGCGAGCGAGACATGTCGACGGGCGTGACGGTGCCGATCCACATGCCGCGCGGCGACTACGCGACCGTCACCGGCATTCGCTACGGTCGCGAGAAGGGCTTCCAGAAGCAGGCTTTGCGCTATATCGCCGATTTCAACCTACTGGCCCACGTCTTCCACGAGGCGGCCTTTCCGCTGTTCGACGCGGACGCCTGCAGCGCCGGCAAGGCGCGACTGACCGAGCGGGAGCGCGAGTGCCTGCGTTACTCGGCGGAGGGGCTTTCGGCCAAGGAGATCGCCCGCATCATCGAGCGCTCCGTGCCAACTGTCGTCATGCACCTCAATGCCGCCGCCAAGAAACTCGGCGCCAAGAACCGCACGCAGGCCGTGGTCCGCGCCACGCACTACCGGCTGCTCGAAGACCGGCCATCCTATAACTTGTGATAGCTGCCACGGGTTCAGCAGCCACGTTATGGTTTTCCATCGAATGCCAAAGATGGAGCTATCAGTGACCGCTGTCACGTCGAAGGAAGACTACCTGCCGTTTCGCGATTACCGCACCTGGTATCGCATCACCGGTTCACTCGACAGCGGCAAGCTGCCGCTGGTCGTGGCCCATGGCGGGCCTGGCTGCACCCATGATTATGTCGATTCCTTCAAGGGTATCTCCGCGCTCGACGGCCGCGCCGTCATCCACTACGACCAGCTCGGAAACGGCAATTCGACGCGCCTGCCAGAAAAGGGTCCGGATTTCTGGACCCCGGCACTGTTCCTTGAGGAGCTCGCTGCCCTACTCACTCATATCGGCATTGCCGATCGCTACGCTTTCCTCGGCCAGTCCTGGGGTGGCATGCTGGGTGCCGAACATGCCGTTCGCAAGCCGAAGGGCCTGAAGGCTCTGGTGATCGCCAACTCTCCGGCCAACATGCACACCTGGGTTTCCGAGGCCAATCGCCTGCGCGAGGAGTTGCCCACAGAAGTGCAGGATACGCTCTTGAAGCACGAGCAGGCAGGAACGCTGACCGATCCTGAATACATCACAGCATCAAGGGTCTTCTACGACCGCCATGTCTGCCGTGTCTCGCCATGGCCCGCCGAAGTCGCGCGGACCTTCGCCATCATGGACGAGGACAACACCGTCTACCGCAACATGAACGGCCCGACTGAATTCCACGTTATCGGCACGATGAAAGACTGGACGATCGAGGACCGGTTGAGCCGGATCGAAGCGCCGACGTTGCTGATTTCAGGCAAGTACGATGAAGCGACGCCGCTCGTCGTCAAGCCCTATCTTGATAGCGTTCCCGGCTGCGAGTGGGTGCTCTTCGAACGGTCGAGCCATATGCCGCATGTCGAGGAGAAGGAACTCTGCCTCGCCACCGTCTCGGCGTTCCTGTCGCGTCACGACTGAAGATGTGAGCTAGCGCGTTCACGACAGCTGTCGCTGCCCCTCGTGGGGCAGCGCTTTTATGACAAGGTCATGCCGGAGCGCGCGACCCCATCAATCGCAGATCGCTTCCGCTTCGATCTCGACCTCGTATTCACCGACCAGACTGCCGGCCTCGATCAGCGTGTTGGCCGGCAAAACATCAGCGAAAGCCCGTCCATGCGCGCGAGACACCGGCTCCCACTGACTGGCATCGCGCAGATAGATGCGCGTCCTGACGACGTCTTCCATCTTGCCGCCGAGCGCCGATATCGAAGCCGCGATCTTGTCGAGTATGTAGGTCGCCTGCGCGCCGGCGTCGCCCGATGCCACGCAGCGGTTCGTGCCATGCGTCGCGGTCGTGCCGGAAACGAGGATACGGTCTCCTACCCTGACGGCGCGGCTATAGCCGGCGATCGGCTCCCAGATGCTGCCGGACGAGACACGCGAACGGCCCGGACGACCGGGCACGGGCTGAGCCGTGTAGACGGATGGAATGGCATCCAGATGGTGGCTGAGATCGCCGGAGGCGGTTAGGAATGGCGGCTTGCGATACTCGTCGCCGCAGTCGCCGGGAATGGGCTGCGTCTTGGCGAAGGCGGTGTTCAGTGCGGCGTGATCCTCTTCGTCGAGGGCGAAGGAGAAGACGTTGAGATTGTCGCCGCGATGCTCGTTTTCGCCGATGCGCGCGCCGACGATTGTGGCAGCGACGGCGTCGTGTTCTAGAACCCAGCGGCTCGCGACGTTGGAGATCGACGCGCCATGCTTGGTCGCGATGGTTGCGGCGGCGCTGAGAATGCCCTGAAAGGCTTCCCAGCCGCCGGCGGTGTCGATGAAGCGCTTGTATTTCGAGCGGCTCCAATCGGTGATCGATGTCGGCTCTGGCTGACCCAGCCATTTCTCGGAGAGGAAGCCGCCGCACAGCGTCCCATAGGCGAGAAGCTTTACGCCGCTTTCGGCACAGAGCTTCGAGAGCGCACCCGCGGCTCGGCGGTCGACCAGCGAGAACGAAACCTGATTGCTGGCGATCTCGATGCCGTCGGCAAGCGCCAGCGCCAGATGCCCGGTATCGAAATTGGTGAGGCCGAGCGCGCCGACCAGGCCTTCCTCACGCATGCGCTGCATCTCATGCAGGGCGTCGAGCCATCCCGGATGCTCGAAGGTCCACCAATGGAATTGCAGAAGATCGACCTTGTCGACGCCAAGCCTTGTCAGCCGCTCCTCGACGCCGCGACGCACGATATCAGATGTCATCGGTCCCGGCTCCGGGCACCACTTCGTGAAGGCGACGGGCCGCTGGCCATTCTGATAGCGCGACAGCAATCGTCCCGTGATCAGTTCCGCCGAACCGTAGTGATCGGCCATGTCGAACGTGTCGAAACCGCCGCGCGCATAGGCGTGCAGAACATCGGCGCCCTTGTCGGGATCGATTACCGTGCCGTTTTTCTCGATGTCGGCCACCTGCCAGAGACCGCAGACGATGCGGCTGATGGAGAGATCCTTGGTGAGCGCTATGCGTGGGGGCGTGGTGGACATATATCTATTCCCTGGATGTCTGTTTGCGCTTGCCGGTCAGCGCGCCGGAAGCGCCGAGAATGCCGCGGGGGCGCAGGAGCAGGATGAGGCACAGCCCGACGCCGATCATGACGATCTGCAGCGACGCCGCACGCGCCTGCTGTTCGGCCGGTACGAAGGCGGAGACGGCGGCGGCCGAAAGCGCCCACAGACCCCAGACCAGCACCGCGCCGAGGATGGCGCCGCGATTGTTGCCGGAGCCGCCGACGATCAGCATCGCCCAGACTTGAAAGGTCAGGATCGGCAGATAGTTGTCGGGCGCGATAAAGCCGATGAAATGTCCTTGCGCGGCACCCGCCAGCCCCATGATGGCGCCGCCGATGGTGAAGGCTTGCAGGCGAAAGCGGATCGGCCGCTTGCCAAGCGCCTGTGCCGCACTCTCATCTTCGCGGATCGCGCGCAGCACGCGGCCCCAGGGACTCTTGGAGAGATGCTGGAGCGCCAGATAGAGCGCCAGCACGCCTGCCACCATCAGCGAGAGATTGGAGAGAGAAAATGCCAGCGGATCAGCAGCGAGGCTGCCGAAGGGGCGGGGAATGAAGCCGATGCCGAAAGCGCCGCCGGTCAGCGGCTGCAGGTTGAGCACGCAAAGCTGCACCGTGACCGCAACGCCGAAGGTGGCGATGGCGAGATAGTCGGATCGCAGCCGAATGGTCAGCGCGCCTACCAGCCAGGCGGCGAGGCCCGCGAACAGCGCGCCGCCGAGCCAGCCGATGGCGATCGGCATGTCGAAACCGCCGAAGCGGCCGGGCGCATCCGGCGTCGTCAAAAGTGCCGATACGTAAGCGCCGATCGCGACGAAGGCGGCGATGCCGACGTTGAAGAGGCCGGTCTGGCCCCACTGCACATTGAGCCCGAGGCACATGATGGCATAGGTGAGCGCCATCGTGAGGAAGAAGGCGACGTAAGCGATCAGATCAAGGCTCATGCCGTTCTCCCGAACAAGCCGCGCGGGCGAAAAAGCAAGACCGCAACAAGGATTACGAAGGAGACCGCCGCTCGCCACTCGGCGCCAACGATCTGCACGGCTGCCGCTTCCGACAGGCCGACGATCAATCCAGCGATCATCGCGCCAGGAACGCTGCCAATCCCGCCGAGGATCGCGGCTGCAAACAGTGGCAGCAGCAGGTCGTGTCCGAGATAGGGGCGGATTTGGACGAGGAGCCCGGTCATGATGCCGGCGATGCAGGCGAGGGCAGCGCCGACGAACCAGACGACGCGGATCACACGGCGCACGTCGACGCCGGCAATGCCCGCCAGAGCGGGATTCTCGCTGACGGCACGCATCGAGCGACCGACATCTGTGCGGGTCATCAGCAAATGGATGGCGATGACCGCGACTAAGGACAGGCCGAGTGATAAGAGCTGGTCGGGCGTTGCACGCAGGCCGCCACCGATCTTCACGGCGATCTGCAGAGATTTGGTGTAATAGGCGGGCTTCGAGGTGAAGATGAATTCGAGCAAACTACGCAGCGCAAGCGAGGCGCCGAAGCTCGCCATGACGAGGATGATGATCGCGCCGCCGCGCGCGCGCAGGCGTCCGAACAGCACCGCATCCACGGCGAGCGCAAGCAAGCCGGTGAGCAGGATCGCGATGGCGGCTGCGAGCGGCAGCGACCAGCCGAAGGAGAATGGGCCGATCGGTTTGGTCAGCGACGTGGACAAGAACCCGAGGCCGCCGCTGACGGCGAGCGCCAGATAGGCGCCCCAGGAAAGCATCTCGCCATGCGCAAAATTGGCGAAGCGCAGGATCGAATAGGTGAGCGTGACGCCGATGGCGCCAAGGCCGATCATCGCACCGGCGACCAGGCCATCCATGAGAAATTGCGGGTTCATGGTGCCTCCGACTCCTGCTTGGTGGTGCCGAGATAGAGCTTGGCGATGAGCGGATCGCCGAGAAGCGAAGAGGCCTCGCCCTCGTGCCTGATCCTGCCTTCGACAAGAATGACGGTGACGCCGCCGGCATTGATCTCCTTCAGCATCGAGAACACCTCGCCGACGATCTTCGGCGACAGGCCGGCCGAGGGTTCATCGAGGATCAGGACGGAGGGATCGACGATCAGCGCGCGGGCGATGGCCAGCATCTGCCTCTGCCCGCCCGATAGCGCGCCCGCGAGGCGCGAGGGCTTGCTGGCGAGATCGGGAAAGCGGCGATAGAGCGCGGCGATCTGGTCCGACCGCTGCGTCTTCGGCAAAACGGCAGCGGCAAGCTGCAGGTTTTCGTGAATGGTCAGCGTCGCGAAGATGTTTTCCGTCTGCGGCACGAAGGCGAGGCCCTCGCCGATCTTGCGGTGAGATGCGACGCGCGTGATCTCCCGCGCGCCGAGCAGGACGCTTCCCGAGTGTATCGGCACCACGCCGGCTATCGCCTTGACGAAGGTCGACTTCCCGGCCCCGTTCGGCCCGAGGAGGACCAGCAGCTCTCCAGGCGTCACCGAAAGATCGACGCCGCGCACGATCGGCAGATCGGGTTCATATCCGGCGATCAGCGCACGGGTTTCAAGCGCCGGCGCGGTCATGCCGCCGCTCCGAGGTAGGCTTCGATGACATCCGGATTTGAGGCGACGGCGGCAGGCGTGCCCTCGGCCAGCGGCTTGCCGAGCGCCATGGCGACGACGCGCGAGCAGAGCCGTGACACCATATCCATATTGTGTTCGATCAGCAGGATCGACTTGCCCTGCGCATTGAGCTCCAGCACGCGCTCCATGATCGTTTCCAACAGCGCCGGGTTGACGCCCGCCGCCGGCTCGTCGAGCAGGATCGCCTGCGGATCGGCCATCAGGATGCGTGCGAGTTCGAGCAGCTTGCGCTGCCCGCCGGACAGTACCTTGGCAGGTTGTCCCTCGAGGCCCGACAAGGTGACGAACTCCAGCAGCGCGCGCGCCTTATCGGTCGCCAATCGTTCCTGCTGCCTGACATGACCGAAGCGCAGGAAGTTGGCGAACAGCCGCTCGCCGTCCTGCGCCTGTGCGCCGACGAGCACATTCTCCAGCACGGTCATCTCGAGAAACGGCTTCGGGATCTGGAAGGTGCGGCCGACGCCGCGGCCAATTCTCTGCTCCGGACTTTCCTGCGAGACCTCGCGGCCGCCGATCCAGATCTCGCCAGATGTCGGCTTGAGGCTACCGGCGATCAGATTGAACAGCGTCGTCTTGCCGGCGCCATTCGGGCCGATGAGGCCAACCATTTCGCCTTCGCCGAGCCTGAGCGACATGCCGCCGACAGCCACGTTGCCCTGAAACGACTTCACCAGCTCGCGCGCGTCGATCACGGCTCTGGCGGGTCCTGCCGCTTTCGGTGGGGCGTCTGGCACTGGCAAAGGCATGGAGAAAAGAAGTCTCTTGATTTGATTGGTGATGTTTGATCAAACTTCACCCCATGGTGAAAAGCAACCGAAAAAAGCAGCGTTCCACGGGGGAGACTTGATGGGAGACCCCTCTGCAGGAGCCCGCGCGAGGAAGCCGGCCGATGGGGGTCACGACCGTGACGAAGCGCTGTCGCCGGTCGGGCGCGAAACGTTGCAGGACCGCGTCTACGCTCAGCTGCGCAATTCGCTGATCAACGGTATGTTCGATGCCGGCGACGTGCTGCGCATCGTCGATCTGGCCGAGCGGCTGCAGACCAGCACCATGCCGGTGCGCGAGGCGCTTGGCCGTCTCGTGTCCGAACAGGCGCTGGAATCGCTGCCCAATCGCTCGGTGCGCGTGCCGCTCATCACCCGCGAACGTCTTGACGATCTCGCCCGCGCGCGCATCTTGATCGAGGGCCAGATGGTGGCGCTGGCGCTGCCCAATCTGAAGGATGACGATTTTGCCGTGCTGAAGCAGATCAATATCGACTGCGATCTCGCATTCGAGCAGCATGGCAAGGACATCGGCCATGTCACCTCGGCGCTGAACCAGCAATTCCATTTCCACATCTATCATGCGGCTTGCTCGCAGGTGCTGATCCCGATCGTCGAGAGCCTGTGGCTCCAATCAGGCGCGATCATTCGAAAGGCCGCGCATATTCACGACGAACAGGGCGGACTTGCCGCCACCAATCATCATTGGGCGCTGATCGATGCGCTGGAAAAGCGCGATACCGAGGCCGCGATGCAATCGCTTTCCAACGACATCAGCCGCTCCTTCGATCTCATCCGCGGGCGGCTGGATGCCGAACCCGACGGCAATGCATCGGGAGACCACCATGCCTGAACCCATCGACGACGGCTTCGACCTGTTCGATCTGAGGGTCGACGTGATCATTCCCGAAGGCGGCGCGGTTTACTGCGGCGCAAAGCCGGGCGATCATTTCGAGCTCAAAGGCGAGATGCTGCATCTGCCGGACGGGCAGGGGATCTCGATCTACTCGCTCTCCTCCGTGCTGCCGCTGCTCGCGGCAAAGCAACGCCCGACGAATCGCAACGACTGGATGACCACGGACGCCGACATCGCTTGCCCGGACCCGAATTGCTCGACACGGCTGAGGATCACCCGCACGGGTATCCGCCGTTTCAGCCATGCCGCCACCACGGCGGTTCCCTTGAACGACGAATAGGTCGAATACATGCAGCGCATCACTATCGCCCCCGGTTACGAAATTTCCCGCGTCATTCGCGGCGGCTGGCAGCTGGCGGGCGGCCACGGCGCGATCGATGGCGACAGCGCTGTCGAAGACATGATCGCATTCGCTGATGCGGGGATTACCACCTTCGACTGCGCCGACATCTATACCGGTGTCGAAGAGCTGATCGGCCGTTTCCGCGTCGCCTATAAGAACCTGCGCGGAGAAGAGGCGCTGTCGCGCATCCGCGTCCATACCAAGTTCGTGCCCGATCTGACGGTGCTGCCAAACATCAGCAAGGCTTATGTCGAAGGCGTCATCGATACCTCGCGCAAGCGGCTCAACCTCGATTGCCTCGATCTCGTGCAGTTCCATTGGTGGGCCTATGATATCGAGGGCTGGCTGGAGACGGCTGGGTGGCTGAAGGAGCTGCATGAGGCCGGCAAGATCGGCAAGATCAGCGGCACCAATTTCGACACCGATCATATCGAGGCGATCATCGGTTCCGGCGTGCCCTTCACCTCGCTTCAGCTGCAATATTCGCTGCTCGACCGGCGCCCGGAAAAGCGTATGGTGGCGCTTGCTCAGGAGAAGAACTTCGCGCTGCTGTGTTACGGCACCGTGGCCGGCGGCTTCCTCGGCGATCGCTGGCTCGGCCAAAAGGAGCCGGAGCATCCTCTCGAAAACCGCTCGCTGACGAAATACAAGTTGATCATAGACGATTTCGGCGGCTGGGATCTATTCCAGGCGTTGCTGTCGACGCTGCGCGGGATCGCCGACCGGCATGATACCGATATAGCCACCATCGCAAGCGCCGCCATGCTGACCAAGCCTGGTGTCGCAGCGGTTATCGTCGGCGCCCGCAACAGGGATCACCTAAAGTCCAATCTCGCCATCGCCGATATCGCGCTCAGCGAAACGGATCGAGCCGAGATCGACGCGATCCTTACGCAATCGAAGCCGCTCGACGGCGACGTTTATACGCTGGAGCGGGACAGGGAAGGCCGCCACGGCAGCATCATGAAGTACAATCTCAACAAAGGGGAACAAAAATGAGAACGACATTCCTGCTTTCCGCCATGGTCGCTGCCCTTGCTGCGTCCACGGCGCCGACGTTCGGGGCCGATTGCGACATCACCGTCGGCCTCGTCATGGAACTTACCGGCCCGGCCGGTGAATATGGCCAGGCGGGCGCGAAGTCCGTTGAGATGGCCTTCCGCGACATCAACGATGCCGGTGGCGTCAATGGCTGCAAGATCGTTGCAGACACGCGCGACAGCCAGAGCCAGGGCAACGTCGCCGTCGATCAGGCGACCCAGCTCGTCAACATCAAGAAGGTGCCGGTCATCATCGGCGGTATCATCTCGTCGGTATCGATCCCGATCCTGACATCGGTGACGGCGCCGGCCGGCGTCGTGCAGGTCTCGCCCGCATCCTCTTCGCCGACGCTGACCGAGCTTGGTCGCAGCGGCAAGACCAACGGCGTCTTCTTCCGCACCATCACATCCGATGCGCTACAGGGCACCGCCGCCGCGAAGTTCGCGATGGATCAGGGCTTGAAAAAGATCGCGATCATCAACGTCAACAACGACTTCGGCGTCAACATGGTCAAGGAGTTTGCGACCGCGTACCAGAAGCTCGGCGGCACGATCACCTCGACGACGCCCTATAACGAGAAGCAGTCGAGCTATGCCTCGGAAGCCAGCGCTGCCATGGCTGGCGATCCCGATGCGCTCTATCTCGTCAGCACGCCGGTCGATGGCGCGACCATCGCCCGCGCCTGGGTTTCCGGCGGTGGCAAGCAGACCTTCCTGCTGAACGACGGCATGAACTCCAAGGACTTCATCGAGAGCGTCGGCGCGCAGTATCTGGAGAACGCCTACGGCACCTCCTCGGGCACCAGCCCGACGGCGTCGACCGAATATTTCAATGGCAACTACGAAGCCTTCTCCGGCGGCATCTCGCCTTCGGCCCCAGCCGCCGACCGTTCTTATGACGCGGGTGCAATCGTGGCTCTGGCGATCGCCAAGGCCGGAAAGGCCGATGCGGCCGCCATCAAGGCAGCCATGCCCGAGGTCGTCGCCGAGGGTGGTACGCCCATCCATGCCGGCAAGGAGGAGTTCGCCAAGGCGCTGCAGCTCATCAAGGACGGCAAGCCGGTGAAGTATGAAGGTGTCATCGGCCCTGTCAGCTTCGACAAGTACGGCGATATCACCGGTCCGTTCCGCCTGTGGAAGATCAGCAATGGCGAGGTGACGACGGTCGGCGAATTGAGCGCCGAAGAGGTCACCAAGATCAAGACCGCGCAGTAGAAGCGTCAGGCGACATGGGGGATGTGCTCCCATGTCGCACCAGTCTGGTCTGGGCGCCTATGTGCTTTGTTGGCTAAGCAGATGTTGGCAAACACAACGACAGGCCATCGACATATGAAAAAGCGCTCAATCCTTCCGTCGATCTGTTCGATTGCCAGCCTGCTCGTGACGACATCCGCGGCATCCGCCGAGGATGTCGAGCATGGACGGCGGGTGTTCAGGCTGTGCGTTGCCTGTCACACGGTCGATTCCGATCGCAACGGTTTCGGCCCGCATCTGAAGGGTGTCGTCGGCCGTCCAGCCGGAAGCTTGCCCGACTACCGATATTCCGAAGCGATGAAGACGGCCGGTGCCGGCGGACTTGTCTGGGACGAGGCGGCGCTCTCGGAATTTCTATCAAACCCCAAGAAGAAAGTGCCGGGAACGAAGATGAGCTTCGGCGGCCTATGGACGACGTCGGAGATCACCGACCTGATCGGCTATCTCCGAGCCAATCCCTAGACGCGCCGAATGTCGGTCCGCCACGGCTTGACGTCTCGGCGCCGGATCGCCTAAGTCACACCTGATGGTTCCCGAAGGGATGACTTCCAACGGGATTAATAGGGAACACGGTGCGGACGACCCGAATGGGGCCAAGGCCGTGGCTGCCCCCGCAACTGTAAGCGGATTGCCTGATGTTCTTGTGGTGTTCGTCTCGAACGCCATGCCACTGCGACGATCTTCGTGGGAAGGCAGATGTCAGGTGCATATTCGCAAGCCAGGAGACCTGCCGTCAAAACAGTGTCCACCATCCCGGACGGGGTTGTCCGGAGAGGAGCATCATATGATGGTATTTGACGTCAGCCGCTGGCGCGGTCCCGCTTTATTCCCCTCCGCAAATCTCATGTCCGTGATTTCGCGATAGCGTTCGCCGCCGCATGATTTCAGGCGAGCGCTCTGCTGTGTCGTCCTGCATCATCCGCGGCGGTCCCCGCTTCGAGTTTCACAGCCACGGCCAGTCGGCTGCGGGCTTCAGTCATACATGAGGACCAATATGAACCGGATCATCCTGCGAACCGCGCTGCTTTCGATCGCGACGGCTTGCACCTTTACCACCTTTCTCCCCGCCGCCCATGCAGCGGCAACGACCTACCCGCTGACGATCACCAATTGCGGCCAGCAGGTGACATTCGACAGCGCGCCGAAGAAGACGGTGTCGATCGGCCAGGGCATGACCGAAATTCTCTACTCGCTCGGCCTTGCCGACAAGATCGTAGGCACGGCGGTCTGGGTCGGGCCGGTGCTGCCCGCCTATGCCGAGGTCAACAAGGGGATCAAGCGGCTGGCCGACAATGATCCGAGTTTCGAATCCGTCGTCGGCCAGGAGCCGGACTTGGTTGCGGCCGAGTTCGAATGGCATGTCGGCACGCAAGGCTCGGTCGGCAAGCGCGAGCAGTTCGCCGGTCTCGGCATCAAGACCTATGTCTCGCCGGCTGATTGCGTCGCGAAGGTCAACACCGATGGTGGCGACGGCGTGCGCAGTGAGCTCTTCACCATGGAGCTGATTTACCAGGAGATCGCCGAACTGGCGGAGATCTACGATATCCAGGATCGCGGCGCGGCCCTGATCGCTGACTTGAAGAAGCGCGAAGCGGATGCCGTGGCATCGCTTGGCGGGTCGGCGAAGGATCTGCCTGTCGCCTTCTGGTTTTCCAGCAAGGAAGTGCAGGGCGATGCCTTTATCGCCGGCAAGAACAGCGCTCCGGCCTATATTCTGAAAACGCTCGGCGCCCGCAACGTCGTCAGCACCGAGGAAGAGTGGCCGCTGGTCGGTTGGGAAACGATCGCGCAGGCCAACCCTGCAGTCATCGTCATCGCCACCATGGACCGCCGCCGCTACGCTGCCGACGATCCGAAGGTTAAGATCGACTTCCTTGAAAAGGACCCGGTCACCAGCCAGCTCGATGCCGTCAAGAACAGGCACTTCGTCGAGATGGATGC
Source organism: Hyphomicrobiales bacterium (assembly GCA_900469085.1). GTDB lineage: Bacteria > Pseudomonadota > Alphaproteobacteria > Rhizobiales > Rhizobiaceae > Rhizobium. The sequence goes on along the minus strand of UBVW01000003.1, from coordinate 267,720 downwards.
GCAGTCGATGAACCCGACGATCCGTACCATCGACGGCCTGGAACGCCTTGCCGCCGGCATCAAGTCCTTCGGTCTTTCCAAGTGAGGCAAGCGTCGATAGCCCACCGAGGATGGAGAGCGCTGCTCGTGCTCTTCGTCCTTGCCGTCGTGGCATTGGGCTTTGTCATCAGTCTCGCTGTGTCTATCGGCGAGATCTCCATTCCTGTCGACACGACGGCCAAGGCCGTTGCGAACCGCTTGCTTGGCACCGGCTTTGAACTCAGCCGCATCCATGAAGGCATCATCTGGGATTATCGCCTGAGCCGCGCGCTTGTTGCCGCCAGCGCCGGAGCGGCTCTTGCGCTATGCGGCGCGGTGCTGCAGGCGTTGCTGCGCAATCCGCTGGCTGAGCCCTATGTACTCGGCATCTCGGCCGGTGCGTCCACCGGGGCCGTCGCCGTCATGATCCTCGGTTTCGGCTATGGGGTGTTGACGCTTTCCGCCGGCGCTTTCGTCGGCGCGGTCGCGGCGTTCCTGCTGGTGTCTTTGCTGGCGGTGGGCTCCGGCGGCGGGACGGACCGTATCATCCTCGCAGGTGTCGCCGGTTCGCAGCTCTTCAACGCGCTGACGTCCTATATCGTTACGACATCGGCAAATGCCGAGCAGGCGCGCGGCGTCATGTTCTGGCTGCTCGGCAGCCTTTCCGGCGTACGCTGGCCGGATGTCTATCTTGCCGCTCCCGTTGCAATCGCCGGCTTTCTCGTCTGCATGCTTTACGCCCGCGCGCTCGATGCCTTCACTTTCGGTACCGACGCTGCGGCGGCGCTCGGCATTCCGGTCGCTGGTATCCGGATCGTGCTGCTTGCGCTCACGGCGCTGCTTACCGCGACGATGGTCAGCATCGTCGGCTCGATCGGCTTCGTCGGGCTGGTCATTCCGCATGCGGCGCGTTTCGTGGTCGGGCCGGGGCATGGGCGCCTGTTACCGGCAACGGCGATATCCGGAGCGATCTTCATGGTGGTCGCCGATATCGTCTCGCGCGTCATCGTCCCGCAGCAGGTGTTGCCGATCGGCGTGGTCACCGCGCTCTTCGGCGCGCCGGCATTCGCGCTCATTCTCTACAAGGCGAGGCGGCCCGCATGAGCATTTCCATCAGCGATGTGCACTGGGCAACGTCAGGCGTGCTTGTTGTCAAGGGCATAAGTCTCGAGGTCCCCACCGGCCAGACGCTGGGCCTAATCGGGCCGAACGGTTCGGGAAAGTCCAGCCTGCTGCGGTTGATCGGCGGGCTGCGAAAGGTGAAGAGCGGTGTCATTGCACTCGGCGATATCGGCATCGACACGCTGGCACGCCGCGACATTGCCCGGCGTGTTGCCTTTGTCGAGCAGCAGGCCACGACGGAAACGCAGGTGACGGTCACTGAGGTCGTCCGTCTCGGGCGCACGCCACATCGCGGTCCGTTGGCGCCGTGGAGCGCCAATGATGAAGAAGCGGTCGAGAATGCGCTGCGGCAGGTGGGCATGCTCGAGAAGGCGCGGCAGCTCTGGCATACGCTGTCGGGCGGCGAGCGGCAGCGGGTGCATATCGCCCGCGCGCTGGCGCAGACGCCGACCGAGCTTCTGCTCGACGAGCCGACCAATCACCTCGACATCCAGCATCAGCTCGAAATCCTGTCGCTGGTTGCCAAGCTGCCGGTCACCAGCATCGTTGCGCTGCATGATCTGAACCTCGCCGCCATGTTTTGCGACAGGATTGCTGTGCTTAGCCAGGGTCGGCTTGTTGCGGTCGGACCGGCGGACGAGGTATTGACCGAAGGCTTGATCGCCGATGTGTTCGGAGTGCGCGCCCATATCGAGCGCTCGCCGCATCATGGTCGGCAGCATATCCATTTTCTTGGCTGTATTTCTTGAGGTTCGATGTCCATCAGACAAACCAATTTCGATTTGAAGGAAGAGATCCGGGACTACTGGTCCAAGCGCTCGCAGACTTTCGATCTTGCCTTCGGCCACAGGATACCGCGTGGCCCAGAATTCGACGCCTGGCAGCAGCCGATGCGCGATCATCTAGCGCCGACGTCGTTGCGTGTCCTCGAACTTGCCTGTGGAACCGGCGAGGTCACGGCGGTGATCCACGATCTCGGCCATGATGTGACCGCGCTGGATTTCTCCGAGGCCATGCTGTCAATCGCCAAGGCCAAGCATACCGGCAAGGAACGGTTGCGCTTTGTGCTGGCAGACGCTGAAAATCCGATGGAGCCGGATGGCCGCTACGATGCCATCATCTGCCGGCATCTGGTGTGGACGCTGACCGATCCCGCAAAGGCATTCGGCGAGTGGCATCGCGTGCTGAAGCCGGGTGGCACGCTATTGGTCTTCGACGGCGACTGGGCGAAGCCGACAAGGCTCGGCCGCGCCGCAGCATGGCTCATCCGCCGGATCGATCGTTTCTGCGGCGCGGATCGGCATTATGATGGCGCGATGAGCGAGCGCCATTCGGCGATCATGTCCGCGCTCCCCTTCGGCGCCGGCCTGCGGCCAGATGATCTTATTCCGCAATTGACGCAGGCCGGCTTCATAGGTTTCGAGATCGCGTCGCATGGACCGATCGCGAAGGCGCAGCGGCGCGGCGCCAATCTGCGTAACCGGCTTCGGACGCTGGTCTATCGGCGCTTCATTCTCGTGGCCAAATCCGCCGGCGTCTCGCAAGGTGAAGAGGCCTGATCTATCGCGCAAAGGCGGTGGATTTGATGCCGTCGGCGAATTTTGCAGCCCGTTGCCATCGCAGCATGTTGACGTGATCGGCTAGACGAGGTCATCTGTGCATAACGGCATGGCGCTCATGCTTGCGGTGATCGGCACGGGAGGCCGGATCACCGTCTCAAAAGGCCGAGCGCCGGCAGTCTCAAGGGAGGAATACGCCTGTCAGCCAGCCCGATCGGATCGGGACGGTCTGAACCCTTGAACGCTAGGACTCCCACAATGGCATACAGCACGACGATCGAACGAACGCGCTTCGGCTTTCGCGATCTCAAGGACCTCCTCGCAAAAGCGACGCCGGAACGCTCCGGCGATCAGCTCGCGGGTATCGCGGCGAGCGGACCGGTCGAGCGGCTCGCAGCTCAGATGGCACTTGCCGATCTGCCACTGAAGGCTTTTCTCGCCGAAGAAGTCATTCCATCGGAGATCGACGAGGTCTCGGCGCTGATTTCAAGGCAGTTCGACGCGAAAGCTTTCGCGCCGATCAGTTCGTTCACTGTGGGCGAGTTTCGCGAGTGGTTGCTGAAGCCGGAAACGGATCAGCGGGCACTCGAGGCGATCACCTATGGCATCACGCCGGAAATGCTGGCGGCCGTCTCGAAAATCATGCGGCTGCAGGATCTGATCGCCGTCGCCGCCAAACGGCAGGTCGTCACGCGCTTTCGCAACACGCTGGGCCTGACCGGCCGCTTGTCGACCCGCAACCAGCCGAACCATCCGACCGACGACAGCCGCGGCATTGCCGCTTCGGCGATCGACGGTCTATTGATGGGCTCCGGCGACGCCGTCATCGGCGTCAATCCGGCGACTGATAGTGTTGAGGACTATGTGCGGATCGTCTCGCTGCTCGACGAAATCCGCGAGCGCCTCGCCATACCCACCCAGACATGCTGTCTCGGCCACGTTACCACAGCCATCCGTGCGGTTGAAGCGCGAGCGCCGGTTGATCTGATGTTCCAGTCGGTTGCGGGATCGCAGAAAGCCAATGAAGGCTTCGGCATCGATCTCGCGCTGCTGAAGGAGGCGCAGGATGCCGGACGATCGCTGAAGCGCGGCATGCCGGGCGCCAACCTGATGTACTTCGAAACCGGGCAGGGAGCAGCACTCTCGGCCGACGCGCATTTCGGCGTCGACCAGCAGACGATGGAGACGAGAGCCTATGCCGTCGCGCGCGAGTTCGATCCGCTGCTGGTCAACACCGTGGTCGGCTTCATCGGGCCTGAATATCTCTTCAACGGGAAACAGATCATCCGCGCCGGCATCGAGGATCATTTCTGCGGCAAGCTGCTCGGCCTGCCGATGGGCGTCGACGTTTGCTACACCAACCATGCCGATGCCGATCAGGAAGACATGGATACGCTGTTGACGCTGCTCTGCGCGGCAAACGTCAATTTCGTCATCACCGTACCCGGCGCCGACGACATCATGCTGAACTACCAGTCGCTGTCCCACCACGACGCCGTCTTCTGCCGCGAGACCCTTGGGCGCCCGCCGGCGCCGGAGTTCGAGACGTGGCTTCGCGATGTCGGACTGACCAATGAAGCCGGCGCGCTGTCCGGTGCGCCTGCCATGCTGACCGATTACCTGTCGAGGGCCGTTCTTGTCTAAATCCACCGCCACCGAACTAAGAGCCGATCTCCAGCCGGCCACCGTCGATTTGTCCGAGATGACCGATGCGCGTGTCGCGCTCGGGCGCTTCGGATCCGGCGCGCCGACCAAGGCGCAGCTGGCCTTCCTGCTTGATCATGCCCGGGCCCGCGAAGCTGTATGGTCGACGGTCGACGAAGATCGGCTGAAGAGCGACCTCATGGCGCTCGGGCTGGATGTCGTCTCGGTGGAAAGCATGGCCGAGGATCGCGGCAGCTATTTGCGCCGGCCTGATCTTGGCCGCAAGTTGTCGCGCGCTTCGGTCGAGCGGCTGCATGCTCTGCCATCTGAGGCCAAAGGCTGCGATGTCGTCATCACCATAGCCGACGGCCTCTCGTCGAGTGCGGTCGATATCAATGCGATCTCGCTCGTGCGCGAGCTTTCTAGCCTTCTGAGCCGCGCCGGCTTGTCGATCGGCCCGGTTGCCGTCGCGCGGCAGGCGCGGGTGGCGCTTGCCGACGAGATCGGCGAAATTCTCGGTGCGCGGATGACAAACGTGCTGATCGGCGAGAGGCCCGGTCTCTCCGCGGCGGACAGTCTCGGCGCCTATATCACCTACGAGCCATCCGTCGGCACGCCGGATTCCCGGCGCAACTGCGTCTCAAACATGCGCGAGGGTGGCCTGTCGATGGAGCAGGCGGCGAAGACCATCGCCGGCCTCATCGCCGACATGACGAAGACGGGCGTCAGCGGCGTCGGCCTGAAGGAAGCGCTGGTCAGGTTGCCCAGCGCTTCGTAATCGGCTTCACCGGATGCCCGCCCGTGCGCGCGGCCGCGTGTCATTGCGCTCGTGCTCGAAGATGGCGCCGGGAAGCGGCAGCTTGCCGCGAATGATGTCCGAGCCCTTCTCTCCCACCATGATTGTCGGCGCATTGGTGTTGCAGGAGGGTACGCGCGGCATGACGGACGAATCACAGACGCGCAGGCCTTCCAGCCCGTGCACCTTGAGATCGAGCCCTACGACCGCGTCGGCGCCCGTGCCCATCTTGCACGTGCCGACGGGGTGGTGATCGGTCTTGGCGTTGGCGCAGCCGTAGTCGAAAAGTTCGTCGTCGGTCATCACCTTCGGTCCCGGCAGCCGCTCGGCCAGGACGAATGGCTTCAGCGCCGCCTGCTGCATGATTTCTCGCGCGATCTTCAGGCCTTCGAGCGACATCGTCCGGTCATGCGGGTCGGACCAGTAGTTCGGATCGATCAGCGGCGCTGCCGCCGGATCCGATGATTTGAGCCTGACAGTGCCGCGCGAGCGAGGATGTAGATAGGCCGAGTTCAGCGTCACGCCGGCGTTCTTCAGCCGCTCCACGCCCGCCTCGATGCCCGAACCGAGCCCGAGGTGGAACTGGATGTCGGGGGAACGCGCATGCGGGTCCGCATACCAGAAGCCACCCGTCTCGAAGAGCGAGGACGCAACCGGGCCGGTGCGGAAGAGAATGTACTCCAGCCCCGCCCAAACGGTCCGGTGCAGTTTGGCGACGCCGTCATAAGTGTGGTCGCCGGTGCACTCGCAAATGACGAAGAGGTCGAGGTGGTCCTGCAGGTTGCCGCCGACGCCGGGGAGATCGTGGTGAACCTTGACGCCGACCGATGTCAGATGGTCGGCCGGACCGATGCCGGATTGCAGCAGGAGTTTCGGCGAGCCGATCGCGCCTGATGACACCAGCACTTCGCGCTCGGCGCGGATCACCTCGGAGCCCTTGTCCGTCACCACTTCGACGCCGACGGCCCGCGTTCCCTCGATCACGATCCTGCTCACGCGGGCGCCGGTGCGGATGGTCAGGTTCTTTCGGCCCTTGATGGGCGAGAGATAGGCGAGTGACGCGGATGAGCGGCGGCGGTTGCGCTGGGTCAGCTGGTAGAAGCCGACGCCCGCCTGCTGCTTGCCGTTGAAATCGTGATTGTAGGGAATGCCGAGCTCCTGGCCGGCGCGGATATAGGCGTCGCAGATCGGTAGCGCTGAGACAGGCATTGAGACGCCGAGCGGCCCGCCATAGGCGTGGTAGTCGTCGGCGAAGCGCTGGTTGTCCTCGGCACGCTTGAAGTAAGGCAGGATCGAGCGATAGTCCCAGCCCTCGCAGCCATCCTCGCCGGCCCAGAGATCATAGTCGGCGGCATTGCCCCGGGTATAGAGCTGGGCATTGATCGAGGAGCCGCCGCCGATCACCTTTGCCTGCGTATAGCGCAGCACCCGGCCTTTCATATGTTTCTGCGGAACCGTTTCCCATCCCCAGCTGGCCACGCCCTTGGTCATCTTGGCAAAGCCGGCCGGCATGTGAAACAGCGGGTTCCAGTCACCGCCACCGGCTTCCAGAAGCAGCACGCTGACAGCTGGTTCCTCGCTCAGCCTGCTGGCGAGCACGCAGCCGGCGGGACCCGCGCCCGTTATGATATAGTCAAAGCCCATTGGTTCTATCCTGTCACAAGCGGGGAATGGAAAGGCCGCCGTCGGCATCGATGACGGTGCCGGTCGCAAAGGCGAAGGCGCCGGAGGCAAGGGCCGAGCAAATCCGGCCGATATCGTCGGCCTCGCCCCAGCGCTTCATCGGTACGAGGCCGCCTTCGATCAGCGCGTCGTATTTCGAGGTCACGCCTGCCGTCATATCGGTGCGGATGATGCCCGGCCGGAGTTCGAAAACGGAGATGCCCGATTCTGCCAGGCGCAGCGCGAGCCCTTGAGAGAAGGCGGCAAGCCCCGCCTTGCTGATGCAATAGTCCAGGCGCTCCGGAGAGCTTGCCTCGGCCGATACCGAGGTGATGTTGATGATCGAACGCGGGTGCGGCTTGTCGCCGGAAACAAGCATCGCCTTCACCACCGCCTGGGTGAAGAACACAGTGCCGCGCAGGTTCGTGGCCATGATCGCGTCGAAATTGTCAGCCGTCAGCCCGAGGAAATCGCCCCTGACCACGGCCGCCATGCCCGCATTGTTGACCAGGCAATCGATGCGACCGAAGGCCTGCAGGATCGCGTGAACCGTTTCCTCGTGCTTTTCGACGGCCGAAATATCGGCCTGCAGGTAGATCGCGTCGGCACCGTGTTGTTTCAGCTGCGCGACGGTCTCGTCCGCGGTCTCCACGGCGCCGACGCCTGTTATCACGACATTGAAGCCTGATTTCGCCAGCGCGCCGGCAATGCCCAGCCCGATGCCGCGACGGCCGCCGGTGACCACGGCTACGGGCTTGTCCGAATGCGTCGTCATGCTCTCAAATCCTTTGATGCAATGTGGTCGGCAACGCGCAATGCCTGGCTCGCCACCGTCAAGGCCGGATTGACGGCTGCCGAAGTCGGCAGGAAGCTCGCATCGACGACGAAGAGGTTCTGGTGATCGAAGGCACGGCAGTAGATGTCGAGCGGAGCCGACGCCGGATCGCGACCGATCCTGATGGTTCCGCACTGGTGCGAGGGCGTGCGCTTGTCGAATGGCCGGCTGAGCACCAGCGGGAAGCCGATCGACTTCAGGATGTCCTTGAGCTTGGAGACCAGCGAGAGATGGGCATCCCAATTGGTGCGATGCCATTTCAAGACGATGCGCTCGCCATCGACCATCACCCGGCTTTCCGGATTGGGAACGTCTTCGCTCATGGCGTAGAAATCGATCGCATGGCCGGTGATCCGATTGAGCAGCCATTCCGGGACATTCGGCAACGAGCCCTTCAATACCTTGCCGGAGATGCGGCCAAGCAGCTGGACGTTGCCAAGCGGCGGTCCGCCATTGCCGTCGGACAGATAGAAATCATTGAAGGCAAAGGTCTTCTGGTAGATCGAGGTGTTGCGATATCGCGGCGAGACGCCGATCACGGCCGAGGAATTGTGGTTCATGAAGTTGCGCCCGACCTGGCCCGAGGAATTGGCGAGCCCCTCGGGAAACCGGTCACTTGCCGAGCGAAGCAATAGCACGGCGGACTGCACAGCGCCGGCACTGACGATCACGAGCTTTGGATGAAGCGTGCGGGCTTCGCTACCCTGACGGTAGGTGACGCCTGAAATGCGTCCGTCCGCATCCGCTTCCAACTTGATGACGGGAGAGTTGGTCTGAAGGCGGACATTGTCGTGTTTCAGGGCCAGCGACAGGGCAGCTGTTTCCGCGTCCATCTTGCCGTCGTCGGAGTTTGGATGTGCGTCCCATGGGGTTGGCGCCTTCGCCAGCCACTTGTCGATATCGACACCCAAGGGGAGCGAGAAAGGGTGCAGACCCTTCGCCTTCAGCCGCGCCCTGACGTCGGCGATGGCAGGTTCTTCGCGCACCGGCGGGTAGTCATAAGGTGTCGAATGCGCCGGCTCCGTCGGGTCATCACCGAGCGCGCCGCGCACCCGGTACAGTTTCTCGGCGCGGCCATACCACGGTTCAAGTTCCTCATAGGGGAATGGCCATGCGGGTGACACGCCTTCGCGGTGATGGATCTCTTCGAAATCCTCGCGGCGGTAGCGCGAGAGCACGGCGCCGAAGAATTTCGAATTGCCGCCGACATTGTAATAGTTGCCGGGATTGAAGCCGGTGCCGTCGGCCTCGTACCAGGTTTCCTTCGGGCGGAAATGGCCGCGCTGGAAGATCGCCCGCTGGTCGCGGTTGACCGGGTGGTCGGCGATCCGTTCGCCGGCTTCGAGAATGAGGATCTCGGTGCCGGTGGGAGCGAGTCCGGCAGCGACGGTCGCGCCACCGATGCCCGAGCCGATGATGACGATATCAGGTGTTCTGTTCATATTGCTGTCCCGCCGTCAGATCACGCGATCCGCGCCTGGCTCTGCGGGTCGAAGAAGACCACCTTGTCGAGGTTGAATGCCAGTCGCGCGTTCTGGCCGGGCTGAATGCGGGCATCGGCGCGCAGCCGCGCAACGACTTCCTTGCCGCCCAGTTTCGTCACCGCGAAGGTGTCGGACCCGGCCGGCTCGACCACGTCGATCAGGCAATCGCCCTCGGCTAGTGTGCGCGCGTTGCGGTCGGCACCATCGGGGTCGGTCAGCGCTTCCGGCCGGATGCCGAAGACGATCTGCCGGCCGGCATGCGCCTGCAGCACCTCGCGGCCCGGCGCGATCGGCAGGCGGATCGGCTCGCCGCTGGGGCGGGCGAGCGAGACGGAGAGGCCCGTTGCGCCCTGTTCGATGGTGCCGGACAAGAGGTTCATGGCCGGAGAGCCCATGAAGTCGGCGACGAACATGTTGGCAGGGTTGTTGTAGATCTCGGCCGGCGTACCGAACTGCTGCACCTCGCCATCCTTCATCACGGCGATCTTGGTCGCGAGCGTCATCGCCTCGATCTGGTCGTGCGTGACGTAGACGATCGTCTTGCCGGTCGCCTGATGTAGTCGCTTGATCTCGATGCGCATGTCGACGCGCAGCTTGGCGTCGAGGTTGGAGAGCGGCTCGTCGAACAGGAAGAGCTTGGGATCGCGCACCAGCGCGCGTCCCATGGCGACACGCTGCCGCTGGCCGCCGGAAAGTTGGCTCGGCTTGCGGTCCAACAGATGGCCGATCTGCAGCACCTTGGCCACCTTGTCGATCGCCGCCTTGCGCTCGTCCGCCGGCACACCGCGCATTTCCATGCCGAAGGAGATATTTCCTGACACCGTCATGTTCGGATAGAGCGCGTAGCTCTGGAACACCATGGCGATGTCGCGCTTGGAAGGATGCAGATCGGAAATGCTGCGGCCGTCGACGCTGATGTCGCCCTCTGTGATGGCTTCCAGCCCTGCGATGGTATTGAGCAGCGTGGACTTGCCGCAGCCGGACGGGCCGACCAGCACCAGGAAGCCGCCCTTTTCCAGCTCAAGATCGATGCCCTTGAGGATTTCCAGTGCGCCGAAACGCTTTCTGAGGCCTGAGATTTCGAGGAAAGCCATGGGATTATCCTTTGACCGCGCCCGCCATCAGTCCGCGAACGAAGTAGCGGCCGGCGAGGATGTAAACGAGGAGCGTGGGCATGGCGGCAATCATCGCGGCTGCCATGTTGACGTTGTATTCAACGACGCCCGTGGAGGTGTTGACGACGTTGTTCAGCGCCACCGTCATCGGCATGGATTCACCGGTGCCGGCATAGGCCGAGGCAAACAGGAAGTCATTCCAGATGTTGGTGAACTGATAGATCACCGTGACGACGATGATCGGCAGCGAGTTCGGCAGCATGATGCGTCGGAAGATCTGGAAAAAGCTCGCACCATCCACCTGTGCCGCCCGAACGAGTTCCGTCGGGAAGGCCTCGTAATAGTTGCGGAAGAACAGCGTCGTGAAGCCGAGGCCGTAGACGACGTGGACGATGACGAGATTGACGGTCGGATTGCCGAAGCCGAGCGACATGCCGATTGAATTCTGCAACGTGTTTCCGAAGCGGCCGAGGCTGCCGAGAATGGTTGCCATCGGCAGCAGCACCGACTGGAACGGGATGAAGCAGGCAAAGAGCATCATCCCGAAGACCAGCGTATGGCCGGGGAAGCGCCATTTGGTGAGCACGTAGCCGTTGAGCGCGCCGAGGATGGTCGAGATGGCGACGGCGGGAACGACCATCTTGATCGAGTTCCAGAAGTAGCCCTTGATGCCAGCGCAGGTAAGGCCGACGCAGGTCTCGCCCCAGGCCTTGACCCATGGCTCGAAGGTCGGAGCTGCCGGCAGTGACAACATGTTGCCGCTTTGGATCTCGTCCATCGTCTTGAATGAGGTGACCAGCATGACGAAGAGCGGCATCAAGTAGATGATCGCGAAGATCGCCAGTATGCTGTAGATGAAGATGCGGTTGAACATCCGCATGCGTGCCATGTGGGAGGCATCCGATGTGACCGTGCTCATCGCGATTTCTCCCGCAGTTCCGAATAGAGATAAGGAATGATGATGGCCGAGATGGTCATCAGCATGATCACGGCGCTGGCTGAGCCGACGGCCATTTCGTTGCGCTTGAAGGTATATTCGTACATGAAGTTGGACGGCAGCCATGCCGAGCCGCCGGGGCCGCCGGAGGTCAGCGCGACCACAAGGTCGTAGGACTTGATCGCCATATGGGCGAGCACGATGAAGGCCGAGAGGAAGACGGGCCTCAGCAACGGAATGATGATGCGACGATAGAGCTGTACCGTCGAGGCGCCGTCGATCTGCGCCGCCTTCATGATCTCGCTATCAATACCGCGCAGGCCGGCGAGGAACATCGCCATGACGAAGCCAGAGGCCTGCCAGACGCCGGCGATGACAACGGTGTAGATCACGAAGTCCTTGTTCTTGATCCAGTCGAAATGGAAGCTCGTCCAGCCGAAATGGTGCAATGTCTGCTCCAGCCCCAGACCCGGATCGAGGAACCACTTCCAGGCAACGCCCGTCACGATGAAGGAGAGCGCCATCGGATAGAGGAAGATCGGCCGCAGAATGCCTTCGCCGCGGATCTTCTGGTCGAGCAGGATGGCGAGCAGCAGCCCGAGCCCGAGGCAGATTGCAATATAAAGGAAGCCGAAGATCCCCATATTGGTGATCGACGTATACCAGGACGACGGCGGATCGCTCTCGAAGGTCCAGCGCCAGAGCCGTTGATAGGCGCGAGGCCCGGTCAGCGCGTAGGACGGAAAGGTCTTTGAATTGGTGAAGGACAGATAGACCGTCCAGAGGATGAAGCCGTAGACGAAGACCAGCGTGATTGCGAAGCTCGGCGCGAGCACGATTTTCGGCAGCGCGTCCTGCAGCCAGCCGCGCAAGGAAAACGACGTCCCGCGCTGCGCTGTGACTTCCGGTTTGGTGGTAGCGATAGTGCTCATAACATTCATCCCCCTCCCAAGGGTGACGTTGGCAGTCGATATCTTCCCCGCCACCTGAGGCGGGGAAGACCATGCCTGGAGCCGATTACTTGGCGTCGTCGATTGCCTTCACGAGTTCTTCGACGGCCTGGTCGGAGGTCTTGATCTGGCCGTGAACGAACTTCGAGACGACGTCCTTGTAGGCGTTGGCAACGGCCGGAGGCGCGCCATAGCCCTGTGCCAGCGAGCCGAACAGCGTGCCGCCTTCGTTGGCGGCCTTCAGGTCGGCGATGCCCTTCTTGCCGCAGGCGTCGAAGTCGGTATCCGGCACGTCGGTACGGGCAGGAACCGAGCCCTTGACGACGTTGAAGGCCGACTGGAAGCTCTTCGACAGCGTTGCCGTCGCAAGCGCCACCTGGGCGGCCTTACGGTCTTCGGGAACGTTAAACATGCCGAACATGTCGGAGTTGTAGATCACGCTGCCGTCGGTGCCCGGGAAGCGGTAGCAAAGGAAGTCGGTGTCAGGCGTCTTCTTGGCGGCGACGAATTCGCCCTTTGCCCAGTCACCCATGACCTGCACCAGCGCATCACCCTTGATGACCATGGCGGTCGCAAGGTTCCAGTCACGGCCGGAGAAGTTCGGATCGACATACTTGATCAGCGTGGCCAGGTTGTCGAACGACTTCTTCATAGTGTCGGACTTCAGCGACTCCTCATCAAGTTCGTTGAAGGCCTTCTTGTAGAACTCCGGTCCGCCGGTCGAGAGCACGACCGAGTCGAACATGGTGGCTTCCTGCCAGTTCTGACCGCCGAGAGCGAGCGGCGTGACGCCGGCGGCCTTCGCCTTGTCGAGCAGGGCAACGAGGTCTTCGAAGGTCTTCGGCTGCGTGCCGCCGATCTTGTCCATCACGGCCTTGTTGATCCAGAGCCAGTTGACGGAGTGAACGTTGACGGGAGCTGCGACCCACTTGCCGTCATAGACGGAGAACTTCTGCAGCGCTGCCGGAACAGACTTGTCCCAGCCTTCTTTCTTTGCCGTCTCGGTGAGATCGCCCATCACACCGGCCTGCGCGTAGTCGAGAACGGTGTAGCCGAGCATCTGCGAAGCGGTCGGATAGGTGCCTGCCGCAACCATCGCCTTCAGCGCGGTCATCGCGGCGTCACCGCCACCACCGGCGACGGGCACGTCTTTCCACGCGTAGCCTTCCTTCGCCAGGTCACCCTTCAGCACGTTGAGCGCGGCGGCTTCGCCACCCGACGTCCACCAATGCAGCATCTGCACTTCCTTGACATCGGCAGCGCGGGCCAAACCACCCACAGCACCAACTGCCAATGCGACCACGGCGGTCGCCGTTAGAAATCTGCGCATTTGAAAACCTCCCGTTTTCAAGTTCGCGAAACGAGACCCATTCTCGTTCCGTATCCCCCGCCCTCCTCGAGCGTGGTTTCTGCAGACCGGCTCCTCGCCTGTCCTCAGCTTCTGGGCATCCACCAGTTGGTGCGACTGCCGATATGCATGTTCAGCGTCTTCGTCTCGGTGTAATCCTCCACCGCATGGCGGCCGAGTTCGCGTCCGAGGCCGGACTGCTTGTATCCCCCAAACGGCAGCTCCGATGCGCCGTCCATGAACGTGTTCATCCAGACGGTTCCCGCGCGTACTCTACGCCCGATTGTCAGGCATGTATCGAAATCCTTGCTCCAGACGCCGGCCGAGAGGCCGTAATCGATGGAGTTGGCGATTTCGATCGCTTCCTCGGTGGTCTCGAAGGTGAGGACGGAAAGAACGGGACCGAACACCTCCTCGCGCGCGACCGTCATCCCTGGCGTGACCTGAGAGAGAATGGTCGGCGCCATGAACTGGCCCATGCCGAGATCGAGTGCCTCGCCACCGTGGGCGATTTCGGCGCCTGCGCCTTTCGCGGCCGTGACGTAGCCGGCGATCTTGTCGAAGTGCTGCGGCGTAATGATCGCGCCGACCTGCGTCGTCGGATCCAGGGGATCTCCGACCTTGACGTTCTTCGCCAGCGCCGCCACGCGAGCCACGACATCGCTGGCGATGGATTTGTGCAGGATCAGCCGCGAGCCTGCATTGCAGCATTCGCCGGCGTTAAAATAGGCGCCGAACACGGCCGCGTCGATGAAGGCGTCGAGATCGGCATCCGGGAACACGATCTGCGGGTTCTTGCCGCCGAGTTCCAGCGATACCTTCTTCAGCGTCTGCGCCGCATTGGTCATCGTCAGCTTACCAACGCCAGTCGAGCCGGTGAAGGACACCATGTCGACGTCGGGGTGAGAGGTCATAATCGCGCCGGCCTCGGCGCCGGTGCCGGTAACAATGTTGACGACGCCGTCAGGCACGCCGGCTTCCTGCAGGATCTCGCCGAGCACGATGGTCGAGCCCGATGTCAGCTCCGACGGCTTGACCACGCAGGTGCAGCCCGCGGCCAGCGCGAAGGGCAGCTTCTGACCGACGATCAGGAACGGGAAATTCCACGGCGTGATGATCGAGACAACACCGATCGCCTCGCGCAGCACGACACCAAGTGTCCCGTCGCCGAGTGTGTTGTAGCTTTCGCCGTGCAGGTCGCGGGCAAGGGCGGCCGCATAGCGCCAGATATCGACCGAGCCGCCGATCTCGCCCTTGACCTGGGTGATTGGTTTGCCAGCCTCGATCGCATCGAGATAAGCAAGCTCATCGGCCCTGGCGGCGATGAGATCGGCAGCTTTGAGCAGGATCGCGGAGCGCTCCGAAGCCGTCATGCGCGGCCATGGGCCTGTGTCGAACGCCTTGCGGGCGGCTGCGATGGCGCGTTCCGCATCGGCCTTCGAGCCGGCCTGGAACCGGCTGACGACGACGCCATGGCTTGGCGCGATGCGCTCGATCGGCGCGGCGCTGCCGGATAGCCACTTGCCGTCGATCAGCATCTTGAAGTCGCGAACCGTCTGATTGGCGAGCGCCTTTGGGGCGACCAGAACCGTCATTACCATTCTCCCTTGAACTGTGCCGGGCGTTTCTCGCTGAATGCGGTCACGCCTTCTTTGAGGTCGCCGGTTTTGGCGACCAGGATCGAGCCGAGCGCTTCAACCGCCGTACCGTTGTCCTCGCCATTGGCGGATGCGATCATAAGCTTTGTGATCTCGAGTGCCGCCGGTCCGCGTGTCGCGACGCGGCGTGCGTAGTCACGTGCAGCGTCGACAGCGGTGCCCGCGGCCACGACCATATCGACGATGCCGAACTGGCGGGCTTCATCGGCGGTGAAGATTTCGCCGCCCAGAGCCATGCGGCGCACGATCTGCGCGCCGAACCGCTTGACGAGACGCTGTGTGCCCGACCAGCCCGGGATCATTCCAAGTCCCGTTTCCGGAAGGCCGACCTTGATCTGCTCTTCGGCAATCCTGATATCGGCAAGGCCGGCAAGCTCCAGCCCGCCGCCGAGTGCGTGTCCGTTCAGCGCCGCGATCAGGGGAACGCGAAGTGTGGCGAGACGCTCGAAAACGCGATGGCCGTAGCGCACCCAGGCATGCCCGAACTCCTGCGGTGCCATGTGCCCCCAGGCCTTGATGTCTCCGCCTGCCGAGAAGGCCTTCCCTTCGCCGGTGAGGATCGCGACATGCACATTCGGATTGGCTTCCACCGCGTCGGCGGCTTCCGACAGGGCTTTCAGCATATCGAGGTCGAGCGCGTTCAGCTTCTCGGGCCGCGATACGGTCATGATGGCGAGCGAGCCCTCGATGTCGATGCGCACTGTTCCGCTAGTCATGGAAGTTGCCCTCCAGGACGCGCGCGCTTTTCACGGGCAGCGACAATCCGATCGGCGCTTCGGCAAACAGCTTGGCGTCCATCACCTTGAGGTCGTTTGCGACCAAAATCGGGAACTCCGACTGATCCAGAATATGCTGCTGCAGGTCGATCCCCGGCGCGATTTCGGTGAGGACGATCCCGTCGGCGGTGAGCTTCATCACGCAGCGCTCGGTCACATAGGTGATGTCCTGCCCCTGCTCGATCGCCCGGCGACCCGAGAAGGTCACGTGTTCGACCTCGTTGACCAGCTTCTTCAGCTTGCCTTCTTTCTCGATGACAAGCTTGCCATCGGCGATGGCGAGCTTGGCGCCGGCATTAAACATGCCGGAGAAGACGATCTTGCGCGCCCGTGCTGTGATATCGACGAAGCCCCCGGCTCCGGCCGTCACATGCGGACGGAAGGAGAGTTTCGAGACGTTGACCGAACCATCACGGCCGATTTCCAGGAAGGAGAGCAGCGACGCATCGAAACCGCCACCCTGGAAATAGGTGAATTGATAGGGCGATGGCATGTAAGCATCGGCGTTCGAGGCGCAGCCGAAGGCGAAATCGAGCAGCGGAACGCCGCCGACCGCACCTTGCTCGATCACCCAGGTGACCGCCCCATGCTGGCCCTCTTCCATCAGGATGCGCGGTACATTCGCCGAAATGCCGAAGCCGAGATTGACGCAGCTGTTGGCCTGAAGCTCCTGCGCGACGCGGCGCGCGATCACTTTCTGGATGTTGAATTCGGGCACGCGGAACGTGTCGAGCGGGCGGAAGATTTCGCCTGAAATCGCAGGGTCGTAGAGCGTTTGTGTCGTCTGCTTCTGCTCCGGATCGACGATCACGTAGTCGACCAGCATGCCGGGCACGCGCACGTCATGCGGCTTCAGCGAGCCCTGCTTGGTGATGCGCTTGACCTGCGCGATGACGATGCCGCCGTTGTTGCGGGCCGCGAGCGCCTGGTCGAGCCCGCCGAGATAGGCGCCCTCGTGCTCATAGGTCAGGTTGCCGTGCTCATCGGCGGTAGTAGCGCGGACGATGGTCACGTCGGGCTTGATCGCCGGGAAGTAGAGCCAGTCCTCGCCTTCGAAAGAGACGCGCTTGACCACCGCTGCTTCGTGCGCGGCGGCGTTCATCGCGCAGCCCTGACGCTTCGGGTCGACGAAAGTGTCCATCCCCACCTTGGTCAGCACGCCCGGGCGCTTTGCGGACGCCTCGCGGTGCATGTCGAACATCACGCCGGAGGGAATGTTGTAGGCCGGGATCTCGTTGCCGGTGATCATCTGCCAGATCAGCGGCGGTTCGGCGGTCGACGGGCCGGAAGGATAGGAGCCACCGATGATCCGCTTCAAGAGACCCTTTCGCGCGATGTGATCGATGCCCTTGATCCCGCTCATGTCACCGGCCGCGATCGGGTGCAGCGTCGTGATGTCGCGCGGATGGCCAGTGGCCTCGAAACGCTCGCCGATCGCTTTCAGCATCAGGTCGGGGCAGCCGAGGCCGCTGGAGGAGGAGACCGAAACGACGGCGCCATCGGGGATCAGGTCAGCGGCTTGCGATGGGGTGACGTGCTTGTTCATCTCTCTCAAAGTCCTGTCTTGACCAGCACCGCAGCACCCGTGCGCGCGGCTTGCGCAACCGCGAGACCCGTGGCCAGCGACCATATGCCATCCTTGGCCGTTGCCGACGGCTTTCCATTGCCGGCGACGGCGGCGTGAAATGCGGTGAGCGCGGTCTCGTATAGATTGCCGCCGGTGACTGACAGCGACCGCTCGCCCTCTGCGGTCCGCAAGGTGACGGTGCCATCTGGCCGCTGGGTCATGACATTGCGGCCGATCAGCGAGCCCTCTGTGCCGTGCACCTCCAAACCGGTCTCGGCGTATTTCGTGGTGAAGCCGTCGTGGAACTGGGCAATGATATCGTCCTCGAAGCGCATGACGCCCATGACGGCGTCCTCCAGGCCTTCTTTGCCCATGCCGCCGGCCTGCGAAAACGCGATCACCTCGACGGGGTTTCGGCCGAGCACGTAACGCAGCGTGTCCGTGTCATGCACGGTGATGTCGAGAATGACGCCGCCGCCAGCCTGTGGTTTGTCGAGCCGCCAGCCCTGCAGATGCGGCGGCAGATAGACGGCGTGAAACACGCGTGCCGAGAGCGGCTTTCCGATCTTGCCGGCCGCAATCGCGTCACGCATCGCCGTATGGGTCGAGGCACTGCGCAAATGGTGGTTGGTGGCGAGAACAACCCCCGCCTCATCGGCTGCCTTGGCCATAGCATGCGCATCATCGAGAGAGAGAGCCAGCGGCTTTTCGCAGAGAATGTGCTTGCCCGCGCGCGCGGCGGCGATCGCCTGGGCGCAATGCAGTTCATTGGTAGTCGAGATATAGACGGCATTGATCTCGGGGTCGGAGAGGATAGAGCCGAGATCCGAGACATGCTTGGCGATATTGTTCTCGGCGGCATAGGAGCGGGCGCGCTCCGGGCTGGTGCTCATGACGGAGGCGACCTCGCCGCCAGTGGCGCGAATTGCTCCGATCACCCATTCGCGCGCGATCGTACTCGCACCGATGAGACCCCAACGAACCGTCATGCCATTTTCCTCCCAGGCTTGTTCATTGCCGCGCCGCAGCTCTCGCGCACGATCAGGCGCACCGAACTCACGGCCGATTCCGCTTCCGGCTTTCCGGCGTTGATTTGCTTAAGCAGCATCTGCGCGGCACGTTGGCCGATCCCCTGCGGATCGACCGAGATGGTGGTCAGCGCCGGCACCGTCGTTTTCGCCTCGATCACATCGTCGAAGCCGACGACGGCGAAGTCCTTGCCGGGCTCGATGCGGCGTGCTCTCAGTCCGTCACAGACGCCGAACGCAACCGCATCGTTGAAACAGACCGCCGCCGTCGGCGGTTCGGGCATGGTCATCGCGCGGGCAAGCGCATCGACGCCGCCGGCGCGCGATGGTGCTGAGGAGACGACCAGTTCGTCGCGGACGCCGGTGCTCGTCTTCGACATGGCGTCGCGATAGCCGCCCAAGCGCTCGTCAAAGACGGCGGTGTCCGAAAAGCCCCCGACGAATGCAATGCGGCTGTGGCCGAGCGCTGCCAGATGCTCGACGGCGGCAAAGGTGCCGGCATGATTGTCGGAGACGAGCGACGACACCTTGGCGCCGGGGATGTTGCGAACGACGAGCACGACCGGAATGCCGGCCATGACAAGCGGCTTCAGGTCGAACGCTTCGGTGCCGCGCGCCGGCGAGATGATCAGGCCCGAGACGCCATGCTCGCGCATCGAGGCTATGACTTCGCGCTGGCGATCGATGCTCTCGCTGGTGTTTGACAGGAATTGCACGAAACCCGCCGACTGCACTACCGTGTCGACGCCCACGGCAAGTTCGGCGAAGAAGCTGTTCGTCAGGTCGTTGACGACGATGCCGATGATCTTCGATCGCGCATTCGCCTGGCGAAGGTTCGCCGCGCCGCGATTATAAACATAGCCCAGCTCCCGCATCACGGCGTTGACCTTCGTACGGGTGCTCTCATTCACCAGGGGCGAGGCTTGCAGCACCAACGAGACGGTCGACTTGGAAACGCCGGCAGCCTTCGCGATGTCGATGACGGTGACCCGTCCCTTGCCCATGAATGTCCTCCCTCAGCCGGCGCCTTTTTCCTATTAATATTTGGAACGTTCCAACTTTGTCAAGCGGAGTTAATTGGTCGACGCCGATGCTCCCGGTGGAATTCGCCGGAAAGTATCTGTTGCGATGCAAAATGGCGGAAAACAACTAATTTCATTACTTGCCGGCGTGTTGAAAGCGACAGGTGGCGCGTGGTTCCCATGGGGTAAAACAGGCTTGCAATTTGGAACGATCCAAATTATTGCATGTCCTCGTCTTGAGGAGGACCCCATGAGCTTGACCTTGAATCTGCCTGACGCCGATGGTGCTGTTCGCGAATATCGCCTCGTCGGAACCCCGATCGAGCGGCCGTCGAAGCCACCGGTATTCAATCGGATTGCCTATGCTGCGGCCCACGTTGTCTCCGATCCGCGCCGGGATTTCGATCCCTGGGGCAAGCCGGCGATCGACTGGGATACGACGATCGCTTTCAGGCGCCATCTCTGGAGCCTAGGCTTCAAGATCGCCGAAGCCATGGACACGTCGCAGCGCGGGATGGGGCTTGATTGGGCAGGTGCGCAGGAGCTCATTCGTCGGTCGCTGGAAGAGGCGCGCCGTGTCGATGGTGCCGATCTTGCCTGCGGCGCTGGCACAGACCATCTAGCGGCCGCCGATGCGCGCTCGCTGGATGACGTCATCAAGGCCTACGAAACGCAGATCGAGTTCGTGGAAAAACACGGTGGTCGCGCCATCATGATGGCGAGCCGCGCGCTTGCCCGCGTCGCCAAATCGCCTGACGATTACATCAAGGTCTACAGCCGCATTCTCTCGCAGGCGAAGGACAAGGTTGTCCTGCACTGGCTGGGTGACATGTTCGATCCGAACCTCGCCGGCTATTGGGGAAGCGTTGATTTCGAGCCAGCACTCAAATGCGCGCTTGATATCATCAATGAAAACCGGAGCAAGGTCGAAGGTATCAAGATCTCGTTGCTCGACAACGCCAAGGAAGTGCAGCTTCGCGACCGTCTTCCAGAGGCGGTGATGTGCTTCACCGGTGACGACTTCAATTACGCTGAACTGATCGAGGGTGATGGCAAACGCTACAGCCACGCGCTTCTCGGTATTTTCGACGCCGTGGCGCCGTCTGCCTCCAAGGCGCTCGCGTCGCTGGCGGCGGGTGATACCACGACCTTCCGCTCCGTGATCGAGCCAACGGTCCCGCTGTCGCGCAAGATCTTCGAGGCGCCCACGCAATATTACAAGGCGGGCGTGGTCTTCCTGGCGTGGCTGAACGGCCACCAACGCCATTTCAGCCTGCCCGCCGGCATGCAATCGGCGCGCGGCATCAATCACTATGCGGATATCTTCCGCCTAGCCGACAAGGCAAATGTGCTCGATCGGCCGGAGTTGGCGGCTGAGCGCATGAAGAACTTCGTCGGCGTCTTCGGCGTGCAATAAGCCAGGCGGAAAGCCGCCTGGCTTATGATGATCGGCATAGTCCTGTCTCAAATTAATAAAAGGACCGGCGTGTGGTGACGCCGGTCCTCCCGAACGCTAGGCCGCAGCGAAGGGAACAGCCACGAAGGTCTTGTTGCCGCCTCGCTGTACGAGGAGCAGCACGGACTTCTTCTCGGTCTTTGCTGCATCCGCCACCGCGTTCTTAGCTTCACTCGCGTCGTGAACGGTCTTATCGTTCACCGACAGGATGATGTCTCCGGTCTTTAGGCCGGCCTTCGCGGCGGGCTTGTCCGGCGACACGTTGGCGATGACCGCGCCCTCGATCTTCTGCGACAGGCCAAGCTGTGCGCGGATATCGGGGGTGAGGTCGGCAAGTGCAACGCCGATCCTCGGCCCGCTCTGAGCATGCTTTTCGGTGCCGCCTGCGCTTGCGAGCTGCTGTCCGTCATCGCCACCGCCGATCGAGACCTTCAAGTCGACGCTCTTGCCGCCGCGCCAGACCGTGACGGTCTGTTTGTCGCCAGGCGTCAGATCTGCCACCAGGCGCGAGAGATCCTTCGGCGATGTCACGCTGTCGCTTCCGACGTTGGTGACGACGTCGCCAGCCTTGAGACCAGCCTTGGCAGCGGGTGAGCCTTCCGAGACGTCGGCGACGAGCGCGCCTTGCGGCTTGGCAAGACCGATCGCATCGGCGACATCCTGTGTGACGCCCTGGATCTGAACGCCGAGATAGCCGTGCTCGATGGAGCCGTTCTTCTGCAGCTTGGCGACGATCGTCTTGGCTTCATCCGATGGGATCGCGAAGCCGACACCGACGCTGCCGCCGTTCGGCGAATAGATGGCGGTGTTGATGCCGACGACATGACCGTCGCGATCAACGAGCGGACCGCCCGAATTGCCGTGGTTGATCGGCGCATCGATCTGGATGAAGTCGTCATATGGGCCGCTGTGCAGATCGCGGCCGCGTGCCGAGACGATGCCGGCCGTCACGGTCGTGCCGATGCCGAAGGGGTTGCCGATCGCCAGAATCTGGTCGCCGAGCTTCAGCTTGCCGGAATCGCCCCAGGCGATGGTCGGCAGGGCCTTCGGGGCCTCGATCTTGACCACGGCCAAATCGGCCTTGGCGTCGGCGCCGATCAGCTTGCCGGGCAGTTCCGTGCCGTCGTCGAGCGTTACCTTGATATCGGTGGCGTTGGCGATGACGTGGTTGTTGGTGACGATGTAGCCGTCCGGGCTGACGATGAAGCCGGAGCCGAGGGCCTGCGCATGCTCACCCGATTGCGGTGCCTGATGCGGCACTGGAATCCCCTGCTGCTCGAAGAACTGCTTGAACTGCTGCTGCATCTCGGAATTGTCGGTGCTGTCATCGGCGCCCGATGCCTTCATCGTCGTCACGATGGTCACCACGGCCGGCTTGTCGGCATCGACGACATCGGCAAAAGAACCGCTGCCGTTGGGGGAGGTGGCGACCGACGCCGGCGACGCTACGGCCGGTGACGTTTCGAACGCATAAGGAAGCGAGGCCGCGCCAACGATGATTGCCGCACCGAGAAGGGCTGCTGACCGGCGGCGATTGAGGATGTTTGACATGATGTCTGTCCTTTATATGTGTTGCTCGATCGCGTGATGGCTTTCACCAGTAGTAGACGCGTGAGATACATATCTGCCGACCAGGATGTATTTTCAAATTAAATATAGATTAGGTAATTATTACGTTTTCTTCATTTATTACAATAGTTTAATGATGTGACGCCAGTATATGTCGCGCGCGCGAATGCGACGACTATCGCAGGCCGAATGCTCTTCTCCGGCCGGTCTATGGGTGGTTTTAAGGGGGGATTTCGACCGCGATCGGCCATGCTTTGTCCTCGGACAAGCTGCCGATCGCGGAAGAGCCTTGGGAGGCATTGCGTGGTCCGCCGCAGGGCTGGGACGCGGGGCTTCCGTAGCGCGGCACCATCGGCGCGTCGATACACACTAAAGTGACCCAAGCCGCGAATTTTGTTATGAACGAAACTCATCATCGTCATTTTGCGCGCTGGCTTGTGCTCTGTTATGGGTATTCGGGCAGAAAACGAAACTGAAGCGAAAGCACTCGCATAATGTTCCTTAGCGACCGTCAAACCGAAATCGTCGATATGGCCAAGTCGAAAGGCCGGATATTCGTCGAGGATCTGGCAGCACATTTCTCCGTGACGCCGCAAACGATTCGCAAGGATCTCAACGACATCTGCGATGCCCAGATTTTGACCCGAGTGCATGGTGGCGCGGTCTTCCCGAGCGGTACGGAGAACGTCAAATACGAGGCGCGACGTCAGATCGCCTCGAGCGAAAAGCAGGCCATCGGCCTGGCTGCCGCCAGCCTCATTCCCAACAACGCGTCGTTGTTCATCAATATCGGCACGACAACCGAGGCCGTCGGTGAAGCCCTCATCAATCATCACGAGCTCATGGTGATCACCAATAACATCAACGTCGCCAACCGGCTGAGGTTGCTGCCGGCCATCGAGGTTGTGATTGCCGGTGGCGTGGTGCGCAGCGCCGATGGCGGCATCGTCGGCGAGGCGGCGGTCGATTTCATCCGGCAGTTCAAGGTTGATTACGCCGTGATCGGCGCCTCCGCGCTCGATGAGGATGGTGCGCTTCTCGATTACGATTTCCGCGAGGTGAAGGTGGCACAGGCGATCATCGCAAATGCCCGCCATGTCATCCTGGTCGCCGATTCCACCAAGTTTGAGCGCACGGCGCCGGTCAGGATTGCCCAGCTCTCCCAGGTACACACCTTTATTACCGATCGTTGCCCGGTTCCATCCGTGCGGCAGTTCTGTCTTGAGAACGATGTCCGGCTGATTGAGACCAGCACGCAAAGCCAGCCGCTGACTGCGCTGGCGTGACACGCTTTCCAGTATTCCCACCAAGGATGATTGTTGCCCATGAGCCTAGAGACCGTCCGTGCATTTCTCAGCGCATCCGCTCCCGATATCGAGATCGTCGAAACCGAAATGAGTTCTGCGACCGTCGCGCAGGCGGCCGAGGCGCATGGGGTCGATCCGGCGCAGATCGCCAAGACGATCTGCCTGCGTCTCGATGACGCGCCGATCCTGGTCGTCGCGGGCGGTCTGGCGCGGCTGGACAATCGCAAGTTCAAGGATACGTTCGGCACCAAGGCGCGGCTGCTGAATGCCGAAGAGGTCGTCGAGGCGACCAGTCACCCTGTAGGCGGGGTTTGTCCGTTCGGGCTTCCGTCGCCGCTGCGCATTTATTGCGACGTTTCCCTCAAGCAATTTGAAGAGGTGGTGCCTGCCGCGGGATCGACGAATTCGGCTGTCCGGATCGCCACGGATCGCCTGGCGGAGTTGACCAAGGCGACCTGGGTCGACGTTTGCCAATAGGCAGATACACGAACAATTGAACCAGATTCAACGCAAAGCTTAAAACGCAGAAAAAGAAACCTATATAAGAAGGCGAAACTCAACTGTTGCCATATGGGAGACTTTAGATGCCTCGTGCCGTTTCACGTTTTGCCAAGGTTGCGGCGATCGCCGCCCTGACAGGCGTTACCGTATTTGCGTCCATCGGCGATGCGGATGCGCGGCGGGCAGGAAGCTCCGGTTTCGGCAGCCGCGGTACACGCACGTTCCAGGCGCCGCCTGTCACCCGCACCGCGCCGGCCCCTGCCGCTCCGATGGATCGTTCGATGAGCCAGCGCCCTGAAACCAACGTGCCTGGCGCCGCGACGCAGCCGGCCTTCGGTGGTGCTCAGCAGCGTGGTGGCCTGTTTGGCGGCTTCGGCCGGTCGATGATCGGCGGCCTGGTTGCTGGCGGCTTGCTCGGCATGCTGCTTGGCCACGGGTTCGGCGGCGGCTTTGGCTTCCTCGGCATGCTCTTGCAGTTCGCTCTGATCGCCGGCGCCGTCATGCTCGCCGTCCGTTTCTTCGCCAATCGCGGTCAGCAGCCGGCCTATGGCTCGGCGCGTTCGAGCGGCATCAGCCCGATGGCATCGAACGGCAACTCGTCTTTCCGCATTCCGAGCATCGGCTCCGGTGCAGCCGGCTTTGGCCTCGGCGGCTCGAATGCCGCTCCGCAACCGCCGCGCAACGATCAGCCGAGCGATGAAATCGGGATTAAGCCTGACGACCTTGACCGGTTCGAACGGCTCCTGACCGAGGTTCAGACGGCCTATGGTGCCGAGGACTACGGCACGCTGCGCAAGCTGACCACGCCGGAAGCCATGTCCTATCTCGCCGAGGAACTGGGCGAAAACGCTTCCAACGGCGTTCGCAACCAGGTCAGCGACGTCAAGCTGCTGCAGGGCGATGTCGCCGAAGCCTGGCGTGAAGACGGTTCCGATTACGCAACGCTTGCCATGCGCTATCAGTCCATCGATGCTGTCGTCGAGCGTGATGGGGGTCGGGTGGTCAGCGGCGACACGCGCTCGCCGACTGAGAGCACCGAGGTCTGGACCTTCGTGCGCAAATCCGGCACTGACTGGAAGCTTGCGGCAATCCAGGGCACCGAACAGCGCGCTGCCTGATATCCACGTCGTTAACGTCCTGCTTCAGCCCTCCTGAGCTGCGGCAGGCACGACCCAAAGCGGTCGATCTTCGCGACGCGGCGCGGCAATTGTTGGAGCGGCTTCCTCTTCTGTGAGGAGGCCCTCTTCGTGTTCGCTGACGTCGACTTCATACGCATAGTCGTAAAGCATTTCGCAGGCGCGTTCGCTGGCCTTGATCTTGGCCTCCGTCTCGCTGATCGCAGAGGCGATGGCCTTGACGCGGGCGCGTAGCATCGAGCCGAGGATGTCGGTCGAAGGTCGCTTTTCTAGGCGTTCCAGATGATGCTCGATACGCGCGGCGTGGCGCTCGAGTTCGCGCTTTGAAAAGCGCGCCTTGCGCATGTCCTCTGAGAGATCGTCGCGCATGCGCGCGAGCGGATCGAACGTGCCGGGCTCGCGCTCATCCAGCGTCAACTCATTGACGAGTTTCTCGATGACGATCAGCGCCTGCAGATCGACGGGATCGGCGAGTTCGACGTCATAGCCGGTATCGTCGAACACCTTGCGGCGAACGGGATCCAGCAGCAGTTCATAGGCCTTTTGCACCCGCCCAAATGCGTTGGGATCGCCACCGGAATCCGGATGTGTCGACTTCGCGCGCCTACGGTAGGCAGATTTGATCTGGTCATCGCTCGCGTCCGTGCGGACACCGAGAATCTCGTATGGATTGGTCACTGTCCCTCCGCTGCTGTCGGACATCGTCGTGACACCCGTGAAGGGCATTCGTCTATCAATGCCGTTCTTCTACCATCACTGGGGCAGAGTTTGGACAAAAGAATACATAAGTTTGCGTGAACGCCCGGATTGGCTGAAGGCATCCACCGTCTGTCCACAGTTTGATTGGACGCACCTGCTTGCCACATCGTTTTCCGCTCGGAAATCAGATCCATAGGAAAATCGGATGCCGAAGGAATGCTTAATCGATATAATGCCGGCGCTTGCGTTGACGCTGTCAGTCAAATCGAGTTCTATCCGCCACCTTCTTGCACTAGCTCTGCTGGTGGAGAGCTTCGGAGGACGGTTTCGTGCGTATTATCAAATCGATAGCGGATCTTAGGGCGTGCCTGAGGATCGATCGACGTGAGGGCAAAAAGATCGGTCTGGTGCCGACCATGGGCTTTCTGCATGTCGGTCACATGGAACTCGTCTCGCGCGCCAAGGCTGAAAACGACGTGACCGTGGTGTCGATTTTCGTCAATCCGCTGCAGTTCGGCGCCAACGAGGATCTTGCGCGTTATCCGCGCGATCTCGAGCGGGATTCTGCGCTTCTAAAGAATGCCGGCGTCGACTTTCTGTTCGCGCCCGAGGTGACGGACATGTATCCGCACCCGATGCTGACGGTTGTCGATGTGCCGGAGATTGGCCGGCAGTTGGAGGGCGAGGTTCGCCCAGGTCATTTTGCCGGTGTCGCGACTGTCGTCACCAAGCTCTTCAATATCGTCGAGCCGCATGCCGCCTATTTCGGCGAGAAGGATTACCAGCAGGTCGTGGTGATCAAGCGGATGGTCGAGGATCTCGCGCAACCCGTCAATGTGGTCGCAGTGCCGACGGTGCGCGAGGCCGATGGCCTGGCCTGCTCCTCCCGAAATGTCTACCTGAGCGAGACGGAGCGCGCCGCTGCCGTCATCGTGCCGCGGACGCTCGACGAAGCGGCCCGGCTCTACGCCGGAGGCTGTAATGATCCCGCGCAATTGGAAGCCGCTTTGAACCGCTTTGTCGCATCCGAACCCCTCGCAAGCGCTGAGGTCGTCGCCGTCAGGCATCCCGAAACACTCGAACCGCTGACCTCGCTGCAATCGGCGCCGGCACTCGTGGCACTTTTCGTGCGCATCGGCAGCACGCGGCTGCTCGATAATCGCGTCATTGGCCTGACAGCGCAGTCGAGGACCGCCTGATGAGCGCGCAGGGCAAGCAAAAGCGACTGACCACGGCCTCGATCCGCTCGATGAAGGGAGGAGATCGCGTCGTTTGCCTCACCGCCTACACGACGCCGATCGCGCGCCTTCTGGATCCGCATTGCGATCTGCTTTTGGTCGGCGATTCCCTGGGCATGGTGCTTTATGGCATGGAGACGACGGTCGGCGTCACGCTCGACATGATGATCGCTCACGGCCGCGCGGTCATGCGCGGCACGTCGCACGCGTGCGTAATCGTCGATTTGCCGTTCGGCAGCTACCAGGAATCCAAGGAGCAAGCCTACCGCAATGCCGTCCGCATCCTGCAGGAAACAGGCTGCGACGGGGTCAAACTCGAGGGTGGCGAGGAGATGGCCGAGACAATCGCCTTCATGACATCGCGCGGCGTGCCCGTCTTCGCTCATATCGGGTTGATGCCCCAGCTGGTTAACACGGCTGGCGGCTTCCGGTCGCTGGGGCACTCGGAGCAGGAGGTGACGAAGATCCGCCGCGATGCGGCGGCGGTGGCCGATGCGGGCGCCTTTGCCGTCGTCATAGAGGGAACAGTCGAACCGCTGGCGCGCGAGATCACGGCATCTCTTTCCATTCCCACCATCGGCATCGGCGCGTCTGTCGCCTGCGATGGCCAGGTGCTGGTGTCGGATGATATGCTGGGCTTGTTCAGCGATTTCAAGCCGCGCTTTGTCAAGCGCTTTGCCGAGCTGGGTCCGCTCGTGTCGCAGGCCGTGGAGAATTATGCCGCAGACGTCCGCGCCGGCCGCTTTCCGGGCGTCGAACACACCTTCCAGCGACGCAAGTGATCGCGTGCGCCTTTTGCACGCTTGAGCGATCTTTCGTCGCGGGCCTTCCGCGGAAATTGCATCTTTGCGGAAGTGCGCTACAGTCAGCATGCTTCATGTGCAAGTCGCTTTCTGATGATGTCACAGGTCGCGTTCTGGTGAAGCAATGACGGTGTGATGTCGATCCCGGTGCGTTCGCAGCGATTATAAGACCTTTTAGGAGTGAATTCATTGCTGTAGCCTTAGGCCATCCGCCGACAGGTCCTCAGCGCCAATAAGGCCTACTCTGCTTGTGTCAGTTTGGAATTCGGGGGAACTC
The DNA here is from genome assembly GCA_900469085.1 of Hyphomicrobiales bacterium. Lineage (GTDB taxonomy): Bacteria > Pseudomonadota > Alphaproteobacteria > Rhizobiales > Rhizobiaceae > Rhizobium. The sequence continues at coordinate 239,213 of UBVW01000003.1, read as the reverse complement.
CTAAGATGCACATCAAGACGTTCAGCCTGCTTCTTCTATGCCTCTCGTTTACCTCCTGCCAAAGAGAAGGCGGCGAGCCCGCCGAACTGACCATTCCAGTGCATGCGGAGCCGGTCGCGTTTCAGGATTTCCGCTACAGCATCAAGCTCACCGGCGCGATCGCCGCCCATATTGAATCCAATCTCTCGTTTCGCGTCAGCGGCAAGGTCACCGAGTGGACCGCCGATGTCGGCGCGCACGTAACCGCCGGGCAGGTGATCGCGCGGGTCGATCCGCAGCAGCAAAGGGCCGATGTCGAGGCCGCGCAGGCCGCGCTTGTTGCCGCGCAGGCCGATGTCGAGCAGGCGACCTCGGAGTTCGAGCGGCGCAAGACGCTGCTTGCCAGCGGTTCGATCTCTAAGGAATCCTACGATCAGGCAGCAACCGCCCTCGATACGTCGAAAGGTTCGCTCGACAACGCCAAGGCGCAGCTCGGCACGACCAAGGATGCGCTCGGCTATACAGAGCTGAAGACGGATGCCGATGGCATTATCACCGCCCGCAATGTCGAAGTCGGCCAAGTGATGCAGGCTGCGCAGACGGCGTTCACCCTGGCGCAGGACGGGCCGCGCGACGCGGTGTTTTACATCTACGAGACGCTGCTGCAGTCAAAACCCGATGCGCCGAGGGTCGAAATCGCGCTCGTCAGCGATCCTAATGTCACTGCCTTCGGGAAGGTCAGCGAGATCTCGCCGACGATCGACACCTCCACCGGCACCGTGCGCGTCAAGATCACGCTCGAAGAGACGCCACCGAGGATGACGCTGGGGGCACCGGTAACGGGCTTCGCGCAATCGGCGCCGACGAAGATGATCATCCTGCCCTGGACCGCATTGTTTGCCATTGACGGCAAACCGGCGGTCTGGATCATCGATCCGAAGGATGAAACCGTCAGCCTGAAGCCGGTCAAGGTCGCGACCTACGAGACCGGCCGCGTGATCATATCGGGCGGGCTCGATGCCGGCGAAATGGTCGTAACCGATGGGGGCAAGATGCTGCGACCGGGTCAGAAGGTGACGGTCGAAGGAGGGCAGAGCTGATGCGGCGGTCTTCTATCCCGAAGCTTCTTGTCATCCCCCTGATCATAGCGCTCAGCGCATGCAGCGAAGAAAAGGAGAGCGCGCCCCCGATAAGGCCGGTCCTGTCTAGCATCGTCGAGCTATCGGACTTGCCGACCCCGAGCTTTGCCGGAACGGTCGCGCCGAAGACGGAGACACCGCTCGGCTTTCGCGTCGGTGGGCTGATGGTGGCACGCGGCGTCAACACGGGCGATGTCGTGACGAAGGGCGAGCTACTGGCCTCCCTTGAGCCGACTTCGCTGGAGCTTGCGGTCAGATCGGCACAGGCGCAGCTAGCCAATGCGCAGGCGCAGCTCGCCAATGCGAGATCCACCGAAGAACGTGCCCGCGCCACATTCCAGGGCGGAACGGCTACCAAGTCCAGCCTCGAGAGCAGCGTTCAGGCGACCCAGACCGCGCAGTCGGCCGTGGTGCAGGCACAGACCACGCTCGACAAGTCGAACGAGGATCTCTCCTACGCGCAGCTTCTCGCGACCTTCGACGGGGTCGTGACCGCCACCTCCGTCGAAGTCGGGCAGGTGGTATCGGCTGGCGAATCCGTGCTGACGGTCGCCATGCCCGGCGAACGCGATGCGGTCATTGACATTCCCGAGGGCGAACTGATCCCCGCGATAGGGGATGCCTATTCCATCCTGCTTCAGATCAATCCATCGATCACGTCGGCAGGTGTGGTGCGCGAGGTGGCGCCGACAGCAGATGCCGCCACACGCACCCGCCGCGTTAAGATAGCGCTGCAGAACCCGCCGGATGCCTTCAGGATAGGAACAACAATCACGGCTATCCGGCAGGCCCGCGATATCAAAAAGCTCTTCGTGCCGGCTTCGGCAGTCCTCAATCAGGACGGCAAGACCCTGGTCTGGATTGTTGATGAGAAAGCCGAAACCGTTCGATCCCAGGAGGTGAAGCTGCGTGACAAGACGTCGGCGCATCCGGAGGTCGTCTCGGGTCTGGAGCCGGGGACACGCGTCGTCATCGCCGGCGTTCATAGCTTGAAAGAGGGGCAGAAGATCAAGGTCGAGGGTGGTGCGCGCTCATGAACAAGTTCAACCTCTCCGACTGGGCGCTCGAACACAGGTCGATGATCTGGTACTTCATGATCGTCTTCGCACTGCTCGGGATTTTCGCCTACATGAACCTCGGGCGCGAGGAAGATCCGAACTTCACCATCAAGACGATGACGATCTCCACGCAGTGGCCCGGCGCTTCCGCCGAGGAGACCACGAGGCAGGTCACCGAACGCATCGAGCGCAAGCTCGAGGAATTGGATTCGCTCGACTATACCAATTCGCTGACGATTGCGGGCCAGACGACGGTGTTTGTTTATCTGAAAGATTCCACCAAAGCACGCGATGTGCCTGGGATCTGGGTGAACGTTCGTAACATGATCAGCGATATCGAAGGGCAATTTCCCTCGGGCGTGCAAGCGCCTACCTTCAACGATCGCTTCGGCGACGTTTTCGGTAACATCTACGCCTTCACCGCCGACGGATTCACGCAGCGCCAGCTGCGTGACTATGTTGAGAGCGTGCGCCGTAGTATCCTGACTGTCCCCAATGTTGGGAAGGTTGATCTCGTCGGGGCGCAGGACGAGGTAATCTTCCTCGAATTCTCGACCCGCCAACTCGCCGCGCTCGGTATCAGCCAGGCTGATGTCCTCAACACGTTGCAATCGCAGAACGCGATCACGCCATCGGGCGTGCTGCAGGCACAAGGCGAGCGTGTCAGCCTGCGTGTCAGCGGCCAGTTCACCTCGGAAGACAGTCTGCGCAGCGTCAATCTGCAGGTCAACAACCGCTTCTTCCGGCTGAGCGACATCGCGACCATCACGCGCGGCTATACGGATCCGCCCACGGCTCTTTTTCGCGTTAACGGCATGCCGGCGATTGCACTGGCCATCGGCATGAAGCAGGGCGCCAATCTGCTTGAGTTCGGCAAGGCGCTGCAGACCGAGTTGCGCAAGGTGCATGCGACGCTGCCGATCGGCATTGAGCCACATCTCGTCGCCGACCAGCCTGTTATCGTCGAAGAGGCGGTGTCGGGGTTCACGCGAGCGCTGGCGGAAGCGATCATAATCGTGCTCTTGGTGAGCTTCGTCAGTCTCGGCTGGCGTGCCGGGCTGGTGGTCGCCTTCGCGATCCCACTGACCTTGGCAATCACCTTCGTCTTCATGGAATATGACGGCATCTCGCTGCAGCGCATCTCGCTTGGCGCACTGATCATCGCGCTTGGCTTGCTTGTCGATGACGCGATGATTGCCGTGGAAATGATGGTCTCGCGGCTTGAAGCCGGCGATCCCATCACCAAGGCTGCGACCTACGTATACTCGCATACGGCCTTTCCGATGTTGACGGGAACCTTGGTCACCGTCTCGAGCTTCATGCCTGTCGGGCTCAACAACAGCGCGGCCGGCGAGTTCACCTTCTCGCTTTTTGTTGTCATCGCGGTGTCGCTGGTTGTGTCGTGGATCGTGGCGGTGGTGTTCGCGCCCTTGCTTGGGGTGACCATCCTGCCCAAGACGATGAAGCGGCACGAGGAGAAGAGCGGATGGTTTGCCAACGGCTTCGCGAAGATCCTCGATGTCTGCATGCGCTTCCGCTGGGTTACCATCGCGGCGACGGTCATCGCGTTTGCCTGCGCGGTCTACGGCATGCGCTTCGTCCAGGAGCAGTTCTTTCCGTCGTCCGACCGACTGGAACTGATTGTCGACTTTTCACTACCCAATAACGCCTCAATCAACGAAACCGATCAGCAGATGGCGAAGTTCGAGAAGGAGAAGCTGCAAGGCAATCCCGATATCGAGCGCTGGTCCACCTATGTGGGGCAGGGCGCTCAACGCTTTGTGCTCTCTTTCGACGTGCAGCCGCCGAGCCCGTCTTTTGGTCAGGTGGTGATCATTACCAAGAGCCTTGAAGTACGCGACAAGCTGCGCGTGGATCTTCAGGAGTATCTTACCAAGACCTTCGTCGGCACCGACGCCTATGTGAAGCTACTCGACATCGGTCCGCCGGTCGGCCGCCCAGTCGCCTATCGTCTCAGCGGTCCTGATATCGAAGGGGTTCGCCAGCGCGCGCTGGAACTCGGCGCGGTCATGAGCCAGAATCGGTCGCTCGGCGATGTGGTTTACGACTGGAACGAGCCGCAGCGTGTCGTCAAGGTCGATGTTCTCCAGGACAAGGCGCGTCAACTCGGCGTCACCTCGGAGGATATAGCGTCGGCACTGAATGGTATTGTCGGCGGCGCGTCAGTAACGCAGGTGCGCGACGATATCTATCTGATCACTGTTCTCGCGCGCGCCCAGGCATCCGAGCGGCGGTCGATCGAGACGTTGCGCGACCTGCAGCTACGCACCAGCAACGGCAACTCTGTTCCCTTGGCGGCGATCGCGAATTTCCGCTACGAGACCGAGCCGCCGAGGATCTGGCGCCGCGACCGCCTGCCGACCGTCACGATCAAGGCCGCCGTTATCGACAACAAGCAGCCGGCGACGGTTGTCGACCAATTGGCCAAGCCAATCGATGCCTACACCGCCCAACTGCCAACAGGTTTTACTGTCGAGGTGGGCGGCAGCGTGGAACAGAGCGCCAAGAGCCAGGCGCCGATCGCCGCCGTGGTGCCGATGATGCTGTTTACGATGGCGACCATCCTGATGATCCAGTTGCAAAGCTTCTCGCGGCTGTTTCTGGTCTTCGCGGTCGCGCCTTTGGCCCTGATCGGCGTTGTGATCGCGCTATTGTCGAGCGGCGCTCCGATGGGCTTCGTGGCGATCCTTGGCATCCTAGCCTTGATCGGCATCCTGATCCGAAACTCGGTAATTCTTGTTGTGCAGGTGGAGGAACTCAGGCGCGAGGGGCATCATCCATGGGATGCGGTGCGAGAGGCGACGCAGCATCGAATGCGGCCGATCCTGCTGACGGCGGCGGCGGCCAGCCTTGCGCTGATCCCGATTTCACGCGAGGTGTTCTGGGGGCCGATGGCCTATGCCATGATGGGCGGCATCATCGTCGGCACGGTGCTGACGCTGCTTTTCCTGCCTGCGCTTTATCTTGCGTGGTTCCGGATCAAGCGGCCGGAAGGCGAGCATGCAATGGAAGGGGAAGTGACTGGAAGCGCAGGTTGATCATGTCCGCAGCCAGTCTGCGATGCCGCGCGCGGCCGCACCACCGGTCGCGAAGCACGCGCTGAGCAGGTAGCCGCCCGTTGGGGCTTCCCAATCGATCATCTCACCGGCGACGAAAAGGCCGGGGCACTGCTTCAGCATGTAATGCTCGTCGATCCCATCCCATGCGATGCCGCCCGCCGACGAAATGGCTTCGGCGATCGGGCGCGGGGCGACGACGGGTATAGGCAGCGCCTTGATCAGCCGCGCTAGCCGCGCAGGGTCGCGCAGGTCGGCATCATCGCCGCATTCGCGAACGAGGTTAGCCTTGACGCCATCAAGGCCGGCGCCTTTGCGCAGCCGGGTGGCGAGGCTCGTCTTGGCGTCCTGCCTGGCGAGATCGCGCTCGATCCGCTCCAGCGTCCGCCCGGGCATCAGGTCGACGATGAGTTCGGCAGGATGTCCAGATGTCAGTGCGTCTCGCAATGCCGCGGCGTGGGCGTAAACTAGGCTTCCCTCTATGCCGTGCTGGGTAACGACGAACTCTCCCTGCGTCGATCCCGCTGGAGAGGTTGCCACCACGGATTTGACCGCAGCGCCGGCGAAGCGCTCGCGAAACACCGCGCTCCAGTCGACATCGAAGCCGCAATTGGCTGGTTGGAAATCGTGAACCGTAACGGCCTCATTTCGCAACCAATCGACCCAGCGACCGTCCGAGCCAAGCCGCGGCCAGCTCTGGCCGCCAAGGGCGAGCAGGGCGGCATCGGGTCGGATGAGGAGGTTGCCTTGGGGCGTTGCGAACAGATAGCCGCCGTCGGAAAAACCCTGCCATCGATGGCGCGTGCGGATTGTCACCCCCTGCGCGTCCAGCCGCCTGATCCACGCGCGCAAGAGCGGCGATGCCTTCATCGCCATGGGAAAGACACGTCCGGAGGTTCCCACAAAGGTCTCGGTCTCCAGATTGGCGGCCCATTGCCTGATGTCGTCAGGGCGAAAGGCGTCGAGCGCATCGCGCAACCGACCGTTCGCGCTGCCGAAGCGCGTCGCAAAGCGCAGATAGTCTTCGGAATGAGTGATGTTGAGCCCGGATTTTCCGGCGAGCAGGAATTTGCGCGCGACCGTCGGCATAGCCTCGTAGACCGTTACCCTATGCCCGGCTGAAGACATAATCTCCGCCGCCATAAGCCCCGCCGGCCCGCCGCCGATGATGGCTACCTCTTTGTCCGACATGTATTCGCCCGCAATTGAACTCGCAGGCCCGTCATGACGCGTGCGCTGGATATACGCAACCCCGTCAAGGCGGAGCCGCGTGCAATCACGTTAGATACCGATGCGACCAGGGCGCACCAAGCCTCACCGACAAGATGGCGTCAGTCCACGAAACGAGGGGTAAAGCGCGGCTGGGCCGAGGCTTCTTCCTCTTTCATGGCGTCTTCGTGGTACCAGCAGCTGTCGTAGACGCAGGGTTCCAAATCTTTTTCCAGGTCAACCTTCTGGCGAAGCGCCGATGAAGCGAAGCGCTTCGTCGGGAAAGCGTAAATCGTTGCCGACTCGTGATGCACACCAGTAACCATGTCATGCCTCCAAATTGAGTCCGCCCTAAAGCGTTAAGAGACACAATAACACAGTTGCACAGAGAATGCGCTATTTGATTGAAAAAAGTGCAACAAATGTTTGAATCGTGGGCAATCGCGATTTGAGCAGCTTTATATCAGAAATCCGCAGAATACAAAAAATATGCATCTGCATAAAAAATAAGCACACAGGGCGTTGTGCGAAAAAAACTGACGGCGCCGCTGTTCATCTTTTTCCAGCGCGAGGTTCGATCAATAGGCGGCGTAACCGCTTGAGTCCACTGGCACTTCACGCACTGCTCCGATTGCCTGGTACCTGCTTTATTGGCGCTACAACGGCCCCATTCCGCGTGGTCGATTCACCCCTCGTCGCGAACTGGCACGCTACATGCATACTCTTTGGCATCCTCCACGGGCAAGGCGGCCTCGGCTTCCGTGTCCCTGGGACTTGCTGACACCTATGTTTTGAGAGACTCGCAAATGACCAAGTATAAGCTCGAGTACATCTGGCTCGATGGATACACCCCGGTACCGAACCTTCGTGGCAAGACGCAGGTCAAGGAATTTGCAGAATTCCCGACGCTTGAGCAGCTGCCGCTCTGGGGCTTCGATGGCTCCTCCACGATGCAGGCTGAAGGCCGCAGCTCCGATTGCGTGCTGAAGCCCGTCGCCGTTTATCCGGACCCGGCTCGTACCAACGGCGTACTCGTTATGTGCGAAGTCATGATGCCGGATGGCGTTACCCCGCATGCCTCCAACAGCCGCGCAACCATCCTCGACGACGAAGATGCATGGTTCGGCTTCGAGCAGGAATACTTCTTCTACGAAAATGGCCGTCCGCTCGGCTTCCCGGAGCAGGGCTACCCGGCTCCGCAGGGTCCTTATTATTGCGGCGTCGGCTCCAGCAATGTTGGCCCGGTTGCGCGCGAAATCGTCGAAGAGCACCTCGACCTCTGCCTCGCTGCCGGCATCAACCACGAAGGCATCAACGCCGAGGTGGCCAAGGGCCAGTGGGAATTCCAGATTTTCGGCAAGGGCTCCAAGAAGGCCGCTGACCAGATCTGGATGGCTCGCTACCTGCTGCAGCGCCTGACTGAAAAGTACGGCATCGACATCGAGTATCACTGCAAGCCGCTCGGCGACACCGACTGGAACGGTTCGGGCATGCACTGCAACTTCTCGACCAAGTTCATGCGCGAAGTTGGCGGCAAGGCATACTTCGAAGCTCTGATGGCGCAGTTCGAAAAGAACCTCGATGCCCACATCGCCGTTTACGGCCCGGACAACGACAAGCGTCTGACCGGCAAGCACGAAACTGCTCCGTGGAACAAGTTCTCCTACGGCGTTGCCGACCGTGGCGCTTCGATCCGCGTTCCGCACTCCTTCGTCAAGAACGACTACAAGGGTTATCTGGAAGATCGCCGCCCGAACTCGCAGGGTTGCCCTTACCAGATCGCTTCCCAGGTTCTAAAGACGATCTCGGAAGTTCCGACGGCTGGTTTCGCTTCGGCTGCTGCCTAAGAGCTATGCGCGATTGATTATGATGGCGCGGGTCGAAAGGCCGGCGCCATTTCTTTTGGATCACGGTTGATGTGCCTCGCATTGGCACGGTGATCGACCATCGTTGCGATTTCTTCCCGCGGATCCCGATTTTTCTAAACCCTGTTTGTGATCGGCATCGTCTAACGGTTGAAAAACTCAACCGAGCAGCCGCATTCCTTTTGCGTTACAGTCTCTTTTCACTATACTTGCCTTGGATCATCCAAACGCGAGTTACCCTTGGTGTCAGTGGCTAAGCACAGCCTCCTGCTTCGCTTGCTCGGAAAGCCCGCGCTTTTCGCCAATAACGGCGAAATCGTGCTTCCGGAAAAAGCCTATCCGCTCCTGGCTTTCGTGGCTGCGTCGTCGCAGTTCTCGATGGAGCGTGAGACATTGCGGGGCATGCTCTGGCAGTCCGACGTGTCGAAACAGCGCGCCGGCAGCCTTCGACAGCTGCTCGCCCGCATCGATCGCAGCGTGCCGGAAGGGCTTCCCCGCCTGATCACCGCCACCAACACGCATGTTACACTCAATGCCGAGTACTGGGCCACCGATGTCCTGCTGCTCAGGGATGCAACGCATCCGCTGGCGCGGAGCGATTGGGCCTTGCTTGCGGGCGAATTGCTCGAAGGTTTTCGCGCGCCGACGATGGAAGCGGACGAGTGGGTCACGATCGAGCGCCGTCGCATCGCCGAATGCCGCGATGCTCATCTGATGACGCTGCTCGATTCGCCCGACAAGCTGACGCTTGCCGATACCGTTTTGCTGGCCGGGCTGCTTGTGGCCACGGATCCGGCGAACGAGGCGGCCTGCCGCGCGCTGATGAAGGCGCATGCGACGGCAGGCGATCTTGGCTCGGCGCGGCAAGTCTACTTCCGCTGCCGCAACGAATTGAAAGCCGATTACGGCGCCGACCCGGATGCGATGACCCAGGCGCTCGCGCTGGAGTTCGGCATCATCCCGCCGACCGCCCCTGCCGTAGCCGAATCAGCCCCCCTCCGGCCCGCGACCGCCGATCCGCTCGGCCAGCCGCGCGTGCTCATCCTTCCGCCGGAAACAATGCTGTCGGAACCGCTTTTGCAGCGTGTCGGCCGCGCGCTGCTCGAGGACGTCACGATCGGTCTCAGCCAGCAGCGCGGCTTCAAGGTGATTGCTGCGCATACCAGCGTCGAGATCCTGAACCGCAGCCTCGCCAGCGGCGAACTGCAGCCGATGCCGCCGGAATTGCGTTTCGATTACACCGTCTACGTGACGATCCACGGCCGTGAGGACGAGATCTACGCGACCTGCCGACTGACCAAGACCTCGACCGCCGAAGTGCTTTGGGCGATCGACTTGCCGCTTGCCATGCAGAAGGTCAACCAGTCCTTCGGCCAATTGGCGCGGCGCATTGTCATGACGCTCGCCGATACGATCGAGCGGCGCGAATTGACGGATATGATGCACGATGTCTCGCCCTCGGCCTATCGGCTCTATCTCGAGGGCAAGCGGCTGGTTTCGAAGACCGATCTGCAGCACCTCCGGCAGGCACGCAAATGGTTCAAGTCGGCGCTGTCGAGACATGACCGCTTCTCCTCCGCCCATGCCGGCATGGCTCGCGTGTTGGGCATGGAATGGCTCGTTCGCGGCATGAAGGACACCGCACTTCTGGAAGAGGCCGATCGCTCGGCATGGCAGGCTCGCGACAGCGATCCGAACAGCGGAAGAGCCATGCGCGAGCTAGGCTTCGTGGCGCTCTATCGCCGCCGCTTTGCCGATAGCCTCGATTTCTTCGCCGAAGCGCAGATGCTCAATCCGAATGACGCGGATATTCTGGCCGATCACGCGGATGCGCTTTTGCATGACGGGCAGAGCGACCGCGCGCTAGAGCTCAGCCACGCCGCGCTGAAGCTCAATCCGCTGCCGCCGGATTACTACTACTGGAACCTGGGCGGCATTCATTTCGTCCAGGAGAATTACGCCAAGGCGATCGAGGTGCTCGACCGCGTCAAGGACCGGCCGGCGACCTCGCGTCTGCTCGCCGCAGCGCACGCCAAGAACGGCGACAAGGCCACCGCAGCGCATTATGCCTCGGTTGTCCTCGAGAATTTTCCGGATTTTCGCACGGAAGACGTCTGGCGTTTCGTACCAGATCGCAACCCTGACGATACTCGCCAGCTGATAGACGGACTCAGGATGGCCGGTCTGTCCTGAAGTGCGACACATGGCGGTTTATGCCGTTAATTAGCGAAATTTCCAGTCACACCGGAATAACGCCGGCCGGTCACAGTCTCTCCTGTCCGCAGCAAATGCTGCCACCAAAAGGAGAAAACCATGACCAACGCAATCAAGTCCACCGTTCGCCTCTCCGCTGCTGCCCAGGCCGTTCTGAAGCAGAGCGCCGTTCAGCTCGACACCAACGCGACCGCGAACATCGTTCACGCTCTGAAGTTCCGTTGAGGTTTTTGCGAATGTCTGTTCAGGCAGCACTCACGTATCTGGCTGAGGATCTAAGTCTTTCCGGGGCGGGCGTCAGCGCCTACCACGACCGCTCCCTGACGCCTGGACAGACATTCGCGGCGATCAAGCCGCACTTTGCCGAGCTTGGAATAACGCGCGTCGGCTTGTTGACGGCGCTCGATCTTCTTGAAATTCCGGTCGCCTTCGCGACCCGCCCCAACAGCTACACGCTGTCCGTCTTCCAGGGCAAGGGCATCGACGAGGACGCCGCGATGACCTCGGCTGCCATGGAAGCGGTCGAAACCCGCGTGGCCGAGATGCAACCGGATGATCTCGTGATCGCCACGCTCGCCGGCATGAAGGCTGAGCGCGCGCCGCTGATCGATCTCGATTCCGTTGCGCGCTGCGTGCCGTCGGATATCGATACGGGCCCGCTCGCCTGGAGCGAGGGCCTCGACATCATGAACGACACGCCGGTTTTCGTGCCGTGGTCGCTCGTTGGCCTCGACCATCGTGGCACGCGCCCTTCCGGCTTCGAGCAGTCCAGCGACGGCTTGGCATCGGGCAATCGCCCTGCCGAAGCCGTACTTCACGGCCTGTGCGAACTGGTCGAGCGTGACGCATGGGCGCTGACGCAGCTGCGGCCCTTCGATGAACTGCGCGGCTCGCGCATCGATCCGGCTGGCTTCGGCGATCCCGTCATCGACATCATCACCGACCGTATCGCCCGCGCCGGCATGCGGCTCCTGCTGCTTGATATGACGACCGATATCGGCGTGCCGAGCTTTCTCGCTGTCATCGTTCCCGGCGACCTCGGCGACCGCGTCGATGCGCGCTGGACGAATGTCTGCGGCGGCTGCGGTTGTCATCCCGATCCTGTTCGCGCGGCGCTGCGCGCCATCACCGAGGCAGCGCAGAGCCGGCTGACGGCGATTGCCGGCAGCCGTGACGACTTCTCGCCGCGCGTCTACCAGCGCCTCGATGGCGACGGACCGATGCAGCAACTGATCGAACTCTGCGACGAGACGCCGGTCGCACCGCGCTTTGCCGAGCCTGCCAAGCGTAGCATCCAGCAGACCATTCGCCACATTCTGGATCGGCTGCGTGCGCGGGGTATTGAGCAGGTCGTGACCGTGCCGATCCCGCATCCGCGCCTTCCGGTCTCCGTTGTCCGCGTCATCGTGCCAGGACTCGAGGTCGATGTCAGCGGAGAATTCATTCAACTTGGCTTGCGCGCGATCGGCGCCATGCAGGGAGCCCAGGCATGAGAGTAATTTTCGCAGGACCAAGCTTCGGCCGGGATCTCGACAAGCTTCAGGCCGAGCATCTGTCGATCGAGTTTCGCGGGCCAGCCGCCCGAGGCGATATCCTGCAGGCGGTGCGTGACGGCGCGCGTGCCATCGGCATCGTCGATGGCTATTTCGGCGAGATGCCGTCCGTCTGGCACAAGGAAATCCTCTTCGCGCTCGAGCAGAACGTCGTCGTCGCAGGCGGCGCCAGCATGGGCGCGCTCAGAGCCGCTGAATGCTCGGCGTTCGGCATGGTCGGCATCGGCTCGATCTATGACGACTACGCCGATGGCCGGCTCATCGACGATGAGGCGGTGGCGCTGGTTCACGCGCCGGCGGAGCTGGGCTGGCTGCCGCTCTCCGTTCCGTGGGTCGATTATCAGCCGACCATCGACGCGCTGAACAGGCAGGGCCTGCTGTTGTCGGGCGAATACAAGAAGCTTCTTCTGGCGGGCCGCGCGCTGCATTTTTCCGAGCGCACCTATCCGAAGGCGGTGGAACGCTGCGCTTTCGACAACACCGTGCGCGCCAAGGAGATCGTGAAATTGATTCGCGCGAACAAGATCGAGCGCAAGCGCGCCGATGCCGATATGGTTCTGGATTACCTCGAGAGCGTGAAATTCACCGCTGGAAAGCGCACCTGGGGCTTCGCGGCAACGTCACACTGGGAGATGCTGCATGCGGAAATCAGCACCCCGGTAACGCCTGTAACGCTCTAATAACGCCACGCCTGAATGATGGAAGCACTGGAGCCCCAAAGTGGTGTTTGGGGCGTCTCAGAGAGGCGGAGCGGACGAGATGAACATTCAGACGATGGACGAGGGAAGCGGAAGCGAATACGCGAGGATTTTCCGCTTGCTGTCGGCCGCGAAGGACGAAGCGCAGAAGCTCAAGTTGAACAACCTGACGCATCTGACGAACATGGCTCTGCTTCAGGTCGTCATCGATTGGGATGGAATCGACCCGGAGCGTGAGCTGGACGTGAATCTGGAAAAGCTGATCGGTACCAAGACGAAAGTGGCAATGAAAGACGCGCGAGAAAACCTCGTCGTACTGGAGCGCCACTAATCGTTGATGGGACCCGCCGAAGCCGCTTTATTCGGCGGCTTCGCTTTCGATCTGCTCCATGCCGGCAATTGCCTGCACCAGCTTGACGATCTTCTTGCGAACCTGCTCGTTCTTGATCGACAGGAAGGCAGCGTTCAGGAGTACACCGTCGCGCGATACGACGAATTCGTCGCTCGGGGTCGGATTGTCATTGGCGTTGGCCGAAATATCTTCGAAGAAGGAGCGGACGTCGACATCGAGCGCACCGGCGATTTCGACCAGCATGCTTGCCGAAACGCGGTTCGAGCCCTTCTCGTACTTCTGAATCTGCTGGAACGTGACGCCGACGCGGTCACCCAGTTCGGTCTGCGAGACCTTGCGCATCAGGCGCTTGATGCGGATCGTCTTACCTACATGAACGTCGACGGTATGCGGAGCTTCTTTCATGGCCTTATCCTTCTAACGCCAGTTGCGGCGTGCTTATTATTCCCTGCGGCAACCTTACCAAGATATTTGAACGGATCAATTGTGCCGCTCACTTTTATTCCCGCCAACTCATGTGCCTGAAGACCCTGACTTTCAACTGAAAAAAGCCTGTAGTTCAGCAAATTTGTGCGACGTCGAATGCAATCATAAGTAAGTATTCCGGTTTGTTTTGACCAAACGAGGTTTATATACATCTTCCGGTAGATAAATCGCCGGAATTTGAGACTTGCATCGAAGGCCTTGATATCCTCCTGGAACGGTCTTTTTAGGGCGTTTCCGGGCAGTAACAAAACGGTGTACGCGGCGGATTGAAGATTGGATTAGCACCTTCTGAACTTATTGTTGTGGTCTGCGCTTGTTCGCGCCGGCCACCGAAAGTTCCTGCTGGGCAGTGCTTTTGACGTAAGGTGCTGGACGGAAACATGAATCCGGCTGTCGTTTTCTCGTCGATTTCGGCCTTGGGGCTCGATGACCGTCATCTGCCGAGACGAAAGAATTATCTGAAGCGAATTTCGGATGTCGCCGTCGATCAATTCTTCGTTAGCGCACTACCGAGAGTGGATTATTTGTGTATCGGATCGATCCACCGAACGTCTTCCGGCAGTTCAACCGGTTCAATATCGAGATTGACCACCACGGGCTCCTGTCCGGACCGCACGAGGACACATTCGAGCGTCTCGCTTTGGTTCGCATTGATCTCCTGGTGCGGCACGTAGGGCGGCACGAAAATGAAGTCTCCGGGTCCGGCCTCGGCAGTAAATTCAAGATTGTCGCCCCAGCGCATGCGGGCCTTGCCCTTCACCACATAGATGATGCTTTCGAGGTCACCATGATGGTGCGCGCCGGTCTTCGCGTTGGCGTGGATCGTGACCGTACCGGCCCAAATCTTCTCAGCGCCGGCGCGGGCATTGTTGATCGCAGTTGCTCGGTTCATGCCTGGGGTCTGCGCGGTGTTCGGATCGAGCGCATTACCCGGGATGACCTTCACGCCGTGTTCGCGCCAGTCGATGGGTTGATGCGGATAATCTGCGTCGTGGGAGCCGTCATCGTTGTTCAAGTATGGTCTCCTTTTCTTGTCCGGTCCCTTTGTTACCCGCAAGGCTGCGCCGTTCAGCCTGCTCGCGTGGACAGCGCGTCGAGTTTGCGACGCAGCCGGCGGCGTACGTCGTCGTCCTGCTGCTCCATGGCGCCAAGCATGTCACGGACGGTGCCGCGCAGCCCGTGTATCTGATCAACGAGATCCATGATCAAGTCGACGCCGGCCTCGTTGACGCCCATATCGCGGGTGAGGTCGAGGATCAGCCGCGCGCGCGCGACATCGTCGTCGCGGAACTCACGATCGCCATCATGCGCTTCGGGGATCAGCCACCCCTGCTCAATCCATACGTCCACCACGGTCACGTCGATCTTCAGGGTTCGGCGGAATTCAAGATCATTCATGGCTACTCCTCCATGCCTTTTCTCGGATTCTGCGGATTGGCCGGCGTCCACTCGCTCATGAATTCGGCAAGCTTCGGGTCCGGCTCATCCGGCAAGACGACTTTCAGCGACACATAGATATCGCCGGCCCCGCCGCCGCGCTTCGGCGCGCCCTTGCCCTTCAGGCGCAAGACCTTGCCGCTGCTGGAATTCGCGGGCAGCGTCAGATTGACCGCGCCCGATGGCGTTGGCACACGCACCTTGCCGCCGAGCACCGCCTCAGGAAGCGATATCGGCAGATCGATGCGGATGTCATCGCCATCGCGAACATAAACCTTATGCGGACGAACGCGGATCTCCACCAAAGCGTCACCTGGTGGACCGCCGCCGATCCCCGGCTCACCCTTTCCCTTCAGGCGCAGCGTCTGGCCGTCGCGGGTTCCCGCCGGGATCTGCAAGTCGAGTGCCGGGCCATCGGGAAGGCGTATCTGTGTCTTGGTGCCGTTGATGGCGTCGAGAAAATCGACTTCCATCGAGTATTGCCGGTTTTGCCCCTGCGAACGGAACTGCCCGCCGCTGCGTCCGCGTCCGGAGAAGAAGCTTGAGAATATATCGTCGCTGTCGCCGAAATCGGCAAAGCCGGCATTGTTCTGATAGCGGCTGCCGGCACCGGCCTGCGAGGCGTAGTCGCGATAATAGTTGCGCTGCGCTTGCTCGGCACCGGTCATGTCGATCTCGCCTTTGTCGAAGCGCTTGCGCTTGTCCTCATCGCCGACGATCTCGTAGGCGGCAGAGATTTCCTTGAAACGGTCCTCCGCCTTTTTGTCGCCAGGGTTGAGGTCCGGGTGCAGTTTCTTGGCGAGTTTGCGGAACGCGCTCTGGATCTCTTTTTGCGTAGCGTCCTTTTTGACGCCCAGAAGCTCGTACGGATCTCGGCTCATACATGTCTCCGTTCAGCCGGCGCGGATCGCCGGCATTCTCCGCATGTATATATAGGTTGCAAAATCGCGTGGGACGAGAGGCGCGATGTCGCTTCTGTTCTCGCGCCCGCCGTCGAGGCGAGCGTGTTTAGACGCCGGCGATCTTGCGGAGATCGTCGATGGCGCCGGGTCCAGCCGCGAGCACCTTGGCACCCTTGGTCAATCCCTCTCCATTGGTCGGGAAGGGATGGAACCAGCCGCCGGCTTCTTGGACGAGGCAATATCCGGCCAGGCAGTCCCAGGCATGCATATAGGGCTCGTAATATCCGACGAGGCGGCCCGCGGCGACATAGGCGAGCATGAGCGCGCCGGAACCGTTGCGAATAAAATTGCCGCCCGCTTCCAGCAGTTCCTCGACCATCTTGGCGACCGTGGCGGGCGAAACATGGCTGTTCGCGCCGATACCGGTCACCGCGTTGCGGATGTTGTGGTCGGGGCTGAGTTCAAGCTTCTTGCCGTTCAGGGTGGCGCCCATGCCGAGGGCTGCGGCGTATATCTCATCATGGCAAGGCGAGGCGATGACGCCCACGACAGGCATATCGTCGTGCAGCAGGCCGATCGAGACGCACCAGTTCGGCATGCCGCTGACGAAGGGACTTGTGCCGTCGATCGGATCAATCACCCAGGTGAAGCCCGACGTGCCTGATGTCAGGCCATACTCCTCGCCGAGAACGCCATCTCCGGGATAGGCGTCCGCGAACCGTGCGCGGATCAGGTTCTCGACCTCACGGTCAGCGATCGACACCATGTCCTGCAGGTCGCGTTTCGTCTCAATCACCAGAGTGTCGCGGCGCTTGAAATAATCGAGCGCCACGGCGCCTGCCTCGTGGGCAACAGCCGCGGCTAGGGCCAGACGTGCTTCGAGCCCTGGAATAACGCGCAATGTCATCGCAACATGTCCTTTATTGGAAACGATGGCTGGATACAGCCGCTGAAAGTCGCGCTTGCAAGCGCGTGCAAAGCGAACACATCGCCGTGTGTGATGTCAATATTCGTCATGAAAACTTCATATTGGCTAGGGTCGTTACGGATTGCACACAAGTGCAACTCGATGCAAAGGTGCGTGCAACAAAAGGATTGCTATGCCGTCTAAATTATTCGTCAGCGCGCAAGAAGTTGCCGAGAGGGCAGGGGTGTCACGTTCCGCCGTATCGCGAACCTTCACGCCCGGAGCCAGCGTATCCGCTGACACCCGCAGGCGGGTGCTGGAAGCAGCTGAGGCACTCGGCTATCACGTCAATCATCTCGCCCGCGGCCTGATGCGCAATGAGAGCGGCATCGTGTGCCTGATCGTTTCCGATGTCGCGACGCCGTATCGCTCGGCGCTGTTGCGGGAACTGACAATCCAGTTGCAGAACGCCGGCAAGGTCGCGATGTTCGTCAACACTGATCGCTCGGACGGCAGCGTCGACCGCGCGCTGCAGCAGGCGATCCGCTACCGGGCCGATGCGTCGATCATCCTCTCCGGACTGCCGGATAAGTCGATCACCCAGCTTTGCCTCCGCAGCGGCCAGCGCCTGGTGCTGATCAACCGCGATGACGACCAGCCCGGTCCGTTGAAGATCAACCTCGACGACTACGAGTCCGGCGGCAGGATTGCGACCGCATTCGTGCGCGCGGGGTGCAAGACCCTCGCTTTCGCGAACTCCGAAGCTGGGACGCCAAGCTTGATGGGTCGCGAGCGCGGCTTTATCGCTGCCGCCACAAAGCTCGGCCTCGAGGTCGTCGTCGAGCGCTATGGATCGACGGGATACGAGGCGGGTCGGGTGCTTGCGCAGCGTATGTTGACGCGCGCCGAGCGGCCTGATGGCGTGTTCTGCGCCACCGATTTGCTCGCCTGCGGTTTCATGGATGCCGCGCGTCACCAGTTCGGTCTGTCGATCCCGGATCAGCTGTGCGTTGCCGGCTTTGACGATATCGAGCAGGCGTCGTGGTCTTCCTTCAATCTCACGACCTTCGCGCAGCCGGTTATGGCGATCGCCACGCAGGCGGTAAAGTGGCTTGCTACCGGTGGCCATGAGGACGAGCCGGAAGGGGCTCATTCGGTTCGCTTGAAAGCCGAACTCATCTGGCGCGGGTCCATCCGCAAGGGCTGATCGAATTCGCACGGCCACTGCGCCCTAAAATATGGGGGGGCTTTTATAGCGCGGGATTGCGTTAGATCACCGCTTGCTTTAAACTTGACTTTATTAAGAAGGTATAGTGCGCGCCCATCCATGACATTTCAGCCCCGCATGCAGAACAAGATCGAAGGTTTCTCCGTCGTCGGCGGCCTTCACAGGCGATCCTGGAACGGCATCGTTGCGGATGTTTGGGATGTGGAGTGCGCGCCCTATGCCGGCGGTTACTATGTGTCCAATGATCCCAGGCTTTTTATCCTTCTCGACATGAATGGCGCCGGCCGTTCGACGATGAAGCTGAGTTCAAAGGGTGCGGGTGCCGCGGAAGAGGACGAGAATCAGCCGATTTCCTATGTGCCTGCGGGAATGGAGCTCTGGGCCAATCTGAAGAACGTGCAATTTCTTCGTCACCTGGATCTGCATTTCGACGCCGAGATGGTCGCGCGCCGTTTGATGGAGGAGCTCGATCCCGGTCGGCTGACGAGCCCGCGCTTACTGTTTTCCGACGAGCGCGTGCTGACGCTGTCGCGCATGATCGCGGCCGAATGCATGAACCCGGCGCCGTTGCACGATCTCTATGGCGACGGTCTGGCGCTGGCGCTGATCATCGACGTGATGAAGCTTGGGAAAAGCGAGGTGCGCAAGCGCAGCAAGCTCGCTTCATGGCAATTGCGCAAGGCAACGGATTTCATCACCGAGAACTGCATGCGCAATATCCGACTAGAAGAGCTTGCGACGCTCGCCGGGCTCTCGCAATCCCACTTCAGCCATGCCTTCAAGGCATCCACCGGCATGGCGCCGCATCAGTGGCAGATGAATGCGCGGCTGGAGCGGGCGAAAGAGCTCCTGCTGAACGGCGACCAGCCGCTCATGGTCATCGCAGCCGAGACCGGTTTTTCGGACCAGGCGCATTTCACGCGCGTTTTCCGCAAGAATATCGGAACGCCGCCCGCCACCTGGAAAAAGGCCCACGTTGCTTGAACGACACACTAAGTGAGCGTTTGGCCGCTCCGCGAAAAATTGCCCAAAAACATTCAATTCGTCCGGGATCGCGACAAGCTGGACCGTTAAAACTGAGTTAATCACTCATCTTATTCTTGATGTTGGCCGGGCCGTTGGGACGACGGTGGCGTGAGTAGGGTGGCGACAAATATGGGTGCGAGAGCAGACCGAGTGATCTTCAAGGCAAAGCTTCTGGCGGGTGTCGCCATCTTCGGCGCGAGCGCCACATTCGCGGTCGCGCAGGATGCGACCGAGCTGAAGCCGGTCGTCATCCGGGGCGCCGGCAATTCGGCGGCGGACGGCGCCAGCGAGGCAACAGGCCCCGTGAAGGGCTATGTGGCCAAGAAGAGCACGGCAGGTTCGAAAACGGATACGCCAATCAACGAAATACCGCAGTCCGTCTCCGTTGTCGGCCGCCAGGAGCTCGATGATCGGGCTGTTGTCAACAAGGTCGATGAGGCCCTACGTTACACGGCGGGCGTCGCCACGCAGACCTTCGGCACCGATCCTGATACTGACTGGTTCTACATCCGTGGTTTCGATGCCGGACAGAGCGGTGTCTATCTCGATGGCCTCAACCTGTTTTCCTATGGTTTTGGCAACTTCCAGATTGATCCCTTCATGCTGGAGCGCGTTGACGTCCTGAAGGGTCCGGCTTCGGTTCTCTATGGTGGCGCCAATGCCGGCGGCATCATCGATATGATCAGAAAGCGGCCGACCGACGATCCGCTCTATTACACCGAAATCGGCATCAACTCGAACGGCAACGCCTTCACCGGCTTCGACGTTTCCGACAAGGTCGGCTCGAGCGACACGATGACCTATCGCCTGACCGGCAAGATCGCCGGCGGTGACGGCTATACCGATTTCACCCATGATCTGCGCGGCTTCGTCATGCCGCAGCTGACCATCTCGCCGGATGATACAACGAGCCTGACCGTCTGGGCCTATGCCGGTGGTCTTGATCAGGTTCACACGGGCAATGGCTTCCTGCCCTACGAAGGTACGGTCGTCGACCGGCCCGGCGTCGGCAAGATCTCGCGCCGCTTCTTCCCCGGTGATCCGGATATCGATACCGGCCGCTACGATCAGCAGATGATCGGCTACGAGTTCGAGCACGAGTTCGAGGGCGGCTGGAAATACTCGTCGAATGCCCGTTACGGCCATCTCGATAAGTATGAGCGCCTTGTCTATCCTTATCTGTGGTCCGGTCCGACAGACCTTCAGCTCCTTAACTTCGAGGGCGACACCTCCGTCGATACGCTGGCCTGGGATAACCGCATCGAAAACACCTTCGATCTCGGCGGCACCGAGCACAAGGTCATGCTGGGCGTCGACTACCGCCTGTACCGCATCGACAACGTGCAGAACAACAAGTTCGGCTCCGGCTCGCTCAGCGTGACGAACCCCGTTTACGGCCTCCCGCAATTGCCGATGGACCCGCTCTACAGCGAGGAGGTGACCATGAACCAGATCGGCTTTTACGCGCAGGATCAGATCCATTTCGGCGATGGCTGGCTGGCAACGCTCAACGGCCGCTACGACCACGTCAACACCGATTTCAAGGATCGGCTGGCGTCTTCTAACAGCTTCGAGGATTCAGATGGCGCCTGGAGCGGCCGCGCGGGACTCGCTTACGAGTTCGACAACGGCCTGACGCCCTACGTAAGCGCCGCGACCTTCTTCAACCCGATGGTTGGCCGTGGCGGCCACGGACCGCTGAAGCCGGAAGAGGGCGAACAGTATGAAGCCGGCATCAAGTATGAGCCGACCTTTATGGATGCGTCCTTCACCGCCTCCGTCTTCCATATCAACAAGCGCAACAACTCTGTCTCGATCCCGGTCGCGCCGTGGACGGACCAGCTCGGCGAAGTGGAATCGAAGGGCTTCGAGCTCGAAGCCAAGGTCAACATCGACGACAACTGGAAGCTGCTCGGCGCCTTCGCAGCGACCGATGTCACCGTTACCCAGAACGACCCGAACCCCAGCCTGATCGGCAAGACGCCTTATGTCGTTCCCGACTACACGGCTTCCATGTGGGTCGATTACACCGTCACGAACGGCCCGCTCGAAGGCCTCAGCCTCGGCGCCGGCGTTCGCCACAAGGGCCGCTCCTGGGCGGATGAAGCCAACACGCTTCGCGTTCCGGAATCGACCGTGTTCGACGCGGCAATCCGCTACGAAAAGGAAAACTGGACGGCATCGCTTAACGTCGCCAACCTGTTCGACAAGGAATATGTCGAGGCTTGCCGCACCAACGGCGCCTGCGGCTACGGCGATGCCCGGACCTTCACCTTCAAGCTTGCCAAGAAGTGGTAAGCTGACCGTACCCGTGAAAACGGCTGGAGGGCGATCTTTTTCGCTCTCCAGCCGTTTTCGTTTCAATGCGACTTGCGGGTGGCTTGATCAGCCAGCCAGCGTGAAATAGAACCAGGCCGCGACGAAGGCAGCGATCACCACGACGATTGAAATCAGTTTGCGCAGCCAAGGGCGTGGCGGTTTCGGGGCCTTTTGCGGCGCGGGCTTGCGGAACTGGATGACGTTATCGCTCATCTCGCCTGTTTCCTCGTTCTTACGTACGACATCATGCTCCCATAGCAGCGTCAACTTAAATGAAAAAGGCGGGTGACCGCGCGGCCGGACTTTTTTTCTCCCCGCGGCAACTGAAGAGCAACTCAAGCGACGGTCATTGCAGCTTCTGCGTTTTGTCGTTTTCCGAAGCGTATCGACGCCAACATATTATCCCCGCCCGTTGTTTTGTTCTGCTGCCGGCGCCATGGACAGGGCCATTCCCGTCCCCTATGAAACAAGTGAATTTCTGGTTCATTTGGTGGCTTTATGACTTATCAGTTCACGTCCGGCCATTGGCCCATCGGTGGCGGCGAGACCGGAGAACTTGTTCGCCGTTTCGATTGGGCGGCAACCTCGCTTGGCCCGATCAGCGCGTGGCCGCAGAACCTGAGAATCAAGGTCAATTCGATCGTCAATTCGCCCATCCCGCAGGTGCTGATGTGGGGCGATGATCATGTCATGATCTACAACGACAGCTACGTGGAAATTGCCGGCAATTATCATCCGCGCGCGCTCGGCGCGACGGTCCCCGGGATATGGCCAGAGATCTGGGACTGGAACAGCAAGATTCTCGAGGCCGGCTTCCGTGGCGAGGTCCAGTCATACCGCGACCAGAAGATGGTTCTGCATCGCCACGGCCTCCCTGAGGAAGTCGTTTTCGACCTGTTCTACACGCCGATCTATGATGACGACGGCAAGGTGAACGGCGTTCTCTGCACCGTGCTCGAAAATACCGACAAGGTGAAGGCGGTGGCCGAGCTCGCGGAAAGTCGCGAGGAGCTGAAACGGCTAACGGATGCGCTCCCCATCCTCGTTGGTTTCATCGATCGCGGCCATATCTACCGCTTTGCCAACCAGGGCTACATGGAATGGTTCGGCCTCGATGCGGCTGATGTCGTCGGCAAGCATGTGTCCGAGGTGATCGGCCAGGCGAGCTACCAGACACGTCTCCCTCTGGTCGAGCAGGCGATGGCCGGCGACCGCATCATCACCGACACATCGATCGTCCGGCCTGACGGAACCGACCGCAACGTCGAGATACGCTATGTGCCCCGGCGGACATCCAGCGGCGATGTCGAAGGCATTTACGTGGTGATGATCGATATCGAGGATCGCAAGCGATCCGAAGTAGCCCTGCAGCGGAGCAACGACCGTTTCCGCGCGGCGGTGAATGCTGTCCACGGTGTGATCTGGACGAACGCAGCCGACGGACGCATGCTTGGCGAGCAGCCGGCATGGTCCGCGCTGACGGGACAGCCATTCGAGAGCTACCAGGGTTACGGCTGGGCGGATGCCGTGCACCCGGATGACCAGGATGGCTCGGTCGAAAGCTGGAAGGCGGCGGTCGCGGCAAAGGCGACCTATGTACATGAGCACAGGGTCCGGCGCGCCGATGGCGTCTACCGGACGTTCGCCATTCGCGGCGTGCCGATCTTCGACGCTTCGGGAGAAATCGAGGAATGGGTCGGTGTTCACACCGATATCACCGAACAGCGCGAGGCAGAGGCCAGCCTTCAGGAACACGCCACCAGCCTCGAACGCCAGGTTCGCCACCGCGTGAGAGCCGAAGAGCAGCTGCGGCAGCTGAACGAAAGCCTTGAAGCACGCGTCGAAGCCGAAATCGCCGAACGCCATCAGACCGAGCGCGCGTTGCAGCAGGCGCAGAAGATGGAAGCGATCGGCCAGCTGACGGGCGGCGTGGCGCACGACTTCAACAATCTCTTGCAGGTCGTCTCGGGCAACCTGCAGCTTCTGTCCAAGGATCTGACGGGCAATGAGCGGGCGGAGCGCCGCCTGGCCAATGCGCTTGCAGGCGTCAACCGCGGTGCGAAGCTCGCAAGCCAGCTGCTCGCCTTCGGTCGCAGGCAGGCGCTCGAACCTCGGGTTATCAATATCGCCCGCTTCATCGGCGGCATGGACGATCTTCTGCGGCGTTCGCTCGGCGAAGCAGTCGAGATCGAGGTCATCACCAGCGGCGGGCTGTGGAACACCTATGCCGACCCCACCCAGGTGGAAAACGCGTTGCTCAACCTCGCGATCAACGCACGCGACGCGATGAGCGGCTCCGGCAAGTTGACGATTGAGATGGGCAACGCGGCGCTCGACCAGGAATATGCGCGCAGCCATCAGGAGGTCATGCCGGGCCAGTATGTGATGCTCGCCGTCACCGATACCGGCACGGGTATGGCGCCAGAAATCTTGAACAAGGTGTTCGAGCCGTTCTTCTCGACCAAGCCAGAAGGCAAGGGAACTGGGCTCGGGCTGTCCATGGTCTATGGCTTCGTCAAGCAGTCGGGCGGACATGTGAAGATCTACAGCGAGGTAGATCAGGGAACGACGGTGCGCATCTATCTGCCGCGTTCCGTTGCCGACGAGGACCGCGAGGTGACAGTGCATGGCGGGCCTGTGGTGGGCGGCACGGAAACGGTGCTTGTCGTCGAAGATGATGAGGAAGTCCGCGCGATCGTCGTCGAGACGCTGTCCGATCTGGGCTACAGCGTATTGACTGCGAAGGACGCGCAGGCCGGACTTAATGTGATCGAAAGTGGCATGCAAATCGACGTGATCTTCACCGACGTCGTCATGCCCGGGCCGCTGAAGAGCAGTGAGATGGCGCGCCGCGCGAAGGAGCGGCTGCCCGGTGTGGCAGTGCTCTTTACGTCAGGCTATACGGAAAACTCGATCGTTCACGGCGGAAGGCTCGACCCGGGTGTCGAGTTACTATCGAAGCCCTATACGCGGGAGGCGTTGGCGCGCCGGCTCCGCCATGTGATCGCCAACCAGAAGCAGATCAGCCAGGCCTCCTCGCCGCGCAGCGCCGCACCGATCGACAAGCCAGTGGCTGCGGTGGTCCCACGAATTCTGCTTGTCGAGGACGATTTCCTGATCCGCTCCAACACAGCTGAAATGCTGCTTGAACTGGGGCACCAAGTGACGGAAGCGGCAGATGGCGCGGAGGCGCTCGAGTTCTTGCAGGGAAGCGAGATCGACGTACTGGTCGCGGACATCGGGCTACCTGATATGAGCGGCGTCGATCTGGCTGCGGCCGTACGCCGTCTGTATCCAGACGTCGCCATTGTATTCGCTACGGGAGAACACAGTTTACCGACGGGCGCTCCGTCGAAGGCTCTCCTCCTGCGCAAACCCTATTCCGAGATGGAATTGAAATCGGCCGTTGAGCGCGCTTGGGCAATCAAGCGCTAAATGCTGTCCGGTCCCATTTGGGCGGTGGATGGGTGATAATGCTGGGCCCTCGATCGGCATTCGATATCACGGCCTGGCTTCGCAGAAGCGAGGCGCAAAAACCTGGCTAGGCGCAAGCTCAATGGCCGAGAACTGACTGAAGGACGGAATACAATGTCGATTGCCACGGAAATTTCGGCGGTGCCCGAGGAAAAGCGTACCCAGCGACTGAAGGCTGCGACGCATGCAGCGCACGAACGACTGGACAAGCGCATCATGCAGGTTAATCCCTTCACTGATCGCGAGAGCTATGGCCGGTTCGTCACCATGCAGTACCTGTTTCACCGGGATCTCGATGCCCTGTTCTTCAATCAAGAGCTCGGCGCTTTGCTGCCAGATCTCTCCGGTCGCCGTCGTTTGACGTTCATAGAGCAGGACCTTGCCGATCTCGGGATCGCAGTCCCGCAGTCGATGTGCACTCCGACATTCACCAAGGGAGACAAGGTCGCGCTCGGCGTTTGCCTTGGATGGCTCTACGTGATCGAAGGGTCCAATCTTGGCGCTGCATTCCTTTTGAAATATGCGGCCAAGCTCGGTCTCGACGAGACGATGGGCGCGCGCCATCTTGCAGGTGCGCCTGAAGGGCGTGGCCTGCATTGGCGAACGTTTACCGCAGCGCTCGACAGCGTGAAACTGAGCGATGGAGAGGAGCGGGCCGTCATTGATGGAGCGGACGCTGCCTTCGCGCGCGTCTATGATTTCGCTGAGTTTGCCTTCTCGGAGCGTTGAAATGGGCGGGTTCTACCAATCTCACGTGAACCGACGACGCAGTCCGCTTAGCTGATCACCATAAAATTGGCGCAGCTTGCATCGACGCTTCCGATGCGGATTCGGTGTTCGGTCGTCGCGGCAAGCGGTCGGAAAATTACTCGCTTGGCGGCCTTCGCGCGCCGCAGCAATTCTTCGCCGGCAAACAACAGCCCGTCCTTCTCTGTCATTTCGTAGGCAGCATGGCCGTTATGTCCGTCATCGGCAATGGTGATCGTCCCCAATCCTGAACGCATTATGTGAGTCTCCCTCGCATTGCGCATATCGTGCATTAGGGAGATAAAAAACTCAACGCTGTGAAAGGGTTGTCCACCTATTGAAGACTGGTTGATGGACAAAGAAAAGCCTCGCGTAGGAGCGAGGCTTAAGTTTCGGCCGTATCGGGGAAAACGGATGCGGCCGAAACGCTCTTAGCCCATTGCCCTCGTCGTTAACAGGTCAGAATCTGTCGGTTTGGTACACACCGCAAGAATATCTCAGCCGGCGGAGCGCTTGACGGCATGAAGATGTATAGACAAAACTCCCGCTGATACTGGGTCGCCATCGCATTGCCGCCCCTGCTTTGAGAATACGGGGTGTGCCTGCATGCGAAAGCAATTGAACCACGACGCAATGGCTGCGGTTGGTTTCATCGAGCCTTGGAGCGTGAAGGCCGGCTGCGCCACGGGCGGTTTTCTGTCCTGCGCCGATCCGAACGCAAGCGTCAGGATCGTCACGGTTGATCGCGACGAGGCGGTGGCTGTCGAATGGGAGATCGCACGGCATTCGACCGCGCTCTCCATCCGCGAGTACGAACTCGGCTCCTGGGCCGAGATTCCCGCTACGGCTCTTCGGTCTGACGTCTATGAACTATCCGTCGAGATCCTCTTCACCAGGAACGAGACATCGAAGCCGGTTATCACGATCGGTTCCCTGCTTTTGAGCCTGGAGCCGGACGGCCGTCTGGTTGCCGTGATTGATGGTCAGAGCCATACCGTTGCTGAAGTCCGCAACGAGCGATGGTATCAACTCGACGTCTCCGTTTCGCCGAGCGCGATCGGTTACAGGGTTAGGCGTGCTGACCAGCAGGCCGTAGCGGTACGGACGATCCCGCTCGTCGCGGCAGATACCGCCGGGCTGATCTGCATCGGCGGTGTCGCGGATCGCTCGCGACAGACCTTGAACGGCAGGCTCGGCCGCATCCGGTTAACCAGCGCCGACCACGAGACCGAATGGCGCTTTCCCACGCGCGGGCCGATGCGCGATATTCGGCCGGTCCAGCAAGGTGATCCTGCGATCATCCTCCACAATGCGCCGACATTTGCGGTCGCCTCGCCGCGCTTTTCCGGTGAGATCCATGATCCTCGTCTGGATCCCGATCATTTCGATTCCATCCACCTGCACGACGATGATTTCGGCGGTTTCGACTGGGCGGCGGATCTGACTGTTCACATCCCCGAGGATGCCCGATCCGGTGTCTATGCGCTTGAGATAAGGACCGATCGTGGCGTGGAGAGGCTACCTTTCTTCGTTCGCTCCAGAGAGCCTCAATCGAACGTGGCGGTGCTGCTGCCGACGGCGACCTATCTCGCTTACGCCGACGAACAACTGCCGCCGCATCGCTACCCCTGGCATGGCAGCGACCGCGCCCACCTGTTTGCGCTCGACAACAATTTCCTCAGCCTATACGACACCCACAGCGACCTCAGCGGCGTCAGCCTCACCTCGAGCCGGCGCCCGCGCGCGACGTTGAGGGACGACTATCACTATCCTCTGTCGAACTCGCCGCATCTTCTCTCTGTCGATCTGCAGCTGCTGAAATTCTACGGGCGCCATGGCATCGCGGTCGATGTGCTGACCGATCGCGATCTTCACGACGAAGGCTTGGAGAGCCTGTCGGCCTACAGCCTGGTGCTGACAGGCAGTCATCCGGAATATTGGTCGTCCGCGATGATGAGCGGGTTGGATCGCTATCTCGCGGCCGGCGGAAGCCTCGGTTATCTCGGTGGTAACGGCTTTTATTGGGTGGCCGCCTTTGACGGCGACAACATGGAACTGCGGCGCGGCAAGAACGATATCTGGAGTGGCCGGCCGGGCGAAATGCACCTCTCGATTACGGGCGAGCCGGGCGGAAACTGGGAAGATCGCGGCAACCGTCATCCCCAGGCGCTTGTTGGCGTCACCTATGTGATCATGAGCTTCGGTCCATCGCGACCGTACCGCCGGCTGGAAGGAAGTTACGGCGGCGAATATGAATGGCTGTTCGACGGTGTCGGCGAGGCCTTCGGCGATAGTGGCACGGTACTCGGCGGCGCGGCGGGATACGAGGTGGATGCGGTGCTGCGATCGGAGGAAACGCCCGCCAACCTCGTTCGGCTGGCAGTCGCGGATGGCTTCGACGACAGCTTCCAGGTGCGTCCCGATCTCTGGCTTGCCGATGGCGAAGCGGAGCGGGCCGCGATGCGGCGATCGGATATGACGATTTACCGTCACGATGCCGGCGGATTGGTTTTTTCCGCCAGCTCCGTTGCGTGGATCGGCGCGCTGCCGGCGGCGGGAAAAGATAATGATGTCGGCCGCATTATGCTCAATCTCGTCGGCCGGTTTACAGCTTAGAGTGCATCATCCTGCTGCGAACCCGCGCGGATCGCCGCCAGCACTTCCTTCTGAATGGAGATGAAGTCCGAGGTCGAGATCATGTCCTGATGTCGCGGGCGCGCCAGGCCGACGTGGAAGGTTGCGTTGATTCGGCCGGGATTGATGCTCATCGAAATGATGCGGTCGGAAAGGTAGACGGCCTCTTCGACGTCATGGGTGACAAACAGCACGGTCAGGCGGTGCTCTTCCCAGATCTGCGTCAGCAATTCCTGCATCTGATGGCGCGTTAGCGCATCCAGCGCCCCGAAGGGCTCGTCCATCAGCAGCATCTTTGGCCTGTAGGACAGCGCCCGTGCGATGGCGACGCGCTGCTTCATGCCGCCGGATAGCTGCGAGGGGAAGGCATCGGCGAAACGGTCGAGCTTGACCAGATTGATATGGTGCCGCGCGACTTCCCTGCGTTCGGCAGCCGATAGGCCCGCCGCCTGAAGGGCGAACTCGACATTCTGCTGCGCGGTCAGCCAGGGCAGCAGCGTGTAGGACTGGAAGACAACGCCGCGATCGAGGCCGGGTCCCACTATCGGCGCGCCATCGGTCAGGAGCACTCCGTCGTTGAACTTCTGCAGGCCGGCGACGATCGACAGAAGCGTGCTCTTGCCGCAGCCGGAAGCGCCGACCAGCGACACGAACTCGTTGTCCGCCAGTTCCAGATCGATGTCGCTGAGGGCGTGAACGCTTCGCTTGCCCGATCCGTACCACTTGTTGAGCGCTTGGATCTTTAGTTTCGGTTCAGTCATATCAATGTCTCGACGTATAACGGAAGAAAACACGCTCGAGAGCTTTCATGCTCTGATCGGTGATCAGGCCAAGTATGCCAAGAAGCAGGATGTAGCCGATGATCGTCTGCGTCTGGAAATAGCGCTGGGACACAACGATGCGGTAGCCAAGCCCCGAGGTGGCCGCGACAAGCTCGGCCAGAACGAGCCACGTCCAGGCCCAACCCATGCTGATCCGGAGAGTGTCCCAGATCCCCGGCAGCGACGACGGAAGTACGATGCGCCAGAGGATCTTCGGTTCCGAAAGACCAAGCGTTCGTCCAAGCCCAACGAAGTCGGGCGGGACGCGCTTGACGCTGTCCATCACCATCAGCACTTGCTGGAAGAACGTGCCGATCCAGATGATGACGAATTTCTGGATGTCGCTGGTTCCGGCCCACAGGATCGTCAGTGGCACGAAAGCGACGACAGGCATGTAGCGTACGAAGTCAATAAATGGTTCGATCGCCGCTTCCCAGGTGCGGTAGCAGCCGATCATGATGCCGATCGGGATCGCCATCAGCGATGCCAGCGCGAAGCCAACGAGCATTCTATAGATGCTGATGCCGGCATCGTTCAGCAACGTCCCGTCAAGCGTCAGTTCCACCATCTTGGTCCAGACAGCGCCCGGGCTCGGAAGGAAGATGGGCTTGACCCAGCCGGTCGCGGTTGCTGACCACCAAAAGGCAAACAGCAGTGCGAAGACGCACACTGCGATCAGGAGGAACGTTTTTGCGCCAAGCGGATCACCGATGCGAAATGCACTGGGCGGTCGTCCGACACCCGCGCGCGACTGCGCGCGGGTGTCGGTGCTGGCAGACGAGGATTGTGATGCCGACATGGATGATCCGTCTTGAATAGCGCGTTACTTGTTGGCAGCGTCGACGAAGGACGACTCGATCATCTGTTCCGCGGTCACGTCCTGGGTCAGGATCTTCGCAAGCTTCGCGGCCTTGAGCACATCGACGAAGGTCTTGGTCTTGAACTCGCCGGCGAAGGCCTTGGCCGCTTCGGCGGTCGTGTAATACTGCACGCCGTCGAATGCAGTCGCGAGGTCTTCAGGCGAGGCGCCTACGGCCTTGGCGATGATCGCGCGATCTTCGGCGGTGTTGGCCTTGTAGTCGGCAAGTGCTGCGTCCCAGGCCTTCAGCATGGCAAGAACCTGGCCCGGCTTGGACTTCAGAACGTCTTCGCGAACAACCAGAACGTCAGACACGAGGCCCGGATCCTTGCCGGCTTCGAAGAGAAGCTTGACAGCCTTGTCTTGCGCACGTGCGGTCGAGATGTACGGCTCGTAGGTCACGGCAACCGGGACTTGGCCGGCGATCAGAGCGGAACCGGCATCGGCCGCCGGCATTGGAACACGGGTGATGTCGTCGATGGTCAAGCCGTTGGCGGCCAGCGCGTAATTGAGCAGGATGTCGCTGGTCGTGCCTTCTTCATAAGCGACGCTTTTGCCCTTCAGGTCGGCGACGCTGTTGATGTCGCTGCCTGCCAGGATGGCGTCGGCCGTGAGGCTGAAATCAAGGAGCGAGACGATCTTCACCGGCAGGCCGGCGGCGACCATGCCCATCGCGGTGTGGGTCGCGATATTAGCTGCGTCCAACTGGCCGCTGGCGAGCGCTGCGTTCAGGTCCTTGTCTTCAGTGAAGTTGACCAGTTCAACCTCTTCGAGACCGGACTTCTTGAAGAGGTCCTTGCTGGCGGCGACGTGCCACTGGCCGTAGCCGAGCCAAGGCTCGATGCCGAGCTTGAAGGTTCCGGCTTCCGGCTTGGCGGGAATGTCGGCTGCCGAAGCCGGGACGGCCTGCGTAAGAGCGCCGATAACGCCGGCGACGATGGCCAGGCGCGACATGTGAGACTTGATCGATGCGTATGTCATGGTAACCCCTCTTTTCTACGATGATGTGTTCGCTAGGCTCGAAGCCGAGACGTCATTCGTGCGTTTTGTATGTTCAGCCTATATTTTGGGCGATCGGCTGAGCAGCATTATGTATAGTCATTTCTTTGCCCGAACTTGTAAATCTGAATCTGCGCGATACCGCCAATTGGCGCCGCGCAAAGTCAGAAAACCTCTACCCCTCTATGAATGCGCCTGTTGATTTCGGCAATCGCCGATGTCGCGTTTTGGCGAATTCGTGATGGTGCAAAACGCTCATCTTACGCATGCTCCGGATCGATCGCGTCGAGGAAGCGGGTCACGATATCGGCGCCCGCTGTCGGCTCACTGCCCACCATGACCGCCGTTGAAAAGCCGATCAGTGAGGACGTCGGATTATGCGTGGCCGCGCCGGCGCGAAGGTTCATCACCAGCGTCGGGCAGAGGAACAGCCCGAGCCGGATCACCGTCCTCCAATCCGCTGGAAGCAGCGCTCGGCTCTTCAGCTCCGTAAGCAGCGGCTTCCATAGCGCCGTTGCCTTGACGTCAAGAAGGGCCTGACGGACCGGGCTCGGCTGCCAGTCGAAATCAGCATGCAGCGTGCCATTTTCGTAGCGAGCCCGGGCTTCGAATTTCTGCTCGGCAAGGGCAGGCTCGTAGAGCCAGAGCGGGTGTGCGAAGATGTTATGGAAGGTGGTTTTAACCTCGGCAAGGAGCGTCGGAATATGCTCGCCGGCGAAAGCGGGGTCGAAGAAGGCGAGCGACGCACCATCCGCGCTCTTGCGATACCAGACGTTTGCGTTGTGAGCGTCGCCATGGGCGGTGACGCCGCCGGCATCGGCAAGGCGAAGCGGCGCAAGGCGGCTGTGCGCATCGTCAAACAGTTCGCCGACCGTCTTTTCATAGGCAATGCCGTTGATGACGAAGCGCGCCGCTGCGAATTCGCTCCAATCGAGCGAAATGCCGGGGAAGGCGAAGTGCTTTCCGATGTAAAAGCTCTCGTAGCGCCCGCCCGGGAATGTTGCGCCAGGTTCGCTGACGAGGCGGGCGGAAAACAGCCGGTGCACGGGCTCCTCGGCCACCTGCGCCGGCGTCACCGGGTGCAGAGTCTCCAGATAGACCTTCAGCACGGCCTCGCTGAGCTCGCGCTCGGCATCAACCGCCTCCACGGCTGCGGCCGCATCCAGCTCAAGATCGATCGCGCGCAGCACGTCGGAGAAACGCGGGTCGAAGCGACGTTTGTAGACGAGGATCTGTTCACCCGGCAGGGTCGACATCATCACCGGCTGATCGACGGGAAGGCCCGCGCGCGTCAGGATATCGGCGCGGTAATACTCGCCGCCCATCTTCTCCTCGCCTTCCTCCTGGTGGAATTTGAAGAAGTATTTCTCCTCGCCGCTTTCGAAGAAGCCGTTCAGCGAGTTCAGGCTGTACTGGTCGAAATTGATCGCGAGATTCTGTGCATCAAGCTCGAACAGATCGAAAAGCAACTCGGCGAGAAGTGTCTCGGCCAAGCCATCGCGCTTCTTGGCGTGATCGCGGATAATGGCCGTTCGGCTGTTGGTCTGGCTCATGGAATGCGCTTCTCGAATAAATAGGGTGTTGACGCGTGTTGTCAGGCAGGCTTGTGGGGCGGGCGATACCGGCTGCCGAGAGAGTAACGGCTGCCGACATGGGTGAAGGTGTTGACGGTCGCGACCGTGGCGCCGGTCCAGGTCTTGCGGTGCAGAACGAGGCAACTGTCGCGCTCAGGCATCTGGAGCAACCGCGCCTGCTCCGGGCCGGCCGGCACCGCGCTGATCAAGTGTTCGACCTCGGTCAGCGGCGTGCAGCGCTGCAGATATTCCAGCGTGGCGATCGAGCTGAAGTCCTGATCGAGATAATGCGGAACGAGAGCGGGGTTTACATACCGCTCCTCCAGTTGCACCGGAATGTCATTTTCGAAATGCACGACGAGTGAGTGATCGACGGGTTTGACGCGATCGAATTCGAATGCGCGGACAATGGCGGGGGCGGGATGCTCGACGCGCTCGAGCAGGATGACACCGGCGCGATGCTTGCCGCCGCGATCACGGATCTCGTTGACGATGTTGCTGACTTCGATCAGCGTTGACTGCGCCTTGGGTGGCGCGACAAAGGTGCCGACGCCCTGCACCCTGCGAAGATGGCCCTCCGAGGTGAGTTCGCGTAGCGCACGGTGGACCGTCATCCGTGAGACGCCCAGCGAATTCACGAGATCGTTCTCCGAGGGCAGCCGGGCATTCTGCTCCCACTTGCCGCTGCCGATGTTCGCGAGCACGAAGTCCTTGACCTTCTCGTAGAGCGGCGATGCCGAATCCGAAAGTGCACTCAATGACAAACTCTCCAGTTCGTTTTCGTGAACGGCTATCGCGTGGCCACCCTCAATCCGCGATCTCGACGATGGTCTTCAATTTCCGGCTCTGGCTTGTGAGCAGCCGCTGATAGGCATCCGGGACATCGTCGAGCGACGCCCGAACCTCGCTGAATTCGATGAGCGCGGGCTCCAGCTCGGGCAGCAAGGTGATTGCCTCCGGCAGTTCGGATGCGAAAGCATGGCAGCCGACCAACGATATTTCCCGTTCCACCAGGATATTAGGATCGAGATCCAGTTTGCCATGGCTTATGCCAACAAGCGCCATGGCGCCGCCGCCGGCAAGCAGATCGAGACCGGCGGCAAGCGCATGGATATTGCCCGTCGCCTCGATGGCATAGCGCAGCCGTTCGCCATCCAGCGCGCTGGCGACCGCGGCCTTGTCCAGAGCGACAGTCCCCCCGTTGCAGACGCGCGCGACCAGCGCCGCGCGCTCGGCATTGGTGTCGGCGAACAGAAGCTTGCCCTTATGGAGCTTCGACAACAGCAGCCCGCTCAAGCCGCCGATCGTGCCACAGCCGATAACGAGAACCGCTTCATTCTGTGCTGCGTTGAGGCGTTTGACAGCATGCAGCGCAACCGCGAGCGGCTCCGCCATCGCCGCGACCTTCGGTGCCAACGTTGGCTCATGCTTGAAGAGCAGCTTTGCCGGCAGCTGAACATGCTCGGCAAAACCGCCGTCGCAAGCTTCTCCGACGAAGCCCAGCGCCTCGCATATGTTGCTGCGGCCGGACAGGCAGGCTGGGCAGGTGCCGCAGTAGACGCGCGAGTCGGCCGCCACGTAGTCGCCGACCTTGAGATGCTCGGCACCCTCGCCGACATCCGTCACCCGGCCGCAGAACTCGTGACCTGCCGTCGAGGGGCGCCTGCTGATCCACTGGCCGGTGCGGTAGTTATGCAGGTCGGAGCCGCATATGCCAGCGGCGCGAACCTCCACATTGACGAAGCCACTGGGTGGGGCCGATGGCGTGTCGATCGCTTCGACCCGCAAATCCCCAGCATCGTGGAGGCGCACCGCTTTCAAGGGGCTCAGCCTTTCGTCTTCAGGTAAGCGTCGCGCACGTCGGAGACGGCATTGGCGTGCGAGGAGAAGCCTTCGTACAGCGCAAGCTTGTGAGCATGCGCTGCGAATTCGGGATAAGCAGGTGCGGTGACGTAGCCGATCGAGCTGCGCTTGACGAAGTCAGTGACGGAAAGCGGGCCGTAGGTACGCGCCCAGCGGCTGGTCGGCAGCACTGCGTTCGGGCCCAGACAGAAATTGCCGATGCTGACAGGCGTATGCGGTCCGAGTAGAATCTCGGCGGCCTCGGTGATGTGGCCGAGATGCGCGAAGGCGTCGGTGGAGAGAATTTCGAGGTGCTCAGGCGCGTAGGCGTTGACGAAGGCGTAGCTCTCCTCGATCGAGGAGGTCAGCACGACGCCGCCGCATTTTCCTGTCAGCACTGTCTTGGAGAAGCCGACGCGCTGTTCCGTCATCCGGCCCCAATGCTCCGGAAGGGCCGCGATGGCTTCTTCCGCAACACGGCGGCTGTGGGTGACGAGATAGGCGGACGAATCCGGGCCGTGCTCGGCTTCGATCAAGAGGTCGAGTGCTGCAAGGCCGCCATGCACAGTGTCATCGGCAAAAATCATCGCCTCGGAGGGGCCTGCCGGCAGGCCTGTGTCGATCACGCCTGACAGGAGACGCTTCGCGGCGACGACCCACGGGCTGCCCGGCCCGACGATCTTCAGCGCCGGTTTGATCGTTTCCGTGCCGTAGGCGACGGCGGCGACGGCCTGGGCGCCGCCAACCTTGTAGACTGTGTTGACGCCCGCAAGACGGGCCGCAACCAGCGTCGCGGCGTCCACGCTTCCATCCGGCGCCGGCGGGGTGACGATCGCAAGGTTCGGCACACCGGCGACGACGGCCGGAACTGAGGTCATCATCGTGACGGACGGGAAGGAGCCCTTTCCGCGCGGCACGTACAGCGCGACGGACTGGATCGGCGTGAAGCGGTCACCGGCAAATGCGCCCGGGCGAATTTCCTTCAGCCACATGGCCTCGGGCTTTTGCTCCTCGTGGAAGGTGCGGATGTTCGAAATGCCGAACTTGATCGCCTCGATGACGTCGTCCTCGACAAGCTTGAAGGCGGCATCGAACTCGGCCTCGGTCACCTGGATCGAGCTCTCCGACACGTCCGCCTTGTCAAGCTCGCGGCCGAAGCGTGCAACAGCCCGGTCGCCTTCCGTGCGAACCGCCTCGAGGATCGGGCCCACCTTCTCGATGAAGCCGGAGATATCGGTCTCCGACCGGCGAAGCAGGGACGATTTTTCGTCTGAAGAAAGCTTCGAATATTCGTAAAAGGAGACTTCAGTCATTGTGCACGTAACCTTGTTGGCATCTTGGGCAAGCGCCGGCGAAAACCCAGCAATGGGCACAGCTTCGCCGCCGATGTCCGTTCGATCGGCTGTCTACTCAAACCAGTGGCTCAGGTCGAGGATTGATGTTCCGCATTATTTTATTTTGACCGAGTGAAACATGTATATACATGCCATGTCAACGCACTTTGCACCGAGAATTGTGCGCCGCACCTTGCTGGCGGTCATGCGTCAGATGGAGGCCAGGAAACCGCCGTCGATAGGCAGGCAGTGGCCGGTGATATAGCCTGCCGCATCGCTGGCGAGGAACACGACGGCGCCCCCGAGATCGGCTGCTTCGCCAAAGCGGCGCTGCGGGATCCTTGTCAGCATGCGCGCCTGCCAGTCCTCGTCCTCATAGAATCCGTCGGTCATCGCTGTCCTGAAATAGCCGGGCGCGATCGCGTTCACGCGAATACCGGCCTCGGCCCATTCGGCGGCGAGCGCACGCGTCATTCCGAGCAGACCAGATTTGGATGAGCCGTAGGGAACGGCGGTCGGAATGCCGACAAAGGAGGTCAGCGAGCAGAGATTGATGATGCTGCCGCCGGTCTCCTGCTTGGACATCCGCTTCGCCGCCGCCTGCGACCAGAAGAACGCGCCCTTGAGATTGGTTCCGACAATCCGGTCCCACAGCGCCTCGTCCACATCGAGCGAAGGCGCGACCTGCTCGATGCCGGCATTGTTGACGAGGATGTCGATCCTGCCGGTAAGCGCGCATGCCTGTTCCAGCGCTGCGTCGATCGAGGTGAGGTCGCCGACATCTTGTGCGATAGCGATGCAGCGCACACCCCGGCCTTCTACCTTGGTCTTCGTGTCCTGCAGCGACGTCAGCACTCTCGCCGTGATGCAGAGGTCGGCGCCCGCATCCGCCAGCGCAAGGGCGATCGCCTGGCCAAGGCCGCGGCTGGCGCCGGTGACGACGGCGACCCGCCCCTTCAGATTGAATGGATGTCCGGACATGTGATCCCTCCGATGTTGCGCCGAGGAAAGCATCTTTCCGCGATCATATCTATACATATAACGGTCGTGGCTGATTGCGCCGCCGTCACTGGCCTTCGTCGGGAATGTTCAGCAGATGTCCGCAGGCCTTGCAATGCACGGCGTCGGCATCATGGCGCTGCAGGCCGCATTGCGGGCAGGGGAAGTTCACCTTGTAGGGACGCACGACCGCCTGCGCGAGGCGGACGAAGAGCGAGATGCCGACGATCATCGTCACGATCGATGTCAGCTTTCCCATGACGCCGGGCAAGGTGATGTCGCCGAAGCCCGTCGTCGTGACCGTCGCCACGGTGAAATACAAGGCATCCACGAAGCCCTCCCATCCGCCTTGGCGGTAGAAGAATGTGGTGTAGACGAAGCCGGTGACGATGAAGAGGAAGACCACGAGGTTGACGCAGGCGCGTACGATATCCAGCAGATGCGCACAGCCAAGGCGCCGCAATCCCTCTTTCAGGAATGGGCTGTTGCCGATCGCCCAGATCCGCATGGCCCGCAGGAAGGTGAAGTTGAACAGCAGGTCCGGAAGCAGCAGCGTCGCCAGGATGAAAAGATCGATCCAGCTCATCGGTCGTTTCACGAAAGCCTTCAGGCTTCCGGCAACGATCGCCTGGGCGATCAGTTCAATCGCCACCCACACGGCGATCATATAGTCGATGATGAGATAGGACGGCCCGGTCCTCAGATATGGCCCGAACAGGAAGAAGGCAAGGATAGCGAGGTCGACGAAGGCAAGCAGACCCTGCAGCTGAAGCGAGCGGACATCCCTTCCGCGTTGCAGCCAGTTCAGTTGCTTTCGGAGTGTCTTGACGATGCCGTCTGCATCGTTTGAATCGGTGCGCGCGTTGCTCATGCGCCAGAACTATCAATCGCCTTCAGCTTTTCAACCGCGAAGCTGGGCGGAAATGAAATCGGAGCAGCGACATCCAACAACTGCAACGTGTCATTTGCCTTGATCCTGCCACGCTGGCGACATTTGGGTGTTACATGCGCGTAGTATCCCTCCTTGCAACAAAGGAGTGTGCCATGCAGGACATGACCATGTCGGAAGTGTTGAGGGATCCGATGATCCGCCAGATGCTGCGGGCCGATCGGATCAGCCTCGGCGTTTTCGCCGAATTGCTCGAAACGGCGGCCAAAAAGCGCGCGCATGCCTTTGCCGCAAACAGAACGGCCGCGTTTTGCGCTGGCATGCGTGCCGAACAAGCTGAAACACAGGTCAAGACGGCGTCTTGAGCGACTGTCTGCCGACGCTCGGTTTCGGGCGTTGAAAGCTATTTCATCGCATAATCGAAAGTTTAGAACCCGTCCTCGCCCCGCGAGGACGGGTTTACCGATCCGTAACCCCACGGACCACGGTGTTTGGGACCGCTGTCCGTTTGATGGCATTGCTTCATGTTACCATGCAACTGAAAGTACGTTGCTTGGTTAGCTGGTAAGGTTACCAGCCACGCGATGGGGACAATACACGCCTTGAAGGCAATACCGGCTGCCAAAGCCTTGCATCCACCGCACTGATACAGAGGATGCGAGATATTGTTCGTTGCGTCGTAGTCTAGACGCGGCGCTGCGTGGCCTTGTCGAAGAAGTGCACGTTCGGCGATTTCAGCGAGAGCTTGACGACCTGGCCTGGTGTCAGGTCGGCGCGCTCGCGCATGACCCAGGTGATCTCTTTGCCTTCGACCTCTAGCGCGACATGCGTTTCAGATCCTGTCGGTTCCACCACGCTGACGGTCGCCGGAACGCCGTCGTCTTGCGCGAACGCCAGGTCCTCAGGGCGAATGCCGACGATGACGTCGCGGCCATCGGCGTTCGCAGCGCCCTGCGAGAGCTCTACCTGCTGGCCCGATGGGAGTGTCAGCCGCGGCTTGTCGCCGCCCGTCAACTTGCCTTCAAGGAAATTCATCGCCGGCGAACCCATGAAGCCCGCGACGAAGACATTCTGCGGCCGGTCGTAGAGCTCCAGCGGCGTGCCGATCTGCTCGACCTTGCCGCCCTGCAGTACGACGATCTTGTCGGCCATGGTCATGGCTTCGATCTGGTCGTGGGTTACGTAGACGATCGTGGTCTTCAGGCGCTGGTGCAGGGCCTTGATTTCCGCGCGCATTTTGACGCGCAGCTTGGCGTCGAGATTGGAGAGTGGCTCGTCGAAGAGAAACACCTTCGGATCTCGCACGATGGCGCGGCCCATGGCGACGCGCTGGCGCTGGCCGCCGGAGAGCTGCGCCGGCTTGCGTGATAGCAGCGGCTGGAGGCCGAGGATCCCGGCGGCCTCGCCGACCTTCTTGTCGATCTCCGCCTTCTTCGCGCCGGCGAGTTCCAGCGCGAAGCCCATGTTCTGCGCGACCGTCATCTGCGGATAGAGCGCGTAGTTCTGGAACACCATCGCGATGTCGCGATCCTTGGGCTGCAGATTGTTGACGACGCGGCCGCCGATCGAAATCTCGCCTCCGGTGATCTCCTCCAGCCCAGCGATCATTCTGAGCAGGGTCGATTTTCCGCATCCGGACGGGCCAACGAGAATGACGAACTCGCCATCGGCAATGTCGACGTCCACGCCATGAATGATGTCCACGGCACCGTAGGATTTCTTGACGTTTCTAATGGCCAATCCGGACATAGAATTCCTCCCTGTGAGACCTGCTCAACGCTCGCTGCGCACGCGAAGTGCCAGATATGGCTTGCCCGGCAGCTCGACACCGAAAGCGGCATCGGCCTTGCCGCCGCGCACGATCGCGCCGTGGCGTGTCGGGTGCGGAATCGGCGCTTCCACCTTCTTGGCGGGCGTGATCGTCATGTTCCACGTGTCGATGATGTCGACCTCATAGTTGTCGTCATCTTTCGGGAAGCCCGAGGACCAGACGACGGGCTGATGCTCGCCGAGATAGATGTAGCGCAGGTCGGTGCTGCCATCGCGCACGCCGGAAACGCGGGTCCACGGCCATTCGCCGACAGCGCCCATGGGATCAAGGCCGTGTGTCACGTCCTGCTCCAAGAGGTTACGGAAGAAGCTAATGCGCTTCCAGGCTTCGCCGCGCAGCTCGCCGCCCTTGGCCCACCAGATCAGATCATCAGGGTGCGAATAGGTCTCGCCATGTCCGGCATAACCGCCGCGCGTCACAGTGATCCAGAAGCGGTGCACCAGTTCCTGCGCCGTCAGGTTGCCCCAGCACTGCACGATGTTGCCTTCATATTCCGGCTCGTCATTGACGACGGGCTTGCCATAGGCGTCGCGCCAGGTCTGCGTCAGCTTGACGTCGGGGTTCTGAATGCAGGTATGCGTAACCCATGGCTTGCGGTGATC
The DNA here is from genome assembly GCA_900469085.1 of Hyphomicrobiales bacterium. GTDB lineage: Bacteria > Pseudomonadota > Alphaproteobacteria > Rhizobiales > Rhizobiaceae > Rhizobium. The sequence continues at coordinate 199,159 of UBVW01000003.1, read as the reverse complement.
GAAGTTCATCGACACCTCGCCGTTGTGGATCGACTTCAGGTGCTGGTAGGGATCGTTCTCTTCCAGGATGTGGAAATAGCGGTCCCACTGCTCCACCGGCTTGGTGTCGAGCAGGAAGTCGTATTCATTGGCGAGCGCCCACCAGACGTTACGATAGGCGGCAAGGCGTGCCGCGAGATATGCGACATAACGGAAGTCCTGCTCGGCCGACATGTCGGCATAGCCCCAGCGATCGTAGGGGTGGAACATGATGATGTCGGCTTCGATGCCGAGTTCGCAGAGAGCCGCGACCTGCTGTTCGAAATGGCGGAACATGACGGGGTTCGGACGATCGAAATCTTCCTTGCCGTCGGCGCCGGTCTCAAAAGAGGGATAGAGCGGCTCGTTGGTGTTATAAGGGTAATCCTTGGGGAATACGCCCATGCGGATCTTGTTGAAGCCTGCGGTCTTGAGCGTCTCGAGCGTCTGCGCCTGCATCTCAAGCGGCTGATGCGTCCAAGCGTAGCAGGTCGTGCCGAAAGAGAGGAACGGCTTGCCGTCGGCGTAGGCAAAGTGGAACTTATTGCGCACGCGAACCGGGCCATGGTTGCCCGCAGACGGTGCGGTCGCGACGAATGCGCCGGTCTTGCCGTTGAGCTCGGCGGTCTGCGAACGCGTCTGGAACAACCATTCGCCTTCGACATCGGGCATGAAGCGTACGCGATAGACGCCGTCGCCGTCATAGAAACCCGGCACGCGGACTTCGCGGCTCTTGTGGGTGAAGACGGCCTCGAGGCTCACGTCGAGATAGGGATTGCCGCCGGACGGGCCGTTGAAGGCCGCTTCGAACACACCCCATTTTTCGACTGTTGCTGTGGACATGAAAGATCTCCTCGAAAGACTTTAAATTCCGGTCGCTCAGCCTTTGACCGCACCAGAGGTGAGGCCGGAGACAAAGTACCGTTGGAAAATGAGATAAACGAGCGTCGCGGGCAGGACCGTCATGACGATGGCGGCGTTCAACTGGCCGTAATCGCTGGAGAACTGGCCCTGGAAGGACATCAGGCCGAGCGGCAGCGTCCACATGTGCTGATCCTGGAGAAGGACGAGCGCCATCGCGAATTCGTTCCAGGTGGAGACGAAGTCGAGGATGAGGAGCGCAGCCAGAACCGGCAGGCAGACCGGCAGGAAGATGCGCCGGAAGATGGTGAAGTGAGTGGCGCCGTCGATGAGTGCTGCCTCGGACAGCTCCTTCGGCAGGCCCTTGAAGAAGCCGTGCAGGATGAAGACCTGGTAGGGAACACCGAAGGCGATGTAGGGCAGTATGACGCCGGGATAGGTATCGATCAGGCCGAACGAATTGACCAGCGTGAAGAGCGGCGCCAGCATGACCTGGAATGGGATCATGGTTCCGAAGACGACGATGAGCAGCAGGAGCTTGCTTACTTTCATCTTGATCTTCGCCAGTGCGTAGGCCGCCATCGCCGACATGGCGAGGCCAAGCGGCACCTTGAAGACGGTGATGATCACGCTGTTCATGAACGACTCGGCGAAGTTGCCGCGGCTCCATGCACTGGCATAGTTCTCGAAGGCGAACTCGACCGGCGGCATGAACGCGCCGGTGCTTGTTACCGCCGCCTTCGTCTTCAGCGATGTGAAGACGATGAAGACGAAGGGCGCGAACCAGACGAGGGCTACGATGATCAGCGCGATCCACAGGCCGATCAGGACGGGGTCACGGCCGGGCTTGTTCGTGGTGGTGATGGTTTCAGACACAGAGATCGGTCCTGATGATGTCATCGTCATTATTCGGTGTCCTCATGCTTCTGCGTCCAGCGCAGGTACGGCACGACGATCGCGATGGTGATCAGCAGCAGGACGACCGAGATGGCGGCGCCGCGGCCGAAGTCGAAGATCTGCATCGCCTGCGTGAAGGCCCATAGCGCCAGCATCTGCGTGGATTGTGCCGGTCCTCCGCCGGTGAGGCCGTAGACGATATCGAATGCCTTCAGTGACGAGATGATCGAGAGAACGAGCACGATGGTCATCGTGGTGCGCAGGGCCGGAAAGGTCACATGCTTGAAGATCGCCCAGCGGCCGGCACCATCGATGCGGGCGGCTTCGACCAGCGTCTGCGACACGTTCTGAAGGCCGGCCAGGAACAGCACCATCGAGAAGCCGACGGACTGCCAGAGATAGGCGACGAAGACCGAGTAGAGCGCGATGTCCTTGTCGCCCAACCAGTCCTTGATCCACATCTGCAGGCCCATATTGGTCATGAGCTGGCTGAAGAGACCGAAAAAGGGATCATACATCCACTTCCACATCGTCGCGACCGCGATCGGCGCGATGATGACGGGGAGATAGAAGATGGCGCGAAACGTGTTGCGGCCGAAGATCTTCTGATTGAGCGTCAGCGCCAGCAACAGGCCGACCATCGGCGGGAAAGCCACCGACATGATGGTCCAGATGACCGTGTTCTTGAAGGCGACCCAAAATACCGGATCGCGCGTGAAAATGTACTGGTAGTTCGCCAGGCCGACGAAGGGGCGTTGCGGATCTAGTCCGTTCCACTTCTGGAAGCTGAGGAGCACGACGTTCAACATCGGGTAAAGCGCGAAGACCGCGTAGATCGCCATGGCTGGCACGAGCAACAGGAGCGCCTGGAAGCGCGGGTCGTGTGTTCGGTTTTTCAATGACATGGGTATCTGCTCCGCGCGACGTGTGTCTGGCGAGTGGCATTGGATTGAGCGGTGGTCGGTCCCAGCGGGGTGCGGGACCGACCGATGTCCTGGGAGGACTTAGGTGCGACCGGCGATGAACGTCTGCAGCTGCTTTGCTGCATCGGCCGGTTCGGTGTTGCCGGCGGCGACGTCGTTAATCACGCGGAAATACTCGGTCGTGACGTCAAGCGGGAAGGCCTGGTCGCCGTTCATGTAGACCTTGCCGTAGGTCTTGAAGACATCAAGCCATTCGGCTTCCAGCGGCTTCTGGTTCTCGTACTGGACGTTCTTGTTGACCGATGTCGAGCTGATCTGGCCGACGAGATCCTGCTGAACCTTGGTCGACAGGAAGTAGGCGAGAAACTTCGCGGCGAGATCCGGATGCGGGCTCTTGGTGCTGATGTAGTTATACTCGGCAAATCCGTAGAGGCGCTGCGTGTTGGTCGGGAACGGGAACATGCCGTAGTCGTCCAGATTGGCGCCGCTGGTTTCCAGCTGGCTGACCAGCCAGTCGCCTTCCAGCATCATCGCCGCGCGCCCTGCCGTGAACAGACTGTAGGACTGCTTGTTGTCGATGCCCATGAAAGGCTGCAGCGTATAATTCTTCGTCCACTTGGCGAACTCGGTGAAGGCGTCGGTGGCACAAGGTTCTGTGGACCAATCAGTCTTCATGGCCTTCAGCGCGTCGTGCTTTTCAGCACCGCACTTCGTTTCCAGGATGACGTCCATCAGGCGCATGACGTGCCAGTTGACCGATCCGCCGAAGGTGAAGGCGGGAATGCCTGATGCCTTCAGCTTTTCGGCGTCGGCCAGAAACTCTTCATAGGTCTTCGGCTCTTCGGTGATGCCGGCCTGCTGAAACAGCTTCTTGTTGTAATAGACGGCTTCGCCCTTGAAGGTGAAGGGAACGCCATGCTTGCCACCGGGATAGAGGTCGGCGAATGCGGCGGCTGCCGGCAGCAGCTCATCGTTCCACTTGTATTCGGTGTAATATTTGTCGAGCGGTGCCGAAAGGCCGGCCTTCACATATTCGCCGCCCAGGCCAAGGCCTGCCCAGCTGAAGTAGATGTCGGGGCCTTTGTTCGAGCCGGCCGCGACACGCAGCGCGGTCTTGTGCTCATCGATGGCGCGCTGAACGATTTCAACCTTGGTGCCGGGATTTGCAGCTTCGAAGTCGGTTGCGACCTTCTTGAGCGCGACGTTGGCAGCATTGTTGTCGAAGTTCAGCGTCCAGAGCGTCAGGTCTTCCGCCTTTAGGCTCGTCGCGGTGATCGCGAGCACGGATAGCGTGGCCATGAGTGTAGTCTTGATCGTCATTAAACCCTCCCTTGTGCGGTCCTCTCCGCTAATGTTCACACTCTCGAAAATTCCGACTTGAGTCAATACTTTTTTCGAAAATGAACAAAGTCGATTGCGTATTAGCGAATATTTGGGCCTAGTAAGTTGTGTGGACCGATTATGCTCACGGAATAGGCTGTAATAATTTCTACTTAGAAATATGTTGCGGCCTAGCGGCGAGTCAGGGCTAGTCTCACGGGGAGGAGCTATGAATGGTTGGCATCAGGGAACTTTTCGAGGATCAAACCGCACCGGCGGGGCGCATCGTGCGCGCGATTGCGGCGATCGGATCCGCGACCGCAACACAACTGGTGAAGTCGACGGGGTTGGCGCGGTCAACCGTGTCCACGCTACTCACCGAGCTGAAAGATAGCGGCGTCGTTCTCGACGTCGATACGAAGAGCAACGGTTTTGGGCGACCATCACAGCTTTTGTCTCTGAACCCGGCGGCGGGTCGGTGCGCCGGCGTGCTCCTCGGGCTTGGCGAAATCCGCATCGCGATCTGCGACCTCGCCCACACCGTACTGTCGGATATCTGGTTCGCGATGGACACGGACTATACGCCTGAAGACGCCGCGCGATGTGTGCGGGCGAGCCTTGAGGAGCAATGTGCTCTCCTTGGTGTGGAAATGTCCGAACTGCTGGGCGTGGGATTGGCGATTTCCGCGCCGGTTTCATATGACGGTGAAATCCTCAACGGCTCCATCTTGCCGACATGGTGCGGCACCAATATCGCCGATGTGTTTTTCGAGCAGCTTGGTTGCCCAATCCATGTCGAAAACGAGAGTCATTGCGGCGCTCTAGCGGAAATGACCTGGGGAGCGGCGGTTGGGGAAACCAACTTCGTCCTCTTCAAGTTCGACCTCGGCATCGGAGGCGCAATCGTCATCAACGGCACGGTGCAGCGCGGCGCCCATGGTTATGCCGCCGAGTTCGGCCACATGTCGCTCGATCCGCGCGGACCGCTGTGTCGCTGCGGCAATCGCGGCTGTCTCGAGACCTTCGCTGGCGGCTTCCAACTGCTGAGATATGCCGAGCAATCCTTGGGTGAGCCCGTCAGCATCGAACAGTTTGTCGAACGCGCGCGCAATGGCGATCCAGGATATGCGCGACTTGTCGATGACGCGGCCGAGATGGCGGGGTGGGGAATGGGGATTGCCTTCACCATCCTCAATCCCCCCTTGTTCATCATCGCAGGTAAGCTGGCCGAGGTTGGCGAGAGTTTTACCGGTGGCCTCGAGCGAAGTTTCGCCCGCCACTCCGTCGCGCCGCCCGCGCACTCGCCGGAGAAGCGCAAGCCTCGCTTCGTCGTCGGCACATTCCGGGGCAACGACGACACGGTCATGGGCGCGGTGGCGCTCGTGTTGCGGCAACACGGACGCATCATCAACGAAGCGTCGCCTGTATCCTGAGTGCCGAATCGGCGGTTTGGAGGAATCCTATTCCGACGTCAGGGCGTTTCGGATGCTCGATATGACCATGGTGGCGGACGCCGCTCCGGGGTCTATATGGCCGAGAGACCGCTCGCCGAGCCGCGCGGAGCGCCCCTTGCTGGCAACCATATTCTTGGTCGCATCGCGTCCCTCTTCGGCCGCTTCCAGCGCCTGTGAAAAGCATTGTCGCAAACCGTCTCCGCGTGCCCTGGCCTCCTCGCAGGCCGCTGCGGCCGGTGCCCAGGCATCCACCATCGTCTTCTCGCCGATCTCTGCCTTGCCGCGGTCTTGGATACCCCTGGCAAGGGCGGCGAAGACATCGAGCAGATCATCGTCGCCAAGTGTTGCCTTGCCTTTCACTGCTGTGCCAGCCCGCATGAAGGCGGTTGCGTAAAGCGGGCCGGAGGAGGCACCGACAGCATTGAGGAACGCCTTGGCAGCCGTGTTGAACAGCGTCGTCGGATCTGTAGCGGTAGGCTCAAGTGCGTCTGTGGCTTTGGCCGCAGCGGTAAAACCTAGCTCCATCGCGATCCCGTGATCAGCGTCGCCTATGACGCCGTCCAGCTGGCACAGATTGTCCCGCTCTGCGGTCATCACGTCGGCGATAGCCTGGAAGAGGCGCTGAAGGTCCTTCGTCGTCACGTCACCCATCAAATCGCCTTTCCGCTGCGAAACATTGCACAATCGCATGGATGATCGATCAGCGCCTGCAATTCGTCATCGAGCGCCATGAGCGTGATTGATGCACCAGCCATTTCGAGAGAGGTGCAATAGTTGCCGACGAGCGAGGTGTGAATGACAAGGCCAGCCTCGTCCAGCCGCGCCTTCACCCGGCGCATTATGATGTAGAGTTCCATCAGCGGCGTGGAGCCGAGCGAGTTGATCAGGATGGCCAAGCGGGTTCCCGGCGCGATATTTGCATCCTTCAAGATCGCATCGAGGAGTTCGTCGGTGACAGCGTCGGCCGGCCTCAGCGTTTCGCGCGAGACGCCGGGCTCACCATGTATGCCCATGCCGACCTCCATCTCATCGCCGCCGATCTCGAAATTGGGCCGCAACGTCTGCGGCAGCGAGCAGGGGGATAGGGCGACACCCATGGTGAAAGTGTGGTCGTTGGCCTTGCGCGCGACACGCTCGACCTCGTCAAACGAGTACATGAGATCACAGGCAGCACCGGCCGCCTTGAAGACGAAAACATTGCCCGCGACGCCACGGCGCTTTTCTCGCTGGTCGCGCGGTGCGGAGGCGACGTCGTCGGTGGTCACCACGGTGCGTACGTCGATATCGTCCATGGCAAGCATTTCCGCCGCCATATCGAAGTTCATCACGTCACCCGCGTAGTTGCCATACATGAAGAGAACGCCTGCGCCGTGATCAACCGCCTTTGCGCATTCGATAATCGGATCGGGCGGAGGCGAGGCAAAGACGTTGCCGACAGCCGCAGCATCCGCCAGCCCCTTGCCAACGAAACCGAGGAAGCTCGGTTCATGGCCGGAGCCGCCACCAATCACCAGCCCCACCTTGCCATCGCGCGGGCCGTGCTTCGCAACGATCGAGCGCGGCGATCCGTCGATGGCGTAGAGATGGTCAGGATGCGCCGCGAGGATGCCCTCGAGCATTTCATCGACCGCCGCGCCGCCGTCATTGATAAGCTTTTTGGTCTTCACGCTGGTCCTCCCGATTGACGCGTCTGGAAGGCTATAGCTACGCCTTCCAGACGCAAGATCAATCCGAAAGCGCGACGGAGGTCGTCTGATATGGGGAAAGAGTGAGCACGCCGCCCATCAACGCGTCGGAGAGCCGGAGCGATCCGAGATCAACCTCCTGGTCTCGGCCGGTGATGTTGACGATCCAGAGTGTTGCGCGCGTCGCCGCCTTCGTCGCGAACGCCAGAACGCGCGAGGGGTTGGAAGACAGGCACTCCCTCCACTCGGTGCCGGCGAGACCGGCGAGCGTCTTGACCGCGTTGAAGAGCGGGCGGCGTCCATCGGCGGTGAAGGGCTCATCCTGTCCGGCAAGGAGGCCGAAACTTCCGGTCACAGCTGAGAGAGTCAGGCATTCCAGCTCGGCGTCCAGCACCTTTGCCACATAGGCCATCGCAAAGGCTTGCGCGAAAAGAGCGTTGTGACGCGGATCGGTGTTGGCCATCGGTATCCGGCCGCCCTTCGGGTTGTCCATCGTTCGGCTTCCGTAAGGATTCTGCCGCATGGGAATTGTCGATGGGCCGATGCGATAAGGCTTGTCGCCATAGATTGCGCGGACCGATCGCGTGATGAAGGGCAGGGCCTCCAATGTCTGCATGACGCTGAGGTCATCGGCGGCATGGACGATCGGGTTGGTGCAATGGCTGATGAAGGAAAGCGGAGCGGACGGAACACGCTTGCGGTTGAGCTCGGTGAAATAGCTGAGCATGCCGCCGCCAATGCGGATATCGGGGAATGCCGTATGCGCGGCGGCGTAGACATCTTCGAGCGGTGGGCATTCCGGCCACTTGCTGCCTGGCGGTGTGGATTGGCGGTCGACCGATGGCGAGATGATGATCGCGTCCGACTTGAAGCCAGCATCGCGCATCTGCGTTGCGATCAGCGTCGTTTCTTCAAGGATCGGCTGCTTGCACGGCAGCGCGATCTCAAGCGTTGTTTTGCCGGGATGAAGTCTGGCCACCTCGGCGAGGCGGTGGAAAGCTTCCGCCCCATGGCCGGCTGTCGGGTCGAAGTGAAAGAGCAGCTCCTGCGGCTTGATCTCGCCAAGCACGGCGTTCGCCTTGACCACCGCGCCCGCTTCTTCCGGCGTGACAATCACGCCGATCGCAGGCATGCGCCCGCGCTGCTCGCCGAGTGTCAATGTCGTGAGCGACGAATGCCCATTCGTCGTTGCGGCCAATGGCTTCGGGCGCTTGTCGGCAATATCGAGGATGATGCGCTGCTTGACCGTTTCATCCGCCGGGATCTGGTAGGGCCAGGGCAAAGCGAGCGGGCGCACATAGGTCTTGTAGGAGGCATCCGACCAGTTGCGCTGGTCTTCCATCTCGAACACGTCCCCTTCCATGCCGCACCGCGCCGTCACATTGGTCATGACGGTGTGGGTGATCGCGCTCATGTTCATGAACGGCTGCCATGGCTCGATCAGATCAGGGAACAGGGTCTCGACGCGCTGTCCGTCGGCATGCTCGACGGTGACGGGCGTGCCTGCCACGCCGACAATCGGGTGGAGAATGCAAAAGCCGCAGCGGTTCGTCTCAAAGCCAGTGCCAGAGACCGCATCCGCTTCGAAAACCAGAGGCGCGCCGGCTTGCGCCGAGATCCGCACGCCGATCGCCAGCTCGGTCGCACCCGGGCCTTTGCAAAGGGCGGTGTAGCGGACCAAAAAGGCATCGTCGCCCTGCTCGGTGGTCAGGTCGGCGATTTCGGGCGCGTAAGTGCCCCAATCGCGATCGCGCACGAGATAGGAGACGGCTCGTAGTACCTCCACACCGTCATAGGCGATGGTGCGCAGATTGCCGCCGCTGAGATCAACAGTCAGCCTCCCCGCGGTGAGGCGGACCGGCTCCTGCTCGAGCGCATGCGTTCCGTATATCCGGAAGCTCTCCGATGGCGTGCTCATTGCAGCATCGCCTTGACATCGACCGTCTGGCCGCTGGCTGCGCTGTCATAGGCGGCCTCGACGAGCGCGAAGGTCTTGAGGTTGTCGGCGCCCGAGGTCGAGGTTTCGCCGCCGGAGGCTAGGCGCTCGGCCCAGTGCTGCTGGATGGCGTAGACGCTTTCCTGGATATTGTGCCAGGGGCGCGATGCCCAGGAGAGCAGCGTCGGCGACACGTCCGAGATCTCGGTGCCGTTCTTGCCTGTTACTTCGAGCTTGTAGCCCTGCGACAGGCGGATGCTGCCTTCGGTGCCGTCGAGTTCGATCAGCGTCTCGGGGAAGGGCTCGGTGGAGAGCTTGGAGGCATAGCTGACATCGACGACCGAGGTCGCGCCGTTTTCATGATCGAGCAGGACGGTGGCGACGTCCTCGCCCTTGATCTTGGGGTTGACCCGCTTCGTGCGGGCGCTGAGCGCTTTCACATCGCCAAGGATATAGCGCGCGATATCGAGCGTATGGATGCCGAGATCTTCGATGATGAAACGCTCGCCCTCCGCCAGATAGGGCTGGCCCGAGAAAACGTCGTAGCCGGAGCGGAACGAGAAGCGGCCCCAGAACGGCTGGCCGATCGCGCCGGATTCCAAAACCTTCTTCACGGCCTGGATCGGCGTCTGCCAGCGGAAGTTTTCGTGTACCATCAGGGGCAGCCCGGCATCGGCGCAAACCTTGACCATGGCCTTGGCGTCGTCGAGCGTCTTTGCGAACGGCTTCTGGCAGATCGCCGGCACATTGTGTGCGGCAGCCATCTCGACCAAAGCGCGGTGGCTCTGGACGGTGGTGGCGATATCGACGAAATCGAAGCCGCCATCGGCGAGCATCTGGGCCGCATCGCTATAGCGCCTGTCGATGCCGAACTGGTCGCCGACGGTTTTCAGCCGCTCGGGGTCGCGATCGCAGATCGCCACGATCGAAGCCCCGGCAACGTCCTGCCACGCATGCATCTGGTTGACCGCGAAAAAGCCGCAGCCGATGAGTGCGCCATTCAATTCCGTCATTGCTTATCCTGCCTTTGCCATTTGCATGAGAGTCACGCGCTGTTGCAGACGGCGCTGCGCCTGATCCACCACAACCGCGATAATAATCACCAGCCCCTTGATGACCATCTGCCAGAAGGACGATACGCCCATCATGACCAATCCGTCGGACAGGATACCGATGACGAAGGCGCCGATGATCGTGCCGCCGATCGTGCCGCGTCCCCCCGACATCGAGGTGCCTCCGAGGACCGCCGCGGCGATCGCGTTGAGCTCGAAGCTTTCGCCGGTGGCCGGATGCGAGGCCATCAGTTCGGACGAGATGATGAGGCCGACGATCGCCGCGCACAGGCCCGAGAACATGTAGACGAAGATCTTCACCACATCGACCCGGATGCCGGACATGCGCGCTGCACGCTCGTTGCCGCCGACGGCGAAGATATGCCGGCCGATCGGCGTCGAGCGCGCCACGTAGGCGGCAATTAGGGCGAGCACGATCAGAATCCAGATCGAGACCGGCAGGCCCAGCATGCGGCCGGCGCCGAAGACGTCGAAGCCCGTCGTCATGTATTCCGGCTTGCCCACGAGATTGGGGAAGGTCTGACCGTCGGAGGAGAGCAGCGCGAGGCCGCGGGCGATATAAAGCGTGCCGAGCGTCGCGATGAACGGCGCGACGTTGAGCTTGGTGATCAACAAGCCGTTGATCAGGCCGATCGCCAGGCCAACGGCCAGCGTAATCAGCACGATCTCATAGATGTTGAAGAAGATCGTGTAGCCGATCGGCAGTTCCACGCCGTTGAGGATCAAGGCGCCGGCGACCATACCGCACAGGCCGACGATCGAGCCGACAGAAAGGTCGATACCGCCGGTGATAATGACGAAGGTCATGCCCATGGCGAGGAACGCGTTGAGCGCGACGTGCTTCGACATCAGGATCATGTTGGCCGTGGATGTGAAATTCGGCGCGAAGATCGCGAAGAAGATGATCACGGCAAAAAGGGCGATGAAGGTTCTGAGCTTCATCAGCGTGAGGAGAATGGAGCCGCTCGACCGCTTGGCCCCGAATGTGGAAGAGGTTTCCGCCGTCATGACGCGAGCTTTCCTTGGTGTCCGTGACCTTTGGCAGATGCCGCGATGATAGCCTCTTCCGTTGCTTCGCTTCTGTCGAAGACGGCGACCAGCTTGCCGTTGCTGAGAACGGCGATGCGGTCGGAAAGGGCCATGACCTCTTCAAGGTCTGAGGTTGAAAACAAAATTGCAAGGCCCTTGGCGGCCAGTCTGCGCATGGTGCGGAACACGTCCGCTTTGGCGCCGACATCGATGCCGCGGCTGGGCTCGTCCATCAGGAGAACCTTCGGGTTGGTCATCAGTGCCTTACCGATAACCACTTTCTGCTGGTTGCCGCCGGACATCGAGGTGACTTCGAATTCCGGGTTTGGTGCCTTGATGGAAAGATCGCGGATCATGTCGTTGATGCCCTGCCTTTCGGCGCCTGCCTTGATATGAAAGATCCGCGTAAAGTGATCGAGGCTGGCGAGCGTCAGATTGCTGGCAATGGAGAGCACCTGCACCAGCCCTTCGCGCTGACGGTCCTCAGGGATGAGGGCAAGTCCCTTCCTGATCCGCCCCGTCGTATCTTGCGCGTGCACTTCCTGGCCATCAATGAAGATCTTGCCGGTCGAGTGCTTGTGACGGCCGATCACGCATTCGAAGAACTCGCTGCGTCCAGCACCCATCAGGCCATAGATGCCGAGGATCTCGCCCGCCCGGACTGAGAGCGAGACGTGGTCGACGGCGAGCCCCCCTGTTCTGCGCGGTAGGCTGATCTCCTCGGCGCGAAAGGCTTCCGGCCCCAGTTCGTGGTCCGCTGCCTTGGCAAAATCCTTGGCGTCAGAACCGATCATCGAGCGGACGATCCACTTGGTGTCGATGTCGCGGACCATCGCATGGCCGGTGATCTGGCCATCTCGTAGCACGGTGATGTAATCACCTATCCGCATCAGCTCTTCCAGCCGGTGCGAGATGTAGACGATGGCGACACCCTGCGCCTTCAGTTCGGCGATGACCTTGAACAGGATTTCGACCTCGGCCGCCGAAAGTGCCGATGTCGGTTCGTCCATGATCAGAATACGGGCGTTGAGCGACATCGCCTTGGCGATCTCGACCAACTGCTGCTGGCCGATCGGCAGGTCCTCGACCATTGTCTCGGCATTGATGCCAGCATCAAGGCGCTTCAAGAAGGCGTTTGCCTTTTCGATCTGCGCCTTGTGATCGATGCCGCGAATGCCGTGGGTGATCTCGCGGGTGGCGAAAATGTTTTCGGCCACTGTCATGTTGGCGAAGAGGTTGAGCTCTTGAAAGATCATGCCGATCCCGTGCGCCTGGGCGTCCGCCGGACTGTCGAAGGAGACCGTTTCACCATCGAGGACGATGCGTCCAAGCGTGGGTCGCTCGACGCCGGCGATGATCTTCATCAGCGTCGATTTTCCAGCGCCGTTCTCGCCGACCAGCACGTTGACCGCGCCACGCCTGAGTTCGAGGTCAGCGCGCTTGACGGCCACGATGCCGGAATAGACCTTGGACACCTCTTCGAGGCGCAGGATGACGTCGTTTTCGATTGTTTCGCTCATCACTACGGCCCTACCGTCAGTTCGGCCGGTGTCACCAGCGGCAACTGGCCGGATGACGGCAGCGGGAAGGCGCCGGTGACCGTGACTGTCTTGCCAGTCAGGCCGTCGCGCGGCAGGGGCGCCAGGAGCGCGGTATTGATTTTCTCGTTGAACGCCTTGCCGAATTGCGCCCACTCGATCTGGTTCTTGAACTCGTTGAAATTGACGAACTCCAGCGTATCGCGCAGCGCCGTTCCGCGCACGGCGGGGCCGATCTGCAGCTTGGCGTCGGCCTTGCCGTCGCCATCGGCGTCCACGTCGATCGTGGCCGCGCGCGATGCCGTATCGGCCGCGACGACCTTGCCGGTGAGCTTGACCGCATAGGTCCAAGGCGCGCTCGCCTGCTTGCGGGGGTTGCCGTATTTCTCGCCGGCCTGGTCCGGGCTCGACGCGGCAAGCGCCACGACGTCCTTAAGCTCGCCGGCCCGCTTTTGCAGGTAGGGAATTGCCTGCGACTGCCAGATGGCCTCGACCTTTGCCGCGGGATCGAAGGCGCTCTTTGCGGTTTCCGCAGCCTTTTCTTCCGCCGTCGGCGTTTTGATGATTTTGCAGCCCGGCAGTGCCATCGCAAGCAATGCGATCACAACCGCGCTTCTGACCCTCGCCATCCACGAAACTCCAATCTTATGGAATAGGATAAGAAACGAAGAGCGCGGATGATCGCGCTCTTCGCCAGTGGTCTCAAGCTGTCGTTACTTGGCGATCGCGAAGGTTTCGAGCTTGGAGGCGTTGTCGGCGTTGATGAGAATGCAATCCATCAACTGCTTCTCTTCCTTGGGAAGAGTCTTGTTCTTGATGTAGGCGTCGGCTTGTTCGACAGCCATCTGTGCCTGCGCGTAGGCGGGCTGCAAAACGGTGGCCTTGATGCCGCCGGACTTGATGGAGTCGCGAACGTCGTTGGATCCGTCGAAGCCGACGACGATCACGTCCTTGCGGCCAGCAGCCTGGAGAGCGGCGATCGCGCCCATGGCCATCGTGTCGTTGCCGGAGATGACGCCCTGGATATCCGGGTTCGCCTGCAGGATGGTTTCCATCTTGGCGTAGGCTTCCGTCTGGCTCCAGTTGGCCGACTGCTTGGCGACCGACTTCAGATCCGGATAGTCGTCGATGACGTCATGGTAGCCCTGCGAGCGGATGCCGGCATTGGTGTCGGATTCCTTGCCGACGAGCTCGACATAATTGCCCTTCTCGCCCATCAGCTTGACGAATTCCTGCGCGCCCAGCTGGGCGCCCTGGTAGTTGTTGGAAACGATCTGCGCGGCGGCAACGCCCGTGGCGTTGATTTCGCGGTCGATGAGGAAGGACGGAATGCCCGCGTCCTTGGCCTTCTTGACGGCGGCAACGGTCGCATCAGCGCCGGCGTTGTCGAGGATGATGGCCTTCGCGCCGCGGCCGATGGCCGTGTCGATCATCTGCGACTGCTTGTTGGCGTCGTCGTCATGGGTCATGACGAGCGCTTCATAGCCCAGTTCCTTCGCCTTGGCTTCAGCACCTACGGCTTCAGCCTTGAAGAACGGGTTGTCGTGTGCGGGGGTGATGATGGCGATCAGGTCCGCCGAAAAGGCAGGCATGGCAACGCCAAATGCAAGCGCGCTGGCAAAGGCAGCGACGGTCAGTCTACGTGTCAGTCTCATTGGTTTCCTCCCAAAAGAAGCCCTGTTCCCAGCAGGGCGGTGAAAGGGGAGGGGTTGCCCCCTCCCGGGATCGGTATCAGGTGATACGCTTGATGCTGTCAGCGATCTCCTGAGGTTCGAACACGCGCTTCCAATCGTCCTTCATCAGGGCGGGAATGCCGAATTCGATAGCCTTGTTGCAAGCGTCCGAGAACACGCCCTGGACTTCGCCGAAGATGACGGCGCCGAGTACGTTCAGGTGGCCGAGCAGGAAGTCGCGGGCAGCTTCTTCCGGAACGCCGCGGGCGACGCATTCATCCATGGCCTGCTTCATGACAACGAGCAGCGAAGCGGCAACGGTCTCGGAGAGACCTGGCTCCAGCATTGCCATCTGTTCGACGGTGACGCGGTGCGAGCGCATGACCGGTGCCCAGATCGTCTTGGCGATTTCTTCTCCGACGGCATAGGCTTCTTCCGGACCCTGCATCAGAGCTGAAACGATGTGCTGCTTGGCGAAGAGACCGCCGAAGTGGTCCTTCTTGGCCTGCATGTCGGTTTCGTCGTTGAAGATCGGCGGATGGCACGGATGCGTGACGAAGTACGTCAGGTCAGGGCGCTCCGGGAAGTGGCCAGCGAATGGCGCGGCAGCGTCAAGCGCGACAACCATGGTGCCGGCCTTGAGCTTGTCGTTGATGCCGGCGGCAACCTTACCGATATGCGTGTCCGGAACGGCCAGGATGACGACGTCGACGCCGTCAAGCGCTGCGTCTACGTCCACGGTCGAAAGGCCGAGGTCGTCCTTCAGGCGTGCCTTGCCGACATCGCTGATTTCGACGTGGCGAACGTCGTAGCGCGAACCCTTGAGGTTCTTTGCAAGCCGGTAGCCCATTTTGCCGCCGGCGCCGAACAGAGCTATGGAAGTCATGTTTCCTCACTTCGTGTTTTGCTGGAATTGTTAACGCTGCTGGTATGATGAGTCAATCACCACCCCAGAATAAGTATTACTTAACCGCGTCGAGCCTGCTGATGGCGTCGACGTTGCCTGCCGAAGCGCCCTTCGGGTCGAATTCGGAGGCGAGCCACGTGTCGACGATCGACTTGGCAAGTTCCGGACCGATCACGCGTGCGCCCATGGTGATGATCTGTGCATTGTTGGACTTCGCGGCGCGCTCGGCCGAGTAGGTGTCGTGCGTCAGCGCGGCGCGGATGCCCGGAACCTTGTTGGCCGAGATCGAAACGCCAATGCCGGTGCCGCAGATGAGAATACCGCGCTCATGCTGGCCGTCGACGATGGTCTGCGCGAGGTTCTGCGACAGGTCGGCGTAAAAGCCGGCCTGGCTGAGATCGTGCACTTCGAGGCCCGCCTTGGTGGCGAGGTGGGCGGCGATCACGTCAAGCAATGGCTTGCCGGCGCTATCCGCTCCGATGGCGATTTTCATGGTCCGTGTCCTTTCAATCATTCGGGGGCTGGATGAATGGAATTGGTGGCTGCGATCAGATGACCGCGGCAACGCGCTTCAGAATGTCGAGATAGCCTTCGACGGCCCAGGCAGAGCGGCCGATGAAAAGGCCGTCGATGTGCGGTTGCGTAATCAGCTCCTCGCAATTGCCTGGATTGACGCTGCCGCCGTAGAGAACCGGAACCGCCCGACCGAGCACCTTGGCAGCCACATCGGCGATGCGCGCGTGGCGTTCGTCGGCATAGTCGGCGGTGGCAGGAATGCCGTTCACGCCGATCGCCCATACCGGTTCGTAGGCAAGAAGAATTTCCGCTTCCTTGCCTGATGTGGTCACGCGCGCCAGCGCGCCCTCAACCTGCCGCTTCAGCACCGCGTCGGCATCACCAGCGTTGCGCTCGGCAAGCGTCTCACCGATGCAGATCAGCGGGATCAGGCCGTGCTTGACGGCGCTTTCGACCTTCAGGCCGACGGTTTCGTCAGTCTCGCCGAAGTGCTCGCGACGCTCGGAGTGGCCGAGCTCGACGATGTCGAGGATGCAATCCTTCAGCATCGGAGCCGAGATTTCGCCGGTCCAGGCGCCGGCGGCGTCCCAATGCATGTTCTGCGCGCCGACCTTCACCGAGCTGTCGGCGAGAGCGTTCTTGACCTCGCGCACCGCCGTGAAGGGCGGGATGACGAAGCGCTGGATGTCCGCGTGGCGATCGCCATCGGCGGCCGCGAGCTTTTCGGCAAAGGACAGAGCCTCGCCAAGCGTCTTGTTCATCTTGAAGCTAGTGCCAACCCAGTAGCGCATGTTCAAGCCCTCCGTCCGTCGCGGATCTGTGCGAAATAGCCGTCGGTTCCGACCTGGCCGCCCTTGAGCGCGATCTGCAGTCCGTTGGTCGGCGCGTAGTTGCCGTGCGCGGTGCAGAGCGGGGAGCCGGGGGTCTGCGGCAGTGGCAGCAAGGTCGTCAGAGCGTCCACACGCAGTTCCTTCAGCGCGTGGCTCGACGTGTCGCCGCCGGCAATGACCGCGCGGGGCAGCTTTTCGGTTTCGATCAACCGGCGCAGGATCGTGCCGAGAGCGGAGCCGAGGCGATGGCGGGATCCGGGAATACGATCGATATCGGTTCCCTTGTCTGACGATGAGCCGAGCGCCGTGTGCAGGATGACGCTGCAGCCTTCCTTCAGGCGCTGGACGCCCTCAGTGACAGCCGTTTCGATGGCGCGGTCACCGCTTTCGCCGACGAGATCGAGCGGATCGACGGCTATGCCGTCAAAGCCGTTTTCCGTTGCGTTGCGGATCTGCCGTTCGGTGGTTGGCGAGACGCTTCCGGACACGACGGCAAGGCGATCGACCTTGCCGGGCTCGGCGAAGGTTGTCGGTTCGCCAAGCAGCCCTTCGGCCTTCCATGCCTGCAGCAATGCGTACTCGACGCCTGACGAGCCGGCTGTGAACAGGCCGCCGTCGCGCTTGGCCCGCCAGACCTGACGGCCGGCGAGAGCCTGCGACTGGGCGCTGTCCACGTCTATCAGCAGGATGCCATCGAGGTCCGCGATCGTCTTGTCGATGCGCTGGTCGGCATCGGCGGCCGCGGTGGTGACGAGATCGGCGAGCGCTACGGGCAGTGCCGTCTGTTTTGCCAGATGCAGCGTCAGGTCGGCTTCGGCCATCGGCGTCACCGGATGACGGCTCATGACGGGATGGCGATCGATACGATAGTAGCGATCTTGGTAGGCGGCGAAGAGATTGCCGAAAGCGGTGAAGCGCTTCAGCTGCGGTGCGCCGACGACCACAGGCACGACCGGCTGGCCATAGAGTGCCTTGCCGATTTCGATCGCCTTGCCGATGTTGCCGATTGCGGGGCTGGAATCGAAGGTCGAGCAGACCTTGTAATGGCAGATGTCGGCATCGAGCGCCTTCAGCCATTCAAAGATCGCCGGCAGATGCTTTTCCATCCACTCCGGCGTTTCGCTGCGGCTGGTGCCGGCAATGCCGAAGGCGCGGTAATCGGCGAAACGCTTTGCCGTCTCGGTGCTGGGGATGCCGAGGAAGAGCACGGTCGGCACGCCGTTGGAGGCGAGCGCTTCCATGACGTCGGCGGAACCGGTGAAATCGTCACCGTAATAGGTAAGCAGAGGTTTGGTCATGGTCTCAAGCTGCCTTGCCGTCGCCGAACTTCGCGATCGAGGCCGCGAGTTCCGGGTGATCCTTGGCGTATTCGTCGAGCGGGATGTCGGCGACCGCCGCCTGCCAGGCCTGCCGCACGGCGCGTACGCCGGCCGCCGGGCCACCAGGATGGCTGACGATCCCGCCGCCGCATAGATAGAGCAGGTCGGTAGTGCGGCCGGTGCGTTTATATGTGTCCGGCGCCTGGCCACCCCACTGACCGGAGCCAGCGACTGGCAGCGGGCAGTCGGCCTTGCTGAACAGCGGCGTGCTGACGGCCTTGAAGGATTCGACGAAGCTCTCGTCCGGCTCCCAATACTTGATGCGGATGCCGTTGATCTGGAACTGGTCAACACCAAGCAGGCGCCAGAACTGCTGGTAGACCTTGAAGTCGAGACCGGCGCCCGGATCGCGGGTCAGGATGTCCCAACCGTTGCGATGGGCATGCAGCACGAGGCCCGAACGTTTGCGCAGGAAGCTCATGCCGCCGAAGCCGATCGAATTGATGTTGACGACGGCGCAGTTGCCGCCGGCCTTAAGGACGAGATCGTGATTGCGCATCATCTCGTCTGGATCGGCATGCGAGATGCCGAAGGCGTACATGACCTTCTTGCCGGTCTTCTGCTCGTGATCGAGGATCTTTGGCATGATGGCCGCGACGCGCTCCTTGAGCGGCGAATAGGCCGGGCTCATCAGCTTTTCGTCGTCCTTGATGAAATCGACGCCGGACTCGATGAGTTCGCCGACAAGTTCCGCCGTCTCATGCGGGCGCAGGCCGAGCGCCGGTTTGACGATCGTGCCGATGATCGGCCGACCTTCGACGCCGGTCAGCCGGCGGCTGCCGGGCAGGCCGAATTGCGGGCCGGGGTGGGCGGTGGCGAAGGCCTCAGGCAGCTTCATGTCGATGATGCGGATGCCGCTCATGCCCTTGATCGAGAATACGCCGCCGATGGCAATGGTCATCAAGGCGGAGAGATCCGTACCGATCGCGTCCATCGGGAAGGCGATATCGGCATCGGCGCGGTGGATGGGGCCGCTGCCGGGTGCAACTTCCGGCCAGGTCGGGTATTCCGCATCGGGCAGGTGGCGAATGGCGATAACACGTGCCGCGACGCGTGCCTTCAGCTCTTCCGTTTCGCCGGGAACAGGGACGAACGTGCCGGTCGACTGATCGCTGGCGATCTTGGCGGCCATGGCCTCGACGCTGCCGGTCGTTTCGATGCGGTAGGTAACTGTGATCATCATGAGGTTTCGTTGCTCCTCCTGCCTAGGCCGAAAGTTTGCCATGGCGTCAACTCATGAACTGGTATAATGAGTATTCCAATTTCTGCAACGAAAATTTTTTGAAAGAGCACATACCGATTTCAGACGACGGCCTTTCGTGCCGGGACGCTAGCATGCATAAAGGAGGGATATTGTGAGCCAGCGAGACACCATGAACCAGCCAATCGAACAGATCGTGCGTCGCAAACTATCCGATGAGGTTTTCGATCGGCTGGAGAGGATGATCACCTCGGGCGAGCTTCGCCCCGGTGACGAAATGCCTTCGGAGCGGGTGCTGATGGAGCGCTTCGGGGTTGGAAGGCCGGCTATCCGCGAGGCGATGCAGTCGCTGGCCAATATGGGCCTGGTCAACATCTCGCACGGAGAGCGCGCCAAAGTTCTGCAGTTGACCGCAAGATCGATTTTCCGCCAGGTGGACCTGACAGCGAAGATCATGCTCGCGCAATCGGCCGACTCGCTCGATCACCTCAAGAGCTCACGCATCTTTTTCGAGCGCGGGATGGCGCGCGAGGCGGCGGTCAAGGCCACGCCTGTCGATATCACCGATCTTCGCGATATCATCGAGGAGCAGCGTCGCTCGCTCGGCAACGCGGAAGACTTCATCGCCGCCGATATGCAGTTCCATACGCGGATCGCGCAAATCTCGGGTAACCCGATCTTCGTTGCCGTCAGCGAGGCGATGCTGGCATGGCTGAAGGCCTATCACACAGACATGCTGATCTGGACCGGCAAGGAGAAGTTCACGCTGGTGGAGCATGAGCAGATCCTCGACTGTCTCGCTGCCAACGATGCGAATGGTGCGGAAGCGGCGATCTTGAAACACCTTGAGCGCTCTAGCGCGCTCTATACCAACCGCGACTGACGTCGCTTCCATCGGCGAATACGAAAACAGCGACCTGCCTGCCAGGCGGTCGCTGTTTTCGTTTTGAGATGCGAAAGGCCCCGACCATTGCGGCCGAGACCTTTTTGAGTGCTGAAATCAGATCTCCTTGATCAGCTGCTCGGCAATACGCACGCTGAGCGCCGCACCCGTCAGTGTCGGGTTCATGCAAGAGGCCGACGGCATGACGCTGGTGCCGGCGATGAACATGTTCGAGTGGTCATGGGTGCGGCAATCGCGGTCGACGACTGAGTCCTTCGGATCGTCGCCCATGCGGGTCGTGCCCATGACGTGCTGGCGGTTTTGCCACTTCACGTCGGTCGACAGGACCTCGGCGTCGAGCAGCTGGGCAATCTTGTTCAAATCTTCCAGGCCGCGATCGCGGCCGGCATTCCAGTAGTCGGTGACCGAGTAATAAAGCACCGGAACCGGGATGCCGAGCGCATCGAACTTGGTCTTCGACGGCGTGACGCGGTTTTCGGCCAGCGGCAGCGGCTCGAAATCGATCGCCCAGTTCAGCGAGCGGGCCGAGTACTTGCGGATCTGCTCGTCGAGCTTGGAGCCCATGATGCCCTTTTTGATGAAGCCTTCGGTCATCTGGGCTGTCGGTACCGTATTGCGCACCTTGATCTTGTAGCTCGGGTAATCCTTGCGGAAGGCGCCGTCACGCTGGTTGAGATAGACCAGCAGTTCGGTCGGGCCTTCGCCCGGCCACATGTCCTCCTTGGTCAGCATGTTCATGCTGATACCGGTGTGGTCCATGAGGTTGCGGCCGACCTGATCCGACGAATTGGCGATGCCGTTCGGATACTTGTCTGAGGTCGAGATGAGCAGCAGCTTGGCGGACTCGATGCCGTAGGCGGCAAGCACGAAATAGCGCGCCGTCAGCCGGTGCTCGGAATTGTCGGGCTTCTTGTACCAGACCGCAGTGATCTTGCCGTCGTCGCCCGCTTCCACCTTGTAGACTGGCGAGTTGTCGAGCAGCTTGGCGCCATGGCGTTCGGCTTCGTCGATGTGCATCGAGCCGTCATACTTGGCGCCGATCGGACAGACCGGATTGCAGTTGTTGTTGCCGGCGCAGACCGGGCGGTTGCCGTAGGGGCGCGAGGCGCGGCCATGCGGCTCGAGTACCGGGTTGAAGCCGCCGACCGAGAGCTTTTCAGCCAGCGTCGCGAACATGTAGCTGGAATTCAGCTGCTTCATCGGGAAGGGCATGGAACGCGGCGGCATCGGACCACCGCCCTGGCCGCTTTCGTCCTGGCCGTCCATGCCTGTGACGCCGAGCTCCAGCTCGGCCTTGTTGTAGTAGTCTTCCAGATCGTCATAGCCGATCGGCCAGTCGCGGCCGCGACCGTAAAGCGACTGGATCTTGAAGTCGTTCGGGATCATGCGCCAGAGGGCCGAACCGAAGTGCCAGGTCGTGCCGCCGACAACGCGCAGGTAGGAGGTGTTGTATTTAACCGGGCCTTCATACTGCAGATAGTCGCCATAGGTGGATGGCGCCCAGGGCATGCTGGGGAAGGGGGATCCGGCGCCCTGCAGCTTGGCGTTCGCCAGCGAGAGCTTGACCGGAGCGTTGCGGAAGGTCTCAACGATCTCGCGGCGATCGACACGCGGACCGGCTTCGAGAATGATCACCTTCTTGCCGGCTTTGGCGAGCTGTGCGGCGACGATGCCGCCCATGACACCCGATCCGATGACGATCAGGTCCGCATCATATGCGTCGTTTGCCATTGTCTATATCCTGTCAGATCTTGCTGCCGGGCTTCGGTCCCCAGGCGTTCGGGCCGGGACCGTAGGTCGGAATGGGAAGGAGGCCCTTGGTCGGGCGGTACATGAGCGATTTCTCGTAGGTGATGAGTTCCGCGTCCTCTGGGTCGCCGACCACGCCGAGATACCAGGCGGAGACGATCTTCGCGGAAGTCTTCATCTCGCGCTCGGCGGGCTTTGTCGCGAGAAAGCTATCCATGTCCTTGGCGCCGGACTGGCTCACGGCCTGCTGCAGGGCGGCGATGTCTGCTTTCAGCGTCTTGCTGCGCTTGGAGAGTGCTGCAAGGAAGCGTGCGCCGAGCACGGGGTCGAGTTCGTAGCCGGTCAGGAATTCGGAAAGCTTGGTGAAGCCCTGGACGTCATCGTCGGCCGCGAACGCCGATACTGGTGCTGCAAAGGAGGAGAGGGCGGCCAGTCCCCCGACGGCCACGGTGGCGCGCAGGAGGTCTCGGCGGTGGAGGGGCCGGCTCATGAGAGAGCCCGCATTGTTCGGGTCGATTGGCATCGCTGATATCCTCGATGAGGTAGTCAGAACTGGGAAAAAGGGTGAAATGGTCAGGCGTGGGCCGGCTGACGCCTGCGGCGAGCAACGAGTAGCGCGATGACGAGTGCAGCGAGGATCAACGCCACTGCAAACGCCGGAACGATGAACGGTGCAACCGCTGCCAATACCGGCTTTTCTCCACCCTCGCGGACACGCAGGACATCTGCTGCGGTGACGGTCACCTTGCCGTTGCCGAAATGGCTCAGCACATAGTTGCTGACATCGGCGACGTCCTTGTCGGAGAGGCGATCGGTGTAAGACGCGTTCTCGCCGAAGGCCGGCATGAATGTCGGTACGCCGTCGATCGTGCGCGACAGGCCGAACAGGATCGTTGCGATCAGGTTGTCCGGGTTATTGCCGCCGGTTGCGGTATTGTGAAAGAGCGACGGATAGTGGTCGTTGCCCTCGCCATCGACCTGATGGCAGGCGGCGCAGGAGCCGCTGAAGATATGGAAGCCCCTCTCGGTCACGGCCTGGCCAGGCAGGCCACGTAGATCGAGTTCGGCTGTCGAGGGCTTGCCGACATCATAGCGCGGCGTGGCTTCGCCAGTGGTGATCGGCTTCGTATCCTTCAGATAAACGACGAGCGACTTGAGGTCCGCCTCGGTCAAGTGCTGCATGCTGTGCTCGATGGCTTCCGCCATCGGGCCGGCTGCCTGCGCCTTGCCGACGACATGGCCGGTGCGCAGATACTGCACGAGTTCCTCGTCGGACCAGCCGCCGATGCCATCAACCTTGTCGGAGGTGATGTTCGGTGCGAACCAAGAGCCGATGGACGCGCCCGAAAGCGCCCGGCTTCCGCTTTCCGCCATAAGGAGATTACGTGGCGTGTGGCAGGTGCTGCAGTGCTCGAGAGCCTCGGCCAGATAGGCGCCACGGTTCCACTCGGCGGACTTGGATGCATCCGGCTGGAAGCGATCCCTGTCGAGGAAGAGCAGGTTCCACACCGACATAGAGGCGCGGATGCTGAACGGGAATGGCAGCGCCGTCTTCTCCGGCGCGTGATCAATCGGCTTCACGTCCTGCATAAAGTAGGCGTAGAGCGCGGAGATGTCCTCGTCGGAGAGCTTGGCGTAGGCCGTGTAAGGCATCGCCGGATAGAGATGGCTGCCATCCTTGGCGACACCGTTGCGAACGGCGTGAGCGAAGTCTTCCTCGCTGTATGTGCCGATGCCGTCGGTCTTGGATGGCGTGATGTTGGTCGAGAAAATCTTGCCGAGAGGCGATTCGATCGCATAGCCGCCGGCAAAGGGCTGCCCGGAGTTGGGCGCGGTATGGCACGCGGCGCAATCGGCCGCGGTCGCCAGGTAGCGGCCCTTGGTGATCAGGTCGGTTGGCGTCGCCGTCTGATCTTGCGCGGAGGCTGCGCCAGTGATGGACACCAGCGCGGACAGACTGAGTGCGATCGATCGCAGGCGTTTAAAGTGAGGCCGAGAGATGGCGGTATGCAAATGCATTATCGACGTGCTTTCATCAAGCATGAATAAACGACAACAGGCTTTGCATCACCTCCCACGAGCGTAGCCGATCCACGTCGCCGCGAGGACATATGTGAAAAACGTCGATTCAAGCCAATGTAAGAAGAGCAAATCACTGAACTTGCTTTGCTAAATCGCTCTAAATGAGGATATGGCTTTATGCGTCGACGTGTCACGCTCGCGACTTGGCAATCGTCATAACCGCGCTATGCTGCGTTTGAAAATCAATTTGTCATACAAACAGTTTTCACAGAAAATGAAAGCGGAACCGTGAAATTCGACCTGATTGACTTACGCATATTCCTGGCTGCGGTCGACGGCGGTAGTCTGACAGCCGCCGCTCGTCAGAACAATGTTGTCGTGGCGGCCGTAAGTGCGCGCCTGAGGCGTCTTGAGGAGGCGTTCGATCTCGAGCTCTTCGAACGTACTGGACGGGGGATCAAGCCGACCTTGGCGGGCGAAATGCTGGCAAGTCATGCCCGTCAGATACTGGACGACGCTCGCCGGATCGAGGCCGACCTCGACGCTTTCGCCGATGGCCGCAGCGGTCATGTCAGGTTGCTGTCAAACACCAATATGCTTGCAGAGCATTTGCCGCAGGCGCTTGGCGCCTTTCTTGCAGCAAGCCCGGATATCAGTGTCAGCGTCGAGGACAAACCGAGCCTCGAGGCGGTGAACCTACTGAAGCAGGGCCAGGCCGATATCGCGATTGTTGCCTCCTCGGCCGATATGACCGGGCTCGAGCGGTTTCGTTTCGTTCCCGACCGTCTGGTGCTGATCGCGCCGCGCGATCTCGACGTGCCGTTCGATGCCGTCGCGTTTCCGCGCATCCTGGATTTCCAGCTAGTTGGCCAGCAAGGTAATCCGGCCTTGATGCAGTTTTTAGGGCGTCAAGCGAACGAGCTCGGACGCACACCGCATTTCCGGCTGTTGATTGCAGGATTTGAAGCGACGTGCCGGGTTGTCGAACAGGGAGCTGGTGTGTCGATCATTCCAGAGAGTGCTGCACGACGCTACGCACACTTCATGAATCTCAAGGTCGTGCCAATCTCGGAGCCTTGGGCGGATCGCGAACTATACGTTTGCGTCAGGAACGAAATGCAGCTTCCAGGCTATGCGAGGATGTTACTGGCGCATCTGAAACACTACGTGCAAACGTTTGATGATGGCCGGTGAAACTTGCCGTCATATCTTCGAAGCTATGCCAGATTCAGTGGAGCGTCAGCGTCTCTGGGCGATGTGGGTCGCGGAATCGGAATTGCTCGATCAGTGTCATGGCTTGCTGCAGCAGGAACTCGGCCGCCTTGAGATCGGTGTTCGCAAGGCCATGCACGCTGCCGCGAATTGTCGAAGCAAGGTCACCTGAGCTCGCCGCAAAACTTGCGTTGCCTTCGATTAATGCCTCCTTGGCACTTGTCTCCAGCGCATCGGCGACAGCGGCCAATATGTCCCGCCGTTCGCGGACACTCATCTGCACGATCGTCTTGGATCCCTTCATGATGGACGACCCTCCCTTCTGAAAGGCGTGCGGTTACTGCAGCCAATAATGCTTGATGTAGGCGCAATCGTCGGTTCATCAATGTGCCACCGTTTCTCCTTGCACGCGTTGGCTCCGACTGCGCAACCCAGCTGCGGTCCCTGCTTCCTCATCGGTTCTTCCATGCTTACTCATGAGCCGCAGATATAAGTCCATGCGGAGATCATGATCTAATGCAGTCGCAGGTTCGGTGCTACTTTTAGGGTGGAGGAATATCTGGAATGCCCGGACAGTGAGAATGAAGCTCATCGTTTGCCGGAGGCAATCCTGTTTAATACCGACGTGAGACGGCGAGCGCCGTCCTGAAGGAGCGTAATATGGAAAAGCGGATACTTGGAAGAGGCGGACTGGAAGTCTCTGCCCTCGGCTTTGGCTGCATGGGTCTGAACTTCAGCTATGGCCATGCGCTGAGCACCCAGGAGAGCGTGACATTGGTGCGCCAGGCCGTCGAGCGCGGCGTGACGTTTTTCGACACCGCCGAGGTCTATGGACCCTACACGAATGAAGAGATCGTCGGCGAGGCGCTCCGGCCGATGCGTGACCGGGTGGTGATCGCCACGAAGTTCGGCTTCAATATCGTTGATGGCAAAATGGCCGGCGTCAACAGCCGCCCCGAGCAGATCCGCAAGGCGGCCGAAGGTTCGCTGAAGCGCCTCGGGGTCGATGTCATCGACCTGCTCTACCAGCACCGCGTTGACCCCAACGTGCCGATCGAGGACGTCGCCGGCACGGTCAAGGATCTGATCGCGGAAGGCAAGGTGAAGCATTTCGGCATGTCAGAGCCGGGCGCACAGACGGTCCGCCGCGCCCATGCGGTGCAGCCGGTCGCCGCGCTGCAGAACGAATATTCGCTGTGGACGCGCGGGCCGGAGACCAACGGCATTCTCGAAGCCTGCGAGGAGCTTGGCATCGCGCTGGTTGCTTACAGCCCGCTCGGCAAGGGCTTTCTCACCGGCGCGATGAACAAGGACACGAAGATCGGCGAAGGCGATTTCCGCAAGATGCTGCCGCGCTTCACGCCGGAGGCGATGGACAAGAACCAGGCGCTGATCGATCTCATGAAGCGCATCGCCGAGGACAAGAAGGTTACGCCGGCGCAAATCGCACTGGCCTGGCTGCTGGCCAGGAAACCCTGGATCGTGCCGATCCCCGGCACGACGAAGCTGCATCGCCTTGAGGAAAACCTCGGCGCGGCCGAGGTGGCACTGAGCGCCGACGATCTCGCGCAGATCGAGACGGCTGCGGCCGCAATCCAGGTCGAGGGCGAGCGTTATCCGGAGCAGTTGATGAAGACGACCGGTCTTTAAGATACGAGCCCGGAATTGGAACTTGGAAACGGCGTACCCCGGGTGCGCCATTTCCAAGTTGGCTGACGCTCGCGGCTAGATCCGCTCGGCGAGAAAGTCGATCAAGGCCCGGATCCGGCTCGCGAGATGCGGGTGGCCGGGATAGACGGCGTGGATATGCTCGATATCCTCGGGATTGAACGCTTCTAACACCGGCACCAGACGGCCTTCGTCGATATGCTCCTGCACGTGAAATGCGCCCACCCGGATCAGCCCAACGCCCGCGAGGCAGAGACTGCGAATGGTCGGCCCGTTATTCACTTCGACATTACCGTGGACCGCTTTCAGGAAGGTCTGCCCTGTTGCGGGGTCCCGAAACGGCCACTCTTCCCAGGTTTGCCGGAAGTTGAACGTCATGCAGTTGTGCCGGTCGAGATCGGCGGGCTTTTCGGGATTGCCCATGCGCTCGAAATAGCTCGGTGCCGCCACGACCACGCGCCGGCTGTCCATCAGCTTGCGGGCCTTCATCGAGGTGTCGCGAAGATTGCCTGAGCGGATCGCGACATCGGCGCGTTCCTCGACGATGTCGATGATCCCGTCTGTCAGTGAAAGGTCGAGCTGGACGTTCGGATAGCGGGTCAGAAATTCCGGGATCAACGGCACCACATGACGAACGCCGAAGGCGACCGAGGCGCTCACCCGCAGACGTCCGCGCGGTGCTGCCTCGCCGCCTGTCGAAACGATCTGCTCGGCTTCCTTGATATCCTCGAGAATGCGCTGCGCGCGCTCGAGATAGACCTCGCCTTCCTGCGTCAGTTGCAGGCTGCGCGTGGTTCTGACGATAAGGCGGGTCTTCAAGCGTTCTTCCAGCCTGCTCACAAGCTTGCTGACCGCCGAAGGCGACATGCGCAGCAGGCGTCCGGCCGCCGAAAAGCTCTGCAGCTTCGCTGTATGCACGAAGACCTCCATCTCGCCGACGGTATTATCCACTGCTCACTCCTGTGAATTCAATTCATAACTATTGAGGCAATGTAGCTGCTTATCGAGATAATGTCAGTGGTCCATATTGCCGCCATCCCAAATCGCCGCTTGTCCGGCATCGTCACTGGATGGATTAACAATGCCCCTTGCCCTGTTTGCCTTAACGGTCGCGGCCTACGCGATCGGCACGACGGAATTCGTCATCGTTGGGCTCCTGCCCACCGTCGCCAATGATCTCAACATCGATCTGCCGCTCGCTGGCCTGATCGTCAGCGTTTACGCGCTTGGCGTTACCTTCGGTGCGCCTGTTCTGACCGCGCTCACCGGTCGCCTCGATCGCAAGCTGCTTCTTCTCGGCCTTATGGCGCTGTTCATTCTCGGCAATACAATGGCAGCGCTCAGCCCAGGCTACGCGCCTCTGCTTGTCGCCCGCGTTCTCTCTGCCTTCGCGCACGGCGTCTTCTTCTCCGTCGGCTCGACCATCGCCGCCGATCTCGTTCCCGAGAATAAGCGCGCCTCGGCGATTGCCATGATGTTCATGGGTTTGACGGTCGCGATCGTGACAGGCGTTCCGCTCGGCACGCTCATCGGTCAGACCTTCGGCTGGCGCGCGACATTTGCGGCTGTCGCCGGCCTCGGCGTCATTGCCTTCGCGGGTCTTTGGATCCTTCTGCCGGCAAACCTCAAGAAGGCGCCGGCGGCAGCGATCGGCGAGCAGGTCAAGGTTCTCGGCAGCGGCCGTCTGCTGATCGTCTTCGCCATGACTGCTCTCGGCTACGGCGGTACCTTCGTCACCTTCACCTTCCTGGCCTCTATCCTCGAGCAGGTCACCGGTTTCCAGGCCTCGGCCGTCAGTCTGATCCTGGTGCTCTACGGCATCGCGATCGCCATCGGCAATATCGCCGGCGGACGCCTCGCCAACCGTGATCCGATCAAGGCTCTTGCCTGGCTCTTCACCGCGCAGGCCATCGTTCTCGCCATCTTCAGCTTCACCGCCGTGTCGCCTTGGCTGACGATCCCGACGCTGGCCGCCCTCGGATTCCTGTCTTTCGCAAATGTGCCTGGCCTGCAGATTTACGTCGTGAAGCTTGCCGGCGTGGTCCGTCCGGCAGCGGTAGATGTCGCCTCGGCCTTGAACATCGCCGCCTTCAATCTCGGCATCGCGGCAGGCGCCTGGGTCGGCGGCCTCGTGGTTGCCTCTTCGCTCGGCCTTGGGGCCACGCCATGGGTCGGCGCCATCTTCGTCGTCGGCGCCCTCATTCTCACGCTCTGGAGCGGCTCGCTCGACCGCCGCGCGCTTGCTTCAACCAATACCGTCGCTTCCGCGGCCTGATACTATCGAAAGGAAAATCCTCATGAAACTCGTCAACGCCAATGGCGCTTCCATCCCCACGCTCGGATTCGGCACGTTCCGCATGGAAGCCGCCGATACCGAACGGATGGTCTCCAATGTGCTGAAGATCGGCTACCGCCACGTCGACACCGCGCAGATCTATGGCAACGAAGCTGCCGTAGGCCAAGGGATCGTCTCGTCGGGTGTCGCCCGCGCTGATATCTTTCTCACCACCAAGGTCTGGGTTGCGAGCTACGAGCGCAGCGCCTTCCTGGCCTCCGTCGATGAAAGTCTGTCGAAGCTGAAGACCGACTATGTCGACCTCCTGCTGCTGCATTGGCCGAACACCGTCGTCAGCCTAGAAGAGCAGATCGCCTCGTTGAATGACGTCGCCAAGGCAGGCAAGGCGCGCCACATCGGCGTCTCCAATTTCAATACGACGCTGACGAGGGATGCCGCGCGTCTCAGCGAACGGCCGCTTGCCAACAACCAAGTCGAGTATCATCCGTATCTCGATCAGCGTCCGGTCATCGAGGCCGCGCGCGAGCTGGGCTTGTCGCTTACCGCCTATTACGCGATGGCCGATGGCAAGGTTTTGAGCGACCATGTTCTAGCCGACATCGCCTCAGCGCATGGCCGCTCGATCGCGCAGATCGTGCTTCGCTGGATCGTGCAGCAGGGCTTCGTTACGCTGTCGAAGACCGTGTCGGAAGCGCGCGCTGCAGAGAACGCCGCGATCTTCGATTTCGCTCTGAGCGATGAAGACATGGCGCGCATCCACGCGCTTGCTCAGGCCGACGGCCGCATCGTCAGCCCCGACGGTCTGGCGCCTGAATGGGACCCGGCAGCCTAATCTGGCCGCTTTGCCCGCCCGATCTCGCGATTGTGATGGCCTTGCGACATTGGGCGGGCAGCCATGCTGAAAACGCTATTGCAGTGCAGCATGAGTGGACCTAGGTGAACCCTTGTAAGACAAACCAGCATGAATGGAGACACACATGTCTTGGCACGCCCCTAAGTTCATCGAAGTCAGCTGCGGTATGGAAATCAACCGTTACGCTCCTGCCGACGGCAACGAACCGATCCTTTTCTAAGGTCGACTAAATCCAATTTGACTTGTAATGTTTGAGGTCCGCGCGTGACAGATTCATCTGGCTTTCGCGGTCTGGTTCTTGGGGCCGCCGCGGGCGGCGGCCTTCCGCAATGGAATTGCGGTTGCCAGAATTGCCGCCTTGCGCGCGATCCGGCATCCGGTGTCAGGCCACAATCGCAATCATCGCTCGCCGTCAGTCTCGATGGCCACAGCTGGGCGGTTTTAAACGCTTCTCCCGATATCAGGCAGCAGATCATCGACAATAGCGCGCTGCATCCCAAGGCGCTGCGCGACAGTCCGATCAAGAGCGTGCTGATCACAAACGGCGATATCGACCATCTGGCCGGCCTGTTGATTCTGCGCGAGAAGCAGCCGCTGGACATCTTCGTGACGACGGCGATTGCCGAGATCATCGACGACAACCCCGTCTTCCGCGCCCTTGATCCCGCCTTTGTGAAACGTCACACGATAACGCTCAAGCAGCCGTTTTCGCTACTCCCGGACATTGAGGCCCGGTTGTTCGCTGTCCCCGGCAAGGTGCCGCTGTTCATGGAAAACGGCGAACCCGAGCTGAAGCTGGAAGGCGAGCAGACTGTCGGCGTCGAGCTGATCGCAAAGGGCAAGCGCGTCTATTACATTCCAGGCTGCGCCCACATCAGCGATGGCCTCATCGAGCGGATCGACGGCGCCGACGCCTTGTTCTTCGATGGCACCGTGTTCACCGACGATGAGATGATCACGCTCGGCGTCGGCCAGAAGACCGGGCAGCGCATGGGCCATATGGCGATCAGCGGCCCCGATGGCAGCTTAGCGGCCCTGTCGAAGCTCGATATCGCCAAGAAAATATACGTCCACATCAACAACACCAATCCGATCTGGCGGGCCGGGCCCGAGCGCGACATGCTCGAGGCGAGCGGCTTCCAGATTGGCCATGACGGCATGGAGATCGACTTTGACTGAAGCACCTGACCGGCAGGCATTCGAAGCGCGGCTGATGGCGATCGGCGCGGACCGCTACCACGACAAGCACCCGTTCCACAAAATGCTGCATGGCGGCCAGTGCACCATGACGCAGGTCCGCGCCTGGGTGATCAACCGCTATTGCTACCAGAGCCATATCCCCATGAAGGACGCCGCCTTCATGTCGCGCCTCACGGATGCCGACATGCGCCGCGCCTGGCGCTCCCGCATCGAGGATCACGATGGTGGGCTCACTGAAGGTGGCGGCATCCGGCGCTGGCTAAAGCTCGCTGAAGCCGTCGGCCTCGATCCTGACTATGTGGCTTCCGGTCGCGGCATCCTGCCCGCCACGCGCTTTGCCGTTGAAGCCTATGTTCACTTCGTGCGCGAAAAGCCGCTGCTTGAGGCCGTCGCTTCATCGTTGACGGAGCTTTTCGCGCCGAAGATCCATGCCGATCGTATCGCCGGGCTGTTGCAGCATTACGCCTTCGCTGACGATCAGGCGCTCTCCTATTTCCGTCAGCGGCTGAACGAGGCGCCCGTCGATGTCGCTTTCGGCCTCGCCTATGTGCTCGACAACGCGAACACGCTGGAGAAGCAGGACGCGGCGGCAGCGGCGTTGACGTTCAAGACCGAGGTGTTGTGGGCGCAGCTCGATGCGCTACATTTCGCCTATGTTACGCCGGGCCTGATCCCACCGGGTGGCTGGGACGGTCGCGAGGGCGTGATCGGCGAGCTCGAGGAGATCGCGTGATGAGCGAAGACACGGTCGCGATAACCGGCAGCATGGTCGTCAAGCTGGCCCGTGGCGTGCGTTTGCGCCACGATCCGGTGCGCGGGCAGACCGTTCTGCTTGCACCTGAACTGGCGATGGCGGTGGATGAGATCGCCGTGAAAATCATCGAGGCGCTCGATGGCGAGCGCAATCTTGACACGATTGCCGACGACTTCGCCGCCGAATTCCAGGCGCCGCGCGAGCAGATCGCGACCGATGTCCTGGCATTCATCCGCGAGCTCGCCAATCGTCGCATGCTGCAGGTGTTGTGATGGGCGTCGAGGCAAGCGTCGTCAAGCAAACGGTTGCTCCGCTATCTTCAGTAGCGCCGCCGCCGATGGCACTGCTCGCAGAGCTAACGCATCGCTGTCCGCTTGCCTGCCCCTATTGCTCCAATCCGCTGGAACTCACGGGCATCAAGGAAGAACTGTCGACCGAAGAGTGGATCCGGGTCTTCCAGCAGGCTGCCGAAATGGGCGTCCTGCATCTGCATCTCTCTGGCGGGGAGCCGGCCTCGCGGCGCGATCTGGTCGAGCTGACGGCAGCGGGTGCAGCCGCCGGTCTCTATACCAATCTCATCACATCGGGTGTCGGCCTCACCGAGAAGCGCCTGCTCGAGCTCGCCGATGCTGGTCTCGACCACGTGCAACTCTCGCTGCAGGGAACGAACCCCGCGAGCGCCGATCGCGTCGGCGGCTATAAGGGCGGCTACGACCGCAAGATGGCCGTCGCCGCCTGGGTCAAGGCAAGCGGCATACCGCTCACGGTCAATGCCGTCTGCCACAAACAGAACATGGATCAGTTGGACGACATGCTCGATCTAGCGGTGAAGCTCGGCGCCCGGCGTATCGAGATCGCCACCGTGCAGTTTCACGGCTGGGCCGAAAGAAACCGCGCCGCACTGATGCCGACGCGAGAGCAAGTCGAGCGGGCAAACAAGACCGTCATCGAGGCCCGCAAGCGGCTGGAAGGCATTCTCGTCATCGACTATGTGCCGGCCGACCACCACTCGTCCTATCCCAAGGCATGCATGGGTGGCTGGGGACGGATCGGCCTGAATGTTACGCCGTCTGGCCGGGTTCTCCCCTGCCACGCAGCGGAGACGATCCCCTCGCTGACCTTCGATAATGTTCGCGAGAAGTCGCTGTCCGATATCTGGTATCACGGCTCCGCCTTCAACGCTTATCGCGGCGAAGATTGGATGCCGGAGCTTTGCCGAAGCTGCGACCGCAAGGCGATCGACTTCGGCGGCTGCCGCTGCCAGGCAATGGCGCTTGCCGGCGATGCCAGCGCGACCGACCCCGTCTGCATTCGCTCGCCGCTGCGCGACGCACTGACATTGCAGGCCGACAAGGATGCGGCGGCTATCGCTGGCGAGTTCGTCTATCGCGGTCGATAGAGGGTTGACCTCAAGCTTTGCGAAATCACACGCCGTCGGAAAACCGGCGGCGCGGATCGCGACTGCCCGCTGGAATACCGGCGGTTTGCCGTCCCACAACTCTGTGATGTCATACATCCCACGTTAACAATTGTGTCACGAAAGTGTCATTCCGTCTGACTATAAGCGGCTAAATTTCTTTCTGTTGATAGTCATGATAACCAATTGTTCTGCACAACCAGCCGCCGTGTCGGTGTCGGGTCTCAGCCTGCATTTTAGCTCAAACACGGTACTTAACAACGTCGATCTCTCGCTTGAGAAGGGCAAGGTTCTCGCGCTGCTCGGCCCGTCCGGTTGCGGCAAGACCACGCTTCTGCGCCTGGTGGCCGGCCTCTTGGTGCCGAACAAGGGCAGCGTAAAGATTAACGGAAGCGTGGTGGCCGATGCCGCTGGCGGCCTGTTCGTGCCGCCGGAAAAGCGCGGCCTCGGCATGGTGTTTCAAGACTATGCGCTCTGGCCGCATTTGAGTGTCGCGGACAATATCGCCTTCCCGCTGGAGATGCGTGGTGTCAGTCGCAAGGATTGTGAGCGACGTGTCGCGGCAGCTCTTGAACGGGTCGGCCTCGGCGGTTTCGGCGCCCGGCGCATCAGCGACATGTCGGGCGGGCAGCAGCAGCGCGTTGCAATCGCCCGCGCCATCGTCGCGGAGCCGGCACTCGTCCTTTTCGACGAGCCCATGTCGAACCTCGACCGCGAGCTTCGCGAGACCATGGTGCGCGAAATCGGCGCGCTGATGTCGGATCTCGGCCTTACCGCAATCTATGTTACCCATGATCAGAGCGAGGCGTTCTCACTGGCCGATCAGGTTGCCGTGATGCGCGGTGGCGTCATCGAGCAGATGGCGTCGCCCGAGACACTGGTGAGCGCGCCGGCGACGCCTGAAGTCGCTGAGTTCCTGCGCTTAGGCTGCGTTGTTCCTGTTTTTCGCGAGGAGAGCGGCCTTCGTCTCAACCAAACCGGTATCGTCCTCAAGGATGACAATGCCCCCGCTAGCGCGACCCATGTCTTGCTGCCGTCTCAGGCCGTTCGCCTGACATCGGGGGAGGGATTGCCCGCCGAGGTCGTCCACTCGCAGTTTCGTGGCGATGGCTATCTGACCACGGTTACGCTGGGCGCCCGGCCGGCTGCAAGCGAACTCACATTCCTGGCGCGCCAGCGCGCTGTCACAGGTGAGGTGGTCAACCTCGCCATCGATAGCGCGAACATGCGCTGGTTCACGCGTAACTGAAGCATATCAAACGCTTATGGAGGCACATATGAGCAGATCATTTCTTGGTGCGGGCTTCGCCCTCATCGCCGGCATACTCGCGGCAGGCGTCGCCCACGCCGACATCACCGTCTACTCTGCCGGCCCGGGTAGCCTGATCGAGAAGCTTGCTGCAGGCTACACCAAGCAAACCGGCCACAAGGTCGAGGTGTTCCAGGCGACGACGGGCAAGATCATGGCGCGCATTGAAGCCGAAGCCGCCAATCCGGTTGTCGACGTGCTGATTTCGGCATCTTGGGATACGGCGACCGACTTTACCAAGCGCGGCTGGCTGGTTTCCTACACGAGCCCGAACGCTGCCAAGGTTCCTGACTTCCTCAAGTCCGAGACGGCAGTTGCCCAAGGCGTTTCCGCGCTCGGTATCGCCTGGAACCCGGCAAGCAATACGCCTAAGCCGACCGAATGGGCCGACCTCGCAAAGCCGGAATACAAGGATCTGGTCAACCTGCCGGATCCCGCGCAGTCGGGTGCAAGCTTCGAACTGGTGGCTGCGCTTGCCGGTAGCCAGGGCTGGGACCTCTTCTCCAA
Source organism: Hyphomicrobiales bacterium (assembly GCA_900469085.1). Classification (GTDB taxonomy): domain Bacteria; phylum Pseudomonadota; class Alphaproteobacteria; order Rhizobiales; family Rhizobiaceae; genus Rhizobium. The sequence continues at coordinate 164,028 of UBVW01000003.1, read as the reverse complement.
GCTGAATGCCAACGGCGCCGTTGTCGCCGGCGCCAATGCCGAAGCGCTGAACCCGGTTCTGCAGGGTGCCAAGGCAGCCGTATTCGGCGCGGTCGATTACATCTCGCTCGCCGGCAAGGCAAAGGGCGAAACGATCGACGTCATCTTCCCGGCTTCGGGCACCGTCGTCGCGCCGCGCCCAGCAATGATCCTTAACTGGTCGAAGCATCAGGATGAAGCCAAGCAGTTCATCGACTACATGCTGTCCGACGAAGGCCAGAAGTTGGTCGCCGCCACCTACCTGATGCCCGCCCGCAGCGACATCCCGGCCAACCGTCCGCTGGTTGCCGATCTCAAGGTACTCCAGATCGATGCCGCTGCCGTTTACGGCAAGCGCGACGAGACGCTGAAGGAATTTGGCAAGATCTTCGCCGCCGGCAACTGAGACTGAAGAATAATCGAGATTGAAGAGCATGAAAGCGAACGGCGCAGCCGGCACCGGGCCGATAGTATGGGTGGCGACATCGGGTTTGATTATCGTCGTGGCCGTGCCGTTCGTCTTCATTGTCCTCCAGGCGATTTTCCCTGAACTGGGGCGGAGTTCTCTTGCCGCCCCGTTCCTGCACCTTCCCGAGATGCTATCCGATCCCAAGCTTTTGCGAATGGGGGGCAATTCGGTCATTCTCGGCATCTGCGTCATGATGGCAGCCGCGTTGCTGGCCGTGCCGCTTGCGGTTTTCCGCGCCTTGTTCAAGGTGCCCTTTGCGATCTTTTGGGACGTGGCGCTGCTCGTTCCCTTCATGATCCCGCCCTATATCGCGACGCTCGGCTGGATCATGACATTGCAGCCGCGCGGCTATCTGCAGCAGCTGACCGGCTTTCACCTCGCCCCCTTTCTGTTTTCCCTGGCGGGGATGACGACGGTGATGGCGCTCAACACGTTTCCGCTGGTCTACTTCGCGGTCTCGCGCACGATTGAAGCTGTCGGAGCGCGTTATGCCGACGTGGGCCGCGTGTTCGGCGCCTCTTCCTGGCGCGCCTTCTGGCGCATTACGCTGCCGCTTTCGACGCCGGGGCTGGCCGCCAGCCTGCTCCTCGTCTTCGCGGCGGCGATCGAGGAATATGGTACGCCGGCAGCGCTTGGGCGGCGATCCGGCTTCGACGTTCTGGTAACTGAGATCGATCTGCGCATTTCAGACTGGCCCATCGATCTTGCGGGCGCCGCCGTCTTCTCGCTGATGCTGGTGATACTGTCGCTTGCCGCCTTCATGGCGCAACGGTGGATCCTCGCCCGCCGCTCCTATGTGGCCACGGGCGGCAAGCCGCAAGCCAAGGATAAGCGCCCGCTCGGAACTTTGACCATTCCGGTTCTCATCCTTTTCGGTCTCGTAACGCTGCTTGCCACCGTGATCCCGCTTCTGGCCATCCTGGCGACCGCGCTATCGAATACAATCTCCGGCGGTCTGGCCGTCAGCAATCTCGGCCTCTCCAATTTTGCCGCGATCGCCGATAACAGCGCCGGTGCCTTGCGGGCGCTTGGCAACAGCTTCGCGCTCGGATTGGGCACGGCCCTGCTCACCGGTATCCTCGGCGCCGTCTCGGCCTATGCGGTGGCAAAAACCCGGTTCCGCGGCCGAATGATGCTGGATTTTCTAACAGCCTTGCCGAACGCCTTACCCGGCGTGGTCGTCGCCGTGGGCCTTATTTTGGCGTGGAACCAGCCGGTGTTACCGATCACGCCCTACAATACACCGCTTATACTGCTTCTTGCCTACTGCTGCATACTGCTCCCGCAGCCGATGCGTTACACCACCGCGGCGCTGCATCAGATCGGCGACAATCTCGAAGCCGCCGCGCGCGTCTGCGGCGCTGGCGCCTTCACGGCGTTTCGCCGCATCTTGCTGCCGCTGATCGCGCCGAGCCTGGTCACGGCTATGCTGCTTGTGTTCGCTGTCGCCACCCGCGAGCTCGTCGCGTCGATCCTGGTCGCGCCTGTCGGTATGCAGACGATTTCGGTATTTATCTGGCGGCAGTTCGAGCAGGGGTCGATCGGTCTCGGCATGGCGATGGCCTTCGTCACCGTCGTGCTGACGACGCTGATCCCGCTGGTTCTGCTGTCGCTTCTAAGGCGCAGCGGGCTTGTGGAGGAGTAAATGGGCATTGTGCCTGGTCCTTGGTGCGCGAGATTTTTTCCACAGCCTTCGTGAGCTACGCCGGCATCAATCGGCTTCGCTTGCTGTTTATTCTTGCCGATCGGTGCAATTTCCCCATTGCTCTTACGGGTATATCAACTCGATTCGTTCGCTTTGGCGGCGGAACGGGGGCGATGGCAAAGATCAGGGACAATGGCAGAACAGTTCGACATGTTCTCGGGCGGCGCAAGCCAGTCCTCCGGACAGACCCCGCGCAAGGGAGCGCTGAAGAGCCATGCTGCTGGCGAAATCAGCGAGCAGACGATGGTCGATCGCCTCGTCGAAACGGGTCGTTACCGGATTTTGAAGAAGCTTGAGCCGCGCACCGTGGCCGCGATGCCGCGCGCCGGCTTTCCGCTCCGTGGCGTTATCCTCGACACTGAAACCACAGGTCTCAGTCACCGCAAGGATGAGATCATCGAGATTGGCGTCATCGCGTTCAGCTTCGACCACGATGGCAATATCGGCGACGTCACGGGCGTTTACGGCGGGATGCAACAGCCAACGGTGACGATACCGCCCGAGATCACCAAGCTGACGGGTATCACCGACACGATGGTCGCAGGCCAGGAGATCGATCTTGCGGCGTTGAAGGCCCTGATTGAGCCGGCCGACCTGATCATCGCCCATAATGCCGGCTTCGACCGGCCGTTCTGTGAAGCCTTCTCGCAGATTTTCGCCGGCAAGGCCTGGGCCTGCTCCAACGCCGAAATCGACTGGTCGGCCCGCGGCTTCGAAGGGACGAAGCTTGGCTACCTTGTCGGACAGGCGGGTTATTTCCACGATGGCCACCGCGCGGTCGATGACTGCTTCGCGTTGTTCGAGGTGCTTGGCCAGAGTGCGAGCCGCGGCACCGCGTTTTCGGAGCTCTATGCGGCCAGCCAGCATGCGCGCGTGCGCATCTATGCCGAAAATAGTCCTTTCGACATGAAGGATTATTTGAAAGCTCGCGGTTACCGCTGGTCGGACGGAAGCGACGGCCGTCCCAAGTCGTGGTGGGTCGAGGTCGATGAGAACGCCTTCGAGGATGAGCTCTCCTTTCTCCGGTTGGATATCTACCGCTGGCCGGACGCCGATCCGCCAACCCGTCGCCTGACGGCCTTCGATCGTTTCAGAGCGTAACTCCCCCAATATCCCAGGGCGGTGGACTTCTGCATTTCGTGCATGGCGGTGTGATTCACTGTCGCTTTCTCGCACAATAAACAACGCCGCTTTAGCGGCATCAAATGTCACCTGAGTCGATCACGGTTGCAGACGTCAACCGTACCTCAAGAACGTGGATCATCCAGAATACAGCATGCAGCTTGAGCAACTGCCGCAGATTTTACCTAACCGTCGAACCCGGCCGAACGAGCAGTCGCGAACTGGGCGACCGGGGCGTTGACCGCAGCGGCATCCGTGCTTTTGCTCGTGCTTCCGCAGTCTTCTAGGCCCTCAGTAGAGCATTCGAAGTCACAACGCTCGCTCCTAGCAGGCGTTTGTTCATTTCGCGCCGGGCACCGGCCTCCAGCGCGGGCCGGCGCGCTAGGCGATGCCGTCCTCATAACCTTGCCAAAGCCGCAGGTCGTTGACGGTTTACATGATTGGCAGGGGTCGTTGCCTTGAACGAAGGAGAGCAGATATCGGTGACGGCCGGTATTGTTCGTTGATCGTCAAAAGGAGGGACCTTGCTCCGCAAGTTTGGACGTTCACCCTGTCTAAACGGGATCGGCAGCCCAATCTCATTCCTATCCGTCGAACAGCTGATATCGCATGGGTCTCGCAGGTCAATCGGGCAAATCCAGCGCTGCGTGGGGTAACGAAACTCCTGCGGGTTCGTCCGGTCGCCTGGCACCCGCTGGACAACTGGCGGGCGCGTCCGGAGAAGCAAGCCAAACTGACAGTAACACGCTTGACTCCTGCGTTGATACGTATCAATAATCAATCGATACGTATCAACGATGGAATTTGTGGTGGCGGGTCGTAGGATCACACAGAAGGAAGTGGCGGAGCAGGCCGGCGTAGCGCAGGCAACCGTATCGCTTGTTTTGAATGGAGGCAGGGACAAGGTTGCACCCGAAACCGCTGACCGTATCGAGGCCGCAATCGCCCAGCTGGGCTACCAGCCCAACCGCTTTGCCCAGGCACTGCGCACAAGCCGGTCTCATGTCATCGCATGCGTTGTCCCGGATCTGACGAACCCGTTTTATCCCTCGCTTGTCGTCGCGGTTCAGAAGGTGGTTCGCAATGCCGGCTATGAGGTCATCACGATTGATACGGAAGGTGAAATCGCAAATGAACGCCAAGTGGTCGCGGCCGCATTGCAGGGGCGCTACGACGGCGTCGTAGGGGTGTTCTTCAATCTGTCAGCGCGTGATCTCGCGCCCCTCGGAAAGAATGGCGTGCCGGTCGTGCGCATCGAAGTGCGACGCAAATCGGGCGGTTCGCTTCCGATAGACGATCTGTTTATCGACAATCAGGCGGCCGCGCGTGCTGTTACCACGCATCTTCTAGGTATTGGTCATCGCGACATCGCCATGGTCGCAGCCCGCGGTGGCCCGCAAAGCGTTCGCCTACAGGGCTATCTAGACGCTATGGCATCGAGCCACGCAGAGCCGATCGTGCTTGAGGCGACGCATTTTACTGTGGAAGCAGGCAGCGAGATGGCCGATCGCATCGTCGCGAGCCGCCGGCGGGTCACCGCCGTCATTGCCGCCAATGACCTGATGGCGATTGGCGTTATTAAGAGCCTGCTGCGAAACGGATTGTCTGTCCCCAAGGATATTTCCGTCGCTGGCTTCGACGATATCATGGCCTCGGCACTCGTCACTCCGGGTCTCACAACGGTGGCGCAATTTCAGGATCGCCTCGGCGCGCGCGCTGCCGAAAAACTTCTCTCGCGCCTGATTTCCCGCGAAACCGAGCCGGCCCAGCCCGAGGAGATGCCGTTTGAACTCGTCATCCGAGCATCGGTCGCTCCACCGCCGGACGTAAAGAATTAATCCATCGAACAAGGGAGGAATGAACATGACCAAGATGAAGACGAAACTGCTTGCCGCTGCCGCCATCGTCATCGGCGCCGCTCAGATCGCCGCCGCCCAGGATCGGGTGACTTGGTGGTACGAGCAGGCAACCCCCGATCAGCAGAAGCTGATCAAGGAGAACATCGTCGAGCCTTTCGACAAGGCCAATCCAGAGCAGAGCCTGAAGATCGATTACCGCGGCACCGAACTCGACAAGCAGCTGCGCGTTGCCATGCTGTCCGGCAATGGTCCCGATGTCGTCTACACGGCGGGTCCGAGCTACGTCGCGCCGATGGCCCAGTCGGGCCAGCTCATGCCGCTCGACGATTATGCCGCCAAGTACAAGTGGCAGGATCGCATCCTGCCGGTTTTCCTGAAAATGGGTGAGTATAACGGCAAGCTTTACGCGCTGCCGAAGACTTACGAGACCGTCGGTCTTTTCTACAACAAGACCTTGTTTGAAAAGCATGGTTGGCAGGCGCCCAAAACGCTCGACGAGATGGAAACGCTCGCCGATGCCATGTTGAAGGAAGGCATCACGCCTTTCGCCGCCGGCAATGCCGATTGGCGTGGCGCCAATGAATGGTTCGTGACGCTGGCGCTCAATTCCGTCGCCGGCCCCGACAATCTCAACAAGGCGCTGCGTGGCGAAATGCCCTGGACGGCCGAGCCTTTCGTCAAGTCGATCGATCGCCTGAACTCCTGGTGGCAGAAGGGCTATTTCGGCAAGAACTACTTCTCGCTGACCAGCAGCGAGCAGGCAGCTGACGCGATGGCCTCCGGAAAAGCCGGCATGATGCCGACCGGCACATGGCAGTTTCAGAACGTTGCGACCTACGGCAAGAAGGCCGGCTCCGAGGCGGGCTTCGTCGGCTTCCCGAGCGTGTCCGGCGATCCGATCTTCCCGCTCGGGATCGGCTCGACCTTCTCGATCGCGACCAAGGCAAAGAACCCCGAAGGTGCCGCCACGGTGATCAACTACGTCTTCTCGCCGGAAGTCTACGGCACGATGAACTCCGCCTGGCAGGGCGAATGGAATATCCCGCTCAAGGATATATCGAGCGTCAAGATGGCGAGTGAAGTCACGCCGCTGTTTACCGAGACGATGAAGAACCTCTCCGCCTCGGTTGCCGACGGGAAATACGGCTACACCACCTGGACCTTCCTGCCGCCAGCGACCGACAGCTACATCATCAATGGCATCGAGGAAGTCTGGCTGAAGAAGATCTCGCCGACGGACTATCTGACCAAGCTCGACGAGTCCTTCCAGAAGGAATCCAAGGCCGGAAAGGCGCCTGCCGTCCCGGCTCGCTGATCAGGACTTTGTGAGGCGCGCTAAGCGCGCGCCTCCCGCCCGCCTTCCACCGGTGCCGGTGGCGGGGCAGGCCGGACCGTGCCCGAAAAGGTAATACCATGCACAGACTCTATGTTCTGCCGACCCTCATCATAAACATCGTCATCATCGCCATTCCGGCGCTGCTGACGGTGGCCCTTGCCTTCTTCGAATGGGACGGCATCAGCACACCTGTTTTCGTCGGGTTGGACAATTTCGCGGCGCTGTGGGGCGACAGCGTGTTCTGGACGGCGCTTACCAACAACATCATCTGGACGATCATCTTCCTGACGGTGCCGATCGGCATGGGTCTGCTGGCGGCCACAATGCTTTTGGTCGCTCGTCGTGGCTCCAACACGTTCCAGGTCATCTACTTCCTCCCTGTTATCATCGCCACGGCCATTACCGGTCGTGTCTGGCAGGGCATGATCTACTCGCCGGTGACGGGTGTTACGGGCCTTCTCCAGCGGTTGGGTATCGAAATTGCCAACCCACTGACAGAGACGTCGAGCGCGCTTTACGGCATTGCCGTCGTCGATCTGTGGCACTGGTGGGGTTTCCTGTGCGTCATCTTCTTTGCCGCCCTTCGCCAGGTGCCGGCCGAGCAGATCGAGGCGGCCCGCATCGAGGGCGCGACCTTCTTCCAGATGATCCGCTACGTGCTGCTTCCGGGCATCATGCCGACCATCACGCTGATGATGATCATGACCGTCATCTGGTCGTTCCTCGTCTTCGACTTCGTCTACATCCTCACGCAGGGCGGCCCCGCCTATTCCTCGGAAGTGCTGTCGACGCTTGCCTATCGTTCGGCCTTCTACGATCTCGCCGTCGGCAAGGCGGCCGCTGTTTCCGTCGTCATCAGCCTCTTCGGGCTGGCTGCCACTGTCCTCTATATCCGCGCGCAAGCATCGGAGTTCGAACAATGAACATGACCGAGAGCCGCATCACGATGACGCTCGTCTATGCGACGCTGTCGTTGCTGCTGATCATCACGCTGTTTCCCATCGTCCTGATGGTGCTGAATTCGCTGAAGGCGTCCGCCGAAATCGTGCAAAATCCGCTCGCCTGGCCGTCGGAATTGCGCTGGGACAACTTTACCCGCGCATGGTCGGACGCCAATTTCGGCCGCACACTCCTCAATTCGGCGGTGCTGACCGGCATGACGATCATCCTCGTCTGCACGACGGGTTCGCTGACGGCCTACGTTCTTGCCCGCCGCAAGATCAAGACGTGGAAGATCCTCACCTTCTATCTCCTGGCAAGCACCACGGCGCCGATCCAGCTCTTCCTCTTTCCCCTCTACTTCGGCTTCGCGCGCTTCGGGCTGATCAACAATCCGATAGCCGTGTCCTTCATCTACACGGCGGTCTACTCGCCCTTCGCCATCATGCTTCTGCGCACCTATTTTCTCGCTGTTCCCAAGGAGCTTGAGGAAGCCGCTTTGATCGACGGGGCGACGCACTGGCAGGTTTTCCGGCGCGTCTTCCTGCCGATCGTCTCGCCGGGCATCCTCACCGTCGCGTTGATCATCGGGCTTTACTCGTGGAACGAGTTCCTGATCGCAACCACCTTCCTGCAGGATCAGGACAGGCTGACGGCCGTCGTTTCCTTCTTCCTGCTGTCCGGCCAGTACTCGTCCGACTGGGGCGAGATCATGGCGGCGGCCCTCATCATTATTCTACCCATCGTAATTCTCTTCATCCTGCTGCAGCGCCATTTCATCGAAGGAATGGCCGGCGGTTCGGTAAAGGGCTGACAAGGAGCTTCTGATGTCCATACCTGCAGACTACAACAACCGTGTCTACGCCGGCGTTCTCGGCAAGCTGATCGGCGTCTATCTCGGCCGCCCATTCGAAAACTGGCGCTACAAGGATATTCTCCAGAAGCTCGGACCGATCACCTACTACGTCCACGAACGGCTGGGCGATCCGCTTGTCGTCACTGACGACGACGTCGGCGGCACCTTCGCCTTCCCGCGCGCGCTCGACGACTACGGCATCTCGCCCGACCTTTCCGCCGAGGATATCGGTAAGGCTTGGCTCAACTACATAATCGAGGAACGCTCGATCCTCTGGTGGGGCGGAGCCGGAAACTCTACCGAACACACGGCCTGGCTCAACCTGAAACGCGGTATTTCCGCACCCGCCTCCGGTTCGATCGAAACCAATGGCGCAACGGTCGCTGAGCAGATCGGCGCGCAGATCTTCATCGACGGCTGGGCGCTCGTGTCTCCCGGCAAACCGGCGCAGGCTGCAAAGCTCGCGCGTGCGGCTGGTTCCGTCAGCCACGACGGTGAAGCGGTCCATGCCGCAGTGCTCTGGGCCGCAATGGAAGCGGAGGCTTTCGTCAGCAAGGATGTTAATCATCTGCTGGACACCGGCCTGTCCTATATTCCGGAGGACAGCCTGATCGCTAAGCTTGTCGCTGATATCCGCCACTGGACATCCGGTAACGAGGATTGGGAGGAAACCCGCCAAAGGATCGAAGATAACTACGGCTACGACAAATATCAGGGCAATTGCCATGTCGTTCCGAACCATGCGTTGATGATCATGGCGCTCCTACATGCACCGCATGATTTCCAGCGCGGCCAGATGATCGTCAACACGTCCGGCTGGGATACGGATTGCAATGCCGGCAATCTCGGTTGCCTGCACGGCATCATGCTTGGTCTCGAGGGACTGGACGCCGGCCCGGATTGGCGCGGCCCGGTTGCCGACCGGCTCTACATGTCGACGGCCGACGGTGGTCGCTCGATCGCCGATGCCGTCGATGTTGCTCTCTGGCTTGCCAATCTCGGCCGCAAGCTTGCTGGTCAGGCCCACGAACCGGCGCCCAAGGACGGTGCCAAGTTCCACTTCTCACTGCCGGGGTCTGTTCAAGGCTTCCGTGCGCAAGCGGCCGATACCGCGCTCGCCGATCTCCAGGTGAGCGGCACCGGCAATGGTCTGGCGATCGATTTTTCCGCGCTTGCTCCGGGCCGCGAGGCGGCAACCACCACGCCTGTGTTTACCCCGGCCGAAGTAACGAAGATGCGCACCTATGATCTGATGGCCAGCCCGCGTATTCATGCCGGCCAGGTGCTCAAGGCGCGCGTCAGCGCTGATGCAGGCAACAAGGGTATCGTCGAAGCCAAACTGCGCATTCGTCACTATGACGGGACGGACAACCTCGTCGCCATCGACATGCCAAATGGCGAATTGTTGGCAGCCGGCGCATCTGCCTCGCTCTCATGGACTGTGCCGGAGACCGGATACCAGCCGATCGCCGAGGTCGGCTTGGTGCTGAAGACGGCCGACGGCAGGGCAAACGGTCGTGTCGTCATCGACAGCCTGACCTGGGACGGCTGCCCGTCGGTGACATTTCGCCGGCCCGAGGGTGCCGGTGATTTCTGGCGGCGTGCCTGGGTGAGCAATGTGCATTTTTTCTCCAAGCACTTCCCGCAGGATTTCCGCATCAGCCAGAACCGCGGCGACGGCATGATCATGCAGGGCACGCGTGACTGGACGGATTACGCGATCGACGCCGATCTCATGCTCCATCTCGGCGATTACGGCGGTCTGGTCTTCCGTTCGCAGGGTCAGCGCCGGTATTATGCCGCGCTGGTCACTCGCGCCGGCGAGTTGCAAATCGTCAGGTGCAAGGACGAGGATCGTAAGGTGCTTGCCTCCGTCGCACTCGACGTGGAATTCGAGAAGGCCTTTACGCTGAAGGTGTCGGCGAAGGGCGGGCATTTCGAAGCGCGCATTGGCGACACCACCGTCGAAGCCGACGATACGGCTTTTCAGGGCGGTTCGGCCGGTCTCATCATCCATGAGGGTGCATTGTCGGCCACGCGCATCGCAATTGGCGCGGCGTGAGGGGTGACAATATGGCCAGCGTAACAATCGATAAGGTCGTCAAGCGCTATGGAAGCGCTGAGGTCATTCACGGCATTGAGGCAAACTTCAATGAGGGCGAGTTCGTCGTCCTCGTCGGCCCGTCGGGCTGCGGGAAGTCAACGCTTTTGCGAATGATCGCGGGTCTGGAAGAGATCTCCGGTGGTGAAATATCGATCGGCGGCAAGGTGGTGAACAACCTGCCACCGAAGAGCCGCGACATCTCGATGGTCTTCCAGAATTATGCGCTTTATCCGCATATGACCGTCGAGGAGAATATGGCGTTTTCCCTGACGCTGGCCGGCGCCAGCACGGAAGAGAAGCACAAAAAGGTGCGTGAGGCGGCGGAAATCCTGGGCCTGGTTCCGCTCCTCCAGCGCAAGCCGAAGGCCCTATCTGGTGGCCAGCGTCAGCGTGTGGCCATGGGGCGCTCGATCGTGCGCAAGCCACAAGTCTTCCTGTTTGACGAGCCGCTTTCCAATCTTGACGCCAAGCTGCGCGTGCAAATGCGAGGCGAGATCAAGTCGCTACATCGCCGTCTTGGAACGACCATGATCTATGTTACCCACGATCAGATTGAGGCAATGACCATGGCCGACCGCATCGTCGTCATGCAGGCGGGCAAGATCGAGCAGGTTGGCTCGCCACTTGAGCTTTACGATCGCCCCGCAAATTCTTTTGTGGCGCAATTTATCGGCTCTCCTGCGATGAACCTGTTTCCGGCCGTCGCCCGATCCGGCGAGTTTGTTCTGCAAACCGGGAAGGGGACCGGATTGAAGGTTCCTGGAGGCGTACGCGATGGGCAGTCGATATTGATTGGCAAGCGTCCCGAAGAAATCGCACTTGTTAGCGCTGGTGTTGGCGAGCTTGAAGCCATCGTCGAGAATATCGAGCCGACGGGAGCGGAGACTTTCGTCGAGGCACGTCTTGGGGAGCAACTGGTTTCCATTGTATTGCGCGAACGGCCCCAGTTCGACGTCGCCAGCCGACAGCGTCTTTCACTTTCTCAGGGAAATCTGCATCTTTTCGACCAGGAGACGGGACGACGGATTGTGTCCCCATAGCGCGCCGAACCGCTTGGCGCGTCACAGGCGTGGCGGCTAGCCAGCTCGGCGTCACTGCTCGTTGCTGGAGCAAAGAGCTATTTTGCCGTCGTCCAGATTGACGAAGGTTACACCGCCACTCTCAAGCGCGATTTTCAATTGTGCAGCCGTTGCGCGGTGAACATCGTGGCGCCCGCCTTCGTAGTCGCGAACCGTGCTTCGCGACACGCCCGCCCGTGCTGACAGTTCAGCCTGTGTCCAGTCCACGAGACCGCGTGCCGCTCTACATAGGGCCGGCGACAAAATCTTATGGTCGTAAGCTTGACCCATCTTCGACTATCGCCCATATTGGTTGATATAGATCATATAGGCTAATTTAAAAGTGATTACTAGGTCGTTGCTGAATATGCGATGCCTCTAATCACAATTCGAAAAGGACAGACGCATTGGGATAACAGCCGGACCCTTCATGCTCGTTGCCCTGCTGATTCTTCCGTTCGTGGGTAGCATTCTGTCGGTCTTTTTCCTGAGAACGGTATCACGTCGCCTGCCTTCCAGCCTTGCTGGTATTGTCGTCTTCCTCGCCCTTTTGCTTAGCGCCAGTCTCTACCCGCAGGTCTCTGACGGGGGTGTCATTCGCTTCAACGCGGAGTGGTTGCCGCAGCTCGGTCTTGATCTGACTCTGCGCATGGATGCCTTTGCATGGATTTTCACCATGCTGATCACCTTCATCGGTTTTCTGGTCATCCTCTACGCCCGCTATTACATGTCGGAAGACGATCCGGTCCCGCGATTCTTCTCGTTCCTGCTTGCGTTCATGGGAGCGATGGTCGGCATTGTCATTTCAGGGAATGTCATCCTGCTGTCGGTGTTCTGGGAACTGACAAGCATCTTTTCGTTCCTGTTGATCAGCTACTGGCACAACAATGCTGCCGCCCGAGACGGCGCTCGAATGGCCCTGACGATCACTGGGATCGGGGGCTTCTGCCTGTTGATCGGCCTGATTTTGCTTGGCAAGATCGTCGGCAGCTACGATCTGGACAAGATCCTGAACTCAGGTGACCTGATTCGAAATCACAGCCTCTATGTGCCCGCGCTGATTTTCATTCTGCTTGGAGCTTTGACGAAAAGCGCTCAGTTTCCATTCCACTTCTGGCTGCCCAATGCCATGTCGGCACCGACGCCCGTGTCGGCATTCCTGCATTCGGCAACGATGGTGAAGGCGGGCGTCTTCTTGCTCGTGCGCTTCTGGCCAGTCTTGTCTGGAACCTACGAGTGGTTCTGGATCCTCGGCGCCGCGGGAATGATCACTTTGCTGCTTGGCGCATACTTCGCCATATTCCAGCGCGATCTGAAAGGGCTCCTTGCCTATTCGACGATCAGCCACCTTGGATTGATCACGACGCTGCTCAGCCTCGGAAGCCCATTGGCAACGGTGGCTGCGATTTTTCACATGCTCAATCACGCGACGTTCAAGGCGTCGCTGTTCATGGCGGCGGGCATCATCGACCACGAGACCGGGACGCGCGATATGCGCAAGCTTAGCGGCTTGTACAGGTTCATGCCGATCACGGCGACCCTTGCCGTCGTCGCCAGCGCCGCTATGGCCGGCGTACCACTGCTGAACGGATTCCTTTCGAAGGAAATGTTCTTCGCGGAAGCGGTCGAGACGCACGCCGATTCCATCCTTGATAGAATTCTGCCCTATGTCGCGACGCTTGCTGGTGCCTTCAGCGTTGCCTATTCGCTGCGTTTCATCCACACCGTTTTCTTCGGCCCCGCGCCGACCGACCTGCCGATCGCGCATCCGCACGAACCTCCACGCTGGATGCGCTTTCCGATCGAGTTTCTCGTCGTGCTGTGCCTGGTGGTCGGTATCGTGCCGGCACTATCGATTGGACCATTTCTCCACAGCGCGGTGATCAGTGTTTTAAGAGACGACACGCCTGAGTACAGCCTTTCGCTGTGGCACGGGATCAATCTCCCGCTGATCATGAGCGTCATAGCGCTGATCGCCGGAACCGCGATCTACTGGGCGTTGAAAGGTTATCTGTCACGTTGCGACGACGGTCCACCCTTTATCCGTCGGCTGAAGGGGCAGCGCATCTTTGAACGTGCCCTCGTGGAAGTCTCCTGGCGCTGGGCGCGCGTTGCCGAGCGGCGGCTTGGGACACGCAAGCTGCAGCCGCAGTTGCGGTGGCTGGTGGTCGCTGGACTGCTTGCGGGTGCCCTGCCGCTCTATCTCCGCGGCTTCGAACATCGTCCTTTTGCCTATTCCGGCGTCGATCCTGTCTTCACCGCGCTCTGGTTGATCGGGGTGTGTCTGGCGATCGGTACCGCCTACACGGCCAAATACCATCGACTGGCCGCGCTGGTCATGCTCGGCGGCGTCGGCCTGATCGTGTGCATCACCTTCGTATGGCTTTCGGCACCTGATCTTGCGATCACCCAGTTGCTGGTCGAGATCGTTACCACCGTTCTCATTCTGTTGGGGCTGCGGTGGCTGCCGAAACGATCTGAAGACATTCGCGAGTCCATGACGATCCGCGCCCGGTTCCGGCGCTTCCGCGACTTCGCGCTCGCCGTCCTCTGTGGCGTCTCCATGTCGGCCATCGCCTATGCCGTGATGACGATGCCGGTGCCTGACGCGATCGCCAACTATTTCCTCGAGCATGCCTATTCGCTCGGCGGCGGACGAAACGTCGTCAATGTTATTCTCGTGGACTTCCGCGGATTCGACACGCTGGGCGAAATCGCGGTGCTGGGGGTCGTCTCGCTGACTGTCTATGGCCTGCTGCGTCGTTTCCGCCCGGCTGAAGACAGCATGGGGATGCCGGAGCAGCAGCAGGTGCAAAACCGCTTCGACGAGGAGCGGCCGGAGCGCTCGGCCGGCGACACGGTGCGCGACTATCTGCTAGTACCATCGGTCATCATGCAGTGGATGTTCCCAGTGATCATCACCTTCTCCGTCTACCTCTTCATGCGCGGGCATGACCTGCCCGGCGGCGGGTTCTCGGCGGGACTGACGCTCTCGATCGCCTTTCTCCTGCAATATCTCGCCGGCGGCACGCGCTGGGCCGAGGACCGCATCCGCATTCTGCCGCTGCGGTGGATGGGCGCGGGATTGTTGACCGCGGTGTTGACGGGCGCCGGTGCCTGGTTGCTCGGATATCCGTTCCTGACCTCGCATTCGCGCTATCTTGAACTGCCCCTGATCGGCAAGGTGCCGGCGGCGACAGCGCTCCTCTTTGATCTCGGCGTCTTCTCACTGGTCGTCGGATCGACCGTGCTGATCCTTGTCGCCCTTGCCCACCAATCGCTGCGGATCAATCGCCTGCGCACGATCGAAGCGGCCAAATCGGAGGAGCGGTGATGGAACTGGTTCTGTCGATCGCCATCGGCATCATGACGAGCTGCGGGGTCTGGCTTATCCTGCGCCCGCGTACCTATCAGGTGATCATCGGGCTCTCGCTGCTCTCCTACGCCGTCAACCTCTTCATCTTCGGCGTCGGCGGCGTCAAGGCCAACGTGCCGCCGATCCTGGGTAATGACGATCCGTCCATTCTCGCCGATCCGGTGCCGCAGGCCCTCGTGCTGACCGCCATCGTCATCGGCTTTGCGACGACGGCGCTCTTTCTCGTCGTCCTCCTGGCGTCGCGCGGACTGACGGGCAGCGACCATGTCGACGGAAGGAACGAGCCGAAATGAACGGTTGGTCCCATCATCTCATCGTCGCGCCCATCCTCATTCCGCTGATCGCTAGCGCGCTCCTGCTGTTCATCGACGAGCGGCGCCGCGTCGCCAAGGCAATGGTCAGCCTCGCCTCCGCGATCTTGCTCACCGTGATCGCTTTCATCCTGTTCAGGATCGAAAGCGGTCCGAATGGGTTCGAGGGCGTCTATCTTGTTGGTAACTGGTCGGCACCCTTCGGCATCGTGCTCGTTCTCGACGGGCTATCGGCCATGATGCTGCTTTTGACAGCACTGCTTGCCGTGTCGACACTCGTCTTCTCGCTGGCGCGCTGGCATGCGGTGGGCGCGCATTTCCACAGCATGTTCCAGCTGCTCCTCATGGGGGTCAACGGGGCCTTCCTCACGGGCGACCTGTTCAACCTCTTCGTCTTCTTCGAGGTCATGCTGGCAGCCTCCTACGGTCTTCTGCTGCATGGCTCGGGCCCGCTGCGCGTCAAGGCTGGCATGCATTACATCGCGGTCAACCTCGTGGCCGCGCTGCTGTTCCTGATTGGCGTCAGCCTCATCTACGGAACGGCGGGGACGCTCAACATGGCCGACCTTGCCGCCCGCATTCCCGAGATCGAGCCCGACCGGCGCATGTTGATGGAGGCCGGCGCCGGCATATTGGGTGTCGTCTTCCTTATCAAGGCTGGCATGTGGCCGCTTTGCTTCTGGCTCCCCACCGCCTATAGCGCCGCATCTGCACCGGTGGCCGGTATCTTCGCGATCATGAGCAAGCTTGGGATCT
This sequence comes from Hyphomicrobiales bacterium, assembly GCA_900469085.1. GTDB lineage: Bacteria > Pseudomonadota > Alphaproteobacteria > Rhizobiales > Rhizobiaceae > Rhizobium. The sequence goes on along the minus strand of UBVW01000003.1, from coordinate 148,119 downwards.
ATGTGATCCTGCGGCTGACGATGCTGCTGTTCGGTGAGGGCCCCTCGGCCGGGTTCGGCGCGCCGGTTCTGCTTTATGGCGGCATGGCCACGTTGATCTTCGGCATCGTCGGCGTGCTTGCGTCGCAGGCGCTGGGACGGCTTGCGGGCTTTTCCGTACTGGTCTCATCGGGGACACTGCTGATGGTGCTTGGTATCAACGACGGCGCGGTCTCTTCCGGCGCGCTGCTCTATCTCGTCAGCTCAACATTGACGATCAGCGCCTTCTTCATGCTCATCGAACTCGTCGAACGCGGCCAGGATGCGGGCGCAAACGTGCTTGCCGTGACTATGGAGGCTTATGGCGAGGCCGACGAAGAGCCCGAAAACGAAGAAGAAGGCGTCACCATGCCGGGGACCATGGCTGTTCTCGGCATTTGTTTCGCGGCCTGCGGCATCTTGCTCTCCGGCCTTCCCCCACTCTCGGGCTTCGTCGCCAAATTCGCCATGCTCTCTGCGATGATGGGCACCGGCTCCATCGGCGTGCCGCCCACTGCGGCGATCTGGGCTTTGGTCGTTCTCGTTATTCTCTCCGGCATAGCCGCGCTGATTTCCATGACGCGCGTCGGCATCCGCACCTTCTGGAGCTCGATCGAAGGAACTGTGCCCCGCGTGCTGGTGATCGAGATCGTGCCGGTGATGTTCCTCTTGGCGCTGACGCTCGCACTCACCGTGCAGGCCGGGCCGGCGATGCAATACATGGACACGACGATCCGCACGCTGAGTAAGCCGTCGATCTATATCGACGCGGTCAACAACGCGCTGCCGATCAAGGGCGTCAAAGCTGGAACGGAGGGCGAGTGATGCTTCCCTATCCCATTCTTGCGACGTGCCTGCTCATCATGTGGTTGCTGCTAAACGGCTTCACCCTCGGCCATTTCATCCTGGGCCTCGTCGTTGCGGTCTTCGCGGGCTGGGCGATGGCCTCTCTCAAGTCGGAACCGGTACGGCTGAAGAAATGGTATCTCCTGCCGAAGCTCTTCGGTTTGGTGTTCGGTGATATCGTCAAGTCGAACATCGACGTCGCGTGGATCATTTTGTGCAGCGGGAAACGACGGCACAACCCCGGCTTTATCACCATACACTTGGAACTCCGCAGCCAGTTCGCGCTTGCCGTGCTGGCCGTGATCTTGACTAGCACGCCAGGATCCGCATGGCTGGAATATGATTCCAACGATCACACGGTGTTGCTGCACGTTCTCGACATACAGAACGAAGCCGTATGGCGCGATACGATCAAGAACCGATACGAGGCGCTGTTGCTGGAGATATTCGCATGAGTGCAATCATCCTCTTCACGGCCGTGTCGGTCGCCCAGGTCATGCTCGTTGCGGCCATGGCCATCGTTTCGGTCCGCATGTTCGTCGGCCCCCGCGCGCAAGACCGCATCATCGGCCTCGACACGTTTTACATCAATGCCATGCTGCTTTTGGTAACCTTCGGCGTCGGAACGGGGAGGGTGGTCTATTTCGAAGCCGCATTGGTCATAGGAATGATAGGCTTCGTAGCAACCGTGGCACTGGCTAAGTTCCTGATGCGCGGGGAGGTGATCGAATGATGCACGCTGCCATGGATCTGCCGGTCTGGGTGGCGTCGCTTGTCGCCTTCTTCCTCGTTCTCGGAGCGCTGCTGGCTCTGATCGGTGCGATCGGATTTCTCCGTCTACCAAGTTTCTACCAACGTATCCACGCGCCGACACTCGGAACCAGCTGGGGGATTGGCGGGGTTATGCTCGGCTCGATGATCTTCTTTTCCGCTGTGTCCTCTCGCTTTGCGGTCCACGAGATTTTGATCGGCGTGTTCGTGACCGTGACGACACCGGTAACTCTGATGATGCTGGCACGTGCCGCCTTGCACAGAGACCGGGCAGAAGGAAATCGAGAAGCGCCGCCAAAGCACGCCAAGGAGTGAGATACGAACGCGTAAGCGCCAAATTGGTGCTGAAGTCTTCCGCGCAATACCGGTATCGCTTATCCTGCGACCCGCACGCTTAACGAAGAACGGGCGGGATTTCTGACACGTTCGGCTCAAAGTTTCCGTGCTCGATCAGCTCGAACATTCTGGCAAGCATTGCCGGTACGTCCTGGCGAACCATCTCGATGTTGTCGCCGAGTAGGGCGACGAGAGGATCATAGTCGAAGCATCCGAGTGCGAATTCCTGCTCGCTGACAGGTCCGGCGAGCCGCACCCAGCGGAGTACGCCTTCAAGTGTAATTGTCGAGTTGACGAACATGCCTTTGGAAAAGGGCAAGCCGCTGGTAGCGCGCTCCATTAGCGCGCTCTGCGCCTTTTCGGGGGCGTAACCACAGGCGATGACCCTGTCGTCATCAAGGTCGATACCGTGATCCGCATGTGCTTGGCGAAATCCCCTTAGACGTTCCATCGTGTTGTGATCGCCGCCACGACCGCCGACGAACATCAGTGGTTCCATTGAGCCAAATCGGTGTTGGCAACTGACGAGTATTCTTCGCGTCAGCTCTCGAGCGCCTGCGAAGTTGTCGGAAATGATGGAGGGTGCAAGTTTGCCGGGCAGATCGAGGTTGATCGTCCGCACGCCTGCAGCGGCACATAGTTCGGTGACCCTGTCGGGGTCCGTAGCACCTGTCGCAATCACGCAATCCACCTGGTAGGAGAGCATCGCTCGAGCGGCCTCAATCTCAAGCGCAGGGTCGCGTCGCGTGCATGTGATAAGCGGAAAGAAGCCCTTGTCGCGAGCCATGGTCTCGAAGAGTTCCACGATCGAACCGAAGTATCGGTTATCGTACTTGGGGACGATCATGCCGATGATGTGCGACTTTTCACGGCGCAGCAGACTTGCCTGCATGTTCAGCGCGTAACCCTGCTCCTCGGCTATTCGCGTTATCTTCTCGGCAAGCTGCTTGCTGATACGGCGCTTCTTCCAGTTCCCGTTCAAGACAGCACTGACCGCGCTCGCGGAGGTGCCGGCGAGTTCCGCAAGGTCGTAGATCGTGGTTCGCTTCTGCTGCCTGTCCAATTTCAAAATTCTCATCTCCTGTGTCGGGCGCTAACTTGACATCAAACGAGAGAAGTGGCAAATCTTGCTTCATCGATTGAGCAAATGCGCTCAATCGATGATACGTGCCAGCTAGGAGGCTGGCACCGGGAGGTGATTTCGCAGCTATTGGTGGCCCTCTTTGCCGTGCGGCTCGGCGAGCCGCGGCTTGGGGGCACTGGCGCATCGCGCGTCAGGTCAATGTTGCGGCAATGGCCGATCCTTGCTGTTGGTCAATTAAGGAGGAGAACATGACCTATCGCAAACTTTCCCTGATGTCGGCGACCATACTGGTGGCGCTCGGCGGAGCAGCACTCGCCCAGGAAGCGTCGACGGTGGCGTTCCTGATGCCTGATCAGGCGTCGACCCGCTATGAGCAGCACGATTTTCCGGGCTTCAAGGCCGAGATGGAAAAGCTGTGTGCCAAGTGCGCCGTCGTCTACCAGAACGCCAATGGCGACGCATCGCTGCAGCAGCAACAGTTCAACTCGGTGATTGCGCAGGGTGCCAAGGTCGTGGTCCTCGATCCTGTCGATTCCGCCGCAGCCGCGGGCCTCGTTGAGCTCGCCCAGTCACAGGACGTCAAGGTCATCGCCTATGACCGTCCGATCCCGGACAAGCCTGCTGATTTCTACGTTTCCTTCGACAATGAAGGTATCGGCTACGCGATTGCCAAGTCGCTGGTCGAGCATTTGAAAAAGGCAGGCGTGCCAGACGGAGCCGGTGTGCTCGAGATCAACGGTTCGCCGACCGATGCGGCCGCCGGCCTCATTCGCGACGGCATCCATCGCGGCCTGAAGGAATCCAAATACAAGACGCTTGCCGAATTCGATACGCCGGAATGGGCGCCGCCGAAGGCTCAGGAGTGGGCGGCCGGCCAGATCACGCGCTTCGGGGCCGATATCAAGGGCGTGGTTGCCGCCAATGATGGCACCGGCGGCGGCGCAATCGCGGCGTTCAAGGCAGCCGGCGTCAACCCTGTTCCGCCGGTCACCGGCAACGACGCGACGATCGCAGCCCTGCAGCTCATTATTTCGGGCGACCAGTACAACACGATCTCCAAGCCGTCCGAGATCGTAGCGTCCGCAGCCGCACAGGTGGCTGTCCAGCTCATCAAGGGCGAGAAGCCGGAAGCCAAGACGACGCTCTACAACACGCCGTCGCAGCTCTTCATCCCGGCCGTCGTCACCGCCGAGAACATCAAGGCGGAGATCTTCGACAAGAAGATCCAGACGGCTGAGCAGATCTGCACCGGCGAATATGCCGAAGGCTGCAAGAAGCTCGGCATCGGCAACTAAGAGCCAATCAGCCATTCCGGCCGCACTGCGTGCGGCCGGTTTCTCAAGGACGCACAAAGGCCTTTAGCTATGAGCACCACAGCAAGCAATGTACCGGAGCGCGGACAGCCCATCCTGCGACTGCGAAATGTGTCGAAGAACTTCGGTGCCGTCTCGGCGCTGACCGATATCGAGCTGGACGTCAAGGCGGGCGAAGTCGTTGCCCTGGTGGGAGACAATGGCGCCGGCAAGTCAACCCTGGTAAAGGTCCTGGCTGGCGTGCACCAGCCTTCTTCCGGTTCGATCGAGTTCTGCGGCCAGAGTGTCTCGCTCGACAGCCCCGGCAAGGCGCTGGAGCTCGGTATTGCAACCGTGTTTCAGGATCTGGCGCTCTGCGAGAACCTCGACGTCGTGGCCAACCTATTCCTCGGGCATGAGCTCTCGCCCTGGGCGCTCGACGAGGTGGCGATGGAAGTCCGCGCGTGGACGCTGCTTCGGGAGCTGGCCGCGCGCATCCCGTCCGTCAGGGAGCCGATCGCCTCGCTGTCGGGCGGCCAGCGCCAGACGGTGGCAATTGCCAGATCACTCCTCCTCAACCCGAAAATCATCATGCTCGACGAGCCGACGGCCGCACTCGGCGTCGCGCAAACCGCCGAAGTTCTCAATCTCATCGAGCGTGTCCGTGACCGCGGGTTGGGCGTCATCATCATCAGCCACAACATGGAAGACGTACGCGCCGTGGCCGATCGCATCGTCGTATTGCGGTTGGGCCGGAACAACGGCGTCTTCACGCCTGATGCATCCAACCAGGAACTTGTCGCCTCGATCACGGGCGCCACGGAAAACTCAGTCTCGCGCCGTATCGAGCGCAAGACAGGCACGGCGCAGGAAAACAATGGGAGACCGGCATGAGCCAGAAACCATCCAATACAACAGTCGCACCCGTCACAACGCTTGATCGCAGCGACGAACGCGTCCGCCATGACGACAGCATGATGGCGATGGTCGGGGCCTTTATCGATCGGGTTAAATCCGGCGACTTGGGCATGCTTCCGGTCGCTGTCGGGCTGATCGTCATCTCCACGGTCTTCTCGCTCCTCAATCCGGTGTTTCTCGCACCCAACAATCTCGTTAACCTGCTCTTTGACTGCGCCACCGTCGGCATCATCTCGCTCGGCATCGTTTGTGTGCTGATGCTTGGCGAGATCGACCTTTCCGTAGGTTCGATGAGCGGCTTGTCATCCGCCATCCTAGGTGTGCTCTGGGTGAACAACGGTGTCCCCTTCGTCGTTGCGATCATAGCTGCTATTGCCGCTGGTGCGCTCATCGGAACCGTTTACGCCGTACTCTACAACCGGCTTGGGATGCCAAGCTTCGTGGCGACGCTTGCCGGCCTTCTGGCGCTGCTCGGTATGCAGCTTTATATCTTGGGCCCGAGCGGCAGCATTAACCTTCCCTATGCATCCCCGCTCGTCCGCTTCGGCCAGATCCTGGTCATGCCCGATTGGCTGTCCTACCTCCTGGCTCTGCTTCCGGGTGCGGTGATCATCGCCAAGGGTCTGCGGACGCGTCAGCAGCGCGCGGCGGTCAATCTATCCTCGCAGCCTTTTGCCGCTACCGCTATCAAGGCCGTTGTGCTGACCGCAGCACTCGAGTTCGCGGTCTATTATCTCAACCTCGGCCGAGGCATTCCGTGGATGTTCGGGCTATTCGTCGCCATCGCGGTGATCCTGAATTATGGTTTGACGCGCACCCAATGGGGACGCTCGATGTTCGCCGTCGGCGGAAACCGTGAAGCTGCGCGTCGCGCCGGCATCAATGTTCGCCGCATCTATCTGAGCGCCTTCGTGCTTTGCTCAACGCTTGCGACCATCGGCGGTATTTTGTCAGCCTCGCGTCTTGCCTCGTCGAGCCAGCAGGCCGGCACGGGTGACGTCAACCTCAACGCCATCGCCGCTGCCGTGATCGGCGGGACGAGCCTCTTCGGCGGTCGCGGTAGCGCCTATTCCGCACTGCTCGGGATCATCGTCATCCAAGCGATTTCCAACGGCTTGACACTACTCAACCTCAGCTCTTCGTTGCGCTACATGATCACAGGCGGCGTTCTCGCCATTGCCGTCATCGTCGATTCGCTCGCCCGCCGTTCCCGCGTCAGCCACGGACGCGCTTGATCTAAATTTAAGGAGTAGATTCATGACCGACCTTATGAAAGGCAAAGTCGCCGCCATAACCGGTTCGGCGTCGGGCATTGGGCTCGAATGCGCCCGCACATTACACGCCGAAGGCGCGACCGTCGTCCTCATCGATCGCGCCAAGGACAAGCTGGATGAAATCTGCGAGGCGTTCGGCGAGCGCGCATTCCCGCTTGTCGTCGATCTTCTCGACGGCAAGCAACTCTCGGGCATCCTTCCCAGAATTCTGGAGGTCGCCGGCAGACTCGACATCTTCCACGCTAATGCCGGCGCCTACATAGGCGGGCAGGTCGCCGACGGCGATCCCGATGCCTGGGACAGGGTGCTCAATCTGAACATCAACGCAGCTTTCCGCTCCGTTCGTGCCGTGCTGCCGCACATGATCGCTCAGAAGTCGGGCGACATCCTGTTCACCAGCTCGATCGCAGGTGTTGTCCCGGTTGTCTGGGAGCCAATCTACACCGCCTCGAAATTCGCCGTACAGGCATTCGTACATTCGACACGTCGTCAGGTGGCGCAGCACGGTGTGCGGGTCGGAGCTGTCTTGCCGGGTCCTGTCGTCACCGCGTTACTCGATGATTGGCCGAAGGCGAAGATGGAAGAAGCGCTCGCCAATGGCAGCCTGATGCAGCCCAAGGAAGTTGCCGATTGCGTACTCTTCATGCTGTCGCGGCCGCGCAACGTCACCATTCGTGACCTCGTGATCCTTCCCAATAGTGTCGACCTCTAACGAAAGTGATTCCCGCGCAATGCGCGGGCATCAGCCATTTATGCTGGAAAGATGAGAGACAATGAGCGAAGAAGTCCAAACACCGCGCTACGTGATCGGCGTTGATGTCGGCACCGGAAGCGCTCGCGCCGGGGTGTTCGATCTCGGCGGACGAATGCTGGCCAGCGCCAAGAGTGACATCGCGCTTTACCGTGAAGCCGGCTCAATCGTCGAACAGTCGAGTAACGAGATCTGGCAGGCAGTCTGCGAAGCCGTGCGTCAGTCCGTTCGCGATGCCGGGGTGGCGGCGAAAAATGTCGTAGGATTGGGCTTCGACGCCACCTGCTCGCTCGTCGTCCTCGGTGACCAGGGAAAGCCCTTGCCGGTTGGCCCATCGGAAGATCCGCAGCGAAATATTATTGTCTGGATGGACCACAGAGCGGTTGCCCAGGCGGATCGGATCAATGCGCTCGGCCACGAGGTCCTGCGCTACGTCGGCGGCCGCATTTCTCCAGAGATGGAGACGCCCAAGCTGCTCTGGTTGAAGGAGTGCCGCCCCGAGGTGTTCGAGGCGGCATGGCAGTTCTTCGACCTTGCCGATTTCCTGACTTGGCGGGCCACAGGCGACCTTTCGCGATCCACCTGCACCGTGACCTGCAAGTGGACCTATCTCGCGCACGAGAAGCGCTGGGATCCGACATATTTCGAAGAGATCGGCCTCGGCGCGCTAGCGGATGAAGGCTTTGCCCGCATCGGCCAGACGATCGTCGAGCCGGGCTCGGCACTCGGCGGCGGCCTGACGCCGGCGGCGGCAGCGGAACTCGGGCTGCTACCGGGGACGGCGGTCGCTGCTGGACTGATCGATGCTCATGCCGGCGGGATCGGGACGGTTGGCTTCGGCGACGGGCCGACGGCGAACCTTGGCTATGTCTTCGGTACCTCATCGTGCACGATGACATCGACAGTCGAACCGGCCTTCGTGCAGGGCGTATGGGGGCCTTATTATTCGGCGATGGTTCCCGGGCTTTGGCTCAACGAAGGCGGTCAGAGCGCTGCCGGCGCAGCAATAGAACAGCTGATTTCATTTCATCCCGCTGCCGCGCAGGCGTTGCAGAGTGCAAAAGAAAAAGGCCAGTCGCTTCCCGTGATGCTTGCCGACATTGCTGCCAGCAAGGCAGGAGCCGACGCAACCTCGCTCGTTCAGGGCCTTCATGTTGTCCCTGAGTTCTTGGGTAACCGCGCACCGCTTGCCGATCCACACGCTCGCGGGCTGATAGCGGGTATGGACATGGAGCGCGATATCGACAGCCTCGTTCGACTGTATGTAGCAGGGCTCTATGGCATCGGCTATGGTCTCAGGCAGATCATCGACGCCCAGGCGCAGGCGGGCGTCGAGATCAGTTCCGTCGTGATCAGCGGCGGGGCTGGCCAGCAAAGCTTTGTTCGTCAGCTTTTGGCGGATGCATGCGGTAAGCCCATCGTCGCAACGATTGCCGACGAACCGGTATTGTTAGGCGCGGCGATCCTGGGCGCGGTCGCCAGTGGCTGTTATCTCGATGTTCGAGAGGCGATGGTTATGCTGACCAAGGTCGATGAAACGTTCATGCCGTCGGCAGGGCGAACCGCTGAAAGCCATCTGAGACGGTATGATGCTTTCAAGGCGCTGCAGCAGTTGGGCCAGAAAGTGCGTGGTTGTTGATGACACGTCGAGGAAGGCGTGAATGCTTGTATGGTCGGCTTGCATCTGGGTGCCAAACTCCAAAGTTTCCCGGGCCGACCTCAGCGCCTTTGCCGGATCTCGTGCGCCGAACATCACCTCGAAGCGCCTGAACGGCAGGTTCCAGTTGTTGATCGCTAGTGGTCTTGACTGTGCCGTCTAGGCAGCGATGCCGGAATGAATGAGCCACTCGGACAGGCATGTTCGTATACAATCTGTATCTTTGTTTTATTCCATGCGCAGAGCGCATAGCTGCACTGCACAATAATGCCTAGAAAATGAACAGATATCGGATATAGTCATTTTTAACGAAGCGATGCACCTCCTCCCGCAAAGCTTCGTGGTTCGGGCGCCCCACTCCTCCTCCCAGGGTCGCCTGAGGGAACAACAGCACTCCTCCTCCCAGCTGTTGTTCGGTTCTTTTCGAAAGCCTGCCGCACCTCCTCCCGCGGCAGGCTTTTTCGATTCTGGGCCGCAGCTTTTTGACGTGAAGTTGACGCTCGATGAGATGAAGCGTTGACACTGTGGTCACACCCGGACCGCTGTATCCGCGGCCGGAACTGTGCGATGAACCATGAATTCGTCAATCACGCTTTCACGGTGCTACATCATGAAGAAAATCGGTTTCCTCTCGTTCGGACACTGGACACCGTCGCCGCAATCGGGAACCCGCTCGGCGGGCGACGCGCTTCTCCAGTCCATCGATCTTGCGGTTGCTGTCGAAGAGCTTGGGGCCGACGGCGCTTATTTCCGCGCTCACCACTTTGCCCGCCAGCTCGCATCGCCGTTCCCCCTGCTTGCCGCGGTTGGTGCCAAGACCAGCCGTATCGAGATCGGGACCGGCGTCATCGACATGCGCTACGAAAACCCGCTCTACATGGCAGAGGACGCCGGCGCCGCCGATCTGATCTCAGGAGGGCGCTTGCAGCTCGGCATCAGCCGTGGCTCGCCGGAGCAGGTGATCGATGGTTGGCGCTACTTTGGCTATCAGCCGCCCGAGGGTGGGTCTGATGCCGATATCGGTCGGCGCCATGCAGAAGTTCTGCTCGATGTTCTGCGCGGCGAAGGCTTCGCCCAGCCGAACCCGCGTCCGATGTTCCCCAATCCTCCTGGCCTGTTGCGCGTCGAGCCGCATTCCGAGGGACTGCGCGAACGCATCTGGTGGGGCTCCGGTTCGAATGCGACCGCCGTCTGGGCAGCCAAGCTTGGAATGAACCTGCAGAGCTCGACACTGAAGGACGATGAGACCGGCGAGCCGTTCCATGTGCAGCAGGCAGCGCAGATCCGCGCCTATCGCGAAGCATGGAAGGAAGCCGGTCACACGCGCACGCCGCGCGTATCGGTGAGCCGCAGCATCTTCGCGCTGGTGGATGATCGCGACCGGGCCTATTTCGGCGGCAGCGGTCAGGGCGACGACAAGATCGGCTTTATCGACGAGAAGACGCGGGCGATCTTCGGTCGCAGCTATGCCGCCGAGCCCGATGCCCTCGTGAAGCAACTGGCCAAGGATGAGGCAATCGCCGAGGCCGACACCCTGCTGCTCACCGTGCCCAATCAGCTCGGCGTCGATTACAACGCTCATGTGGTCGAGCAAATCTTGAAGCACGTCGCACCCGCCCTGGGCTGGCGCTGAACCGCTTCGCCAACGGCTACCCGCTAACAGAGATGCCGGACCTCCAGGGGATCCGGCATTTTTCTTCGCGTCAGTAAGGCCCGATCACTCGGCGGCCGCCGGCGGAGTGGCACCAGCGCCAAGTTGCAGCAGCGGAACCTTTGGCGAGAAGAAGCGCGGCTTGTGGAACTTGCGCGGTGCTTGGTGCCCATTCAACGTATAGGGCTCGGTGTCGCCGACCAGAACCGCGGGCCGTGCGAACATGCGCTGCATCAGCCCCTGGACGGCGAGCACAGGGTAGGCGCGGGCAGGCATCACCTCCGGCATCTCGCTGAACATGCGCTGCACCATCTTGCGCCTGATATCCTCGGCGCCCTTCTTGATTTCGTAATCGTCGCGCCGGTCCCTGATGGCGACGATCGAGAGCGACAGGCCCGAATTCGCGCGGTCCATGCTGGTGATCTGCCCGGCGACGTGGAAATTGTCGAAGGGTGCGAAGATCAGGATATCGCCAAGGCGCATCTGGCTGAGCGCGCTCTCCTCTCGCATCGTGATCTTGGCCGTCTCGATCGAGATCGTATCGATCACGCAGGGAGCGGCCTTGCCGCCGCTGGCGACCTGTCCTTCGCGGGCAAGCGCAAGCTCAAGCTTTTCAAGGGGCGGGCGGGGAAGCTCGATGCAGACGAGCATCGACACGAAGGCGTAGACCATGACGACCATGCCCCAGGCGACGCTAAAGCCGTCGAGATCGTTGTAAGTGCTGAGCAATGGCCCGTTGAGCATGCCGACGAAGGTCAGCACAATGATGGCGAAGAACGTCGCGGCGATCGGGTAAAGCACCTCCACACGCCCGCGATCTTCACCCTTGGCGGTAACCTTGAATGGCCGGCCGAAGGGGTGGAAGAGGGCGTGGATGAGGGCGATGGTGATCGGAATGGCCGAGACCATCTGCGAAACCTCGGTGAAAAGCGGCAGGCTCCGCCGCCCGGAAACCCAGGAATGGAATGTCCACATGCCGGCGACCATCGGCAGCGCATAGAGGAAGAACGCCTCCGGCTCCATCAGAATGGCAGGCAGGCCGAGGAAGTAGAAGAGAAGTGGGGCGGCCATAAGGAGCAGGATGAAGGGCCGGCAGAACCAGAAGAGCAGGCCGTGGAAATAGTGCAGCCGCTGCATCAAGGTGTAGCCGCGTCCCAGAAACGGGCCATCCTTCAGGAGCGCCACCTGGATGGTGCCCAGGCACCAGCGGCAGCGCTGTGTGATATATCCCGAGAGGCTCTCGGCCGAAAGGCCGACGCTCAGGCGTTCATTGAGCCAGCGGGTTTTCAGGCCCTTCTGCATCAGGCGATAGGTGAGGTGGATATCTTCAGTCACCGTCTCCTGCGGCATGCCACCGATCATATCGAGCGCATCACGGCGGACGATACAGGACGTTCCCACGCAAAAGGCTGCGCCCCATCCGTCCTTGGAGGGCTGCATGACGTCGAAGAAGATGCGCTGATCGTCGACCCATGCCTTCGAGGCTAGCAGATTATGCTGGACCGGATCGGCATTGTAATAGAACTGCGGCGTTTGGATGAGGCCGATTTCGGTGTCGATGAACTGGCCCACCGTTCGTTTCAGGATGCCGCGCTGCGGCGCGAAGTCGGCATCTAGAATGAGGATGAAGGGGGCGTTGGTGTCCTCGGCGGAACGTCGTACCGCATTGTTGATGTTGCCGCCCTTGGCGCCGACGTTGTCGTTGCGGCGTAGATAGCGCACGCCGATCTCGTTGCAGTAATCCTCAAGCCAATCGCGGCGTCCGTCATCCAGGACCCAGACGGTGAAATTGCTGTAGTCGATCGCCTTGGCGGCGAGGATCGTGCGCTCCAGAATGGACAGTTCTTCGTTGTATGTGCAGATGAAGATATCGACGGCCGGGTGGCGCGAATGTTGCGCGATCAGCGCTTCGCTGGCGTCGGCGGCGCCACTGTGGTCGGTCCGCTTGAAGAAGAAGACGATCGAAAGCACCGTGTAGAAGATGACGACCACTTCGAAGCCGAGATAGAAGCGCGGCCAGATCGCGTAGGGGCTCCACTCGAAGTCCGGCAATGTCTTGGTGATGCGGAAATACAGATAGTTCAGGAGCATGACGACCAGGATCGTGCCGAAAATGACGCGGTCCTTGCCGCGATTGGCGTCCAGCAGCCAGGCGCAGCCCACGATCAGCGCGATCGCCAGCAGTGAGAACAGTATTGAATCCGACAAGGTGACTACTTCGGGGGACATGGACCATCCTTGCTGCTTGCCTTCATCTGGTCTTTCAGGCCGACGAAGGGGTTGATATCGAGAGCGGCAAGAACGGCCCAGCCGGTCGCGCCGATATGCGGCAGTCGGTAGTACTTGAAGTCGCCGGGCGCCGAGTTCGGCCCGACCTGCAGGCCTGTCGTAAGTTGCTCGTTTTCCGTGGCGTAGACGAGGCCGCCGGGCTCGCGCTGCTTGGCGATGGTGGCAAAAAGCGGTTCGGCCTTTTCGGGTTGGCCGGTCTCGCGAAGCACGAGCGCGGCCTGCGCCGTGCCTTCCAGCCAAACGCCATCGCGGTCGTTGTTAAAGTCGTAGCCGCCCTCCACCCCGTGGTTCAGGTCAGTCCATTCCATCACGCGATCGGCCCTGGATTTGAATTCCGGAACCGCGATCAGCGGCCAGAGTTCGGCGTCGAGGCCCGACATGCCCACGTTCGGAGCGTTGCTGTCGGGCATGCTGCCGATATAGAAGCGGCCTTCCGGCTCGTTCCACATGGTCTTGAGAAACTGCAGTGCGCTGTCGCCCTGGTGCGTCCAGTCGCCACCCGCATCTAGCCGGGCGAGCCAGCTGTCGGCGGCGTAGACGTCGAGATTATGCTCCGTCGACTTCCAGGTCATCCGTTCCGGCGTCGGCTCATGACCGAAAAAGCCGCCGAAATAGCCGTCATTCTTCGGATCGGCCGTGCTGCGGTGGATCCAATCCATGATTTTGCGGGCGGAGTCGAGATAGGCCTGCTGGTCGGTTTCCTCATAGGCCATCAGCAGGGCGAGCGCGCCCCAGGCTGTGCTGCCGGTCGCAGTTCCGACCTGATAGCCGTCCTCGACCCAGGAATTGCTCGCCGTGCTCCAATAGCCTGGAAGCAACATGCCTTCCTTGCCCGGAATGACCGTGCCGGAGCGATAGGCGTTGCGCAGGCGACCGTCGTGGTAGTGGCGGTCGGTTTCAAGCGCGACCACCAGCGCATCGGCAACGCGGCGGGCTTCGGCTGTACGCTGGCAGCCGTAAAGCGCCATCATCGCAAGCGCATTGTCGTAGGTGAAGCCGGTATTTTCCAGCGACGGATGCAGCGCCGAACCGCCATTGGCCGGCTCGAAACTGCGAAAGACGAATGGCTGCTCGGGCTCGCCCGTCATCTTGGCGGCCAGCGCGTCGCACATCGAGCAGGCGAGCTGCGTCTTCGCCTCATCATCGGCACGCGCCGCGTCGATTGCCGCTGCAAACAGCATGGCAGCCAGGAGTGATGCGATCAACCCGCGCCAAACCTCACCCATTGACGAGTTCATGCCCTTCATTTTCGCCCCTCGCAATACGCGGATAAACGTTCAGCTTGGCTCTTCAGGGTGTCGCAGTCTTGTCGGCCGGCGGTTGCGGACCGGTGCCCTTGTCCAGCGATGTGGATGCGGACAGAACAATCGCCGGCGATGTCAGCCCGGCAACGACAGCCATCGAGTACCGCGCGATACGGGAGGTGATGGTCTCGCCGAGAGAGACGATGACATCCTCGCCGACGTGGCATCCGAAGAATTTGTCGTTGTTCTGCTGGGCAACACTGCCGTCCTGGGCGGTCGGCTCGTCGATCTTGACCAGAACATAGACCTCATGGCCCTCGGCCTCTGGGAATTTCGCGAAATAGCGGTTTTCTGGGCCGGAGTTAAAGTACCGGACGATCTTGTAGATGCGCCCGCTGCGCTTCACGCCAAGGCTGCGGAAGTTGACCATCGCGGGCGTGCCGATCTCGAGCGCGGTCACGTCACGGCTTCGGTAGACGGCCGCGGCGAAGGCCTCGGTGCAGTCGAGCGACTTGGCGACCGGCTGGCCCTGCATGACGAAATCGCCGAAGGATGCGTCGACGCTGACGATCTGGCCGTGGCGCTCGGCGGTGACCTCGGCCGCACCGGTCTTGCCGAGGCGTCCTTCCTCGCGCGAGATCAGGTTCTCGACCTGCTGCTTACGCTCCGTCATTTGGTTGATTTCGATATTGTCCTCGGCGATGTCGCCGGCGAGCTTCGTTCGTTGCATCTCGAGCGTCAGCAGGTTCGCGGCAACAGTGCCGCCGGTATAGATATCGCGGCCGACAAGCGACTGGACAATCTCGTTGCGGCGCAGCTCGCCCTTGGCGGAATCAAGCTCGGCCTGGGCTGCATTGCGCTTCTGGCGCTGTGGCTCAAGACTACTGTCGGAAATCAGGCCCTTTTTAAGGAGCGTCTGCTGGCGCTGCAGCAGCGCGTCCTGCTCGTTGAGGCGGGCCTGATAGGTTTGGACGTTGAATTCAGAATTGACGATCACTGCCGAGAGTTCACTCAGAACGCCCGCCTTGACGCTGTCGATCTGCGTCTTGACCTTGTTAAGTTGCTCGGTGCGCTCGGCCGCTACGCTGGTCGTGTTGTTGAGCTTTTCGGTCAGATCGAGCTTTTCCAGCCTGAGTCCCGTCAGAGATGTCTGATCTTGGTTGGGGTTTGAGACCGTTGCCATGACGTCGCCGAGATTGACGACCTGGCCAACCTGCAGTGAGATCTTATCTACCCTGCCGTAGATGGGAGAAGCGATCAGCTGCACCGGTGCGTTGATCACCGCCCGTGTCGAGACGATGAAGAATTGGTTGGGAACCATCGCCATCGCGATGATAAAAATCAGCATAAATGCAAACGCATAACCTAGGATACGCGATACAGATAGTATTCTACGGTCCTTGGGGTCGATACTGTTATTTGCGGCCTTCATTTTTCAATCCTGACATCATCATGCTGCAGGTGAAGTGAAGGGCGTTTCCAGGGTGGTGTTTTTTATTTTTAATGTCTTTTATATGAGGAAGAATATTCGGGCAAATAAAATTCATCTATTTCAAGTGATGTATTGAGTAGAATCTCCATTTTTATTTAGTTGGTGTTGCAATATTGCCAGCAGCAATTAACTGCAGTGCTTACTGTTCGTCGAATCTGGCTATTTGTTTGTGACACTTCTATATCTTTTTGGTCTCAGTCATCGGTAGTGTTTTCTACACTTGCCCGCACAATGGCATCCAAGACGCGGTGGGCTGCCTCGATGTCGGCATCATCGACGTTGCGAAGCACTCTGTTGCGCAATGACGCGATGACGCGTTCGACGCGTTCTGCCAGTTGCTGTCCGTCGGGGGTTAACCAAATTGTTTTGGCACGCCTGTCGTCCGGGTCGTCTTTGCGTTCGATATGACCACCGGCGGTGAGTTCATCCAGCAGGCGGACCAGCGATTGGCTGGCGAGGCCGAGGCTTTCGGCAAGCTGAACCTGGCGAACACCGCCGCCCGACCGGCTGACCAGAAGGAGCAGATTGGCGCGCGACGCCGAAATTCCGTCCTCTGCCAGCGCCTTCTCCGCCATGCGCTTCCAGATGCTTCCCGCCTGTAGCATGCTGGAGGTGACCGCTGCTCTGCGGCTCAAGGGTTTCGTCTGCCTTGTCATCCTCTGCGTCCGTCCCTTGCTGTTTCTCGTTGAAAGAGCGCTAAAGGCGCTCGCTCCCGCAGTAAAGCATATTGTTTTATTTTAATTCGTATGCGAATAGTACGTAAACGATCGAAATTACGAGCTTTAGCGCTCACCTCCGGTTTCCCATGGCAAGCAAGAAGCTCACCTGGCTCCCCGATACGTGGGACATGGTTTTCTCGATTAAGACATTCATTGCAGCCATGCTGGCGCTGTTCATTGCCTTGTGCTTTGACCTCCCCAATCCCTATTGGGCTGTGACTACCGTCTACATCGTTGCCCATCCGCTATCGGGCGCAAGCACCTCGAAGGCGGTCTATCGCCTGGTCGGCACAGCGGCGGGTGGGGCGATGAGCATCATTCTGGTGCCCAATCTCGTGAATGCGCCGGAATTGCTGACCTTGGCGATCGCGCTTTGGGTCGCGGTTTGCCTCGCAATCAGCCTGCTCGACCGCACACCGCGCAGCTATGGTTTCATGCTGGCAGGTTACACGGCCGCGCTCACCAGCTTTCCGCTGGTCGACAACCCGTCGGCAGTGTTTACCTATACCACCTCGCGCGTCATAGAAATCTCTGTCGCAATCATCTGCGCGGCAGTCATCAACCGAGTTGTTTTTCCACGTCATGCCGGTCCCGTACTGACGGCGCGCATCGATGCTTGGTTGAGCGATGCATCTGTTCTGATTGCGGCAGCACTCGACAGACGCCCGGAGGATCCCACACTGATGCCCACATCCGGCCGTCTTGCGGCCGAGGCCGCCGATATCAGAACGTTCACGACCCACGTGTCCTACGACACGTCAAGCCACAGTCAGCTCGTCGGCGCTTCACGCGAGTTGCAGCGTCACATGATCACGCTCCTGCCCGTGGTGTCCGGCCTCGTGGATGTGGATCGCGCGCTAACAAGGACGGGGTACGAACACACACACGCCGTCAAGAAGCTCATTGCTGATGCCGAGGCGTGGATGCGGACAAACGAGCCGATGTCGGAGGAGTGCTACAGCGAGATGCTGGCGCCGCTTCAGCCGCTTGAGGCTGAAGCGATGTGCTCAAGCGGGTGGCAGGATCTGCTGGTGCTGGATTTCTCAGCCCGGCTGCGCGACCTGCTGGAGATCTGGAACGAATGCGTGGGCTTGCGGCTGCAAATTGCCTCGGGATCACGGCCTGCCTGGAGGGGGCAGTCGTTCGGCTTCAAGCAGGAAAGCGCGCGCCCGATTCACAGAGACTATGGCATGGCGCTTTTCTCCGGTTTTTCGGCCGCGCTGGCCATCGTGCTGGGCACGGTCTTCTGGATCATGACAGGCTGGAGCAGCGGCGCCGGTGCACCTGTGATCGCAGGCATTCTCATCTGCTTCTTTGCAGCGATGGACAATCCGACGCCGATTATTCGCAAGTTCATGATCTTCAGCATGGTCGCGATTGTTCTCAGCTTCGTGTTTGTATTCGCGGTAATGCCCGTTCTCAGCGGATTCTCCTCGCTCGTGCTGGCGCTGAGCTTTCTCTTTCTGCCGCTTGGCGTGCTGATCGCGCGCCCATCGACCTTCCTGCTCGGAATGGCTTTGTCCGCCAACATACCGACGATGCTGACACTGCAATCGAGGCCTAGTTTCGATCTCGCCTCCTTCCTGAATGCCAATCTCTCGACGGTCCTCGGAACGCTGATGGCGATCGGTATTGCGGCCGTGGTTAGGTCAGTTGGCGCGGAGTGGAGCGCGCGCAGGCTCTTCAAGGCCGCATGGGCTGACATAGCCGCTGTGGCGCGCAAGTCGCAGAAGCGCGACCCCCAGGCCCTGCTATATACGATGCTGGATCGTCTTTCGCTGATGGTACCGCGTCTTGCCTCGTTGGCGCAGGATTCCGCTGTCACCCAGGCGGACATGCTGAAGGATATGCGGGTTGGAACAAGCGTCGTCGATCTGCAGGCATGCAAGGGGCCGCTTCTCACAGACCAGCGTGCAGCCGTAGACGAGGTTCTCGATGCCGTTGCGTATTTCTACGGGGAAAGACGGCGCACGCCCGAGACGCAGCCGGACCAGTCGCTGCTGCAGCTGGTCGATGCCGCGATCGATACGGTTCGTGGCCCTGTCAGGTCGTCGGCGATGCGCAAGATCCTGATGGCGCTAGTCGGTCTTCGGCACAATCTTTTTCCCAATGCTCGCCAGTTGCAGGACAGCGAGCCGCTAGCGTTGCGGGAGGCGGCAGAATAGCGGCGATTACCGGAAAAATGACCATGTATCTTGCATTGCGCCACGCTGTCGTGAAAGGGATACTGCGCCCTCTATAAACCGGAAGATGTCTGTGAAACCCGGCCGCGTCACCGACCTCACTTTGCGTGCAGGATATTTTATCCTTGGCATACTGATGCTGGTCCTCGCCTTTATCGGGGCGTTGCTGCCGCTAATGCCGACGACCATCTTCCTGATCCTAGCCGTCTGGTGCTTCACCCGCTCGTCGCCCCGTCTCGAAACCTGGGTTCTGAACCATCCGACGTTTGGCCCCACACTGCGGGCGTGGCGCGACCAGGGCGCGATATCGATGCGTGCCAAGGCCATGGCACTCACCGGCATGGCTGGGGGTTACGTGGTGTTCTACCTCGCGGCAAGACCGGGCATATGGCTCGCACTTTTTGTCGGCTTGCTGATCGGGGGATGTGCATTTTATGTCGGGTCGCGGCCGCTGCCATCCCCATCGGCGCCTTCGGACGCCGATCATCGCACCCCACCGCAAAAGTCTTCGGATTGAACCAGCCCGGTTGCCATCAGCTCGGTCTGCCGACGCTGGCATACATGCCGGTCGTGCGAAACTCCGTCGGATTGGTGCCGTAGACCCGACGGAACACTTTGGAGAAATAGTTGGCGTCCTCAAAGCCGGAGCGGATCGCCACTTCCTTGACCGGCATGTGGGCAGTCTTCGTCAACAGCTTGACCGCCCGTTTCAAGCGCTTCTGCAGCACATATTCGGCCGGCGGGAGGCCTTCGTTAGCGGCGAACATGCGAGAAAAATGCGCGCGGCTGAGGCCTGCCACCCTGGCGAGGTCCTCCACCGGTAGCGGCTTTTCAAGATTGTCGGTAATGTAGTCGATGACGTGCTGCATGGTCCGGTACTCTTCGCTGAATACGGGATGCGAGCCGAACACGTCGTCATAAAGGGCCATCGCCGCCTCATAGGCAATTGACGACGCCAAGCCAGGCGTTTCGCCGCCAGTGATTAGCCGTAGGCTGCAATCGGCAAGATGTTCGATCGTCCGCGGCTGCAGTTTCAAGATCGGACCGGTGACCGCGAGGATAGATCGGTGAATGCGCAGTGCTTCCTCGCCGTTCATCGAGATCCAGAAGAACTCCCAGCGATCGCCGTCCTCCAGCCAGTAGCGATGATTGTGTGGCACCAGCACCAGCAAAGTCTCGCCCTCCTTCACCCGCAGTTCGCGATTCTCGTAGCGTAGATTGCCAGCACCGCTAATCGTGTGCTGCAACACGGTAAAAGGCGTCTGCCCGCGCTTGCGTCCATCCCAGTCATAGGTGGCATTCTCGCGCACTTCGTAACCGGTGCTTGTTGGCATGGTATGCAGGGATTGTCGGCCGCGCGGCAGGGAAACCGTTCGCATGGACGGCCCGCGATCGATCAAATCCTGCAGCACAAAATTACCCATGAAAGCATAATCCTTCTCTGGCGGGCTTGAAGATTTTACGCATAATCCGCCCCAAGAGAGAGAACACCGCCGGGCTCATGGAGCGGCGGGGAGGAGAATAAGCCGGATTTCTGGCCTTTTTCGTCGTCGGACGCAAGCCCGCGGCCTATTCTTCTTCCTGCTATCCAAATCCGGCATCTTAATCGCATCGAGGCTAGGATCATGAGTTTCAAAATCGCTATCATTGGCGCAGGCAGCGTCGGCTTCACGAAAAAGTTGTTCACCGATATTCTGTGTGTTTCAGAATTTCGGGATATCGAGTTCGCGCTCACGGACATGAGCGAGCACAATCTGCAGATGATCAAGCAGATCCTCGATACGATTGTTGCATCGAACAAACTGCCGACCAAGGTGACGGCGACGACCAACCGCCGGGAGGCGCTGACCGGCGCTCGCTACATCATCAGCTGTGTGCGCGTCGGTGGTCTGGAAGCTTATGCCGACGATATCAGAATTCCGCTGAAATACGGCATCGACCAGTGCGTCGGTGACACGATCTGCGCCGGCGGCATTCTCTACGGTCAGCGCAACATCCCAGTCATCCTCGACTTCTGCAAGGATATTCGCGAAGTCGCTGAGCCGGGCGCCATGTTTCTGAACTACGCGAACCCGATGGCTATGAACACGTGGGCCGCGATCGAATACGGCAAGGTCAATACCGTTGGTCTTTGCCATGGTGTCCAGCACGGAGCCGAACAGATCGCCGAAGTGCTCGGCGCGAAGTCTGTCTCCGAGCTCGACTACATTTGCTCTGGCATCAACCACCAGACCTGGTTCGTCGATCTGAAGCTCAACGGTCGCAAGATTGACAAGGACGAGCTGGTTGCCGCCTTCGAGGCGCATCCCATGTTCTCACAGCAGGAAAAGCTGCGCATCGACGTCCTGAAGCGCTTCGGCGTTTATTCGACGGAGAGCAACGGTCACCTGTCGGAATACCTGCCCTGGTACCGCAAGCGGCCTGATGAAATCACCAAATGGATCGACATGTCCGACTGGATCCATGGCGAAACCGGCGGCTACCTGCGTCATTCCACCGAAACCCGCAACTGGTTCGAGACGGAATTCCCGCAGTTCCTCGCTTCGGCCGAAAAGCCGATTGATCCGGCCAAGCGCTCCAACGAGCACGCCAGCCACATTCTCGAGGCGCTGGAAACGGGCCGTGTCTATCGCGGTCACTTCAACCTCAAGAACAACGGCGTGATCACCAACCTGCCAGCTGACGCAATCATCGAATCGCCCGGATTCGTCGATCGCTTCGGCATCAACATGGTCTCCGGCATCACCATTCCGGAAGCGTGTGCTGCGACTTGCATGGCGTCGATCAACGTCCAGCGCATGTCGGTTCATGCCGCCATCAGCGGCGACATCGATCTCCTGAAGCTCGCCGTCCTGCACGACCCGCTGGTCGGCGCGGTGGCGACGCCGGAAGAGGTATGGCAGATGGTCGATGAAATGGTTGTCGCCCAGGCGCGCTGGTTGCCGCAATATGCGGATGCAGTCCCGGCCGCGAAGGAACGTCTGGCGAAATCGACGGTAAAGACCCGTGAATGGGCAGGTGCCGCACGCCGCAACGTCCGCTCGATCGACGAGCTCCGCGCCGAGAAGGCGGCGCTCAAGCAGGCCGTGTAAGTTTCCCGGAGGACGGGTGGCGATGGCGTCCCAAGGAGGGGACGCCATCGCCACAAGCCCGTTTCCGGATCGTTGAGGAGAACCGGGGCAGCCGACAAGCGTCCCGATACAAAAGGGAGAGACGATGAGACATTACCGCAACCTTGGCATTCTGGCCGGACTGGCGCTGAGCGTCTCGGTCCAGGCTTTGAGCGCCTACGCCTCCGAGCCGACGACACCGCCCGTTCCGCCGCAGTTTCCGGCGGAAGGCAAGATCAATTATGTATCGAGAGATTCCATCGAGGAGTTCAAGGCGCTTCCCTCGTATAACGAGCCGGATTGGGTGAAGAAGAACTTTGTCGATACCGGCAAGCTTCCCCCGGTCAAGGACCGTCTCCCCAAGGAGCCGCTGGTCTTCAAGACCGACAACATGGTCGATGGCATCGGCGTCTATGGCGACACGCTGCGCCACGTCATCGGAGGCCGGCCGGAAGGCTGGAATTACGGCGCCGGCCAGACTCAAGGCTGGGGCGGCATCGATATCGGCCTTTCCGAGTGCCTGACGCGTACCGCACCGCTCTTCCAGGTCGAAGCAAAGGACACCGAACCGCTTCCGAACCTTGCCAAGGGCTGGGAATGGTCCGAGGACGGCCACAGGCTCACCATGCACCTCATCGAAGGTGCCAAGTGGTCTGACGGCGTTGCCTTCAACGCCGATGACATCATGTTCTACTGGGAAGACGAAGTCGTCGATCCAAACGTCTCGCCGCTTGGTGGCGGCGCTTCGCCCGAGGCTTTCGGCGAGGGAACCACGCTGAAGAAGATCGACGACTACACCGTCGAGTGGACCTTCAAGGAAGCTTTCCCGAAGCAGTATCTCTACACGATGGCGTACCCGAATTTCTGCCCGGGCCCGTCGCATATCCTCAAGCCACAGCATCCGAAATACTCGAAGAACACCTACGACCAGTTCAAGAACGCCTTCCCGCCTGAGTACATGAACATGCCCGTCATGGGCGGTTGGGTGCCGGTTGAGTACCGTCCCGACGATATCATCGTGATGCGCCGCAACCCTTACTATTGGAAGGTCGACGAGAAGGGCAACCAGCTGCCTTACCTCAACGAGCTGCACTACAAGCTTTCGACCTGGGCGGACCGCGACGTGCAGGCCGTTGCCGGCTCCGGCGACATTTCGAACCTCGAGCAGCCGGAAAACTTCGTGGCATCGCTGAAGCGCGCCGCCGAAAAGACGGCGCCCGCTCGTCTCGCCTTCGGCCCGCGCCTGATCGGATACAATCTGCGTATGAACTTCTCGGCCAATGGCTGGGGCGAACCGGATGGGCGCAGCCAGGCGATCCGCGAGCTGAACCGCAACGAGGGCTTCCGCAAGGCGGTCACCATGGCTCTCGATCGCAAGGCGATCGGCGACTCGCTCGTCAAGGGTCCGTTCACGGCGATCTATCCAGGCGGCCTGTCCTCGGGCACGAGTTTCTACGACCGCAACTCCGTCGTCTACTATCCCTTCGACCTCAAGGGTGCCAAGGCGCTGCTTGAAAAGGTCGGGTTGAAGGATACCGACGGCGACGGCTTCGTGAACTTCCCCGCCGGCACCGAAGGCGGCAAGAACCTCGAAATCGTGCTGCTCGTCAACAATACCTACAGTACCGACAAGAGCCTCGCGGAAGGTGTCGTCGGGCAGATGGAAAAGCTCGGGATCAAGGTCATTCTCAATGCCCTCGATGGTCCGAAGCGCGACGACGCTCATTACGGCGGTCGTTTCGACTGGCTGATCCAGCGCAACCCGACGGAACTTGCATCCGTGGTGCAGAACACCGAGCAGCTCGCTCCGGTTGGACCGCGCACCAGCTGGCAACACCGCGCTGGCAAGGACGACAAGGTCGATCTGATGCCTTACGAGCAGCAGCTGGTCGACATCGTCAACAAGTTCCGCACCAGCCAGGACAATGACGAACGCGTCGCCCTGATGAAGCAGTACCAGAAGATCGCGACCGAGAATGTCGATACGGTTGGCCTCACGGAGTACCCGGGTGCGCTGATCATCAACAAGCGCTTCTCGAACGTACCGGCCGGAACGCCGATCTTCATGTTCAACTGGGCTGAAGATTCCGTCATCCGCGAACGCCTGTGGGTGGCTGCCGACAAGCAGGGCAAATACGAGCTGTTCCCTGAGCAGCTGCCCGGCAAGCCCGGCGAAAAGGGCCCGATCAACTAAGTTCTCCTCCCGAAGAAACGGACCGGCCGCGCGTGATGCGCGGCCGGGCAAGATCAACAAGCCGGCCGCACCGAAAGGCGCGACTGGCAGCAAGGAGAAACGAGCCCGATGTTACGCTTCCTGCTCGTGCGCATAGCGTCCGCCATCCCCGTACTGATCATCCTGAGCATCGTGACCTTCGCGATCATCCAGGCCCCGCCGGGCGACTATGCCGATTACATCCGATCGCAGCTGATCAACCAGAGCGGCGCGTCCTTCGAAGCCGCCGAGGCGCAGGCCCAGGCCTACCGCGTTGCGCATGGCCTCGACCAGCCGATGGTCATTCAGTATTTCGCCTGGATCAAGGGCATCATCACCCAGGGTGATTTCGGCTACAGCATGTTCTACAACAAGCCGGTCGCCGACGTCGTTGGCGAACGCCTGCCGCGCACGCTGCTTCTGGCGCTGGTCTGTCACATATTCGCGTCGATCCTCGGTATCGGCTTCGGCATCTGGGCGGCCACCCGCCAGTATAGCTGGATCGACAGCCTGCTCTCGGGCATCTCCTTCCTCGGCATGACGGTGCCGCGCTTCCTGATGGCGCTGATCATCGTCTACCTGATGGTTTTCCACTTCAACGTCTCGGAAATCGGCAGCTTCTTCTCGCCGCAATATGGCGGGGCGCCGTGGTCCTGGGCGAAGCTCGCCGACCTCGTCCACCACGTCTGGCCTGTCGTCGCGATCGCCACGTTCGGAGGGCTCGCCTACAACATGCGCGTCATGCGCGGGAACCTGCTTGATACGCTGAACGCGCAATACGTCGAGACGGCCCGTGCCAAGGGTCTGTCTGGCAGCGCTGTCGTGATGCGCCATGCAGTACCCAACGCGCTGCACCCGCTCGTCATGTACCAGGGCGTCGTGCTTCCCTATATGCTGACCGGAGAAATCGAGACGGCGATCATCTTCTCGCTGCCGACGGTCGGTCCCGCGATCGTCGGATCGATGGCGGTCGGAGACGTCTATGTCACCGCCACCTTCATGATGGTTCTTTCCGCGACGCTGATTGTCGGCAACATCATCGCCGATATGCTGCTTGCCATGCTGGACCCGCGCGTCCGCCAGTACGGAGGAGCCTGATATGCTCGCCTTCGATTCCGCTCCCCCGCCGCCGCACGAAGAGACCGTCAAGGGTCTGCTTAACGGCAATGAAAGTTATCTGTCGCTGGTCTGGCGCAGGCTTCGCCGTTCCTGGACCGGCATGATGGGCCTCGTGCTCGTCGGCCTGCTTCTCGTGATGGCGGTATTCGCCGATTTCTTTGCGCCGATGGATCCCAAGGCCACCGATACCGGTTTCGCGCCGCCGCAGATGGTCAGCTTTCACGACAAAGACGGCAATCTCACCTATCCGGCGCGCGTCTATGCGCTCGGTGAATCCGAGGAGCTCGATCCCGTCACCTTCCAGCCGATCGTCGGCCCCGACTACGACAATCCACGCCTGCTCGGCTTCTTCGTCAAGGGCTCGGAGTACCGACTGCTCGGTCTGATCCCGACCGATCGCCACTTCTTCGGCTCCGTCGATGGACAGCCGGTACATTTCCTCGGCACAGACAAGTTCGGCCGAGACGTTCTCTCTCGTGCCATCATCGGCTCGCGCATCTCGCTCACCATCGCGCTGACAGTCGTTTTCATCGTCACCGTCATTGGCACTACTGTCGGGATGGTCTCCGGCTATTTTGGCGGCGCCTTTGATGCTTGGGTGCAGCGTTTCGTGGAGATCGTGCTCGCCTTTCCGCAGCTGCCGCTGTATCTGGCGCTGACCTCGCTGATCCCGGTGACGGCACCAACCAATGTGTTCCTCGCCTTCGTCATCGTCGTCATGTCGGCGCTCGGCTGGGCGCAGATGTCGCGCGAAGTGCGCGGCAAGACGCTGGCGCTCGCCCGCATCGATTACGTCCGCGCGGCCATGGCCGTCGGCGCGACCGACCGGCGTATCATCTTCCAGCACATCTTCCCGAACGTGATGAGCCACGTCATCGTTGCCGTCACGCTGCATATCCCGAGCGTCGTGCTGCTCGAATCCTTCCTGGGCTTCCTCGGCTTTGCCGTGAAGCCGCCGCTGATTTCCTGGGGACTGATGCTGCAGGACACCGCCAACTATTCGGTGATCGGCACTTATCCCTGGATCCTCGCTCCCGTCGGCTTCGTGCTCGTCACCGTCTTCGCGTTCAACGCGCTCGGCGACGGTCTGCGCGATGCGGTCGATCCCTATTGATTGAGGTGAAGAACATGGCTCTCGCACTCGTCAACTCGTTTGCCCCGCCCGTCCGCTTCGATCACGATGCGCACACGGAAAGCCCGGTCATCGACGCCCGCAACATCGGCGTCAACTTCAAGGTCGAGCATGGCACCGTGGAGGCGGTGAAGGATATTTCCTTCCAGCTCTACCGCGGGGAAACCATTGCCATCGTCGGTGAATCCGGCTCCGGCAAGTCCGTGACGGCCCGCACCGTCATGGGGCTCTTGTCGAAGCGCGCCGTCGTCGCGCCGAAATCGACCGTCGACTATGACGGCGCCAATATCCTGAAATATGCCGAGCGCGAGCGCCGCAAACTGCGCGGCGACCGCATCTCGATGATCTTCCAGGAGCCGATGAGCTCGCTGAACCCGATCTACACGATCGGCAGCCAGATCGTCGAAGCGATCCGCGTCCACCGCAAGGTGAGCAAGAAGCAGGCGGAAGCGCGTGCGCTCGAGCTTCTGAAGCAGGTGCAGATCCCCGATCCCGAAGCGCGCCTGAAGCAGTATCCGCACCAGCTGTCCGGCGGCCAGCGACAGCGCGTGATGATCGCCATGGCGCTCTCCAATGATCCTGACGTGCTGATCGCCGACGAGCCGACCACCGCGCTCGACGTGACGGTTCAGGCGCAGATCCTCAACCTCATCCGCAATCTGCAGAAGGAAATGCGGATGGCGGTGATCCTGATCACCCACGACCTCACCGTTGTCCGGCAGTTCTCCGACTACGTCTATGTGATGCAGCATGGCGAAATGCGCGAGCACAACACGACGGAAAGGCTCTTCGCCAATCCGCAGCACAGCTACACCAAGCATCTTTTGAGCTCCGAGCCGCGCGGCCAGGCGAACCCGCTGCCCGAGGGCTCTGAGGTCATCCTCGACGCCAAGGGCGTGCGCGTGTCCTTCATGATGCGCCACGGCAGCTTCTTCAAGCCGGAGTTGAAGGAGCTCGTGGCCGTCGACAGCCTGGGGCTGACGCTGCGCAAGCACGAAACGCTTGGCCTCGTCGGCGAATCCGGTTCCGGCAAGACGACCTTCGGGCAGGCGCTGTTGCGGTTGAACGATGCAGACAATGGCGAGATCTATTTCGACCGCCAGCCGATCCACGGCAAGTCGCGCAGCGAGATGCGGCCGCTGCGCTCGCGCATGCAGATCGTCTTCCAGGATCCGTTCTCATCGCTCAATCCGCGCATGACGATCGGCCAAATCATCGAGGAAGGACTTGTCGTCAACAAGCTCGGCGCGACCAAGGCCGAGCGGCGGGACCGTGTGCGCGAGGCGCTGATCGCGGCGGGCATGCCGGGCAATATCCTGTCGCGCTTTCCGCATGAATTCTCTGGCGGCCAGCGCCAGCGTATCGCCATTGCCCGCGCCATCGCGCTCGAGCCGGAGTTTATCCTGCTCGACGAGCCGACATCGGCGCTCGATCTTTCGGTGCAGGCGCAGATCATCGAGCTCTTGCGCAAGCTGCAGGACGAGCGCGGCCTCAGCTATCTCTTCATTTCGCACGATCTCAAGGTCGTGCGTGCCCTCTGCCACCGGGTGATTGTCATGCAGCATGGCAAGATCATGGAAGAGGGACCCGTCAACGAAGTTCTCACCAATCCCAAGACCGCCTACACCGAACGGCTCGTCAAAGCCGCTTTCGAGGTAGCCTGATTGCCAATGCCGGAGGATATTATGGCAAGAAACCCCAAGATCACCTTCATCGGAGCTGGTTCCACCGTCTTCATGAAGAACATCATCGGCGACGTGCTGCAGCGACCCGCGCTGTCGGGCGCGACCATCGCCCTGATGGACATTAATCCGCAGCGCTTGGAAGAAAGCGCCATCGTCGTCAACAAGCTGATCTCGACGCTGGGCGCAAAGGCCAAGGCCGAGACCTATTCGGACCAGCGCAAGGCGCTGACAGGTGCCGACTTCGTGGTCGTCGCCTTCCAGATCGGCGGCTATGAGCCCTGCACGGTCACCGACTTCGACATTCCGAAGAAGTTCGGCCTGCGCCAGACGATTGCCGATACGCTCGGTGTCGGCGGTATCATGCGCGGCCTGCGCACCGTGCCGCATCTGTGGAAGATCTGCGAGGACATGCTCGTGGTCTGCCCCGAGGCAATCATGCTGCAATACGTCAACCCGATGGCGATCAACACCTGGGCGATCGCCGAGAAGTATCCCACCATCAAGCAGGTTGGCCTCTGCCACTCGGTTCAGGGCACGGCAATGGAACTCGCCCACGATCTCGATATCCCCTATGAGGATATTCGCTACCGCTCGGCCGGCATCAACCACATGGCCTTCTACCTGAAGTTCGAGCATCGCCAGCCCGACGGCTCCTACAAGGACCTCTATCCCGATCTCGTGCGCGCCTACCGTGAAGGTCGCGCTCCGAAGCCGGGCTGGAACCCGCGTTGCCCGAACAAGGTGCGCTACGAGATGCTGACCCGCCTCGGCTATTTCGTCACCGAAAGCTCCGAGCATTTCGCCGAGTACACGCCGTACTTCATCAAGGAAGGCCGCGAGGACCTGATCGAGAAGTTCGGCATTCCGCTCGACGAATATCCGAAGCGCTGCATCGAGCAGATCGAGCGCTGGAAGGGCCAGGCGGAAGCCTATCGCTCGGCCGACAAGATCGAGGTCAAGCAGTCGAAGGAATATGCCTCCTCGATCATCAATTCGGTCTGGACCGGCGAACCCTCCGTGATCTACGGCAACGTCCGCAACAACGGCTGCATCACCTCGCTGCCGGAGAATTGCGCTGCCGAAGTTCCGTGCCTTGTCGATGCATCCGGTATTCAGCCGACTTTCATCGGTGATCTGCCGCCGCAGCTGACCGCCCTGATGCGCACCAACATCAACGTGCAGGAACTGACGGTTCAGGCGCTGATGACTGAAAATCGCGAGCACATCTACCATGCAGCGATGATGGACCCGCATACCGCGGCCGAACTCGACCTCGACCAGATCTGGGCGATGACGGACGAACTCCTGGCCGCGCATGGCGACTGGCTGCCGGCATGGGCGCGCACCGCGCGCAAGGTTCAGGCCGCCTGACCAACTCTCTCCCGGTCACGGCCTCAAGAAGTCCCGCGGCTCAGCCGCGGGGCTTTTTTAGCGTCTCTGAATTGGCGGCGGTTGTGGCTGGGGCTGGGGCTGTTGCTGACGTTGATTCAACGGCAGCACATCCTGGAAACCGATCTCGGGGCAGCCGCGAACATTGGCGAAGATGATGTCGCGTCGTTCGCCCCATTCCGTCAGTCCCCGGAGCGTCAGCGTGTCGTTGTCCTGATAGACCACATTTGTGCGGATGATACCGGCACGTCGCGCGAGGTTTTTCGCCTGGCTGACATTGCACTGCCCCTCGGACGGCGCCACGCTCCATATGGAGGTTCCCCGGCCGTCGTTCTGCCAGCCTTGGGCTGCCACTAGCGTCGGCGCCAGCGCGGTCAGAAGCAGGAATGTCGTGCGGAACGTGGCTCTCAAGATCGGCGACCCCATGTTGCGATGGTCCCGTCATAGCATGGGATCATGACCACGACGGAAACGCAGCCGGTAAAATTAGCCAGGAATGGAAATGCATGCACAAGCAGGCGATGTCAGTTGGGACAATTGAATAAATCAAAATATTCGATATACAACAGTAATACGCATTTCATCTTCCGCGAACGGGATCCATATGAGCCGCAACTTTCTTGTCGTCGATCCCGAGGAGGGCATGCCCATTTTGAAGGGGCTGGCATCGCCGGCAAGGGTTTCCGTATTGAAGCTTCTGCATGAAAAGGGGCCGCTCAATGTCAACGAAATCGCTGATATTCTTGAGCTACCGCAGTCCAGCGTCTCGACCAATGTGCAGATGTTGGAGGAGGCGGGGTTGATCCGCACCGAGACGCAAAAGGCGCGCAAGGGCAACCAGAAAGTCTGTCATAGTGTCTATGATGAGATCCTTGTCGTCTTCAAGAATGAAATCAAGGAAACCGAGCCGGATGCGATCGAGGTGGCGATGCCGCTTGGCCTCTACACCAGCTACGATGTGACCGCGCCCTGCGGTCTCTGCTCGGTGGATGGGATCATCGGTCTGCTCGACGTACCCAACACTTTCCTTGATCCGGATCGCATGAAGACGGCGCTGATATGGTTCACGCGCGGTCATGTCGAATACCAGTTTCCCAATAATGCCAGGCTGACCAACACCCCCATCCGCGAGATCGAGTTCGTCATGGAACTGAGCTCCGAAGTGCCCGGCACCAGCGCCGACTGGCCCTCTGATATCACGCTCACGGTCAATGGTATCGATATTGGCACCTGGACGTCTCCCGGCGATTTCGGCGACAAACGCGGGGTTTTCACGCCGGATTGGTGGAAGTTGAAGGGTTCGCAGTACGGCAAGCTGAAGAGCTTCCGCATCAACGACGAGGGCGCTTTCGTTGATGGGCTGCGCATTTCCGACGTCGCGCTTTCGGATCTGAAACTCGACGAGCATCACTCGATTCGCCTGCGCATCGGTGTTCGCGATGACGCAAAGCACCCCGGCGGCATCAATATTTTCGGTCGTGGCTTCGGCAATTACGATCAGGACATCCTGCTGCGTATCAGAACACGCTAGACTGTACCCGATTTTCTGAATTTTGCCCTTGACCCCGACCGAGGCTTCCGCTTTATTCACCTCAAATTGTGATATAGATCACAAAGAATGATATAGTGGAGGGTATCATGAAGGCTGCGGTCACCGCGCATAGCAAGTACACGATCTCGGACATCGACCCGCGCCTGTACGGCTCGTTCATCGAGCACCTCGGTCGCGCCGTCTACACCGGCATCTACGAGCCCGACCATGCGACCGCCGACGAAAACGGCATGCGCAAGGATGTGATCGATCTCGTCAAGGAACTGAACGTTCCGATCGTGCGTTATCCCGGCGGCAACTTCGTCTCAGCCTATAACTGGGAAGACGGTATCGGCCCCAAGGAAAGCCGCCCGACGCGCCTCGACCTTGCCTGGCACACCTCCGAAAGCAACCAGGTCGGCATGCACGAGTTCGCCGAATGGTGCGTCTCGGCCAAGACCGAGATGATGCTCGCCGTCAACCTCGGCTCTCGCGGCCTGGATGAAGCCCGCAACTTCCTCGAATACGTCAACCATCCCGGCGGCAGCGAGTGGAGCGACAAGCGTATCGCCAACGGCCGCGCCGAGCCTTGGGACGTGAAGCTCTGGTGCCTCGGCAATGAGATGGACGGCCCCTGGCAGATCGGCCACAAGACGGCCGACGAATATGGCCGACTTGCGCATGAGACCGCCAAGGCCATGCGCGCCTTCGACAGCTCGCTGGAGCTGGTCGTCTGCGGCTCGTCCAATGCCCACATGCCGACCTATCCCGAATGGGAAGCGACCGTTCTCGACCACACCTATAACGAGGTCGATTATATCTCGCTGCACATGTATTTTGAGAACCGCGCCAAGAACACGGCCAACTATCTTGCCCGCAGCATCGAACTCGACAACTACATTGGCACGGTCGCCGGCGTCATCGACTACATCAAGGCGAAGAAGCGCTCGACCAAGGACGTTTATATCTCTTTCGACGAGTGGAACGTATGGTACCACTCCAAGGAACGCGACAAGGCGACGCTCGCCGGCGCCAATGGCTGGCCGCATGCACCGGCGCTGCTCGAGGACGATTATAACTTCGAGGACGTGCTGCAGGTCGGCTGCATCCTGAACACCTTCATCAACCGCGCCGACGTGGTGAAGATCGCCTGCCTCGCGCAGCTGGTCAACGTCATCGCTCCGATCATGACGACGCCGGGCGGTGCCGCATGGCGCCAGACGATCTTCTATCCCTACTACTTCGCTTCGGTTTATGGCCGGGGCACGGCGCTGAAGTTGATGGTCGACAGCCCGGCCTACGAGGTCGAGGATGTCGGCAGCGTGTCCTACCTCGACGTCTCGGCCGTCCATGACAAGGACGCCAAGACGGTCACCTTCTTCATCGTCAACCGCCACGGCACGGAAGCGCTCGATCTCGACGCCAGCCTGCTCGAATTCGGCAACCTCAGCGTCATCGACGACCAGGTCGTCGCCCATGCGGATCTCACCATCACCAACACGGCCGAAAAGCCGAACAATGTGGTGCCGGTGAAGGCGAGTGGTTCGGCATTCGCCGATGGCAAGCTGACGGCGAAGATCGCGCCTTTGTCCTACCGCGTGATCCGGCTGCAGGCTTGATCCATTAAATCACGATAACTGATACATATCGAAGATATGTTGACATCGTAATTGTATGATTTAACGTCAGCAAACCAGATTTGACGTGCCACTGGGAGGAGAAGATGGGAGCAACCGCTTCTGTTTTGGCACCATCATGGACGAAAGGCGGCCTGCTTCTCGAAGCAGGCGCCATTCGCGCCGTTTGGTGCCAGCCATGTGTTCATATCGGATTTTCGGATTCTGACTGCAGCTTGGGAGCAGCCGGATGACGGCCAATATCGAAATCAGCAATGTCAGCAAGCGCTACGGCTCGATGACCGTGCTCGACGGCCTGTCGCTGTCGATCAAGGCCAATGAGTTCATGGTCTTTCTCGGCCCGTCCGGCTGCGGAAAGTCCACGCTTCTGAGAATGATCGCCGGGCTCGAAAGTGTCGATGAAGGCACCATCTCTATCAACGGCGAGCGTATCGATACGCTGCCGCCCGGCCAGCGCGACATCGCCATGGTGTTCCAGAGCTACGCGCTCTATCCGCACATGACTGTTGCCGACAACATGGCCTTCGGGCTGCGCAACATCGCGGTCCCCTCTGACGTGATCTCGGCGCGCGTGGCGGAAGCCGCCCGCATGCTGGAGATCGGGCATCTCTTGGAGCGCAAGCCCGGCCAGCTCTCCGGCGGCCAGCGCCAGCGCGTCGCCATCGGCCGCGCCATTGTCAAGGAGCCGAAGGCATTCCTCTTCGACGAGCCACTGTCGAACCTTGATGCGGCGCTGCGCGTGCGCACCCGCGTCGAACTCGCACAGCTTCGCAATCGCGTGAAGTCGACAATGATTTTTGTCACCCATGACCAGATCGAGGCGATGACGCTGGCCGATCGCATCGTCGTCATGAACAACCGCAAGATCGAGCAGATTGGCTCGCCGATGGAGATCTATTCCCGTCCGGCCAGCCGCTTCGTCGCCACCTTCGTCGGCTCGCCGACGATGAATTTCCTCGACGTTGGGATCTCCGAAGAGAGCGGCTTCGTCAGCGCCAAGCTGCCTGACGGCACGCAGCTCAAGACCGCCATCCGCGCTGCCGGCATCAAAGGCGGCAGCCATGCGCTCGGCATCCGCGCCGAGGCGGTGAAGCTCGCCGACGGCGTTCCCGCCACCACGACCGGCAAGGTCGACGTGCTCGAGCGCCTGGGCGACCGCACGCTGCTCTATACCAGGCTCACGGATGGCAGCGTCATCGTCGCCGAGGATATTGGCAACAGCCGTGTCGCGATCGGCGATGAGGTGGGGCTGACGCTTGATGGCAGCAGAACGCATCTCTTCGACGCCGAGGGGCGCGCCTGGCACAATGAGGAGCCGGGGCATGACTGAGACAACGCTGTCTGGCACCGTCACGCTCGCCAAGACTTCCGCGCGCCTGAAGGTGCAGAACATCAATGCGCCGCTTTGGCGCAACGCCATCTTCGTTCTGCCCTATCTGTTCTTCTTCGTGACATTGCTGGTCGTGCCGCTGTTCTGGGGCATCTGGCTAAGCCTCCACAAGGCGGATGCCTTCGGCGTTGGCCGCTTCGTCGGCATCGACAATTACTTCCGGCTGTTTCGCGACAAGATCTTCATCCAGGCGATCGGCAACACCTTCTATTTCGTGCTGCTCACCGTGCCTGCGCTCGCCATCATCGGCCTGATGCTGGCACTCGCCTTGAACCGCAAGACGCGGACGGCTGCGGCTTTGCGTACGATCTATTTCTCCTCATCGGTTTTGTCGGTCACCATCGTCACGCTGATCTGGCGCATCGTCTTTATCGGCAATTTCGGCCTGCTCGCCACCATCTACGGCTGGTTCGGCGCCGCGCCGCCGGCGTTTCTCTCGGATCCGAAGCTGGCGATGATCGGCATCGCGATCGCGACCATCTGGTGGTGCATCGGCCTGCCGATGATGCTCTTCCTCTCCGCCTTGCAGCAGATCCCAGGTGATATCTACGAGGCGGCAGCGCTCGACAATGCCAGCCGTTGGCGCACGCTCTGGTACATCACTCTGCCGTCCATCCGCCGCACCTTCGCATTGGTGGTGATCATCCAGATCGTCCTGCAGTTCCAGCTGTTCGGCCAGGCTAAGCTTATGACCATGGGCGGCCCGAACAACGTCTCCAAGCCGATCGTTTTCTACATCTACGAAGCGGCCTTCACCAAATGGGACCTCGGGCTGGGTGCTGCTGCCTCTGAAATCCTCTTCATGCTGATCCTCATCGCTGCCATGGCGCAGTACGTCATTTCGCGCCGGAAGGGAGAAGAAGGATGAGTGTCGCAACAGGTGGCAACATGGTCGGCCGTTCGCTGGGCGACCGCGTGATCCTTTTCCTCGCCATCCTCTGCGCGCTGGTGATGCTTGCGCCGGTGCTGTGGGTGATTGGCCTGTCGCTGAAGGACAACAAGGAACTGATGGCGGATATGAACTCCGTCTTCAACACACCTTACACGATCAACAACTATATCAACATCTTGGCGACCTCATCTGTGTTCCGCTGGGTGCTGAACAGCGTGATCGTCGCCGGCGGGCTTACCATCGGCACGCTGGTGCTCTCGTCGCTCGCAGGCTACGGTTTCGCGCGGCTGAACTTTCCCTATCGCAACACGCTGTTCATCATCGTGCTCCTGGGGTTGGCGGTTCCGGAACAGGCGGTGCTGATCGCCCGCCACCAGCTGTTCAGCTGGCTGAAGTTCCACAACACCTATCACGGGCTGATCCTGCCCGGCCTGTCGGCGCCCTTCGGCGTGTTCCTGATGACGCAGTATTTCCGCGCTATCCCCAAGGAGCTCGACGAGGCGGCACTGCTCGACAATGCGAGCCGCTTCAAGATCTTCTGGAAAGTGCTTCTGCCGCTGACGGTTCCCGCACAGGCGACGCTCGGCATCTTCACCTTCCTCGGCGCCTGGAACGATTACTTCTGGCCGCTGATCTCGGGCACCAAGAAGGATATGTATACGCTGACGGTCGGCATCGCCTCGACACAGACCAACTTCGCGCAGTCGGAAGGCCTCGGCTTCCTGATGTCGCAGGCGGTCTTTGCCAGCGCGCCGATTCTCGTCCTCTACCTGTTTTTCCAGAAATACATCGTGACGGCAGTCTCCGGCGCCGCTGTGCGCTGAGACTTGAAGCGATGACGTCGCAACCGGCTTCCGGGGAGGAGGCCAGCCAAAGGGGCAAAGCCCCAAAGAGGAGGAGAAGGGCATGACACATCACTTCAGGAAATACATGCTGGCGGCGGCGTCCGTGATCGCGCTCGTCGGCGCGTCGCCGGCATTCGCCGCAACCGAGCTCACGGTGCAGCGCTTCTTCGGCGCCTGCGATGCCGATTGGG
Organism: Hyphomicrobiales bacterium; assembly: GCA_900469085.1. GTDB lineage: Bacteria > Pseudomonadota > Alphaproteobacteria > Rhizobiales > Rhizobiaceae > Rhizobium. The sequence goes on along the minus strand of UBVW01000003.1, from coordinate 112,462 downwards.
GCAAGAACACCGATGTCAGCAAGGCGGTCGGCGAGTGCGGCATCATCACCTCGCTGATCAATAAGTTCAACGCCGACAATCCCGATGTGCACGTTACAGTGACCACGGTCGAATGGCCGGGCTATGACCAGCTGACCGCGCAGTTCGCCGCTGGCGATCCGCCCGATATCGTCACCATCCACCAGTCGGTTCTCGCGGATTATCAGAGCAAGGGCCTGATCATGCCGCTCGACGACGTGCTGAAGTCCGTGGGCGTCGCACCGACCGATTTCACCGACGCCAGCCTCGGCGGCGTGACCAAGGACGGCAAGATTTACGGCCTGCCGATCGACAACTGGACCATGCTCTACCACATCAACATGGACCTCTTCAAAAAGGCCGAACTGGTCAACGCCGACGGCACGCCGAAGCTGCCGACCAGCCCGGAAGAGCTGCTGGCGCAGGCCAAGCAGTTCAAGGACAAGACCGGCAAGCCTTACTTTGTTCAGAATCTCGCCAACGAGGTCGCGCTCTACACGCGCAACCTCTACACCTATCTCTTCCAGCAGGATTCCGCCTTCTTCGCGGATCCGAAACAGGTGAAGATCAATACGCCCGAGGCCAAGAAGGTGCTCGAGATGTACAAGGCGATCTACGACAATGGCGACACGGTCAAGGATCTCGACTACGCCGCCAGCATCAATGCCTTCCTCGCCGGCGAAGGCGGCGTGCATCTGAACGGCACCTGGGTGATCGGCGATTACAACGCCTCATCCGAAACGGCAGGCACGGCGCTCAACAAGGGCGGCTACGCAGTCTACCCGTATCCGCAGCTCTTCGCCGGCAAGAAGGCGCAGTACGCGGATGGCCACAGCTGGGCCGTGTCGACCAAGGACCGTTCCGATGAGGAAAACGCCGCGATTGGCAAGTTCCTGAAGTTCTTTCACGACAATGATTTCGATTGGTCGCGCACCGGTCATCTGCCGGCGGTCAAGGCTGTTCTCGACTCCAAGGAGTTCAAGGCCCTGCCGCATCGCGACACGATCGCCTCGATCGCAACGCTCGGCACCGCATTGCCCTCGACCGTCCAGCGTCAGTTCGCGATCCAGGACATCATCGGCCAGGAAATGAGCGCCGCAATCACCGGTCAGAAGGATGTCGATGCAGCGCTTACCGACATGGAGTCGCGCATCAACGAGTTGCTTGCCAACATCTAAGGCTCACTCTCTCCCGAGCCGAAGAGCAGATGCCCGCCGCAGGTCTCGCGGCGGGCATTTTCGTTTTTGTTTACTTGCCGAGGCCGATCTTGCCGTCCTCGTAGATCCGGACCTTAACGTCCTCGTAGGAATGAAGTGTCGGATGCGAGGTCTCGAGGTCGTGGTGCTGCGTCGCCGTGATGACCAGAACATCGGAGCCTGCGGTTTCGCCTGCCAGGATACCTGCCTGCACATCTTCGAACACAAGGCATTCGCTCGGGCTGAAGCCCAGACGCTCGGCGCCTAGGATGTAGCATTGCGGATTGGGCTTGCCGATCTCCACATCTTCAGCGGTCACGATGAATTTCGGGATTGGTAGACCGGCGGCTTCCAGGCGCTTATGCGCAAGCCGAAGTGGCGACGAGGTCACGATTGCCCAGCGATCAACCGGCAGCGCGGCCAGGAACGCGGCGGCGCCAGGCAGCGCAAAAACGCCTTCGACATCGTTGATCTCGGCTTCGGTGATGGCGGCTGCTTCCGCGACCGGATCGACGCCCGGCAGGTTCAGCTTTGCGATGGTGTCGACGCCGCGCGCGCCGTGCATGGTCGGAAGGAACGCTTCGACATCAAGTCCCTGCCGTGCGGCCCATGCGCCCCAGACACGCTCGGCGGCGAGCAGGGAGCTCAGGATCGTGCCGTCCATGTCGAAAAGGAAGGCGGAGTAGGGGCGGTCGAAGCAGGAAGGCGTGGTATCCGACAATGGACGAGCTTTCTCATCTGTGACGGACAAACGCGCTCGCCCGTCTTCGTTTTCTTGCCAGCGGGGATACCCGATCCGCCCTGACATTGAAACCGCCCGGAAAGAGAAAACCTGCCACCGCAAGCCTGATCAGTGGAGATCAAGGCTGAGCTGCTGGCCTTTGATCTTGGGCAGCGGCAGGCCGATTTCGATCTTGCCGAAAACGCGGCGTCTTCGTTCGGCGTCACGCTCTCGCTCTGCTCGCGACGCGGCCACGACCGCCAATGCGTTTGCTATGACTTCCTCAGTTCTGGTCATACGCTTACCTCGCTATTTGTTCTTGTTATGTTCTATTTTTAGAAGAACGTCAAGAGCGACAAGCTAGAGCACGCTTTGCGGGGGGTGACTGCGAACACGCCACGCGGATCACGGGGATTTACAGGGCTTATTGTTTGCCTTCGGGATGCGTCGCATCCTTCAGATCCGCGAGGCCACGGTATCCATCCTTGCTGCCGACCGCTGCGGCGGCATTGAAGATGCGCTCGGCGTCTCCGTACATCTGCAGGTTCATGTAGCTGTAGCCCCGCAGCACCATCAGATCGATGCGCTCCTGCTGCAACTGCGCGCGCTGGTCCAGATAGACAAGCGCTTCGCGGTAGCGCTTCGCGGTGAAGGCGGCCAGCGCGCGATCGGCGAGGATGGAAACCTGCAGTTCAGCTGCTCGCTGGCGGGTCTGCGGCGCTTTGGTTGCCGCGACCGCGGCATTGTTTGAAAGCCCGGCGCGCAGATAGGCCAAGCTCTGGCCATAGGCAGCGTCCTCGCGGACCTTGCGGGTGGGGCTGGCGAGTGCCGCCTCGAAGGCCTCGACGGCTTCCATCGGGCGGTTCAGGTCCATCAGGCACCAGCCGCGGTTCAGCGCGCTTTGTGGATCGAGCAGGCGGGCATCGACGGTCGTCGAGCATCCGCGAGCTTGACGCGCCCCCCGCGTGGCAGGGGCGGTTCGCGACGCCTGCTGTATCGGCTCTGCCTGTCGCGGTATCGAGCGTTGGGCCGGCGCTGCTGCAGCGACGACGGGAGCGGGCGCAGCGATCACCTGCGGCTGGTAGGTCTGCGTCTGCGGCGCCTGAACCTGTTGCGGCTGGACCTGCTGAAGCTGCGGAGCCTGACCGGGTCCGGGAAGCGGCGCGCGCACTTGCGGCGTCAGCGCTGAAGTCTCGCCAAGCTGTGCGATGCGCGTCGAGCGCCCAGCCCACAGGCGCTGCACTTCCGCGACGCCGCCGTGGTCATTCAATTGCTCGCGGGTGATTACCAGGCCGTAGGCCGACGGTTCGTCATCCGGTTTCCAGCGCAGCGCCGTTTCAAACCAGCGCGCAGCCGTCTGCGGCTGATTGAGCGAGCGTGCGTACCAGCCGAATTGTTGCGCTGTCGGTACATATTTCTGCGCGATGATCTCGGTCGCGATACGGCTTAGCACCTCCTCGGGAATATTCGCCGGCGGCTGCAGCGCCATGAGGTTGGCGGTGGCGGCGAGATAGGTTGCGGTTGCGTCCTTGGAATCGCCGCGCCACTTGTACATGACGTCTTCGGCTTCCTGTTCCTTCTTCTCCGCGATCAGAGCCAGTGCCAGGCCCTGCGAAGCGCTGGCGGAATCTTCCTTTGCGCGCGCGGCGCGGAACCACTTTTCCGCGTCTGCATAGTTCTCGCGGCGCAGGTGATACCAGCCGAGTAGGAGATTGTCGGAAGCCAGCCCCTGCGTCTCGGCCAACCGCTGCACCAGGGTCAGGTAATCTGGAGAGACCGCGAGGTCGGGATTGGCGTTGCCGGCGGCGACGAAATTGCGCGCGAGGTCGTCGCGAATGCTGTCGAACTCCCGACCGCCGTTTCCATCCGGACGCTCAAGGCCAAGCAGGACCTGCATCGGCGCGTAGGGCAACAAGCCGGACGCCTTTTGCATGGTCGCCAGACGCTCCTGCGGGTTGGTGCAGGTCTTCAGAATGTAGGTGTAAGCATCTTGCGCCCGCTGCGTACGGTCCGTGCGGGCAAAGGCTTCTGCCACGCGCCACAGCACGTCGATATCGGCGCAGGTGAGCAGGCTTGGCGTCGCCGCGCCGATCTGCACAACGGTCGCATATTGTTTCAGATCAGAGGCGTTCACCAGGCGTGCACGCGCTTCCGCGACGTCCAGCCGGTCAAGGAGGTCGGCTGGTGGCTGCCAGCCGGCTTCAGCGCCCTGTCGGTCGGCGATCGACTTGCGAAGCTCGGCGTAGCGGCCCTCGGAATAGAGCTGCCACATCGCCTCAAGCTGCTTGTCGCCGCTCTGGGGAACGGCGAGCGGATCCGCCGGCGGAACCCAGTTCGGATAAAGCGCCTGAAGTCGCGATATCTCGGCCTGTAGTCTCGCTTTGTCGCCACGGCTCGCGAAATAGCGAAGCGCGCTCTCGTCGACCTTTGGTGCCGCAGGCTGCGGGTTTGTCGGCGCGGCTGCCGGTCTCTGCGCTGCCGGCTGTTGTGGCTGCGGCTGTGCTTGGGCGACGGCGTCTGGCTGCGGGGCGGCGGGTTCGCCTTGCGGCTGTGCGTTGATTGGGGCTTGCGCGCCTGCCGTTGCCTGTATCTGCTCGGCGATCGACTGCATGTCAGCCGGCTGCTTGGGTGGACCGTCAGGCCCACTGATCCGCCCCATCAGCATTAGTTGGGGCGCTGCGGGCTGGTTGAGGCCGAGCATATCCTGAATGGCGGCGCGATCCTTCAGCGCGGTGACAAGACCTGCCACCACCACTGCGACCGACACTGCGACAAGCGAGGATTTCAAAGGCACTCTGGATGTTTCTCCGCGACGAAGGCCAACCCCAGGAGTTGAAGGGTTGATGGATAGTAGAGCGATGGCGCGAACTGCCGGGACGACGCGGGCAGCTTCGTTCCTTGTGCTACACAGGCCACAACATCGTTAACAATTCTATAACCAGCGTCATCAAGTGATTGTTTCGGCTGGCCGTCTTTCAAGTTGATCGTTGCCGGCGCACCATTGCCGGCGGTCATTCCCGAGGACAATCGTAAGAGCAGTTCCTTGTCCGAAACTCCCGCCCGGGCGAGGTAGAGAGGAATACGTATGGCGTTGTAGCCGAACTCCACATCGAAACCCTCGGCCGGCTGCGGCTGCCGGTGAAGGCTCACCCAATCGGACGGAAGCTTGCGTGGTCCGAATTGCATGGAGCGCAGCAAAGTCAAACCGTCCTCGGTCAGCGAACCCCACGCATCGGATGGAGCAAGCAAGGCCATGACGGGAATGGCTTCGTAGATCCAGTAGGAGGGGTTGACGACCGGGCCATCCTTGCGATCGGGAACGGTGAAGCCCTCGACCCCAGGGAGCAGGATTGTTCGCCCCCCCGATTTTACGACAGCATGGGCCAGAAGCGCGTTCGCGATCTTGGCGGCAGCCTCCAGATAATCGTTGTTCTTCCAGGCGGATCCCGCCAGCGCCAGGGCATAGGCTATCAGCATGTCGCCATCGGATGCATTGTTGGCATCGGTCACATGCGGCTTGGCCGATGGGTCCCACTTCCAGACCGCGAGGCCGTCGTCGCGCAGCAGCAGTTCTGTCCGGGTAAAGTACCAGATCTGCTCGAAATCGGCCTGGTCGTTTGCTAGGTAGGCGAGCCACATACCGTAGCCCTGGCCCTCGCTATGGCTGATATTGCCGTTGGCATTGTCGATGATGCGGCCGGTGGGGTCGAGGAACTTTGCCTTGTAGGCACTCCACGACGCTGCATCGATCTTCGCCGTCTGCGCGGATGCAGGCTGCTGCAAGCCAAGCAGCGATGCGACCGCGACCGCCACCATTATGGTCAGCCACCCCCTCATTCGCGACGGCCCAGTCGGCCAAGCATGCCGGCTGTCGCGACGCCGATCAGCAGCGACAACACCACGAGCAACACCGCGTAGGACAGGACGTTGGTCGAGAGCCAGTTCGCCGCGATCAAGCGATAGTTGGCGAAGGTCCAGGTTTCCGTCGCGATGAAATCGAAACGGCTGACAGGCACGGTGTCTATCTTGCCGGTTGCGGCGGAATAGGTCGTCACGTGCCCCTCGATCTCGGGCCAGTTCAGCTGTGACGTCATGGCATCGGCACCTTCCCTGAGATCTTTGGCGGATGGCGCGGTCACGATCGTCCAGGTCCCGTTGCCCGCCGTATTCGCGCCTTGCGCGATCAGGAAGCTGTTCGTGTTGGAGGGCGTAAACACCTGCTCGGCGCCGGGAATGAACTGCAGCGTGCTCAGCGAAATATCGAAGTTGCGACGGAGCCATTCCTGGAACGAGGTGATCTGTCCCTGCCAGACGCCGCCGCTCACCTTGGAGCGCCATTCGTCGAACATCACGTTGGTCTCGCTCGGCGTCGTCTGCGTCGCGGCTAGCGGCCGCCATGTTGCCTGGCTGGTCGTCGCGATGTTGAGCTGCGAAAGCACCGCCTGAGGCATCTGCGAAATGGAGCCGACGAACATGGCGTCGCGTTCGCCGATTGCGCCCGGCGAGGCGGCGGGTTCGACGTCGATCGGCCGACCTGCCATCAGGGCCATCTGGCCGAGCACGGTTGCCGTGGCGGAGAGCGTGTCGGGGTCCACGCGGTCGATGAAGAGCGGTATCGGAGATGCAGCGCGGCTGTAGGGGTAACCCGTTCCGGCGAGTGCCGCCAGATTGGGGCGTTGGCCGACCCGGGCGAAGTCGGGCATGTGAAACTCGCTGGTGTCGAAAAGCGCAAAGCGCGGTCCCGCGCCCGCAGCCGTGCCCGGCACGCACACATTGTCCTCATCCGTCTGCAGGATCGTTTCGATCGATACGGAGTTCAAGCCGGGCTTGAAGTGTCGCATCGTCACTCGGATTGGCAGGTGTCGATAGATGCCGCCGCCCTTCGTGGTGATTGGTAGGGTCGAGGCGATGTTGCCGTTGACGTAGACGTCGATATGGCTGCCTGGCAGCACATTCTGCGTATAGGCGGCGTCAAGCAGCACCGTCGCCTCGCCATAAGCGTTGGCGTAGAAGTCGGCCGGTACGGCGATGTTGAAGGTCGTACGGAAGCGCCGTCCCGAGAACTCGGTCGATTTTACACCCAACTGGGAGAAAGAAATCGTCCTGTCGGCGAAAATCAGTGGCGCATCGGGCGCGGTCCAGCGCTGCGTGGCGAGTGCGTCGCGACGTACGGTGACGGCGCGGTCGGTTGTCGAGACGATCGTTTCTATTGCCGTGGCGATCGCCGGCCAGGATGGTCCGGTAATCAAGAGAACAGTCTGGCCAGACCGTGGATCAGTTGCAAAGGTTGCAAGCGGAGCAGTCTGCGCGGCGACCGGCACGGCAAACAGTGGCTGCAATTCGCTGGGCGTGCCGACCACGACTGTCATCCGGCCAGGAGATGAGGCGGGCAGGGAGCCGCTTGTAAACGACATGGTCTGGTTCGGCATGCCGCTCAGGACCGACAGACCCTGTACCAGCCTCAGAAGTGGTTTTGTTGTTCCCGGCTGCTCGAGAGCGGGAACGACGAAATTGAACGCGGTTTGGCCGGCGCCGTCGACGCCGATCGCGCGGATTGCATCGATGCTCGAGAATTTTGCGGCCTCTTCGCCGACAAAGCTCAAATAGGTCTGCGATGGGTCGATGTCCGACCAGAGCTCATACGTCGATTGCACGCTGCAATCGGTACGATGGCGCTGCTTAGCCTCAATCGTCAGCAGGTTGGCACCCGGCTGCAGTAGGCGCGGCGGGATGCTTAAAGATACGGTCGAAGCTCCATCCGGCGAGCCGATGGGTTGCTCTCCAATCACCCTGTTGTTGATCAGTATCGTGAATTGCGAGCTCTCGGGCGCGACGACGATGGCATTCTGGTAGGTGAAATTGAAGGTCGCCTGTGCCGCGGCCTGCTCCGGCGTCAGGTAGATAGACCACGACTTGCGGTCATATTCGCCGTCCAGTCCAAGCTTTGCGAAGGGCACCACATAGCGGCGCGATGTGCCGGGAGGTAGCGGAGCGGACGCCGTTTCGATTGCCGGTTTCTGCGGCGGCTGTGCTGCTGGTGTTGCAGCCTGCCCTGCTGGTGGCGGCGGCGGTGCTGATCTTGGCTGCGTGGCAGGTGCATCCGTCTGCGCTGGCGGCGATACCGGCTGTTGCGCCGTCGGTGTCGCGGGAGTGACGGCGAAAGGCTGCAAAGGCGTAACGGCTGCCGGTGGGGCGACGGGTGCGGGTGTCGCGGGCGGCTGTGTTGCGACCGTCGGCGCCGACGTTGTTGCTGAAGCAGGAGGCGTCGCCGGAATCGTCAAGCGTGGCGCCGCTGGCGTTGCCTCGGGCGGACGTTCGCCAGTCATGTCGAAGGGCGTTGTCTGCGCATAGGCGAGAGCAGTGGCGGCAAACAGGAAACCGAGGGATGTGGCGCTCTTCCGCATCAGCCATTCACCTTCGAGACTTGCCGCTGCTCTTCACGCTCCGGCCGCATACTGCGGAAGAAATAGACCAGGCCACGGCTCGTTTGATAAAACGCAAGCCCGACGAACCAGATCGTTCCGCGGATCAGGCCCGGATTGCGGCGACGGCTTTCCTGGAATTGCGTCCACTGCGCCGAGTTCGCAAACATCAGGTCGGCGATAAGCCGGTGGTCCAGCGCGCTCTTCGGGACATACTGGCAGCCCACCGCAAGCAGTCCGTCCGTCGGCTGAATGTTGCGCACCACGAGCGGTAGCGTTTCGAGATCGGCGCCGCTGAACGGACGGAAGCGAACTTCGCCTTCGACGCCGACCAAAGACTGCTCCAGTTGCTTGTCGAACACATGCAGGCGGGCGCCGTGCACCGACACGTCCTCGATGGACGCCGTGTACCACTTGCCGTTGATGCCGAACTCCGCGCGACGGTTGACGCGCACGCGGCGCGACGAAGCGCGTTCGCCGCGTTCCGACACGACGCCGAGCGCACAGCCGGCCATGATCAGGTTGATCAGGTTCCAGCCGCCGACGACGAGCGTGACGTCGGCCTTATAGGGCTCGGTATAGATGCGGTAGATGGTGACGATCAGCGCGATGATCTGCACCGCGAAGATGACGAAGAAAGGACGGCTGATTTCCGACAGCCGGCTGACGGCGATCGACTCGTCCTTCGCTGTCACCTTGAATGTCGGCTTTCGCGGGTTGAGCATGACCGAAATCACCGCCGGCAGCAGATGCACCGTCTGCACATATTCGTAGAGCTCGGAAATCCACGGCCAGCGGAACGAACCGTAGAGGTAGTTCTGCATGATGAGGTTCACGAGCATGTAGGCGAGCGTATAGGCCAGGAACTCGCCGCCGGAGGCGGTGAAGATTTCCAGGTCGAAGAAGAGATAGAACAGCGGCGCAAACAGGAAGACAGTGCGCGGGAAGGGGAACAGCCAGAAGAGCGTCGACGACATGTAGCAGAAGCGCTGCGGGATCGTCAGCCCGCGCTTGAGCAGCGGAAAGCGGAACCTGAGGATCTGCATCATGCCCTGCGCCCAGCGGCTGCGCTGGCCGATGAAGCTCGCAAATGTCGCCGGCTGCAGGCCGGCAATCAGCGGCTTGTCGACATAGATGCTGTTCCAGCCGCTTCCGTGAAGTGCGAGTGCTGTCTCGCAGTCCTCGGTGATGCTGATGCCGCTGAAACCGTTCTGCGATTCCAGCGCCTTGCGGCTGAGAACCGCCGCAGAGCCGCAGAAGAAGGCCGCGTTCCACTTGTCGAGCCCGCGCTGGATGATGCCGTAGAACATCTCGTTCTCGCTCGGCATGTTGTCGAAGGTGCGCAGATTGCGCTCCAATGGATCAGGATTGATAAAGAAGTGCGGCGTCTGGACCAGGAAAAGCTTCGGATCGTCGTCGAAATAGCCGACGGTCTCAAGCAGGAAGTCGCGCGCAGGTGCGTGGTCGGCATCGAAAACCGCGATCAGTTCGCCGGTCGAATGCTGCATACCATTGTTCAGATTGCCGGCTTTCGCATGCTCGTTGCGTTCGCGCGTGAGATAGCGGACGCCGATTTCCTCGCAGAGCTGTTTGAGTTCGTTGTGGCGCGCGACGGCTGCTTGCGCCTCGAGCAGCTTGTTCGAGTTGCGCTTCTGCACGGTCCCGCCGTCGTCCAGCAGCCACACGGTCAGCTTGTCCGCCGGATAGTCCATCGCCTTGGCGGCCGAGAGCGTGTTGGCGAGAAGGTGGGAATCTTCGTTATAGGTGGGCACGAAGACGTCGACATGCGGAAAACGCTGGAGCTTTCCCACCCGCGAAGGACGTGGCGGCAAGGGTGCCGCGACGATGAAGAGGCTGAGCGCCAGCATGGCGACGCTATACATTTCGGCGAGATAGAGCAGCAGGCCGGGAATGAAGTTCTCAGGCTGGTTGACCGGGGGCAATGTGCTGGTCGTTCGCCAATAGACATAGCGCATGACGATCGCCGTACCGAAGGCGAGCGCGATCAGGCGCCATGTGCCTTCACCTTTCAAGCCCTTGATGATCGCCATCACGGCGACCACGGTAATGCTGGCGATCAGCTGCGCCTGCAAATTCACCGGCAGGGTCACCAGTGCGACCACACAGATCGCAACCACTGCCCAGATCAAGATGCTGCGGGCCTTATGCATCGGCTTTCCTTCAAAGGCATTGCGCCGGGCACCGTTTCCGGTGCCGGCCTAGCTGATCGTCATCTCTGGCAGGCGGCACTTGCCGCCGTGTTGCCGATGCATTCCGGCGACGGCACGTTCACGCCGCTCGCTGTCATCGTCTGTTGCGAGGCGTGCTGGCGCGTGGACGCATTGGGCAACGTGGGTGCACCCATCGTAGCTTGTGGCACGTTTTCGGAAAGGTCGGGTCCCGGCACGCGCGGGCCGATCGCTGGCGGCAAAGTCGGCGCCGCCGGTGCCGTGGCGGCAGGGCGAACCCCTGCGCGGCGCACCGGCGCTGGGCGCGAGAAGGTCTGCGTCGGCGCCGGTTCGTAGCCGATCGGCATTGGTGTGGAGCGATAACCGCCTTCGTCGGGATAGATCGGGTTTCCCGGCCGCCCGATGGTGGGGTCGCCCCCTTGCGTCATGCCGTAAGGGTTCCAGATTTCGCCGTTGAACGTGCCGATAACGGTATATCCGTACATCACACCCAGCAACTGGCGTTCGGTCGCGCGTGCATCACACAGGCGCAGGCGAACTTGGACCATGCCGAAATTGCGGGCCTGTGTCTGGTCCGAGCGGCTGGAGCGGATCTGCTGCCATCCATAGACGCAGGTATCGCCGCTGCGGCTGGTGCCAGAGGCGTATCCGAAGGGGCCGTAGCTGTTTTGCAGGAAGGTCGCCGACCGCGCCATCCGCACGCCGGGGATGGAGGCAGCCATCTCGCGTCCAATGGCGCTCTCATTGACCATTTTATACGATGAGTTGCCGGCACCAGGGTTTTCGCCGCGCCCGCCGAGAAACTGCACCTTCAGGAAATTCTGGCCTGGAACAGATGACGAGGTGAACAGCGAGATGGATTGATCTACGCCGTTGCCACGCTTCTGCTCTACTACGCTCACGATCGATGGCCCGCCGGGTGGCGGCAGGACAAGTGCCTTCTCGCTCGCAATTGTTTCAGCGGCGCTCGGTTGTCTGATATTTCCAGTCGATGTGCAGCTGGCAGCAAGACCAGCCAACCCAGCAAGGGCCATCAATCTTAGCAAACCCATGTTTCCGATCGCCGCAATCGTATTTCCCTGTATCCGGCGCAATTTTGGCACCCGGACTTCGAATCAACGACCAGATGGCCGTTAAGCATTCTAAACGACGGATATGGTTAACCAATCGTTAATTTGCGCGTCTTCGCAGTGATGGCGGTGGAGCGTGAACACAAAAAGTTGCTTGCGTCGATAGGTCGCCTCCCCAGCGGCTATGCTCGGCCTTTCGCTGCGCAGAGCCAACGAAATTAGACCTGGCTAATAACGAAGATGAGAAGATGCTTTAGAGTAGGTTTATGAGGGGAAGACTTCTATTTGACGACCCCGGGAGCCTCCCGACGAAACCGTGTCTCCTGTCAACAGCAAGCCATTCATGAACGAGCTTTATAGCCCTATGCTGATTTGGGCATCTTAACATGTTCGGACCGAGCTGTTAGGTAGAGGCTAGATCGAGCTCCGCTCCGGTCGGCGGTTAAATACGGGATATAAAAGAATAAACTGGAAGCAAAGGCAAAGTGCTGGCTGTTTCCTTATCGATGTGCGCAGGTTCTTCGAGGCAAGGCGGGCGACAAGCGAAATTCGTTTGATTGCTTGCGGGTGGAACCTCGCTGGCCAATTTTCAAACCGGAATAAAGCTTGGCGGAGGAGCCAAGGGGAGGAGGGAATTAAGGTTGCTCGGTGAACCGAGCCCAAGTAAAGGCGAATATAGTGCAAAATAAAAATCAGCGGCGTTTTTCCACCGTTCGCAGCGGCGTGCTTGTGGCGGCTGTATCAATATTCATGTCCTCCGTGGCAATGGCCCAGCAGGCTGCTTCCCCGCCTCCTCCGTCCGTTACGACCGTGAAAGTTGCCGCCAGCTCTGTACCGCTGAGCTACGAATACGCCGCGCGTGTCTCGGCGTTTCGCCAGACGGAGGTGCGCGCCCGCGTGAGCGGCATCCTGTTGAAGCGCAACTTCGTCGAGGGCGCCCAGGTCAAGGCGGGCGAAGTACTCTTTCTCATCGATCCCGCGCCCTACGAAGCCGCACTGATGCAGGCACAGGCCGGGCTCAAACAGGCGCAGGCGCAGCTCAGTCAGGGCATCCGCGAGGAGAAGCGCAACATCAGTCTCTTTGACCAGAATGTCGGCAGCCAAAAGAGCCGCGATGATGCGATTTCGGCGCGCGAGCTCGCCGAGGCGGCCGTCGCCTCCGCTCAGGCCCAGGTCACGACCGCCGAGCTCAATCTCGGCTATACCAAGGTGACTGCTCCGATCAGCGGCATCACGAGCCTTGAGCAGATGTCCGAAGGCAGTCTGATCAGCACTGATTCAAGCTTGCTGACCAACATCACCCAGCTGGACCCTGTCTACGTCAACTTCTCTTTCTCGGATTCCGAGGCGCGCGAAGTCCGCCATCTCATCGATCTGATGAAGAGCAAGGGCCAGGAACAGAAGCTGCGCGTCAAGCTGACATTCGGCGACGGTTCGACCTACGACCACGAAGGCGTTGTCGATTTCACGTCCGCGACCGTTGACGTCAACACGGGCACTATCCAGGCTCGTGCGATCATCGACAATCCGGATCGCCAGCTGATCCCCGGCCAGTTCGTGCGCGCCACAGTAAGCGGCGTGACCGCCGATGACGCGATCGTCATCCCCGAGGTGGCGCTGTTGCAGGGGCCGCAGGGTCAGTTCGTCTACACCGTCGGCAAGGACGGCAAGGCAAAGATCAATGCGGTTACACTCGGCCAGAAAGTCGGCAGCAACTGGATCGTCAACTCGGGTCTCGAGGCTGGTGACCAGCTGATCACCGAGGGCGTCATCAAGGTGCGGCCGGGTTCGGCCGTCAACGCAACGGCTGAGGCCGCCGCGGCCGACGCTGGCAAGGATACGAAAGAGACGGCGTCAAACTGATGGGTAATAGGTTCTTTATCGACCGTCCGGTCTTCGCGGCGGTCATTTCCATCGTCATTGTTCTGGCGGGTCTTTTGGCCCTGCGGGCACTGCCGATTGCACAGTATCCCGAGCTTGTACCACCGCAAGTCGTCGTGACTGCGAGCTATCCCGGCGCCAGCGCCGAGACGGTCGCACAGACTGTTGCGGCGCCGCTCGAGCAACAGATCAACGGCGTCGAAAACATGCTCTACATGCAATCGACGAACTCCAACAGCGGCACCATGCAGATCACGGTGACATTCGCGCTTGGCACCGACCCGGACCAGGCCGCGATCAATGTCAACAATCGTGTCCAGCGTGCGACCTCGACCTTGCCGCAGGAAGTCACCCGTCAGGGTGTCGTCGTCGCTAAGCGCTCGAATTCCATTCTTGCCTTCGTGGCGATGTTCTCCAACAACACGCAATATGACCGCGCCTATGTCGGCAACTACGCGCTCTTGAACGTCATCGACGACCTGAAGCGTCTTCCCGGCATTGGCGACGTCAACGTTTTGGGTGATATCGACTATTCGATGCGTGTCTGGCTGCGGCCGGACAAGATGGCGCAGTACGGCCTAACGCCGAGCGACGTGTCGACAGCCATCCAGGAGCAGAACTCGCAGTTCGCCGCCGGTCGTTTTGGAGATCAACCGAGCGCAACCGGCCAGCCCTTTACCTACAGCGTCTCGACACAAGGCCGCTTGACGGATCCTGAAGCCTTCGGAAACATCATCCTGCGCTCGACCAGCAACGCGGCGACGCTCAGGTTGAAGGATGTAGCGCGCATCGAACTTGGCACCAAAAGCTACGCGGTGCAGAGCAGCCTCAACGGTACGCCGGCAGTTCCGATCGCGATCTACTTGCAGCCGGGCGCCAACGCGCTAAACACCATGCACGAGCTCTCAACGCGCCTGGCGGAACTGAAGAAGTCCTTCCCCGACGGAATTGACTATCGCATCCCCTACGATACGACGAAGTTCATTCAGGTCTCGATCGAGGAAGTCATCCACACCTTCTTCGAAGCGATCGCGCTTGTCGTCATCGTGGTGTTTCTCTTCCTGCAGAACTGGCGGGCGACGCTCATCCCGGTGATTGCGGTTCCGATCTCGATCATTGGCACCTTCGCGGGCATGTATCTGCTTGGGTTCTCGATCAACCTCTTGACACTCTTCGGCCTGGTGCTGGCGATCGGTATCGTCGTGGATGACGCGATCGTGGTTCTCGAGAACGTTGAACGGTTGATGACGGTGGACAAGTTGTCGCCAAAAGACGCGGCGATCAAGGCAATGGGCGAAGTGACCGGGCCGGTCGTTGCCATCGTGCTCGTGCTCTGCTCGGTCTTTATCCCCGTCTCCTTCATGGGCGGGCTTGCGGGCCAGATGTACAAGCAGTTCGCCGTCACGATCGCGATCTCCGTGATCCTATCGGGCATCGTCGCTCTGACCCTGACGCCTGCCCTCTGCGGCCTGATCCTGAAGCCAGGTCATCACGAACCGGCGCTGCCGTTCCGCGTCTTCAATCGCGCCTTTGAGCGCTTGACGTCGGGCTACACGGCGGGAGTTCGCTTCTTCGTCAAGCGTTTTGCCATCGGACTTGTGCTGGTTGGCGCCTTGCTGGGTGCGACAGGCTATCTCTTCTACTCCATTCCGGGATCGCTCGTTCCCGACGAGGACCAGGGCTGGGTACTGCAGATCGCAATCTTGCCACCGGCCGCAGCGCTTCCGCGCACCGAAGCTGTCATGAATCAGGTGGTCGAAAACACCTCCAGGCTCGAGGGCGTTCATGACGTCTTTGCGGTTTCCGGCTTCGATATCCTCGCCGGCGGCATCAAGAGCAGTGCCGGTGTCTCCTTCATCATTCTCGATGACTGGAAGGAGCGCACGACTGCGGCCCTGGACGCCCGAAACATGGCCGGGCCGATCATCGGTGCCAATAGCGGCATCAAGGACGGTATGGTTCTCGCCTTCAATCCACCGCCGATCCAGGGCTTGAGCACCACGGGTGGCTTCGAAGCCTATGTTCAGGACCGTGGCGGTAACGGTATCGCGCACCTTGCCGAACAGGCCAATTCTCTCGTGGCTGCAGCTTCCAAGCGCCCCGAGCTGACGGCCGTGCGCACCACTTTCGATGCTAGCGTTCCGCAATACCACGCGGATCTCGATCGCGAGAAGGCAAAGGCGCTCGACGTGCCGATCAACACAGTCTTCGATGCCATGCAGGCGACGTTCGGTAGCCTCTATGTCAACGACTTCACACTCTACGGTCGCAACTATCAGGTCAATCTGCAGTCGGAATCGGCTTTCCGCCAATCGCCTGACGATCTCCGCCAAGTGTTCGTCCGCTCGACCAATGGCAACATGATCCCGCTGGATGCGCTGGTGAAGGTTACTCGCATTATCGGCCCAGACCAGGTCGAACGCTTCAACGCGTTCAACTCGGCCAAGGTCACCGGTAACCCGGCTCCCGGCTATACGTCGGGTGACGCCATCCGCGCATTGCAGGAGGTTGCCAACGAGACCTTGCCCGCGAGCTACCAGATCGCCTGGACAGGCTCGGCCTACCAGGAACTGGCAACGGGTGGCGCTGGAACGCAAGCTCTGCTCTTCGGCATTATCATGGTGTTCCTGATCCTTGCCGCTCAATACGAAAAGTGGACGCTGCCGTTGGCAGTCATAACTGCCATCCCGTTCGCGCTCTTTGGTGCGTTGCTAGCAACCATGCTGCGCGGGCTGACAAACGACGTCTACTTCCAGATCGGTATGGTCACGCTGATCGGTCTGGCCGCCAAGAACGCCATCCTCATCGTCGAGTTTGCCGTTTTGAAGCGCCAGGAGGGACTGACGGCCGGCGAGGCTGCGATCGAAGCCGCCCGCCTGCGTTTCCGCCCGATCGTCATGACGTCGCTGGCATTCATCCTGGGTGTCGTGCCGCTGGCCATCAGCACGGGTGCGGGCTCGGCCAGCCGTCACGCCATCGGTACGGGCGTTATCGGAGGCATGCTCGCGGCAACGTTCATCGCGACCTTCTTCATTCCGATGTTCTACCGCCTGATCGCCTGGAAGGCGCCGAAGCCTGCGGATAGCCTGCAAGCGGCTCACGGCAACAGCGCGTCGATCGTTCCCGGCGAGTAGAATCGGTCTTTCGAACAGCGGGCCGGCGCGGACTTGATGTCCACGCCGGCCCGAACCATTTCTGGACCTAAACCATTTCTGGGGTGGAGCGGACGCGCGGCGACGGTGTGCGGACCTTTTTAACGTCGTAGCGCCAATATGCGTCCGTACATATGTTCTCTAACCCCCAGGGACCTCACATGAAGACGATTATCGTCGGGGCGCTTCTTGCCGCCCTCATACCCGGTATCAGCCAGGCCAAGACGCTTGCATTCCCGAGCGACGCCCCCATCGCTCAGATCGCCATTCCCGACAGCTGGGAACCAGAGGAAACCGAAACCGGCATTCAGGCAACCTCGGATGACTCGGCCATTTATCTCTCGATTGATGTCGCCGACGAAAAGAGCACGGATAAGGTCATTGACGACGCCATCGCTTTTCTTGAAAAGAACGGCGTGAAGGTCGACGGCTCGACGCAGAAGAAGTCCGACGAGCCGATCAACGGTATGGATATGACCAACTTTGACTGGACCGGTACCGACAATGACGGCGCCGTCAATATCGGCCTCTCGCTGCTCTCACCGAAACCAGGCAAGCTGCTCGTCATCACCTATTGGGGATCGCAGGGGACACAGGAGGCACATGGGCCTGAACTACAGGCGATCATCAGCTCCCTGAAACCAGCAGCCGAGTAATATCGCGCGGGCACGGCTCTACCGTGCCTGCCTTTGCTCCCGAGGTCACCGTGCGCTTCTTCAAATCCTGTCTTATTTTATCGTTTTCCGTGCTGTCGGCCGCGAGCTCGTCATGGGCCGACGCGTACAAGGCCGTCAGCAACACCGCCATGTCGGTCACCGGCGACATCTCTATGGACGACTTCAGCATCACCTTTGAAACGGGTGACGAGCTTTCGTTCTCCAATCTGGTCGCCGATCACTTCATCGTCGATGGCGAGCGTGTACCGGCTTCCGTGTATCGCGTGGCCGATCCTTCCGACCCCGAGTTACTGAACGGTAATCGTCTCTGTGGATCCGGGCCGGTCAGCTATGTCGTGGATTGGTCCGCCGGAGATGGCTTGGCCGCTATCGCGGTGTTCACCGGTCGTCATGCGCCGAAAAGCTCCGACGAAATGTGCGCGTCCTACACGTTCGAGGAAGGCGTCGAGGAGTGAGTGCGCTGAAGCGGTTATAGCGGGACCGGTGCGGCGGGCACCACGTCATAAGGCACCTTGGCCTCATCGGCCGCGGCGATAAAGGCGAGGCGCGCGTCTTCCGGCGATGCCTTGCCGATCGCGACGCCGTCGCACACTTCCAAGGCGGAAAAGTAGGCCTTGCCCTCTGCGACCGGCCAGGCGGTAAAAAGCATTTTGAGCGCCTCACGAGTACTGGTGACCGTGTAAACGGCGCCGGTACGACGGCAGGCGATCAAAACAGGGATCGTCCAAGGTCTCGTGTCCAACGCTTTCTACCCCTCGAAGCGCATTTTATTGGCGATAGCCCGTGTAAGGCTGTCAGGCGCTCGTGATATATAGCATGTTCTTAATGCATCAAGCGTGGGTGCAGTTGGCTGTGGACGTGAAAAACCCGGTGCGAGGGGCTGCACCGGGCTTTTTGGTTGGACTGCATTGGGCTTGCTGATCCAGCAACGCGGATTTCAATACGTTGCGCAGATAAAACCCCCCAGCTGTAGAAAGGTTCCCAAAGAATATCGAGTGCTCATTCTTTCACATTGTCAGGTCAGCAGAACAACTGCGGGCCTTAATCCTCGACAACGCCGTTCATCAGCCCATCGAAAACTTCCAGCATAGCGTCGGCAATCGCTTGGCCGAGCGCGTTGCCAGCCTGGCCGATCTCCGTGTCACCCATGTCTCGCGCCGCAAGCGCGAGCGCCGTTCCCTGTTCGCTGACAATCAGCTTGGCGCGCTCGATCGCCCAAAGCGAGAAGTCGTTGCGGTTGTCGATCGTTACGGTTTCCGGTTCCATGGCCAATTCCTCTCGTTGGTTTGCGCGCTTATTAGCCTCTTTGCCGGGGATTTCGAAGCACAATCCTCAATACGGGCGACAGCGCGCTCATCTCACGAGTGGGTAGCGGGGCATTCGCTTGCCACATCCACGGCAGGCGAGTGTACCACATGATAACAGTCGAACCGTCAGTTGGGATCGAGGTTCTTCATGCTGCGGCGCTTGTGTCGCAGTTCAACGATCTGGCGCATCTGTGCCAGCCTAAGTTCCAGCGCTGTCCTGTCCATCGAAGGGGGCAGCTTGCTGAGTTCATCCGCAAGGATATCAATCTCCTTGAGGAGGAACGGTAAATCGAAACCTTCATGTTCCATGTTTTCCGCCATGCCATTCATGCAAGCGATTCTTGCCTGCATCGATTTACATGCTTCGCTGTCACGGCTAGGCGAGTCTCGTTCAACGTTCTTAATATCCAATAAACTATAGCCAGTAGCGTGCCGAAATGACACCTCGCCGTGCCAAGAGAGCACGGACACGCGCGCTTTCCTACCCGGCACATGGTCCGTGTCGATAAACGCGTTCGAGCGGCCGATGTTTTCGACCGCTCTATGGCATGTTCGGATTGTGACGGGCCCAGTCGGCCCCAGCGCTAGTAGACGTCGCGAACGTATCGCTTCTGTCGCTTCAATTCGTTGACGTAGGTCGTCGCGGCATCAGCGGAATGGCCGCCGTGGACGGCGATGATGTCGTGCAGGGCTTGATCCACGTCGCGCGCCATTCTGGTTGCATCGCCGCAAACATAGAAGTGCCCGCCCTCTTCCAGCCACGCGTAGAGCGCCTTGCCGTTCTCGCGCATGCGGGTCTGCACGTAGATCTTTTCATGCTGGTCGCGGGAAAAGGCTAGATCGAGCCGCGTCAGCAGCCCGGCGCTGCTCATCGCAGCAAGCTCCTCTTCGTAGATGAAATCGTCCGCCCGGTGTTGGTCGCCGAAAAACAGCCAGTTCCGACCCGCCGCGCCGCGCGCCAGCCGCTCCTGCAGGAAGGCCCGGAACGGCGCGATGCCAGTGCCGGGGCCGACCATGATAACCGGGGTAGCATCATCCAAGGGAACGCGGAATGCCTTGTTCTGCGACACGAAGATGCCGGCCAGATCGCCTCCTTTTCGATCCGCCAGATAGGTCGAGCAGACCCCGCCATGCTCGCGGCCGTTGGTGGTGTAGCGCACGCTGGCAACGGTCAGGTGCACGCGTCCCTCGGCAGCAAGCGGGCTCGAGGAGATCGAGTAGGCGCGGTGCTGCAGCGGCTTCAGCAGACCGATGAAGTCGGCGGCGCTCATCGCGTTCTCGGGGAGCAATTGCAGGAGGTCGAGACTGTCCTTGCCCCACAGCCAGTTCTCCAGCGATTGCTTGTCACCATGGTGCAGGATATGGCTGAGCTCTTCGTGGCTGGCGCGCCTTTCGATCTCCGCGATCAGCTCGCGCGAAGGCGTGGAAATCTCGAAGCTGGTCGTCAACTCTTGGCCTAGGGGCTGGGCGAGGCCGGAAACCGCCCCTTCCGCGTCGGCACCCAAGCGCTCCAGAATGGCCGAAACAAGGGCCGGATTGTTTACTGGCATGACGCCCAGCGCATCGCCAGCTTCGTAAATTAACCCGCTATCGCCGAGATCGAACTCGAAATGCCGGATCTCCTTTGCGGATCGGGCGCCCGAAAGCAACCGGTTGACGGCAAGGGTCGCGGGATAGGGCGACTTCCTGTTCCATTGCGACTTCTCGCGGACAGGCAGGGCCGTCGCTTCGGCCAGTGCGGCCGGCTCTGCGGCTCCGCCGTCGATCGCTGCTGCGACCGGCAGGGTCTCGCCCACCCAAGCCGATGCGGCATCCTCGTAGTCCACGTCGCAATCCAGGCGGTTCGCCATCCGCTGGGCGCCCAGCTGCTCCAACCGGGTGTCGATCAGCTTTCCCGCCTGGCAGAAGCCATCATAGCCGGTGTCGCCGAGCGCCAGCACGCCGAAGTTCATGGCTTCAAGCCTGGGAGCGCTGTCGGCCGAAAGCGTCTCCCAGAAGAGTTGCGCATTATCAGGCATCTCGCCTTCGCCATAGGTGGAGACAACCACAATAACCCGCTTCATCGTTGCGAAGCGAGCCATGTCGATATCGTCGAGCGCCTCGACCACCGGCTGCATCCCGGCGGTCCGGGCAGCCGCGGCCGTATCCATGGCCACACCCTCGGCATTTCCGGTCTGCGTGCCATAGAGGATATGCAGTGGGCTTGATGCCTGCTGCTGCGGCACTGTCGCTAAGGCGTTGCTGCCGTCACCATCCATTGCCAGGCGAGAGTGGAGGCCAGCCAGGAAGCCGGAAAGCCAGACGCGCTGGTCGCCATTGAAGGGGGCGTCTGCGGGGATATAGGGCACTTTCATCGTCACACTCGGCTGGTTCTGGCAGATGTCGTCAGATCAGAGACGGCGCGCTTGGCGAACAGCTCCTCAAAGCTCGGCAGGCGCCCGATCCTTTCGATGTTGCGGGCATGCTGGTGGATGATCCAGCCATAGGTGCCGGGGCTATCCATCGACAGGATGTTGCGGCGCGCCAGCGCCTCCTTGTAGTCGGCGAGCCGCTTGGCGGCGATCATCACCGCCAGCTGTTCGTCACTGTGGCCATCTATAGCGTCGCGTGCGTGCCGCACCAGCTTGCTCATCAGCGCGAAGTCCTCCGTCAGGATGAGGTTTCGCACAGCCTTCTCTACGGCTGGCTCGGATGGGCCGAGTGCGTTGGGCACACGCGCCATCGCCAGCCCCTGCGCCATGGAAAGCACGGTGTAATTGTTGAGAAGCGCGAACATCTCGTCCGTGTCAGTCTCGCCGTAGCCGGGCACCCGGCCGTTGAGCACCGGCTTGCGGTCGCGGTAGGCCAGCTTGAACTTGCGGACCTGATGGGCAGCCAGCGCCGAGGCCAGTTCCTCGATCAGCTCCTTGCGTGTCTTTGCCTTCAGGATCGCGTCGCTATCCTGGTACAAGAGCAGCGCCCGCGGCATGCCGTACACGAAATTGTGCTGTTCGCTCTCCCAGTTCTCCAAGAGCCAGCGCGCCTTGGACGAGCCGGTCGCAGTCAGGTGCCAGGTGAGCAGCATGTGAACTGCTTGGCTATGGATTGCCGCTTCATCGCCTTTGTCGGAGATCGAGCCGAGCAGGATCGAGTCGTGACTGACCTTCTTCGGCAGATCGCCATAGGGGTCGTACTGATAGACGAAGCCGCCGCTCATGCCGTTGCCGAAGCCCTTGCCGAAGCTTCCGAGGTTGAGAACCGCGCCATTCGTCATGTATTCGCAGCAGAAGTCGCCGACGCCCTCGACAACGGATGTCGCGCCGGAATTGCGGACAGCAAAACGGTCCCCGGCCTGGCCTTCCACGAAGGTGCGGCCGCCGGTGGCGCCGAAGAGCGCGAAGTTGCCGATCAGCACGTTGCCGCCCGCCTCGTCGGAGCCGCCGCCCGGCGACTTGACGACGATGGTGCCACCGCAGGCACTCTTGCCAACGCCGTCATTGCAGGTGCCGGTATGAGTGAGCATCATGCCGTCATTGCAGAACGCGCCGTAGGATTGCCCGGCCGAACCCGAGGTCGCGATATTGACCGATCCGGGCTCGAGGAAGCGGCGGCCGCGCTCGTCCTGGCGAACGGCCGGCAGGGTGGCTGCCGTGGCGGCATCGATCTCGTGGTTCAGTATCCGCTCGATATCGACCGCCAGCTGCCCGCCGACGCTCTTGTTGCAGTTATTGAGGAAGCGGTTGCCGCCGAGTTCGACAGTCGCCTTGCCGTTTTCGATCAACGCCGACTGCACGAGCTCGAGGAAACCATCATCGACGGTGTAATCCTTCTCCATATAGACGGGGTCGGTAAACTTCACCTCCTCGACCACGCAAAGCATCGCGCGGAGGTCAAGCTGCCCGACGCTCGAGGGGTGATCGAGAAGATGAAGGAGGTCGGAACGCCCGCGCGCCTGGCGTAGCGACTGCAGGCCGAGCGATGCCAGGAGCTCGCGGGTCTCGTGGGCGATGTTGAGCAGATACTGCGCAAGCGCCCTCGGATCGCCGTTGAAGACCTCCTGGTTGGTGGTCAGCCCGGCCGGGCACTTGATGTTGCAGTTCTTCGCCATAACGCACTTCAGCATCATCAGCGCGGTGGTGCCGAACTCGAAGCTGTCGCCGCCAAGCAAAGCAGACTTGATGACGTCGCTGGCCGTCTGGTGCGCGCCCGAGCAACGCAGCGTGACCTTTTCGCGCAAGCCGTTGGCGCAAAGCGCCTGGTGAACCTCGGCGATGCCGATCTCGGCGGCGCGTCCGGTGTATTTCAGGCTGGTGACGGCAGCGGCACCCGTGCCGCCGGTATTGCCGGCGACATTGATGACGTCGGCGCCTGCCTTGGCGACGCCGACGGCGATCGTGCCGATCCCTTCCGACGAGACGAGCTTGACGACAACACGCACGCGCGCCGCCTTCGCATCATGGATGAGTTGCGCCAGATCCTCGATCGAATAGGTATCGTGATGAGGGGGAGGCGAGACGAGCTCGACGCCGGGTGTGCCGCCACGGGCGGCCGCGATCTCAACGGTCACCTTGGGCGAGGGCAGTTGGCCGCCTTCGCCGGGCTTGGCCCCCTGACCGATCTTGATCTCGATCTCCTCCAGCATCGGATCGGCGAGATAACCCGCCCATATGCCGAAGCGCCCTGAGGCGAACTGCTTGATCTTGGACGCGCGGATCGTGCCGTAGCGCGACAGATGCTCACCGCCTTCGCCGGAGTTTGACATGCCGCCTGCCATGTTGGTGCCGTGGGCGACCGCTTCATGAGCTGCGGCCACGAGCGCGCCGTGGCTCATGGCGCCCGAGGCAAGCAGCGGCGTGATCTCGCTTGCGTTCTGGACGTCGCAAAGCGGAATGCTCGCGGGCGCGGTACGCAGCAGCGAGAGGTAGTCGCGGGCTTGTCCTGTCGCCTGTACGGCAAGAGCGCCGGATTCCAGCCAGTGGCCGACGATGTCGCTTTCGAAGCGCATCACCAGCGATTGTGCAAGCGCAGAAAGCAGCGTCAGCTGGCCGCCATTGGAGGCGGTCAACCGCAGCCGGAACTCGTCGTCACCGGTCCGTTCGCAGGCAAGGCCGCGCACCATGAAGGCGTTGTTCCCAATGCGGGAAAACCGGCCCATCTCGCGCCCGAAATCCTCGGCATTGCTGCAGAAGCTGACATCGGCGGGCAGATCCAGCACATCTCGCAAAGCCGCTGGGCGCCTCATGCGCTCTTCCGTCATCATGCGGGCGAAGGCGCGGTAGCCGGGCGTGATCTCAAACCGGTCGATCGCCTCGGGTTTCAGCTTTTCGAAGCTGGTGCTGTAATAGGCGGCATCGTTGAGGCCGAAGGCATCTTCCAGCCGGTTGAGCGGCAGGAGCCGAAAGAATTCGGACTGGTCGGTGTCGCCGGCCATCCGCTCGAAATCAATCTTCTCCTCGGTCATGTCGACGAACCCACGCACCGCGGTCGTGCCGTAGGAGTGACCGGCGCCCTCGGCGCGCTCCTTGAAGAGACCGAGCAGCGGGATCTCGTTTTCACCGGTGACTGTAAGCGCTCGCATGTGCCAGTCGCATACCGCCTGAGCGATGACGGTGAAGTTCACGCCACCAACAGGGGTCTTCACATTCGGGAAATAGCGGCGCAGCACGGGATCGTTGGTGTCGAGGAAGTTGGGCTCGAAGAATTCACCGGCGATATAGCTTTCGGCCGTGCACAGACCAACCTTGCCCATCGTCTTCATCAGCGACTTTTCCGCCGCCTTGGCGAAGCGCTTGAACGCCTTGTCGGCGTCGGCGCCGAACTTCTCCTCGGCCCGGAACTGAACGCCGAGCGGATAAACGGCGGAAGCACCGAAGCCAAGTGCAGCGGCAATATGATGAGACGAGGAGATCTGGCCGCTCTCTGCGATGATGGAGACCCGCAGGCGAAGGCCGGTCTCGATCAGGCGCTGGTTAAGCGCGGAGATGGCGATGATCATCGGCAGGGCCGCGCGGTCGCGCGCCACATGGCGATCGGTGACGACGGCGATGCCGCCCTCTTCAGCCGCGAAGGCCTCCACCGCGTCGCACAACCTGGAGATCGCGGCCTCCAGCGCCTGCTCGTTGGCCTTGGGATCGCCGGCAACGGGCGTGTAGAGCATCTCGAAGCGGCGCAACGGCGTCTCGCTCTGCTCGCGGATCTTCAGCATGTCGAGATGGGTGAGGATCGGCGAGCGCACGACGATCTGCCGGGCGGCTTTGGCACCGATGTTCGGCTTGGCGCCAAGCGCGACGCGCAGGGTCATGCCGTCGGCTTCGCGAATGCTGTCGAGCGGCGGGTTGGTAACCTGGGCAAAGCGCTGCGAGAAATACTTGGCGACGCCGCCT
This sequence comes from Hyphomicrobiales bacterium, assembly GCA_900469085.1. GTDB lineage: Bacteria > Pseudomonadota > Alphaproteobacteria > Rhizobiales > Rhizobiaceae > Rhizobium. The sequence goes on along the minus strand of UBVW01000003.1, from coordinate 87,467 downwards.
TCCTGGTCGGAAAGGGCGTTGATCGCATTGCCGTAGCCCATTGCCGAGATCTTCTCGGCGCCCGTCGCCAGCATCGGATCCATCAGGAACTTGAAGCTTTCCTGATTGTGCGAATAGGCGACGTAGCGCTGATAACGCTCCAGATCGCCATTGTAGCGGAGCGGGGATCCCTGCTGGTCGGGCGGGATTTCGCTCAGGTCCTCAAGGCGGATGCGGGCCTCGGTGAGAAGCGTTTTGTAGTCGCGCTGCGCCGCCAGCATCTCGAGCGCTTCCGATGTCGAGAAGGATCGGCCGGCCGCATGGTCGAAGTAGAGCATACCGCCGGCCTCGATCCGGCCACGCCGGAGAACGGTCTCGGGCGGAAAGGCGATCTGGCCCGCTTCAGACATGACGCAGAGATAGTCGGATGTCTCGACGGTGCGCAGTGGCCGCAGGCCGAGCCGATCGAGTCTCGCGCCGACGATCGTGCCGTTGCCGAAGATCAACGCGGCCGGGCCGTCGTTCTTCTCCTCGTATAGCGAGAAATACTCGAACATTGCCCTGACGTCCTTAGACAGCGTGTCGTCGTTCTCCCAGGCCGGTGGCATCATTGAGACGACGGCGGTGACGAGGTCGAGGCCGTCTTCCATGACACGGCTCTGCAGGGTCTGATCGAGACGGCAGCTGTCGGATTGGCCCTTCGGGCGAATGATCGCGGAATTTCGGGCGAGCGCGATCGCAGCCTCGGAGAGGCGGTTCTTCTTATCGGTATTCAGTTCACCATTATGGGCCATCAGCCGGAAGGGCTGGGCCATGGATGGGTGCGGGTCGGTGTTGGTGGAAAAGCGCGTGTGGAAATACATAGTGTGGATTTCGTGCGCGGGATCCACGAGGTCGCGGAAGAAGGGCAGAACTTCGTTGGAGTTCAGCCGACCCTTGAAGACCTGTGTGCGGGCGCTGAGCGACAGGGGATAAAAGCCGGCCAGAGTCGGATCGGTATAGGCAACGGCTTCGATGGCAAGCAGTGCCTTGTGGATGCGCCAATCGAATTCGGCCGGCGTCTTCGCGGTCTTAGGAGCTGCGAACACCCATTGGCGGATCGGCAGCTGGTAGCGCACGGCGATCGGGCGGATCGCGTGATTGTCAACAGGTACGTCTCGGACGAGAAGCACGGGTAAGCCCTCATCGGCCAAAGCCGCCCCGATGATATCGGCCGCGCGCTGGTGCTCATTCGGGTTGTTCGGGAGGAAGAAGTTGCCGACGCCGAAACGACCGGCTGCGAGATCCTGCTTGCCGGTGAGGCCGCGGAAGAAGGAGAGGGAGAGATCAACAGAGATGCCGGCGCCATCGCCGACGCCCTCCGCCGACATGCCGCCACGATGCGGGACGGCGCAAAGGGCCTCGTGGCCCCTCTTCAGCACGTCGTGGGTCTGAACGCCGTCCTTGCGGGTAATGAAGCCGACACCACAGCTGCTCTTGTCTTCGCTGATGTCGTAGAGGCCAGTAACCCGATCTTGTGCGCTCATCTGCCCGTCTCCCTTGGTCGCGCCTTGGCGCGTGTCGTTTCAGTCCCGCAGGCGGAGACGCAGGTGACCTGGCACGCTCCTCCGCTGGCGATTTAAAGGCGTTTTTTATTGGCGGTATGCGTGGGCGCACGCGTGGCGGCCGGCTGCGCAATCGCTGCCGTGAGGACCGTCACTTTGCTATTGCCGCGTGCTGTCATCGTCAAAATCGACCCGCGTAACGGTCGCCGATGGCTGACCTCTGATTACGTCAGCATTGCTTACTTATCTTGATCATCGGAGTCAAGTTTGACTCCAGCATGGGCGTGATTTTCCTCACGGCCTGCTTGCCTGCGCCACCGGCAGGTGAAACAAAAAGAAGCGACGTTTCAAAAACGCCGCCTCTTTCTATACAGTGAAGGTTCTGCCGCGAGATTTCGCGAAAGCCCTCTGGTCGATTCCTAAATCATGCAGCGTCGAGTGGGATATTGCTAAAGTACTGTTCAAAATCAGGTGCTGCCGTAAGCGTCTTGCCATTGGCATCCTTCAGTATTTTCGACTGGAACAGATACTCGCCGATCGCCGTCATCTTGGCCGGATCGATGCGGCCGGTGATGCCATCCGGTGTGCGGAAGTAGTGTCCGTCGATCAGCGCTTTCAACGACGCCTTGACCAGCGCGGGATTTGTCAGCGCGTCGCTATTGGCTGCGATCATGAGCTCGACCGCGTCGTCGGGGTGATCCACCGCGAACTCGAAGCCCTTGCGCGTCGCCTGCAGGAAGGCGCGGGCGAGGTCCGGCTTCTCGTCCAAAAATGCCTGGCTGGACGCAAGTAGCGTCGTGTGCTCGTCGGGAACGCCATAATCGGCGTAGCGGAAGGCGCGTTGCTTCACACCCTCGAGCTCCGCCTGTACGCCCTCCCAGGTGTAGACTTCGAGCGTGAAATCGACGCTACCGTTGGCGAGTGCCTGATAGGCGGAGGTGCCGAGCGTCACGGTGTCGAATTCGCCCTTGCCGCCATCATGGCGAATGAGCGAGCCGATCAGCGCGTTCTCCCAGGCGCTGCCGAAGCCGCCATAGGTCTTGCCGTCGAGGTCTTTGGGGCTGCGAATGTCGTCGCGATCGGCATTGAAGACGAGACGGCCGGTCTCTGTCTGGACGACGGCGTAGGTCGCCACCAGATCGGCATCTGCCGTCCGCTGGGCCATGAGGCCGATGGTGCCGACAATTCCGAAATCAGCGACATGGTTGGCGACGAGCGTACCGGCCGAAGTGTCCGTATAGGGCAGGATCTCCACGTCGAGGCCGGCATCCCGGTAAAATCCTTTGTCGCGCGCCACGAAGAGGCCGATGTGGTTGGTATTGGGCGTCCAGTCCAGCGCGACCTTGACGGGGCGCTTTTCCTCGCTGCGAGCCGGCTTCGACAGAAGCGGCGACATTGGCAGCGTCAGAGCAAGCCCTGCAGCTGAAGCCAGGGCTGCGCGGCGGGTCAGCATCGCGTTTTTCATCGTGGTTCCTCCAAGTTGGTCCTTGTGGCGTCGTTCGGGGCATTGAAGAGCGTGTTGAGAATGTCGGTCTCGATCTCGGCCGCGCGCACGCGCGCCGCGCCGTCCAGTACGCGCGGGCGTGGGAGATCGACGGTGATCTCGCGGATGACGCGGGCCGGGCGGGGCGAAAAGATATAGATGCGGTCGGAAAGATGGACTGCTTCGCGCACATCATGGGTGACGAGCATCGCGGTCCAGTCATGCTGCGACCACATCTCCTCCAGCCAGCGCTGCATGCTCGCGCGTGTCAATGCGTCGAGCGCGCCGAGTGGTTCGTCGAGCAACAGCATCGGCTTGTCCTGGACCACGGTTCGCAGCAGTGCCGCGCGTTGCCGCATGCCGCCGGACAACTCCGCCGGATAATGCAGCTCGAAGCCGTCGAGGCCGAACTCGGAAAACAGCGGCAGCACCCGCCGGCGCGCCTCTGCGCGACGCATGCCTTTAACCTCGAGACCGAGCGTGGTGTTATCGACTATGCGTCGCCACGGCATCAGCGCGTCGCGCTGTGGCATGAAGGCGAAGGGGCGGATTGTTCCGTCTAGCATATGGCCGTCGAAGCGCATGCTGCCGCCATCGGGTTTGCGAGCGCCGGTGAGCAGTTTGAACAGCGTGGATTTTCCAGAGCCCGAGGGCCCGAGAATGGAGACGAATTCGCCGGATTTGACTGTCAGAGAGATGTCCGACAGCACTGGGGTTTCCTCGTAGCGGCAGGTGATGTGGTCGAGTTCCAAGCGCAGCACGGTCATCGGCCGCTTCCCTTTTCGCGTCTCGCCCATGGCATGGCCAGGTGTTCGGCGATGACGGTGAGGCCGAACAGCGTGAGGGTCAGCGCGGCGCTGACGAACACTGCGGCCAGTACCAGGTCGGGTCGGAAATTGTTCTTGGCGTTCAGCATGTAGATGCCGAGCCCTTTGGCAGCACCCGCGTATTCCGCGAAGATCGCGCCGACGACAGCGTAGGTGATGGATATACGCAGCCCAGCGAAGAAGAAGGGCAGGGCGGATGGCAGGCGGGCAAGCAGGAATTGCTTCCAGCGCGGCGCGCCCATCGAGGCAATCAGTTGCTGCAGCTCATCCTCGGTCGCTTGATAGCCCTGGCAAAGCGCCACCAGAATCGGGAAGAAGGTAACGAGCGCGACCAATAGGATCTTCGGCATCAGGCCGAAGCCGAACCACAGAACGATCAGCGGCGCGATGGCGACCAGCGGCAGCGTCTGGCTGATGATGAAGAGCGGAAACAGTGCGCGACGCAGGGACTGGCAGAAGTCGATCAGCACCGACAGGGTGAAGGCGCTCGCAAGCGAGCAGCCGAAACCGGCAAGCGTGGCCCGCAATGTCGGGAGAGTATTGTCGAACAGGGCCTGCCGGGACTGGAAGGTCTGCGCGAGGACGCGGGACGGCGCGGGCAAGGTCGTGGGCGAGATGCCTGACAGGCGGACATAGGCCTCCCAAGCTGCCACCAAAAGGCAGACGGCCGCGATTGCCGGCAGGGCCCGGCTCAGAGCGGAGCGGATGTTGTGTTGCAGGCCGTGAAAGACCTGCCGTGAAGGCGGGCGTGATATCGACATGGAGCAACCGTTTGGGCGAGCCTGGGTCGGCGCTTAGCGCTTGGACGGGCTGTTTGCCGAGACGGTAAGGTCGATCGTCACATGGCCCGCCGGCGGGCCAAAGCGCACCAGCGCCTCATGTACGGTCGAGAAAACCGCGCCGGTGTCGCCGCGCAGCTTCGTGCAGAAGTTCTTCGATTTCTCAAATACACCGGAATTCTTCAGGAAGTCGATGCAGCCGTAGATCTCGTCCATGTGGCCGTCTATCCCGAGCGTATAGAGCGAAAACTGCGCGGCCGTTTCCTGGCCGATAACAGGCGCGTCCTTGACCGCCTGGTGTGCGCGGGCCTTGCGCTCATCAAGCGGCGCCATGGGGCCGGTCAGTTCGGGCGTCTGGCAGATCGGATCGTCAGGCTCGCCGGGGCAGCCGCGCGAAATGGTCGCGTGCAGGACGCAATGCTTGCCGCTGCTGGCGGCTGCCGCAAACAGATCGCGCATGGCGGCGAAGACGACGTCGGGCGTGCCGATGATCAGCGTCGAAATGTCGTCCGTCTCGATCCGCAGTCTGTCACTATGGGGATCGAGCGCAGAAAGCGCATGGGTGATGACACCGACGAAATCGTCGGTCATGGGATATAGTGAAATCTGCGCGCCGGAAAACATCGCTCTACCTCGCTCCGCTGGCATTATCCAGATCAGCTTGAGGGTCCACGATCATGCGACCGTATCTCAGCCCCGGCATTACGGAGCACCCCTGTGATGGCGGGGTGATACGCCAAAGCCTGACCGAGCGCAAGGGCAATGTATTGGGCCGGTGAGCCACGACCTCGCGCCGATCGTCATGCGGCAGGCACAAGTGCCCGATACTCGAAAAGCGTTTGATTGGCAGAGGCTTAGGAAAACGTCGCGAGAAGGGCGGAACGTCGATGAAGTAAAACCGACGCGAAATATGGCGAAAAAAGGACATAATTTCTAAGCCGGTCCGCAACCGGGGGCGGTGGTTCCTCGCAATCTGGACGCCTTGCGATTAGTTTCACCGCACAGGAAAACACCGGAGCGATAGATGAAACGCCTTCTGATTCTCGGCACAGCGCTTGCCGCCCTCTTTTCCGTTCAGGTCCGTGCCGAAGAGCCGACAAAGCTTCTGAACGCATCCTATGACGTTTCGCGCGAGCTTTTCGCCTCCGAGAACGAAGCCTTCATCAAGCAGCATCCTGGTGTGACCATCGACCAATCGCATGCCGGCACTTCCAAGCAGGCGCGCTCGATCATTGAGGGGTTGGAAGCCGACGTCGTCACCTTCAACCAGTCGACGGACATCGATTTCCTGGCAAAGAACGGTTTCGTCTCCAAGGATTGGACTAAGGCGTTCCCGAACAACGCTTCGCCATTCTACTCCTTTCCATCCTTTCTGGTGCGCGCCGGCAACCCGAAGAACATCAAGGACTGGGACGATCTAGCGCGCGACGACGTGCATGCAGTCTTCCCGAACCCGAAGACTTCTGGCAATGCGCGCTACACCTATCTCGCCGCCTTTGCTTGGGCAAAGGAAGCCTACAAGGGCGACGAAGGTAAGATCGAAGCCTACATCACCAAGATCTTCAACAACGTGCCGGTCTTCGACACCGGCGGCCGCGCCTCCACGACGACCTTCGTCGAGCGCGAGACCGGCGATGTCTTGATCACCTTCGAAGCGGAGACGCGCGGCATCGAGAAGCAGTACGGTTCCGAAAAGGTTCAGGGCGTGATCCCGTCCATCAGCCTGCTTGCCGAGTTTCCCGTCGCTGTGGTCGACAAGGTCGCCGCCAAGCATGGCACCGAGACGCTTGCGAAGTCCTATCTCGACTTCCTTTACACAGAGGAAGGCCAGCGGATTGCCGCGCAGTTCGGCCATCGCGTTCGCGATGAGAAGGTGATCGGCGAGTTCAAGGATCAGTTTCCAGCGATCCGTCTCGTAAATGTCGACGATACCTTTGGCGGCTGGGAAAAGATCCAGAAGGAACACTTCGCCTCCGGCGGAATTCTCGACAAGCTTTATGGCAGCCGGTAAGCACTAACTGGATATCACATCGCTTGGCCCGGCTGGCCTTTGCCTGCCGGGCCACTTTCGTCATCGTGCTTATAGAGCAGGACTTATGAAACAGGGAATGACCGCTTGAGACGCAATGTCCTGCCCGGATTACGCCTGTCGCTGGGTGTGACCCTTCTCTATGTTGGCCTTGTCGTCGCCCTGCCTCTGGCCGCCCTGGTATTCAAGGCTGCAAGCCTCGGGCCCGAGGATTATTGGCGCATTGTCTCATCCTCGCGCGCGCTGGCCAGCTACCGCGTGACGGTGTTTTGCGCGCTCGGCGCCACGATCTTTAACTTGTTTTTCGGCTTCGCGCTTGCCTGGGTGTTGACGCGCTATCGCTTTCCCGGCTGGCGGCTTGTCGATGCGATGGTCGATCTACCATTCGCACTGCCGACCGCAGTGGCCGGTATCGCGTTGACAACGCTGTTTGCGGCGAACGGCTGGTTTGGATCCGCGCTTGGAGGCATCGGCATCAAGGTTGCCTATACGCCGATCGGCATCATGGTCGCCATGTGCTTTACCAGCCTTCCTTTCATCGTCCGCACCGTGCAGCCGGTTCTGGAAGATCTCGACCCCGCTTACGAAGAGGCTGCGCAGTCGCTGGGTGGGTCGGACTGGACGATCTTCCGCAAGGTCATGCTGCCGCTGTTGACGCCGGCGCTGCTTGCCGGCGTGTCCTTGTCCTTCGCCCGCTCGCTCGGCGAATTCGGCGCCATCATCTTCATCGCCGGCAACCAGCCGATGTCGACGGAGATCACTGCACTTCTCGTCTTCATCCGGCTCGAGGAGTATGACTATCAGGCCGCTGCTGCGATCGCTTCCGTCCTGTTGCTGACGGCCTTCGTCATGCTGGCGCTGACCAACTGGATGCAGGCGCGGGCGCTTCGATACACGGTGAGGAACTGATCATGAGCAGCATTCCCACCCGTCGCAAACCACCGCGCGTCGGCGACCAGCCGATCGTCAGACGCACCCTGATTAGCCTCGTGCTCATCATCGGCGCGTTCCTCATCCTGGCGCCACTCGTTATCATCGGGGTCGAAGCCTTCGCCAAGGGCTGGCAGATCTACAGTGCCACGATCAGTCATCCCGATACGCTGCATGCGATCATGCTGACCGTCCTGACCGCGCTGATCGCCGTGCCCATCAACACGGCGTTCGGCGTCGCAGCCGCGTGGTCGATCACCAAGTTCGATTTCTGGGGCAAGCGTTTCCTGCTCGTGCTGATCGAGGTGCCGTTCTCCGTGTCACCGATCGTCGCCGGCGTCGCCTATCTCTTTGTCTACGGGCTGCAGGGGATCTTCGGGCCGACGCTCGAGGCTTATGACATCAAGATCATGTTCGCCATTCCAGGGATCGTGCTCGCCTCGATGTTCGTGACCGCGCCCTTTGTCGCGCGCGAACTCATCCCCCTGATGCAGGCGCAAGGGCGCGATCTCGAAGAAGCGTCGACGTCGCTCGGTGCCTCCGGCTGGCGCACTTTTTTCTCGGTCACGCTCCCGAACATCAAGTGGGCGATGCTCTACGGCGTCGTGCTTTGCAACGCGCGCGTGATGGGCGAGTTCGGCGCCGTGTCGGTGGTCTCTGGTAATATCCGAGGGCAGACCAACACGCTGCCGCTGCATATCGAGCTTCTCTATCACGACTATCAGGCAACCGGCGCCTTCGCCGCCGCATCGATCCTGGCGGTCATCGCCATCTTCACCATCATCGCCAAGGTGGCGCTCGAGCGCCAGGGAGCCGGCCGCCGCTCCAGCAGCGCCAAGCCCGCCGCGCGTCCTGTCCTCGTTGCCCAGCCAGCAGAGAAAAACTCATGAAGATCCGCCTCGACCACGTCGTCAAAACCTTCGACACGTTCCGCGCCGTTCGCGACGTCTCGCTGGATATTCGCAGCGGCGAACTTCTCGCGTTGCTGGGGCCATCGGGTTCCGGCAAGACCACGATCCTGCGCATGGTCGCCGGCCTCGAATATTCGGATGGCGGCCAGATATTCTTCGGCGATCAGGATGCGACCGACATTCCGGTGCGCGATCGCGGCGTCGGCTTCGTCTTCCAGCACTATGCGCTTTTCCCGCACATGACGGTCGCCGAAAACATTGCCTTCGGCATGAAGGTGTCGAAGGTCAAGCGCGACAAGGCCGCGATCGTAGCGCGCGTCACCGAGCTTCTGCGCCTCGTGCGGCTGGAGGGGCTGGGAGACCGATTTCCGGCGCAGATCTCCGGCGGTCAGCGCCAGCGCGTGGCGCTTGCCCGTGCGCTCTCGGTTGATCCGAAGGTTTTGCTTCTCGACGAACCGTTCGGCGCGCTCGACGCCAATGTGCGTCACGACCTGCGCCGCTGGCTGCGCGAGATCCACCACGAGCTCGGCATCACCACCATCTTCGTGACCCACGACCAGGAAGAGGCGCTCGATCTTGCAGACCGCGTCGTCATCCTGAAGGACGGCAAGATCGTTCAGGAGGGCACGCCCGAGCAGGTCTGCCGTGATCCGCAATCGGCCTTCGTGATGAAGTTCTTGGGTGATGCAAACGTGTTGCCGGCCGAAATCCGCTCCGGCGTCGCCTATGCAGGTGGCGCTTCGGTCGCGGCACCCGGTATTGCAGATGGCACCGGCGAGATCTATGCGCGCCCGGCCGATCTCGATTGGTCAGGGGACGGTCCCGGCATCGGCGCCAGCGTCGACCGTGTGCTCGACCGGCCGGATGGGCGCCGCATTCTGGCGAGCACTGAAAGTGGCGCTCAGCTCGAATTCAATGTCGAGCCCGAGCGTGCCGTCAAGGCGGGTGACCGCGGTTTCGTCACCGTCCGTCGCGCCAAGGTCTTTGGCGCAGCGCAGGCTGCAGTCTAGGCAGAGCTAACCGATCAGATCGCGCCGTCGACGATGACCAGCGGCGTTCCCTGCGAGCAGTGTTCGATCCGAGCGTCGATCTTGTAGATATCGCGCAGCATGGTCTTGGTGATCACGTCGCTGGTCTTGCCGCTCGCCGCCATCTTGCCGTTGCTGATGACGACGGTGTTCTCGCAATAGCGCAGCGCGTGATTTAGATCATGAAGCGCGATGAGGATGATCATGCCATCGCGCTTGGCGGTGGCGGAGATGAAGTCCAGAACCTCTACCTGCCGGTGGAGATCGAGCGCCGAGGTCGGCTCGTCCATGAGCAGGATTTCCGGATTGCGGATGAGCGCCTGGGCAAGAGAGACCAGCTGGCGCTGGCCGCCGGAAAGTTCGCCAAGCCCACGAAACGCGAGTTCGTCGATGCGCAGCGCCTTCAATAGCCGGTCGATTGCCGCCAGCTCCTCGTCGGCAACCCTCCAACCGCTGCCCTGCTTTGCCGACAGCAAGACCGACTCGTAGACTGTCAGAACCGCATTGGCGCCGGTGTCCTGCGGCATGTAACAGATCGTTCGGGGACCAGCTTCAGTATCGGAGAGCTCGACCAGCCCCGGCCCCTTGATCAGCGAGGCGATGCGCTTGAAGAGCGTGGACTTGCCGGCCGCGTTCGGCCCGATGATTGCGGTCACGCTGCCGCCTCGTAGATCGTCGATCCCGACATCCTGGAGAACCTTGACCCGACCATAGGTCGCACCGACACCTTTTAGCGCGAGCGCTACCATGCGCGTCTCCTGTTGCTAAAAATGAGGACGAAGAAGAACGGCACGCCCACCAGCGCCGTGATCACGCCGATCGGCAGGATAGCGCCTGGAATGAGCATTTTGCTCACCACCGATGTTACCGACAGAAGAAGCGCGCCGCAGATAACGGCCCCCGGCAAGAAAAAGCGCTGATCCTCGCCGACGACCATGCGCGCGATATGCGGACCGACCAGCCCAACGAAGCCGATCGTGCCGACAAAAGAAACGGGGATGGCGGCGAGCAGGCTGACAATCATCATTGTCTGCAGCCGCAGGCGCCGCACATTGACGCCCATGCTGGCCGCCTTGTCGTCGCCGAGCCGTAGTGCGGTCAGGGCCCAGGCATCCCTCATGAACAAGGGCACGGTCACCACGAGGATGCTCGCCGTGAACCAGACTTTCGGCCATGTCGCCTTGGTCAGACTGCCCATGGTCCAGAACACCACGGCTGCGAGCGCCTGCTCCGATGCCAGATACTCGAGCAGCGACAAGGCTGCGTTGAAGGTGAAGACCAGCGCGATGCCGAGCAGCACGATGGTCTCGACGCTCACACCGCGCATTGTCGAAGCGAAATGGATGAATAGAGCCGCCGCCATCGCCATCAGGAAGGCGTTGAGCGGCACCATGTACTGGATGGCACCGGGAAACAGCGAAACGCCGCCGACCAGTGCCAGCGCTGCGCCGAAACTCGCCGCGGCCGAGATCCCCAACGTGAACGGGCTTGCGAGCGGGTTTGAAAGGATGGTCTGCATCTGCGCGCCGGCAACCGACAGCGACGCGCCGACCGTGACCGCCATCAGGGCGATCGGCATGCGGATATCCCAGATGATAACCCGCAGTTGCGCTGCCACCGCACTCGGATTAGCAAGTGCTGAAAGCACGTCCGATAGCGAGTAGTTGGCCGGTCCGAGCGCCATATCGAGCGCGATGCTGAAACATAGCGCGATAGTGAGCGCGAGCAGGATGAGGATGCGGCGCAAAGCAAGGGCGCGATATTGCACGCGCCCCGTTGCCGATGTCTCGACGGCACTCACAGCCATTCTCACATGTCCTTCAGAGAGACGAAGTAACCCTGCTTGTAATCCAGCGGCAGGAAGCGGGCGTGGAGTTCCTTGAAAGTCGCTTCAGGATCGAGGTTTGTGAAGAGATCGGGATGCAGCCACTTCGCCATCTCCTGTATCGCGACGAACTGGTAGGGGTTGTTGTAGAACTGATGCCAGATGGCATGCACATTGCCGTCGGCAACGGCTTTGACGCCGGTGAAGGCCGGGCGCTTTGTCAGCGCCTCAAGCTTGCGGCGGGCTTCCTTGAGATCCGCGCCGTAACCGACACCAACCCAGGCGCCGCCCGGGACGTACTTATCCCAATTGCCGCCGGTCACGATGATCTGATCCGGGTTGGAGGCGATGACCTGCTCCGGATTGACCGTTCCGAATGTGCCGGGAATGATATCCTTCGCCATGTTGATGCCGCCGGCGATTTCGACCATTTTGCCGAAGTTCTCGTTGCCGAAAGACATGCAGCAATCATCAGAATAGCCGCCGGCACGTTCCACGAAGACCACAGGCTTCTTCGGATTGTTCTTCTCGATTACATCTGTCACGCGCTTGATGCTGTCGGCGCGGAACTTGATGAAATCTTCGGCGACCGCCTCCTTGCCCATCAACTGGCCCATGACGCGCATGCTTGGCTCGGTGTTTTCCATCGGCTTCTCGCGGAAATCCACGTAGACGAGGGGAATGCCGACCTTGCCGAGCTTTTCGATATAGCCTGCTTCTTCCGTCGCAGTCTTTGCGTCGATATTCATCAAGATGACGTCGGGCTTCAGCGCCACGGCCTGCTCGATATCGAAAGTGCCATCCTTCATGCCACCGAATGTCGGCAGCTTGGCGATATCGGGATACTTGGCGAGATAGGCATCGTAGGATTCTGGATCCGCCTTCGGTAGATCGTCGCGCCAACCGACGACGTGTTCGAAAGGGTTCTCCTTGTCGAGCGCGGCGAGGAAGTAGATCTGCCGGCCTTCGCCCAGAATCATGTGCTTTACCGGCGTGTTCACCTCGACGCTTCGCCCTGTCACATCCTTGATGGTTACGGTATCGGCCAGGGCCGGCAAGGCGGTCGACATGAAGAGGGCTGCTGCTAGTGCGTGGATTTTGCCAGCGAGGCGCATTGTTGGGTCACTCCCTTGGAATTGACCCCCGTTTATTATTTTATGAGTTTATTAGTCAAGTTACATCTCGCGGGTTGCCTGAAATTGAGCGTCCTCCGGTGTCAATCTCTGCAACCATCTTCGAAGGCGCTTGATCAGCAGGCCTCACGTTGCAGGTCCAGCTTCTGCTGATTGCCATTCTGGTTCGCCATTTCACGTGCGGCGAGTGCCGAGCCAATGGCAATCAGCACCGGTTGGTCATAGCCGATGATGGCAATGCCCTCGTTAAGTTTTTCAAGCGAACCGCGCCAGGCACGTTGCGTGGGCCGGCTGACATCGCTCATGACGATAACCGGCGTCGAAGGCGAAAGCCCTTCTGCGATAAGCCGCTCGGCAATCAACGTCGCCGTCCTGCCGCCCATGTAAAACACGGTGGTGGTACGCGGATCGGCGACGCTTGCCCAACTCACATCCTGCGGCAGGCCGCCATGGCGGGAGTGGCCGGTGATGAAGCGCACGGATTGGGCGTGATCGCGGTGGGTGAGCGAAATGCCGAGACGGGACGCCATTGCGCTTGCTGCCGTGATGCCGGGGACGACATCGACGGGGATACCCTCTCGGTCCAGATGCGCGATCTCCTCGCCGGCGCGGCCGAAGATCATCGGATCGCCGGATTTCAGACGGACGACGCGCTTGCCCGCCTTGGCGAGCTTGACCATCATGTCGTTGATATCATCCTGGCTGCAGCTTGTGCGCCCGCCGCGCTTGCCGACGAGCATGCGCTTTGCCTCCCGGCGGGCAAGCTCCAGCACCTCAGTGGAGACTAGATCATCGAACAGGATCACATCGGCTGCCTGCAGGGCCCGCACTGCTTTTAGTGTCAGCAGTTCGGCGTCACCGGGACCGGCACCGACAAGCGTAACCCGGCCTTGAAATGTGTGGGCGGGCGCTCCGCGAAGCCTATCGGCTTCCTTAAGAAGCAGCCCGCCGACGCCCTCCTCCGGCGTATCCGAACTCGAGAAGGCGCGATCGACGAATGTCTCCCAGAACGCGCGGCGCAAGGGCCCCGGCGCCAGCCGTTCGTTGATCTGATCTCGCAACGCCTGCGCCAATCCCGCCCAACCCTTCAGCGCCTGCGGTAGCAAGGTTTCGATCCGGCGACGGATCGCCTGGGCGAGGATCGGGGCTGCGCCATCCGTCGAAATGGCGACGACGACCGGCGAGCGGTTTACGATCGAGCCGAACTGAAACTGGCAGTAATCCGGCTTGTCGATGACGTTGACGGGGACCCCCATCACGCGCGCGGCATCGAAGAAGCGCTGGGCTTCGTCGCCATCTTCGCAATCGCCGATCGCCAGAGCGGCATGTTCGAGGTCCGCTGCCTGCCATCCCCGCTGGTGGTGGTAGATGCTTGCGGTTGGATGCTCCGGCCTGTGTGCGGCAAGAGCCGCGCATGCGTCACTGAGGTCTTCGGCGAATATCTCGACACAAGCCCCGCAGGCTGCCAGCAACTCGGCCTTCCATGCTGCCGCATCCGTGCCGCCCGCCACCACGACGCGCATGCCTTCCAGCGCCCAGAAGACCGGAAGTTTGGAGAGCGGCTCCATGCGGGCCGGGCTGTCATTCCGCCGCTGCTGCAAGACATCCATCGATGATCCCCCTGATTTCCGCGCGGCAGGAGCCGCAATTGGTTCCGGCCTTGGTTTGCGCGCCGACCGCCTCGACGCTATGGCAACCGCCGGCCACAGCGGCGATGATCTGGTTGACGCCGACGCCGAGGCAAGAGCAAACGGTGGCGCCGGGATCCGGCATGTCGGCGCCAGGGCGACCGGCGACCAGCGCGAAGCGCTTGCGCGGTTGGTCGTGCGACGCGACGAGTTGCGCGATTGCCCAGTTGCGCGCGACGGCAACCGGTTGCCGGGCGATGAAGAGGGCGGCGAGAAGCCGGTCGCCTTCAAAGAAGGCAAGTCTGACGTCCCCGGATTGCCGATCCACGTAGCCAAGCGGCTCTATCTCCTCGGCAATGGCAAATGTTCGGCGACACCAGAGCGACCAATCATCCACCTGTTGATCGACAGCCAATTCGAGCCGCCAGCCGCCGTCGGCCTTCGCCAACGCCCAATAGCGGGTATCAAGTCCCTCGGGCTTGGCTGCCGAAACGGCGAAGCCATAGGATACAACGGTGAAAGGTCCTGCCGTGACCGCAACGTTCTTCGAGGCCGGCTGGCCGGATACCGGATCGGTGATCGGCGCGACGACGGCGTCGATCCGGGCTTTGGCGGCGAACTGATCGTTCCAGTGCATGGGCGCGAAGATGCTGCCGCGAGCCTGCCGCTCGGTGATCAGCGCTCGCACGATTGCCTTGCCGTGGGGGCTTTCGATCTCGACCAGCGTGGCATTGCCGACGCCGATCTCGATCGCGTCGCGCGGATGCAGTTCGGCGAAGGGCTCGGCGATGTGCGAGGAAAGCCGGGCGCTTTTGCCCGTTCGCGTCATCGTGTGCCACTGGTCGCGAATGCGGCCGGTGTTGAGCGTGAAAGGAAAATCGGGATTGGTTCGATCGCAGATGGTGGGCTCGACGGCGATAAAACGCGCGCGTCCATCAGGATGGTAGAAGCGTCCATCGGCGAAGAAGCGCTTGCTGCTACCGCTTATGGGGGCAATTCCCCGCTTGGCGGGCCATTGGAATGGCGACATCAGGCGGTAGCTTTGCTCATCGATCCCCGCATAGGATCCGATGTCGAAATCCCGGCTGCCGTCGTTTTCGAAAGCGGAGAGGGCCGCGTGCTCGGCAAAGATGTCCGCCGGCGAGCCGTAGCCAAAGCCGTCAAAGCCCATGCGGCGTCCGACGGCGGTCAACTGCCACCAGTCGGCGCGGGCCTCGCCAGGCGTATCGAGGAAATCGCGCTGGCGCGAGATGCGGCGTTCGGAGTTAGTGACTGTGCCGTTTTTCTCGCCCCAGCCGAGGGAGGGTAGGAGGACATGGGCATGGCGCGTGGTGTCAGTGTCGCGCAGGACATCGGAGACGACGACGAAGGGGCAGGCTTTGATCGCGGTTTCGACGGCATCGGCGTCGGGCATGGAGACCACTGGGTTGGTCGCCATGATCCAAAGCGCCTTTATGCGCCCATCCGCGACGGCACTGAACATGTCGACCGCTTTCAAGCCGGGCTTTTGCGCGATGACAGATGACTGCCAGAAGCGCTGGACCCGATCGCGGTCATCGGCGTTTTCGATCGCCATATGGGCGGCAAGCATATTGGCGAGGCCGCCGACCTCGCGGCCGCCCATGGCATTCGGCTGACCGGTGAGAGAGAAGGGTCCCATGCCAGGTCGACCAATGCGGCCGGTGGCAAGATGACAGTTTATGATTGCATTGACTTTGTCGGTGCCGGATGAGGATTGGTTGACACCCTGGCTGTAGCAGGTGACGACTTTCTCGGTCGCCGTAAACAGGCGGTAGAATTCGCGCAGCTGCATGGCCGGCAGGCCGGTCTGCTCCAATACATCGTTGGAGGAGAGTATCGAGGCCGTTGCGAAGGCTTCGTTGAAGCCGCTGGTATGCTCCGCCACATAGTTCTCATCGATTGCGCCGGCCGAAATGACGTGCGCGAAAAGGCCCATGAACAGCGCGACGTCGCTGTCGGGACGAATGGCCAGATGCAGGTCGGCGATGTCAGATGTCATTGTTCGGCGAGGGTCGATGACCACGACCTTCATGCCCGGGCGCTCTGCCTTGGCGGCCGCAATACGTTGATAGATGACAGGATGACACCAGGCGAGATTGGAGCCGGTGAGAATGACGAGGTCGGCCAGCTCGAGATCTTCGTAGACGCCGGGAACCGTATCGGCGCCGAAAGCGCGTCGATGGCCGGCTACGGAGGACGACATGCAAAGGCGGGAGTTGGTGTCGATATTGCCGGAGCCAATGAAGCCCTTCATCAGCTTGTTGGCGACGTAATAGTCTTCTGTGAGCAGCTGGCCGGAAACGTAGAAGGCCACGGAATCCGGCCCGTGTTCGGCAATCGTTTTAGAGAAGCGGTCGGCGACGAAATCAAGGGCGGTGTCCCAATCCGTTCGTTGGTCGGCGATTTCGGGATAGAGCAGGCGTCCGTCGAGATCGATGGTTTCGGCGAGCGCGGAGCCCTTGGAGCACAGGCGTCCGAAGTTCGCCGGATGGTCGGGATCGCCTTTGACGGAGACGACGCCATCATCGGCGACCGTTGCGATGACACCGCAGCCTACGCCGCAGTAGGGACAGGTGGTTTTGGTTTCACCGGGCATGGGAGCGCCCGCTCCGGGTGTCGAGGGGGGTGCCATTTCCACCATCAGCCGATCACTCCGCCGCCATCATCAAGCTCTCGAACGCGATAAACAGCGCCCCATCCTCGTTCCTCACGGGAATGGTCCGCACTTCACCCTCATCCGCCCCCAGAGCCTTGCCGGTTTCCAGCGAGATCACCCAATTATGCAGGGGGCAGGTAACCGCCTTGGCATGCACGATCCCCTGCGACAGCGGCCCGCCCTTGTGCGGGCAGTGGTCTTCGATCGCGAAGACTTCGTTCTCCGCCGTGCGGAAAACGGCGATCTTGCCCTGAGGGGTCTTCACGCAGCGCGCGCCACGCAGCGGAATGTCGCAGATGTCGCCGATCGAGATCCAGTTCATATCCATCTCCTCACTCCGCTGCCTGGGGGAAGCCGATCGTCGCCATCGGCTTGAATTCGTGCTTGTCCTTGCCGGAGACGCGCTCCGACCAGGGGTCGACCTGAGCGAATGTCTGCGAGAAGACGAAGCGGTCGTAATAGGCCTTGCGCTTGTCGGCATCGCCGATGATCTGGCGGCGGATTTCCTCCAGCCCGACGCGCTTTGCCCATTTGTATATGCGCTCGAGATAGCGGGCCTGCTCGCGGTACATCTGCGTCAGCGCCACGATGTGCTCCAGCGCACCGTCCTCGGTCTTCACCAGGCCGAGAACCTCGGTGCCCTTGATGTCCAGACCGGCAGCGCCCGCGAAGTGGATCTCGAAGCCACTATCCACGCAGATGACGCCGATATCTTTGCATGTCGCTTCCGCGCAGTTGCGCGGGCAGCCCGAGACGGCGAGCTTCAGCTTGGCCGGCGTCCAGGAGCCCCACATGAACTTCTCGATGCGGATGCCGAGGCCGGTGGAATCCTGCGTGCCGAAGCGGCACCAATCTGACCCGACACAGGTCTTCACCGTTCGCAGGCCCTTCGCATAGGCCTGTCCGGAAACGAAGCCGGCCTTGCCGAGATCGGCCCAGACCGCCGGCAGGTCTTCCTTCTCGATCCCAAGCAGGTCGATGCGCTGGCCGCCTGTGACCTTCACCATTGGGATCTCGAACTTGTCGACGACATCGGCGATGGCGCGCAATTCGTTTGCGTTCGTCACGCCGCCCCACATGCGCGGGACCACCGAATATGTGCCGTCCTTCTGAATATTGGCGTGGACGCGCTCGTTGATGTAACGCGACTGGTAGTCATCGGCATATTCGTCCGGCCAATCGCAGACAAGGTAGTAATTAAGCGCCGGGCGACACTTGGCGCAGCCGCAGGAGGTCTTCCATTCGAGCTCCTGCATGACGGCGGGGATCGTTTTCAAACCCTTGGCCTTGATCAGGCGGCGCACGTCGTCATGGCCGAGTTCGGTGCAGGTACACATCGGCGTCACCGCGGCCGGGTTGTAGCTGTCGCCGAGCGTCAGCGACATCAGCTGTTCGACCAGACCGGTGCAGGAGCCGCAGGAGGCGGACGCCTTGGTGTGGGCGCGGACGTCGTCGAGCGACGTCAGCCCCTTGGCCGATATGGTCGAGGTGATTTTCCCCTTGCATACGCCGTTGCAGCCGCAGATTTCCGCATCATCCGGCAAGGCTGCAACGGCCGCCATAGGGTCCAGCGGCGATCCTCCCTGGTAAGCCTGTCCGAAAATCAGCGTGTCGCGCATCCCGGTGATGTCGGTCTGCTTCTTCTTCAGATCGTTGAACCATGCGCCGTCAGCCGTCTCGCCGTAAAGAACAGTGCCGATGATACGGTTGTCCTTCAGCACCAGGCGCTTGTAGATGCCGGCAGTAGCGTCGCGTAGCACGATCTCCTCGCGGTCGTCGCCATCGGCGAAGTCACCAAGTGAATAGAGATCGATGCCGGTGACTTTCAGTTTTGTGGGCGTGTCCGAATGGACGAAGGCCGGCGAGGTATCGCCTGCGAGGTGCGAGGCGGCGATGCGGGCCATCTCATAGAGCGGCGCGACAAGGCCATAAACCATGCCGCCGACCTCGGCGCATTCGCCGAGCGAAAGAATATCGCCATCCGAGGTGCGCATGCCGTCATCGACGACGATGCCGCGATTGACCGCAAGGCCGGCTTCCTTCGCCAAGCCGACATTCGGGCGGATGCCGACGGCCATGACGATAAGGCTCGCCGGAATAATGCGACCGTCGTCGAGCTCGATGCCCTCGACCTTGTCGTTGCCGACGATCGCCTTGGTGTTGGCCTTGGTGATAACCTTGATGCCGCGCTCCTCGACGGCCTTCTGCAGTAGATAGCCGGCGGCAGGGTCGAGTTGGCGTTCCATTAGCGTTGGCATCACATGCAGCACGGTCACATCCATTCCGCGCTGCGCAAGACCAGCGGCCGCCTCTAGACCAAGCAGGCCGCCGCCGATGACGATCGCTTTCTCGCGGGATTGCGCCGCCAGAAGCATGGCCTGCACGTCGTCGAGATCGCGATAGGTGATAACCCCTGGCAGGTCTTTGCCGGGGACGGGGATGATGAAGGGTACGGAGCCGGTGGCGATCACCAGCTTGTCATAACTCTCCGTCACGCCGTGGTCCGAGGTCACCGTCTTTGCATCGCGATCGATGGCGACGATCTTGTGGCCCTTGTAGAGCGTTATGCCGTGGTCGATGTACCAGCCGTCGCCATGGATGACGATCTGCTCGTAGCTCTTTTCACCGGATAGAACCGGCGACAGCATAATGCGGTCATAATTGACGCGCGGCTCGGCGTTGAAGATCGTGACCTGGTATTGGCCCGGCGCCTTTTCGAACAAGTGCTCGAGCATGCGCCCGGGCGCCATGCCGTTGCCGATGATCACGAGTTTTTCGATGCGCGTTTCTGACATGGGGTTACTCCGCGGCTTCGACAAAGCGGTGGCGTTCGTAGAGGAACTTCAGCACGGCTTCGCGGCATTTGAGGTAGGTTCGGTCGGAGGCAAGCTCGATGCGGTTGCGCGGGCGCGCGATCGGCACGTCGAGGACTTCGCCGATCTTGGCTGCCGGACCGTTGGTCATCATCACGATGCGGTCCGAAAGCAGAACGGCCTCGTCAACGTCGTGGGTGATCATCACCATCGTGTTGCCAAGGCGAGCATGGATCTCCATGACCGCATCCTGCAGATGGGCGCGCGTCAGCGCGTCGAGCGCGCCGAATGGCTCGTCGAGCAGCAGGATTTTGGGCTCCATGGAGAGCGCCCTGGCGATGCCGACGCGTTGCTTCATGCCGCCGGATATCTCGGAGGGACGCTTGTCCTTGGCGTGGGCCATCTGCACGAGATCGAGGTTTGTCATCACCCAGTCGTGGCGCTCGGCCTTGCTCTTGGAATTGCTGAATACTTTGGAGACAGCGAGATTGACGTTTTCGTAGACGGTGAGCCAGGGAAGCAGGCTGTGGTTCTGGAAGACGACGGCGCGCTCGGGGCCGGGAGCATTCACCTCGCGGTTTTCGAGCAGCACGGCACCTGAGGACACGGGCGTCAAGCCTGCGATGAGGTTGAGCAGGGTGGACTTGCCGCAGCCGGAATGGCCGATGATCGAGACGAACTCACTTTTGGAGATGGTCAGGTTGATGCCCTTGAGCACCTCGGCGCGCACGCCGGCCCGGTCGAAATGCTTGTCGATGTGGTCGAGCTTGAGATAGGCGGTCATGGTCGTTCCCTTCAATTGGCCGAAGCGCCGCGGGTGATCAGCTTGCCGACCGCCGCCACCAGCTTGTCGAGCGCGAAGCCGACGACGCCGATGTAGGCAAGCGCGACGATGATGTCGGGCAGGCGGGACGAGTTCCACGCATCCCAGATGAAGAACCCGATGCCGACGCCGCCGGTGAGCATTTCGGCAGCGACGATCGCCAGCCAGGAAAGGCCGACACCAATGCGAAGGCCGGTGAAGATGTACGGGGCGGCCGAAGGCAGCATGATCTTGAAGAAGAACTCGATCTGGTTCAGCCGCAGCACCTGAGCGACGTTGCGGTAGTCCTGCGGGATGTTGCGCACACCGACGGCGGTGTTGATGATGACGGGCCAGATCGAGGTGATGAAGATCACGAAGATCGCCGAAGGGTTGGCGTTCTGGAAGGCGGCGAGAGAGAGCGGCAGCCAGGCAAGGGGTGGTACCGTGCGCAGCACCTGAAAGATCGGATCTAGGCCGCGCATCGCCCAGACCGACTGGCCGATGACGGCGCCGACAATCACGCCGACGACTGCGGCCAAGCCGAAGCCGTAAGCCACGCGCTGCAGCGAGATCAGCACGCGCCAGCCAAGCCCGATATCCTGCGAGCCATAGTTGAAGAAGGGGTAAGCGATCAGGTCGAAGCTCTCCTGCCACACCTGATGTGGGGAGGGCAGCGAGGCCGTTGGCGACGAACAGAGCACCTGCCACACGCCAAGCAGGATGGCGAGCACGACGAGCGGCGGCAGGACGTTACGGGCAAGCACGGCCGCGATTTTCGTGATGTTGATCTTTGCCGCCGGGCGCCTTGCGAGCGGCAGGATAGTTGCGGTGTTCGTTGCGGTTGCCGATGTCGCGATTGTTTGTTTCTTGGCCAAAGCGGGCATTCTACGCTCCTCTGCGGGATGGAAGAGCCGGCGCGGTCCACGCCGGCGGCACGGATCAGGACGCGACCTTGATCGTCAGGCTGTCGAGATAGGCGGAGGGGTTTTCGGGATCGAAGACCTTGCCGTCGAAGAAGGTTTCCTTGCCGCGCGAGGACGATGCCGGGATGTCGGCGGCGGCGACGCCGAGATCCTTGGCAGCGGCGCGCCAGATGTCCTCGCGGTTTACCTCGTCGACCAGCGTCTTGATGTCGGTATCCGGCGCGAACTTGCCCCAGCGAATATTCTCCGCGAGGAACCAGCTGTCATGGCTCTTGAAAGGATAGGAAACGCCGCCGGCCCAGAACTTCATGTAGAGGTTGGTGCCGGTAGCGACGCGGCCGTTGCCGTAGTTGATGTCGCCCTTGAGGCGGCCGAGCACGTCCTTCGGCGGCACGTTAAACCACTGGCGCTTGCCGAGCAGCGCCGACATCTCTTCCTTATTCTCCGTGCTGTCGCACCATTGCTGGGCTTCCATCACGGCCATCAGCAGCGCCTTGGCGGCATTCGGGTTCTTCTCGACCCAATCCGACCGCATGCCGAGCGCCTTTTCCGGGTGGCCTTTCCAGAGTTCGCCGGTCGTTGCCGCCGTGAAGCCGATGCCCTGGTTGACCAACTGCTCGTTCCAGGGCTCGCCGACACAGAAGACATCCATGTTGCCGACCTTCATATTCGCCACCATCTGCGGCGGCGGTACCACGATCGTGGACACATCCTTGTCCGGATCGATACCGCCGGCGGCGAGCCAGTAACGGATCCACAGGTCGTGCGTGCCGCCGGGGAAGGTCATAGCCGCCTTGATCTCCTTGCCCTCGGCCTTTTTCTTATCGAAAGCGGCCTTCAGTTTGGAGGCGTCCAGCTGCACGCCTGTATCGGCATATTCCTTGGCGACCGAGATGCCCTGGCTGTCGTAGTTGAGCCGCGCGAGAATGGTCATCGGCACCGGCAGATTGTTCTGCGTCACCTTGCCGGTGTGCATGAGATAGGGGAGCGGCGAGAGGATGTGGGCGCCGTCGATGCCGTTGGCAGCTCCGCCGAGAACGAGGTTGTCGCGCGTAGCACCCCAGGACGCCTGCTTGGCGACCTCGACATCGGGAATTCCATGCTTGGCGAACAGGCCTTTCTCCTGCGCGACAACGAGCGGCGCGGCATCGGTGAGCGCGATGAAGCCGAGCTTGGCGCCCGTCACCTCGGGGCCTGCACCGGCGGCGAAGGCGCCCGACGGGAAGGCGCTACGCACCGCCGTGATCAGGGCTGCAGTTGCCGTCGTCTTCAATATGCCGCGACGTGTGATGCCGGTCGTGATTATCTTGCTCATTGCGCAGGTTCCCTCTGCTTGGTGCTGGCCGGAATTTGGGGAATAAAAAAACGCCGCTCGGCAGATGCGTCATCGGGAGGGAGGGTCCCGGACTACAAAGGCCTTGCGACGTCGATGTCTTTTGCAAGCGCTTATTGCGCGCTCATCTCGCCCCGATCGCCGTTGACCGGTGCGGTTTTAACAAGGCAAACGGTGTGCCAGTTCTAAGGTGCAATTTTATGTAATTGAAACTACGGCATAAAATCGGCAGATGTCTATCCGCCCAAATTTTCACCTTGGTTTGCCGATGGCAATTTTTTGTGCGAATGCCATCGTGACAGCATTTCGGTGTGCAAGCTATTTGTGCACAGCAGCAAACAATCAGTGGTCGTCCGGGCCCTTGGCTGGCGATTGGATGCTGCGGACCGCGAAGCCCGAAACGTAGTCGGCGAACCGCGACGGATCGAAAACGTGACCGTCCATAAACCGATCTCCGTCCGTGTCTCCCTCGATGCGGATGTCGGCATCCGCAGGGGCGCTATCCGGGCCGAGTGCTGCCCGGTAGAGATCGGGACGAAAGGCGGAGGCCGCTGCCCTGGCGTTGTTCAGCGACATCTCGGCTTGCCCCCAGCGCACCATCTGGCTGTAGATCCAGAGCGCCTGGCTGGGGCGGGGATAGTTGGCAAAGCGACCATGGAAGAGGAAGTAGTCGTCGATCACGCGACGATTGCCCTTGGCGTCAAGGCTGAATTCGCCGGCCAGCACATGGCGAATTATCTCGACCGGGGCGGCTATGTAGCGCGGCTCGGCGAGCGCCTGCGCCAGCGCATCGTGGTTCTCGACGCGGTCGCACCAGCGGGCGGCGGCATCAAGCGCAACGATCAGTCTGCAAACGGTGTCGCGATGCGCCTCCGCCCAGTCCGGACGCATGCCGATCACCTTTTCCGGCGCTGACGGCCAGATATCCTGCTTGGCGGCAACAATTCGCCCAATGCCGCGCTCGGAGGCGATCATGTTCCATGGCGCGCCGACGCAGAAGCCATCGATCGCGCCGGCGGCAAGTGCGTCCGAAGTCAGGGGTGGTGGGACCACGACCAGCCGCACGTCATTATCGGGATCGATACCGCCGGCCGCGAGCCAATAGCGGAATTCGTAATTGTGCGAGGAGAAGGAATAGGTCATGCCCAGCGTCGGCATCGGCTCGCCGTCCGCATTCATCTCGCGCAAGACCATTGCCAGCGCCTGCGCGCTTTCGAGCGCCGTCGGTGTTTCGGAAAGCCCCGCTGCCTGCTGCATCCGCTCGAAGAGCGCCGTCGATAAGGTGATCGCATTGCCTCCGCGCCCGAGCGAGAAGGGCGTGATCGTCGGCGACGGGTTGGAGCCGAGCGCCAGCGCCGAGGCGACCGGCATGGGCGACAGCATATGGGCGATATCGAATTGGCGAAACGCCAGGCGGTCGCGGACGTTGGCCCAGGAAACGTCCTTGACGAGGTCGAGTGTCAGTCCCTCCTTGGCGGCAAAGCCGAATTCCGCGGCTGCGATCAGGACCGAGGCATCGACAAGTGGGATGAAGCCGGCGCGCAGCGTTCTCGAGCCTTCGGTCGCCGTGCTTGTCGGTGCGGCAAGGCTGCCGCTGGCATTGTCGGTCATGATCTTGTCCATCCCGGTTTCCTCCGGACATCAAGCATATGATAGGCGCCATCACTCACATCAATAGCCCGGCGGCCGTGATGACGCTCTGGGCGATATCGGCAATCTTCTTCTTCTCGTTCATGGCAGTCTGGCGCAGAAGCACGAAGGCCTCGTCTTCCGACAGGCCGCGCATCTTCATCAGGATGCCCTTGGCTCGGTCGATAATCTTGCGCTCCTCAAGCGCCGACTTCGCGTCCGCCAGCTCGCGCTGCAGGCGGTTGAAGGCGTTGAAACGGGTGACGGCCATCTCGAGGATCGGCTTCACCCGCTCCTTTTTCAGGCCGTCAACGATATAGGCGGACACTCCGGCATCAACGGCGGCAATAATGGAATCCTCATCGGACTTGTCGACGAACATGGCGATTGGGCGTGCTACGGCCCGGGAAATCTGAAAAATGCTCTCAAGCATGTCGCGGTTGGGGTTTTCGATATCGATGACGATGACATCGGGATTAACCTCCTCGATGCGCCGCGCCAGACCATTCATGTCGTCGACGACCGTCACCCGCTGATATCCGGCCTCGCGCAGCCCCAGTTCGATGATGGAGGCCCGAATGCTGTTCTCATCGATAACCAGCACATTCAGGCTGGGCTTGGCAGGTTGAGGCGTTGCCACTGGCAGTCAGCATTCCGTTTACGAGGGTGTCAATCTTGTTGGTCTGAAATGCGTGAGATCGGCCGAAAAATCAAGCAAATACTGGATTGCGCAAAATATAGGCGTTCAATCTCGAGGCTGCCGGCTATCAAGCACTGCCCAGTGGTTAAGCATTGCCGCGGTCGTCATGTGCCACACTCAGGTCCCGACCCGTGTCACGCCGGGCGTTAACGTTAAAAAGCTGAAATCTTTAAAGCTTTCGTAAGCTAATGGGACGACAAATTTGGATCGGCAGTCTGGGAGGAGCTATTCGCCATGAGGGTGGGAGTTTCGCTGCCATGATCCTTCGTCTAACGGCAAATGCGTAAGTCACGCCTCGGCTGCGGTATCGCGGCTTTGTGCGCTTCGATGACAGACGGCGATGCCGGCGTCCCCTCAGGCCTCCCAATGAGCTTTCTCCAAAACACTAGAATTCGCACGAAAATTGTCGCCGTGATTGCCTTGATGGGTATCACTGCCATCGCCGGACTTGCCTATGTCAGCATGCAGTTCAAAAATGCCGACAGCCGCTACGCGAGCTTCCTGTCGCACGAGAGCATGGCCGCAACCCTCAATGCCAGAGCCACTGGTGGACTGTTGCAGCTTGGCTTCCAGCTAGGCCTGATGATGATCAACGATCCCGCGTCGCCGGAATTCGCATCATCGATCAAGATTTACAATGACAATCTCGTCTTAATGAAGGAGCGCGTCGCAACGACCGGTCGTCTGGTGGAATCGCGCGCAGAGCCTGCCGCGAAGATGTTGACCGCGATCTCTGCATTCGATGAACTCGCACAGCGAGCCATCACTCTGGTGAAAGCGGGAAAACGCGACGAAGCCGTTGTCGTCATGCGCGAAGCCGGCACTCGGTTGACGGCTATTCTCCCATTGTTTGCCGGTGGCAATGACCAGCTGATCAAGATAATGGAAGAGGGCACGGCTGATCTCCAGGCGACGACAAACCACACGATCGTAACCGGTCTGTCGGCACTGGGTGTCGCGCTGGTCGCGATCGTTTTTCTAGGCCTCTTTGTTGCCGCGCGCGGCATAACAGTGCCGATCGATCACCTGCGGGAACGCATGAGGGCACTGGCCGCTGGTGACACGGCAAGCGAGACGCCCGGGCTGGATCGCAAGGACGAGGTTGGCCAGATGGCTGCTGCCGTTGCCGTATTCCGCGACAATGCACTAGAGCGCTCGCGCCTTGAACGCGAGGCAGATGAAGGACGCTCGCTTTCGGAACAGGAGCGTCGTGCACGCGAAGCCGCCAAGGAGGAAGATGCAGCCAACACCAGGCAAGCCGTCGAAGCGCTTGCACTGGGCCTGAGCCGCCTTGCCAACGGTGACGTCTCCTACCGCATTTCCGAGCCGTTCGTGGATCACCTTGATGAGCTTCGCAACAGCTACAACGTGTCGCTCGACAAGTTGCAGGCGGCACTTCAGGAGGTGGGCAAGAACGCGGGCGTGATCAATTCCGGTGCCGCCGAAATTCGCTCCGCCGCCGACGATCTCGCTCGCCGCACCGAACAGCAGGCCGCTTCGCTGGAAGAGACTGCTGCGGCACTGGAACAGATCACCACGACCGTGCGCGATTCCACCAAGCGGGCGGAAGAGGCAAGCGTGCTTGTCGAGCGCACACGCTCTGGCGCCGAGAAGTCGGGCGGCGTCGTTCGCAATGCCGTTGCCGCCATGAACGAGATCGCCAAGTCGTCGAACGAAATCAGCAACATTATCGGCGTAATCGATGATATCGCGTTTCAGACCAACCTGCTTGCGCTGAACGCAGGTGTCGAAGCGGCGCGCGCGGGCGAGGCAGGCAAGGGTTTCGCAGTCGTCGCCCAAGAGGTGCGTGAACTCGCGCAGCGATCTGCCAAGGCCGCCAAGGAGATCAAACTCCTGATCACGACCTCCGAGAACCAGGTCAACACCGGCGTCAATCTCGTTGGTGAAACCGGTACGGCGCTCGTGCAGATCGAAGCGGAGGTGACCGAGATCACCAGGCACGTCAGGGCGATCGTCGAAGCGGCGCGCGAGCAGTCAACAGGCATTCAGGAGATCAACACCGCGGTCAACACCATGGACCAGGGCACGCAGCAGAACGCAGCCATGGTTGAAGAGACGAATGCGGCCAGCCACAGCCTGGCTAAGGAGGCCAGTGCGCTAAACACATTGCTTGGTCAGTTCACACTTGATCAGCACAGCCGCCGCCCCATACAGGCGTCGCCTGGTTCCGTGACCGAAGCTTCGCGGCCCGTGGCGTCGCCGGCGCGGGCCTTGACCCAGCGCTTGACGTCCAGCTTCAGGAGCGGGAACGCCTCTGTCGCCGTAGCGCAAAATGATTGGGAAGAATTCTGATCGCGCTATCGTCCTAATGCAGCAAGACGTCGCGAAAAGCTTGGATCGGCCAGGGAAGTGGCCGATCCAACAATCATGTGCTGGCCGGAAAAGGCGCTGGGTAACCGCGCCGAAATGACGGTCTTGCGTGGTCGGCAGTCAAGCGCGCTTCGGTTCAGCTTGCGGTGCTTGCTGCTGCGGTACGAGAAGACATGCCGGGACGATCAGGACGGCAATAAGCATCATCACCATGAAAGTCGCGTGCAGCGCCTGTTGCAATGCCAGGCGGATCTCATCGCCGCCGCCAAGCACCGTGCCGGAACCGTTTAGCAAAGCCCGCATTTGCTCAGGCGTGATCGCCTGCCCATTGTTGGCGTGCGCCAGACCATAGGTCAAAACCGCACCTAGTACCGCGGCGCCAAGCGTGCTGCCGAGATTGCGCGAAAACACGTTGGAAGCAGTAGCGCTACCGCGATCTGACGCGCCGACGCTCTCCTGCGTGAGGATGAGGGCGCCAATGTTCATCAGGCCCATTCCAAAGCCCATGATCAGGGAGCCGGCAGCGGCGAGCACCGGGGAACTCGACGGCGCCAATAGCACGAGCAAGCAGGTTCCGATTGGTATGAACAGGCTTCCGACGATCATGATCGGTCGCAGCCCGAAGCGGGAGAACTGGCGTGATGCGATCGTTGCGCCACAGGGCCAGCCAAGAAGCAACATGGTCAAGGCGAAGCCGGCGACAAGCGGCGAGCGGTCGAGTACCGTCTGCACGTACATCGGCAGGAAAGTTGTGAGACCCATAATCGACATGCTGGCGAAGAAAACTGCCAAGTTGGCGAAGGCGATCGGGCGTCTCAGCCATAAATCGGGGGCGACCATCGGCGCTTCTGCGCGGCGCTCCTGCCAGATAAAGGCGACCAGGGCGAACAGAAAGATGACGAAGGCTGCAATGGTATCGCTGGAGAGGCCATTCTCCACCTCGGTGAGCGCGATCATCAGCGCGGAAATCGACACTGCGAAAAGCGCGGCACCGAGAACGTCAATGGAGACGACACGCGGACGCTTTTCTTCATGCAGGAACAGAATGAAGCACAGCGCCGCCAGAAGACCCACGGGTATGTTGATCCAGAAGATCCAGGCCCATGGTAGGTTGTGGATGATGATACTTCCAAGAAGCGGCCCGACGACGGCAGACAGCGCCCAGACGCTTGCCAGATATCCCTGGACCTTGCCACGCTGATTGCCCGGGAAAAGATCGGCCACCACGGTCATCGCGACTGGTTGAAGGGCGCCGGCACCGATCCCCTGCAGCAGGCGAAACGCGATCATCGAAGGCATCGACCACGCGAAACCGGCGAGTATGGATGCCAGCATAAACAGCGCGATGCCGACCAGCAGCATCGGCTTGCGGCCGTAGATATCGGCGAGCTTGCCGAAGATCACGGTCGTCGCGGTCTGTGTCAGAAGGAAGGACGAAAAGACCCAGGAGTAGAGATTGATTTGGCCGAGCTGGGCTGCAATCTGCGGCATTGCCGTCGAGACGATCGTCGCTTCGATGGCGATCATCGCCATGCTTGCCATGATCGCGACAACGACCAGTCCGCGATGCGAAGTTCTTTGTGTCATAGGAGGCTTTCGAGGCAAACGTCGGCGTAGGCGAAGAAGCGCGCGGCGCCGACGGTTATTGGGTAGTGCCCTTACTATTCCTCGCAGCCGCCGCGTCAAGGGGATTTGGCTGTGAACTTGTCGTGAGTGGTTAGATGAACGGGAGAGGGGAGCGCGTTGTCGAAGCGCTCCCCTCCATCGTCTTTCGCGTCCGGATGACTGACTAAGACCTGGAGCTTACCTCCCAGCCGCGTGTGCGGCGGCTTCGATCACGGCCGCGACCTTGTCCGGCTGAGAGGCGAAGACCGCGTGGCTTGCCTTGATCTCCGTCACCGTACTTCCCGCGCGCTTTGCCATGTCACGCTCGAGCTCGGGATTGATCGAGCGGTCGTCTGTCGCAACCACGGACCAGCTCTTCTTCGACTTCCAGGCCGGATCATCGCCGATCTTCGCGGCAAAGGCCTGCTTTGCCGCGAAGACCTGTGATTTTGCCAGGAACGCAGCTTCGCTCTTCGGCAAGTCGGCGGCGAAGTCGTTGGCGAAGGCAGCGGGGTCGAGGTAGAGATATTGCCCGTCCTTCGTCTCGCGGATGTTCATGCCGCCAGCCGGCTTGGAGCTTGCCAGTGATAGCAGGCTTTCGCCCTTGTCCGGCTGAAAGGCGGCCACATAAACGAGGCCCGCGACGTTTGCGTTGTGACCGGCTTCGGTAATCACCATGCCGCCATAGCTATGGCCGACGAGCAGCGTCGGGCCGTCTTGAAGGTTGATGACACGGTTGGTCGCGGCGACGTCATCGGCAAGCGAGGTGATCGGTTCCTGCACGATCGTGACGTTGAAGCCGCGCTTCTCCAGCAGTTCAGTTGCCTTTCGCCAGCCGGAACCATCGGCGAGCGCGCCGTGGACGATGACGATGTTCTTCACTTCGGCGGCCTCGGCCGCGTAGGCGACAACGCTGGTGGCGAATGCAAGGGCGAGGGTGGCGATGATGCGACGGTTCACGGGAGTGTCTCCTTTGGATCGATGGTGGGGTTGGGTAGAGGGGTAGGTCAGCCGAAGGTGAAGGCGTAGGCTTCGACGCCGGGATCGAGAAAGCGGATCTGGAAGTTGTGCGCCTCGACGTCGCCGGCCTGCCGGACGAGTTGGTAGAGCCTGGTTGACGTCACCGTGCCGTTGCCATCGGCGTCGGTATCCGCCCCGTGGTCGACACCAGGCGCTTTTCCGTCGATCGTCACCTGGAAGCGCACAGGCTTTCCCGATGCATCCGGACCGAGGACGAGGTGAAGATCACGGGCACTGAACCGGTAGGCAATGCCGCCATCCGACTGCTCAAGCGTTGCCTGCTCGCGGCCGATCGTCCATGCGCCGGACAGGCCCCATTCGTTGAGGCTAAGATCGCCGACCGAATAGGTTCTGTTGGCGTCGTTGTGCAGACCCTCCGGCGAGCCAAAGTTGGTTGCCTGCTCGTAGCCGATGTAGGTCTCGCCGGAACGAATATCCTTGAGATCAGGGCTTGCTTCCGCGCCCTTGGCATTCGGAGTTACCGTGCTGGCGGCCATTTTCGCGCTGCCGGTTTCGTGGATCAGATCTTGGATCGCTTGCTCAGTCTGGCGATAATTGCCTTCGCCGAAGTGGTGGTAGCGGATCTGGCCCTTGGCATCGATCAGGTAGTGGGCGGGCCAATAGTTATTCTCGAAGGCGCGCCAAATCTTGTAGTCGTTGTCGATCGCGACGGGGTAGGTAATCTTGGCGTCGGCGACGGCCATGCGGACATTGTCGATCTTCTTCTCGAAGGCGAACTCCGGGGCGTGCACGCCGATAACGACGAGACCCTGGTCCTTGTACTTCTCGGCCCACGCGCGAACGAACGGCGTGGTGCGGATGCAGTTGATGCAGGAGTAGGTCCAGAAATCGACAAGAACGACCTTGCCGCGGAGCTGTTCGGCGCTCAGCGGTGGCGAGTTCAGCCACTCCACGGCACCGTCAAGCGATGGCGCAATACCTTCGACCGGCAGGTTGGCCTGAAACGCCAGATTGCCGGCGGTGGCGGTCATTGCACCGTTGCTGGCGACCTCGGTGGGAGCGGGCAGATCGCGCTTTGCGTTGAAGCGGTCGAGGACTGCCTGTTCGAAGGAGGTGGTGCTGGCGTAGGAGAGCCGTGCAAGCAGTCCGGTATCGGCACCGAGCGCGATTGCGGCGACGCCAGCAAGAACGGCTGCGCCGAGAATTTGGCGAACGCGCTCGCTGACACCGAGCGACTGCTTCATGCCGGCAAACACCTTGCCTCCGATGAGCAATGCAACGGCAAGCGAGGTCGCGGCACCGGCTGCGTAAGCGCTGAGCAGCAATGTCGTTTCGAGATTTGCGCCCTGAAGTGCTGCACCCGTCAAAACGAGCCCGAGGATCGGACCTGCGCAAGGTGCCCACAAGAGACCGGTCGCGATACCAAGGATCAGCGAGCTCAATGCCGTCGGCGCTGCGCCCGGCTTGCCCGAGGCCTTAACCAGCCGGTTGCCGAAATCCACGACCGGTTGCGTGATCGTACTTGCGACACGCGGCGAGAGCAGGCTGACGCCGAAGACGGCGAGCAGAGTGAGTGCCGTGAGCCGACCATATTCATTGGCGTGGATCGCCCAGCTGCCACCTACCGCCGCAAGCGACGCCACAACCGCGAACGTGGCGGCCATGCCGATCAGCATCGGCAATGTGCTGCGGACAAACGGCTGGCCGGCGCGGGCGAAGACGAAGGGGAGAATGGGCAGGATGCAAGGGCTGAGAATGGTCAGCGCCCCTCCGAGATAGGCAATGATAAGAAGCGTCATCGTCGTTTCCTTTGAAACCAGGTGCGATGCTGAACGGACACTGGTTCGATCAGCAGTGACGGTAATCTGGTGTGACGACGTATCCGGGATGTGTCCGGTCTCTAGGAGAAGTGTGTCTAACTGTAGCGATCGCGGGCCGAGCTACAGAGCGAAACAATCGGCGGCGGAAGGGCTTGGCGATTGTATCGCAATGTATCCAGACGGGCCGCCGCTACAGTCGCATTCAATAACGGTCCGCCGGCGACACATTGGGGATACACGGCGCCGGCTTTATCGTGAGCATAGTCAACACGGACAGGAGAGAGATCCATGACCAATGCAATCAACCTCGATCGCCGCCGCTTCTTCGGCATCGCCGCAATGACCGTCGCCGCCGTCGAATTCGGCGCCGCAACGCTGGCAAACGCGCAGACCGCGGCCGCCTCGTCCGCAAAGAAGGTTGGTGGGCACCAGTCGTTCGAAGCGCTGAAGCAGATCAATGCCGGTGTGCTTGATATCGGCTACGCCGAGGCCGGCCCGGCAAACGGTCCGGCCGTTCTGCTCCTGCATGGCTGGCCTTACGATATCTACAGCTATGTCGACGTCGCTCCGATCCTCGCCAAGGCTGGATACCGCGTCATCGTCCCTTACCTTCGCGGCTACGGCACCACCACATTCCTCTCCAAGGATACGCCACGTAACGGCCAGCAGTCCGCGCTTGCAGCAGACATGATCGCGCTGATGGATGCGCTCAAGATCGAGAGCGCGATTGTGGCAGGCTACGATTGGGGTGCGCGTACTGCCGACATCATGGCAGCCCTCTGGCCGGAGCGCTGCAGGGCGCTGGTCTCCGTGAGCGGCTATCTGATCGGCAGTCAGGAGATCAACAAAAAGCCGCTCGCGCCCAAGGCGGAACTTGCCTGGTGGTATCAGTTTTATTTCGCCACCGAGCGTGGCCGCGCCGGCTATGCGGCCAATACCCGCGATTTCGCGCGGCTGATCTGGCAAACTGCGTCCCCCACCTGGAAGTTCGACGACGCGACCTTCGACCGTTCGGCTCCCGCATTCGACAATCCCGACCACGTCGACATTACCATCCATAACTATCGCTGGCGTCTCGGCATCGTCGAAGGCGAAGCGAAGTATGATGCCTATGAAAAGAAGCTGGCCATGGGGCCCGTCATCACCGTGCCTGCTATCACCATGGAAGGTGACGCCAATGGCGCACCTCATCCCGACCCGTCCGCCTATAAGGCCAAGTTCTCCGGCCATTACGAGCATCGCAACGTAACCGGTGGCATCGGGCACAATCTGCCGCAGGAAGCACCCGAGGCGTTTGCCAAGGCTGTGATCGACGTCGCCTCGTTCTAAGGCGATGGGCCACCTGCGAGAAATCTCCTTTACTCGCGGTGGCCGACGCGAAACTAATAGCTGACTTTAAGGCCGCGAATCGTGTGAAAGACGAGACATGGAGCACATCGACCATATTTTGATCGTGGACGACGATCGTGAGATTCGCGAGCTCGTATCGAGCTACCTGAAGAAGAATGGCTTGCGCACGACCGTCGCAGCCGATGGCCGCCAGATGCGCAGCTTTCTGGAAGGCAATTCCGTCGATCTGATCGTGCTCGACGTGATGATGCCGGGTGACGACGGTTTGGTGCTGTGTCGCGAACTCAGGGCGGGAAAGCACAAGGCCATACCCGTTTTGATGCTAACGGCGCGCGACGACGAAATGGACCGGATTATCGGCCTTGAGATGGGCGCAGACGACTATCTGCCGAAGCCCTTCGCAGCACGCGAGCTTCTGGCGCGCATCAAGGCGGTGTTGCGCCGGACGCGCATGCTGCCGCCCAATCTCCAAATCACCGAGGCCGGTCAGCTCTTGTCCTTTGGCGAATGGCGTCTCGATACCGTCGGCCGCCATCTGCTCGACAAGGAGGGGACAGAGATCGCCTTGAGCGGCGCCGAATACCGGCTGCTCCGGGTCTTCATCGATCACCCTCAACGCGTCCTCAACCGCGACCAGCTGCTCAATCTCACGCAGGGCCGCGATGCGGAGCTGTTCGACCGCTCGATCGATCTTCTGGTGAGCCGCGTGCGCCAGCGGCTGGGCGACGATGCGCGCGAGCCGACTTATATCAAGACGGTGCGCGCCGAAGGCTATGTCTTCTCCGTTCCGGTTGAAATATCGGAGCCGAGGACATGAGCGAGGCGCGCGCTCGCATCGGCTGGTGGCCGGGCTCGTTGCGCTCCCGGCTCTTTCTCATCCTGTTTGCCGGTCTGGCAATCGCCTATGGCCTGTCGTTCAGCATCCTGTTTGCCGAACGCTATATGTCGGCCAAGGCCGTCATGCTGGGCACGCTGGAAAGCGATCTCGCGACCTCGATCGCTGTTATCGACCGTCTGCCTGCCAATGAGCGGGCCGATTGGGTCGATCGCCTGAGCCGCGGCAATTATCGCCTCGTTCTTGGTCCCGGCTTGCCTGGCGTTTCCGACATGTCCGGCCGGGGCGCCGAGATCGCGGAACGGGTAGAGGAAGCGGCGGGTCGCAAGTTTCCCCTCAAGGTCGAATCCATCCCAGGTGACGGCAAGAGACTCCAGGCCCATCTGACGTTGTCTGATGGTGCGCCGCTGACGATTGACGTCACGCCGCGTGGCGTCATGCCGCTGGCCGAGTGGCTTCCCTATGTCTTCGCCGCGCAGATGGCGCTTCTCGTCATATGCACCTGGTTTGCCGTGCGCCTGGCCATCCGCCCGCTAAGCGCGCTTGCCGCCGCCGCCGATACGCTTGATCCGGCCCAAAAGGGCGAGCCGATGAGCGAGCGGGGGCCGAGCGAAGTCGCGCACGCTGCCCGCGCCTTCAACGCGATGCGCGACCGTATCGGGCATTATCTGGAGGAGCGCGTACAGATCCTCGCGGCGATCTCGCACGACCTGCAGACGCCCATCACACGCATGAGGCTGCGCGCCGATATGGCCGACGACACGCCGGAGAGAGACAAGCTCGTCAACGACCTGCGCGAAATTGAGCGACTGGTGCAGGACGGCATAGCCTATGCGAGAAGCTCGCATGGCAATGGCGAAAAAAGTTCGCGCATTGATCTCTCTTCCTTCATCGACAGCATTGCCTACGACTATCAGGATACGGGAAAGGCCGTAACCGTGCTCGGCGTCGTTCAAGGTACGGTGTCGACGAAGCCGCATGCGCTGCGACGAATTCTCACGAACTTCATCGACAATGCCATCAAGTTCGCTGGCAGCGCCGACATCGCTGTCGAGCGGAGCGGAGAGGGCGATGTCGTCGTCACCATTTTGGATCGCGGGCCGGGCATCCCCGACGATATGCTTGAGAGCGCCATGCAGCCCTTCTTCCGTGTCGAGACGTCGCGCAACCGCGACACAGGCGGGACAGGGCTTGGACTGGCGATCGCCCAGCAGCTTGCCGGAACGATCGGCGGCTCGGTTCGGCTCTACAACCGCACGGACGGCGGCTTGGCGGCGGAGATCCGGCTCCGCTAAAACCGATCGCTTCGCCGTTCATCGGGCGCTTTTTGTAAGGCTGAATGTCTGCGAAGCCGCTGCGTACGTTCTGATACACTTCCGGCATTTTCCGAAACATGCCGGATACGCGGATCCATCAAAACACTCCCTGTCAGCCAACGTCGCCCAAGCGATAAAAAAGGCGACGCAACAAAGGAGTGTTCCATGACCAAGATCGATACCGTTCTCTACACCGGCAAGACCCACACCACAGGCGGCCGCGAAGGATTTGCCCGCAGCGACGACGCACAGCTCGACATTCGCCTGTCGCCTCCCGGCAGCGGCAAGCCGGGCACCAATCCCGAGCAGCTGTTCGCGGCCGGCTGGTCGGCTTGCTTCATCGGCGCGATGACCAAGGCCGCCGGCAAGCGACAGCTTAGGCTCCCGGCCGAGACGGCGGTCAACGCGGAGGTTGATCTCGGAACCACCGACGGCGCCTATTTCCTGCAAGCGCGTCTGGCGATCAGCCTGCCGGGAATCGATCCCGAACTCGCCCGCGCGATTGTCGACGATGCGCACCAGACATGCCCCTATTCGAAGGCAACGCGCGGCAATATCGCTGTCGAGCTGACATTGGTCTAAGTGGACGGCGAGGGAGACATTACAATGAAGATAGCTGTCTTTGCGGTCATGATCGCGGCGATCCTCGCATCGCCCTGTATCTACGATGTCATGTCGAACGAGCCGTCCCCCCTTGCTGTGGTCATCGGTTCGCCTCTCCATGGAGCAGAGGCGAACCGGCCAGGGTGACGACCATGTGCTCTATAAAGGCCCGGACGCGGTGGGGCAGCGGGCCGCCGCCCACGTAGACCGCGTGAACCAATTCCAGGTCTCCTGGACTGTGTTCCTCGAGCAGCGGCACCAGGCGTCCGCACCTGATGTCGTCCGCCACATGAAACAGACCAATGCGGGCGATGCCAGCGCCCGCGAGTACCATCTGCTTCATCGTCTCGCCGTTGTTGACCACGATACTGCCCTTTACCGGCTGGCCGACCTCGCGTCCCGCGACGCGAAACGGCCATGACGGTCGCGCGCGCCGGAAATTGAATGTCAGGCAGTCGTGCTGTTCGAGATCCCCCGGCGTTGCCGGATATCCGCGCCGTTCGAGATAGCTTGGCGCGGCACAGACCACGCGTCGGCTTTGTCCCAGTTTACGGGCGATTAATCCGCTGTCTGGCAGATTGCCCATCCGGATGGCGACGTCGGTCTGTTCGGCCACTAGGTCGACGATGCTGTCGGTCAGGCTGAGATCAACGATCAGATCGGGATTGCGGGCAATGAAATCCGGTATGGCCGGCACCACGAACATCGTACCGAAGGGAATGGTCGCATTGATCCTGAGCCGCCCCCTCATCGCACCGCCCGCGGCCTCCTGATCCGCATCGTCAAGCTCCTGCAGAATTTTCAGCGCTGCATGGTGATAGGCTTCGCCTTCCTCGGTCAGGGTCAAGGCGCGGGTCGTGCGCAACAGGAGCCGCGTGCCGAGCCTGGCCTCCAGACGCGCGATCAACTTGCTGACGGCCGATGGAGTGAGATCGAGATTGCGGGCAGCGGCGGAGAAGCCGCCATCGCGCACAACGCGCGCAAACACTTCCATTTCACCGGAGCGCTCCATCAGGACGCGTGGCATTGATGATCCTTGTTCACAGGTGCATGTTCTCGCAAAGCAATAGTTCATTCGGCGGCAAAGTCATAGATTGTGTTCACCAACACAACACATGGAGCCCCGCAATGGACCTGCAACTTACCGGAAAGTCCGCACTCGTGACCGGCGCCACCGCCGGCATCGGTCTTGAAATCGCCCGTGCGCTCGCGGCGGAAGGTGCGCGTGTCATTATCACCGGGCGCGACGGCACCAAGCTCGACGCGGCCGTCGCCGCCATTAGGGCAACCGGAAAAACGGACGTGAGCGGATTGCTCGCCGATGCCAGCAGCGCCGACGGTGCTCAAATCATCGCCAAGGCGGCGCCTGCGGTCGATATTCTTGTCAACAATCTCGGCATCTACGAGAGCAAGGCCTTCGGCGATATCACCGACGCCGATTGGAGCCACCTATTCGACGTCAACGTCATGAGCGGTGTACGTCTGTCGCGGGCATATCTTCCCGGCATGCTGGAGCGCAACTGGGGGCGTATCATCTTCATCTCGAGCGAATCCGGCCTCGCCATTCCGCAAGACATGATCCACTACGCAACGACCAAAACTGCCCAGCTGTCGATCTCGCGCGGATTGGCGCAGCTGACGCGTGGCAGCAACGTCACGGTCAACTCGGTCCTGCCGGGGCCGACGCGTTCAGAAGGCATCGAGGCGTTTCTGCGCAGCCAGGCCAGCGATCCGTCTGCACCGATCAAGCAAATCGAGGCCGAATTCTTCGCAACCGCGCGTGCCGCTTCGATCCTGCAGCGCATGGTGGATGCCGAAGAGGTGGCCAACCTCGTCGCCTATCTCGCCAGCCCTCGCTCATCGGCCACGAACGGCGCTGCGCTGCGTGCCGAAGGCGGCCTCGTGAACACCATCGCGTGAGGACGATCGATGGCCAACGAACCATTGACCATTATCGCCATCACCACCGCCAAAGCGGGCAAGGAGGCGCTTCTTGGTGAAGCCCAGAAAAGCTTGTTGCCGAGACGTTGGTCGAGGACGGCTGCCTAAGATACGAACTGCACCAGTCGCTCGATGACGGACGCGTTCGCATTTTTGTGGAGAGCTGGGAGAGCGAGGAAACGTGGCGCGCTCATATGCAGGGCGCCGCGATGCGGCGTTTCCAGTCGCTTGGCGCCGGCGACTACTTCGCTGATTTCGCGCTTCACCGAATGACCAAGATTGCCGGCTGAAGTCGGTTGCCCAGCATGCAGGGCCACAAACCCACAGCGCCGCNNGCGGCGCTCAGGAGCAGGAGGCACGCGATAGCAGGACAAAGAGCATTCTCTCGCCCGATGTCAGTCTATCGTCACGTCACTCTATAGGCCCAAACCGCTGCTCGGCGGTGTGATGCCGTTGAGATGATATTGGCCGAGGGCGGCGTGATATCTTCTGTGCGCGGGATCTAGCTGTGCGCGGATGCCGGTCTCCTGACGGAGCCGAGTGAGGCCGGCATCTGCGGCTGACGCTGCGGCGAGTTCGACCAAGGCTTCAGCGGCGTCTATGGCAATCTCCGACGTGAGAATTTTGGCGGCGCCCGCAGCGAGCGCGGCAGCCGTCACGTTTTCCTCGGTTGTCTCGATCTGTGCGATATCGACCTTCAGGCCTGCGCTCTCGATCAGGGCAGTTACGGCCTCCAGCCGGACCGCCAGCGCGCCGATGCGGGTGATGGACCGACCGTCTCCCAAACTCTCATGGGTGCCGCCATGAACCGATGATCGGGAGTGCATTTTGGTGCTCTCGATGACCTGCGAGAAGCTCCTTCGAGCGATACCGAGATCGACGCTAGCCTCTAGGACCTGACCCAATGCGCCCAACGTCGTTGGCCGCTCAAAACTCTTGTAGTGCGCGACGACGGCGTCCGCATGGATGTAGACATGGTCCAAAACCGCCGCGCCGCTGGCAGTGCCAGTTTCTTCTGTTCCATGTTGGACGAACGAAATGGTCAACCTGTCCTCTTCGTTCAGCGCGACGATAGCAATCCAATCTGCAAACGCCGCGCTTGCGACCTCGCCTCCGCAACCGTTGACGCGATAGCCCAACCCATCTCGGGTAATTCTGATATCTTCATTGGCGGGGGTCTTTGAACCGCGCTCCGACGGGACACTGGCGAACCTGTCACCGGCAAGGGCACGTGCGAAGAAGTAGCGCTTCTGTTCCTGCGTCCCGTCGGTTCTCAGCGTCTCAAGAATGTAAAAATGGTTCTCCACGATCCGGCCAATCCGCGCATCAGCTTGCGAAAGGATCGAGGTGATCTTCGCGAGAACCGCGTTGGATATATCGATGCCGCCATATTCCGGAGGAACGGTAATTGCTAGCAGGCCGGATTGCGATAGCGCGTCGGATTCACTGCCGCTCGGACGCCGACACTTATCGGGCGCCGACGCCATTTCCCGATAGCGGCAGGCGAACTGGTTTGCTGTTGCGATCGCTTCTTCTTCGCTTGCCAGTCGGGCAGTCAGCTGGCTAATTCGACCCGTTGCATGAGGTATTCTGTCCATCTCGTGCTCTCCCAGGCTGAGATCACTATGGATGAAAGATCGGCGAGCGAAAGAAAAGAACATTAAATCCATAAACGATCCGAGGCGAGAAAAGTCATTTCTTTAGCGTCGCTGATTGTGCGCCGCTAAGGACTGGGAAGCCGCCCTGCGCCCGTTGCCGCATTTGCCCCAATCGCGGCCTCTCAAAAAGAGCTTGCCTTCACAATCATAATTTCTATGCTTTTGGTAGACGATATGCCCTAGCCCGATCCGAGTAAATTTGCCGGTGCATGCTGCCGGACCAATGCAGGAAAGGAACTGACGCATGACACAGCTCCCCTCCAGTTTTTCGAGACAAACGCGAGATCTGCAGACACGTTCGCTGTTCAAGGTCGCGATCGTCGGCCGTGGCTTCACCGGCATTTTGACGGCCATTGCGCTGCTGAGGACGGTCAAAAGGCCATTCCATCTTGTCATGTATGACCCGCAACAGACGGTTGATCTCAGCAGGGGCGTAAGCCAATCGGCAACGACGTTACTCAACAGCCGGGTTCGCGACCTGTCCGTCGATCCGATGGTTCGCGACGACTTCAGTAGATGGCTCGAGGCCGAGCAGACGCTTGGAGATGGCACCGACGATGAGGGGGCGGGGCTGGATCAATCTTTCGTGCCTGGGGAGCTGTTTTCAATGTATGTGCATCAGCGCTTCTCCGAAGTGCTGCAAAATAGGACCGACGTCGTCGTGCAGATCTGTCCCGAGATCGTGACGAGCTTGGATCATAGCGTGGAACTGGGATTTTCGCTTTCGTTTGGCGACCGGCAGAGCGCCCGTTTCGATGCGGTCTTTCTCGCTACGGGCTATGGGTTGCGTGAGAATCCGACGGGAGGGCAGGTAGACCCCGGTGGTGATAATGTCGTCGTGGTCGGTGCGGGTGTCCGTGCGGTCGATCGGGCCCTTCGCCTGTTGGCAGACGGTCAGGCAGGACACGTAACGTTGATATCGGCTTCAGGTTTCCTGCCGCAATCACATGCCCGCTCGGCCGTGGTGCCGATCGTGTCCGATGAGCCGTTTCCCCGCACGCTTCGCGGTGCCTTCAGGCACCTGCGTCGGGCGGCGGAGGCTGCCAATGCCGATGGAACTGGCTGGCAGGGCATCATGAATGGCTTCAGGCTGCGGGCTCATGATCTGTGGCAAGAGCTGAGCGAGGAGGAGCGCGGCCGCTTCAAGCGCCATGTGCGCGCAATATATGATAGCCATCGTAACCGTCTGCCGCCTGAGCATTTTGAGCGACTTCATCAGGCCATCGCAGATGGTGCTATCACTCTGCGCAAGGGCAAGGTCGAACGCATCGCGACGAATGGGGTGCTTTTTTCAGGACCGGCTGGCCCTGAGGTGCTTTATGCTAGCAGGGCTGTCGATTGCCGGTCTCGGCCAACGGATCTTGATTCTCCGCTCTATCGTTCCGTGTTGCGCGCCGGCCTTGCAAAACGTGACGAGGTCGATCTTGGTATTCTCGTCGATCGCTGCGGCCGCGCGGCCCCGGGACCGCAGCGCTTTCATGGGTTGTTCGCCATGGGCCCGCTCGGCCTGGGTAGTCTGCCCGATATTGACTTGGTGCCGGAGATCGTTACCCAAGGGCATGTTGCCGCTGCCGCGCTCGACAGCTGGATCCAAGAACTCTCGCTTGCTGAGCAAGGGAGGGTGGATGAATAGAGCAGGAGCTTTTTGCCACGTGCGAAGTCTGTGATATCTACCGAGCGACACTCCCGCTTCAGCAGAATCTTTCTCGGCCGAGGCTGCGGCCAGATCGCCGTGCGCAACACGGTTTCATGCGCGTCAATATTGTCGAGCAAGTCTCCACGCACCGCATTGTCGAGAATACCCTGGGCTTCAGCCGCGACAGCATTTCCGCGTCTAGATGGCCGCGCCTTTCTCCATCGACCGAACAGTTGGAGTTTTACGATAACGCATCACGCCTTGGTAGCGCGCAAGATGAGGGATGCTCCTTGCCCCGAGCCGGGCGTCCCAGATCGTCAGTGCGTCCAGGCGAACAAGGCGCTCCGGTAAGAACTGCGTTTCATCTTTGGGCGGGAAGCAGTCGATTTCGAGCTCGTCGCCGGATAACGCGGCCTCAAGCTTGCGCCTGCGCAACGTGTGGTTGGTGACGCACATCACATTTTCCTGCCCTGCCATAGCTAACCCGGCTCCGGCTATGTCTTCATATCTCGAAGAAATGCACCGCCAAATGCGATAGCTGTCGACTATTCCGCGGCGATTGCCGTGGGCGTGGAGCGTGTGCGCACCAGCGCCGCGGCTTGGACCAGCGCTTGTTCGACGCGGCCAGTGATCGCAGGGGAGGGCGCGCCATCGGTGAAGTCACGGCTCGACGCGTAGATGGCGGTTGGCACGACAAAAGCCTCGAAGAAGGCAAACAGCGGACGGAGCTGGTGTTCGACCATCAGCGCATGCCGGTCGCCGCCACCGGTTGCGGTCAGAATGATCGGCTTGCCGCGCAGATCGGCCGGATCGAGCAGATCGATCACATGCTTGAACAGGCCGGTATAGCTTCCCTTATAGGTCGGTGAGCCGATGACGAGGGCGTCAGCCTCGATGATCGCGCGGATCACCCCCTGCGCCTTCGTGTCGAGGTCCGCGATCGAACGCGCTGTGGCCAGCGTCGGTCCGAAATCCTCGATATCGAAGACCACATGCTCCAGACCTGCACGCTCAGCTAGTGAGGCCGTTACGTTTTCGACGAAGCGCTTCGTGCTGGAGGGTCGGGTGATGTTGCCCGAGAAGCCGACAATAAGATCGTTGCTCATCAAAGTTCCTTTCGCGGGCTTTCCCGCTTATTTGAGGGGTGCGGTTGGCCTGAAGGTCTGTCCGCGCATGCGGATGTTTCAGTGCAAGAATGTATTGCCTCGCCCAAAAATTATTCTCTGTTGCGTGGCAATGGTATGTCTGGTGTCTGGTGTTTCCGAGTCACCCCGGTGAGCCAGCTGTGATAGGACGTGTTCCAGCATCGAAATCGGCGTATCCTCTTGTCGCGCATTTTCTTGGAAGTTAAGCAGTGCCGAAGGGATAATGAAGGCAGGTGTTTCTATTTCTATAGAAAAGATAGAATAATTTGCTGCCTTGCGGTTATGAATGAAGTTGGCGATCGAACCGAGAGCTTGGCGTGCCCGAAAGCGAGATCCAGCCCCGTCAAGGACTTTGCCAAGACTGTCGCCGAGTGGCCTGACGTTGTCGGCAAAGCCGAAGGCAGGACGTTGGTACAGCACCACCTCGTTGGCTGCCACAATACCAAGGTCGGCGAGTGCGACGCAGTTCAAGTCGTCGGGCGAGCCAAGGCCTACCGATGGAGTCTTCAGATTCTGGGCTAGGTTAGCGCGACGAGTGCGCCGTCGGGCGCAATGGCGCAATGCCTTGGATGTGCCGGTTGAGTTCGTAGGCGACGTTTATTCGTTTAGCTGCTGCCGATAGGAGATGATCATCTCGTATATTCTCGCGAGGTTATCGGTAGACGGTGGTTCTCCTCGTCCGAGGATGCTTTATCATCTAAGCCACTGCGACGAGATTGTTGCCGTTGGCGTAGAAAATGCCTCCCGTACGGATTTGGTCTCGCATGAGACTTGAGTGGCCCACAGCTTAATTTGGTCGTCAGGCAGGCAAGCTTGAAGTTGTCGCTTGGGACAGTCAATAACAACGTCCTGTCAAACGCGGTTGCGGCTGCGCGAAGTCGAATGTGCGATAACAATTCCAGTGGCCGCGGCGCGTCCCGCGCTTGCGCGCACGACCGCTATCGACACGCAAGCCGAGTGTGTCTCATTACAACAATGACGAGGGTTTCGCCGGGTTGGCACCGCAACCGGCGTATCGCCTCACTGAATTTAATTGGAACTAGTTGCTGTCAAATCCTTCGACAAGCCAAGGGTGCAGCGTGTTATTGGCCGCGAGGATGTCGCCGTTCGACGTCACGGGGCCGCCCTTGAATGCCGATATTGTGCCGCCGGCTTCCGTTACCAACAGTGCAGCCGCCCCATAATCATGTGGCGACAAGCCATCTTCAAAGAAACCGTCCAGACGGCCGCTTGCAACATATGCGATCGACAGTGCCGCCGAGCCCGCTCGCCGTACGCCAGCTGTGCTGCCCATCAATCTTGTCAGCGCGTCGAAATAGACGTCCGTTGAAACCGCCTTGACCTGACCGGGAACGGGCAGGCCGGCGCCCACGACGACGTTTTCGATATCGGAGTTGTCGATGCAGGAAATGCGCTCGCCGTTGAGATAGGCGCCACCACCAAGTTCGGCACTGAACAGCTCGTCAAGCATCGGATCATAGACCACGCCAGCAACGATCTGTCCGCTTTCGGCGATCGCAATCGTCATGCCGAAATGCGGAATACCCCAGGCGAAGTTGGTCGTCCCGTCGATCGGGTCGATGTAGATGATCGGCGCATCCGTTCCGATCACCCGGTTGCCGACATCCTCTTCGCCCTTGATCGAGTAGGAGGGGAATGCCGCGATCATGTCCGTTACGATGATCCGCTCGACGGCAACGTCGATCTCCGTCTGGTAATCGCGCGGCCCCTTTGACACCACATCGCTCATACGCCGGCGCTGCAGCGACCGTCTGGCCGTTTCGCCGGCCTTTACCACCGTCGATGCGAGAGTGATCAGGCGCGGGGAGGCGTTCGGCGAAAGGCGCGAGGCTATGGGAGAGAATGTCATTTGGAACCCGGGTAATGAAACTGCGATGCGGTCAGAACGCATGGCAGAGCCGCGTGACGATTTCGTGACGTGCGCCGCGCTTTCCAGGCATGATGTTGGTGCCGGAGGCCAGACCGCCAACCGGCTCTCGTGTGAATCGCTCGGCAGGCGGTCTGGGGAATGTCGTGTGGGCCTGCGCGCACCGAAGATTGACTG
This sequence comes from Hyphomicrobiales bacterium, assembly GCA_900469085.1. Lineage (GTDB taxonomy): Bacteria > Pseudomonadota > Alphaproteobacteria > Rhizobiales > Rhizobiaceae > Rhizobium. The sequence continues at coordinate 43,205 of UBVW01000003.1, read as the reverse complement.
GACGCGCTCAGGGCCTCATTTCTACGTGCGCTGCCGGACCGCGCGTTCCGCTTCACCACCACCGGCGCCAAGGAGCAAGTCCCGCGCGCTTGCCAGTGCTGCGGCGATCGAACGTGGCTGTATCGAATAGAACACCGATTGCGAGGCGCGCCGCGTCGAGACGAATTCGCAGGCTCGCAGGATGGCGAGGTGCTGCGAGAGCGCCGATTGGCCGAGGCCGAGTTTCTTGGCAAGCACGTTGACCTGGATCTCGCCCTCGGCGAGATTGGTCAGGATCGCAAGCCGGTTGGCGTTTCCGAGAACTGCAAGTTGCTCCGCCAGAGCAGCAATGCCCTGCGGGTTCCGATTGTCGTCCTGCATATGATTTTCCCAATGAAATAGGCGGGAGCCGTCGTCCGCGATATCGCGCGTTCCGTCGTTCCCGGAAGTTTAAGCACGAAATGGAACGACTAGCCCGATACGGTCGGCAGTCGCGCGAGGGGCGACGGATGAATGGATTGGAAGCCAATGTGGAAGCCGGCGGAACGAAGCCGTGGCGGCAACAGCGCATTTTCCGCCATATGGGGCGGCTGGCCATGCTGTGATGGAGTAGTGGACATCATGTTCACCCGGTTGAAGTTACGCTGCCACAATCGTTCACAGTGTTGAAAAGACGGTTAACGACTGCGCTTCAACCCTCTCAAAAATTTGAAATACGGATGTCGATCGCGTGCACATCGTCAGTCGATGTCCTTGCGAAGCATGGTTTGGAGAGTTGCTGGTGCGCCAACAAAATCGCGTGTTCGTCTACCGAAAGTAACATTTTTTTTGTTGAAGTGCGGTATCTGCACGGATGGCCTTGGTTGACACGCACGAAAGCTGTAAGACCTCGGCTGATGAACACTGCCGTTCGGTGGCGCTGCGCGTCGGCGCCCCACATACCATGACGTTGGGATTGCGATGAACCTGTACTTGGAATACCTGGCCGAAATCAAAAGCAGAGAAACTCAAGGGCTCGCCCCTAAGCCGATCGATGACGGCGCACTGACCGGCGAAATCACTGCCCTGATCGAGGACACCGGGAGCGAGCACCGCGCCGATGCTTTGAAGTTTTTCATCTACAACACGCTCCCTGGCACGACGAGTGCCGCCGGCGTCAAGGCTGCCTTCCTTAAGAAGATCATCCTCGGCGAGACCAACGTCCCTGAAATCACCCCGAAATTCGCCCTCGAGCTGCTGTCGCACATGAAGGGCGGTCCGTCGGTCCAGGTTTTGCTCGACGTAGCGCTCGGCAACAATGCCGAAATTGCCTGTCAGGCCGGCGACGTGCTGAAGACCCAGGTTTTCCTCTACGACGCCGACATGTTCCGCCTGCGCGATGCCTACAAGGCCGGCAATGCCGTCGCCAAGGACGTCCTCGAGAGCTACGCCAAGGCCGAATTCTTCACCAAGCTTCCTGACGTCGAAGACGAGATCAAGGTCGTGACCTTCATCGCCGCCGAAGGCGATATCTCGACAGACCTTCTCTCGCCCGGCAACCAGGCGCACTCGCGCTCCGACCGCCAGTTGCACGGCCAGTGCATGATCACGCCTGAGGCGCAGGCCGAGATCGTAGCACTTCAGCAGCAGCACCCGGACAAACGGGTCATGATGATCGCCGAAAAGGGCACCATGGGCGTTGGTTCCTCGCGCATGTCCGGCGTGAACAACGTGGCCCTGTGGACCGGCAAGCAGGCGAGCCCCTACGTTCCCTTCGTCAACTTCGCCCCAGTCGTCGCTGGCACCAACGGCATTTCGCCGATCTTCGCGACCACCGTCGACGTCACCGGCGGCATCGGCCTCAACCTGAAGAACTGGGTGAAGAAGCTTGACGAAAACGGCAAGCCGATCCTCAACAACGAAGGTAACCCGATCCTTGACCAGAAGTACTCGGTCGAAACCGGCACCGTGCTGAAGATCGATGCGAAGAACAAGAAGCTGCGCGACGAGGCCGGCAACGAGCTGGTCGATGTCGCGTCTTCCTTCACGCCGCAGAAGATGGAGTTCATGAAGGCCGGCTCGTCTTACGCCATCGTCTTCGGCAAGAAGCTCCAGACCTTCGCCGCCCAGACGCTCGGTGTCGAAGCCACCCCGGTTTTCGCTCCGAACAAGGAAATCGCCATCGAGGGTCAAGGCCTGACGGCGGTCGAAAAGATCTTCAACCGCAACGCAGTCGGCGTGACACCCGGCAAGGTGCTGCATGCCGGCTCCGACGTGCGCGTCAAAGTGAACATCGTCGGCTCGCAGGACACGACAGGCCTGATGACCGCGCAGGAACTGGAAGCGATGGCGGCCACCGTCATTTCGCCGCTGGTCGACGGCGCCTACCAGTCCGGTTGCCACACGGCATCGGTCTGGGACAAAAAGGCTCAGGCGAACATTCCGAAGCTCATGTCCTTCATGAACAACTTCGGCGTCATCACCGCCCGCGACCCGAAGGGCAGCTACCATGCGATGACCGATGTCATCCACAAGGTGCTGAACGACATTACCGTCGACGACTGGGACATCATCATCGGCGGCGACAGCCACACCCGTATGTCGAAGGGCGTGGCCTTCGGTGCCGACTCGGGCACCGTCGCGCTGGCGCTCGCCACCGGCGAAGCCACCATGCCGATCCCGCAGTCGGTCAAGGTCACTTTCAAGGGTACGATGCAGCCCTACATGGACTTCCGCGACGTGGTTCACGCCACCCAGGCGCAGATGCTCAAGCAGCATGGCGACAACGTCTTCCAGGGCCGCATCATCGAAGTCCATATCGGCACGCTGCTCGCCGATCAGGCCTTCACCTTCACCGACTGGACGGCCGAGATGAAGGCCAAGGCCTCCATCTGCATCTCGGAAGACGAGACGCTGATCGAGAGCTTGGAGATCGCCAAGTCGCGCATGCAGATCATGATCGACAAGGGCATGGACAATGAGGCTCAGACGCTGAAGGGTCTGATCGCCAAGGCCGATCGCCGCATTGCCGAGATCCGTTCGGGCGAAAAGCCGGCGCTGACGCCTGACGATAATGCCAAGTATTTCGCCGAAGTTGTCGTCGACCTCGACGTGATCAACGAGCCGATGATCGCCGACCCCGACGTCAACAACGCCGACGTCTCGCGCCGCTACACCCACGACACGATCCGTCCGGTCTCCTACTATGGCGGCACCAAGAAGGTGGACCTCGGCTTCGTGGGCTCCTGCATGGTGCACAAGGGCGACATGAAAATCGTCGCCCAGATGCTGAAGAACATCGAGAAGAATGAGGGCAAGGTCGAGTTCAAGGCACCCCTCGTCGTCGCCGCTCCGACCTACAACATCATCGACGAGCTGAAGGCCGAAGGTGACTGGGAAATCCTCCAGAAGTATTCGGGCTTCGAATTCGACGATGTCAAGCCGAAGACATCGAACCGCACCGAGTACGAGAACATCCTCTATCTCGAGCGCCCAGGCTGCAACCTGTGCATGGGTAACCAGGAAAAGGCCGAGAAGGGCGACACCGTTCTCGCCACTTCGACCCGTCTTTTCCAGGGCCGCGTCGTTGAAGACACCGCGGAGAAGAAGGGCGAGTCGCTGCTCGCCTCCACTCCGCTGGTGGTTCTCTCCGCGATCCTCGGCCGCACGCCGAGCATCGAGGAGTATCGTGTGGCCGTCGAAGGCATCAACCTGACGAAGTTTGCTCCGCCGAAGACGACGCCGATCGACAGCCGGTCCGTCCACTACTAAGGTTCTGATCTGACCAAAACGCCCCTCAATGCGATCCATTGAGGGGCGTTTTACGTTCCAGGGTAATGAGTTATCAGCGTGAAGTATCGCTGCCGGCTGCCCAATACCAGGCCACGTACATCTTCTTCTTGTCGTGCTGGAGAGCTTTAAGTCGCGCCTTGATCGCGCGGATATCTTCCTTCTCGCATGCAACCCACACGAAGGTGTCATCGGTCATCGAACCGATCGCCGCTTCAGCTTCTTCTCGCAGCATATTTCTGCCATCGGACAGATAGTCGCGGCGATGCAGCCAGCGGACATCGAGTGAAGCGGGAGACGGCAGAGGTTGTTCCTCTGCCTTGTCTGAGATTTCGATAATTGCTCGAATTCTTGTATGCGCCGGCATCTCGGCAACGATTCGCGCGATAGCGGGCAGGGCACTCTCGTCACCCACCATCAGAAGCTCGCTTGCCTCGGGAAGTGCGCCACCTCCGGGCCCAAGCAAGGCCACCTTGTCGCCCGGCCGGGCATCGCGAGCGAAATCTGCGCCCGGCGTGTCGACGCCAGGGGCGGGGTGCTGTAGAAAATCGATCCAGAGCTCGCGGCGTTTGATATCGACCGCGCGGATCGTGTAGACCCGTACCAGCAAGGCGTCTTCACCCTGCGGCCAAGCAACACGACCGTCCTCGCGCAGGCCCGGCCACACGGGGTTGCGGCCTTTAGGCGGAACAAGCAGTCGAACATGCATGTCCCCACCGATGAACGGGCTGACATCGGCACAGCCGAACTTGACCCGGCGCATATGCGGTGTGACATCCTCGGTCGACGCAACCGTCACCTCATGGATATTGGGTAACTGAGCAAGCGCTCCAGATTGCGACCAGGAAAGCTCCATTGCATCGTCGCCTGCGAAATAGAACAGATGCTCTGCAATGCTCGTTCGGCTCATCTGCAATGCCTGTTGTGAAGGGCAAGTCAATTCGATGGATAGCCGCTGATCGTCGATGCGTATGTCGGCGAAACCAAGCTTGCTGGTGAGGACCGCCCCATTCTCCGTGCGCCTGACATCCGCATGTTCGACAAAGTGTTCGCAGATTTCGCTCAGCATCTGGCCGGGGTCTCTGGGAATAGCGACGCCACAGAGCTTGAATTCCTGGGTGTTGTTCATTTCACCGTCTCCTTGGCACTCACGCTCGGTACCATGTGGTTTCGACCGATCGGAAGCATGATGGGGCGTCCCGATGTTGGGTCGATGATGATGCGGCTCTCTAGGCCAAAAACCTGTCGGACATTTTCTTCGGTCAAGACTTTCTCCGGGGCTCCCGTGACGTGTACTCGACCGCTGCTCATTGCAACCAGATAGTCAGCGTAGCGCGCGGCGAGATTGAGATCGTGAAGCACCATGACGACTGTGGTGCCTCGCTCCCGATTAAGAACAGTCAGGAGATCAAGGACTTCGATCTGATGGCTTATGTCGAGGAATGTCGTCGGTTCGTCCAACAGAAGAATATCAGTGGCTTGCGCCAGCGCCATGGCGATCCACACGCGCTGGCGCTGACCTCCCGATAATTCGTCCACGGCCCGATCTGCGAGTTCGGCGGTGTTTGTTGCCGCAAGAGCGCCATCCACTGCCTCGTCGTCCGTGCTGTTCCAGCGTGAGAACAGGCTCTGGTGCGGATGCCGGCCGCGGCTGACGAGGTCAGCAACCGTGATACCTTCGGGTGCCACCGGCGACTGGGGAAGCAGCCCCAGAGAGCGCGCTAGCTCTCGCGGTGGTGTTTTGTGGACCGATTTTCCATCGAGAAGCACCTGTCCGGCGATGGGCGACAGAAGCCTAGACATTGCCCGGAGCAAAGTCGACTTGCCGCAGGCATTGGCGCCGACGATCGCGGTTATCTTGCCGGGCGGAATTGCGAGGTCGAGATCGTGCAGGATTTCCGTTTCGCCGTAGCCTGCCGAAAGATTGCCGGCTGTCAGAGTACGAGCCATCATAGGGAACCTCCGGTCCGGTTGACGCGGACGATCAGGAAAATCAGATAAGGTGCGCCTAGCGCTCCGGTTACAACACCAACAGGATAGCGGCCGGGTAGCAGAAACTGGCCGATGTAATCGCCGCCAAGAACCAACAGGGCGCCGATCAGCGCCGAGGGTACGAGCAGCGATCCGCTGCCGCCGACGATGCGGGCGGCAATTGGCCCGGCAAGGAATGCGACGAAGGCGATCGGGCCTGTTACAGCTGTTGCTGTTGCGATGACGCCGACTGCGCCGATGATGATCATGATCCGGGTGCGCGATACGCACACCCCGAGTGCTGCGGCGGTGTCATCGCCAAGCCGGAGTACCTCAAGGTCCTTGCTCCGGCTAACGAGAAGCCCGCCGAAGACGACAAGTGAAAGGACAAGCGGCGCAGCCTGACCCAGCTGGACGCCGTTGACGCTGCCAGTCAACCACCGCATGGCTTCCTGCAGGTTCCACGCCGGCGCCTGGGAAAGGATGTATGAAATGATACTCTCCAGCATGGCCGAGACTGCGATCCCCACCAGGACCAGACGCGTTCCCGCAACGCCGTTTCGCGACGAGAGGCCGTAAACCAACAGGGCGACGCCAAGCCCGCCGACCACTGCGATAATTGAAACGATTGGCCCTCTCATCGACAGTATGATGATTGCAGACACCGCTGCCGCGCCGGCGCCCGAACTTATTCCGATGATATCGGGACTGGCGAGGGGGTTGCGCAGCATGACCTGAAACGCAACGCCTCCAAGGCCAAAACTCAAGCCGGCGAGAATGGCGAGCACGGCGCGGGGCAAGCGCAACTGACCGACCGTGAAGCTCGCGCCCGGGACGTTCTCTCCGATCAGGACACGCAGGACATCACCCGGCGACGTCACAGTCTGTCCAACACACAGCGAGAAAGCGAAGATGGCGACAACGAGGAGCAGAAGCGCTAGCACAACGGCCGCATGTCTGCGGGCGCGGCGACGACGGCCGGTGGCCGTCATACCTGATACGGTCGAAGACATGGTCACAGTTCACGTACCCTATGGCGTCTGACGATCCAAATGAAGAACGGTGCGCCAATCAGGGCCGTAACAACACCGACATCGAGTTCTCCCGGCCGAGCGACGATGCGCCCCACGATGTCTGCCGCCAGGAGCAGACAGGCCCCGCCTATGGCGCAGAAGGGCAGGAGCCAGCGGTGATCGACGCCGATCAGCAGCCTGCAAAGATGCGGAACGACCAGACCTATGAAGCCAATGGGCCCGCAGATAGCCGTTGTTGCGCCGCATAGCAAAATCGCGCCAAGCGCGCCCATGGCGCGCGCTGTTGCTACACGTTCACCGAGCCCAGCCGCCATATCGTCACCCAGAGCAAGCGAGTTCAGCTTTCGGGCGGAAAGAAAGCTGATCGCAAATCCCACCAATAGGAATGGCAGAACGGGCAGGATCCGCTCGAACGCCGCCCCGCCCACGCCGCCGATCTGCCATGAGCGTATGCCGCCGGCAATGTCGGCACGCGGCAGAACGACCGCGATCACCATTGAGGCAAAGGCGACGGAAGTCGCGGCGCCGGCAAGCGTCAGCTTCAGCGGTGTGGCTCCGCCACGCCCCAGCGAGCCGATGGTATAGACAAAGCAAGCCGAGCAGCCGGCGCCGAATATCGCGGTCCAGACGTAGGCTTCGGCGGAGGCGATGTGGAACCATGCGACGCCCACTACCACGGCGAGCGAGGCTCCCATGTTCACGCCGAGGATACCAGGATCGGCCAACGGGTTGCGCGTCACGCCCTGCATGATTGCGCCCGCAAGGCCAAGAGCGCCGCCTGCAAGCATAGCCAGCACAGTGCGTGGGATACGAACGGCAACTGCAGCCTGGCCGATATCGTCGACACGTCCGAAGAGCGCCGCGCCAATATCGCTCCATGGCACCTCACGAGTGCCGACGGTAATAGACAAGGCGAGCAAAGCCATGAGCAGCACGAAGAGACCTGCCAGACACAAACCTCTCGCGCCATTCGACCGGGCAGCAATTGTTGCCGGCACGACGGTTCTCCTCAATGCTTTCATTTCGACTTTCCCACGCCCTCGGCAAGCAGGGCAACATAGTCCTTCAAGACCCAGGAAATCGAGAGCGGCGTCGGATTTGCAGCCGTCCCGACGCTGTTTGCGCCGAGAATGACGATCGCGCCCTTTTTGACAGCCGGCATCTTGGACATCAAAAGGTTTGCGGTGACTGCCGACAGCAGTTCCATGTTGCCATAGGTCACGACGAGATCGACGTCGTCGAACATGTCGATCCGTTCAGCGCTGATCGAGCCCGAGAACTTTCCGGGTTGCGAAACGTCGACGACGCTCTTTGGGCTCTCAAGTCCCAGATCCTTGAAGAACTTCACCCGCGTATCGTTGGTCGTGTAGAAGTTGATCGTGCTGAGGTCGAGCGGGTTGAGATGCGTGACGAACATGGCCTTCCTGCCGCGGATCTCCGGGTGCGTGGCCACGGCGGCGGTGATCTCGCCTTCGATTTTCTTGATCAACGCCTCGCCCTCGGGCGCCATGCCCATGCCGGCACTGTTGAGGCGGATCATCTCGCGCCAGTCGGTGGACCACGCGGCGTCAGGGTAGGCGACGACAGGCGCGATTTGGCTCAGCGTATCGTAGTCGGCCTGGCTGAGACCGGAATAAGAGGCGAGAATGACGTCGGGATGAGTGGCAGCGACTGCCTCAAAGTCGATACCATCTCCTTCGTCGAACAGCACAGGCTGGTCAGCGTGAAGCTCCTTCAGACTTTGGGCGACCCAAGGCAGAAGTCCGTCGCCGTCATCATCGCCGAAGTTCGCTCTCGCAAAGCCTACGGGCACGACGCCAAGCGCCAGGGGCACCTCATGGTTTGTCCAGGCAACCGTCGCGATCCTCTCGGGCTTTTTGGGAATGATCGTCGTGCCGAGCGCATGCTTTATGGTGATGGGGTAGGTCACGCCATCATTGGCGAGCGCGACGTTCAATGTGCCGCTGGCAGCGAATGTGTATGCGAAGGTCAACACCGCGAGGGTCAGACGCCAGAACCGAAACATTGTACATACTCCGCCAAACGTATAAGTGGACCCTCACTTTCAGGTTAAGGCGTGAGCGTCAACGGCAATGCGTTTTTCGGATGGCAATGCAGGCGAGATTCCCATGGTATCCTACAAAACACGGAAAACTTACAATACTAGACAATCGTGCTCAAGTTAGTGGCTGTGGCAGGGGATACGAACGAGGCCATGCCGGCTGGCGAATGCTTCATGCCATTCACAATGCCGTTTGGTGCGTGCGTTCTCCACGCAACCGGCATGCACTCTCGGTTTTCCACCGGGTGTCTACCATGGTGAAAACAGCTTCTGGAACGCGAGTATGAATATCGAAACGACAAGTCTGCGCTCTCAACGAACCCGTCTTCGCTGGCGTAAGGCGGTGCTGCTGGGATGTACAGCGATCGGAGCACTTGCTCCCGCTGTCGCCATTGCACAGGACGCATCCAGCTCGGATCCTGCAACGACGCTGGCGCCGATCGTGTTGGAAGGGCGAAAGGCTTCTGGCACCAGGCTCGATACCAGCAACGATTCGAAATCGATAGTCGCCACTCAGACCACTGGCGCCGGGAAGCTGGCGACTGAGATCCTGGACACACCAGCCTCCGTTTCGGTCATCACCTCCAAGGAAATCGAGGAGCGCAATGCCGACACTGTGGAAAAGGTCGTGCAGTATACTTCCGGCGTCGTCACCGACTTCTACGGCTCGGACGATCGTTTCGATTATTTCGATATTCGCGGATTTACGCCCTATACCTATCGCGATGGGCTGGCGATCGGCAGAACATTTGCGGGCGTGCGCGAAGAGCCTTACGCATTCGAGCGTATCGAGATCCTGAAGGGCGCTAGCTCCTCAAGCTTTGGTGCTGCGGAACCGGGCGGCTCTGTCAACTACGTGACCAAGACACCGAAGTCGGAACGCTTTGGCGAAGTGTATGCGACCGGCGGCTCGTTCTCGCACAAGGAAACCGGCTTCGACTTCGGTGACAACATCACCGCTGATGACACGTTGTCCTATCGCTTGACCGGCAAGCTGCAGCGGGCGGACGGCGAGTACGACTTCTCCCAAAATGACGAGAACTTCATCATGGGCGGCCTGACGTGGCGCCCGACCGCAGCAACAAACCTGACTGTGGTCTTCGATCACCTAGACAAGGACGGCGTTCCCGGCAGCGGCGGCCATCCGCTCGGCACCGATTTCGACAGGAGCGTCTTCTTCGGCGAGCCGGACTACTATTTCAACTCGACGAACCGCAACACGGTCAACGTCATGTTCGACCATGAATTCGACAACGGCCTGAGCTTCAGCTCCAAGGCTCGCTACAGCAAGTCGAACGACGGCTTCGGCAGCGCCTATATCGGGAGCACGCCGACCGATGGTTCGACGACGGCCGGCCGCTACTTCTTTGGCAACGACAAGTCGAGCGAGCAGTTCATCATCGATGCAAACCTCGTCTACGAGGCGAATTTCGATGAGGTCGAAAGCCGGACACTTGTCGGTGGCGAATACAATACGTTCAAATCGGACAGCGACAATTTTTATGCGGGTGCGCCCTCAATCGACTGGTTGAATCCGATCTACACGGGCGGCCCTGGCGCGTTGTCGCCCTACTCCAGCACGTTGAACGACCAGAAGACGGGCGCGCTCTATCTGCAGCAAGATCTGACATTCTTCGACAGGCTGACGGTGAGCGTCGGCTTGCGCAACGATTGGCTCGACCTCGACGAGACGAACCAGCTTACCGGCGTGACGACCTCGGGCGCTCATAGCGAATTCACCAAGCGCATCGGTGTCAGCTACAAGCTGACAGATGAATGGGCGACCTATGCGAGCTACGCCGAGTCGGCTGCTCCGCCCGCGGCGGGCGCGGATCCGACGACCGGCAAGCAGTATGAACTCGGCGTCAAATACAAGCCGGATGCATTTCCTGCCTTGTTCACCGCTTCGGTCTATGACCTGACAAAGGGCAACATCACCGTCGCCGACCAGGTCACTTATCTTCCGATAACCGTCGATAAGGTCAGGCATCGCGGCTTCGAATTCGAAGCCAAGGCGGAGATGACCGACAACATCAACCTGATCGCCAGCTACAGTTATATCGCCTCGCATATCGACGAGCCCGGCGGTCTGAACGACGGCAACCGATTGATGCGTGTTCCGAAGCATTTCGCTTCGGTGTGGGGTACCTATACCCTGGAAGGCGATGGACCTCGTGGAGACATGACCTTCGGCCTCGGCGCGCGTTATACCGGCGCCTACTTCACCAACATCACCAACACTATTTCGGCCGACAGCGCGGTCGTGTTCGACGCGGCTTTCACCTACAAGTTCGCCGAGAACACGACGTTCCAGCTGAATGCCAGCAACCTGTTCGACGAAAAGCACGTTGCCAGCAAGGATAGTGGCGCGGTCTACTACAATCCCGGCCGCACGGTCATGGCAACGCTACGCCAGACCTGGTGATCAATCTTTAAAGACCTTGACTGCCCCGCCCGCCATCTGCGGGCGGGACAGCTTTCTTACAAGCCTTGGCGGATTCGCCGCCAGGCAGCCGGCGTTTCGCCGACGATCTGCCGGAAGACCTTGGTGAAATGCGCCTGATCGGAGAAGCCGAGCTGCGCCGCAACGCCAGCGACCGTTACGCCTTCGTCCAGCAAGTTTTTCGCTAGGTCGATACGCTTTGCAAGCTGCCATTGAAGCGGGGTCTTGCCCGTCGTCTGTTTGAAGACAGTGGCGAACCAGCTTTCCGACAGGCCGACCGTTGCCGCCATGTCTGCAACGGACATCCGGTAATCGCTTGTCCTGTCCATGCATGCAGTCAGCCTGTTCATCTGAGCCTGAGTCATGCGGCCATCGCGTTTGTCGCTGCCCTCGTCCGGCAGATCCAGAAGCCCCGTGACGATGCTGCAAATCAAGCTTTCGGCAAAAAGGGAATGGCGCTCCGGTTTCGAAATCTCATCGACGAGCAGTCCACCCAACGTCTGAACGGCCCCTGCATCCTGGATCTCCACAGGTCGGCGCAGCGCCGTAAGCGCCGCCGAGCTACCAAGCGAAGGCGACAGGAACCGCAAAAGCCGATCCTTGTGCATGTGCAGGTTCAAATGTGAGAACCGGTGGGTGGACCGGCTGGTCGTCCACATCGGCACACCGGCAGGAACGTAGATTGCGCGTGTCATCGACCGGGCGTTGTTGGAGAAGTCGCCATTCTTGTTGGACACATGGATCTGGGAGGACACGTCGTTGAAGAAGATCATGATGCGCGGATCATCGGCCAGATAATAGCCCTTCGCGCCCGCCTGGCTTTCGGCTTCCCAATAGGCGCTTACCAATCCATCGAATTGGCGCCACTTCACCGGAGCAACGACCCGAATTCCTTCGGTATGCCATTTCATCGTGTGCCAAAAAGCCAATGTAGAGATCCGTTTACCTTGGAGCGGCGTTCGCGTTTGCGCATGCCACCTCATGCCGTCATGCACCTGCCTCCAAAAGACAAGCACACTCAATAAAGCTGATTTTATCGCTCATATTTTTCGGCGTGACAAGGTCACCCAATATCTGCGCCAGCCGTTATCGATATGGCTGCGTCCATCAATTACTCAAGCAACCATGCCTCATTGCACCTCGTTGACGTAGCGATGGTTAGCGGTTGTAGCGCGATGAGAGGATATCAGAACTGGAGCCGCAAGCTGATCGTAGGCGATCTCGTCAATCGTCAATACCGCGAAGGGCTGCTTCACATCAAGCCAACGTGCATCCTGTTCCGTCGCCAAATCTGCACCAATCTGTTCGCGTATGGCCGAGATGCGGATGTTGTAGGCATCCAGCAGGTGAAGATAAAAGAGCGAGGGGATATCTTCAGGCCTGTCGGGGAAATCCGGTACGCGCGCCAGCGGCAGCGTAAGCGTTTCATGCATGATCGGCCGCTCGTCGACGCTGCGCACGCGGTGAAACGTCACGATGTCGGAGCCGGCATCTATCTGTAGCTTCCGCGCTTCCAGCGCCGAAGCGGTACGTCGGGCGATCTCGGTCACCCGGGTGACGGATTGCCGCAACGAACCATCAAGACCGTGCAGCCGAAAATACTGGAAGAACAAGCGCAGACTGTGTTGCGGTTGTCGGCCGGTGACGATCGTGCCCGTTTTGCGCCTGCGGCTGAGCAGACCATCATTGGTGAGATCCATCAATGCGCGCCTGATCGTACCGACGGCGACCCCATAGGTTTGCGAAAGCGCCACTTCGCTCGGCAGGACGGAGCCCGGAGCGAGCTTACCAAGCATGATCGCCTCTGTGATCTGGCGCTTGACGACCTCGTAAAGCGGGACGGACAATTCGCTCAACCGTGGTGCATCTGCTGAAATAGTAGGCAATTCCGGCAATTATTTGCCTCTTCTTTGGAGTTGACTCATGGATTGGATGTACGCAGTATTACTATATAGTTTATATGAAAGCGCAAGCTTACGAGCGCGCGCATGCATGCCAAGGACCATACCATGTCTGAGCCGAAATCTGTCCCGCATCAAGACGCTTTCGCGTTGGCCATGGCAGTGATCGAGCGCGATGTCGAGACGGCCGTGCAGGATTTGGCGCGCATGGTAGCTGTCGACACGTCCTTTCCGCCCGGTCTTGGCTATGAAGCTTTTGCGGACTTGATGACCGAGCTGGCGGCGCCGCTCGGCTTTGAGTTCGAGCGAGTGACAGTTCCTCGCGATCTCTGGTATGTTGCCGGCGGCCCGGCCTCTGGCGAGCGGACCAATCTCATCGCCACCCGCGAAACCGGCCGTCCAGTATGCGGTCTCTACTACCATGTCGACACCGTTCCAGTGGCTCCGGGCTGGTCACGCGATCCACTGGCGCTGACGGTCGAGGGCGATAACCTCTTTGGCCTCGGTGCAGCTGACATGAAGGGAACGATTGCCGCGACCCTTCTGGCTCTGCGCGCTGCCAAGGAAGCCGGAGCCTTGCTCGCCTACGATCCTATGCTGCTTCTCTGCACCGACGAAGAAGGGGGGCTTTACCCGGGCATTCGTTATCTTGCAGAGCAGCAGATGCTCAAGGGCCACATCCTCAACTTCAACGGATCTGCTGCGCCGCGCGTGTGGGCCGGCTGCTTCGGCATATTCAATCTCCAGGTGACGATTACCGGGCATGCTGTTCATGCCGGCGAGGGCAATCGCACAGGTTCCGGCGTCAACGCGATCGAGGGCGCGCTGCCGGTGCTGAACGCCTTGGCAGCCCTTAAGCCCGTTGTGGCAGGCCGCACATCGAAGCTGGCACCGCCGCCGCATTCCAGCGGGCCGCTTCGGCCCCAGTTGTCGATATCCGCGGTCAATGGCGGAACGGCCGGCGGTCAGGTTCCGGCTGAGATCAAGATCCTGGTCAGCCGCCGCTATGCGCCGGAAGAAAGCTACGAGGAGGCAAGAGCGGAAGTCGAGACTGCGATCCGCGACTGTGTCGCAGGCAGCGATCTCGGTCTAGCCATCGACATCGTGGGGCACCTCATCCCGACCGACGATCCCGATGGTCCGCACTGGCCTCGTTGGCAGCAGGCACTGTCGCTGGGCTTCGGCTATCAGCCCGAGGACTTTCACAAGTGGGGCGCGGCGAGCTGTTCCGATTTCGGCTACGTCCAAAAGGCAGGTTTCGGCCCCGAGGTGCTTCTGGGTGGACTTGGTCGGCCGGAAAGCTGCATCCATAGTCCTGAAGAACACACGACGCGAGGCGACATCATCGCGCTTGCCAAGAGCATTCTCGCCTATCTCGCGGCGGATTTCGCCGCCGACGCAATTCCAGAACACCGCATCTAATCATATCAAAAGAGGGAACCGATACATGTTGGAAATGAAACGCCGCTTCTTCCTGGCGGGCACCGCCGCCATTTTTGCCGCGCCGGCGTTGGTCCTGGCGCAATCGGCAACACCCGCCAAGGGCGGTACGCTGCGTGTTTCCATCGATCAGGCGGCAAGCGTCATCCATCCGCTGCTGACACGCGTCAACCCCGAATACATGGTCACCGAGCTGCTCTACAGCAACCTCACGCGTCTTAAGGTCGATATGTCGATCGAACCGGACCTTGCCGAGAGCTGGAGCCCCAATGACGCTCTGACCGAGTGGACCTTTAAGCTGCGCAAGGGCGTCGCCTTTCATGACGGCTCCGCCTTCACTGCGAATGATGTTGTCGCCACGTTCAAGGCCATCCTCGATCCGGCAACGGCCTCGCCCGGCCGCAACAATGTCGGTCCGATCTCCGACATCATTGCCGTCGACGATGCAACCGTGCTGTTTAAGCTCTCCGGCGCCTATGCCGACCTGCCCGTCGCCCTGGCCTACACCAATGCCCGCATCATTCCAGCTTCGATCGCCACGGGTGATCTCAAGATTCTATCAACCAAGGCCGTCGGCACCGGTCCGTTCAAGCTCGTGTCCTACGAGCCGGACCGGCTGATCGTCGTCGAACGCAACGAGAAGTACTACGACCCGGCTCGTCCCTATGTCGACCGGGTTGAAGTTCAGGTCTTCCCCGACAATTCGGCTGAAACGTCGGCTTTGCTGGCCGGCGATATCGATATCATCTCCACGATCCAGCCGACCGAGTTTTTGCGTATCGACGGAACCGATGGTGTTGTCGGCTTGCGTACGCCGTCCGGCCAGTTCTGCAACATCAACTTCGGATGCGACACGGCGCCGTTCAATGACGCCCGCGTTCGCCGCGCGATTGCGCTGACGGTTGATCGCGAAGCAATGGTGGGGTTCGTGACCGAAGGTTTCGGAACCGAAGGCAACGACACGCCGCTCAATTCTTCTTATCGCTTTTTCAAGGACGTAGCGAAGCGCGAGAAGAACATCGAGGAAGCCAAGAAGCTGCTTTCTGAAGCGGGTTTCCCGAATGGTCTCGAAGCGACCCTTATCGCATCGGACCGCCCAGCTGTTCGCACGCAGCTCGCCGTTGCTTTGAAGGAGATGGCGAAGGAAGCCGGCGTCACTATCAACGTGCAGACGATGCCGCATGCGACCTATCTCGAGCAGGTTTGGAAAAAGGGTAGCTTCTATGTCGGCTTCTACAATATGCAGCCCACGCCGGATGGCATCTTCAAGCTTCTCTACACATCAGACGCCTCGTGGAACGAGACGCGCTGGAATAACAAGGCGTTCGATGCGCTGATCGCCGAGGCTCGTGGCACGATCGACGAAGCCAAGCGCACCGAACTCTACACCAAGGCTCAGGAAATCATGAACGAGGATGTTCCATCGCTCATCCCGTCCTTCTTCGACGTTCTGGCCGCCAAGCGTAACTGGATCGAAGGCTTTGAAGCGCATCCACGCGCATCGGTTTTCCGCCTCGATCACGCTTCGTTCACCGACAAGGCGCCGAAGCGCGGCTGATGATGTCAACTTCGCCGGACGCCAGGTCCTGAGCGTCCGGCCCCCTTGACCAAGGAACACGCACCTGTCTTTGAACTACATAGCCAAGCGGCTGGTGATGATCGTCTACACGCTTCTCGTCGTGTCGCTCATCGTCTTCGCCATCACTCAGATCCTGCCCGCCGACGCTGCCGTCATGATGCTGGGCGAAAACGCCACAAAGGATGCGCTCGATGCGCTGCGCCAGACCATGGGCCTGGACCAGCCGATCTGGCAGCAATATGCGACATGGCTCGGCCATGTGTTGCAGGGTGATCTCGGCACATCACTGCGCACCGGCCAGCCGGTCGGCCCGGTCATGTTCGAAGCCCTCGGGCGCTCGCTGCTGCTCGCCTTCCTGTCGATCGGCCTGATGTTGATCCTTGCCATTCCACTCGGCATTATTGCGGCCATCCGGCGCGGCAAGGTCGCCGATATGGTCGTGAGCCTGATCTCCTACGCAGGCGTGGCGCTGCCTGAATTCGTCACCGCAACGCTTGCAGTCCTCATCTTCGCCGACTGGATGAAATGGTTGCCACCAACCGGCTACGTGCCGCTGACCGATGATTTTGTCGATGGCATTTCGCATCTCGTCCTGCCGGTCTGCGTCATTTCGATCATCCTGATTGCCCATGTTTCACGCATGGTGCGCTCGGAACTCGTCGACGTGCTGCATACAGACTATATCCGCGCTGCAAGGCTGAAAGGCATGTCGCGTGGACATGTACTGCGTCGTCACGCGCTGCGTAACGCGCTTTTGCCGACCATCACCATCGTCGCGCTCGATGTCGGTTATCTTCTCGGCGGCGTCATTGTTGTCGAGGAAATATTCGCTATTCCCGGCATCGGCCGCCAGCTGATCGTCGCCATCCAGGCGCGCGATCTGCCCGCCATCCAGGCCGGCGTGCTGATCATGGCCGCCACCTATTCGATCGTCAATTTTATCGCTGACATCCTCTATGCCTGGCTCGATAAGAGGATCCAGTATGACTGAGTTCACGAAACGTCTCATGAAGACACCGCAGGGCGCCATCGGCACCTTCCTCGTGGTGCTAGTTCTCGCAATCGTCGTGTTCGGCCCGATGGTCGCCCCCTACGACCCGGAAAAGCTGTCGCCGCTTGCCCGCTACAAGGGACCAAGCGTCGCCTATTGGCTCGGCACCGACCAGTATGGCCGCGACATCTTCAGCCGTCTGTTGATCGGCGCTCGCGCCACCGTCGTCATGGCGGTTCTCGCGACCATAGTCGGCACGCTGATCGGCGCCCTGATCGGCACCGCCTCAGCTTTTCTTGGCGGTCGCGCCGACGAATTCATCATGCGCACGATTGATGCCGTCATGTCGATCCCGAGCCTGCTTTTCGCGCTCCTCGTGGTCAACCTTCTCGGCTCAAGCACAGTCAATGCGCTTGTCGCAGTTGCCATCGCCTTTGCACCGGGCATGGCCCGGATCACTCGAAGCGTGGCACTGTCTGTGCGCAAGCAGGACTACGTGAATGCCGCGATCGCCCGTGGCGAAAGCTCCGCTTATATCATCCGCCGCGAAATGCTTCCGAACGTGATCGCGCCGATCATCGTGGAAATGACCATCCGCGTCTCCTTTGCCGTGATGCTTTTTGCGACACTTTCCTTTCTTGGTCTCGGCGCACAGCCGCCGGCTGCCGAATGGGGCCTGATGGTCTCGGAAGCCCGCCGCTACATGCACCTTTCCGCTGGTATCCTGATCTGGCCGAGCGTGGCTATCGCGATCGTCGCCATCGGTTTCAACCTTCTGGGCGACGGTCTCCGCGATGCCCTCAATCCGCGGACCTGAGGTGGCGCCCATGACAAAACCCCAAGACAAACCGGTTCTCGCTATCGAGAATTACTCGCTGGACTACGTCACAGCCAATGGACCGTATCACGCGCTCAAGAATATCGATGTCTCCATCCATCGCGGCGAAATTCTCGGCCTTGTTGGCGAGAGCGGCTCGGGAAAGACCTCGCTTGCCTGGTCGATCATGCGCCACCTGCCGAAGAATGCTCGCGAACCGGGAGGGCAGATCCTGCTCGGCAGCGACAATCTGATCGAGAAATCCGAGCGGCAGATGGAGGCCATTCGGGGCCGGCGCATCAGTATGGTGTTCCAGGACCCGAGTACCTCGCTCAACCCGACGCTTTCGCTTGGTACCCAGCTGGCCGAAGTTCTCGTCCGCCACCGCGGCCTGACGCGCCAGCAGGCGTGGAAGGAGGGCGAGGAGCGGCTTGCGCATGTGGGCCTCAAGACGCCCGCGCAAATGATGAACCGCATGCCGCATGAGGTATCCGGCGGCGAAAAGCAGCGCGTGGTCATCGCGTCCGCCTTCGCCTGCAATCCGGAATGCATCATATTCGACGAGCCGACTACGGCACTTGACGTGATCACTTCGCGGCAAATTCTCGATCTGTTCGTCGAGCTGCAGGCCGAGACGGGCGTTGCCTCGCTCTACATCTCGCATGACCTTGCGCTAGTTGCCCGCACGGCAAGCCGTGTGGCCGTGATCAAGCGCGGCGATATCGTCGAACAGGGCAATGTCCGCGACATATTCACCAACCCGCGGCAGGATTATACCCGCGAGCTGATTAACGCCGTGCCCGATCCGGCGCACCGGCTGGTGAGGGACAAGGTGGCCGCCAGCGACAAGCCTCTGGTCAAGGTCGAGAGTGTCAGCGTGCATTTTGGCCGCAAGCCGTTCCTAGCGGCGCTGACCGGCAAGAAGACCGAACGTGTTACCGGCAACAATGCGATCAGCCTCAGCGTAAGTCCGGGCGAGATCCTCGGCATCGTCGGCGAGAGCGGCTCGGGCAAGTCGACGCTTGCCAAGGCGATGACCGGTCTCAACCGGTTCGAGGGCAAGATCTGGTTCGACGGTCGTGAGATCAGAAACCTCCGAGATATGGACAATGCCTATCGCAAGGATGTGCAGATCATCTTCCAGCATCCGGATGCCTCGCTCAACCCGCGGCAGAAGATTTCGGAAATCCTTTCCCGCCCGCTGAAGCTGTTCGGCGACGGTAGGGATCTTGAGAAGCAGATCGGCGACATGCTGGAGCAGGTGCGCTTGCCGCGCACCCACGCCAACCGCTATCCGCACCAGCTTTCGGGCGGCGAAAAACAGCGTGTCGCGATCGCCCGCGCCTTCGCCTCGAAGCCGAAACTGGTCATCTGCGACGAAATCACCTCGGCGCTCGACGTGTCGGTTCAGGCCTCCGTCGTGCAGCTTCTATTGGAACTGCAGAAAGCCAGCGGAACGGCCTATCTGTTCATCACCCATGACCTCAACCTGATCCGCCAGATCGCCCATCGGATCGCCGTCATGTATCGCGGCGACCTGATCGAGGTCGTCAAGGCCGATGAGATCGATAGCCCAGACCGGGCGGATTATACGCGCCGCCTGATCGAGGCGGTGCCGCGCGCCGCCGCACAATACCAGTGATACCGCATCAAGGAGCATGACAATGGACCCGAAGTCCCTGTTGGACCGGATCGACGAAAAGGCCTGCCTCGATTTTCTGTCGAAGATGGTTCAGCACAAGAGCCATTCCGAAACCGAAGGTGAGAAGGATCTCGCCCGCTGGATGGCCAATGAGCTTGAGAAGATCGGCGTCCAAGCCGAGCTGCAGCCATTTGATCACGGCCGTCGCTTCAACACGATCGGTCGATTGAAAGGCAAGGGCGGAGGCAAAAGCCTTTTGTTCAACGGCCATCTCGACACCAATCCGGTGACTGAAGGCTGGACTGTCGATCCCTACGAAGGCCTCGTCGACGACAAGTTCATCTACGGCATCGGCGTATCCAACATGAAGGCTGGCGACGCGGCCTATTTTTGCGCTGTGAAGACGTTGCTCGAGGCCGGCGTCAAGCTGAAGGGCGACGTGACGCTCACCTTCGTGGTCGGCGAGCTGCAAGGTGGAGTCGGGACGCTGGCGGCGATCCACAGCGGCGTGAAGGCCGACTATTTCATCAACAGCGAGCCGAGCGACCTTGTCGCGGTTACCATGCATGCGGCAGCACTGAGCTACGTCATCGAACTGATCGGCGACACCCGCCATCTGTCCAAGCGCGAAGAATCCGTTGATGCCATCGCCGCCGCCTGCGATATCATTCCGCGCATCAACGCCATGACTTTCAGCGGCGCTAAGAGCGACGTGCACCGTTCGATCAACCGCGGCCATGTCGGCGTCGTTCATGGCGCGCTCGGCCGCGATCTCGAAGAATGGCGCCCGCCGCAGGTGGCAGATTTCGTCCGCCTCAAGGGTTCATGCCGCTACGCCCCCGGCCAGACGCAAGAAGGCGTGCTCGCCGATCTGGACCGCGAGCTGCGCGCACTCGAAGAGCGCTTCCCGGGCCTGAAAGCCAAGTTGGTTCCTGAGATGATCGAAGGCCGTCCGCTGATGCCGCCCTTTGAAGTCTCCCCAGATAGCCGTATTGTCAAGTCGATCAATGCTGCCTACGAAGCCGTTCGCGGCGAAAAGCAACCGACTGGTGCCATCACCCCAACCCGCTTTTACGGCACAGATGCTGGCCATCTTTATCATGAACTCGGCATGGAAGGCATCGTCTGTGGTCCGGGCGGTCGTTACAACACCATGCCCGACGAGCGGGTCGACATCGTCGACTTCCTCGACATGATCCGCGTATACATGCTGACCATCCTCGATATCTGCGAGGTGGCATAGTGTTCTCCCGGGCGGAATACGATCGTCGTATCGCGCTTGCCCGGAACGCCATCGCGTCTTCAGGCGCCGACCTGTTGCTCGCCGACAGTGGAGAGCTTCTGGCCTGGCTGACGGGTTATACCGTCTCCGAAACCATGTATCGCGCGGCGTTCTTGCCACGCGACGCGGAAGGGTGGTTCTGCTTGCGCGCACTGGACGAAGCTCCCTGCCGCGAACAGAGCTGGATCTCCGATGTCGTCGGCTTTGCCGATACCGAGGAAGCACAGGCAGCCGTTGCTGCCAGCATCCTTGGTCATGGTTTTGGCAAGGCGCGCATCGGTTTCGACCCCAATTCCTACTGCATGACTTCCGCAACCTTCATGCGGCTGCAGGCGCTTCTGCCAGACGCGACATTCGTGCCAATGCGGGGCGTGGGTGACAGCCTACGCTGGGTAAAGTCTAAGGAAGAGATTGCCGTTCTTGCCCAGGCGTCCCAAATTGCCGACAAGGCAATGGCGGAGATCGCGAGACAGGTGACGCCGGGCATGACGACGCGCGACGCGGCCGCGATCGCTTCGGGCGTATTCTTGCGAGAGGGAGCAGACACTGGAGAGGTCGGGCCGGTTGTGAAAGCTGCCGGCAGCCATGAGTTCCTGCACGGCGTGTTCAAGACCGAGGCAATTGGTAAAGGCGACATCCTGCATGTCGAACTCATCCCACGTGTCGGAAATTACGGTGCGCGTCTGATGCGGCCGATCGTGGTGGGACGTCCCCCAGACGAATTGGCTGTCACGGCCGAAAGATTGGTCGCATTGCAGGACCTTCAGATCGCCGCAATGAAGCCGGGCGCGCGAGCCTGCGACGTCGACGCTATCATGCGCCAGGGCGCGCTCAATGCGGGCCTACGTCCGGTCTATGAAAACGTCACGGCGTATACGCTCGGGCTTTATACCCGCACGCCGCGCACCAGCGATTTTTCTGGGGTATTCTTGCCAACCTCTGACTGGTTGCTGGAAGAGGACATGGTCTTTCATCTCTACGCCACGGCGCAGGGCCTCGGCTTCAGCGAGACGGTGGTCGTCGGCAGCGATGGTGGAATTCGGTTGACGAGAAGCCCGCGTGCAATCCTGTGAGGCAGTAACCACACTTGTTTACAGGTGCCGCGAGCAAATATTTTTACTTCGCGACACCGAACGGCCGTGGTCGGAATCGTTTGATAACGTCGGCTTATGCAGCGACCGTCGGGAATAACGCAGTCGCCGTGATACCCAGCGCCTTCGCGATGCGCTTCACAAGTCGCCGATCTCCTTCATGGCCGGCTTCGACCTTGGCAATCTCCGTCTCGGTCAGGCCGCAGGTCAGCGCGACCTGCTCAATACTGTAGCCTGCCACCTGCCTTGCTGAGCGAACCGCTTCACCGAGGTCGATGGTCAATGCTGTGGGAACGTTTGAATCCTCGATGTTGCCGTAGGATCGTGACATGCGCGCTTCTCCAAATGTGTCCACTTTGCGACCCAATTTAGGTGGTACGCTAACAATTGCAATGCCACCGAATTCACTATTCGTTGTACGGGATAATTCCCGCCCAAAGCCTTCGGTGTGCTGAGAGACGAAGACGGCTTTAGTGCCAATCTCACGGCTTGTCTGATAAAGCCGGGTACAATTTCTGAAACTCCTTTGCCTGCGCGGCAAGCCATTCGCAAAACAAGGTCGCCTTACGATTGCGCCTAGACCGCTTCAGGGCGACATAGTGGTGCCCGCTGTCGATGAAACCGAACGGTGCCAACAAACGGCCGCCATGGATGTCATCGACCACATAGGGCCAAGGTGCTGCGCAAGCGCCGAGTCCCGCCCGCGCTGCCTCCAGCATGAAATAGAAGTGCTCGTAATCCACCTTTGGACCTGTCACGAGATGGCGCCCTGAGCGGGAACGCCAGTCGTTCCAGGCTTGCGGTCTCGTTCGTGTGTGTAGTTCCGGGATGATGTCGAGATGCCCCACGTTACTCCTCGCAAAGCTCGCAGCTATGACCGGTCCGATCTGTTCGGGAAACAACGGGATGACCTCTGCACCGGCCGGCCAAGGAGGATCCCCCACACGGATGGCGACGTCGACACCATCCCGCTCGAAATCGACCGGCTTTGAGGATGCCGTCAAACGCACTTCGATTTTCGGGTAGTCCGCTTGAAAACGGTATAGTCGCGGAATGAGCCAGCGCATGGTGAAGGTACCCGGACAGGAGACGTCGATCGCTCCTTCCTCCGTATCGGCAACCGCACGCACCGACACATCGATCTGGTCGAAGGCTGCGCCAAGCCCGGCCAGCAATGTATGCCCGGCCTCTGTTAGTCGCAACTGATTCTTCGGTCCCTCAAACAGCGGCACCCCGAGAAGAGCCTCCAGGTGCTTGATCTGGCGGCTCACGGCACTGTGGGTCACGTTGAGTTCATTTGCTGCAAGCGTCATGCGTCCATGACGGCCCGCTGCTTCGAATGCCCGAAGTGCGTTAAGTGAAGGGATGCGTCTGCTCATGTGAGATTTCCGAACATAAGGTGTTCGATCATATCGGTTTTCAGACCGCTCTGCCTAGTCACATATGAGAAACATGGAACACTGCTCATCGAAAAATGAACATGAGGAGCTGATGTGTCCACCTTTTCACACCGGAAGGTTCAAAGCGATGAGTGAGAGGCACCAAGACGGCAGCGCAGGTGACGCGAATTACGGCGTGATCGGCAAAGGATACGTAAGCTATCGCCAGCCGGAACCTTATATAGCGGAATTTATCCGCCGCGCTCTGGGCGATGCGCTCACGGTGTTGAATGTCGGTGCGGGCGCCGGCTCCTACGAGCCCGTGGATCGCGCGGTTACGGCTGTTGAGCCCTCGGCGTCAATGCGCGCGCAGCGCCCGGCTCATCTTCCGGCCGCGATCGACGCGACGGCAGAAAGGCTGCCTTTCGCTGAAAAAACCTTCGACGCAAGCATGGCTTCGTTCACCGTTCACCAATGGACTGATCTGACTTGCGGCCTTTCCGAGATGCGTCGCGTCACGCGCGGGCCGGTGCTTGTTCTCACCTGCGATCCGAATGAACTGACAAGATGCTGGCTGAACGACTACGCGCCGGAGATGATCGCTGTGGAGGCCCGACGTTATCCGGCCATCAGCGCAATCGCTGAGGAGCTGGGCGGGGACGTCGATATTCACACCATCCCTATTCCACTCGCCTGTGTCGATGGGTTCGGTGAAGCCTATTACGGTCGGCCCGAGCGCATCTTGGAACCTGGCGCACGCCTTGCCAATTCCGCATGGAGCTTCGTCGACAGAAGCGTCGGTGAGCGATTTGTCGCCAATTTGAGCCGCGACTTGGCTGACGGGAGTTGGGATGCCCGCTATGGCGGGCTTCGCACGCAGCCATTTTTTGATGGTTCGCTTCGACTTGTCGTCGCAAGGCCGTCACTATCCGCTCTCAGGTAGTCACGCGAGGGAGCGAGGAGGGCAATTGCAGCCTTGCCGTAGTTACGCTGCTCGTCAAAAGAGAGGAGAAACGGTGTGGATGAGGTGAGCCAATGCGGCCGTGTTGTCCGCCTCATCGTTGGCGGCTTCGAACTCGGTCAACTCGACGCCTACGATTTGCCGCGCAGGTATGGTTTCCAACAGGGCACGTAGCGCAGTCGGTGTTAATCCCCCGCCGATCGCATATGCGGCTGGCACGTAGCCCGGCTCGAGGGCATCCCAATCGATGTGGATCCACACAGGTCCGTCGCCGATCGCCGCGTAGATCGCCTTTGGCTGGCTTTCGTCTGGCCCGAAAATCCGGACGCCGGCGTCAAGCAGTGCTCGTTGCTCCGGCGGGTCTATGTCTCTCGCACCGGCGACGACGACCCTGGCCGGGTCTATGCCGGCACCGAAACCACTTTCCCAGAGCCCACAAGTGGCAGCCAGCACCAGGCCGCCAAGATATCCGCTGGTCGTTGTTGCGGGGGTGTTGAAATCGCCGTGAGCATCGATCCAGAGAACGGTCAAATCCGGATAGTGCCGGGCGGCGATGGGCAAGGTCGCAAGACTTGCAGAGCAGGTGTTTGCTACGACCAGCGGTCTGTTTCCCTTTCCAATGCTTGCGGCAACTGCATCTTGCAAAGCCTCGAGCGTGCGTCGTGCTTGCGGAAGACTTCGTGACCAGTCGTCCACCTCCGGCGCGGCAGGTGTGCCGATGATAGACGGTTCCAGGCCGGTCAGTGCGGTAAGGGCACTCGCGGCAAGCTCGGCGCCGCGGATAGCGCCAGGGCTACGGTCGGCGATGCGACCCTGGGAGACCAAAAGCTCAAAAGGCAAACGGCAATTCCTTGTGGAATGAAAAGAATAATGAATCGATATAGCCCATTGGATATATCGAGCGCGTGTTGGTGGCAATCGTGTTTGGGCTTGCCGAACGAGCGTGACATCTATCTCGCAGTGGCTACCAGACACCGGGACGCGGCGCTCGTCGAGAAAGCCGTACGCCAGAACGGCTCAAGCCGTTTTTGAAGGCCTTTTCTCATCGATGCAGCAGCAACAAGGAAGAAGGAGCATGGTGCGCGGTCGCCAAATTCTTCATCGCTTGCGAGATGTGGTAGGCAGCAACGACGATCACGGTCTGATGCGCGAGATAGCCAGTCATGTTCGACGCGCTCAGATAAGGAATGGCCCGGTTCGGGGTGTTGGCAAGCCTCGCTGCAAATGCAATCAGCGCGAGGTTGGCGCACCATTGCGCACACCTGAACCCTCATTGTGAGAGCCCCGGCCTTGCTTTCCGGGGCAGCAACTAGAATGCCGCAAGAGCCTTCATTGACAGAGTGGCGAGATCCAGGCTCGTACCTCGTTGGTCGTCGACCGCCTGCCAGACGGTCTGCTCGTTGATGAACAAAGATCCAATCATAAACAACGAGAAATACGGCGCGTGCGAGTGGACGTCTGATGACCGGCGTCTCTGCGAAGATGCGAAAATAGCGCGGCGGTGCAGCTTCAGCAGGTGGTTCGATCCGGTTGCCATTGCGTTGTGTCGCGTTGAAGCCTTCATGGCAATCGCGGGACCGGTTCCTGTTCGGTTCGTGCTGCAACTCGAATGTCGAACGTGAACCACCCGTTCATGTAGGCTTCATCAAGCGGTTGCTACCGTGGGTTCATCTGAAACAGCAATCAATCAGCGGGACAAATTAACCATGCAGCACCCTGCCGCTCCGACGGCTGGCCGAGATCCGCGCCTTGATTTCTTCCGTGGCGTGGCCTTGGTGATGATCTTCATCAACCATGTGCCCGGCAATATGATGGAAGGCGTAACGTCGAAGAACTTCGGTTTTTCGGATGCGGCTGAGGCTTTCGTGCTGATGTCCGGCATGTCCGCCGGTCTTGCATATTCAAACGCCTATGCCCGCGATCGCATTCACGCGGTTGCGCGTATCCTGCGTCGCGCAGGCCGGCTTTACAGCGTTCATTTGCTGACTACCGTACTGGCCGTCATCGTGCTGATGGCGGGCCATAACTTGCTCGGCACGACCGCTCTTTCGCAGCGCGTCAATATGGTCTCCTACCTGGATGCACCGTGGTCGACCGCGCTCGGTGTACTCGCGACAACGCATCAGCTTGGCTATTTCAATATTCTGCCGCTTTACATGCTGCTCCTTGCAGCAACGCCGGTCTTCCTCGCTCTTGCATCGCGAAGCCGCGTCCTGCTGCTTGCGGTGTCGGTATCGATCTGGGCGATCGCCGGGTGGAACAACATCAATCTTCCGAATTTCCCCACCGCCGGCACCTGGTTCCTCAATCCGTTCTCCTGGCAGCTGATCTATTGCATCGGCTTGTGCGCCGGCATTTCCGCCAAGAAGGGCGAGAATTTTGTCGGCTACAGCCCGGTCCTGATGGCTGTTGCGATCGCCTATCTTGGCTTTGCAATGTTCGTCATCCAGGGGCAGCACTATGATCTGACGGCCTGGGGTGACCACCCCGCGCTTCTGGTTGGCTTCGAAAAGGGCATCTTGCCACTGCCGCGACTGATACACATCCTCGCGCTGTCATACGTGACTTCGCAGATCAATGTATGTCGTGTAGTGGCAGGTAGCGCCAAGCTGGCAGCCGTGTCGCTCCTTGGGAAGCAGGGCCTTGCCGTGTTTGCATGGGGTTCACTGGTTTGCATCTCGCTGCAGGTCCTACGAGAAGCCTATCAGTTTTCGCCTGCTGTCGACATCTCAACTCTGATTTTTGGTTTGGCGATCCAATATTTTGTCGCGCAGCGCCTGCAGTCTGACAAGGTGACGCTGCGAAACAGCGCGGTGGGCGCATAGGAGCAAATGAAGTGCTCGAAACGACGGCAATTGTCAGCCCTGCTTTCTCAGCAGCCGAACCAGCAGACTAGAAGCGAATTCCGCTTATCTGTATCCTCAGGTTTTGGCGCGGCGTTCGCGATCAAATGTAACCGACGTGATCGCCGAACGGAACGTGGGCATCCTCAAGGTTTCCAGACCCAATTCGTTCGCTTTCGCCGGACAAGTGGGGCTCGGTGGCGCGATTACCCCCCTGATCCGTGGCCGAGGGCTGATTTGGGAGACGGTCGGATGATGAGCCCTCGTGCGAATTTGACCTGCTATGCTCAGAACGGTCTTTTGGATCAGGATCTCGATGCCGCTCCAAACCTTCGGTTATCACAGATTGTCGTTCTGCCGCCCAAGCCAAGTCTGGCTCTGCGAGCGAAATGCTACGATCAACGCGCGCCGCTTGCGATGAGGCAGTGGACGAAATCCGTGATACCCGTTCAACCATGGCTGAATCCCTAAACAAACACTTTATTTGGTAGGGCGCGTGTCAGAAACAAGCTTGAGTAAGAAAAACAAAAGACGCACCATGGCTGGCCGCCAAGGTGCGCCTGATCGCTTCTTCAGTTACTTGAGGCGTGTGCTAACTTTCGCCAGGGCCTTGTTTGCACATGCTTCGTCCAGATTGCCCCCAGGTGCGCCCGCAATGCCGATCGCGCCGACTGTGTCCTTACCAACCTTGATCGGGACGCCGCCTGCCAGAACGAGAAATCCAGGAATGTCAGCCAGACCGGCCGCTCCAGCATTCTTGGCGACGTTGTCGGCCATCGCGCTTGTCGGGTTGCGCGACGAGGCTGACGTGAAGGCCTTGGCCGTAGAGGCGTTTGCGGTGTGTGCTCCGGCATTCTCGGCACGCACGAGTGCGAGAAGAACGCCGGACCGGTCTGTGACGGCTGCCGAGACATTGTATCCGTCACTTGAGCATGCAGTGACAGCAGCCTGCGCGAGCTCGACCGCCAGGGCAGTTCCCAAGCTGGTCTGTTGCACCGTATCCTGAGCAATGGCGGGTGCCGCGATCAGGGCTGAAACAGCCATCGAGAGCAGGGCAATCTTCATTTTGGCAAACCTTCCTGTTTGTTGTGGTGATGATTGCCAAACTAGAAGATCAGATCAGCGCGGTTAACTCGCATTGGCACCGATAGGTCCTGGTAGAACTACGGATGCGCGGCCAACCAAATGCGTGTCTGCTCTGCTACTGCGGGTGTCCCGAGTTTTGTCGCGATATTTGCTCTGTGGCTATCGACAGTTCGGACAGAGACATCCAAAGCGACCGCGATATCCTTGCTGCCAAACCCCTTTGACACAAGCTCCAACACCTCGACTTCACGAGAGGTAAGCTGCTGGATCAGCCGCCCGTTCTCTTGTCGTACCAACAATTCGTCGAGCGCTGTCTCACACGTTGCCAGTGCTTCCATCAGGACATGTTCATCGACAGGCTTTGCAAGAAAATCCATCACGCCTGCTTTGAACGCACGACGGCATGCTTCGATGTCCCCGTGACCGGTGATCATGAGCGCCGGCCACTGGATGCGCAACTCCTCGAGTTTCTTTAGGAGCTGCAAGCCACTCGTTGCGGGCATCCGCAAGTCTAGGATCAAGACGCCGGGCTTGGCTCTTTCTATGTGCGAGAGCAGATGAGCAGCGTCGGAAAATGCCGCGACCTCCTTGCCGTATGTCGCCATAAGCAGTGTCATTGCCTCACACACCGAAGCGTCGTCATCAACGAGGTAGATCACTCGAAGCTCCCGATGGTAGCCGTATCATGAAACATGCGCCTCCTTCGTTGCGAATTGAAAGCGACCCGTCCATCTTCTCGATCAATCTAGACGAAAGAGGAAGGCCAAGTCCCATGCCGTCCTGCTTCGTTGTAAAGAACGGCTCGAATACTCTGTCCAGCAGCGACGGATCGATGCCTGGTCCGTTGTCTGCGATCTTGATAACGGCCTCGTTGCGCTCGCGTTCAGCGCTCACCGTTATATGGGGGGCTGCCCCTGGCGCTGCCGCGTCAGCCGCGTTGCGGATCAGATTGAGGACGACCTGTTGGAACGATATTATGTCGATCGTAACGGTAATCTCTTCGCTCGCGGGTATAACAAGGAGTTTGATGTTTCGCTGGGCAAGATCAGCTTCGATAAGTCGGACGGCATCGCTCAAAGCCAGAATGAGCGACACTTCCTCTAGGTGAGCTGAAGCCCCGGACATGTACGCGCGCATGCGCCCAAGAATGTCACCTGCTCGCTTGGCGTCCCGGATGTTTCCCTCCAACGCCTTCTCCACGATATCCGGGCGAGCGATCGTCAAGGCGCGTCTTGCAGCCTGGCTCTGGGTCAATATTGCAGCGATTGGTTGGGCAAGTTCATGTGCAATCCCCGATGCCATCTCTCCAAGCGCGTTTACTCGAGCTGCGTGAGCGAGTTTGGCGTCTTGCTCTAGCAGTTCGGCACGATGTTCCTGCCGTCGTCTTTCATCGCTCGCATAGCGTAAATACGTGACCAACCAAATCGCAGCCGCTAACGCGGCCAACAACGGAACAACCAACTGCGGTGGAAGAAGCTCGGCAACGCCGAAACCTCGAGTAACGGTCAAGCGCAGCGGCTGACTTTGATTGTGCATGGATAGGTCCTTGGACGCTTTTAGCAAGGCCTGCCCGCTGTTTCCTAGAGACGACAACACCGATTGACCAAGTTCCAATGCGAGCGCGTATTGTGCAGGTATCTGCTGCTTATCCAAAAGTGCGTCTGCATTGATGCGCATCCGCAGCATCCGCCCGGGCACAACCAATTTGTAGATGTCATATGAATTTTGTACGCCAGACGGCCGAATTGCTGTCTCACCCGCATTTGCAAGGTGCGGCAGAGTATCTAGAGGCGGAGCAGATATCGGCATGGGACCATCGACGGAACCATAGTTCCACGATTGCGGGTTTTCAGCCTTGAGATCGAATACCGCGATGTCAGTTATTCGCGGATAGCGTGCAATAATGTTCTCCGCCAGGCCCTGCAGAAACGGTGCCGATGTCTGTGAAGACATTCTAATCAGCGTTCCAAACGCTGTCAGATGTGCGTCATGCTGTGCCAGTCTCTCAGCGAGGAGTGTTTCTATGCCTCTTGATCGTTCCGAGAGCGCGGAAAGCCCGGATTGGTACTCATAGGCTGCGAGCATCGACATCGACGCTGCGCTCATGAAAAACCACAAGGCAAAAGCTCGAGCCGCTCGTCGTGGGGCAACAAAGAAACGTCTCATATCTGGATGTCCGGACAAAACCAACGCATTGGCTGAATGAATGGATAAGCCATAACGATCTAGGGGCAAACGGCAATCCGTAAACCTACCGGTGAGGCACACAGCATGACATCGGATGCCCGAGATGATCCGCTTCGCCCATGGTCGCGGTATGGATCTGACCGTGATCGATACCATGCCGATGGGTGAGATCGAGGAAGATCGCACCGATCGCTATCTGCCGCTCTCTAAGCTGCGCGCCGATATCGAAAAGCCGTTCACGATGAGCGAAATCTGCTACGGCACCGGTGGCCGTGCCCGCTCTGTCACCGTCGAGGAAACCGGCGGCCGCATGGGCTTCATCACGCCGGTTCCCCATAATCTCTGCGAGAGCTGCAAGGTCGAACCGCTGCTGTTTTCTGTGAACTGACTCATCCTACCAATCCTCGGATTAGCTCCACGGGATCGCGATCCGAAAAGCGGCAGTGAGGGCGCCGTCGGGGAGGACATCCACATTGATTGTGGGAGCGATGTCGTTTTGACTGGCTTGGTGCTATTACGGACTGAGGAGAAGATCCCGGCCTACGGGCGCAACTCGCAATCGCTCCAAGCGAACGACGGCGTTTTAGGGCCGTGCAGGAAGTCGTCGTTGGACGACGGCACATCTCTGAAAACCGGATCAGTCCAGAATCGATGGACACTCATCACAAGGCGCTTTGCTAGAATGGATTGTATCAAAATGAACAATCATTCACCATTTCATGCAAGCATACGTTGACACTTTGAGCGAACAGGTGAAAGGAGGATTCCTAATCACTATTCTCAAAAGTTGTATTAGCCAATGCTTCGCCGTCGCTGTTCGTTCCCGAAACTTCACCAATCTCTCTAGGGCTCGTGACGGCGTTCATGCTTATGAGCATCTTTGGAGGATTCGGCGTTTCTCCGGCCATGGCGACCGATATTCAGCAGATCGCAGCATCGTCGGGAAGCGCCGTCGATCCTACAACAAAGACAGGGTCTGCTCAGAAGTTCGACGACTGGTACGTCCGCTGTCTACCGCCCAATCAAGGATCCCGCACCTGCGAGATCGCTCAGGTTGCGCAAGTCATGCGCGAGGGAAAGTCCGTTAACGTGCTGACGGTCGCGGTCGCACCAACAGTGAAATCTGCCCCGAAAGATGACAACAAGAATGCCCAGCCGCTGACTTTGACGGTACTGGTCCCGCTGAACGTCGGCCTCCAGGCTGGTCTCTCAATTTCAGCGGAAGGCAAATCGGTCGCGAAGCTCGCTTATCGCAATTGCAATCAAGCTGGATGCTGGGCCGAATTGCCGTTGAGGCCAGCGATGCTTTCAACATTGTCGAAAGGCTCGAGCGGGGAAGCATCACTTCGGCTCGTCGATGGGCAGGACATCAAAATCCGCTTTTCGCTCAAGGGTTTCAAGGCGGCGGTTGCCGCTCTGCAAGACTGGCAGTCGAAGTAGCGCCAGATGCCGAGGCTCATCCCAATTTTATCCGCCTTGATGCCTTTGATAGTTGTCGGTCTATTCGGCGCGGCAAAAGCACAGGCGCAGTCGCCGGCGGACGACTTCTCGCGGAGGCAGGATCAGAATGCCCAAGCACAACGTCTCGATCGCTTGAAGCAGGCAACCCCGAGTGCGAGCGGTGCTGCCAGCGAGCCTTCGGTGATCGCACCGAAGGCCACCGGACCCTGCTTTCCGATCTCGCGCGTCGTCATCGAGGGGGCGACCAAGCTTTCCGTCGGAGAGACTGATCGTCTGACCGCCCCCTATCAGGGCCGCTGTATTGGCGTTGCGGACATCAGCGGACTGCTCAAGGCGGTAACCAACGCCTATCTCGACAAGGGCTTCGTCACCTCGCGCGCCTACGTGCCGCCGCAGGACATCGCCGGCACACGGATTTTGAAGCTGACGGTCGTCGAGGGGACGATTTCCGACATCTACGTGAACGGAAAGCCGACCGAGCGAGGCGGCACGCTCGCCACGGCGTTCCCCGGCATGAAGGGGAGGGTCGCAAACATCCGCGACGTCGAGCAGGGGCTCGACCAGATTAACCGCTTGTCGTCGAATGATGCGAAGACCTCCATGCTCCCAGGAGCAAACCAGGGCACCTCCATCCTCAACGTCGAAAACAAGCCGGGCAAGCCCTGGCATTTGACCGCCGCCAATAACAATCTTGGCCAGGAAAGCACCGGCTACTCGCAGAGCAACGTCTCACTCGGCTTCGATGACGTCTTCGGCCTCAACGACCAGCTCGGATTTTCTTATGGTCACTCTGGTCCAGACTATCCATGGGGCGGTGACGGTGTCGGCCGCAGCAACAGCTATTCAGGCAATGCCAGCATCCCTTACGGTTATTGGACGTTCTCGGCGAACGGCTCCTGGTACGAATACGACAGTTCCATTCCGGGCAATTTTGGATCGATCGAGACTTCAGGCAATTCGGGGGAGGTCGGTTTCGGCATCGATCGCGTTATCGACCGCGACAAGGCTTCGATCACGACGATCAGAGGTGGTCTCACCTACAAGCAAACGGACAATTTCCTGCTTGGCAACCGCATCGAGGTGGGCAGCCGCAGATATAGCGTCGGAACGATCGGGATTTCTCATTCGCGGC
The DNA here is from genome assembly GCA_900469085.1 of Hyphomicrobiales bacterium. GTDB lineage: Bacteria > Pseudomonadota > Alphaproteobacteria > Rhizobiales > Rhizobiaceae > Rhizobium. Next base: position 10,156 of record UBVW01000003.1, on the reverse strand, counting down.
AGATGCTCGGTGGCGTCTTCGCTTTCGATCTCGCACTCGATCAGGGGCTAGACCTCTTCGATGCCGTGAAACTGGGGGAACCCGGCGCCGGCACCGCCGATCCGCGCTTCTCGAAGTTCAGCCTGACGGTAAGCGGCACACGTCCATTCGAAGTGTCCGGCCAGCGTTTCGAACTTACGACCCTCCTCAGCGGTCAGTATTCGCCCGACAATCTTTTTGGCGCGGAGCAGATTGGGCTTGGCGGCTACAGCAATGTCCGCGGGATCAGGCAAAGCGTCATTTTCGGCAACAATGGTCTGTTCAGCCACAATGAATTTGCCTGGCGCACGACGCCGTTCGAAAGCAGTTGGGCCGCGCCGATCCTCGGCGAAGTCAGACCATACGTCGGTCTCGATTTCGGCCGCGTGTTCAGCCAGCGGCGGTTCGACATTGAGGACGGACACCTCGCCAGTTGGACGGCCGGCGTCAAGCTCGTCGGCGGATCGCTGAGCGCTGACTTCGGATACTCGAAAACCTTTGCAAGCAGCGTCGATGAAGGACGCGCCAATCTCATATTCGCGAGCGCGACGGTGCGCTGGTAGCCATTTTCTGGAGACAAGCATGCAGTTTACGAATTTTCACTTGCGCGGTTCGCGGTCGGCGGTCGCCGCCTTGCTCGCCAGTGCCGTGCTCCTGTCGAGTTGCGGTGGCCGGGAAGCCCATCCGATCGCCTCGACCAATCCCAGTGACAGCGTCTTCAACTGCGCCGGTATCAAGCGAGAGTATGACGCCAATGAGCGACAGGTCCTGACGACCGTCAAGGAGCGCTCGCAGGCGCAAGGCAAGAACGTCGCCCTTGGCGCGACGGGCGTCCTGCTCTTTTGGCCGGCACTCTTCTTCATGGACCCAAAATCTCCCGAGAAGGTCGAGATCGACGCTTTGCGCAATCGCAACCAGGTTCTGGCCGACATCGCCCGATCGAAGAAATGCCCGGCCCCGAAGTCGACTTTGACGGAAGTCTACAAGCGCCTCGACGGTAAAACGTCGTCGCCGAACTCCGGCAAAGCCAAGAACTGATCCGACAGCCCCCACCAGTGCCGATCCAAAAACGAGTATAGCGTAGAAGGTGAGCCAGCGATGACCCGAGCAATGAAGCCGCGCTTGAGCGGCGTGGACAGCCGCAAGACGTCATCGGCAATTTTCGGGAAATTTGCCCGCAAGCTCCTCGCCAGTGGCCTGAGTTTTTTGGTGGCGTTTCAGCCAGTGTTGCTGCGGGCCCAAGAAGTCGCGCCGGATACTGGAGCGGCCGCGATCAACCGACCTGGCATTGGCGCTGCTCCAAATGGCGTGCCGCTGATCGACGTTGTCACGCCGAACAGCCAGGGCCTGTCTCACAATAAGTACGATAGCTTCAATGTCGGCACGCAGGGCCTGATCCTCAACAACTTCAGTGGCGAGGTCGGAACCTCCAAGCTTGGCGGCATCACCCCCGGCAACGCAAATCTGAAGACGTCGGGCCCGGCCTTGATCATTTTGAACGAAGTGACGAGCGGGAAACGTTCGGCACTCAACGGTCCTGCAGAGGTGTTCGGCGGCCGGGCGGACGTAATCATCGCCAATCCGAACGGCATCACCTGCGACGGCTGCGGCTTCATCAACACGCCGCACGCCACGTTGACGACGGGTGTTCCTGATATTGGGCTAGATGGTCGGCTTGAAGGTTTCACCGTCAGGGGTGGAGATGTCACCTTCGGCGCGAAGGGTGCCAACCTTGCCTCGGGCGAGGGCGCGGTCGATCTCTTCGACATCGTATCGCGAAGCGTAAAGGTCGATGGTCCGGTCTATGGCAAGGATGTGCGACTGACGGCCGGCGCTTCCAAGTTCAACTATGCGACCGGCGAAGCGACGGAACTCGACGGGGTCTCGGGAACGCCGGAATACGCGATCGACGGTTCTGCTCTCGGCGCCATGCAGGCTGGCCGTATCAAGATGGTCGTGACCGAGAAAGGCGCCGGTGTTCGCATGCGTGGCGACATGGCGGCCAACGCCGGTGAACTGTCGTTGTCGGCCGACGGCAAGATTTCGGTCGGGAACGCTTCGGCGTCCCAGGGCTTGACGGTCAAATCCGGATCGAGTGTGCAGGCGGGCAAGCTGACCTCCAAGGCGCGGGTCAGTATCGAGGCGAAGCGCGGGATCACGCTTGAGACCGTGGCGGCCGACGGTGACGTCGCACTTGCTGGAGGTGATGGACTGCTCTCGGTGGCGGGTGACGTCTCATCGCTTGGCGCGATCAAGATATCGTCCGTAGGTGTTTCTGCCGGAAATCTTGATGCGGGAGATTTGATCGACATCGCGAGTTCGTTGGGCGGGATCACGGTCGGTGACACCAGGAGCCGGGGAGCACTCACGATTTCGGCGGTCAGTGGAGCGATCGCTGCCAATTCGCTACTGAGCCACGATAACATTACCCTAACGGCCGGCGGCGATCTGACCGTTGCGAACAACGTCACTGCGGCCGGAAACATCGCCGCAAGCGCTTCCGGCATCGCATCGCGCGCCATGTTGTCAGGCGTCGATTTCGCTACGACCGCCCAGTCGCCCTCCAGCGGCGTCGTTCTCGGCAGCGCCGGGACCACGACACTGACCGCAACGCACGGATCGATAGCGGCGACAGACCTTCTCAGCGCCGGCAAACTGACGGCAAGCGCCGTCCAGGATCTGTCCTATGAGACTCTGCAAAGCAATGCCGATGCGACGCTGTCCGCAATCGCGGGCTCCATCAGCCTCGACAATACGACAAGGGCGATTGGTAACATCTCCCTGACCGCGACCTCCGTCGATCTGAGCAATGGCCGCAGCGGGATCGCAACGTCGGGCACGCTGACCGTCAATGCCAACACCGCCGACTTTTCCAATAGCACGCTGACCTTTGGCGGCCTCGATGCTAAGCTGACGGGTGTCGCGGATCTTACCGGCGCAAAGATAAGCGCGCTGACGACATCCGGCGGCTCTGGCGACATCGCAATCGAGGCGTTGAGCGCGACGACGTCGAGTTCGACGGCGCTGCTGGCCGAGCATAATCTGAACCTCACGCTGTCTGACTTCATCAACGCCGGCCAGGTTGCTGCGAAGGGCGATCTTGATGTCACCGTCACCGGCAATCTTATCAATGGCGCGACGGGGCTAATCTATGCGGGCGGCGATGCCAACTTTCTGGTCGCGGGCAGCCTCATCAACAATCAGGGCGCCATTGTCGCCGCCAACGATTTGGCTATTGCAGGCGCATCAGCTTCCGAGCGCAACCGTTCACTCACCAACACCTCAGGCGAGATCAGCGCTGGCGGTGATTTGTCTATTCTGACCGATAGCCTGACGAACGAGCGCCTCACCACACCGACGTGGACGAATGTTCTGGTCTCATCCGATGTCGCCACTGGATTTACGCTCAATCCCAACGTTGCGGGGCTTCCGTTCGCCTACCTGGTGTCAGAGGAACAGAACATCTATCAACTGTATCCGGGCATCAATCCGCCGAGGTTTTCCGACTATCAGCCGCTTCTCTGGTCGGTTGCGGAGCTCGGCGATGGCACGAGCTACCATGCATGGACATGGATCAGTGGAAACGGACCCACTGCGGTGGGCCCTATCTACAATTGGATTCGAGATCGCGTTCCCAAGGACGCAAACGGCAATCCCCTGCTCGATCCGAACAACCCGTCACGGTATTTCATTGTCAACCAAGTCGTCCATGGAGGAAAGGCGGACTACAGCACGACATACTCCTGGGATTATAACGCCAATCTTAGCCAGTCGATCTATGAAGACCGACTTTCCGCTGGGGTAACCCCGGCAGCGTCAATCCGCGCCGGCGGGAATCTTGTCGTTGACGCCACCAACGCAACGAACGCATACAGCGCGATCGAGGCCGACGGCAGTGCCACGTTCAAAGGCGGCTCGCTGACCAACACCGGCATGTCCCTCAGCCGGACCACCACGACGACCTGTACCGCTCAAGGTGCATGCCAAGCATATGATGCCAACGGCAACCGTAACTCTTCGAAGGACATTGCCAACGGCACCACCATCATCAGCAAAGTGGAATCGATCGGTGGCGCGTCGGCGATCATTCGGGCCGGTGGTGCGCTCTCCCTCTCGGGCGTCGACAACGTCAACAATAGCACCGCTGGTGTATCGATCGCCGGCGCGACTGCCGTGTCGCCGCCAACGGGATTGATCGACCCGACGGCTGTCCTCTCATCGATGACGGCGTCCGCGGCGTTGTTTTCTGTGACGGGAGCAACAGGAGCCGCTTTGATCGCGGCGTTGGCGCAGGCTCCGGTCGATCCGAAGTCCGGCGGCGTCGGTGGCAGTGTTCCCGGTCAGTCTTTTCTCTATGAAACGCGCGCCGCTTACCTCGATATTGGCACTTTCTATGGTTCGTGCTATTTTGCGACCAAGATTGGTTACGAGCCAGACCGCCAGATCCCCTTCCTCGGGGACGCTTACTTCGAGAACCAGTTCATCGACCAGCAACTGCGACAGCTTGCTGGGCAAGGTCTCGGATCTCATTCCTTCCTGCCGGGCAGCGATGCGGTCGAGCAAGTAAAGCAACTCCTCGACCAGGGTGTCGCGTATGCGAACAGCCACCAGCTCGCAATGGGGCAAGTTTTGTCGCCTGAGCAGGTTGCAGCGCTCACAGAGCCACTTGTCTGGTACGAGAAGAAGGTCGTCAACGGCATCGAGGTACTCGTCCCGGTCGTTTACATTCCAACCACAGAATTTGCCAAACTCACCGCTTCCGGCGCGCTGATTGCTGGTGACAGCGTCACCATCGACGGCGACGCGATCAGCAACTCCGGTGCGATGGTGGCCAAGAACGATCTGTCGGTATCTGGTGCATCGATCGCAGCCAACGGCGGCAGCTTCGTCGCTGGCGGAAACGTCACGCTCGCCTCATCCGGATCTCTGACACTGTCCGCCCAATCAGTCGATCTTGGCGGACAAACGATGGTCGTTCCCGCTGCCTCGGTGCAGGCGGGCGGCGATGCAAGTCTGTCGGCTGGTTCGGATCTGACCTTGAAAGGTGCCAGCGTCGCGGCCGGCGCCAATGCGACGCTCTCCGCCAACAACATCACCCTTGATGTCGCCAAGGCGACGAATGGCGGTCAGGAAAACGCAACCGGTAGCGCGGTCACCGGCCGCGACACCACGATTGCAGCCAACGACAACGTCAATGTCATTGGGAGCTCTGCGAAGGCAGATAAGGCGCTCGACGTCACTGCAGCCAACGGCTCCGTCGATGTTGTTTCGACCGGTCTAGGCCGTCAGACGAGCGACGGCTACACCACAACGCGATCGACTGATCAGCAGCAATCCCAGCTTTCTGCGGGAACCGACGCGACGATCAAGGCCGGCGACGACATTCTGATCGCGGGCTCTTCCCTGAAAGCTGACGGAAATTCCAAGCTTGAAGCAGGCGATGACGTCAACATCGTCGCTACCCAAGACCGATCCGACAGCACGTTTGGCAAGAACACGGCGTCTGCAACGACCCATACCGGATCGGAAATTCGAGCCAGCGGATCGGTATCAGTAGTAGCGGGCTCAGACACAGGCGATCATGATCTCAATATCATTGGCAGCAGCATCCAGGCTGATGGCAAAGTTGATCTGAAAGCCTCCAGCGATATCACTATTGCAGCGGTCACTGACACCTCCGAGACCGACGCGTCATGGAAGTCGGGCCGCACGAAACTCCAGGGGCATTTCGGAAGCGAAACGACAACCGGTTCTTCGATCTCTGGCGGGGATGGAATAGCGACGAACTCGGGTGGTGACACTTTGGTCTCGGCGTCGAAGCTGCAGGCTGGCGGTGACAACCACAGTGCCTCCCTCAGCATGACGACCGGTGGCGATCTTCTGATCGCATCCGGCCATGATACAGCGACAACCGACGTTGATAGCCAGAAGAAGGGCTTTCTCTCCAAGAAAACGTCCCATCAAGAAAGCTATGATGAGACCACCGTCGCCTCGGAACTCTCCGCATCGGGCAACATCAAGCTAAACGCAGGCGGCAATGCTGCCATCGTCGGTTCGAAGGTCACCGCCGATCAGGCGATCAGCCTTGAGGCCGATAGCGTCGCCGTGATCGGCGCATTGGAACAGCACCAGTTCGAAAGCAGCAGCAAGAAGTCCGGCTTGTTTGCCGGTTCCGGCTCTGGTTTCATCTCGCTGTGGGGCAAGGCGCAGAAAGATGCTGCCCAAGCGTCCGAATTCAACGTCGCTTCCGTACTATCGGCTGGAACGGACGTCACGCTCAAAGCGCGAGAGACCGACGTCGATATCATCGGCTCGAGCGTCAACGCGGGCCAGGACATCGCGATTGATGCCGCCCGTCACGTCAACGTCACACCGGGCGCGGAGAGCAGCTCCGCGTCCGAGCAGGAGAAGCGCTCTGGCTTCGGGATTTCCTACAGCGCCGGTAACGGCGGAGCCTCGATCGGTATCGGATTCGGCAAATCGGTCGACAAGACCACGCAGTCGGCCGAGACCAATGCCACCTCCACGTTGTCGGCCGGGCGCGATGTCACCATCTCGGCGGGCCGTGACGTCAACCTTCAGGCTGCGAATATCGAGGCGGAGCGAGATGTCGCCGTTCTAGCCGATCGAGACGTCAATCTGCTTTCGGCGCAGGATGTCAGCAACTACAGTTCCATGCATGAAGAGCTGTTCGCTGGAATAAGCCTTACGGTCTCATCAGGATTGGTCAGTGCGGCGGAGAGTGTGCAATCGGCCGCACGTGGTTTGGGTAATGGCGGCGGAATCTATTCGCTGGCGCCGACCGCGCAAGCGGCGATTAATGCTTACAAAACATTCGACGACATCATCAAAGACAAGGCGAGTGCTGGCTCCGTCTCGCTTACGGCGGGCTTAACCTATCAGAAACAGCAAAACTCTGCGGTTTCGTCCTCGCCAGTAGTGACGACGATACGCGCGGGAAATGCCGTCGCGATTGAAGCCACCTCCGGCGACCTGACGGGACGAGGTGTCCAGATCGCTGCCGGCTACGATGCAAATGGCAATCGACCAACGTCAGGTGATGCAAATGCCGGCAACGTCCTTCTATCGGCGGGGCAAAACATCAACCTCCAGAGTGCGCAGGCGATGAGCGAAAGCTCAAGCAAAAGCACGTCCGCAGGAGCCAGTTTCGGAATTGACGGCGTGACCGGCTTTAGCGCCAGCGCGGGCACCGGCAAGATGAATGAAGCTGGAGTTACACAAGTCAACAGTCATGTGACGGGATCTGGTGCCGTCGGCCTGAATTCGGGGAGTGACACGACGCTCAAGGGCGCCGTCGTTTCGGGGAACACAGTGATCGCGAATGTTGGCGGCGATCTCAACATCGTCAGCCAGCAGGACACCGCGACCTATCGAGAGAAGACAGCGGGCGCATCCATTTCGCTAACCCCGAAAGCAACGCTCGGCGGAGCCAGCACAGGAAATGTCAAGGGAGACTATGCGAATGTCTCCGAGCAAAGCGGGATCGTCGCCGGCGGCGGCGGCTATCACGTGGCAGCCGGTGGCACGGTTGACCTCAAAGGCGGCGTTATCGTCTCTACCGCTGATCCTAAAAATAATGAGTTGAGTGCCACAGCTCTGACGTACTCCGATATCCAGAACGGTTCGAGTGCCTCGACCTCCGGCTATGGCATTGTTCTCAGTCCCAGCGGCCTTCCGACGCCGGCGGTGGACATGCCCGCGAAGCAGGACGATCACGGCGCGGCGCTGGCAACCCTGTCGCCAGGGAAAGTGACGTTGAGTGGTCAACAGCAAGATCTAGCTAGCCTGAACACCGACATTGGCAAGGCAAATACTCAGGCTGAGTTCTATGATATTCAGACGTTGAAGCGTCGGCAGGAAAGTGCTGCAGCAGTTTCGCAACTGCTGAACACGGCGATCGGCGACATCTCAAAAGAACTCGGTTTCGAAGACGGGAGCGCGCAGAAGATCGCGTTGCACGCCGCGGCCGGCGCGCTGACGGCAGTCGTCTCAGGCGGCAATATCGGGCTCGGTGCCTTCGCCGGTGGCTCCCAGGAACTGATCGGCGCCGTTGTCGGCAAGGCGTTGATGGACAATCCAAATCTGACGCAGGAAGAGCGAAATGCACTCAGCCAGTGGGCGTCAGTTCTCGTGGGCATGGCGGCTGGTGGAGGCCAGGGCGCAGCAATCGCGCTGGATGCGGAGACTTTCAACCGGCAGCTTCATATCGAGGAAGCCAAGCTGATTGAAGCCAATGCTCCCCGCTACGCGGTTCAGCAGGGTTACTGCGCCGATGTTAGCAGTTGCTCCGTAGACGCTGTCGACGTGGCGATTGAAGAGCTCATCCGCCAGACAATTAAGCAGGTCGATATAACTGGGGCCAATTATCTGCAGAACGATGCGGCGTCGTCCTTTCTCGACAGCATTGCGCCGAAGGGATCCATTCCCGGATTCTGCAACGCCGGGTCCGTCAATTGCGGTCAGACGTATTTCCACGCCAGCGGCGACGCATACCGAGATAGCTCGATAAATTCGGATTTCTTTAAAGATGTCGTCAAGTTCTACGACCTTGCATCTCGTATATATAACCAAGAACACGTTACGCAGATAGATATTGCAGGCAGCTTGTTCCGGCAGGCCGAGCTTGTGAGCGGCATCCACGCTGCGAACTCTGGCGTCGATCAGGCCATGCTGCCGTGGGACGTGTTCAACGGCATCTTCGCAGGCGTAGGTGGACCATTCGCGATCAAGCAAAGGCTCGCCGAACAAGAGGCAGCGCAGGGAGCGACGTCAGGAGCGAAACCTCCTCTGTCGCCGACGCTTCAACAAGCAATTAGTCTTTTCTCCAAATCCTCAGGGGTCCTGACCATTGGATCAACGGTTTTCGCTGCCGTCCCGAACCGGGGAAATGCTGCGATTTTTACGGGTGCATCCGATGCGCAGATCAATCAGTTCTTCCTTGAACTTACCGGGGCTTCAGTCATGCCAGCGCCAAGGATAATCCCAGGAAAGGGTACTCTCTACGTCATCAGCACGCCAGGAGGCAGTTTTAATTTGAGAGATTTCTCATCGTCATCTGAACAAACTGGCCCTGCATGGACGATCGACTTGCCTAAGGGCGCAGTTGGTATGACATATAATCCTGAGATAAAGTTCTTAAAAGGAGGCAATCCATGAGGAATATATATGAAATCGCTGAGATTGTTCGAAATGTGTTTGGCCTTTCGGCCTCCGCTCTTTTCAGCGCAATTGACCCCGACGATTTGCTCTCTTTAAAGGAGAAAAAGTGGGCTTTCTTTGAAGCGATCAAGCAGTTGCTAGACGCCGGAAAGATCAAGTTCATTGCTCCGGGAGCTGATTGCTATGTATCTCCAGCAAATCCATGTCCAAAATTGACAATACAAGACAGCGAATCGCATTGGAGCGCAACCGCAGAGGAAATCGTAGCCTCGCTTTCCGCTCAGTGGCCCATCCAGGTAAATGATGAAAACGACCCTGAACTAACGGTCTACTTCTACAGTATCCCGGCGATCATCTGGGTTGGTGACGATGGGTCATTAGTTTCGTCATAAACGATCGCTCGTCACACCGTCCTTCAGCGATCGAAAAGATCGTGTCCCTTGGGATGGTGTAAGTGCCAACGGGCCACCGTACTCTCCGGCAAGGCCGGGAGGATCAACGTGCCACGGCTGGCAAGCTGATGATTGGATTATCGCTCATTTTGCCGATGGCATCTACTGTCATGTAGCGCGACCGTTGCACCGCCAACTCGCCGTTTTGCTCGAGGAGCATCGCACCGCCGAGCCTGACAATGGCGTCCTCGTTTGGAAAGATACCGACGACATCCGATGTCTCGCTCCTCGGTGACGCGAGCCAGTTCCTTCTTCAGCCGCCTGATCTCCTCGGCCTCGTCGTTGCCCTTGGCGTTCGACGCGGTAAACTTCGTCTTCCATTCGTAGAGCGAATGCTGGCTCACGCCGAGGCGCTGAAAAACCTCAGCAACCGGGTAGCCTCGCTCCGCAATTTGACGCACGGCGTCGCGTTTGAAATCTTCGCTGAATTCGATTTGCTCATGATGCTCTTCCTGCCTCAAAATTAGGAAAGAAGGCGTCTACAAATCTAGCAGGCTGTTGAAAAA
>UBVW01000004.1:0-69801 GCA_900469085.1 Hyphomicrobiales bacterium | reverse complement strand
TCATCGAGCGGGCGTTTCCCTCTGGCACAAAGGCGCGTTGCAGGCCGGATTACCGACCGGAAGGGCTGGTCTTCGAGGTTGCTTTCAACGTGGAACCCTTAGCCACCGTCAGGGTTCATCCGCAAAACGAGGACATCGAGTGACTGCAGGTCGGACAAAAATTCTCGTCGTGGAAGACGAGCCGCTGTTGTTGATGATGGCGGTAGAGATCGCTGAGGATGCCGGTTTCGAGGCCATCGAGGCGAGCGACGCCGACCAGGCGATCGCCGCTCTTGAGAGCGATCCGGACATAGTTATTCTCTGGACGGACATCGACATGCCCGGTTCTATGGACGGCCTGAAGTTGGCTGCGGCAGTCCGCGATCGTTGGCCGCCAATCGAAATTCTGATCGTTTCGGGAAAGCAACGCCCGGCAACCGACCAATTGCCAGAACGCGGCGTTTTCATTCCGAAACCATACGACATTTGCAAAGTCATTCAGACACTGGTCCAAATGGCCGCATAGGCGGAGAAGGTGAAGGCGGGTCGATCGGCGTCGGAGGGGCGCGAACGGCGACCCGAACGTTTTCAAACCTTCAGAATCCGCGCAGCGTCGTCCTCCGAGCCCGATTGAAACCGCTTCTCAGCCTCCGCAGCGAGTTCCAAGTCGGCAGCCACGCCGACGAACGCGATCAATTTGAGAGCGTGGCACCGGTCGCCGCAATGCGATCGACGCGTTCCTTGATCGCCGCAAGCCGGTGGCGGTCGCCCCCGGGCACTTCGACGGAGGCCCATCCTGAATAACCGATCTCGGCAAGCGCGCGGTTGACCGCCGGCCAATCGCAGTCGCCATCACCGATCTCAACTTCGAAGCCCTTCCATGGCCCCTCGCTGTTCATTTTTTCGAGGCTGTATTCCTTGAGATCAATCTTCAAGATCCGAGTGCCGAGCGCTTCGATCCAGTCGACAGGCCGCCCATAGCGGAGCACATTGCCTACATCGAAATACCAGCCAACCTTCGAATGATTGCAGGCATCGACGAAGCCCGCGGCTTCGAGTGGGCTCAACAGAAAGTCGTTCCACACGTTTTCAAGCGCGATCGAGACACCCGTCTCTTCGGCGTAAGGGGTGATCTTGGCGATTTCCTCCAGAGCGCGGCTATAGGCCGTCTTGTAGGTCGTCGGGCTGTTTCGAACAACGCCTGGAACCAGAAGCACGGTATCGGCGCCGTAGAGCTTGGCGTCGTTCAGCGCCGTGATCATCGACGTCACGCAGGCCTGACGGACCGCCGGATCAGGATCGGTGAGCGGGCTCTTCCAGTGCATGGAGTTCACAAGACCCGGAATGGCCACGCCGGTCTTATCGCGCGCATCCAGTACTTCGCGTGACGGCAGGCCGCCTGGAGAATCGAGTTCGACACCATCGAAGCCGAGGTCCCGCAACAGCTGAAACTTTTCGAGGATGGAGAGACCATCCTCTTCGATCATCGACCATTTCAGGCTGATCTTGGCCAGAGGACGCGAGGACTTCGAGGCAGGTTGGGAAGGCGAGGCGGCGGAATTGGTCATGCTCATGTCTCTGCTTAGAAAATGGATGCGCGGCGCGCACTATGTCATTGAAGTCGCATGCTATCAACGCCTGTTACTTTAGCGAGATTAACCTCGTTGGCGGCGGCTCTCTACTGGCTAAGGCCACCGAATGCCTTAAGATAGATCGCCAGCAACTGTGTCTGCGAGGAAATCCCGAGTTTGCGATAGACGTTGCGACGATGCACCTTCACGGTGCCGGTGGAGATATTCAGTTTCAGGCCAACCGATTCCGACGAGTGACCCTGCAGCACCAGTTCGACGATCGCCGTTTCGCGGCTGGTAAGGTTGAGATCCTGCCACACGGCATCGGCTGGCTGGACATCGATCTTTTCTTCACCGCGCCTGCGCGTGCGCTGCCTGCTCGATTGCGCCTGACCATCGAAGCGCTTGGCAAGCCCAGACAGATAGTGCTGGGTCAACCGGGTCACGAGAGGCTCGGCCTTCTTCAGAAGTGCAATTTCGGCCGGTGGAAAGACACCGGTCGCCTCACGGCGCATCAAAGACAGAACGACAGTGATGTCGTCATCCTGTTCGACAAAGAAGCCGATCTCTTCGGCCAGGCCCGTCTGCACATAGTAGGTTCGGTAGTATTCGCTCGAGAAGAAACGGTCAGGCACCAGTTCGCGCATGCGGAAAAACCCGCTGCGGCGCGCACGGGCGGTGTGGTAGAAGGGGTCCAGCAGATACGGACCAGCCTGGTAGAGCGTGACGAAGATGATGTGCTCCTTCGGGTCGAAGGTGCTGTACAGATCAATCGGGCGCTCCTTGCCGCGATAGGCGAAGACGACGACATAGTCGAAGCGCACCAGTGCTGCCATCATCTGGCGAAATGTTTCGCCAAACTCAGCATCGCTCATAACAGGCTTGCCGACGGTTGCCTTGAAGGCCTGCAGGAGAGCCTCCAGATCCATGCTCATGGCAAAAATCTCCCCAATCAGGCCACGGAAATCGTCCTACCCCTGTATATACCTTCCATGAACCCGCAAGGGCTGAAATACCACTCTCGGGGTATATACCGTGAGTGACGGGCGGGCTTAGTCTTTTTGCAACGCCGGTGGCAAAAGGCAGCGTAGACTGCCGCCAAACCAACCGCAGGGAACAGACGTGGCATCCGCTTCGACGAACGATATCGAATTCCGTTCGGTCACCAAGAAATACGGCTTCGTGACCGCCGTAACTGACATCAACCTCAATGTGCCTAAAGGCGCTTTCCTGGCGCTGCTCGGTCCGTCGGGCTGTGGCAAGACGACATGCCTGCGCATGATCGGCGGCTTCGAGCAGCCGAGCGAAGGCACCGTGCTGATCGACGGACGCGAGATGAACGGCGTGCCGGCCTATAGGCGGCCGGTCAACATGGTGTTTCAGCAATATGCGCTGTTTCCCCACTTCAATGTCGAGCAGAACGTCGCCTACGGGCTAAGGCAGATGCGACCGAAGCTTGCTTTCGCCGAGATCAATCGTCGTGTCGGCGAAGCGCTCGAGATGGTGCGCCTTGGTGGCTTTGCAAAACGGCGGATCCACGAGATGTCCGGTGGCCAGCAACAACGCGTGGCGCTGGCGCGCGCCATCGTCAACCGCCCCTCGGTGCTGCTCCTCGACGAGCCGCTCGCAGCACTCGACAAGAAGCTGCGCTCGGCCATGCAGATCGAGTTGCAGACGCTGCAGCGCGAACTCGGCATTACCTTTGTTCTGGTCACGCACGATCAGGAAGAAGCGCTCTCCATGGCCGATATCGTCTGCGTGATGAGCGCCGGTCGCATCCGCCAGCTAGGCTCACCGCAGGAAGTCTACGACCGGCCGGCCGATCTTTTCGTCGCCGATTTCGTCGGCAAGACTAACCGGGTCGACGCAACCGTCGAGACCGACGGCCGCACACTTCGGTTGGGCGACGGGTCTGCCATCCCGGTCGTAAAGGGTGAGAGCGTCCTGTCCGGCAAGGCGATTGTCGCAATCCGCCCCGAGGCGATCAGGCTCACGCGCGTTCAGGCGGGCAATGGCGCAAGCTTCAAGGGCACGGTCACGCACCGCATCTTCCTGGGGTCTTCGGCAGAATACGCCGTTTCGGTCCCCGGTCTCGGCGACTTCCTGGTCACGGCGGATCGTCGTGACAGCCAAAGCGATCTCGTCGAACCCGGCGAGACGGTCTTCCTCGGCTTCGATCCGGCAGGCGCCCATGTCTTTCCAGCTTCCAATGCAGCATAACCACAACAAGGGAACAGCATCATGAGCAAGGACTACAAGGATAATCTCCCCATTTCCGCCCAAGGCTTCATGGACGAGTTCATGCGCCTGAAGCGCGGCTCCATCAGCCGCCGTCATTTCCTCGGTATTACCGGTCTTGGACTTGCGACAACCGTCATGTCGCGCTTCCCAGGAGCACTTTCGACACCCGCCTATGCTGCCGGTGAACTCGGCACGCAGATGTCGATCGCCACCTGGCCGAACTATCATGACCCCGCGACATTCGAAAATTTCAAGGCTGCCACCGGCGTCGATGTCGAAGTCAATGTCTTCGGCTCCAACGAAGAAATGCTCGCCAAGCTGCAGGCGGGTGCCTCAGGCTGGTCGCTCTTCGTACCGACCAATTACACGATCTCGACCCATCACAAGCTCGGCCTGATCGATGAGCTCGATCTCTCCAAGATCCCGAACTTCAGCCAGGCGACCGAGAACCCGCGCTTTACCAAGGAAGGGCAGATCGACGGCAAGACCTATGCCGTGCCGAAGAACTGGGGTACGACGGGCTTTTCGGTCAACACGTCGAAGGTCAAGACCAAGCTTGCAAGCTGGAAGGATTTCTTCGAGATCGCACAGACTGAGGCCGATGGCCGCGCGATGGTGCACGACTACCAGCTGACAACGATCGGCAGTGCTCTCGTGTCGCTCGGCTACGATTTCAACTCGATCAAGGCCGACGAGCTTGCCAAGGCCGAAGAGCTCCTGATCAAGGTCAAGCCGCATCTCTTCGCGATCAACAGCGACTATCAGCCCGGCATGCGCGCAGGCGACGCCTGGATGACCATGTGCTGGACCAATGACGGCGCCCAGCTCAACCGCGACATGCCCGAACTCGCCTTCGTGCTCGGCAAGGATGGCGGCGAGATCTGGACGGATTACTATGCAATCCCCAAGGATGCGCCGAACAAGGCTGCCGGTTATGCACTCCTCAACTTCCTGATGGACCCGGCCAACGCCGCCAAGGAGCACATCGCCAACGGCGCGCCGGCAACCGATAGCCGCGTCATCGCGCTGTTGCCGCAAGAGATCACCTCCAACAAAATCGTCTATCCCGAAGAGGCGTCGCTGACACCGCTCGAGTTCGGTGCGGCCGTCACGCTCACCGACCCAAGCCGTGCCGAACTGATGGCGCGCTTCAAGTCCGCCTGATCGCTCGTGAGGAGCACGCCGCCTGAAAGGGAGGCGTGCTCTTCACGGGATCTCGATCGTTCTTTGCGCAAACGCTTGTCTGGACCAAGATGACCCTGACACCGGATACCAAGAAACGCCTGGTCACTGCCGCGCTGGTTGCGCCGGCAAGCGCATGGTTGTTCGCCTTCCTGGTCCTACCGTTCATCGCCATCGTCGTCTTTTCCTTCGGGGAACGGGCGCCGGAAGGCGGCTACCAGGCAGCGTTCACCTTCGCGCAGTTCGCAAATCTCGGATCGCGCGCAGCCGCCTTCAAGAACACGCTGGTGCTGGCGCCGATCGGAGCCTTCGCCTGCCTGCTCGTTGCCTATCCCGTAGCCTACTACCTGGCCGTCAAGGCAAGCCCTCAGCATCGCCTGCTTCTTGTGTCGCTAGTCGTGGTGCCGTTCTGGACCAGTCTTTTGGTGCGGACCTATGCCTGGATGTATATCCTGGGTGCGCGCGGCATCCCGCACCTGTTGGAATTCGTCGGTATCGAGAATGTCAGGCTCTTGAATACGCCGGGCGCCGTGCTCCTCGGCATCGTCTATGGCTATCTGCCGCTGATGATCATGCCGATCTATGTGAGCCTCGAAAAACTCGACCGGCGTTTGCTGGAAGCCTCCGCCGATCTCGGCGCCCGGCCGCTTTCAACCTTCTTCGGCATCACTTTGCCGTTGTCACTGCCCGGTGTCATGACCGGAGTGGCACTGGTCACGATCCTTCTGCTTGGCGAATACCTGATCCCGCAGCTGCTTGGCGGCGGCAAGGTGTTCTTCATCGGCAATGCGCTCGTCGATCTCTTCTTGCAGTCTCGCAACTGGCCATTCGGGTCGGCAATCGCAGTCACGCTTGTTGTCGTGGTCGTCATCGTGCTGCTTGTCGCCATGCGCATCGCATGGCGTGTTGCCGGAACACGCCAGGTGGATCTCGTCTGATGCGCAGCCTCGTCACCGCCGTCTATCTGTTTTTGTATACGCCGATCGCGTTGGTCGTGCTGTTTTCCTTTAACGCAGGGCGCAATGCCTCTGATTTCACAGGCTTTTCCACCCAGTGGTATGGCAAGGCGCTCTCCAACACGTTTTTGATGCAGGCGCTTGGAAACAGCCTGATCATCGCCTTTACCAGCGCAACGTTGGCTGCAATCTTCGGGACGATGGCCGCCCTTGGAATGGAGCGGCTGGGGCCGCGGGCGCGCGCGGTGTTTGATGGCCTGTTTGCCGCAGCGATCGTCGTTCCTGGTGTGGTCATCGGCATTGCGACGCTGGTCGCACTGGTCGAGGTCTTCGGTATCCTCAATCCTCTTTTGGCGACTGTGTGGCCTGGCGAACACCCGCCCAGGCTCCAGCTCGGTTTCGGCTCGATCATCGCCGCGCACGGGCTTTTTACGATGGCGCTTGTGACGATGATCGTCAAAGCTCGGATCGCCAGCCTTGGCCGCGATATCGTCGAGGCGTCAAACGATCTTTACGCGACGCCGTTCACGACCTTTCGCGAAATCGTCCTGCCGCAAATCCTGCCTTCCATCCTCGCCGGGTTCTTGCTCGCCTTCACCTTCTCGTTCGACGACTTCATCATCGCCTTCTTCGTTGCCGGCTCAAACACCACACTGCCGATCTATGTCTTTGCATCGATCCGCCGCGGTGTGACGCCCGAGATCAACGCAATCGCCACCATGGTGCTGGTCGCTTCACTGGTTCTGATCCTCATCGCTCGGTTCCTGATGCGCGAAAAACAACAAAGAACCTTAGGGGAAACACCATGATTCTCGCCAATCGCGTTGCAATCGTCACAGGCGCCGGCTCCGGCATCGGCCGGGCAGGGGCAATGATCATGGCGCGCGAAGGCGCCCATGTTGTTGTCGCTGACTTTAACTCCGAAAACGCCGAGGACAGTGTCAGCCAGATCATTGCTGCCGGCGGCAGCGCCGAGCCCCTGGTGCTTGATGTCACGGACGACCAGGCGCTCTCAGGCGGTATTGCGGCAATCGCCGCCAGGCACGGACGCATAGATATCCTGCATAACCATGCCGGTGCACAGGTCGCGGGTGATCTCGAAGGGGTCGCAGTCGATGGCTTCGACAAGTCCTGGGCCTTGAATGTGCGCGCCCATTTCATGGCAGCCCGGCTCGTCGTGCCGCTGATGAAACGTGCCGGCAAAGGCGTCATTCTCAACACGTCCTCGTCGTCGGGCGTGCTCTATGACCGCGAGATGATTGCCTATACTACGACGAAACACGCGGTCATCGCCATGACCCGGCAGATGGCCGGGGACTATGCGAAGTTCGGCGTGCGGGTCAATGCGCTCTGCCCCGGTTGGGTCGACACGCCGTTTAACGAGCCGTTCATCGCCCAGATGGGCGGCAGGGACGCGATCGAAAGCTATATCGCCGAGAAAGTACCGCTCGGGCGTTGGGCCGATGTCTCCGAAATTGCCGAGTCCATCCTGTTTCTCGTCTCTGACCGCTCATCCTACATGACAGGCCAGATCCTCGTCGTCGACGGCGGCGAGACCGTCGTTTGACGGTGAACTGTAAGAGGTCGCGCTCGGATTTGATCCGTTTTCTCCTGCCGCTCACAAAATAAACGTCGAAATAGATCGGATTCAAACGATTCCGTGGCTTGAGCAGTCGGGCTCGCTGGACTAGTCCCTTGGCCTGAGCGACAGCGGAGAGCACGACAATTCCCAGCAATATCAGCCCCAAGCTGCAAGGCTACATGTTCACCTTGGCTGCAGTGTTCATCTTTGCGGTCCAGGATAGCTTCTCGAAATATCTTGGCGAGCGATACTCTCCGATCCTCATCACGATGATCCGCTTTTGGGCCTTTGCAGCCTTCGTGATGCTGCTTGCCATGCGAAAGCCCGGCGGCGTGCGCGGCGCCTTTGTGACCAGGCATCCGCTGATGCAGGTGATGCGCGGTGTGCTTCTGGTCGCTGAAATCGCACTCTTCGTCTTCGGCCTGGCGCATACAGGGCTTGCGATCACGCAGGCCATCTTCCAGTCGACGCCGCTGATCGTGACCATCTTGTCGATCCCGTTCCTTGGAGAACATGTGGGCTGGCGGCGTTGGATAGCCGTCATCGCCGGCTTGTTTGGCGTACTTTTGATCATCAACCCAACAGGTGGGACGTTCAGTCTCTATCTTCTACTGCCGCTTGCCTGCGCGACCATGTTTGCGCTCTATAGCGTCGCGACAAAGGCTGTCAGCCGGAAGGACTCAAGCTTCACCAGCCTGGTCTATACCGCCGTCGGCGGCGCGGTCGCGATCTCGCTTCTCGGTCCGTTCTACTGGACTCCGATTGCAATGTCAGACTGGCCGATGGTCGCTGCCCTGTGCGTCTGCGGTACAGTCAGCCACTATTGTCTGATCCGTGCCTATGATTCACTGCAGGCATCCGAGGTACAGCCGCTTGCCTATTTGCAATTGGTCGTGGGGGCCGTGATTGCAGTGATGTTCTTTGGCGAGACCTTGAGCTGGAACATGCTTATTGGCTCCGTGATCGTTGTTGGCGCTGGTCTTTTCACCATGTGGCGGGAACACCGCGCGCAGTCGAGGAACAACCCGGCCTCGGGCTCCGCGCTCACGGAGCGTCCCTGAGATAAATCGTTGCCATCCTTTGCAGTCTGTCGTTTGACTTCTCGGTTCAGCGGCATCGAATTTGTCTTAGCGCCTCGCCAACCAATTCTGGAGCGCAGGATCTGGCAGCGAAATCAGATTTTTGCCGCGCCGAGGCCGCTAGGGCCGACAAACTAGCGGCAGGAACGCGAGATCGCGTACACGCAGCGAAACTGTCTGGCCTTAACCGCTGACCGTTATTTTCGTCTTGGTGAGTGGCTCCGCCGTGAACGTCGCCGCCGAGATCAGGAACCAAGCGCAGGTCAACCTGTCCCCGCTTTACACCGACCCTGCTGACCGACCCTGCTGCCGAAGAGGGAGGCTCAGGCACCGTCGCCCCAAAACGGGCTTCGCTCGCTCATAACGGGAGAGGGGCGCTTCTATCGGTAGGATGCGCGAGCCGATTGGTAGCCGATTATTGCGACAACCTTCAGGGCAAGTTCGGCCCATGGTGGAAAAGGTAGCGGGGATCCGACCATTCCACTAAAGCCGGACCCCCGCGTCGCCGCCTTCATGGCTGATGAATACGGCGGCGGCGGACTTAGTCGATCGGATGATCCCGGTCAACTATACCGCTCACATTTGCCGGCAAGTCGAACCTGTCCAGCTCACAAACTTCCGAGTGGCGAAAGGCGTCGAGCCGTGGAGGAAGCTGGCCCTTCGCCGATCACTCGACCGCATCCAGAAACTCCCAAGCGAACGATTTATCGTAGCTAAACGAACAGCGGCGATACGTGGCTAATAACCAGGGAAAATTGCTTTGGCGCAGGCGAGGGGATGTAGAGTTAGGGGACCGGACTGATGAGGAACCCGGTGGATCCCCGGTGGATCGATGAGCCGTAAGCGCTGTGCCCCTGGCACCTTGAACCTTATGATAACGCCGATTCAGAAGCGGAAAAGACAAGGATGTGAGATTTGCGGTCATGCCCCCGAGGAAACGCCGCAAGCGAAATCAGCGCAAAGCGCCCGTCGTGCTCGAAGTAAACACACATTCCTTGAGCTTCATCCAATCCACGACCGGGCAAGAGGAAGTGCTGCGGTAAGAAACAACATCAGGGTCATCAGAACCAGGAAGATAAAATCGCCGAACTGAAACGTACTGCCGAAGCGTTCGACCGTCACTCTCGATGGGACGAGATTGGCGCACCTACCACGAGGCTACGGAACCTCGTACTCAGGCTGTCAGCATTTTGATGTGTCGAACGGCGTCCCTCCTGCATTCAGTAGTCGTCCTTATTTCGTTGATGCGACCACCAGTCGGGTCAGCATATCGATTTGCTCTTGTTGCTGTGCGACCAGAGCTTTGATGTCTGTGTTTCGCAACTCGTCAAGCTTGTCGTGGAGAGCCATGATCTCAATTTCCGCTTTTAGATTGACCTCGTAGTCATGGGACGCGTCGACACGGTCTTTTGCAGCGTGCCGATTCTGGCTCATCATGATGACGGGCGCTTGAACGGCCGCCAGCATGGAGAGGATCAGGTTCAGAAATATGAAGGGATAGGGATCAAAGGCGCGCGACGCTGCGATCAAATTGACCGCCACCCAGATTGCAAGCCCGCCCGCGAAGATTATGATGAATGTCCAAGACCCCCCGAATTTCGCGACCTCGTCCGCCAACCGTTGAGCCGAGGTGAGCTTCTCGTCGAATGACTGGTTTGAATCGCGTGTAATTGCCCTTCGTAAAACCAGTCGGCGGAATACCGCTTGCTCTCGTTGTGTCAGCAGCTCGAAGGGCTTTCCCAAGTATCGATTGGCACCAAGCGAAATTTCCTGCGCAGATATTTCGCGCTCCGTCTCTGCAGACATGATCTCCTCCAGATGGACACATTGCAACGACCTCAGGACTTCTGCGCCCTTCAAGACGCAACCAATTCCCTGCCAGATATCTGAGCAATGGAGATGCTGAAAAAGATTGGAGCTACCTTACTCTCCGAGCCGGAGTCTGGCTTGGAGGAGCCGGGCTCCCACCACAATGGCCGTTTTTGCAATAGAGACCAGGCGTGAAGACGTTCGTTGTGCTGCTCGGCAGTGTCCGGCAGTTCCTGGTAGGTGCCTTGAACGAGGACGCTTCTCCAACGGTGGTACTCGCCGCTTTCCTCCACCTGAAGGCAAGCGTTCGGATTGCTACGCATCCAATCTACCTTTTGCCCCGCCAGGGAAAAGACATAGAGCTTTTCGCCATCGAACGCATAGTGGACAGGCACGACGTAAGGTCGGTTATCGTGGACGCAGGCAAGATGCCCAACATTTCGCTGCCCAAGAACCTCCCGGCTTTCTCGCTCCGTCATCTCTCGAACACCCATTTCTCGTCCTCCTAGCTCTGAAACGCGGGTATGGAACGGCGCGAGCCTCGGCGTTTGGTCGAAGGCGCAATATTCGCCGTCCGGTCAATGTTCGCGAAAGTTGCCTCGAAAAGCTCCTGCGCATAGGCGATCGCAGAATTTGTATCCGAGGATGAGAGCTTGATGTCTTCGCATTTCAACCGCATCGCACGGCGAATAGCTGAGAGCGCCTGTTGGGCTGCATGTTTGTCGCCGTCTTTGACAAGCAGGCTCAACGAGGTCATTGCGACAACCTCCAGTACCGTTATACGGCCCTCGATCTCGCCCATCGAAGGAATGGCAAGGTTTGCGCCGTTCCCGTAACCATCGCGCTTGCTATTGTACATTTCGGGAATCCCTTCGTGAAGTTCTGGTTATCGTATCGGTTCAATGGAATTTGCTCCGTGTGAACCGCTTCACATTCCTGCGGACGTTTTTGTTTCGATAGTAGAACGGACCCTCCCTCATTTTCCCAAGCAGAAACAGCCGCAGGGTCCGCGTTCAGTCTTTGCTGTTTGGAGGCCGGATAATTGATGGTTGGGATTATTGCGGCCTCAATCCGACGGATGACAGCGACCTCATCCAAGTACCGATCACCTTCTGCCGCTTGAATCTCAGACGTAGCGTAGTCAGCCCGCTTGAGGACGCGTCTAAGTGTTTGTCGTTCGTAGGGCGTGGAGCGTCGCGAAGTAGGTGACGGTTCCACCCATTTCGCGACGCACCCAGCATCGACGACTTTGGTACTAAAAACAGAACATGGACGCCACTCAACCTATCGTCACTTTTTAAAGTCGTCACCCGTCCCGCGGCTCTGGTTGTCCTTTCCGGCCGCGCCGGGTTTCCCTCCCAAACCTCCTGAACCGCCTTTGCCAGGGCTCTGCCCATTGCCAGGCTTTCCAGGACGGCCCATCTTGCCCGGAGTACCTTTTTCGGGGGGTTTCGTCATGTTCGTCCTCCTTCTCAATCGAGGCTAATCGCACAGGTAAGGGGCGTACAGCGAGGAACGTTTAGCTTTGTTCGACAAACCGCCGTTCGCCGGCCATAGTGGTCAATGTCGAGGCGTCACTGCGAATTCGAGGATGTTTTCTTGCGATCGGAGTAGCTCGAATTTGCTAAGCAACCTTAGCGATTTTTCGACCACATCGCCGCCTCGGCATGGATCTGCCGCCACCTCCTCACTACATTTTTCAAGGCGAACACTAAGTCCAAGAAGTGACTGCCAAATGGGATCGTCATCACGCTTCGCGATACAAGCAGAATTCAGGAGCATTTTAGCGACCCCCCGGAGGATGGACTCTCTTTCGTCTATAGGCATCGTTTCGAATGACCGTGGGGCTTTCATGAGTTGCTCCCACGTTCACGTGTTGAGGCCGTAAAAGCAACGCTTGCTTGCATTACACGGCGCAGCTCGACCATGGAGGAGACTTTCGTGCGGACGCGTTCGAACGTGGGAACGCCACTAATCGCAAACTTGTGCAGTTTGCTCTGTGCTAATGGAGGATTGGGGTTTTTTGTGTGGTGTGCGGTTATCTTGATAGCAACGACCGTTGGCGTTAAGTCGCTCGAGGTTTTGGACATCATGGCAATAGCTACTCCTACCGTCAGGCAAGAGCGCTTATAATCTCTCAATCGGCACCGCCCGGGAAGAATAGGCCGACAGACCACACTACGCCTGCTTAAGCGAATGACCTAGTGATTAAACAGGCGAACGGCCGGAACGCTTTTGCTAGCAGTCTGTGGTTCTGGGGCGTCGCATCTGACGGTATCACCATTGACAGCGATCAGCCCGGCTCACACCGGTAGAGTAGATCCTGGTATCGTTTGATCAACAAAACCGACGGCCGCTTTTCATCCTGAAGCAACCGAGCGTCATGACCAGCTCCCCGGAGCGTGGATGAGCTTCTGTACTATCGCCACCCGCCGTCTGCGCCTAATTTAATGCGATCGCCCGTGAGCGACCTCACAATGCCGCTGTCGCTCGGCTTTAGCTGGGCGGCGATCCTCCGTCTGTGATCTCGGTCTCTCGAGTGCCCGGGTCAGTCTCCCCGCTTCAATGTGTTCGCCATCAGAGCCCTTTTTCCGATCGTCGACGACGCAGGGGTCTTTCAAAGCGTAGAGCGCGTTCGCTATACTTCCCAGGTAAAGCCTTGACCGATCACTGGCGACCCCATCCTTTAGTGCAAGACAGCCTTCACAAGAACAAGAAGCTTGATGGCGACTTACTTGGTCTCCCGCGTGCACGACCCTTCCTCGAAACGGTCGTTATACAACACACAGAGCAAGCTCCCCACTCGAAGCAAGCAAACGAATGCAGCGGGATCCGCGTGACGTCAGAGTTAGGCCCGTAGCGAGCCACTTAGGGGAGGCCCATGTAAATGAGGGGCCCCCGCTAAGTCCCCCGACGAAATCAATCCCGCTACCTTCAATTCTTACCTTTCGTGGCCTTTCCTTCCGTTTCTCGGGGGCCGCAGGCCAGGCGGTCGGGGCCTGCGCACCCAAGTCGAACCAATTATCAGCTTCCGATCAATACCGCGATGTCGCCCAGCTCCTCGTCCAGCCCCTCAATAGTACCGATTTCAGTCGCCGCCCCAGTTTCCAGGTTCACGGTGTAGAGCGTCTTGCTGGCAGCCAGATAAGCCGTGTTTGTGCCGTCTTCCGTTCCATGGATATCGAACGCATATGTTGCTGCGCCGTCTTTGATGCCGAGCTTTCCGATCGCTCTCAGTGTGCCGTCGTTTGGCTTTGTCTGCTGGATCAGGGCGCCGATTGTGGCGTCGATATTATACATTGCCGTCTTCTCGGGCTTGCCAAAGGAATTGGTGTAGGCAGCAGCGACAATGTTCGGCGTTTCTCCCTTGTGCATGTCACCATCCTCGTAAGCCAGGACGCCGTCGACCGTGACCGCACCCGTATCGGGATGGACACGATGGTTGGTCGTTCCGGTCATAAAGCGTAAACGGTCTGCCATTGGGTTGAAGTCGACGACCACGGGCGCTTCGGTAAGACCAAGCGTCTTGTCCATCTTGGCGACCTCACTCGCAGCCCCGGTCCCGAGGTTGATCGAGACGATGCGATGATCAGCCGTAACACCGATGACGGTCTTGGTGCCTGGACGGAAATCGATACCGATCAGCTTGTCGACACCCGTGACCTCCATCGTCATGGAGACCGCAGGCTTTTCCGTGTCGAACATGACGAGCGTCTTGTCGCCCGTCAGACCGAGGACCGGTGCGGCAAGGGCAGCGCTGGCGGGCATCGCGAATAAGGAGGAAGTGATCAGTGTGGCACGAATGATGGACATGTCGTTCTCCCGTGGGTTTGCTCTGCGGGGCGATCCGATGTTTTCTCCGAAACGCTCCCACTATCAGGACACGTGAGCAGGCGATTTGGATGCAGACGGCCAAAAATAATTTTGTCGTACGCATCCATTCTATCTCGCCGTGGGTATAGGCAATGGGTGGTGGCCGTCGTCACCACAGAGCTGGGGGACTGGTGCATGTTGATGGGCGTCACGCCAGATGATCTTGGAAGAGCGCTTGCAGCATGCGCGAGGGGCGATCGCAAAGCGTTGCGAAGCATCTACGATCAAGAGGCCGGTCGACTTGTTGCAGTTGCCGAACGTATCGTGAGGCGGCGAGACCTTGCAGAAGAGGTTGTACAGGAAGCCTTTATCCGCATCTGGACCCATGCCCACCAATACCAGCCGGACTGTGGCTCTGCCCGAGGCTGGATTTATGCGATTGTCCGCAACCGGGCTCTTAATCTCCTGCGTGATGGCAGGCGCGAGTTTACCGTCGAAGACGTTGGCGTGCTCCGCGATGAAGAAGATGCCAATGAGGTGATCGCCGCCTGGCGGTCATTGGATCGCAGCTCGCGTCTATACGAGTGCCTCGGCACCCTCGACGAAACCAAGCGGCGCGGCATTTTGATGGCTTATGTCAACGGCTACACACACGGGGAAATCGCCGGCCGCCTACGCATGCCGCTCGGTACCGTCAAGTCCTGGATAAGGCGCGGATTGACAGCGCTCAGGGAGTGCATGGGATGAGATACGAACATGCGGACATCTCTTGGATCGCTGATGAATATGTGCTGGGCCTACTCGACCCGAAGGAAACTGCCGAAATCGAGGAAGCGATGGACCGCGATGCAAACCTACGGGCAGCCGTGGCAATCAGCCGTGATCGTCTTCTTCCGCTCGACGTGGCGCTTGAACCCGCAGTCGTCGGGCAGGCGCTCTGGCAGCGTATCGAATCCGCTTTGCCTGACCATCAAAAGACTGATTTTCCGGCCCTAAAACGGCCTGCCAGTGAGAACCGCCCGAATAGCTGGCGAAACACTGCGCTTGGGGCGCTCGCCGCGACCATCGTTCTTGTCATTGGACTAGCATACAGCTTGATGCGAACCGTAGAGCCCCTAGTTGTCGCGGTTCTCGTAAGCGAGACGGGTGAAATCCGGGCTATCGTCGAGGATTTTGGCAACGAAAATGCAGCCGTGCGGATGCTTTCCGATCTCCATGTTCCAAACGACAAGACGATCCAGGTCTGGACGTTGCCGTCGCGCGAGATGGGTCCCGTATCCCTTGGGCTCTTGAGGGGAGTGCACTCAGCTCGACTTTCCAGTCCGGAACTTCCAGCTCCACAGCTTGATCAGCTATATGAACTCACACTCGAACAGGCAGGGGGGTCGCCAACCGGGAGGCCAACAGGTCCAATCCTTGCCAAGGGCCTGGCGAAGGTACCCCGCTAGCGTTCGACTGAGGCGCCTACTTAGTTATTTTTGGCGCCGGCAGCCGCGTCGTGCTCCTCAATTGGTGGGTCTCGGGGGAGCGGCGAGATCACGGGGACCTCAGTGGTACTTAAGCGGTCTGTGGCTTTCGTCGGCGAACGTGGGGTACACAGTGTTCTTTTTCGCACGCTCACTAACCGCGCCTGGTTTTAAGACATAACGCTTCGGAACCATCTCGTCACTTAGCGCGTTCACAGCGCACAAATTGACAAGGGGTCATCATGGATACCAATCTCGCCATCGCAGCATTTGCCGCTACAGCTTCGTTCCTGTTCATGGTGTGGGGTGTCGGCCGGAACTACTAACCGGCATACAGTCTGTACAAGCTCGTGTGGAAGAAGCCAGCCTCCGGCTGGAAAGTTCGCCCAATCGAAATTAAATATTGATCATACTACGATATGCAATTGATATATATGGCGGAATGCTAGGCAGCTGGTTGAGCAGTTCCCTCCGGACGCCGAACCTCAGGGCGTGCCCCCCCTAGCACCGACACTGGCGGCTGATCGCGACTTCCAACAGAGCTCGGTTACAGAAGCCAGCGAATGCCGCCGACAACAACGGATCCTGGCTACGCCATGTGCTGGATGAAGTCGATATCGCCAGACGAAGCGGGGCGATTATCGCAGGCATCTGCTAGTATCCGACCGTCGATTGTCCGCGCTGGCATGCACCGCGGTCTCGCAACCGCTATAGCCACAGCCTCATCAGGGCCGATCTCAGTGTCCATCAGGCTCTTTCAGCAGAACTAACTGCGTTAGCTGGCAAGCTGTCGCCTGCGCATTGAAATATCGAACGAAGGCGCTCGATGGTCGCCGCTTAAAGGCATCGCGAGATTTTTCTTCTTCGCTCTTGAATCCCGAAAGCGCCAAAACCAAATCGTTTGCCGCCAGCCGCTAAAGACAAGGGCTGGACTAGCTGGGAGCATCGACTTTGGCGCTTCCGTACCCATGTTGCTTCAAGGAGGATATGGCTATGGCAACATCTTACGACTATGCACCACTCTTCCGTTCGAGTGTCGGTTTTGACCGCGTCTTCAGTCTTCTTGAAAACGCTCAGCGCGCCCGCTCTATCAGCGACTGGCCGCCCTATGACATCGCCAAGACCGGCGATGATGGTTATCGCATTTCGATAGCGGTGGCTGGCTTCGAACAGGCTGATCTCGACATCACCTTTCAGTCCAATCTTCTGACCGTCACCGGCAAGAAGCAGGAGACCGCCAACAACGGCTATCTGCATCGTGGCATCGCCGGCCGGCCGTTCGAACATCGGTTCGAGCTCGCCGACCATGTTCGGGTCAACGGAGCGGATCTGAAGAACGGACTGCTGTCGATCGATCTGGTTCGCGAGATCCCCGAGGCCCTGAAACCGCGGAAGATCGACATCCAGACCAACCCTGCTGTGGCGCAGCCGGCCGCCGCGGTGCAGATCGAGGCGCAGAGGAACGCCGCATAGTCCTCGGCTGTAATGGTGGAGGGCGCCGTCGCGACGGCGCCCTGTGACATTTGGAGTTGCAAAGGAGAGCGTCATGAAACCTGACATGTTCAAACAGCCAGTTTCCATCCTGGTCGGCTTGGGTTTCCCGGCTGAAATCCGTAGCGTGCTCGATGCCTATCGGCACCTGTGCGAGTGGCCCGCTACATCGAGGGACACCGCCCATTCTATTGCGTTGAAGGCATGTGGTGCGGCGTTGCGCGGCGAAATCGACGCGGAAACCGTACGCGGGCTGTTTGTCGCCTTCGCCGAAAAACACGATCTGCTTGCGTCGGATGCCGAGATGTTACTCGCATCTCACCGCCGCCGGGATAGGGACCCTCATATCCGTTGATGACGATACGCGAGATGGCGCTAAAGCGGCCAGCAGGGCAGACGTCGTCGCCGCGTCACGATGTTCCCGCTGAGGACAGTGCCTATTCAAGCAGATCGGCAACTGAATCGATTACCGTCTTTGGTCGGAATGGGTAGCGCTCGATTTCGGCAGGATCGGCAATGCCGCTGAGCACCAATACTGTATGCAAGCCGGCTTCAATTCCCGCCACAATATCGGTGTCCATGCGGTCGCCAATCATTCCCGTGCCTTCCGAATGTACCCCAAGTTTGTTCAGCGCGGAGCGGAACATCATTGGGTTTGGCTTGCCGACGATATAAGGCTCGCGGTTAGTCGCGCGCATGATCAGCGCGGCGACGGCACCTGTTGCGGGCAGCGGGCCTTCTGCGCTTGGGCCGGTCGCGTCTGGATTGGTCGCGATGAACCGGGCGCCTTTTCCAATCAGCCTGATGGCTCTGGTAATGGCATCGAACGAATAGGAGCGGGTTTCTCCGAGCACGACATAATCGGGGTCGGCATCCGTCATGATAAAGCCAGCCTCGTGTATGGCTGTGGTGAGGCCCGCCTCGCCAATCACAAAGGCCTTGCCAGCTGGGGTCTGATCCTTGAGGAAGGCAGCCGTCGCCAACGCCGAGGTCCAAATTCGGTCCTCGGGGACGTCGAGACCGCTGTTGCGCAACCGAGCGCTAAGATCGCGGGGCGTGTAAATGGAGTTATTGGTCAGGACCAGGAAAGGCGTATTGCGGGCTTGCCATTGCTGGATGAGTTCGACAGCGCCTGGCAGCGCCTTATTCTCATGGACCAAAACCCCGTCCATATCGGTCAGCCAAGATTTTATATCGTTCGTGCTCAATTCAATCCCTCGCGGCTTTGGTCTGTGCGGTGCGGGCCCGTCGAAATCGATGGCGACGAAGACCACTAAGGCGGTAGTCAAGTCTGCCGATATTGACCTTCCCGGGTCATTTTCAAGTCTCATAGGTGGACTATAGCCACGGCAAAGTAAGGCCGATTTCGCTCGCCGTCCCTCAGCTAAAGAGCGGAGCAATGGCAATCTTAGGAGTGCGATCGGTCTCGGGATATGCGCGAAGATCTGTCCGCGCCGTTCTGGACTGCAGGATATCGGCGGAAAGAAGGACGGCCGAGGCAACCTTGCTCGTCGAAACGATTGCTCTGTACAGCTCGCCGATTAACGCGCTGGGGACCTGCGACCAACGCTTCTAAAAACGGGATCTTGGAGAGCCTGCGGAGAATGATGACTGACCGGGCGCAACGATTGAGGTGCGGCCCGATGCGCGGCGATTCATGGGCGTCGATAGTTCCAAGTCTCAGCTTTTATGCTTGGGACCGCTTATTCGATAGGGACCCGCGCGCTCGCTCATAACAACAGATTTCCAGGTCAAAGTAATTTCGCCGCGCGCTATCAAGGCATCCACGGCTTCATGCACCACCGGCATGAATTTACGCCATTCGCGTGGGATCTTGTGACCCGTTGCTAGGATGCGCGCCACTTCGCTCGGACACGTGGTGCCAGCGTGTCGGCCTGCAACGCACTTCAAAATCGTCGATTCAGCATTTTCGATCATCGTGCAATTTTAATCTCCACTCGCGTTCGTCTGTGGATGCGCTTGACCACGAGGACCGCCCTTAGCTTTGCCTCAGCATGAGCCGAAATGAAAACGCCTCAATTTTCTTTGGTTTCTCAGAAGTGGAGCTAGCGGAAACTCCATCGAAAAGGAAATGCTTCGGCAGATTACGCCATGATTTAGGTTTAGGCTCATCGTTTTGGTTTACGGAGCTACGGGTTCGTTCGAAGCGCGCGCAGCCTAAGAGAGGGGGCCCTGCCATCCGAGCAGTGAGCGTCATTTAAGGTCCTCCGGCCCATTGCCGATCCCGCGGAGCTTACGAAATGTCGCACCCACTATCTCGAGGTCGTAGTTAAAGCGGCCTTGTTGCGCAAGGGGTCGGACGAGTTCCGGGCCAATATTGACAGATAGCTTGCGCTGGCGGGCTCGAACAGGAAGACATTTTCAACATCTTATTCACCGCCAGCGGAAGACATTCGCGCCGGTCAACCGCTCTCCAGCATCGTGTCGCTTACGTCACGTCCAGTGTGTGGCGTTCTTATAAGCTTTTGAAGGTCGAAGCCCTGTCGACGGGCCTCAGCTAGATATTCGTCGAGCGAGGCTTCGGAGATAGAGCTCTTTCTCGCGAGGACCCATAGAAACTTATGGTCCGGAGTGCCTACCAGAGCGATCTGATAGTCAGGGTCGATCTTGAGCACCCAATAATCGCCATCAGTGAATGGGATCCAGCGAAGAGCAGCGGGTAGAAAGCTAACCTTCAACTTGGCCTTGGTTCCATCGACCGGGTCTGCTTCGCCAACCGCGTTGGTCGGCTTGTCATGTTCGTCGAAGCACCTATTGTCGACACGAACTTTTCCATTGGGATTGATGGAATAATTCGCAGTGACGTCGGAAGCATGTTCGTCCTCGTATTTGATCGGGAGCCGAGCAATTTCATACCAGCGTCCGAGATAGCGGTTCAGGTCGAGGCTCGAAATTGCTTTGACGTCGCTCATTATTTACTCCTTCAGTGAACACACGCAACGGACGCCACGTGGTTCAGTTCCAAAAAAGCCGATGCGACTGCAGAAGACGCGACCGAACATAAGCGTCAGAGATATCATCGTTTGGAGAAAGCAAAGACCACCGCTTTGTCAGCTCCCGCCATCGCTAACCTTCGATGCCAACGTGCGCCAAACGGCATTTCAATCGATGCGAGATAGAGCCGACGGGCCTATCGTCATCGAGTTACGTCACAAGAGCTGTGCGTCGGCCAAGGCACCGGATCTGCTCAAGATATATGCGCTTGGCTGGGTTCTGGCCGATCCTGCGCCCACGTGGCCGGTAGAAAATTTTGACAGACGTCCAAGGTATATGCGGCTGCATGGCGAGCCAAAAATCGATTACTTGAGATACACCGACTATGAGATCACCGCGTTATCCCTCTTGACGCCCGACTGCGGGTGCTTCTTCGACAATAGTGCTTCGCGCGCCGCGATCAAAAATGCGGATGATGCTTGAGCTGCACTGAGTTTGTGGCTTGTTCTCCGCGAGGGGCTTGAATGCAGCACCGGGCGATCTGGTGGACGAAGGAGCAAACCACAGAGGTATTAGGGTACTCCAACCGTTCTGATCAGCGGCCCCCAAACTTGACTCAACCGCGGTTTCCCAAGCTGCGTCAATCTCCCGAATAATTGGGTGCCCCTAACCTTATCGGTAGCAGACGCTAGTTTTAGGACCAAGCGCCGATCCTCACTGAGAGGCGGCAGCTACCAACTGTGGAGGCGAGCATGCCAAGCATCAACCAATTTGAACTTTCACGCCGCAACTTACTTATCTCCTCAGCCGCGACACTTGCGGCCACCACTGTCCCCGGCGACGCGGCAGCACAATCTACAGGAGACCTCATGACCCAAGCTTCAACCCTGTCATTAAAGGTTAACGGACAGGTTCGAGACCTTGAAGTCGATAATCGAACGACGCTTCTCGACGCTCTGCGCGAGCATCTTCATCTGACAGGTACCAAGAAGGGGTGCGATCACGGTCAATGTGGAGCGTGCACGGTCTTGGTCGATGGACGTCGCATCAACTCGTGTCTTTCTTTGGCCGTCATGCACGACGGCGACGAAGTGACGACCATCGAAGGCTTAGGCCAGCCTGGCACGCTTCATCCCATGCAGGCTGCCTTCGTCAAGCACGATGGCTTCCAGTGCGGATACTGTACGCCGGGACAGATCTGTTCCTCCGTGGCGGTGCTCGAAGAAATCAAGGCGAACATCCCGAGCCACGTCACCGGCGACCTCAATGCACACACGTTGATCAGCGAGGCTGAAATCCGAGAACGCATGAGCGGCAACATCTGTCGCTGCGGAGCCTATTCCAACATCGTGGAGGCAATCGTCGAAGTCGCGGGGACAAAATCATGAAGGCCTTTACATACGAGAAGGCCTCCTCGATAGAGGCTGCATCGAAGGCCGCGGTCTCGAACTCCGAGGCAAAATTCATTGCCGGCGGCACCAATCTGCTCGACCTGATGAAGCTCGAAATTGAAACACCGACCCACTTGATTGATGTCAATGGGCTCGGCCTCGACAAGATTGAGAAAACGACCGAGGGGGGGATCCGGATCGGAGCGCTGGTCCGCAACACCGATCTAGCAGCGGACGCAACCGTCCGGCGTGATTACGGTCTGTTGTCGCGGGCCTTGCTGGCAGGCGCTTCCGGCCAGCTTCGTAACAAGGCGACAACCGCGGGAAATCTGCTTCAACGAACGCGCTGTCCGTATTTCTATGATACGGCACAACCCTGCAACAAACGGGTGCCCGGAAGCGGTTGTTCGGCCATTGGGGGCTTCAGCCGTCAGCATGCCGTAGTCGGGGTCAGCGACGCCTGCATCGCGACGCATCCAAGCGACATGGCGATTGCCATGCGGGCCCTCGATGCAGTTGTCGAGACTGTCAAGCCGGATGGGAGCCGCCGCGCGATCCAGATCGCCGATTTCCATCGCCTGCCGGGCGACACACCGCAAATCGAAACAGAACTAAAAAAGGGCGAGATCATTGTTTCGGTCGTGCTACCGCCTCCGATTGGCGGCACGCATATCTATCGCAAGGTCCGTGACCGAGCGTCTTACGCGTTCGCCCTGGTCTCCGTCGGAGCTGTGATTCAGCCGGACGGAACGGGTCGAGTGGCAGTCGGCGGTGTCGCGCACAAGCCATGGCGCGTCGAAGCCGCCGACACCGAGCTGTCCAAAGGGGCGAAAGCCGCCGCGGGAGCTCTCCTTGCCGATGCCCGTCCGACCGAGCAGAACAAATTCAAGGTCGATCTCGTCGAGCGTACGCTCGGCGCAGTGATCGCCAAAGCGAGAGGCTGACCGTCATGAAATTCGACACCCCAGCAACCACCAATCCGATCGACCAGCTCAAGGTAGTCGGCCAGCCGATCCATCGCATTGACGGCCAGCTCAAGACTACAGGCCGGGCGATGTATGCCTACGAATGGCATGATCCCAACATGCGCTACGCCTACGGCTATCCCGTAGGTTCTGCCATTGCCAAAGGTCGCATCTTGTCGATGAATGTCGACGCCGCCAAGCGTGCACCTGGCGTTCTTGCCGTAGTCACCACGCTAGACGTCGGCAAGCGGGAAAAAGGCAAGTTCAACACCGCAAAACTCTTCGGTGGCGATGAGATTGTGCATTATCATCAGGCGATTGCGGTGGTTGTAGCTGAGACGTTTGAGCAGGCCCGCGCCGCCGCCGCTCTCGTGAAGGTCGACTACGCTGAGGAAGAGGGCGTCTATGACCTCGCCGATGCGAAGGAAACGGCCGTGAAGCCGGAGGATGCTGGCGGCGCGCCGCCAGACACCGCTGTCGGCGATTTCGAGGGGGCGTTCAAGTCTGCCGAAGTGACGTTGGACGAGACCTATACGACCCCGGATCAGTCGCATTCGATGATGGAACCGCATGCTTCCATCGCCGCTTGGGACGGCGACGAACTAACCGTTTGGACATCAAGCCAAATGATCGATTGGTGGCGCTCTGACCTTGCGACGACGCTCGGCGTCGATAAGGAGAAGATCCACCTCATGTCTCCCTTCATCGGCGGCGGCTTCGGAGGGAAGCTCTTTCTGCGTGCCGACGCTGTCCTTGCAGCTTTTGGAGCTAAGACCGCCAACCGTCCCGTGAAAGTGGCACTGCCGAGGCCATTTCTGGTCAACAACACAACGCACCGTCCTGCAACCATTCAGCGAATTCGGATCGGCGCCAGCCGTGACGGCAAGATCACGGCGATCGCTCATGAGAGCTGGTCGGGCGACCAGCCCGATGGTCAGCTCGAAACCGCGGCGATGCAAACGCGGCTCCTCTATGCGGGCGCGAACCGGATGACCGCGATGCGGCTGGCAACGCTCCATCTTCCCGAAGGCAACGCCATGCGTGCGCCGGGAGAGGCGCCGGGGCTGATGGCGCTTGAGATAGCGATGGACGAGATGGCGGAAAAGCTCGGCATCGACCCCGTGCAATTTCGTATCCTGAACGACACCCAGGTTGATCCCGAAAAGCCAGAAAGGCCATTTTCGCATCGCGACTTCGTCGGTTGCCTCAAGCTCGGAGCGGAGCGTTTCGGCTGGGATGGCCGAATTCGCCCCGCATCACGTCGCGAAGGAAACTGGTTGATCGGTATTGGGGTTGCAGCCGCTTTCCGTAACAATCTACTGATCCCTTCGGGTGCGCGGGTCCGCCTTGACAACGAAGGCGTCGTTACCGTCGAGACTGACATGACGGATATTGGAACCGGCAGCTATACGATTATCGCGCAGACCGCGGCAGAGATGATGGGACTGCCGATCGACAAGGTCGCTGTCCAGCTCGGAGATTCCCGCTTTCCCGTATCGGCGGGCTCCGGTGGCCAGTTCGGAGCCAACTGTTCGACGACGGGCGTCTATGCCGCCTGCGTCAAGCTCCGCGAGGCTATTGTGCAGAAACTCGGTTTCAATGAGCAGGACGTCGTCTTCGAAGATGGTCAGGTTCGCTCAGGCACGCGCTCGGTTCCCCTTGCCGAAGTGGCAGGCGCCCAAGGACTTATGGCAGAGGACAAGGTGGAATGGGAGAAGCTATCCGACAGCCATCAGCAGTCGACTTTCGGCGCGCACTTCGTCGAGGTCGGCGTCGATGTGGCGACCGGTGAAACCCGCATTCGCCGCATGCTTGCTGTATGTGCGGCCGGGCGGATCCTCAACCCGATCACAGCCCGGAGCCAGGTGATCGGTGCCATGACGATGGGAGCGGGGCTCGCGCTTACCGAAGAGCTCGCCGTCGACAGCCGCCGTGGCTTCTTCGTCAACCACGACCTTGCCGGATACGAGGTGCCGGTGCACGCTGACATTCCGCATCAGGAGGTCGTCTTCATGGACGAGACCGATCCCATTTCCTCCCCTATGAAAGCGAAGGGGATTGGCGAGTTAGGATTGTGTGGCGTGTCGGCGGCGATTGCCAACGCGATCCATAATGCAACCGGCGTCCGTCTTCGCAACTATCCCATGACCCTCGACAAGCTCATCAGTGGGCTTCCAGAGGTCGCATGATCTTTCCAACAGGACAAGACGTATGAACCTGGTGCTGAACCCGATGGAGCTGATCGTGCCGAAGCGGTCGTCCACCAGCGACGACCCTTTGGACATTCTGCAGTTCGCCATCGCTTCCTTCAAGAACGGCGGGGCGACGCTCGCAACCCTTGTCGACATCCGCGGCGGTGCGGCCCGCGCCCTTGGTTCACATCTCGCCATCGCGGCCGATGGCAGCTTCTTCGGCTATGTCTCCGGCGGATGCGTCGAGGCGGCGGTAGCTTCTGAGGCGCTGCTGGCTATGGAGGCGGGCCGCGATCGAACCGTTTGCTTCGGCGACGGTTCGCCCTTTTTCGATGTCGTCCTTCCTTGTGGAGGCGGCATCACGATCGCCATTCATGTCCTCCGCGACGTCGACGTCGCGAATTTGGAAGCCGTCGTCACCGCGGTGCGGGACCGTCGGACGGCCGGGCTTTCATATTCACCGACCCAGGAAGCGATCAATCGCATCGCGCCGCCTTTGCAATGCGGGTGGGGGAACGGGAGCTTCGAAACGGTCTACCGGCCGCGGACACGCGTTGTCATTTCGGGGCAGTCTTCCGAGGCGGTCGCGCTGGAACGGATTGCCGAAGCGGCCGGACATGACGTCGTGGTCCTGGGAGCATCGGGCGGCGATCTCAGCCCTTCGGTTGTCGATCAGCATACGGCGGTGGTATTATTGCATCACGACCTGGACGCCGAGGAGCGAGCCCTTGCCATGGCGTTGCAATCGAGTGCGTTCTACATAGGCGCGCTCGGCAGCACCCGAACGCATCGAGGTCGCGTCGAGCGTCTGAGACTTGCGGGATTTGCCAACGGCCAGATAGACCGCATAAAGGCGCCGATCGGAATGTTCGGGCCGACCAAGGATTCGACGTCGCTAGCCCTGTCCATACTGGCCGACATCGCCGCCTCAAGACTTGCCGCCTATGCATGATGTCGCGTCAACGGTCAACGCCCTCGCCGCAATCGTTCTTGCCGCGGGAATTTCGAGCCGCGCCAGAGACCCCCATAAGCTCCCTGCAGGTTCGATGGGGTCTCAATGGTTCACTGGTCGACGCTTCTTGCCGTCGGATCGGGATCAAATCCGGTGTTCGTAGTCGCCGGGCATCGCGAAGAGCGGACTTACAGAGAGGACTGATCTTCCCGTAAAAATCGTCCTAACCCCTCTCTATGCCTGCGGGATGTCAACTTCGATCGTCGCCAGAGGTGCGGAAAGCGATTGGTGTCGGAGCGTAGGGGCTGATGATCTGTCTCGCCGACAGGCCCCGCCTGACAAGAGTTCATCTCACTAGTCCTTCGAAGGCGTTCCTGATTTTTTTAAATGTGTTGGCAAATACTCGGTGCCGAGGGGCGATCGAAAATCTTGGACACGCGAGTTAATCTCGTGCCCACGAAGGAGACTGCCATGTATCAGCGTACGGTACTCATCGTCGAAGACGAATTTCTGATCAGCGGTAGCCTTGTTGCTCGCCCACATGCTTGGCATGTGTCACCCAGCCTTTCGGCCCTTCAGCTCGGCTGCAACTGACTTCTTCAACGCATCCATAATGTTGACGACGTTGCTCTTCGGCGCGGCTGCTGCTTTTCCGCCCTTTGCCGTCTTCTTCGGCTTCAGCGCCTTCCTCTTCTCTTCGATCAGCTTGAGAAGGCTGGTCTGGATCGGGTCGCTGACCATGTCCGGAGACCAATGCGCGGATTTCTTATTGATGAGCTTTTGGACCAACGGCACGAGTTCGGGATCGCTCTCATCCTCGATGTCTTCGAAGTAGCTCTGTTCCGGCCTTACCTCGTCGCCGAACCGCAGTGACCACAGCACGATGCCTTCATCGCGCGGTTCGAGGATGACGGCCCGTTCCCGGCGGCCCATCACGAGCTTTGAAACGCCAACGACGCCGTCGGACTTCATGGCATCGCGGATCACCGCGAAGGCCTCGTTTCCGACAGGGGCGTCAGGCGTGAGATAATGCGGCTTCTCAAGGTATACCCACTCGATGCTGTTAGCCGGGACAAACTTCTCGATGTCGATGGTCTTAACGGTGTCCAATGCGACGCGATCCAAATCATCGTCGGTCAGGATGACATAATCGTTCTCGCCGCGGGCATAGCCCTTAGCTTCGTTCTCATCCTTGACGGGCTTTCCGGTGACACTGTCGATGTACTGGGTGACGACGCGGTTTCCGGTGTCCTTGTTCAGCGTGTGAAACCGAACCTTCTCGGATTCCGACGTTGCCGGGGTCATCGCCACGGGGCAGGTGACCAATGAAAGCTTCAGGTAGCCTTTCCAATAGTGACGCGGTGCCATGGATTATTTCCTCAACTTGCCCTGCGACGCGGAGCGGTTCCGGAGGAGGCGGCCTTCGTCGCCGCTCCGCGCGCGGCGCGCTGCCGACCGCTGCCTTGGTTGGCATTGGCGGCGGTGCGTTTTGGTTTGGTGTCAGCAGCCGCACCTGCTTTCAGCAGACCCGCGCTCTCACGCAAAGCAGCCAAAAGATCGTTTGGCTTCAAGACCTCGACCTCCTTTGGTTTCGGAAGTGCCTTGCCCTCGATCTTCGCCTTCACCAGTTCGGCGAGGGCGGCTTCGTAGCGATCATCGAAGGTTGCCGGATCGAACTCGCCCTTCTTGGTCGCGATAATGTGCTTGGCGAGATCGAGCATTTCGCCCTCGATCTTCAGCTTGGGCATCTCCTCGAAGGCTTTCTTCGACGACCGAACCTCGTAGTCGTAGTTCATGGTCGTCGCGACAAGACCCTTGCCGTGAGGGCGTATGAGCACCGTCCGAACACGGCGGAAGAGGAGGGCCCGCGCAATTGCCGCGACGTTCGATTTCTTCATGCCGTCGCGAAGAGCTGCGAACGCGTCCCCGCCCATCTTGTCGGGCGTGAGGTAGTATGGCTTGTCGAAATAAACGTCGTCGACCTCGGAGCACGGGATGAAGGCGTCGATCTCAAGCGTCTTGTTGCTTTCCGGGATCGTAGCCGCGACTTCCTCGGGGTCGATGATGATGTACTGGCCGTTGTCTATCTCGAAGCCCTTGGTCTGCGCCTCCCGCTCGACGCGCTCCTCTGTCTCGCTGTCGATGAAGACGCGGTTGACCCTGTTGCCCGTGGCCTTGTTGATCGTGTTGAAGGTGATGCGCTCGGAGGTGCTCGCCGCCGTATATAGCGCCACGCCGCAACTCACTTCGCCAAATTTGAGGAAGCCCTTCCATTGGGCTCGATGTCCCGATGCCATACGCTCTACTCCGAATCACTTGCCTGCGACTCAAGACGTGCGAAGGTGATTCGTTCCATCTCAAAACGAATCATTTTTCAAGGCGTTACGGAATCGCGCTCGCAGATTGATTCCGGTGAGCGAGGTCGCCACAGGGTTAAACTGATCTTCAATCCCGGTCGTCCCGTGCTCACCCCCCAGACGGAAACTCACGACACCGCCGAACGGTTCTCGGCAATCTCTTATCGATATCACCGAGGCGTCGATGTCAAAGGCTCACGAGGACGATCTTTTCATGTCGAGAGCAGTCAGTGCGTGGTACCGCCACTATGGCGTCGGGTGGGACGACCATACGTCCTCATTCCTAGATGCCGTTCTGTGGATTCGATGGCCGCCGCATTGATCTCAAACTACGTCGGGATCGCGGGGTTGCGGTTGAATGCGCCATCGTCTGGCTCGATCCATTGAAAATGGGGAGGCGCAGCCTTCTTGGCGCCTCAGACGTCGTCCGGATAGCGGCCAACTCCAGACGTGGAGGCGTAATCCTGTAAATTGGATCATTGATCGTAACTAATGTGCACGGAGGACAGGAAAGTTCTACCTGTACGCCCTCAGATTGAAGCCCGATGCCAGGAACCGCAGCGCCCAGGATCGCGTTTTCTTTCGCCGGGCAACAGCGAGGTCTAAATGAGTGACGTCGCCATTTCCAAGTTTGCCACCACCATCGCGGATCTTTCCGGAAAGCCCGAAAACTTCGTACTTGCGGTCGCGCTCGTCATTGCCTCGGCTGCGTCGGGTCCAGTCTTCGACTACAGCGAAAAATCTGGCAGCGGGTGATCAAGAGCACTACGATCATCACGTTCCTGATGGTGTTTGTCCTCGAGAATTCGCAGAACCGCGACGGCAAGGCGCTACAGGCAAAGCTCGACGAATTGATCCTGAGTTCGCAGGCCGAGAACAAGTTCGTCGGCATTGAGCGCTTGACGAGCAGGAGCTTCGCGAGATGAGCAGGAAGCTCGCGGAAAAGGCCGGATGCGTCGAGGAAGTCGCGGAGGTGAAGGCGGAGGAGCGGGAGCGCAAGCCTGCCTCATTCCAACGTGGTAACAACAGCTACCGACGGCCTTTTGGTCGGCGTTGTTTATTGCGAGCCGCTCTTGTTCGCAACCGCGCGAATACAACGCCAAGCGTGCCGACCGTTGCTCCGGCCAGCACGCCTGAGATCGCATTCAAACCGTATAGTTGGAGGGTAATCATGGCCTCCAGTAGAAGTATGGCGCATGCAGCTGCTGTAGCGATTTCCTTGAGCATGGGTCCACCTGGCGACGATGTTGGACGTCATACGGCCGGGCCGTGCCATTGGTTTGGCATATCGCGACATTTCTGCATCGGGATCGATAGTGCTTGGTATTTCGACGCTGCGATCGTCAGGGCGTCGTGTTATCCGCCAGTCGCGCGACTTCTTCAGCCTTAGGGTGCTCGACGCCAATCATGTGATTTCCTGCGTCGCTGGACCGTATGAGTTCATCGACTTTGACCCGGAGGGCGGCCATCCCGGTTCTGGCTGTGTTGCATGCTAAGAAGCAGTAAGAGCGTCAGAAGCGTGCGGATCATTGCCGAGACAAAATGCCATTCCCTCCGTCACCCATCAGCAAACCCGATTGCACACCAGGCGGCGACGAGAGCGGCGGCTCCTGCAAGGACAAGCCGATATCGGGCCAGCCAAACGGCGGTCTCCGACACGTTGAGGACTTCGGATTCCATCTTCATGCCCATAAAGTTTCCTGTGGGCGAGAGTTCCGAAGCCGGAAGCATTCGGGCTCTCAAAGAGAACCCGGCAGAAGCAGGGTTAAAGGTTAGTGGTCGTGCACAAGTCGAGGATAGCAAGCGGCCGTAAAGTCGCAACGCCTCCTTTAGTGGCTGCTGATGGTGATCGCAGCTCCCTCCGAACTTGCAGGCCCTCCCGGAACAGATTGAATCCCTGCGAGTTTCACCGTGATTGAAACAGGAGAAGAGACATGGCAATGACATCAGGAGGCCGCACGCAGGATCGCGCTCGCGTCGCCGCCGGCCAGGACCACGACGTTAAATACGCGGCCAATAAGCAAGGCGTCTCCAAGGAGGCCGAGAAAGGTGCAGTGAAGAAGGCGGGCAACTCCCGCAAGAAGGTCGAAGGCGAACTCGATAGAAAATGAGAGCCATTTCGGACTTCAGTACACTCCCACCACTCGAACGGCGTGCTGTCCTGGAAGGGCTGGCGGTTACGCTCGCGGATACCGCGGACCTGGCGGCTTCCGAGGGCGAGGACGCGCTCGAGATGGTCATGCGTTCGGTTGGAATGGCGTTGCGGGAGGCGGTAGACGATCTAGCGACTTCCAACATCGCTCTTGCCGAGGATGTGGCCGCCCGCGCGATGAGCCTGATTATGAAATTCCATGCCAGGCATCCTCATTTGCTCTCGGAGCCGACCCTGCACTGAGTGGCAACGAAGTTGGCGAGGGCGAGCCTGGGGGGACAAGAAGGCGCACGACGTTCGCGCGGTGACATTGCCCAATATCGGTTGATCAATCCTAAGGCTAAAACTTGTAACCGACCTGGATCCCGGCGCGCGTCATGCCGCTATTGGGACCGTCGCACAGATTGGCGTGCGAGGAGTGAGCGACTTGCGCAATGACATTCCAGTGCGCGTCGAAGCGATAACCCGCACCGACATACTCATGAAACATAAAGCGACAGCCAAGCTCCGGACCGTCCTTCGCGTAGTCGAGGTTGCCATTATGCCAGACGCCGCCGAAGCCGGCTTCGGCAAAAACCTTCTCGTTGAAATTGACGGTCCACGATAGACCGCCGAAGATCTGCGTTGCTTCACCCGCGGTCCCTATGGACGTGCCGAGGTTGATGCGCGGGCGGGAGAGTGCTTGCTTCCAGTCGATTGCTGTATCCTGGTCGAACGGGTCGAAGAAGACCGTGACCTCAGGGAAGACGCCATCTTCATGGCTATGGCCGCCCTGTACGGATGCAGAAGCGCCGAAGCGCAATTCGTCAAAAATCTTGTCATTCGCATGCGCCGCCCCAGATGCGGCGCAGATGCCGGCTACCCCTGCCGCGATTAACATCGCACGGCAAATCAACCCCATATCATTCGATGCCACAGCCCACAGCCCCGTCGCGAATCACCCTAAGGGAATTGGTAGCAGCCAAATCGATTCCATAAAGCGGCGAGACCGATAAAAAAACGGATTGTCGGCGGTGCTGCGATTTTGCAACAATCTTACCGCGCTAGATTCATTAAGCGGTCGACTTCGTTGGTGGTCCGCGAGCTCGAAGATACTGTGGTGACGCCGATCTTCTGAGGTAGGCAACCCATGACGTTGCCATGCACGATGCCGGGTCAAATCTAACGCCGGGCATACAGAAGGCCGAAGGACGGGGCACGAATGCAAGTACGAACTCCTGTCGATCAAGATGCTGCGGGAATGAGCAGGATGCTAGGGAGGCTCGTTGCGGTCGTAAAGCGAACGGCGAGGGCGGACGTCGCCTTTGTGCGGGAACCCTACATCTCTCACGCGTCAGGTATGCGGTGCTCGCTCGCCAAGGCGACAACGTCACGCTGCTCGGATTTCAGTCGCTCATCGCCCAGTCGGCTGGGGTATCATCGGCACGCATGTCGATCCGGACGCAGCAAGAAGTTGGTGTCGGGCGGAATCGTTTTCAGATCACCCGAGCGGCCGCAACCGAAGCCGGGCTTGAGAGTATTGAAGCTTATATCTGACACGAAAACGATGTCGCCCAAGCCCTACTACGACCGCATGGGCTTTAGAACAACCGAATGACCGAAACCGCCGTATGCAAGTGTTGGTCGGACAGCGCCCTATCGCCCTTTAGGTGAACGCTCTCGGGCCAGAATTTGCTGCAGCGTCACCGGGCGGAGTTCCTGTGCATCGACGCCGACGTCGAATTGCCTTGGCATTGGTTTCAGGCGTCCATGCGAGTGTCCGTGCAGATTGATCGATTTCTTGCCCATCTGGTTCCAGGTCCTGAAGGCATAATGGCATAGGATCAAGTGGTGACCGTCCGCTCGGATCTCGGCGTAATGCTGAACGCTGGCCCAACCCGTGGCAGTCGTCGTCGTGCCTGGATCGTTGTTGCCGATGATCAAGTGCTTGCGACCTTTCAAGCGCGACAGCAATTCACTGCAGTCTCCGGCACGTGCCGACATAAAGTCCCCAAGATGCCAGACATCGTCATCTGGCCCGATTATCGTGTTCCAACTCTCGATCAACGCGGCATCATGGGCAACCATATTGGGGAACGGGCGGCGGTCGATCCTGAGGACACGAGTGTCACCGAAATGAGTGTCGCTTGTGAGGTATATCATAAGGAAAAGATGGAGTTGATCGGCTGCGCGCCAAGAGGATGCGCGGACGGAGAGGTGACCTTCGTTCCGAAAGCTGCGAAGCGGAACGTGCCGAAGTTTTGACGCGT
The DNA here is from genome assembly GCA_900469085.1 of Hyphomicrobiales bacterium. Taxonomy (GTDB): domain Bacteria; phylum Pseudomonadota; class Alphaproteobacteria; order Rhizobiales; family Rhizobiaceae; genus Rhizobium. The sequence continues at coordinate 37,419 of UBVW01000004.1, read as the reverse complement.
TAAGCAAGGTGTCGTTATCAGGGCCGAGAGACTGGCTCCATGTAGCGCCTGACAAGGCTTCCCTCGACATCGAAGATGGTCAAAGCGCCTTCGCCAATCCTCGATCCATCCAAGTGGCGCACAAGGTCGTCAATGAGACTGCGCGCCCAACAATGACGAGACTGACAAATTTACACATCTGCGATGACGGGCAAAATACTACAATATCGTCGCTGACGTTCCTCTCAATCTGTGTTGGGCCACAGGTGCTGACCGAGAGAGAGGTGGAAGGATGGGATGCCGTTTTGCTGGTGCAGTATCCGCGTAGATCCGCCTTCAAGGCCTTCATCGATGATCCGAACTATCAGGACGCGTTCGAAAGTGGGAAATCCGGGTTGGTGGATATTGTGCTGCAACCTCTGAAACATTGCGATGCTCTCGGCTGACGTGAGGGCTGATCGTCGGTCCGACCACTAAAAAGACGTGGGTAGTTCGGCGTTTAACGCTTCTGGCACGCGACAGACGAAACGACGCCTGCCGCGTGGGCCGGTGTCCCACTGGTGGGTAAGAGAGCCCCGGATTGTCAAGCAGTCGGAATAGTCCCACCGTCTATCACATGCTCCGTTCCTGTTATCGAGGTAGCTCGATCCGAGGCAAGGAACGCGATCAGGTCGGCGACCTCTTCGGGCGCGGCTGGCCGTCCGAGTGGTATGCCGCCGAGCGAACTCATGATCACCTGCACCGCGGCGTCGTAGTCAATGCCGGCCTCCTCGGCAATGCGCGAAGCCAAACCATTGGTTCCTGGATCGGCGATCCAGCCGGGAGATACTCGCACCACGCGCACACCCTTCGGCGAAACCTCTTTCGAAATGCTTTTGCTGTAGGTGTTGAGAGCCGCCTTAGCCGACGCATAGCCCGTGGTCGCCTGTGGCAGAGGCAGTTGGTTCTGGATTGATGTGACGTGGATGACAACGCCGTGTCCCTGCGCGATCATTCCGGGAATGAGGGCGCGATCCAACCGGACCGCCGGAAAGAAGTTAAGGTTGAACTCCTTGTCCCATTCCTCATCATTGAGTGCGGCAAAGCCGCCGGAAGGAGCGGAAGAGCCGCCCAGAACGTTCACGAGGATGTCGAGGCCGCCAAGTTGTCGATTGACCGCATCGACGACCGTTCGAACGCCGGCTTTGGTCGTCAGGTCGGCTTCGACGAACGCCGCACCAGAAAAATTAGTCGGCCTCGAACGGGCAGTGGTAAGGACGCGGGCTCCAAGCTCCTTGAACAGCGCCACGGTCGCCGCGCCGGCGCCAGAGGTGCCGCCGGTGATCAGAGCCCTACGGCCCTCCAGGGTAAGAAACGGTTTCATACTGTGATCTCCAGTTCTGCTACCTTGTCGCCCGCGATAACAAAGAAGAACCGCAGATCGATCGGGCTGCCGGGGAAGGTGCCGACGACATGGGCTGTCACCTGGGTCTTGCCGTTCTCCGTACTGACAAAGAAGGGCTCCGTCGTGTAGGTGTAGAGTTGGCCGGCTTCCACCATCCACTCTCGGATCGCATCGCGTCCGCGATGCGTCATGCCCTTGTCCTTGACGATGCCGGTTTCGGTGAAAGCGGCCGCGATGGCATCCGGGCTGCCTGCCCGGTCCGCTTCGAAGTAGTCCTTGATGGCTTTCGGCAGTTTGATCGTCATTCGTTTTCTCCAATCCTGGTAAGCCTCTTCGGCTGCGGCGCCGAGCTCCGTTCGAGTTCGACTGCCTCAAAGATAGATCGCACTCATTGACGCAATAAGCGGGATAAAGGAGGATGAGACGTTGCGAAAAGAGGGACAATGACCCGATCCGTTTTTGTTGAACTCGATGCCGTTCTCAGCATTGCTCGCCTCGGTTCGTTCCGGGCCGCCGCTCTCAACCTCGGCATGTCCACGACAGCTTTGAGCAATTCCATCGGAAAGTTTGAGCAGCGGCTTGGCATACGCCTCTTCAACCGAACGACGCGGAGCGTATCGCTGACCGATGCTGGCAGGACGTTTGTCGATCGTGTCGGTCCAGCGATGACCGACATCCACGACGCCATGTTGGCGGCCCAGTCGCTGCAAGAGGTTCCGACCGGGACGCTCCGCATCAACGCATTCGCCACCGCGGCTCGAGAAGTGATGGAGCCCCTTATCCTGTCGTTCCTGCAGCGCTATCCGCAGGTGCATATCGACCTGGTCACGGAGGGGCGGCTCGTAGACATCGTCGCGGCTGGATTCGACCTCGGCTTAAGGCCATCAGACCTCGTACCAAACGACATGATCGCCGTGCCGCTGGGATTGCAGCGCAGTAACGCCGTGGTGGCATCGCCCGACTTCCTGCGCTCCCATGGCATGCCAACTATTCCGGCTGACCTTTATCGATTTCGGTGTATCCGGGCACGGCTTCCAAACCACGCCCTGCTCCGGTGGAAATTTGAAAAGGACGGGATTGCCGTCCAGATAGATGTTCAGGGCGCCATCACCCTCGACGAGTCCAGCCTCGTCAGGATAGCCGCTCAGAACGGTATTGGCCTTGGATACGTCATGGAGGCAGATGTGCGCGAAGACATCGCGGCCGGGCGATTGGTTCGCGTGCTGGAGGATTGGACCCCGCCGTTGGCCCCACTAGCGCTCTACTATCCGGGACGAAAGAACCCTCCTGCCGCGTTCAGTGCGTTCATTCGGGCCGCCCGCGATTTTTCTCATGGCGAACCGCCGGGCCGCGTGGGGCGAGACTGAGCTGCGGTTCTTCCGTTGTGTCTTTCAGCGAATTAGTCGGTGAAAATGCGGTTGGGGGAGGTGGTTTTCCGCTTCGGGACCGGTCCAATTGAAGCCGAAAATATCGACCATACCAATCCAAAAGACCCTCGATGGAGCGAGGCGCGCCCTAAAGAGCAAGATAGCTCTTCCACAAGACATAGAGGCTGACCGTGAATATGACGGCGCGGAAAATTGTCGCCAGCGTGTTGCGCTTCCCGGCAAGGCGGGTTGCGGCGATCGTGCCAATGATGCCGCCGCCAATGCCGCCAGCAATGAAGTAGCCCGCCGTTGCCCAATCAACCAGGCCCGACGTCGCATAGTTGGCCGCAGTCGTCAGACCGAAGGTGCCAACGGCCATGAGCGACGTGCCAACGGCGTTGATAAGCGGCATTCCTGTTGCAAGAAGCAGCGCCGGCACGATGAGAAAGCCACCACCGATCCCGAAGAAGCCTGAGAAAAGCCCCGTTACCAGCGCGATCGCCGTCGTCTTGCAGTGCACGGCCACTGTCAGGGAGCGGGCGTCGATGTCAGGTGCGGTGCGTGTCTTTCGCATCGCAAAGCTCACGAACATCATCAAGAGGCCGAACATGAAAAGCAGCTTCTGACCGTCAACGAGCTTTCCGAGGCTCGATCCGAGATAGGCGCCGAAAGCACCGGCGGCCGCAAAGATCAGTGCGCAACGCCACCAGACATGGCCCTTGGCGGCGTGGCCTGCCAGATTAAGGTAGGCATTGGCAGAGACGGCAAGCGCGCCGGTTCCGATCGCTGTATGCGGGTCGCGCATGCCCACGGCATAGATCAGAAGCGGTGTTGCAAGGATCGAACCGCCGCCGCCGATCAGGCCCAGCGTGCATCCGACCAGAGAGCCGGAGCCGAGCGCGAAAAGGACATGCTGGAGTGCCCCATCCACAGCCTCATCTCCCCCAGACAGTTCCGGGCAGGGCGTCGAGCGGGATCTTCAGGTAGCGCCGGCCGTCTGTCTCAGGTTCTGGCAGTGCGCCACCGCGGATATTGACCTGCAAGGCGTGCAAGATGAGCTTCGGCATCGGAAGCGTCTTGTCACGGGCCTGCCTGATCTCGACGAATTCGGCGCGCGATCGACCGGCTACATGCGGGTTTTTAAGACGCTGCTCGGCCACGGTGCTTTCCCACAAGGCCTGGCGTCCGCCTGGCATATAGTCGTGACCGGTGAACAGCCTGGTCTGGTCAGGCAGGCTCAAAATGCGCTCGATTGACGTCCAGAGACTGTCGGCGCTGCCGCCAGGGAAATCGGCACGTGCCGATCCACTATCGGGCATGAAGAGCGTGTCGTGTATGAAGGCTGCATTGCCGACGATATAGCTGATCGATGCCAGCGTATGTCCCGGCGAATGCATCACGCGGGCCTCGAGGTCACCGATCCTGAATCTGTCGCCATCCGCAAACAACCGGTCCCATTGCGATCCGTCGCAAGCAAGATCCGGCCAATTGTAGATTTCTTTCCAGATCCGCTGGACCTCAACGACATGCTCGCCGATTGCTATAGGCGCGCCGGTGCGTGCCTTGAGGTAGGAGGCCGCGGAGAAATGGTCGGCGTGCGGATGGGTATCGAGGATCCACTCGAGCGTCAGATCATGGCTGGCAATATGTTCGAGCAGCCGATCGGCATTGGTCGTTGCGGTCGAACCCGACTTTTCGTCGAAATCAAGGACTGGGTCGATGATGGCACATCTGCGCGTCGTCGGGCAGGAGACGACATACTGGATGCTGCCCGTTCGCGCATCGTGAAAACCTGCGACCTCAGGCTGCTGCATCGACGGGTCCTTGATCGACTTTGTCCTGATTGACACTGTCTCGAAGGGCGGGACCTTGTTGCGCTGGCCGATGCTCGGCTCGAGCTTGATCTGCCTGGTCCTCATCTGCGTAGTTCTGGTCAGTTTGGTCCTGATCAGCGTGGCCCTGATCCGTTTGACCCTGACGATATGGCACCGCCTCAAGTCGCCCAGCCTTGCCGTCATCGAGGGCCGCTTCACCGGCTGTCGCGCGTGGGAAGAAGATCGCTCGGCTCGGAACGAAGTCGTAATCTGGCTCGAAGTTGGATGCGTCGGTTGCGATCTGCGCGACGCTGTCGAGAATGAAACCGACCTTGTCGTCGCTCAGAAGGACACTGAAGTTCAACCTGATGAAGCCCGGCTTCATAATCTCGTCGCCAGAGAGAATGGCCTTTCTGATCGCCTCGGACTGATCGTCGTCGATTGACAGGAGACGGTGGACATAAGGACCAGCGCAAGCACATCCGCCGCGCGCCTGAATGCCGAAGCGGTCGCTCAGCATACGGGTGACCAACTGCTGGTGAACGTAGCCGCCTTTGCCGTTTTTTACGCGGAAGGAGAAGATCGGCAGCCGGGCAGGGCCGGTGAGCCCGAGGATTTCCAGCTGATCGACGTCTTCCCAGGCGCTGAAGGCCCGCTTTGCGAGTGCATCGTTGCGCTCAGTCATCGCGTGCTCGCCGATCGCATCCTTGACGATGAAAGCGAGCGCTGCCCTGATATCGCCGACGACATTCGGTGTGCCCGCTTCTTCGCGAGCCTCGAGGCTATCGCTGTAGTCGTGGGCCGTGGGCGAGACGAACTTGACGGTGCCGCCACCTGGCCAGGAGGGCTTGGTCGCAACGACCGCGTCGCGACGCACGATCAGGATGCCGGACGCGCCAGGCCCGCCGATGAACTTGTGCGGAGAAACGACGATCGCATCTATCTGGGCGCCGTTGCCGGCACCAGGTGCTGGGGACATGGCGATCGATACATATGGGCCCGCTCCAGCATAATCCCAGACCATCTTTGCTCCGGCAGCCTTGACGATCCCGGTGATCGTCGCAACGTCGCTGATAATTCCGGTGATGTTGGAGGCGGCAGAGAGCGTGCAGATCGTCAGGGCGTCAGAACTCTCATCCAATGCTGCCTGAAGGAGCGCGAGATCGGGACCGCCGGAAGCCTGCTCGGCAATCTCCAAGATCTCCGCGCCACTTTCGCGCCAGGGCAAGATGTTGGAGTGATGCTCGTAAGGACCGATGATGACGCGGACCTTTCGGCCGGCTGCAATCGCTTGTGTCACGCCAAACAGCGAAACCAGCCTGTTGATGCCTGATGTCGCACCGGAGCCGGTGAAAATGACTGCATGGTCGGCCGTGGCGCCGCAGAAGTTAGCGATCAATCCACGCGCCTCCCGGCGCATACGCGTCATGAAGCCTCCGCAATAAGAGGCCTCCGTGTGGCTGTTTGCGTAGTAGGGAAGGACTTCTTCGAGGATAAAACGTTCGACCTGGTGTAGTGCTCGCCCCGAGGCGACGTAGTCAGCATAGACGAGGGGCTTATCGCCATAGGGGCCGGAGATCGTCGCACTTGCCCCGACAAGCCCATCACGAAGGGCCGCGATTATATCGCCGCTCGCCAGACTGTCGCGGAATTTCGACAATGCTGTCGCGGTCTGCAGTTGAGCGGGGCGGGGGCTTTCCACGGTCGTTCTCCTACCTTGAGTGACGACGTGGATTTTAATCTGGTTTGGCCCGAGCAAAGTCACCTGGTTTTAGGTCGGAATGATCAAAGTCGGGTCAAATGATCGCGTTTGGCATTTCCAGAGTGCATTTTGATATGGTTTGGCTGTCTCTCATGGTTTGGACGTGCATCGTTCGGTCCTGAGTCGGGGCACGGTACCGGCTTGGAGCGTTTGATCGACCTTGCAGAGACAGCGCACGGCAAAGCCGACGCCTTGGCGATGACAAGGCGCCGGCCAACTCATGGAGATGGTTTCTCGTCTGCTAGCCTTCGTAGTGTCCGGACGCCGCTTCCCTGGCTGATTTCACCACGACGGCAAGGTCGACGCCCTTCGATATGGACGTGCCGCTTTTTCTCAGATCTGCGACCTCCCTCAGCTTGCTGCCTTTGGGCGGATCGAGCGGGATGACGGTTCCGGCGGTAAGATCTGCGACCCAAAGACCTTCTTCGCCGGTGATGCTGATGACAACGACTGCGCTCATGTGACTATCCCTCCAGGATAAACAGTTAAAAGCCTGCCTTCTTGAGGCCCTCGCGATAGAGGTCCTTATGCCACTGCTCCTTGCTGGGGACTGCCGCCAGCCAGGTATCGACATCGAAATTCGGGTTTGCCTCGCGCACGCGACGCACCAGCACGCGTGCCTTGTCGGCACGCCCCATCATTGCCCAGCTGGCAGCCGCCAGGCGATCAGCAAGGCTTGGATCAGCCATCTGGCCTATGTAATCGATCGATGATGCAAACTCCCCGAGCGCGTAGTTGGCGCCTGCGGCCGTCCATAAATAGACATCAGGAGCCAGCGGGTTCAATTCGATCGCCCGTTCGATCTTCTGCAACGCCATGCTCGGGCGCGAGCAATGCACCAGTGTGTCGGCGTGATCGGCAATCACATCGGCATATTGTGGCGCCAGCGCCTCGGCCACCTCCATCGCCTCTGCACTCTCGTCGAAGTCGCCTTGCAAAAGCTTGGCGACACCGAACTCACGATAACCGTCGGCAAAATCCGAGCGCTTCTCAATCGCCTGCCTGGAAAGGCTCTCGGCCTGCTTCAGGAGGTCGATGTCGCCGCGTGCGGTCAACAGCCACTCTTTCGAATAGGTGCGGCCCATGGCGCTCAATGCCGGCGCGAAATCCGGACTGGCCGCGAGCGCCGCCTTCATTTCCTTGCGGGCGCGACGCAAATTCGGAAGCGTCATCCGGTCCATGTCGCGCTTGCCGGCCAGATACCGGTGATAAGCCTCCGGATTAAGCTCGATATCGGCGCGCTGCTCCTCGTGCCGGGCAATCTCCCTCGAGACGGACAAGGCAACCTGCCGGGAGATCGCCCGCCTGTCGCGCAACAGATCGAGACGCCTCAGGCTGAACCGCTCAGCCCACAGAACCTGTGCGTCGTCGACGAAGATGAGCTGGGCGAAAAGCGTGACATCGTCACTGCTCCCGCTAATGCGGGTCTCAAGCACATAATTGACGGACTGCCGCTCGAAGAAGGCGGCCTGGGTCTCGACATTATGGCCGACCTGGACTGCTGAATAGGGCGCGATCACGCGTAAACTGTTGAAGGCGCAAAAGCCGATCGTGATATCCTCGATCAGCGAGGAGGCCATCAGGCCGGCTTCCGGGCTCAACGATTGATTGCTCGGCGGAAGCAGCACGAGGCGCGGGATCGCATGGGCGATGCTTCCGGCTTCGACCGGCAGGCCGCTGACCGCGCCGTTATGCGAAGGTGATCTTGGCTCAGCAGGCGCCTTGGGATTGGCTTCATTCGTATCGGACGCTGCAAATTTGCCGCCGAGCTCGATTGAGCTACGACGATTTGCAAAGTAGTTCTGAAGCGATGCTACGTCCTGCTCGGCATTGAAGATCTTCAGGAGAAGCTGGAGCGTCTCGGGATCTTGCGGTTCCGAACGGAAGAGAATGATGGCTGCCTTGCGCAGGACCTCGGCGTCGTCGCGTGTCTGCGCGTCGCCATGAGCCTGGCGAAGTATCCGTTCCAGAAGTGCGACATGCCGGTTTGTTTGGTCGACGACCCAGCTCTTGAGGTCCCGGCTCTGAAACTTTATTGGCCCGAGGAACGGTTGATCGAGAAGCTTGACGAGCTGCCGCAACCTGGCGAAGGGTGCTGAAGCTTCATCGTCCCGTAGAAGCTGGAAGTCCGAGGTCAACAATTCACGGTCAATCGAGATCGTGCTGCCCTCGAAGGATAGGAAGCTCGATCCTAGTTCGCTCTGATAGGCCTTCAGACGGGAAAGCAGCTTTCTGAGCGTCGTGTCGGATGCGCCATTATCCGTTTCGCCCCAGAGGAACCGGGCAATTGTGGTCCGATAGGCTGCTCCGTCATCCAGGGTCAGGAGATAGGCAAGCAGCAGCAGTCCCTTTTCGGGCAGGGGAATAGCTTTGCCATCCCCGCCGGCCAAGCGCAGCTTTCCGAAGGTCTCTAGAACGAACGTCATCTCACCCCTGATTAGCCCGATTCCATTGAGCGTTGGCTCGTCCGGATTCTCAGTCTGGCACGACACCGGCGGACATTCAACAGCTGCATTTGCAGTTGCGAGACGCAGAGGTTGCATTATTCTGCGACTGCGAGGTTGGTGGCAGGACACCCCACTGTTCCGTTCGTCTAAGATGAAAGGAAACGGATGCTCTGCGAGAGGATGGGGAGGGTTCTATGCGTGTGATCTTCGTCGGGCCGACACTTTATGGGGCGGACCTTTCATCCGCAGACTATGAGATCCGGCCGCCTGCGAGACAGGGCGACGTTTATAAGGCAATTCTCGACGGCGCCAATGTCATTGGTCTGATCGACGGGATTTATGAGCATGTGCCGGCAGTGTGGCACAAGGAGATCCTGTTCGGCCTGTCGCAGGGTGTCCATATGTTGGGAGCCGCCAGCATGGGAGCCTTGCGTGCGGCCGAGTGCGCCACCTACGGAATGATCGGCATCGGGGAAATTTACGAGGGTTTCGTTTCCAATAGGCTTGAAGACGATTCCGATGTCGCGCAAGCCCATGCGCCGGCCGAGATGGGCTATCTCCCGCTCAGCGAACCGCTCGTGAACGTCCAGGCGACCATATCGCGGTGTCTGGAGCTTGATCTGGTCGGTCGTGAGGAGCATGACGCCCTGCAGGCAGTAGCCCGGGACACCTTCTTCAAGGATCGCACATATCGGCAGCTGGCGCGGCGAGCGATCGGTGATGGCGAGCGTGCCGAGCGTGTTCTTGCGCTGCTACGCGCGAAAAACATCAATCTGAAGCTCCAGGATGCCAGGCTTTTGATCGAAGCGGTCGTGAGGACACCTGATCAGCGGTTCACACCGGATATGGCGTGGACGTTTCAGGCGACAGACTTTTGGAAGGCTGAGTTCCCGGATTGGAACTGGGGCGGTGGTGGCTGAGGTCTAGCGCGCTTGGACAATCCAGCGCTCACGACCAGCGCGCATTTCAAGTCTGGGTGAAAGTCACACTGATCGAGGTACCCACTCCGCTGGACTGTGGCGCATTCCGCGATCAAGAAATCAGGAAAATTCCGTCGTAACGCTCTGATGTTATCTCAATGGGCGAGGACGAGCTCTTTTATTTTCTTGGGTATAGTAACCGCAAAACCTCGGAGCGCTTTAGGCGAAGTTTTGACTTTCACTCACTCAGGCCGCCTTCCACTCTTTAGCGGCTTAACCTGGACCATGTCCTCGTCCAGTGGGGCGAAAATATCCGATATGTCGCAGGAGAGTGCTGTCGCAATCTTCTCGAGGGTAGCGACTGTTGGATTTTTTCTCCCGCGCTCAAGGTGCCCAACATAGGATCGCTCGATCTCAGCCGAAAGAGCTAGATCGTCTTGTGATATTTCCCTGGCCACCCGTAACAGCCGTAGATTTATAGCAACTCTCTGCCTTGCATCCATGGCAGAGAACACAACATTTGACATTCTATGAAACCACGTATTATAGAACTATGAAAACAATCACAGCTTGAATCTTTTCAGCCGTTCGCGCCGGTGACGGAGATGTCCATGGAACTGCGCCAACTATCCCTTTTCCGAGCGGTCGCCGAGGAGCTCCATTTCGGTCGGGCTGCGATTAAGATGAACATTGCCCAGCCGGCGCTCAGCAATCATGTCATGGCGCTGGAGAGGGAGCTCGGCTGTCCGTTGTTCATCCGCTCTACTCGGCGGGTCGAGCTGACGAGGGCAGGGAAGACCTTCTATGACCGTGCCGTTCGCATCCTCAGCGAGATGGAGCTGACGACAGAGCTGACACGCGCTGCCGGCGGTAGTCGCATTCGCCAGATCAAGATCGGTACCGTCTATCCTGCCACCCTGGGCATGCTGCCCCAGTTCCTTGGCAAGATCGCCCGCAAGTTTCCCGACATCCGCATCCATATCGCCTCAGGCAACACCGGAGACATCATCCGCGGGCTGGAGACCGGACAATTGAACCTCGGCTTCATCAGGCCGGTCGAGAATATAGGCTCACTCCGCTTCTTCTCCGTTGTCCATGAACGCTATCTTCTGGCGGTTTCGGAGAGCAATCCTCTCGCTTCGCTGAACGAGATCTCGATCGAAGACCTACGCGATCAGAAGATCATTGCCTTCAACCGGCAGAACCTCTCTTTCACCGAACGGTACTTCAATGAGAAGTTCGAGGAATACGATCTGACGAAGAACGTCGCCTATAGCTGTGACGACACCTATTCGCTGGTCTCTCTCGTCTCTGCCGGTCTTGCCATCGGCCTCGCACCGGAGTGGACGACCAATATCCCGAACCGCAGCTTCGTACTCAAGAAGGTGAGGGGGATCGACTTCAAGATCGGGCTTGGCATTGCCTGGTCGAAGGAGGATCCGACCGCATCGCGAGACGATATCGTAGAGATCGCGAAATCGATGGTGCGGCGGGGGTAATCAGCCGAGGCCAGCGTAAATCCCGCCGGTCACCGCCATTTTGAGGTCAGCGACACCGCATCCTGCCCAGGCTTTTGGTCCTGCCAGGCTCGCGCCGGCTGCAAAGGCTTTACCGTCCTGCTGTTCGTTTCTGCCCTGCTGGTGCCAGCCGCCGCTCTTGGAGCGTCGCGCGAATTGCAGGTATTTCGTCGATGTAGTCCGAATATTGGATCTCTGGCGGCTCGCCCAGTCTGTCCAAAATTAAGGGGATCGAGGCGACTTTCAACTCAGCGAAGTTCGGGGCAGATCCGAGCTGCTTGGCCAACATGCTAGCGGCCATCTATCACCAGGCGGCGCTCATAGTAAAGCCTGTCCGGAATTGCCGGTGAACGAATCCGGCGCGTTATTAACGATTGGACATAGGCATTGACCCGCCTTCCTATCAAAGGGTAAGGCCTTACCAATCGCGTTTGGTGCTGCATCCCGGAGACACTCTATGAACCAGAAGATTATACCCGTCATTATGGCCGGCGGCAAAGGTACGCGACTTTGGCCATTGTCGCGGTCAAGCGCGCCGAAACAATTTATTCAAGTTGTAAATGAAAGGACGTTGTTTCAAGAAACTCTGGGACGAGTGACCGACACTGACCTCTATCAGGCGCCATTGATCATCACCAATCAAGATTTTCGCTTTACAGCGGCGGAGCAGGCTCGCGAACTCGGCGTTGATCTCTCCGCTATCATACTCGAACCGATCGCACGCAACACAGCTGCAGCTATAGCGGCGGCCGCTTTCTTCCTAAAGCGGACCTTTGGCGAAGATGCTATCCTTCAGCTTTTGGCATCAGATCAGCAGATCGATGCCGGTCACGATTGGAGAAATGCAATAGCGACCGCGCGGGAGACCGCGGCTTCCGGGAAAATCGTGACGTTCGGTATAACACCAACCGAGCCGGCGACCGGTTACGGCTACATTGAACGTGGTGACCAGTTAACAACCGGCGCTTACGGCATTAAACGCTTTGTTGAAAAGCCAAGGCTCGATGCCGCCGAGGAAATGCTTGCCGCCGGCGGGTTCTATTGGAACTCCGGGATGTTTATGTGCCGAGCTGACGTTTTGCTAAGCGAACTCGAGACTTTCGCGCCTGATGTCTGTGAGGCCGCGCGCGCTGCGGTAGATGGCGCGGTCGTTGACCTGGACTTTGTACGGCTTGACGAAGCAAGATTTCAAGAGAGCCCGGACATCTCAATCGATTATGCGGTAATGGAGAAGACGGCGAATGCCGCGGTTGTTCCCTCCACCTTCGCTTGGTCCGATCTCGGGAGCTGGGATGCCGTTTGGAAGCTTGTCGAGAAGGACGATGATGGCAATGTCGTCATCGGTCATGCCACCGTGATGAACACTGAAAACTCGCTTGTTCTGTCGCGCGCCTCGCATGTGGCCGTTCAAGGATTGAAAGACGTTGCCGTCATCGCCAGCGAAGATGCAATTTATGTGGGCCATCTCGATGAGGCGCAAGAAGTCGGAACATTGGTGAAGTATCTCGCGAAAGATGCGGCAACGGCTCGCCTGACTGAGACGCATCCAACCTCGTACCGTCCCTGGGGCGGTTATACCTCGCTGCTCAACGGTGACCGTTTCCAAGTGAAGCGATTGTTTGTATTGCCGGGCAAAAAACTTTCACTTCAGAAGCACTTCCATCGCTCCGAACACTGGGTGTGTGTAAAGGGGACGGCTGAAGTTACAGTTGGAGACGTGGTGACTTTCGTGCGCGAAAACGAGTCTGTGTATATTCCACAAGGGGAACTCCACCGGCTCTACAATCCCGGAAAAATCATGCTTGAGATGATAGAAGTACAGACGGGATCATATCTCGGGGAAGACGACATTGTCCGCGTCTCCGACGAGTTCGGGCGCGGTTAATGAGTAGAAAGGTGTGTAGATTAAAGCACACTTTCGTTGAACTAAGGCCTTCGCAATGCGCGTCCTTCATTTTTTTAAGACCTACTATCCGGATTCCTTCGGAGGTGTCGAGCGGACGATCCATGCGATCGCCAAAGGCGCGCGAGTGCACGGCATTCATTCGGATGTCCTTTCACTTAGTCGCGACCCAACAGCCAACACGGTAGAGTTCGATGGCCACATTGCGCACAAGGCAAAGTTGAGTTTTGAGTTTGCCTCTACTGGATTCTCGCGTGATGGACTTTCGAAGTTCAAGGAACTCAGCGCAACAGTTGATCTAATCCACTACCATTTTCCCTGGCCCTTTATGGATCTCGTGCACATCCTTCAGCCACCGCGAAAGCCAACGATTGTCACTTACCATTCCGACATCGTTAAGCAGAAGGTACTCTTGCAGCTGTATAAACCACTGATGCATCGGTTTCTCGCCGGGGTCGACCGTATCGTTGCGACCTCACCAAATTACATTGAGAGCAGCGAGGTTCTGCAAAAATACCGCGACAAGACGGAAGTGATCCCGATAGGGCTCGAGGCGGCGGATTATCCGCGCGCGTCCTCAGAAGTCAAGGTTAGTTGGAAGGCGCGGTTTCCCAAGCCCTTTTTTCTTTTTGTAGGCGTTTTGCGCTATTATAAGGGACTACATACTTTAATTGAGTCCGCACAGAATATAGACGCTGATATCTTGATTGCCGGCGAAGGGCCAATGGAGCGGGAGTTGAAGGCCAAAGCAGCGCACGCAAATTTGGTCAACGTGCACTTTCTGGGCGCGGTCACCGATCTCGACAAAGCGGCTCTTTTGGAGCTCTGCACAGCTTTCGTATTTCCTTCGCACCTGAGATCCGAAGCATACGGATTGTCGCTTGTAGAAGCTGCCATGTTCGGAAAACCGATGATCAGCTGCGAGATTGGTACCGGCACAAGCTTCGTCAACAAAAATGGTGAAACTGGTATCGTTGTTCCGCCGGAGGATGCGCAGGCATTAGCGAGGGCGATGAGTAAGATGCTTAGCAGTCATCAATATCTTACAGAGTTTGGAAAATCGTCAGCTGCGAGATATAAAAAATTGTTGCAGGCTGACATGATGGCAGAAAGTTACTCTCTATTGTACAAAAGGTTTATTGGATAATTTTTCCAAACTGAAGTCAAAAGAATGCTTCACACTGAAGGTGATGACGCGGCGAAATGCTGTCGCTATACTGGAGCATTTTTCGTCCAACTGCGCTTCGATATTCCCATTGGCAAATTCTAGTAGTTTGTCTGATCCTCAGCGCTCGACTAGCTTTTCACGTGACCTTGCACCAAGTCAACAAGATCGCGTGCGGCACCTTCCCACGAAAAGCGTCCTGCGTTAATGCGAGCTTTAGCGCTCAATGATGACCTCAAGGCCTTGTCCGAAGCAAGAAGCCCGATCGCGGCCGAGATTTCTGTAATGTTTTCTGGATCTACGAGTATCGCGCCCTCGCGTGCCACTTCCGGCATCGACGATCTGTTGGAAGTGATCACGGGAACACCAAAGCTTTGTGCTTCGATGATTGGAAATCCAAAGCCTTCATAAAGCGAGGGCATCAATAGAAATGTAGCGGAGGAATAGAGCTGAGCGAGCTCGCCATCCGAGATGTATCCGGTAACGATGACGCGGTCTCGAACACCATGGTGGCTTATCAGCTCGGAAAGATTGCCGAGCCTCCATCCTTGGCCGCCCGCGATGACGAGTTTCAAACTTTTTCGGCTGTCGATACTCGAAAATGCTCGCAGTAAAAGCGATAGATTCTTACGGGGCTCCAGGGTTCCTACAAACAATGCATATTCTGTCGAGTTTCCTTCCGCATCGCGGGGCACTAGCTGTCTTCCACTTGGTGGTGGTAGAGTTGTCAGGCCGGGATAAACAACACGCGTACGGACAGCTGCACTTGGATGGAATGCAGCAATATCTTTCTTTGTGGACTCAGAATCAGCCACAACAAAGTTGGCTCGCTTCAACGCCTGTCGCATGAATGCACGCTCGCCCAGCCATGTCTGCCATCGCATTGTTTTGGGAGCTTTTTGCCATACGAGATCATGAATAGTGACAATCGTAGGAATATGGCGATTAAGCCCAATGGGGAGCCGATGCGCTGGTCCCCAGAAGAAGTCCAATTGATCTGCATTGGCGGCAGCTGGCAGCGCTGTAATATTCCAGATTACCCGGCGCCAGGGCCCCTTGAAATTCCAAACGCGTACCTCGCAACCGGTCAGTCGGGGAAGAGGAGTGTGTGGTTCTTCCGGCAGGTAGAGTACAAGTGAGTGCCCTTGTTCACCCAATGATCGGCACATCTCCAGCACATAGCGCCCAATTCCGCTGAGGCTTGGGACGAGATTACGGCCATCGACACCTATCTTCAACCGAATTCCACCCGCTCGAGTGGCAACAGAAACTGGAATAGTTCTTCAATAGGCTTCACGACTAGACCTGGAGTCGTCAGCAGCAACTTCCTGAGCACATCGTTCGGCCCATTTGTGAAAATCACATCATCGTCATAGACATCAATCATCTCATCGTCGACAAGGCTCGGGTCAAGCCCCAGGGACGTCAGGGTTTTTGCTCTAACATAACGGGCATGTCCGTCAGAGGACGTCGCAATCGGCTCCAAACGGTAGCCTCTGTATGCAATTTTGAGCGCCTCGATGAGCTGATTGGACCACTCTCTGTCCGGCCGTTCGGGCATATGTATCAGAATCTGTCTCTGCCATCCATTTGGGCGGAAGTTGCGAGCGCTAGCTTGCGCTAGCGCAAGAAGGCCGGGTCTCGTCAAGTAGGGCGCATGACGCGCTATGGCAGATTGCAACCGATTTCTCACGTTCAGTGGTGACGAATATGCGGACTCGATAGCGTCATGGTAGCGCGATGCAACCTGCCTCGGGAGATGAAATTCTTCTATTTGCTGCCGCCCGCGGCGGCCCAGTTTGGTCCGCATTTCAACGGATTGAATTAGCTTTTTCAGAGCATCAATCAATTCATCGTCTGAAAAGTCGTCGGAGATCATCAATACGCTATCCGACGGGAGTTCCGCTATTGAACCGTTTGCATTGACTACAGTCGGAAGACTCGCGGACATGCAATCTAGAACCGCGGCCGAGGTTTCGCCTCGGGAACTGCCGCGCAACTGAACCGCAATATCGGCTGCTGCGAGATAGTCACTGTAGGTTTCCTGATCTACCCAACCGGTTATCCTCGCCTTTCCGCGGGCCTCTTGCCTTTCAATGTCAGCGGCAATACCGGCTCCGTAGGCGCCGCGCGCTTCCCCCACGAATACCAGGTTGATTGGCTGGGGACAGGAGGAGTGTAAATTGTGCCAAGCGTTTAGTAGCCTATCATTAAGCTTCGTGGCGGCCAAGATTCCGAAGCTGCAGACCAGCACTTCGTTGTCCTCTAATCCAAGTTTACGGCGCGCAACTTCGCGACTCTCCAGCCTTGCCAGTACGCGGGCAAGGGGGAGAACCTCCCAAGTCTGCGGCGCACTCTCACCATAAAAGCGTTCAGCTAAATCCCTTGAAAAACGAGAATGAGTGATAATTCCCAGCGCATTTGAAAGGACAGAGAAGTTGCAGGGTTGAGCTTGAATTACATCATCAAGGGGTCTGGAATGTAGATTGTACAATCCGGCATACGAATGAGATTCGAATGTCTCGTGATTAAATGATTCCGGTCTCAACGCATGCACCTGCATGTAGTGATGCACTCCACTTAAAAAGAAGTCGTGTAAAACAACCACTCCAGGGATTTCTTCAGCGATATCAAACATATGTGCGTGAAATTCCGAGTTTCCAAAATGATACAGTACACGGTCATATTTTCTGGAATTTGCGCGGAAATACTCGATCGATACAGTTTGTCCGGCACCGCTTGCCCACGCAAAATTGTGACTTTCGCTAACGACATCGATGTCATAGAAGCGGGCAAGTTCCGGCAATAGTCCAGCGCTATAATCTGCTATTCCGGACTTGCACGGCGGTAACGGTGATAGGTAAGCCAATCGCGGCCGTTCCCTATTTCTACAATTTGTTATGTTTGATTTCTGTCTTCCTTCAAAAGCCTTCCTTAAAGTGGCCAGTGTACGCGTACTGCTTTCCTTCCAGCTGAACCTTTGAACCTGTTCTGCCGCGTGGGCCCTAAAGGTTTCCCGAAAGTCTTCATTGGTAAGACCTTCTATTATCTTGTCGGCCATGGCATTTTTGTCAGATGGATCAAATAGAGCGCGCTCGAAGCCGATTACTTCGGGTATGCTGGACGTATTCGCACCGACCACCACGGCTCCGCACTGCATGGCCTCAAGTACCGGCAAGCCGAAACCCTCGTATAGTGAGGGAAAAACAAACAAATCGCAAAGATTGTAGAGATTGATCAGATCGTCTTCAGGTACGAAGCCCGTAAGGACGACGGAATTGACAGGAAGACCGCACCCTTTCGCCAACGTCAAAAGCTTATCTCTAACCACTTGCTGGACAGAGCAAACAATCACAAGTTGTATGACACTCAGCATGTCAGCAGGCAAAAGAGAGAACGCCTCGATCAAGGTTTCAATATTTTTCCGATGATCAATGCCGCCTGTATAAAGAACGAAGCTGCCTTTGATCGCGTACTTTGAGCGCAAGGAAGCTTCTGTCGCTGCATCAATAGTCTGCTTTGAAAAACCCTCAACAGCGGAAGAAATGTTAACAACATTATCTGGGGGAAGACCGAGGCACGCTAGCCCGTCTTGACGTGATGCCTCCGATATTGCGAGCAAGACATCTGCTTGTCTCAGCTCTTGTAGCTTTCGCTCGTACCATGCCTCAACAGTGGGATCTGAAAGGTAGATCGTCCGATTGAGATAAGGGATCAAATCATACAGAATCACGCAGGTAGGAATTCCGGGCGGGAATTTCCCCACTGAAATAACAACATCATCGCCAAGCCCTTCGAAGATGCTTGTAATCAGCACTACATCTGGCGCAAGCACGGATATATAGGCTTCACGCGAAAGTTCGGCTGAATCCCGTTCAGCGACATGCCCTGAGTGTGTGTTGACCATACTGTTGCAGTGCCACACCTTGATTTGATCGAGAGAAAGATCAACATCCATCTCGCGCAAGATGTCCGG
Source organism: Hyphomicrobiales bacterium (assembly GCA_900469085.1). GTDB lineage: Bacteria > Pseudomonadota > Alphaproteobacteria > Rhizobiales > Rhizobiaceae > Rhizobium. The sequence goes on along the minus strand of UBVW01000004.1, from coordinate 19,185 downwards.
AATGCTTTCCCAGAATGCCGACGAAAACAGAAGGATAATATCATCATCGGAATGCTTGTTGCGAATTAGAGACCGAACTAAGGACTGAGTGTATCTGCCGATACCTCTGTTACGTGAGCCGGTAGACTGCGCACCCTGCATGTCGATAAGGATTTTCATAGTCAACCTGGGTTAGCGAATTGCGGTCTGTCGGGCGTTGAGGCGACCGACGCGCGAGAGTGTGTTCAGTTCTTTACTTGAACGATCAAGCGAGTTGTGATGGGCATTGCCGCCTTTCAAAGACATCGTGTATCGCCCCTCTTGAACAGACGATGGATTTGAAATTTTCAGAGAGCGCGAGGCGATCCGGCGCAGAATTGCATTTTGATTAACTGCCTTACGCGCAAAGGTGTGCAGCCTGGGATTGCTTCTAAAGAGTTTCACTACAAGGCGAAGTACGTGACGCATGGCAGATTTGCACCCGCTTAATGATCTTCGGAGCAGTTCCACGCCGAACCGAAGCGCTCTTTTAAGCGTCATCAAAAGTCGGCGCATAGCCTTCTCCGAACGTCGGAGGGCACGTCCACTTATTCTCGAAAACACCCGCAATGGTGACGTAATACGCCAGCTGAAACTATCGTGCAGAGATAAGATCTGGGAATGAAAGAGGTCAGCCTGCTCTGTGACTTCGGAAAGCCTTTGCGCCGTATGATCTCGCTGATCACGCGCTTCTGCCATTAGACGTATCATCCGTGCTGACATCGGCGACGTGGCTGTGCCCGAAAGGGTGAAACCATCAAAGACGTTCGGCGGAACGCTAAAAGCCTCCTTGAGGTCTGGATGATCCCGACGGACAAAATAGCAGTTCAGCCCATCGAAATAGCACAGTTCATAATCCCGCTCAATTAGGTGGTGTTGCCATGCAACTTCGGCACGTTCCGACGATAGCGGAACCGTCGATTCAACCACGACAATCCATGGTCGAACCGGCGAAAGCCCCCAGCTAGCTAGAACTGAAGCCTCCATTCCTTCAACGTCGATCTTCATCCAGTGAATATCGCGATTGCCATAGCGCTCAAGAAGATCAGCTAACGGCAAAAGCGAAACTCGGGTCTCCTGCCGATTGAATCCCTTTGCCTCATGTTGAGCGGCGAAATCGGCATCACCAGTACTAAGGCCGGTCTCTGGAAACTCGAAGAATGGAATACTGCCGCCACCTTCACCTATAGCATTCTGCAACACTGTTTCATCTGGACGATTTTGTCGGAGCTTTGCAACGTAAGCAGGTGTAGGCTCAAGATGGACGCCACGCCAGCCTTTTTCATAGAAGCCTCTACTTACAGAGTCAACAACCGGATCTTGTGCTCCGATATCCAAATAGAAGCCGTTTTTGACGTCTTTCAATGCGCGCCATAGCATAACGTCTTCAAAGTTTTGCGCGTAAGAAACAAACATCACTTCTCCGGAAATAGAGAGAGTCGCGCAGTATTGCGGCTTATGTTCGGGATGGCGACTCGAGCATCACTTGCGAAGAAGCTCGCGACAATTAGTCCATCACCGCTAAACGACTCCTGCACATTGTGTTCGATCAGCACCCGACCTCCTAGGGATAATATCTGCGTTATGCAATCTTCGTGAGTAGTCTTTGAGCCAGATATAGAACTGTGGTGTGTAGACACCACAACAAACCGGATTCTATTTTCACTTATAGCTTTATGTGCGGAGCTAAGCAGCGGCAACTCAGCGCCCTGGACGTCAACATGAAGAATCTCGATTATCTCATCCTTGGCCAATTCAAGAAGGGAGTCGACATTGTAACAGGGTAGTGTGACTGGACCTTCGATAGTCTCGACCGAAGCCTCTAGTGCTGCCTGCTGAGTGCCGCCCACGAAGCCTTGTAGGAAGCGCATTCTACCAGAAAGGTCATTCAGATCAGCATTGCGCTCGCCAATTGACTTGTTATTCGGATCAGGCTCGATGCAAATACTTTTTGAACCTGGAATTTCGTGGAGATACCACAAGCTGTAATAGGCCCAAAAGGAGCCGAGCTCGACAAACAGGGAATTGTGTCGACAGGCGCGCAGCAGCGCGTGGAACACGGCTTCCTCTTGCGGCTCGTGATGGCCGCGCAATGCCCGGATGACATGAGCCATCCAATCTCCGTGATATCCACCAGCAACGACCTTCAGGCCGTTATGCATAATTTGGACGTCACACTCTGGACCGCGCACGATCCGTCCAGCGTCGCTAGTTTTTGGTATGCCGTCGCTATCACCGCAACCGATCGTCATAAGCGCGCGCTCAAGACCGTCCATATTTAAATCCTTGAAATTCTGAAGGTTGCAGGTAGAGCCGTTGTCCCAGAAAACATAGGCAGTGACGTATTGACGACATCGAACACGAGCGCGTTGTCCGTCCATTCGTAATTGTTCTGTGTATGATTTTCGGTTGCTGTTAACGCAGCTGTAAACGCATATGAACCGGGCCCCAAGACACATTCGAACGCTATGTCGAAGCGGTAGATACCGTCGGGCTCGGGAGATTGTAGAATCTGATCAGTGTGGGCAGTATTGGTGCCCCAAACAATATGGCCAGTCCGATCGCGCAGCATCAAACCCATAACAAGCTTCTCTACATTGCCGCGAACGCGAACGTCTACTCTTAAAACGAGATTTTGCCGAGTTGTCGCCACCTCTACGGGAGCCTCAGTTTCCTTGTCAAAAAGTTGAATGTTGCTGATCGTGACTTCAAATGTGCCAGATCTAGTCTTCAACCAGCCGTCTTCACCGCGCACCTGCTCAACACCGCCAACGGCGTTAGAATTTTCGCGTTCTGCTATCATGGCATTGTAATAATCCACGACCTCATCTGGAGCGCCGTCTTTCAAAACACGTCCTTTGTCTAGAAGTAGGACCCGGTCGCATAATGCACGAACATCGCCCAGGCTGTGGGTGACAAGAATAATTGACGTCCCTTGTTCCTTGAACTGACGGATCCTGTTGAAGCTTTTATGCTGGAAATAGCTGTCCCCGACAGACAGAACCTCGTCAACGATCAGGATATCGGGTCTTTTGGCCGTTGCTAAAGCAAAGGCAAGACGAGCTTGCATCCCGCTGGAATAGACGCGGACAGGCTCATCAAAGAAATCGCCGATCTCCGCGAAATCCTTGATCGTCGGTATAAGGATTGCGAGCTCCTGCTGCGAATAGCCCATTAATCCGCCCGCATGGTAAATGTTCTGACGGCCGGTGAACTCTGGATTGAAGCCAAGGCCGAGTTCTAGGATCGCACTTATATGGCCGGACACCGTGATCTGCCCGGTAGTTGGCCGTATCGTGCCTGTAATCATCTTCAGTAGCGTACTTTTGCCAGCACCATTTTGACCGATCAAGGCCAACGCTTCCCCCGCAACTACTTGAAACGAGATTTCGCGGTTCGCCCAGTACTCCGAAATGGGATTAATGTTTGCGCCAAACCAGGTCGCGAAACGCTGTAAATTGCTCTTATACGCCGCGTAGCGCTTGCTCGCAGACGAAACATTCAGGACAGTCTTCATTAGAGGGCGTCCACCAATTCCGGGCTTGCACGACGGAAGAGGACGAAGGAGGCGACTAGCGCGATTGCACCGGTGAAAGCCGGTGGAAGGAGAGTTACAAAATCAGGCGCTTGGTTGAGCAGCAGAGCATCATGGTAGATCTCCACAAGGCCCGTCATCGGATTGAGGTTGATAAACATTTGAACGCTTTCTGGGACCACACTCTTCACGTAGACTATAGGTGTGACCCAAAACCACAGTTGCATGACGACCATCATTATCTGTGCAACGTCCCGGGCGAAGACATTCAAAACGCCCAAGAAAACACCAAGTCCAAATGCTAGAGCTGAGATAAGTAAAATTCCTATCGGCACAAACATCCACGCCGTTCCCGGATAATGTCCGAAAAACAAGAATATAACGGCTATCGCCAATAACAGCAGCAAATGATTTATGATCGCGCCGCCCCAAACGATCACAGGCAAACAAAGCCGCGGAAAGGCAATCTTTTTCAACGCCGATGACTGATCAATAAATATTGTCATGCTGCGGTTTAGGATCTCGCTAAACAAGCCCCAAGCTGCCATCCCAGACAATAGATAGATAGGATAGGCTGCGCTGTTATCCATATTGGGGATACGCGCTCGCATTACCTCTGCAAGAATAATCGAGAAGATCAACGATTGAGCCAGTGGATGCAGAATAAACCAGAACCCACCGAGATAGGAGCGCGCAAATCGACCTTTTAGCTCTCCCCGTATCGATGACAAAACGAAGTAGCGATATTGCCAGAGGCTCTTCAGCACAGTGTGCTCCAGTAAAAGTCAGTGGGGTGCATTGATCCGCTCTCTCCAATCAGAAAGAACGGCGTGTATGGTGTCTTCAAGCCTAAACTGAGGCGCCCAACCGAGAGTTTGATTGGCGGCGCTCGCATTCCCGCAGGCTATCGGAATGTCGATCGGGCGAACTCGATCTGACGCTATGACGACTTCTATTTTTCGACCCGACAGGCGAACGAGAACATCGAGAATGGTACGGATCTCGATGGCGTTACCAGAGGCAAGATTGAAAACCTTACCCTCTGCCAAATTTCCCTTGCCTAACGCCGCCAGTGCGTAAGCCCGCACGACGTCTCGCACATCGAGAAAATCGCGCTTGGCGCTTAAATTTCCGACCTCGATCACAGGAGGAGAGACAGCCGCTTCGATTCTGGCAATCTGGCTAGCAAAGGCAGGAATTACAAAGGATTCCGCTTGGCCGGGGCCTGTGTGATTGAATGGTCGGAATCGTATCGAGCGCAATCCGTCGAAAGACATCTGACCGATAGCGATATCGGCTGCCGCCTTAGTCGCGCCATACACGGTCATCGGCTTTAGAGCTCGTTCTTCAGTAAGAGGCGCCCCTTGGGCATCTGCAAATGACTGCCCATAAGTTTCGGAACTTCCGGCAAAAATGAAACGGCAGTTTGGCACTTCCCTGAGAACGGCCGATGCTAGATTGACAGTTCCACTAAAATTCACGTCCCATGCCTGCGCTGGATCTTTAAGAGCTTCCTGGGGGGCTGCAATCGCTGCAAGATGAACAACGGCCGTCGGCCGGATGTCGCGTAAAGCAGAGTTCACCGCAGTTTTGTCTGCAACGTTGAAATCGATATCGCATCCCGCACTCCGCCCCGCCGAAACCAACTCTAGGTCGGCGTCGGTTGGGAAGGAGCGCAAAGTCTTTATAAGCCAATTGCCAACAAAGCCGGATGCGCCGGTGACAAGGATCCTGTGCTGAACTGTCATCCGGCCACCGCCCGTTAAACCGACTTTAGGTGTGCCAGCCGTCGCAGATCGGCCTCGACCATCTCAACGATCATCTCTTCGAGAGTGACCGTTGCTTCCCATCCTAAAGCATCCTTAGCTTTCTGTGGGTTGCCGAGGAGAACGTCAACTTCCGCAGGGCGGAAAAGGTCTGGATCGATGATTAGGTGTTCATCGATATTAAGGCCAGCATGTTTGAAAGCAATCATGCACATATCTCGTACCGTTGTCGTGCGGCCGGTGGCGATGACGTAGTCATCGGCGACATCCTGTTGCAACATCATCCACATAGCGCGAACGTAATCTCGTGAGTGACCCCAGTCGCGCTTCGCATCGATGTTACCGAGGCGCAGCTCGTTCGAAAGACCGAGCTTAATGCGAGCAACGCCGTCCGTAACTTTACGGGTAACAAACTCAATGCCGCGCAGCGGGGATTCATGATTGAACAAGATGCCGCTGGATGCGTGAAGCCCGAAGCTTTCGCGATAGTTTACGGTCAGCCAATGGCCGTAAAGCTTTGCCACGGCGTAAGGCGACCGTGGATAGAACGGCGTGATTTCTGACTGCATAGGCTCTTGGATAAGACCGTACATTTCAGACGACGACGCCTGATAGAAGCGCGCTGCCGGCAGTTCGAGACGGACGGCTTCAAGAATGTTGGCGACACCAAGGCCGGTCACTTGGCCGGTCAAGATCGGCTGTTGCCATGAAGATTTTACAAAGGACTGAGCGCCCAAGTTGTAGACTTCGTCAGGTTTAATATCTCGTAGCGTTCGGACAAGGCCGGACAGGTCAAGCAAATTACCATCGACGATTCTAACATCCTTGGTAATCCCGAGCCAGTCAAGCCGGCTCAAATTCACGTCCGAGCTGCTCGAGCGGCGGGCTAGGCCATGAACCTCATAGCCTTTTTCCAGCAGAAGGGCTGCAAGATAGGCGCCATCCTGGCCTGTAATCCCGGTGACCAAAGCTATTTTCTTCACGTTTCTCTCCAAGGAAATTCAATCAACTGCCAACCTCCCTTCGGCAATGCAGCCAACAGGTCAACTTAGGGATTGCTTATTTCGTTTGATAGCAAAATACAACAGGAGGACTACAGCTGACCACGTTTCGGTCGTCCTTTGGACAATTCAAATCCTCCCAGCATTCTGACCCGGCCTAATTCGCCCCCCCATCGTAGACTTGGTGCGGCATCGCCAAACTGACTTTGTCTATAGAGAGCTTACCCGATCCACCAAAGCGTGCTCGGTATTCGATTTTTGTGGTGGGTTTATCCAGTTTAAATGGCAAAACTAGGTTTTGTTGAAGGCCGTCACATCGCGAATCATTCGCCTTCAGCTCAACGCTCTTCAGCACCTGTGACCCAAGCTCGGCAGTGATGTCGAAACTATTTGAAGCTAAATTAGTGCTGCAGCTGTATTCGATCTCAATTTGGTAACTTCCAGCCGGCAATCTAATGTACGGGCCGAACATCAAGAAACCTTCCTCGTCGCGCGGTGACATTGCGGTGATTGCGTTTTTGTCCAACGTGCCAATCTGCCGCGAGAAGGTAGACAGACTATAAGCCCCAAGCACGGGCCCCGTTAGTACAAAACTAGGGGGGAAGTCCTTCGTCAGATCCTCCAATGCATAGCGATTGTTAATGGTTGCTTGTACACGACGCTGCAATTCGTCAGCGTCCTGATAAACGAGCACACGAAGGCCGCCGCAGTCCGCTTCCGTGGACGGAACTCCATAGAGACGAATTATATCGCTCCGCGGCAAAGCGTCGTCGATGATGAAGTTAGATATGAGAGGCTGCCCATCAAGCAGTCGGTAATAAAACCAAGAAAGATTGCTACCCCAAAAGAATGGTACAGGCGATCCCGGCTCGAATTGATTTAACTGGAAATGCCAGCCTGTCATCTCTGATATTCTTCTGGCCTGCCAGTACTGTGCATAGCCAGCCTGGAGACCCAACCGCTCGCGGCAAGCGTTCAAGCCTTCTGTTATCCTTTTCCGTTCCGTAAACGGCGTCAATATTGACGAGGGCTTAAGGTAGCCGACTACCAGTGTCGCCGTAAGCCCGACACTGCCTATGAGAATGAGAGGTGCTACCAAACGCCTATTCCAGCTAACGATGAGCAAGCAAGACGCAAGTAGGCCACCCAGTTGCATCCCAACCATATATCGCGCATACGCCGGGTTCGCTGTCTGCCAGAGAAGAAGTCCAACTGAGAGACCGGAACCAGTCATAAGGACAATGAATGCCTGGGCTTTTCTCTCGCTGATGGCGCTCGTGTCGCACCGTGACAACGACAGCAGGAGCCTGATTCCTACATACATCGCGGGTAGACAGACAACGAACAGAACGATGGAGGCAAGGGGGGCGTTTTTGAAGACATCGACTATAACATCAAATCGCTCACCGAATGGGAAGGAAATCGGGTCTATGCTCTGCTGTGTGAAAAGGGTATCCAGGTAAAAAGCTATGATGAGGGAGATACCAAACTTCGATGTGAAAACGAGGCTGCGCTTGATCCCAAAGGAATTCGGTGAGGCCAAGAGTACGCCAAGGCAGTAAGGCATCGCAAAAAAGACTACAAAAAGCTTGTCAGAAAATATGGCGAGAGCGGACAAGATAATGAATATGACGCTCAAGAGCGAGGAGCGAGTTTCCTCCGAGCGCTCATAAAAACAAAAGGCAATAACTGCACTTACCGCCGCTGTTCCATGCGCGATAGGTATAAAGAGTTGTATCGGCATCAACGCATCGAACTGTTGACCAGCTAGCCCCGATTGAGCCGCGGCTAAGATCACTAGCGACAACCCCATAAATAGGTACCAAGCTAAGGCGGCCTTATTTTCGTTTGCAATGGCGCGCTTCAGAATAAAGCGCGCTGCAACAGCTATAAACGCCTGATATAGCAACGATATCGCTATAATTGTGAAATATATATCCCGCAAAAGGAGGCGGAGGATTGTATAGATTAACAGGTCGGGAAAGACGTAAGGCGCTCGAGGGATCATCCAGGAGGTCAGCGAGAAGATCGGATTTAAAAGGAAGTCGTCTACGAAAGATGGAACCGTCAGCTGGTCGGAGCTGAAAATAAATAACTGCACGAGCGGCATAGAAAATATAATGAGGCCGCAGAATGCGACAAAAGAAATACCGGCGCACCAAATGGTCGCTGATCTATACATAAGCTGCCCCGTCACTTGTCCCAAAACCCAAAACAGGCTTATTTCTTTAAAAGGCGAGCGTCCGACCTCTTGGCTGATCATCAAGGTCGGACGGTCCGGCGTCAGGTCGTCAATTAGCCGACCGCAGCTTACAACTTGAACCCAGCCTCCACAGCGTCCTTATAAAACATCTTGACCGTATCGAGCGAGTAGATGTCGAGGTCGTAACCAACCAGCGCCAACTTCTTCAGGATATCATTGGTCACAGTGATAACCTGGCACCCAATTTCGTCGGCCTGGAAGATATTGAGTAATTCTCGCGGGCTTGCCCAGATGAGCTCGGCGGCCGGTGCCACCTTGAGCAACTCGACGGCCGCGGCCATTAGCGGGACCGGGTCACGGCCGGTGTCGGCGATGCGGCCGGCGAAGACCGAAACATAGCTCGGCACATCAGGATCAAGCGCTGCCAAGACGTCGCGCACCTGCGACAGCGTCATGATCGCGGTGATGTTCATCTTCACGTTCTTGGCTGCCAGCTTTTCCACCAGCGCGTAGCAGGTTTCCTGCTTGGTGTTGGTCACCGGGATCTTGACGTAGACATTGTCGCCCCAGCTGGCAATTTCCATTGCCTGCTTTTCCATTTCCGCAAAATCGTCGGAAAACACTTCGAAGGACAGTGGCTTGTCGCCGATCGACTTCAGGATGTCCTTGCAGAAAGCGGCGTAATCGGTGATGCCAGCCTTCTTCATCAGCGTCGGGTTGGTGGTCAGCCCCTTGATGAAGGGCTTTGCATACATTTCCAGCATGCCGGCCTTGTCTGCGCCATCGGCGAAGACCTTGACCTTCAGGTCTTCAACTTTTTTCATGGTTTTACTCCCAATATGATATCCGCGGCTTCGCTTAGCGACGACACGCGGTAGTCCACGGTTTCCGGTTGTTTTTCGTAATAGGCGTAGTCGATAAAGATCGTTCGGCAGCCGGCACGTTCGCCGGCTTCGGTGTCGCGCCAGCGGTCACCCACCATAAAGCTTCCTGCAAGGTCGATACCGTGTTCGGCAGCCGCCGAAAGAATCAATCCCGCCTTCGGCTTGCGGCAATCGCAGGCGTCGCCACTGTCGTGATAACAGGTCCTGACATCGTCGATCGGCAGCGCCGTGCGGAGGAAATCGTTGATCTCCTCTACCGTCTCGCGCTTCGTCGTGCGGCGCGCCACATCCGGCTGGTTCGTCACGACGACCAGCAGGTAACCGGCCGCCTTTAGCCTGATCAGCGCATCCTTCACGCCGGGCAGAATCTCCATCCCGGCGAGATCCTTGGGCGGATACGGCTTTCCCTCGCGCACTACCGCACGGTTTATGACGCCATCGCGATCGAGGAAAACAGCCTTTGACATTTAGCGAACCGCCGATTCCCACTTGGTTTGGTTGGCCTTTAGCTTCGGATGCGAGACCAGAAGGTGCCAGACGACCGCCTGGAACGCTTCCGAATGCGGCGTGATGGTTTCGGAATTGACCGTCGGCACCACAACGCAGACATCGGCAACCTGGGCTGTGTAGCCGCCATCACGTCCCACGACGCCTGTGATCTTAGCGCCGACGCTCTTTGCCAACTTAAGAGCCTCGACCAGGTTCGGGCTGATGTTCTTTTCCAGGTTGCCGCCGCCGACAGATAGGATGAACAGCACGTCCTTAGCGTTGAGCTTACTTATCTTCAGCCATTCGGCAAAAATCGTCGCCCAGCCCTCGTCATTAGTGCGGGCCGTCAGCTCGGAAACGTTGTCGGTCGGCGCATAGCTTTCGATGCCGACGATCTTACGGAAATCGTTGACCGCATGAGAGGCGTTGCCGGCACTGCCGCCGACGCCAAGGAAAAAGATCCGACCGCCATCGGCCTTCACCATGGCCAGAAGATCGGCCATGCCCTCGATTGCAGCAATATCGAGCTTCTCGATGATTTCCGATGCTTCCTTCAGATGCTGTGCAGCATATGTCATTGTTTCCGTCTTTCTGTGAAATATGTTTCTGTTTCCTTCAGGCCACCATGCGATCCGATTTCGTAAAACCGTTCATCGGCCTCGAACCCTGCTAGCTGCCCCGCAACCGACATGTCGTGATAAAGATCGGCAAGGTCGAACACTTCGTCCGGCCAGTCGGCGATCGAGCGGGCCTGTAGAATGCCGAGCCCGTAATCGATAAAATGCATGTCTGGTGTCGGCTGGCGCTTGTTGTATTCGACCAGCACGCCATCGAAATAACGGACGTTGCTCTTGTCCCAGCGGTCGCCATTGTCGAGCACTGTCATCAGTCCGGTCTTGCCGCTCTGGTGATAGGCATCCTCAACCGCGTTGAAATCGATCGGCAGGAAGGAGTCCCCATAGAGCACGAAAAAGGCATCGCCGAGAAGCGGCAATGCCTGACGCAGGGCGCCACCGGTGCCCAGAAGCTTCGGGCCATCGGCGACATAAAGCACTTCGAGGCCGAAGGCCGACCCGTCGCCAACCACATCTTCGATCATCTCGCCGAGATAACCGATGCACAGCACGACCCTGCGGATCCCTTGCGCATGCAAATAATCCAGCTGATAGAAGATAAACGGCCGGCCGGCGACCTCTACGAGCGCCTTCGGGATTGTCTCAGTAATCGGGCGCAACCTGGTGGCCAGGCCGCCGGCGAGGATAGCAACGGTCAACATCACGAGCTCAACACCACTTTCGTGCCTTCGAAATCGAACCGGAAGCGAACTTCCTCCAGCCCGGCTGCGGCCATCGTCTGGCGCAACTTTGTGCGGTCATGCGCCAGGAACATCAGGAAGCCGCCGCCGCCCGCACCGACGAGCTTACCGCCGACAGCGCCGTTCTTCATGCCAAGCTCGTACCACTCGTCGATCTTGGGGTTGCTCATGCCGCCCGAGCGGCGCTTCTTGTGTTCCCAATGCTCGTGCATGAGTTCGCCGAACAGCCGTGTGTTGCCGCTTTCAAGCGCGTCGCGGCTGCGGTAGCCCAGATCCTTGACGTAATGAAGGTTATTAAGCATGTCGGTGTCCTGCTTCTGCGACTTGACCTGCTGGTCCTTCAGGATACCGCTGGCGCTGCGGGAAAAGCCGGTGAAGAACAGAAGAAGGTTGTCTTCCAGATCGAACATCGTGTCCATGGAAAGACCTAGCGGCTTGGCCGTAACCTTGTCGTCCTTGTGGAAGGTGAAACAGGTCACGCCGCCGACCGCCGCGATATACTGATCCTGCTTTCCGATCGGCTCACCCAGACGGTCGATTTCGATATGGCAGGCAAGCTCGGCCAGCTCTTCCTGATGAAGATGGCGCTTGCGATGCGTATAAAGCGACTTCAGGAGTGCGGTCGTAAAGCTGCCCGAAGAACCGAGACCGGTGCCGGCCGGAATATCGGCAAGCGTGGTGATTTCCACCTGCGGTGTGTTGAAGCCGATCATCTGCAGTGATTCCCGGATGATCGGATGCTTCACATCGGAAATCTTGTCGACATGTTCGAGATGCGAATATTTGAGGTAAATTCCCTCGGAAAAGGGACGCATCACGGTGACGTAGACGTATTTGTCGATCGCCGCGGAAACGAGAAAACCCTCATTGTCGCGATAATATGACGGCAAATCAGTGCCACCGCCACCAAGGGTGATGCGCAGGGGACTACGCGCTATGATCATAACCGGACTCCTGATAAATTTTTTCGATGATCTCTAGCGCCTCGAAGGCGTCTTTCAGTCCTGCTGCCGGCTCGCGGTCGAGAGCGATGTCCTCGAAAAACTCCGCGATTTCGACTTCCCATGAATTGTCGGCCATCGGATATTCCCAAGAAAAGGTTTCCGGCGGCCCCATCTGCGGCAGCATCTTGTAATAGATCAGCTTCTCGACGCCGTAGCTGCCGCCGAGACCGGAAATCTCAAGCTTGCCCTCGCGCCCGTAGATTTCCATGGAAAACAGGTTCTTCCACTCGGTGCAGGACACGTGCAGGAATGCAGCCTTCTGGTCCTCTGTCTTCAACAACATGAAACTGTTGTCGTCAACGGGCATATCCCAGTAATAGGTATGGGCAAAGCCGCTGGTACTGGTGAATTCACCGAGAAACCACCGCGATAGGTCGATCAGATGTGGCCCCTGGTCGATCAGCTCGCCGCCGCCCGACAGCTGGGGACTGGCGCGCCATTCACGGTCGTAACCGGGGCGACCGCCGTGGCCGTAGCGAGCGCGGATGAACATCATCTCACCCAGCACGCCGCTATCAGCAATCTCTTTGGCCTTCTGCAAACCGCGGTGATAACGATGGCTGAAACCGACATGAACCTTGACGCCAGATTCGTTTGCCGCGGCAATCACTGGCAGCAGTTCGGCGGATGTGCGGGCAGCAGGCTTTTCCACCAGCACATGCTTGCCGGCATTGACGGCTGCAAGGCTGATCTCGGCAAGCGAATCGTGCAGCGTGGCGATGACCACCACGTTAACCGTTTCCAGCTTGAGCACATCCTGCCAGTCGTCAAAAAATGCCGCGTCGGCCAAGGCCGCCAGATTTTTTGCACGCGCAATATCCCTGTCCGCACAAGCAACGAGCCGCCCGCCGACGCCCAGAGCCTTTGCACGCTTCTGACCAATCAGCCCACAACCAATGATGGCCACTCCAAAGCGCTTATCTGCCATTCACCTAAAGTCCCCTCGTCGAATGCGTAAATCGATAGCTGTGGCGAGGCGAAGCGCGCAAGCTGTTGTTTAGGCGCAGCCCCTGTTTTGCAGAGCTTTCAGGCGCCCCTGATTGGTAGAAGGCTTGGCTGAAGCGCAAATCGGCCCACCGCAGACCTCGGCCGGCGTCCCTCGCGCTACTTGTCGCCCCAGGCCATGTCCCTATCGCGGCCGGCAATCCGGCGCAATGTATATGCATCCGATTTCGAAAGCTCATCGAGATGCTCGGGCCAGTGCTCCCAGTTGTCCCAGATGGCGCTGATCAGCTTGCCGGTAATGCCGTCACTTTTTCCGGAGGCAAGGAAAACCGCGAGGCCGGCGCCGGCATCAAGCGGCGCACCGCCACTTTCCTTCTGCTTCAGAGATCTATCATAAAAGGACTGGCCGACCTTTTCAGGCCCCGCCTCGAGAATTTCGTCCAGCATGCGGGTGTTGAGAGCACCCGGCGCAATGCAGTTGACGTCGATGCCCAGTCCGCGGACCTCTTCCGCCAGCGTTTCGGCAAAACGCACGATGGCGGCCTTGGAGGTCGCGTAGGCACTGATGCGCGGCAGGGGATTGGTGGCGCCGCCGCCGGAAAGCTGGACAATCTTGCCGTAACCGCGGGCCTTGAAATGACCAAGCACGGCACGGCTCATCATCACCGAGCCAAAAACGTTGATTTCCATGGCACGGATCCAGTCCGACCAGTCGATGTCGTCGATATCGCCCTTGGGACCGTACACGCCGGCATTGTTGACTAGAATATCGCAGCCACCGAGCTTCGATAGAGTGGCCGCAACGACCGCCTTGACATCCTCCTCTTTCGAAACATCAGCAGGATACGAAACGATCTTCTGCCCGCGTGCTGCGCCAGCGCGAAGATCGGCGGCAACCTCTGAGAGAAGCATCTCGTTTCGCGCGCACAGCATCAAGCTTGCGCCTTCCGCGACATAGGCCTTAGCAATTTCCAGGCCGAGCCCCTGGTTTGAGCCGGTGATGATGGCAATCCTGCCAGCAAGTTGCCTGTACAAGATGAGACCTCTTTTATCTCTGCCGACTGCCGACGGCGATATACTTTAAACGTAGGGCCGTCGCCTGCGCGCCGAGAAAGCGGTTAGCGTCTATCAGGGTTAGTGCCTTCAGCGCTACTTCCGGTAGTTTCTCGATCTCGCTTCGGTATTCGGGCCATTCCGTTCCGACAACCAGAATGCTTGCCTGGGTGGCCGCATCGCTGGCAGTCTCATGGCGCTGAACCTTGCCCTGCCAATGAACCGGCAGAGCCACTACCGCGGGATCGTGAACATGAAGTGACACGCCATGTGATATCAGCCAGTCGCACAGTTCGACAGACTGCGAACGCCGCAGTGTGCTGGTGCCGGGCTTGTAGGTTAGCCCCCAGACGGCAACAGCGACATTTTTCGGATCCGCAGCAAGGCCAAGGATCTTGCGCCGAACCCAGGTCTTATGCTGGTCGTTGCTGACCTTGACGGACGAAAGCAAGGGAGTCCCGACGCCAATTCCACGGCTCACCGCTTCCAGGAAAACGATATCGCGCGCCAGTGTACCGCCGGCAAACGGACCACCGGGGCCGAGATAGGCCTTCGGCCCGATGCGCATTTCCGTTTTCAGCCCACGCTCCACTTCCTTGGCATCGGCACCGACCATCTCGCAAATGGCGGCGATCTCGTTTGCGAAGGTAACGGATGTGGCGAGGAAGGAATTGATGGCGTGTTTCGTCATCTCGGCCGATTCGACGCCCATCCATTCCAGCCTGTCAGTAATGGGTAGAAGTGCTGCCTGCAGCGTTTCCCTGGTTGCGTTTTCCCGTACGCCGATGACGATGCGGTCCGGTTGCAGGAAAACCTTCAGAGCGCCGCCGAGACGCAGGTTTTCCGGACTACAGGCAAAACGGATATCGGAACGGCCGAAATCGGCGGCGGCCTTTTCCAGTGCTGCGATCGAGCCCACCGGCATCTGCGAAGAGATCAACACGACGGCATCAGCCGCGAGCTGCGACAGGCTTGCGGCCACACGTGCCATGACGAAACCGACATCGGCCCGGTCATCCTCGTCGACCGGCGTGTCATAGGCGATCCATAGTATTTCTGCACCGGGCAGTGCCGCTGCCGGGTCGGTGGTAAAGGCCAGGGTACCGGATTCCAGCCCAGCGGCCAGAAGATCGTCCAGTCCCGGCTCCAGAAGGGGCGCGTTGCCCCTGGCAAGACAGGCAATGGTTGCCGCATCCTCGTCATATCCCGTCACCTGATGCCCGACCGACGCTAGGCAGGCGGCGGTCACGGAACCCAGATGCCAGAGGCCTTGCACGGTGATGCGCATGTCAGTCCCTTGCCTCGAAAACCCATTCGTTGGACTTTAAATATTCGACCGTCTTGAGCACACCCTCGCGGATCGAATATTTCGGCTTCCAGCCGAGGGCCTGAATACGTTTTGTCTGAAGGAAGATGAACGGGTTGTCACCGATCCAGCCGCGGTCGCCACCGCTATATTCGAGCGCGGGCTTGACGCCGAGGCTTTCACAGATCCAGCCGATGGAATCATTGACTTCACAATAACCATCGACACCGAGATTGAATATGTTGACCTTGCCGTCTGCCTTCTCCATGGCGAGCAGCATCGCATCAATACAGTCCTGGACATAAAGGTAGGACTTGCGCTGCTTGCCGTTGCCGAGAACAGGAAGTCGGGTCGGATCCGCCATCAGTTTTTGATAGAAATCAAAGACATGACCGTGCGTGTAGCGCTCACCAAGGATTGACACGAAACGGAAGATGCAGCCCGTGAAACCGAAACCTTCACAATACGCCGAGATGAGCCCTTCGCCGGCTGCCTTGGAGGCGCCATAAAGCGAGGTCTGGATCGGAAACGAGCCATCCTCGGGAGTGGGTACGACCGCTGCTTCTCCGTAAACGGAGCCGGTCGAGGAAAAGGCGATCTTGGAGATGCCGTTGGCGCGCATCGCTTCCAGGACGTTGTAGGTCGCGATGGTGTTCTGCTCCAGATCCTTTCGCGGATGCTGTGTGCCGAAACGCACATCGGCATTTGCAGCAAGATGGAAGACGGCTTCTCCGCCCTCAAAAGCGCTGTACAGAGCATCAGTATCAAGCAGGTCGATTTCGGCGAGTTTAAAATTAGGATTGGCAAGAGCGCCTTCGAGAAACTTACGCTGGCCGGTCGAGAAATTATCGACGCCGATCACCGCGTGATTTTCTTCCAAAAGACGGTCAACTAGATTGCTGCCAATAAAGCCAGCGCAACCCGTTACGATAAATGTCTTAGCCACGATGAACCCTACCTCGTTTGAAAACCCAGAACTTCGTCATGCCGTAACCAATGACGAGCGTTGCTGCAACCGCAAATCCTGCGGCGATATAAGTCGGGTACTGAAGATAGTCTGCAAAAAAATAGACTGTGACCGCTGTCACAAGATAGTTTAATCCGACCATAGTCAGATAACGGATAACTTGCCCAGATACACTCCCTCCTACAGCTTTGAACGTAAACTGCCTGCTTGAAATAAAATGGAAGGCAACCGACGCGAGGTAGGCCAGACTCACGGGGAGAACTCCATGAAGGCTAAAAATCTCTACAAAAACGAGAACTAGTCCGAAATAAATGAGCGCGGTCGTGCCGCCGACGAGAACATACCGCACAAACTCAGTCGACTGAATATTCAATTTACCCATTCTACTCATGTCGGAATCTTGGGTCAGCTTGCCCTGCGGCGACTACAGCATGAGCTGAATCCAAGTCGATACCTTTCGATTGGAATACCGCTGAGGGCTCAAATATTTCTGGATCAGTGTCACTTTCGGTTCCCCGCGGAAATCCGAAAGTCACGAATATCAAAGATTCCTACCAGCTGTAGATCGACGCAACGACCATTTAACTCCTCGCTTCCATTGTTGGTTTTACGGCTGTCATTGTTACACGGATTCCGAACGGCAGAGAAATTCGCGAAAGATATTGAGCCTCAATCCGCATCAGGAACGACATCAGCCTGCTGTTCTTCGTCGAGGAGGCCTGTTGAGCGACGATCTCAGGGTTTGTTTTCCTAGCAAAAATTTTGTCTTTGAACTTTACCAGAGCGAATGCCGGAAAAATGAGAAAACCAAGGTGAGACTTGCTAGCGATTTTGAAACCAGCTCCTTTCAACTTTCTTTCAAGTTCTGCGCTCGTATAGCGCCGGAAATGATTTAGCTGAACATCATAAGGTCCAAACAATGTCGGGCCAGCTGGAACTTCAACCACCAAAACGCCCCCAGGGGAAAGGAGTTCGTAAGCCTGCTGCATAGCGAGTACATCGTTGTCGATATGCTCGAAAACGTTCAGCATGACGATAGCATCGACGGATTCCGCCGGCAGCGGGCATTGCAGCAGGTCAAAGCGGATAAGGGGAATATCCTTAAGCTCTGCAGCAAGCTTAAGCAGAGGCGCCTTTACGACGTCTGCGCCTATCAGGAAATCATTTTTTTGACGCTTCCGGAGATCTTTCAGAAGAAAGCCCGAGGAACACCCGATATCCATAATCACGGCATCAGATTTTGATTTGTACTTATCAATTTGCTCAATAGCGTGATTGCGTGAAGCCACGTCGATTGGATGCTGATCGCCGGCTGCCTCTTCGTGAAGCTGCGTCAAGTCATCGGACCAGCCTTCGAAGTTCTCGCTATATTCCAGAATCGGAACCGCCTCCGATGCGATCATGAATTCGGAGCCGTTCCAGACCGGATTCGCTGTATGTTCTCGCGGAACGGGGAGCTTAAATGGAAACACTGTGCAACCTCTAGAAATTGGTTTTCCGATCGATGATATACATCGGGCGACGCTTCACTTCATCGTAGATACGGCCGACATACTCGCCGATTAGGCCCAAGCCGATGAGCTGCATTCCAGAAAAGAAGCTAATGAATAACACTGTTGTCGAAAGTCCTGGCGTTAACTCAATCCCTATTATCTTCTGCGCGACATACCAAGCACCAAGAAGAAAACTAAAGCCAGCAAGGACAAATCCGGCGACAGACATCAAAAACAGCGGTCGCGAGCTAAAGCTAATCAAGCCATTGAGGCCAATCTTGAGTGATCCGGTTAGGCGATTGTAATTTCCGAGGCCTGTGAAACGTTCATCTCGGTCGTATTCGATGAAGCCCTGCTTAAAACCCACGTACGCAACCAGGCCGCGCAAAAAACCATGGGTCTCGTTGAGACTTCGAAGCTCTTCAATGACGCGACGTGTCATAATGCGGAAGTCTCCCGTATTTCGGGGGATTTGAACGTCACTGAGCTTGTTTATGACCGTGTATCCAAAGTGGGATATAAGCCGTTTGAACCACGTCTCTCCACGCCGACTTCGTCGAGTTGCGTAAACAACTTCACATCCTTCAGCAAGCTTCTCATACATCTGCTCGATCAATTCGGGCTGATCTTGCAAATCAACATCGATAACCGCGCACGTCTCGCCGCTGCAGCTCAAAATGCCAGCCATTGTGGCAGCTGGCTGACCAAACCGTCGTGAAAATACCATCAATTTCACTCTGGGATTGCGATTGATTTCGTTGAGGATCACCTCTTCCGTACGATCGGGGGACGGATCAAGTGCGAAAATTATCTCGTATGTCTTTCCCATCTTCTCAAAAACAGATTCTGCGCGAACCAGAAACGGACGAATATTCGCTTCTTCTTTGTACACAGGTACGACTAAAGATATATGCGGCGCCATTAATACCCCCGAATGTGTCCCGACTGTTTGACTTAAGAGGGGTGGGAAATCAAGTCTTCCGTTTCTCGACTGGCGTGAGTTTATTGTAGGCGCAGTATGTGACGTACCGACGTGACGCCAGTGGCGCGCGGGGATGTTTCAGTTTTGAAACACCTGGGCGACGGTAGTTCAATCAAGCCTGGTCTAGCAGGCTGTTGAAGAAGTCAGTCGCGTTCGCAGACGAAGCCGGAATCGTCTCCATTGTGGATATAGATGTGCCCGACGAGGCGTCCAGCGGAGCCAAG
>UBVW01000094.1:0-1459 GCA_900469085.1 Hyphomicrobiales bacterium | reverse complement strand
AGGCGTCCAGCGGAGCCAAGGGCTGCCCATCCGCGACCACAGACCGTGTCATTCTCGTCTTGTCCTTCCCACGAGAACTCCGCACACGCTGATCCATTGCGCGCTCCGTAGCGGACATCGAGAAAGCCCTTGAGAGCGACGAAGGCGACTTCTCCGTCTGCGGCCACCTGGAATGTCAAATGCGCTTCTTCGACGAGATCGAGGACGTCGCTGTCCCAGTTGTCCATCTCGACGATGCGCCATCGACCGGCGAAGGCCTGGGCGAAGGCAGAAACTCTCGCCATCAGCCTGTCTCCGTCATGAGCTTCGGCAGCCGCACAAGATTGTAGGCGGCTGCAGCGAAGGTGAACGCCCATCCAACCCTGTCGCAGCCACGGAACTTCGTCTTGTCTTGTCCCGCGACGGTTTTGATCCAGCCGAAGGCCTCCTCAATTCGCTTGCGTATGCGTAGGCTGACCAAATAGCCGGGATGGCGTGTCGTTCGTCTGTCGATAGCCGAGCGGCGACCGCTGACGTTCTGTGTCACGTGAGGCGTCACCTTCATCGACCGCAAATCCTTGACGAAGTCTCTCGTGTCATAAGCCTTGTCAGCACCAAGTGTAATTGCCTGCGGCCGGTCGCAGAATGGTTCAATCATGTGAAGGGCCGCAATGCGCTCCGCATAACCGGTTGCTTCTGTGAGACAAACATTGACCAGGAGACCATGGCGGTTCTCCATCAGCCCATGCCCCATGAAGGACAGCTTGGCCTCCTTGCCTCTTCCCTTCCTATAAAGCTTTGCATCCGGATCCGTTGTTGATGCATGCGTCTCGTTTGAACGCCTTTCGCCATGGAAGTTTGCTTCTAAATTACGACCACCATCACCATCTGACGGCGGTTCGTCCGAACCGTCCCTTGGCTTGAAGCTTTTCATTGAAGCCCAGGCTTCGATCAGTGTGCCGTCGACAGAGAAATGGTCTGTTGACAGCAGCCTCTTAACTTTCGGCTGGGAAAGGATTGCACCCAGGAATTTCGCCGCAATGTCTCCCTCGAGCAACCGGTCGCGGTTCTTCGAGAAAACCGAATGATTCCAGGCTGCATCGTCAACGCCGATGTCGACGAACCAGCGGAAGAGAAGATCGTATTCCAGCCGCTCCATAAGAAGCCGCTCGGAGCGGATCGAATAGAAGGCTTGCAGAAGCATTGCGCGCAGAAGCTTTTCTGGCGCGATCGACGGCCGCCCAATCTGTGAATAAAGAGCCGAGAAATCCGCTTCCAGCGACGCAAGCGCCTCGTTCACAATCTGCCGGATCGCCCGAAGCGGATGATCCTTTCGAACACGGGACTCAAGATCCACATAGCTGAAGAGTTCACCTGTCCTCACATCGCCGCCGCGCATCCATCAACTCCAAATCGCCATACAGTGAGTGAATCACGACAAGAGCCTATGTGCCAGCGCCTTTTTCAACAGCCTGCTAGA
>UBVW01000031.1:110768-111307 GCA_900469085.1 Hyphomicrobiales bacterium | reverse complement strand
CCGCCACCACCGCCGGACGAACCGCCTCCGCCGCCACCGCCGGAGAATCCCGAGGACGAACTGGGCGGTGGGCTGGGGAGTGTCGAGGCGATGGTGGATGCCATCGAGGACGAGAAGCCGCCGATGCGATCGGAGAAGTTGCCGCCGCCGAAATTGCCGGAGTACCAGCCCGGGTGATAGGCCGCAGCAGCCGCGGCACCCGCTGCTGCCGCGGCAAGCCAGGTTTCGAACGTCCGGGTCCATGGTTTCTCGACACAGAGCGCAACCGCGTAGGGCAACAGCTTTTCGAAATGCTGCGGCGACATCTCGGGGACGCCGGCCATGTTCATGCGGTCCTTTTCGGCGAGCGTCAGATACTGGCGCAGGCCATCGATGCCATCCATCATCTTCGAGCCGAGCGGCGTCGGCGCTCCCATGATGAAGACGTAAAGGATGTTCAGGAGCACGATGCCGCCGACGGCGAAGATCATCGGTGTCTCATGGAACTCCATGAGGCTGGAGAACAGCGCGAGCAGCAACGTCGAGACGATGCTGAAGCC
>UBVW01000031.1:0-110757 GCA_900469085.1 Hyphomicrobiales bacterium | reverse complement strand
CCCCGCCGACGAAGACGGAAACGAATACCGACACGACGATCGGGATGATCATCAGCACGATGGTATCCGGCTCCAGCGAGCCGAAGACGAACAGGGCCAGCAGGCTAACGACGCTGAGGACGATGCCGCCGATGGTATAGCCGGCGTTGGAATTGTAGTATTTGCCGCGATGCTCTCGCTCGATAGCGGAGCGGAATTTCTCGCCTACCGACTTGACGCGCTCGCCATTGGCCTTGTCGATCGTGAGCGAGCCCTTGCCGCCGACGGCGTTGAGCAAGCTTGCCTCGCCCGCCTCGAATTTTTCGCCTACATTCGGCTTGTCGGTGCGGCGCATGACGATCGAGGTCTTCAGATCCTCAAGAACGACGAAGCCGCGCACCGCGAGGTTGAGCGCCGTGGCCGAGAGCGCCGTCCAGCCCTGGCCGGAGAAGCCCTTGTTGTCGATGTAGTTGACCAGCGCCGGCGAGATGCCATCGGGCGCATCCCAGCGCGGGACGACGACGCCACGCTGAGGATCTCGGCCTACCTTCAGCCAGGAGCGGGTGTAGTAGAGGAAGACGAGGATCAGGGCGCCGAAGCCGATCAGGTAGTCGCGATTGTCGCTGAGCCACCAGCGGTTCGCCTCGCTGCCTGATGGAGGGTCGATCGAGCCCTTCGGCATCTTGATGGCGATGGTCAGGCCTTCGTTGGGCCCAAGCGGAGCAGTCGTGGCGAAGGAGACGCGGTTGCCGCCGTTGTTGGCGCGGGCGTTGGTATCCGTGGCGCCGAGCGGGCCGGTGAAGTAGGCGGTGTCGGTCGCCGCGACGCCGGATGGAAGGGTGACGTTTGCGGTGGCCGACAGGATCGGGAAGATCCAGCCATTGCCCGTCACGTTCCAGTAGAGCTCGTCGTGATCGTCGAAATAGCGGATCTGGCGGCCGGTGCGGTAGGTGAAGACGTATTGATGGCGGCCGGTGTTCAGGAGCACGTCGGGTGAACCGGCGTAGATGCGGATGCCGTTGGTGATGGTTTCGGTGCGCGAGGGCTCGTCGCGGCCGNNCGCATCCGTCTGCGTCAGCGGGAAATCGCGGAAGATGCCGCGGCGGATCTGGTTGCCTTCGGCATTGACGGTGATGGTTTCCGTCACCGTCATCGCGCCGCTTTTTTCCAGCGCGATATCGGAGACGTAGGCATTGATGACCTCGGCGGCCCGTAGCGGAGCGGCGGCCAAGATCAGAAGCAATGCAAGGCAAAGACCAGAAAGCCGCCGGATCATCTCACTCCCCCGCTAACGGCTCCCCGGCCGCTTCAGATACTATCAGCCCTCGTCTGTATAATGCACGCCAAGGCCCGCCATCACATCCCAGTATTCCGGGAAGGTCTTGCCGACGCAATCCGGGTCGAGAATGGTGATGCCACCGATCTTAAGCCCCGCCAGCGCGAAGCTCATGGCGATGCGGTGATCAGCGAAGGTGTCGATATCGGCCGGCAGCGTCTGGCCGGCAAGCGCGGGATCGGACGAGACGATCAGGTCGTCACCCTCCTCGGTCGCAAGGCCCGCGCGGATGTTGTTGAGGCCCGTGGAGACGGCGCGGATGCGGTCGCATTCCTTCACACGGAGGTTGGCGATCCCGACGAAACGCACCGGCGTCTCGTTGAAGGCGGCCAGTACGGCGATGGTTGGGACCGCGTCCTGCATCTGCGAGCCGTCGATTTCGGCCGGAAGATGCGGGAACTGGCGGATGACGTCGTAGGCCTTGGCGTCCGGCTGGGTGAAGTCCTCGTTGGCGACGCCGAGATCGATCGCGCCCTCAGTCAGCACTTCGGCGGCCCAGAGATAGGTCGCGGCGGATGCATCCGGCTCGACGACGAAATCGGTCGCGGTGTAGCCCGTGGGCTCGATGACCCAAGAGGACGGCGTCGGCTGCGAGACCTTGGCCCTGAAGGCGCGCATGGCAGCGAGCGTCAGGTCGATATAGCCGCGGGCGCCAATATCGGCGCCGGCGAGCTCAATGGTGAAGGGCTCCGAGCCGCAGGCGGCGGCCATCTGCAGGGCGGAGACGTACTGGCTCGACAGGCCGGCGTCGATGACGACCTTGTTTGTCGAAAAGCTTCCGTTCGCATCGATGGTGACCGGCGGGCAGCCGGTGGGCGCTTCGATGGCGACGCCGAGCGACTGCAGCGCGTCGACCAGCGGCTTGATCGGGCGCTTGCGCATGTGCTCGTCGCCATCGATGACATAGCGGCCGTGGCCAAGCGCGAGCGCTGCGGTCAGGAAGCGGGTGGCGGTGCCGGCATTGCCGAGGAAGAGCGGGCCGGCCGGCGCCTTGAGCTCGCCCGAGCTGGTGACGACGAAGGTGGTGGCGTCGGGCTCATCCACCGTCACGCCCATGGCGCGCAAGGCTTCGGCCATGTAGCGCGTGTCGTCGCTCTTCAGCGCGCCGGTGAGACGGCTGGTGCCCTTGGCGAGGCCGGCGAGCAGCAGCGCACGGTTGGTGATCGACTTCGAGCCGGGAGGAACCGCGCGGCCGGACAGCGGCGCAGCGGCCGGGATGATGGTGAGCTTGTCTTTACTCATGGACGTGTCTTTTCACTACATGTCTTTTCGGCAATTGCGCACGGCCTTATGCGGCCGCGCTCTTTCCCTGCTCATAGCAGCTTTTCGGCAAAGGCAAATGCCTGTTATCAGAACTTTCGGGATCAGAACTTTACCGAGGGGACGGCGCGATCGGCCTCGTTGGTGATCTCGAAATACTCGCGCTTCCTGAAGCCGAACTGGCCGGCGACGAGGTTCGAGGGGAAGCTCTCTACCTTGACGTTGAGATCGCGCGCCGCGCCGTTGTAATAGCGCCGCGCCATCTGGATCTCGCTCTCCATGGTTTCGAGCGAGGTCTGCAGCTCGCGGAAATTCTCGTTGGCCTTCAGATCCGGATAGGCTTCGGCGAGCGCCATGACGCGGCCAAGCGCTGCCCCCAGCAAACCCTCCGCCTGGGCACGGCCGGCGACGTCACCTGATGGAACGGCCTGCGCCTGGTTGCGGAGCTTGACGACCTCTTCGAGCGTCGTCTTCTCGTGGGTGGCGTAGCCCTTGACTGTTTCAATCAGGTTGGGAATGAGGTCGGCGCGGCGCTTCAGCTGCACGTCGATGCCGGACCAGGCTTCCTCGGCCATCTGCCGGGCGCGGACGAGGCCGTTATAGACCATGACCGCGTAAAGCGCGATCAGCACGATGAGCCCAAGAATAATATACATCGAAAATCCCCCGTTACGACGTCAGGTCGGCGGGAGACTATGCGGGTTGCCCGCGCTTGTCATCCGGCATTTCCGCATCGGTGGCGGCAACCAGAAACGCATCCCAAAATCTTGCGATACCACGGCGTTTCAGGAGGGCGTAATGTAACAGCGGAATCAGCCGACGGCGGCGGGATTCACCAGATGTCACGAGGATCAGTCAGCCCATG
Source organism: Hyphomicrobiales bacterium (assembly GCA_900469085.1). Lineage (GTDB taxonomy): Bacteria > Pseudomonadota > Alphaproteobacteria > Rhizobiales > Rhizobiaceae > Rhizobium. The sequence goes on along the minus strand of UBVW01000031.1, from coordinate 107,317 downwards.
AGCGCAGTCATCTTCCTGCTCAACATGCTTGCCATTTCATCGTTCTTCCTGCTGCAGCGCGCGCTGCGCCCGGCGGCACGCACTGTCGATGTCAGGTCAAACGAAAGCCGCTAAGCGCTCAGCCCTCGTTATCAGGCAGCCACTGTCGCGAGATTGACGCCACCGGCATCCGTCAGCAGGAAGGCTTCGCCGCAGGCCTTGGCCAGCGTGCGCACGCGCAGGATATAGCTCTGGCGCTCCGTGACCGAGATCACGCCACGCGCGTCCAGCAAGTTGAAGACGTGGCTAGCCTTGATGCACTGGTCGTAGGCCGGGAAGACACACTTGTGCAGCTTCTGGTTATCGCTGTCGCCGGGGGCGCCGGCGGCGAGCAGCGCCTGGCATTCCTTTTCGGCATCGATGAAGTGGCGGTGCAGCATCTCGGTGTTAGCGAATTCGAAGTTGTGGCGCGAATACTCCTGCTCGGCCTGCAGGAAGACGTCGCCGTATGAAATCTTCTCGTCGCCTTCGCGGCCGTTGAAGTTCAGGTCGTAGACGTTGTCGACGCCCTGGACGTACATGGCGAGGCGCTCGAGGCCATAGGTCAGCTCGCCGGCAACGGGCGAGCACTCCAGGCCGCAGACCTGCTGGAAATAGGTGAACTGCGAGACTTCCATGCCATCGCACCAGCACTCCCAGCCGAGGCCCCAGGCTCCCAAGGTTGGGCTTTCCCAGTCATCCTCGACGAAGCGGACGTCGTGGAGCAACGGATCGAGGCCGATCGCGGCGAGCGAACCGAGATAGAGCTCCTGCAGGTTCGGCGGGTTCGGCTTGAGGATCACCTGGTACTGGTAATAGTGCTGCAGGCGGTTCGGATTTTCGCCGTAGCGGCCGTCGGACGGGCGGCGCGAGGGCTGCACGTAGGCGGCCTTCCACGGCTTGGGGCCGAGCGCGCGCAGCGTGGTTGCCGGGTGGAAAGTACCGGCGCCGACTTCCATGTCGTAAGGCTGCAGCACCGCGCAACCCTTGTCCGCCCAGTAGCTGTGCAGCGTCAGGATCAGCGCCTGAAACGAGCGCTTCGGGTTCATGTGGTCGGGGATGCTGGTTGCAGACATGAGGTTAGTCGCCATTCGATTGGTTTGATGCGGCGACAGGTGCCACGAGCGGCGACGGGGGTCAAGGGTTTCGGGACTTATCGGCTGTTCGCGCAGTCGCGATCAAACGCCCAGTCCGGTGGCAGCTGCAGCTTGAATGCCTTGATCCGCTCAAACGCCTTCGATCGGGCATCTGCCGTGGCTAGTTCAAGATTGCGATCGGTGCCCACGCGAACCGCGATGTCGTCGCCTTCCTTCAACCCGAGCGCATCCACAATTTCCTGCGGGATGCAGACTCCGAGACCGCCTTCGAACTTCAAAATCCGCATGGCGCGCTCCGACGTGAACCTCTCACACCGTATCACACAGCAATGGGAGCGCCAAAGCACGCCCTCCCGCTGCTTCCCCACAGTTTGCAGGGAGGACAAGCGGTGCCGGTTGTCCTATAGTGAGTACAGACCTTGCCTTGGAGACGATTATGAACGCCAAGAACGCCGTGATGCTATCGGATGAGGATCTTCGTTATGCGGAGAAGCTCGTCGAGGATGGGCGGTTTGCGAGCGTGTCGGACGTCGTCAAAGAAGGGCTGGCACGGATGAGGAATCGTGATGCCTTGAGCGATCCTCTTGCGGGAATGGCCGACGAGATCCGGCGGCGAATGGAGTTGCCCGAGGATCAGCGGATACCGCTGGAAGGCGACACCATGTTCGATGAGGTAAGAGCATTCATCCGCGAACGTAAAACGACGAGGAAATATGGCGTATAGAATTACGCGCCATCCGCTTGTTAAGAACGATCTTCTCGACATCACAATTCTGGTCGGTGATTACTCCGGCTACGAAATTGCCGAGGATAAAATCGACCTGATTGAACAAAAACTCCGTTCTCTTGCCGACTTTCCTCATATCGGCACCATACGGAACGACCTTTATCCCGGGCTGCGTGCCATTCCGGCCTCGGAAAAAGCAGTCGTCTGCTTCACCGTCGACGACGAAGCACAATCTGCCTTCGTTCTCTGCATCAGCTACGGCGGAGCGGATTGGCAAGCGCGGGTTCAGGAACGCAGCTGATCAAAGCCCTCCCCCTCAATCCTCATCCTTCTTCAAATGATACTCACCCGTCACCGGGTCCTTCACCAGCGTGCCGATCGCGCCGGTCTGCTGCTCCTTCTGGGCGCGACGGGATTTTTCCTGCAGGCGCTTGGCTTCTGCCACGAAGCGGCGGTAGAGGAGCCAGGCGCCCAGGACGAGCACACCCATGATCAGAAGTTGCGGCATGTCGTCTATGTTGCTCCGTTAGAGGCCGTATCGGCCCCACAATGCCTTGTCTTCGGCGGTCTCGACAAGACCTGCCGCGAAGCCGGAGGCGGCTCCTTCGAGCGATGATGATATGCCGGGAATGCGGCGTCCGAAAAGCCCCCTTGCAGGCGTTACGAGTTCGAGCTTGGTTTTCGAGCCGTAGCGCTTCTTCAGTTCCTGGCGCATGTCGCCGAGACCGTCGATCAGGCCGAGTTCGAGGCCGCGCGTGCCGGTCCAAAAGAGACCGGAGAAGACCGTCTCGTCATCCTTCAACTTGCCGGCGCGGCGCTCGCGCACCATCGAGATGAATATCTGGTGGATCTCCAGCTGCAGCGTCTTCAGGTACTCAATGTCCTTTTCCTTTTCCGGCTGGAAGGGATCGAGGATCACCTTGTTTTCGCCGGCGGTGTAGACGCGGCGCTCGACGCCGATCTTCTTCAGGAGTTCGGGAAAGCCGAAACCGCCGGAGACCACGCCGATCGAGCCGACGATCGAGGTCGGGTCGGCGATGATCTCGTCTCCCGCGAGCGCGATCATGTAGCCGCCGGAGGCCGCGACATCCTCGACGAAGACGATGACCTTCTTCTGCTTCTCGCGCGCCAGTTCGCGGATGCGGGTGAAGATCAGCCGCGACTGCACCGGCGAGCCGCCGGGGGAATTGATGGAGATGGCGACGGCGGGGGCGTCCTTGAAGCTGAAGGCCTTTTCAAGCACCTGTGCGGTGGAGGCAAGGTTCAGCGCCGGGCGGAACTGGCTGCCACCTGTCATGATCGCGCCCTGGAGCCTGACAACCGGGATCACGATGCCCTCCTTGCGGAAGCGCTTCGGCATCAGTTTTCTCAAAAATCCGGCCATTCCCATTCCTTCGTATAGGCTGCGTGAAACGTCCCTCCCATGTATGCGTCGCAACGGCAAACGCAATGGGCGGGACATAAAACAACTGCACGCCAAGTTTCTTGTTGCGAATGACTTGCATTATCATTCTAATCGGCCATATTGCTCTTATTGATAAAACAGGCGGATGCTGCATGGACATTATGACACCCAAGGCCAAGACGGGCTGGCGCCACGAGCGCGAGGAGGCGTCGATGGCCGATGTCCACCGTTCGATCGGAACGCAGAAGCACGCTTCGCGCTGGCGCCGGGCGCTGGCTTTCGTCGGCCCCGGATATCTGGTGGCCGTCGGCTATATGGACCCCGGCAACTGGTCGACCTCGCTCGCCGGCGGCTCGAAGTTCGGCTATACGCTGCTGACGGTGGCGCTTTTGTCCAACCTGATGGCGATCGTGCTGCAATCGCTCTGCGCGCGCCTTGCCATCGGTTCCGGCCGCGATCTGGCGCAGGCCTGCCGCGACGCTTTCCCGCGCTGGGTTTCGATCCCGCTCTGGCTGTTTGCCGAAGTCGCGATCATCGCCACCGATATCGCCGAGGTGATCGGCACGGCGATCGGCCTCAACCTGCTGTTCGGCATTCCCTTGGAACTCGGCGTGCTGATCACTGCGCTCGACGTCTTCCTCATCCTCTACCTGCAGAAGATCGGCTTCCGCTTCGTCGAGGCCTTCGTAATTGCGCTGCTCGGGATCATCACGGTCTGCTTCGGCGTGCAGATCTTCATGGCCGATCCGCAATGGGGCGATGTCATCCGCGGCTTCTTCCCGACCACGGAGATCGTCTCCAATCCGGAGATGCTCTATCTGGCGCTCGGCATCCTTGGCGCCACGGTCATGCCGCACAATCTCTATCTTCACTCGGGCATCGTGCAGACCCGCGACTATGGCCACAGCGTGCCGGAAAAGCGCGAGGCGCTGACCTACGCGACGATCGATTCCACCGTCGCGCTCTGCTTTGCGCTTCTGATTAACGCTTCGATCCTGATCCTGGCTGCCGCAGCGTTCCATGCCAATGGACGCACCGACGTTGCCGAACTCGGCGAAGCCTCCTCGCTGCTGGCACCGCTGCTCGGGCTTGCGCTGGCGCCGACGCTGTTCGGCATCGCGCTTTTATGCTGCGGCCTGAACTCGACCGTGACGGCCACCATGGCCGGGCAGATCATCATGGAAGGGTTCCTGAAGATCAGGCTTCAGCCCTGGATCCGACGGTTGATCACCCGCGCCATCGCCATCGTGCCGGCCGGTTTCGTGACCATCTGGTATGGCGATGCGGGCACCGCCGAGCTCCTGATCCTGACGCAGGTCGTGCTCAGCCTGCAGCTTTCCTTCGCGGTCTTCCCGCTGGTGATGTTCACCGCCAACAAGGCGAAGATGGGTGACCTCGTGGCACCACGATGGCTCTCGGCCATCGCCTACACGATCGCCATCATCATCGCCGGGCTGAACATCAAGCTGCTGTTTGACTTCGTGATCGGCTAACGCCTGGAATAGGCCGCGCGGCCATTGTTGAGATCGTCGACAAAGGGGGAGAACTTGTGGCTCCCCTGTTCGTGCATGATCAGCGGCGCGCGCAGCGACAGACGCGCGCGCGACCCCTTGATCGCGGTCACCAGAATGCGCACGGCGTTTTCGCCTTCGCGCGGATGGATGGCGGTGATCTCGATGCCGCCGAAGCGGTTGCCGCAGGCGTCGATGATCTCGGCGATCGATTCCGGGCGCGCGATCAGCGACAGCTGGCCGCCAGGGATCATGATGGCGCCAGCCGTGCGCAGCCAGCTTTCGAACAGGTCTTCGGTCATCGCATGCGCCTCAGCCTTCAGGGCATCAGGAGTCTTGCGGTCGCCGGGATCGTTGAAGGGCGGGTTGAGGATGACGTGGTGGAAGCTCTCGTCGATGAGCCCGGCGTCGTTGCGCGCCTTGGCCTTTAGCGTCACATCCGCCTCGATGACGGTGACGCGGCCGGTCATATGGGCGTTCTCCGCAAGGTCCAGACTACGGCGGGCATAGTCCGCCATTTCCGCGGAGCGCTCGAAGAGCACGACCTCGGCCTTTGGCAGCCGCGAGGCCACTGCAAGACCAGCCGCGCCAGCGCCGGCGCCGAGATCGGCGACCCTCACCGCCCTGTCGTCGGCCACCAACGCGGCCAACAGCATCGCGTCCATACCGGAGCGGTGGCCCCTGCCCCTTGGCTGAAGGATATGAAAGCCGCCGCGGTGAAACGCGTCGATGGTCTCGGTTACGGGCGTGAGTGCGCTGGTCACGGCGTCGCTCACTTCTGCTCGCGCAATTCGTCGCCCAGGCCGGCGTCGATGAGGATGCGGCGGGCGCGATCGGCCTGATCGTCCTCGACCAGCAGGCGGCGCGGCAACATGCCGAGCGAGCCTTCCAATATGCTCATGCCCTGATCGGCGATGAAGCAATGGATGCCGGCATCCTTCATCAGGCTTTCCGCGAAGGAGAGCAGCACGGGATCGTTGGCGCGGATAAGTTCATGCATTTACCGTGAAATCCCTTTCAATTTTCCGCGACGTGGCAATTTCGCCTCTTGCCGCTCAAGCCGCCCCTTTCTATTGTCAAATTCACAGAGTGAACAGGAGTCCGGGTCGTTGGGCGTGGTCATACCGCTTGAAGAAAGCAAAAACAAACTGGCATCCGTCAAGCCTTTGGTGGATCTTACCAAGGCGGATATGGAGCGGGTCAACCAGTTGATCCTTTCGAAGGCCGGTTCCGACGTGCAGATGATCCCCGAAGTGGCGAACCATCTGATCTCGTCCGGCGGCAAGCGCCTGCGGCCGATGCTGACGCTCGCCTCTTCCGTGCTCTATGGCTACAAGGGCGAAAACCACATCAAGCTGGCGACCGCGGTCGAGTTCATGCACACGGCAACGCTGTTGCACGACGACGTCGTGGACGAAAGCGACCTGCGCCGCGGCAAGTCCACCGCCCGGATGATCTGGGGCAACCAGGCGAGCGTGCTGGTCGGCGACTTCCTGCTCGGCCAGGCCTTCCGCATGATGGTGGATGTCGGCTCGCTCGATGCGCTCGACGTTCTCTCGTCGGCCGCCTGCGTCATCGCCGAGGGCGAGGTGCTGCAGCTCTCCGTCGCCAAGAACATGGAAACCACCGAGGACGACTATCTCTCGGTCATCCGCGCCAAGACGGCAGCGCTGTTTGCGGCCGCTGCCGAAGTCGGACCGATCGTGGCGGATGCCGGCAAGGCCGGCCGCAATGCGATGAAGTCCTACGGCATGAACCTTGGCCTCGCCTTCCAGCTGGTCGACGACGTTCTCGATTACGGCGGCAAGGCTGCCGATCTCGGCAAGAATGTCGGCGACGACTTCCGCGAGGGCAAGATCACGCTTCCCGTCATCCTCGCCTATCGGCGCGGCACCGAGGAAGAACGCGCCTTCTGGCGCAAGGCGATCGAGGGCGGCGAAAGCAACGATCAGAACCTCGAAAAGGCACTTGGCCTGATCACCAAGTACGGAACGCTGAACGATACCATCGGTCGTGCGGTCCATTATGGCACGATTGCACGCGATGCACTGGCGCCGCTTCCCGATACGGCATGGAAATCCGCACTCATGGAAGTCATCGACTTCTGCATCGAGCGCGTCAATTAACCGACGATCATTGGTCCAAGGCTGATTTTCTTGCGGGGTCGCTTCAAAAAAGCCATCCTGTCGTGAATCAGTCTTCTCAACTGATTTTGCAGTCGACGCTGGTGGGCTGTTCTCACGAAAGGTTTTCTAATGCGGCGGAAATTTGCCATACGTCTTCTTTCGAGCGCGGCACTCGCGGCAGTTTTGTCGCTGAGCGCGCTTGGCGGCGCCAATGCCGAAGACGCGGCCAAGAAGGACGACGCCAGCGCGACCGTGATCTTCGATCCTGACAGCGTCAACACCTTCTCCGGCGCATTGCTCGCCGCCCGCACCGCCGATGTCGACCACGATTACGAAACGGCGATCGAACTCTACAAGAAGGCGCTGCAGATCGAGCCGGGCAATCCGGAGATCCGCCAGCGCCTGATGATTTCGCTACTGCTCAATGGCGACATCAAGGACAGCGTGCGCTACGCCAACGAACTGAAGAACGATCCGAGCATCGAGCGCCTCTCGACCATCGTGCGCGGCGCCGACGCGATCCGCCGCGGCGAATACAAGACGGCCGAGAGCGCGCTGAAGACCACCGGCCCGACCGACCTCGACCGTGTCATGAACGACCTGATGGCCGCATGGGCGCGGCTTGGCACCGGCAAGGGCAAGGACGCCCTGTCGCAGGTCGAGAAGCTGAAGGGGCCGGACTGGCTCGCCATCTTCCAGAACTACAATGCCGGCGCGATCGCCATCGTCAACGGCGACGTGCGCTCGGCGCGCAAGCACCTGAACGACGCCGTGCTCGACAAGGATGGCGCGGCCACTGCACCCGATACCTTCATGCGCGCCGTGATGGCGCTCGCCCGGCTGGAAGCGACGCAGGGCAACAAGCAGAAGGCGCTCGACACGGTTTCGGTCGGTGACAACCTTTTGCCGAACTACGCACCGCTTAACGCGCTGCGCCAGAGCATCACCAACGACGAAAAGCAGGTACAGCAGATCACGACCGCCAAGCAGGGTGCTGCCGGCGTGCTGTTTTCCTTCGCCGGCGCGCTGAACCGCGATGGGGCCGAAGACATCGTCTCGCTCTACCTGCAGATCGCCCGCGCGCTTGATCCTGACAGCGCCGACGCGCTGGTCATGCTCGGCGGCCTGGCCGAGAAGCAGAGCCAGCTGGACCGCGCCATCGCGCTCTACAAGGAAGTGCCCGACAATTCGCCGATGAGCCGTATCTCCGAGCTGCAGCTCGGTCTGGCGCTGGCCGAAGGCGGCAAGGTCGAGGAAGCCCGCAAGCACCTGCAGGGGCTGATCCAGTCGGACCCGAAGGATATTCGCAGCTATCTCGCCTATGGCAGCGTTCTCTCCGACGCCAAGGACTACAAGGCGATGGCGGAGAACTACGACAAGGCTGTCGATGTGATCGGCCCGCTGCCGGGCAAGACCGCCTGGACGGTGTTCTTCCAGCGCGGCATCGCCTATGAGCGGCTGAAGCAGTGGGACAAGGCCGAGCCGAGCTTCCGCAAGGCGCTGGAGCTGAACCCGAACCAGCCGCAGGTCTTGAACTATCTCGGCTATTCCTGGATCGACATGAACCGGAACCTCGACGAGGGGCTGGAGATGATCAAGAAGGCCGTCGATCTCAGACCCGACGACGGCTATATCATCGATTCGCTCGGCTGGGCCTATTTCCGCCTCGGCAAGTTCGACGACGCTACCGAGGAACTGGAGCGCGCGGCACAGATCAAGGCCGGCGACGCGACGATCAACGACCATCTGGGTGACGCATACTGGCGCGTCGGTCGCAAGCTCGAGGCCGTCTACCAGTGGAACCGTGCGCTGGGCTCCGAACCCGAGGCCGCCGAGATCCCGAAGATCAAGGACAAGATCGCCAACGGCCTGCCTGCTGTGACCGACGATGCCAAGACCGTCGACAAGAAGACGCCGGATCCTGTTCCTGTCGAACCCAAGCCGGCCGACAAGAAGACCTGATCATCCATGGTTGACACCGGCTTCGGCTTCGCCGACGGCGTTGCAATCAGCGAGGATGCCTTTGCCAAGATCAATCTGGCCCTGCATGTGACGGGCCAGAGAGATGATGGCTATCATCTGCTCGAAATGCTCGTGACGTTCACCCGGTCGGGCGACCGGCTGCACTTCGCGCAGGCCGATGCCGACGAGTTTCACATCTCCGGCCGTTTCGGCGACGCGCTTGCCGGCGATGGCGGCACCAATCTGGCGCTGAAGGCGCGCGATGCGCTGCGCCTCGCTGTGCTTGACGCCGGCGGGGACGCGCCGCCCGTCCGCATTCATTTGCGAAAAGACCTGCCGATCGCCTCCGGCATCGGCGGCGGATCGGCGGATGCGGCAGCGACGTTGCGCGGGTTGATGAGGCTGTGGGGTACTTCCCTGCCCACCGCGACCGTCGACGCCATCGCCATCAAGCTCGGCGCCGACGTGCCGATGTGTCTTGCGAGCCGGCCGCTGATCGCGCGCGGGATCGGCGAGGAGATCGAGACGGTGGGCGACTTGCCGGTTTTTGCCATGGTGCTCGCCAATCCGCTGAAAGGTGTTTCGACACCCGAGGTGTTCCGTCGACTGGCGACGAAGACGAACGGCACGCTTGCCATCGCTCCAGGCCTCTCCTGGCTCGACGCAATGCGCGCCATGCGCAACGATCTCGAAGCGCCGGCACGCGCGCTGCTGCCCGAGATCGCCGAGATATCCGATATGATCAGCGATCAGGGCGCGCTCTTCGTGCGGATGTCGGGATCGGGCGCGACGTGCTTCGGCATATTTGCAAGCTTGGACGAGGCCGAGGCTGCGGCGCGCGCGCTTCGCGGCAAGCGACCGGACTGGTATTTCGAGGCAACCGAAACATTGGCGGGAGATGATGATGACAGGCGTTGACGACACGCGTCCGTTCATTCCGGTGGGATTTGCCGTTCTGACGGTTTCAGATACGCGCACGGCGGAAGACGACCGCTCCGGCGCTACGTTGGCGGCGCGCATCCTTGAAGCCGGACACCGGCTGGTCGCCCGCGCCATCGCGCCCGACGACAAACAAGCGATCGCCGGGCAGGTGCAGGCGTGGACCGCGCAGGCGGATGTCGATGTCATCATCACCTCAGGCGGCACCGGCTTTACCGGCCGCGACGTGACGCCGGAGGCGCTGGAACCGCTGTTCGACAAGCGCATGGACGGTTTTTCGGCCGTCTTCCACCGCATTTCGCAGGACAAGATCGGCACTTCCACCGTGCAGTCGCGCGCGACGGCGGGGCTGATCGGCACCACCTTCGTCTTCGTGCTGCCGGGATCGCCTGGCGCCTGCAAGGACGCGTGGGACGGCATCTTGAAGGCGCAGTTCGATTATCGCCACATGCCGTGCAACTTCGTGGAAATCATGCCGCGACTCGACGAGCATCTGAAGCGCGGCGTTTAGCCCCGCGCCGAACGCGCCACCCAGGACGGGATGAGTTCGGCCGACAGCTTGCGCAGCTTCTGGCCCTTGACGAATTCGGAAAGCCCCATGCCGCTGCGCGCCGTCGCCAGCGCATGTTTTTTCGGCAGCAGCAGGCCGAGCTCCAGCGGCGCGAGACGGCGAAGGCGCTGATAGAAGGGCCTGCGATAGACGCGCGAGGCGGTGAAGCGGGCGGGCAGCTTGTTCAGCGCCACATATTCGGCGATCTCGTCGATCCAGCCGCTCTGCGGGCGGGCGCCCGGCTCGACGAACAACAGCCACTCGCCGCGCGCCGAACGCAGTATGTCCTTGATATCCCAATGCTGATGGAAGCGGCAGCCGGCGGCGTCCGCGACCTTGGAGGAGCCATCGCGCGAGCCGTGGTCGAGCACCACGACATCGCTTACCAGCCCTTCCACGGCACCAGCAACCAACACCGATAAAGTCTGCGCCAGCTCAGGTTCCTGATCCCGGCATTCCAATACGACAGTCAACATTGCTCATTTATAGTGCGACGCACAAAACATTACCAGCGACAGTTTTCCAAATTTGTTCTTGCATTGTTCTCATTTCAGCGATAGGAATTTAATCACCAGAACAGATGGGGGGCGACACGTCTTCCATCGACGGAGAAACCCGATGAACGAACAGTCCCTTGCAGGGCAGGCCGCATTCGCGCCTGCCAATACGGCGGATATTGCCGACGCGATGATCGTTTCTTCCGGCCTCAGGATCGAGGTCGACCGTCGGCGTGGCCGTGGTGCCGGGCTGAACCCGAGCGGGCGCTTCGAGCCGCAAAGCCGGGAAGGCTTCGACGACGGGTGGCAGACGCTGGAAGAGCTGCCGCCGTTCAAGACCGAAGTGCAGATCGAAAAGCCGCGCACGGCGATCACCCGCAATGAATCGCCGGATATTCCCTTCGACCGTTCGATCAATCCCTATCGCGGCTGCGAGCATGGCTGCATCTATTGCTTCGCACGGCCCACCCACGCCTATATGGGCCTGTCTGCCGGGCTGGATTTCGAAGCCAGGCTGTTTGCCAAGCCGGATGCGCCGAAACTCCTGGAGCGTGAACTCGCCAAGCCCGGCTACAAGCCGCGGGTGATCGCGATCGGCACCAATACGGACCCGTATCAGCCGATCGAGAAGGAATGGCGGATCATGCGGGATATCCTCGAGGTGCTGGAGCGGGCGAACCATCCTGTTTCCATCGTCACCAAGTCGGCGCTCATCTTGCGCGATCTTGATATCCTGCAGCGCATGGCGGAGAAGAACCTGGTGCGCGCCTCGCTGTCGGTGACGACGCTCGACCGCAAGCTGGCGCGGACGATGGAGCCGCGCGCTTCGACACCGTCGAAGCGGCTCGATGCGCTGAAGGCGCTGAGCGATGCCGGCATTCGCACGTCGGTGATGATGGCGCCGGTCATTCCGGCACTGAACGACCACGAGATCGAGCGCGTTCTCGATGCCGCAAGTGCCGCCGGGGCCACGGAAGCGGGTTATGTGATCCTGCGTCTGCCGCTGGAGGTGTCGCCGCTGTTTCGCGACTGGCTGCTGCAGAACTATCCGGATCGTTATCGCCACGTCATGTCGCTGGTGCGCTCCATGCGCGGCGGCAAGGATTACGACGCCGATTTCAGCAAGCGCATGAAGGGTGCCGGCCCCTATGCCTGGCAGATCGCCCGGCGCTTCGAGATGGCCACGAAGCGGCTTGGCATGACCCGCCGCAGCATGCCGCTGCGCGACGACCTGTTCGTACCGCCGAACGGTAGCGGCGTGCAGTTGTCGCTGCTTTGATATTGCCTTCGGACGGCTAACCCTGGCCGTCCGTTCTCAAGTCCCCGGTCCGCCGCCCTGTTTCGGGGACTTGCAGGAAATCGGGTTGGCGTGCGAAGTTCAGCCGCATGAAACGTCGCACGCCACCCGATTCTCCCATGCTTTTCGAAGATGTCCCCCTGATGCCGGATTTCCGGCTGGAGCTGAAGGCGCGCAAGGCCGGCCACTGGCCGGTCGCCGGCGCCGATGAGGCCGGTCGCGGGCCGCTGGCGGGACCTGTGGTTGCCGCCGCCGTCATTCTCGACCCCAAGCGCATCCCTGATGGTCTGAACGATTCCAAGCAGCTCTCCGCGCAAAGACGGGAAGAGCTGTTCGAGCAAATCCTTGCCACCGCAACCGTCGCCATCGCCTCATCCAGTTCGCGTCGTATCGACGAGACGGATATCCGCAAGGCAAGCCTCGATGCCATGCGCCGCGCCATCCTGAGCCTCTCCATCCCTGCGAGCTATGTGCTGACCGACGGGCTGGACGTGCCCCCCGGGCTCGAATGCCCCGGCCAGGCCGTCGTCAAGGGGGACGCCCGCTCGGTGTCGATCGCCGCCGCCTCTATCGTCGCCAAGGTCACGCGTGACCGGATGATGACGCGCGCCGACCTCATCTTCCCCGCCTATGGCTTCGCGGCGCATGCCGGCTATGGAACCGCCAAGCACCGCGCCGGGATCGATAGCCACGGCCCCTGCCCGCTGCACCGCATGAGCTTCGGTACATTGAAGCGGTTCGCGACGATCGACGGCGAATAGGACATCCCCAGAACGCAAAAAGCCCCGGCGAACCGGGGCTTTGAAATGCGATAGGACCGATCTCAGTTGAGGCGGGTCTTTACTTCACCAATGGCGTTGCCGAAGAGTTCGGACTGAACCTTGGCATCGGCCTTCTTGACGAGAACCGTTTCAGCGGCGGCGATGGCGAGATCGACGGCGGCGGAACGGACCGCCTTCATCGCATCGTTTTCAGCCTGCTTGATCTTCGCTTCCGAAACCGCGGTGCGGTTGGCAACGAATTCTTCGGTCTTCTTCTTGGCTTCGGCGGTGAACATTTCCGCTTCGCGCTCGGCGGCTGCCAGGATGTGGGCAGCTTCGGCTTCGGCTTCCTTGCGCTTGCGCTGATATTCGGCCAGCAGGTGCTGGGCCTCTTCACGCAGGCGCTTGGCTTCCGACAGTTCGTTGCGGATCTGATCGGCGCGGTCGTCGAGCGACGTCGCCATCATGCCGGGAACCTTGAGGTAAACGACCAGCGCCAGAAACAGGACGAGACCGACGAATGCGAAGAATGTTGCGTCCAATGCAAATTCCATCGATCAGGCTCCCTTCTTGGCGGCGTTGACGGCAGACGTCACTTCAGCCTTGGTGGCGGTGCCACCGACCAGCTGTTCGACGACGGCCTTTGCCGTTTCCTCGGCGATCGTGCCGACATCCGCGAATGCCTTCGCCTTGATATCGGCGATGTGGCCTTCCGCAGCCTTCAATTTTTCGGCCAGCCCCGCTTCGACCGCACGGCGGTCGGCTTCGGCCTTGAGCTTGGCGGCGTCGCGCGCTGCCGTGCCGATTGCATTCGACTTGGCGCGGGCTTCGGCGAGTTCGGCTTCGTAGGCAGCAACGTCTGCGTCTGCCTGCGCCTTCAGGCGTGCAGCCTCGTCGAGGTCCTGGGCAATGCGCGTGTGGCGCTGCTCGAGGATACCGCCGATGCGCGGTGCAATGACCTTTTGCATGAGCACGAAGAAAATGACGAAGGTAATCGCCAGCCAGAGCAGCTGGGACGCATACGTCGAGGTATCGAATGGCGGAAATACACCGCCCTTGTGTTCGGCTGGCACGCCGGTCTCGGTATGAACCTCGCCTGCGGCCGGGGCAGCATGCGCGTCTGTACCGGTCGCTGCACCAGTTTCTGCGGTTCCCGCCGGGGCTTCTTCAGCGTAAGCCGGGGTCACAAAAAACATGCTCACCTCCAGGTGTACTGCAAATACAAAGGATCACGGCTCGCTGTTCGCAGGCCGTGATCCCTCAGTGCGCCGAAATTAAACGGCGAACAGCAGAAGGAGAGCGACGAGCAGCGAGAAGATGCCCAGAGCTTCCGTAACGGCGAAGCCGAATACCAGACGGCCGAACTGGCTGTCAGCGGCAGACGGGTTGCGCAGGGCGCCCGAGAGATAGCTGCCGAAGATATTGCCGAGGCCGAGAGCCGTACCGGCCATACCGAAGCAAGCGAGGCCTGCACCGATGAACTTTGCTGCTTCCGCGTCCATGTTGTACTCCTTTGGAATGGTTGTTGCGGCGAATTGACTGACGCCGTCAGGCGTCAATGTCGGTATCCCTTAGTGGCCACCTGGGTGGATCGCGTCGTTGAGGTACATGCAAGTCAGCACCGCAAAGACGTAAGCCTGGAGGAAGGCGACGAGGAACTCGAGACCGGTCAGGGCGACGGTCATGATGAGGGGAAGAACTGCGCCGCCGATACCGACTGCACCCATGGCTCCAAGCGAGGCGACGAAGCCTGCGAACACTTTAAGGGTGATGTGACCGGCCAGCATGTTGGCGAAGAGACGAACGGAGAGCGAAATCGGACGCGACAGGAATGAGATGATTTCGATGGCGACGACCAGCGGCAACAGAATGCCGGGAACGCCCTGAGGCACGAAGACATTCAGGAAGTGGAAGCCGTGCTTGTAGAAGCCGTAGACCAGAACCGTGCCGATGACGAGCAGGGCAAGTGCAAAGGTGACGATGATCTGGCTGGTGATGGTGAAGAAGTACGGGAACATGCCGAGCAGGTTTGCCGTCAGCACGAACATGAAGAGCGAGAAGACCAGCGGGAAGAACTTCATCCCCTTGGATCCAGCGCCTTCCTTCAGCATTCCCGCGATGAACTCGTAGGACATTTCGGCGACCGACTGCGAACGGCCCGGCACGATGGCGCGGTTGGATGTCGAGAAATAGAGGAAGCCGGCAGCCACGGCAGCGGACGCCGCCATGAACAGCGAAGCGTTCGTAAACGAGAAATCAATCCCGCCGATTTCGATCGGCACAATCTTCTGGATCAGGAACTGATGAGTCGGATCGTTAGACACCGCTTGTTCTCTCTATATCTTATACCCGCACGAGACGGGATTATTGCACTGGATCGAACGCCTGAACGTTCCGCCCTATTTCCGGTCGCTTTCGCGCATATCGAGGTCCGGTTTCGCAACCTTGCCCGCAGCGCGCATCACGTTCAGCACGCCGGCACCAAATCCAAGAAGAAGAAGTACGATCAATCCCCAAGGCGCAGTGCCGACAAAACGGTCGAAGAGATAGCCGAGGACAGCGCCGACCACGATCGCGGAAATGAACTCGCTCGAAAGCTTCATCGCCTGGGCGTAGCCCTTGCGGCTCACCTCGGCGCGGGCCTCGTCGGCCTCGTCCTTCCCCGCCTCGATGCGCTTGGTTGCGAGTTCCGCTCCCAGTTGCGCACGGCGCTTTTCCAGACTCTCCTCGCGGTCATCCGCCATCGTGCTCTCCTCCGCCTGCCGCCGTCCGCTACGCCGCTACCCCGGTTTACCGGACAACGACCCCAAGGCAGAAGAACCTTCCGGCCCGCTTTGAAGTCGCGCGCAACATAGTTTTAGCAAAATCCATAGTCAAGGCGTAGCAGGCCTATGTCCAGCCATAAAATAAGCAATCAAAAACATATGGTTAGATCGATACGGGCGGGTTGCAGCGGAATCGAAGGAAAGAATCCGCTTCAAGCTGGGGCGATATGCACGGAAAACGGCTTAATATCGGCGCTTTTGTCAGCTCCAGCCGCCGCCATAGGTGCGGTAGAAGACGTGCAGGCCGATGCGTCCCACCTTTTCCATGGTCTTTGCCCATTTCGGGCGGACATAGACGGCATGGTAATGGGTGGCGGAGCCGACCTGGGGCAGCCAGATGCGGCCGGCGGTGACCGCCATCGCCACATCGCGGGCGATTCTCCAGTGGGCCTGCGAGTTCACGCGGTCCTTGATGTTGTCGCAGGCAAAGGAGAACTGGCAACGGTTGCGCCAATCCTCGTTCTGGTAGACGACGCCGCAGATGGTCTTGGGATAGGCGGGGTTGCGTACGCGGTTGAGGATGACCTGGGCGACGGCCGCCTGGCCCTTCACGGTTTCACCGCGCGCCTCGAAATAGATGCCTGAGGCGAGACACTGCTGCTCGGCGGGGGAAAAGACGCTGGCCGGCAGGATGCTTGCGGCCCAGGCGTGATCCTTGGGGCCGATCTCAGGCTTGAAGCGCCCGTCATCGGCCTTGTCGGTCAAGATGGAATCGAAGGGCGACTGGCGGGCGTAATCGGGAGCCGCTGGGGCAAAGGCCGTTGCGAGTACGTCGGACTTGTTGCTGGTGACGAGATCGGCCAGCATGGGCGAGATGTCGGCGGCGGGCTTCGGCGTCTGCTTCTTGTAGAAGTTGGTGGCGATCTCGATTTCCTTGCCGCGGATCTTCGGCTTCACGAAGGCCGACTTGTCCTTCAGATTGAAGGTCGGCTGGAACAGGAGACGCGTCCGCTGGAGGATGGAGCCGGCAGAGAAATCCTTTGGCGGCTGCACCTGCTCGACGGCGACCACCCTGCCCTTCTTGGCGGCGCGGTTGACGCGATCCTCATCCGGCGTGTCTTCGTGGCCTTTATCATTGGCGGTGAAGGCGACCTTGCGGCCGTCGGGCAGAACCATGCCGGCACCGGACGCGATCGCGCCGGTCACACTGGGGTCGGCGAATGCGAGCTCGGCCTGGTGAATGGATCCGGCGGGCGAGTTGGTCAGCACCATGCGCCAGTTCTCGCGACCCTGATCGAGCCCGGCCAGAAGGGCAGCCAGATCGGCATGGGATGCAGCGGTGGGCAACATCAGCCACGCGCAGACGCCGAAGAGCGCGGGGGAACTCCATCTTTGCAGCAAAGGGCGCAGCTTATCGAAGCGCCGCGGCTTGGCCAGAACACGATTATTTCGACGCAACACCAGACTCCGGCATGGGACGCATGAACATGCCGATAAAAATGTCTCATTAACCTTGATGCTTGGTTAATGCGGCTCTCCTAATTCATGCAGCATTTGCTTATAGAGCCTGAAACGCAAAAGCCCGGCGCGATGGCCGGGCTTTCGACAGATGGGGCGCGCGTCAGATGATGACGTGCGAGCCGAGCTCGACCACGCGATTGGCCGGCAGGCGGAAGTAATCCGACGGGTTGGCGGCGGCGTTGGCGAGCGCGATGTAAAGGCGGTCTTGCCAATAAGGCATGCCCGATTTCGCGTCCGGCACCAGCTTGCGGCGGCCGAGATAGAAGGAGGTCGACATGATGTCGAACTTCAGACCGGTCTTGCGCAAGGTTGCCAGCGCCTGCGAGACATTCTGCGACTCCATGAAGCCGAAGGCAAGCTCGACGCGCGAGAAGCGCTCGGAGATTTGCTCGACTTTGTAGCGGTCGGCGCTTGGCACGCGCGGCTTGTTGACCGTGCGGATCGTCAGGATCACGTTCTTGTCGTGCAGGACGTGGTTGTGCTTCAGATTGTGCAGCAGAGCCGCGGGGGCAGATTCCGGATCGCTGGTGAGGAAGATCGCGGTACCCGGAACATGGGCCGGCGAGTGATCGCTCTTGCGCTCGATGGACGAGATGAAGGAAGCCAGCGGGATATCCGTGTGGCGGGTTTTTTCCATCAACAGCGCCGAGCCGCGGCGCCATGTCCACATGACGACGACGAAGGCAGTGGCGATCAGGACCGGGATATAGCCGCCATCGTGGATCTTGATGAGGTTGGCACCGAGGAAGATGAGCTCAAGCACCAGGAGCGGCGCCAGAACGACGGTCGCGGTCAGCACCGACCAGTTCCAGCGAACGCGGACGAACTCGAAGGTCATGATCGAGGTGACGACCATGGCGCCGGTGACCGAGATACCGTAAGCGGTCGACAGCGAATCCGAGCTGCCGAACGAGATGACCAGGAAGATGACGCCGAGGAACAACAGCAGATTGACGGAGGGTACGAAGATCTGCCCGGTGTTGGTTTCCGACGTGAAGAGGATTTCCATGCGCGGCAGGAAGCCCAGGTTGATCGCCTGACGGATCAGCGAAAACGCGCCCGTGATGACCGCCTGGCTGGCGATGATGGTGGCGGCGGTCGCCAGAATGACGGCCGGCAGCAGCGCCCACTTGGGGAACATCAGGTAGAAGGGATCCGACATCGCATGCGGATTGCCGAGCACCAGCGCGCCCTGGCCGAGATAGTTGAGCGTCAGCGCCGGGAAGACCAGCACGAACCAGGCCCACTGGATCGGACGGCGGCCGAAGTGGCCGAGGTCGGCGTAAAGCGCCTCGGCGCCCGTCAGCGTCAGGAACACCGCGCCGAGCACGATGACGCCGAAGAAGCCCTCATGCAGCAGGAAGTTCACGGCGTAATACGGATTGAAGGCGGCAAGAATGCCGAAATCATCCGAGATGTGGGAGATACCGACGATGGCGAGCACGATGAACCAGAGGGCGGTGATCGGACCAAAATAGCGCGCCATGGTGCCGGTGCCGCGCGACTGCACGGCGAAAAGGACCGCGAGAATGGCGACCGAGATCGGCACGATATAGCTGCTGAGCGACGGCGCAACGAGCTTCAGACCTTCGACGGCCGACAGCACCGACAGCGCCGGCGTGATCATCGCGTCGCCGAGAAAAAGGGCAGCGCCGACGAGACCGAGCGTCATCAAGAGCGCGGTGTGGCCATTGGCGGTCTTCAACAGAAGCGCCAGCAGCGACAGCGTGCCGCCCTCGCCTTCGTTATCGGCGCGCAAGAGAAGCAGCACGTACTTGATCGTGACGATGATGGTCAGCGCCCAGATCATCAGCGAAACGACACTGATAACCTCGAAACGGGTGAGGCCATCGGCGGCGACAGGCTTCAGCGCTTCGCGAAACGCGTAGAGCGGGCTGGTACCGATGTCACCGTAGACGACGCCGACGGAGCCGAGCGCAAGATAGAAGAGCTTGCGCGGGCTCATATTCTGGTCGTGTGAATGGCTGTCTGCGGACATGAAACAAAAACAGGCTCTTCAGAGCCAGCCTTTCCAACGGAAGAAGAAGAAGGGGATGATGGCGGAAACCAGCATCAGCCCGAGCGAATAGGGATAGCCCTGGGCGAAATGCAATTCCGGCATGAATTCAAAATTCATACCATAGATGGAGGCGACCAGCGTCGGCGGCAAGAAGACCACCGATGCGATCGAAAAAATCTTGATGATCGAGTTCTGCTCGATGTTGATCAGGCCAAGCGATGCATCGAGAAGGAAGGTAATGTTGCCGGCGATGTAGGACGAATGCTCGTTGAGCGACTGAATATCGCGCGAGACGGTGCGGCAGAGTTCCTTGGTGCTGCGGTCCTGCTGTACTGCCGGCACATTGTAGAAGAAGGTCATCAGCCGCGACATGGACGCCAGGCTGTCGCGCACCTTGCTGACAAGGCGCTGATGGGCGGCGATGTCCCGAAGCTTTTCCTCGAGATAGTTCGAGGGTTTGCGGACCTTCTTGGCGCGATCGCCGAAGACGTGGGTGGACAGAATGTCAATGCGGGCGACCGAGATTTCCAGAATCTCTGCAGTGCGATCGATGATGGTTTCGAACAGTTTCGCCAGCAGCGACGCGCCGTTGCGCCAGTGTGCGGGAATGCGGTGAAGGGCTGCGATGAACAGCGCGAAGGACTTGGGCTGGGCGTAGCGGATGGTGATCAGGCGCTTGCCAGCGAGAATGAAGGCGACATCGGTCAGAACAGGCGCATCGGTCTCCGCCTTCCAGACCAGCGAGGCGGTCATGAATACAGCGTCGCCTTCCGTATAGAGGCGGGCGGACGGCTCGATATCCTTGAGGTCTTCGCGGGTCGGCACCTCGATGCCGAGCGCCTTCTCCACATAGTTTTCTTCCTCACGCGTCGGCTCGATCATGTCGATCCAGACGATATCGTCGCGCAGGGTCTCTACCTTGGTGAGATCACCGAGCTCGACCGATTGACAGTTGGAGCAATAGGCCGTGATCACCGGGCACTTCTCCCGTGATCCAGGGCTGTCAGGGCCATCGCCATTCGCATCAAAAAACCTTCCGCGAAGCGCCGGCAAAAGCCGCGCTCAAGCTGCAAGTCTTCGAGATTAACGAAAGCGGCTGCAGAATGTTCATCAATATCCCGTCATAGCCGGCCGAAGCTCGGGTATGCACCATGCTCAACCGCATCGCAGTCACCAATCCTTCGATCGACAAGAGAACTCCGAACATGCAGCAGGCTCTGCCGCTGCAGGGCTGGCTATCATCGAGCATCCGCACACGCCGCCCTCATGGCGACGGCGCGCCATATGACGGAAACCCACGCAAGAATCAAGACATCTTACGTGCACGGCGTTGTTTGATCACATTTCGCCCGCAATTGGGAGTCTAGGCGCGCGGCCCGAAACGGCACACATCACTCGAAGACGATAGCAGGTGCGGCGCGCTGCGGCTTTTCCTCAAGCTGCGCCCAGACCTTGGCGGCAATGTCTCGGTAGATGCCGGCGACGATGCCGTTGGGCTCGCTGGCCACCAGCGGGGTGCCGGCGTCGGAGGCCTCGCGGATGTTGATCGTTAGCGGCACTTCGCCGAGGAAGGGCGCGCCGATGCGCTCGGCCTCGTTGCGGGCGCCGCCATGGCCGAAGATGTCGTAGCGCGCGCCGGTATCGGGAGCGATGAAATAGCTCATGTTCTCGACGATGCCGAGAACCGGCACTTCCACCTTCTTGAACATGTTCAACCCCTTGCGGGCATCGATGAGCGCCAGATCCTGCGGCGTGGACACAATCACGGCGCCGGCCAGCGGCACCTGCTGGGCCATGGTCAGCTGCGCGTCGCCGGTGCCGGGCGGCATGTCGACGACGAGAACATCAAGCTCGCCCCAGGCGACTTCGCGCAGCATCTGCATCAGCGCCGACTGCACCATCGGGCCGCGCCAGATCATTGCGGTTTCCTCATCGACGAGAAAGCCCATCGACATGACCTTGAGGCCATAATTCTCCATGGGATTGATGATGCGGCCATCGATCTGCGTCGGGCGGCCGGAGATATGCAGGAGGCGCGGCATCGAAGGACCGTAAATATCGGCATCGAGAATGCCGACGCGCAGGCCGTTTGCCTGCAAGCCAAGCGCGAGGTTGACCGATGTGGTGGACTTGCCGACGCCGCCCTTGCCGGAGGCGACCGCGATAATGGCGCCGATCCCGGGCACGCCGATCTTGCCGGCGCGCTGCGGCTGCGCGTGTGCATGGCTTTCATGACCATGATTGGCATGCCCATGATTGGAATGACCATGGCCAGCCTGCGGCGGCGTGCGGGACGCGGCAGCGCCCGATGGCGTGCCTTTCTTGTCGGCGGTCAGCGCGACCAGCGCGCCCTTGACGCCGGGCATTTCCTTGATGACGCGCTCGGCCGCAAGCCGCAGCGGCTCCAGCTCCTTGGCGCGTTCGGCGGGAACGGTAATGGAGAAGTAGACCTTGCCATCCGAGATGAACACATCGGAGACCATGCCGAGCTCGACAATGTTATGTTCGAGATCGGGGCCGCGCACCGTTGCCAGTGTTTCCAGCACCTGTTCCTTGGTGACTTCAGTCATATCGTCCTCACACCCTTATCTGGCTCTGTAGATAGAGGAGCACGGAGTGTTCGCCAAACAAAATCGGCGGGCATCGATAGTCGGGAACGAGGAGGGAGTTTCCAAAGGAGACCGCTGAGCCATCAAGTCCGCCGGGCTTTCGCCCTGATGGCACAACGGTCACCCAACTGGATAAGAGGTTTTTAGGGCGTGGATTTCGAAAGACCAGTCAGAATTGAGGGAAAAATGCATCAGCTCGCGCTTATAGGCCGGCAGGCGTATCCCAAAAACAACAAACCGCCGCTCGATGTCCAGCGCGATAGCAACCGGGATCGAGCGGCGGGTTGAAGGTCGCGCCTTTAATATGGCGTCGTTGCCAAGTCCCCTCTGGACCGCTGACAACTGAGAAGCAGAAAGCGTGCCAACTCGAAACGACGGCGAATTCGTTGGGAACGGCAGCGAAAGAGCCCGAATTCGCCAGCGGCCTGGCGCAATTTTTAGGCCGATGCGACAATATCGCACAGTATTTGGGCAGCTACTTGATTAGACCGATGCGCAATGCCTTGGCGACGGCCTGGGTGCGGTTGACCGTGTCGAGCTTCTTGGTGGCGCGGTTCAGGTAGTGATTGACCGTGTGTTCCGACAGGCCCAGGATTTCGGCGATCTCTACACTGGTCTTGCCGGCGGCGGTCCAGTTCAGACAATCGATCTCGCGGTCGGTCAGCGCGTCGACCACCCGGTTGTCGAGCGCGCGGATTTCGGCCAGCCTGTCGAAGACATGCGTTGAGATGTAGTGGAGCTCCAGCATCTCCTCGGGCGCGAAGGGCTCGCGATCGCCGGAGAAGGACACCGCGCCGCGGGCGCCGGAGGGATCATGCGTCGGGAAATAGGCGCAGCGCATCATCCGGAACCGCTCGAACAAGGCCACGACAATGCCCGACTTGCCGTCCGAACGATCCAGCTTCACTTTTGACAGATCGTTGAAGAACGGGACTGTCGATGAGCGCAGCTTGCCCATGACGGGGCTGTTGGTGAGCAACGCCTCGTGGTCATAGGCCGATAGCAGCTCGGCCGGCCAGTTGGTGATGACGGTGTTGCTCTGCAGGTCGCGCGCCGTAGCCGAGGGAAGATTGAGCACCATGAAGGCACGAACCCGATAGGCTTCCGTCAGCCTCTTCATGAACCGAAAGATATCGAACTGGGTGCTTAATCCAGATACCTCATTTACGTATACGTTCACGGAAGTCGAATGTGGCAAAGGGTTCATGGTGTTATCAGCTCAAAAAATCAGGGACGTCATAAGCGGTCTGCTTGGATCGCACGCCGACCGCAACATCGCCGTCAATATAGCCTACGGCACTACACCCCAGGACTGGGGATTGACAACTGGCAATTGTGATGATTCTTCACAAAACCACAATATGCCCATCCCCTGAAAATAGGCATATTTCTGTACGAAAGATGACGAAGGCGCCCTGGATTTGACGATTATCAAATTGGCAGGGTGTCAGCGGCGCGGGCCAAGCCCGATGCGCATGCCGCTCATGATGCTTTCAGCGGCCCGGCGGACGGGCAGCGCCCACTCTTCCAGCCGCTCGAATGTCAGCCGATAGGCGGGACCGGTCACGGAAACACCACCAACGAAGGACAGGTCTTCGGAATAGACTGGGGCAGCGACACAGCGGATGCCCACTTCGTGCTCCTCGCGGTCGAACGCATTGCCCGAGCGACGGATGTCGCTGATCTCGCTCCGCAGCCTCTCCGGCGTCAGCGTGTTTTCCGTAAAGCGCAGGAACGCCACGCTTGATATGACCGCGTCGAGCTGATCGTCCGGCAGCGCCGAAAGCGCGGCCTTGCCGACGCCGGTGCAGTAGACGGGCGAGGCATTGCCGATCTGCGAATACATCCTCACCGGCTGGCTGCCCTCGACCTTGTCGAGATAGATGACGGAGGCGCCGCGCAGGACGCCGAGATGCACGGTTTCGCCGGTCAGCTGCTGCAGGGCGTTCAGATGCGGCTCGGCGATCAGCCGGAACTCGTTGCGCGCCCAGCTGCGCGAGGCAAGATCGAGAAGACGCAGGCCGGGCGCGTAGCGGCCGTCGGCCAGCACTTCCAGCAGACCTTCCTCCGTGAGATGCCCAAGCTGGCGATGCAGCGTGCCGCGCGGCTGGCCGGCGACAGAGAGAATATCGGTGAAACGCATCGGACCGTCGGCGTGCGTCACGATATCGAGCAGGACCATCAGCTTGCCGAGCGTGCCGGTTTCGCGTTTGTCCGCGCTTGTGTTTTTATCCGCGGCGTCTTTGTCCATCGCGTTTTTATCCATGATGTCGCCATCAGTCACGCCCATGCTGGCCCTCATGCCTTGACAGAGACCCAAGGCTAATCCGATAATTCCATATAGTCAAATTGAGTTCTGAATAATGGAACTATCGGGAGGATAGTGGTGGCGGAGCTTGGAGCGCAATATCCCGAATTCAGGGACCGAAGCGTAGTGGTGACGGGTGGCGGCTCCGGCATAGGTGCTGCCATCGTCGAGGGGTTCGCCCGGCAGGGCGCCAAGGTCTCCTTCATCGACATCGCTGAGGAGGAGAGCCACGCGCTGGTGGACCGTTTGTCGCGCGACAGCCTGCACCCGGTGCGCTTCCACCAAGCCGACCTGCGCGATGTCGCGGCGATCCGGAAGACCGTCGAAGCGATCGTCGCCCATTCCGGTCCGATCGGGGTGCTGGTCAACAACGCAGCGCGCGACGACCGGCATGATTTCGACGAGGTCACGCCCGAGTATTGGGACAACAACCAGGCGACCAACCTGCGGCATGTGTTCTTTGCGGCGCAGGCTGTGGCGCCATCGATGCGCGAGGCCGGCGGCGGGGCGATCATCAACATGTCGTCGATCGCCTTCATGCTCAACATGCCCGACTTCCCGGCCTATACGACGGCGAAGGCGGCAATCATCGGGCTGACGAAAAGTCTGGCGGGCAAGCTTGGTCCCGATAACATCCGCGTCAACTGCATCCTGCCGGGCATGATCGTCACCGAGCGGCAGAGGAAGCTGTGGCTCACCGAAGAGGGCATTGCCGGCATGATCGAACGGCAGTGCATCAAGAAAGTTTTGCAGGCCGACGCCATTGTCGGGCCCTGCCTGTTTCTAGCATCCGACGGCGCCTCAGCGGTGACGGCGCAGTCCCTTATTGTCGATGGAGGCATTTTCTGATGGCAACACCCCGATATATCGCGGTCGACTGGGGCACGAGCAGCTTCCGGCTGTGGTTGATTGGCAGCGATGGCAGCGTTCTGAATGAGAGCCGCAGCGACGAAGGCATGACGACAGCCGCCAAGACCGGTTTCGCCGAGGTGCTGGCCAAGCATCTGGCCAAGGTCGAAGCGCCTGATAACATCCCTGCGATCGTCTGCGGCATGGCCGGCGCCAAGCAGGGCTGGGTCGAGGCCGGCTATGTCGACGTCCCCACTTCGCTGTCGGCGATCCTCACCGGCGCCGTGCCGGTGCCCGGCCAGAGCCGCGACATCCGCATCCTGCCGGGCCTTGCCCAGCGCGACCGGGCATCGCCCGATGTGATCCGCGGCGAGGAGACCCAGCTTCTCGGCGCTCTTGGCCCAGAGAGCACCGGCGCGCAGGCCGTCTGCATGCCAGGAACGCATTCCAAATGGGTGCATGTGCAGGAAGGCGAGGTCATCGGCTTTTCAACATTCATGACGGGCGAACTCTTCGACGCGATCACAAAGCATACGATCCTGTCGCATGCGATTGCCGGGGCCGAGCAATCGCCGGCCGATAATTCCGCCTTCAAGGCATCGGTCTCGACCGCCTTCCGCCAGCCGCATATGGCGACTAACCTGTTGTTCACGGCCCGCTCCGGCCAGCTGCTGCATGGCATGACCGCATCGGCGGCGCAGGCGCGGATCTCGGGCACGCTGATCGGCCTGGAGATCTCGGGCGCGCTGGCAGATGCCGCCAACGATACGCCGATCTCGCTCGTCGCCTCCGGCCGCCTGCAGAAGCTTTACGAGACCGCCTTCAAGGCGCTCTCCCTCAACGTCACGACCATCGATGCCGATACCGCGGTACTTCGCGGCCTTTCGGCCGCCGCAAACGCCATCTGGCCCAACTAAGCCAATCAAGAAAGAACAGAGCGATGAACCGCATCCCCTTCCCAGCCATGAAGCGCCCGCTGATCGCCATCCTGCGCGGGATCAAGCCCGAGGAGATCGAAGGCGTCGTCGGCACGCTGATCGAGAATGGCTTGACCGCCATCGAGATCCCGCTGAATTCGCCCGAGCCTTTCAAGTCGATCGAGATGGCCGCCAAGATGGCGCCGGCCGACGTGCTGATCGGCGCCGGCACCGTGCTGACCACCGAGGCAGTCGACAATCTGCACAATGCAGGCGGCAAGCTTCTGGTGACGCCGAATGTCGAGCCTGACGTGATCATCCGCGCCCGCGACTACGGCATGGTGACCATGCCGGGTGTCTTCACCCCCACGGAAGCGCTTGCCGCGGCGCGTGCCGGCGCCACGGGGCTGAAGTTTTTCCCGGCCAGCGTGCTCGGCCCATCCGGCATCACGGCGATCCGCGCCATCCTGCCGCCCGAGCTGACGATCGCGGCCGTCGGCGGCGTCTCCGACAAGAATTTCGCCGAATACACCAAGGCCGGAATCCTCGCCTTCGGGCTCGGCACGAGCATCTACAAACCGGGAATGACTGTCGCCGAGGTTGCCGAGCGCGCCAAGGCAACCATTTACGCATACGACGCAGCAGTGGGAGCTTGAGCGTATGACCGACATTCATGAGTTCGCGGGGCGAACCCTTTCCAGCACCAATTCGGTGCTGGGCGAAGGGCCGACCTACGATCCCGACACCAATACGATCTGGTGGTTCAACATTCTCGGCAAGGAATTGCACGAGCTGAACCTTTCGACGGAAGAGAAGAAGGTGCACACGCTGCCTGTGATGGCGAGCGTGCTGGCGCGCATCGACGGCAAGCGGCAGCTGCTCGCGACCGAGCAGGGCCTGTTCGTGCGCGATATCGAAAGCGGCGGCCTGACATTCTACGCAGCGCTCGAAAACGACCGACCGGAAAACCGGTCCAACGACGGGCGCATGCATCCCTCGGGCAGCCTGTGGATCAGCACGATGAGCAAGCGCGCCGAAACCCAGGCCGGCGCGATCTATCATGTGGCGCGCGGCAAGGTGACGAAGCTCTTCGGCGGCATCACCATTCCGAACTCGATCTGCTTCTCGCCCGATGGCTCGGTCGGCTATTTCACCGATACGCATCTCAGCCGGCTGATGCGGGTCATGGTCGACCGCGAGAGCGGCCTGCCGACGGGCGAGCCGATCGTGCTGGTCGACAGCATGGAGGAAGATGGCGGGATCGACGGTTCGGTGGTCGATGCCGACGGCTATATCTGGAATGCGCGATGGGGTGCGGGCACCGTCGATCGCTACAGCCCCGATGGCCTGCGCATCGCCCGCTACAAGGTGCCCGCGGCGCAGCCCTCCTGCCCTGCCTTCATCGGCCCGGATGCCGACCGGCTGGCGGTCACCACCGCCTGGGAAGGGCTCGACGACGCGGCCCGCGCCAACCAGCCGGATGCCGGTGCTTTGCTTGAGCTCGGCGTCAGCGTTCGCGGCGTTTTCGACGCTGCCTATATTCTCTGACGCATCCTCTGGGATGAGTTTTGAAGGGCGTCCCTCGGGGCGCCCTTTTGCGTTGCAAGGGCATTGCGATCTTTCGCCCGCGCGATCACAGCGCCGGAAAAGTTCCGAAAATTCCGTCAGTTTTTGCGTGTATTTTTCTGGGAACCAATAGCCAAGCCATTCATTTACTTCACGAACCGGCCGAGCTGAGACAGTTCTTGCTAGGACACAAAGCGCGGCCAGAGATCACCCAAGGACACTGAAAGTAGGTACGATATGACACGCAAACTTCTCACCACCGTTGCCGCTGGCGCCCTGTTTGCCACGGCCTTCGCACCGGTCGCTTTCTCGCAGAGCGCGACCCAGCCGGCCTCGCCAAGCGCACCGTCCATGTCGGCACCATCAGACCCGGCAGCGCCGAAGACGGATGCCATGAAGCCGGCAGGTGATGCCGCTCAGGCACCTGCACCTGCCGCCACCACCGATACCGCACAGGCCGGCGGCGGCACCTATCTGACGGAGCAGTCCGCAGATCAGGTCAGCGCCAACACCTATATCGGTCAGGCCGTCTATAACGGCACGAACGAAAGCATCGGTAACGTCAACGACCTGATCATGAAGAAGGATGGCGGCCTCGTTGCAGCCGTGATCGGTGTGGGCGGCTTCCTTGGCATCGGCGAAAAGAACGTCGCCGTTCCGATGGAAAAGATCACCGTCGCGCAGAACACCCAGGACGGCAGCGTCAAGCTGACGACGTCGGAGACGGCAGAGACGCTCAAGGCCGCGCCGGAGTTCAAGACGCTGCAGATGCAGTCAGCCGAAAAGGCTCCGGCTCCGGGCGCAACGGATACAACAGCGACCGGCTCGACCACAGCCAAGTAAACACTGCATCGTTAGTCGCAGTGCATGCGTAACCGATGGCGCCCGAGAGGGCGCCATCGGCTTTTGTGTTTCTATTTCTGGATTTGCGGCGCTTACGCCATCGCCCGTTCGCCGGTGTCGTATTCGTTTTCGTGCAGGAACCTGAGCGTCGCGATGGCATCGGCCGGTTTGCCAAAATAATAGCCCTGCCCCATGCCGCAGCCGAGCATGCGCAGTTTCGCGGCTTCCGAATAATCCTCGATGCCTTCGGCAACGACTTCCAGATCGAGACCTTCGCACATGGTCAGGATCGCCTTGATGATGTGCTCGGAGGCGCGGTCGGAATTGATGCGCGAGACGAAGGCACGGTCGATCTTGATCTTGTCGAACATGAAATCGCGCAGGCGGCCGAGGCTCGACTGGCCGGTGCCGAAGTCATCAAGCGAGATGCGCACGCCCGCCTGGCGCAGGTCGGCGATGATGCGGTTTGCGGTATCGGCCGAGCCCATGACCGCGGTCTCGGTGATTTCGAGTTCGAGACGATGCGGATCGAAGCCGACGCGGCCAAGAATGGACAGCACGTTGGCGCTGGTGCCGGGGTCCATCAGCTGCGCGGAAGACAGGTTGAAGGACAGGAACATTTCGCGCGGCCAGGAGAGTGCGGCTTCGGCAGCCTTGCGCAGCAGCGCTTCCGAAAGCGCGTCGATGAAGCCGCGTTCTTCGGCGAGCGGCACGAAGACGCCGGGCGAGACGAAGCCGAGATCCGGATCGTTCCAGCGGGCCAGCGCTTCGAAGCCTAGGACCTGGCTGGTGGCAAGCGATACGATCGGCTGGAAATGCACATCGATGGCATCGGAGATGATGGCGTTTCTCAGCGCCTGCTCAAGCTGCGTGGCGCGCTTCATCTCCTGCGCGATCTCGCGCGAATAGACGGTGATCTGGCTGCGACCCCTGCGCTTGGAACGATAGAGCGCGGTCTCGGCGCTCTTCAGCAACTCGTCGAACTCCTCGCCCGCGAAAGGATAGATGGCGAAGCCGAAGGAGGCCGAAAGGCGGACATTGCGGTCGCCGAGATCATAGGGCGCCGACAGGACCTCACGGATCATCTGGCCGAACTTTTCGGCGCTGGCGCGCTCGAAGACCAGCGGCAGAACGAAGGCGAATTCGTCGCCATCATGGCGCGTGACAACGGCGCCATCGGGAATGCAGGCTTTCAGGCGGTGGGCGACCTGGCAGAGAATTTCGTCGCCGGCAGCCGATCCGAAGAGGTCGTTGATCGGCTTGAACGAGTCGAGATTGGCGATACCGATGGTAAAGGGCGCAGGATCTTCGGCGCGTTCAGCCGAGATCTGGGCGATGCGGTCGCGCATGCGATAGCGGTTTCCGAGCCCGGTCAGCGGGTCGGTGTAGGCCATCGTCTGAAGCTCGTTCTGGCTTACCGGCGCCAATGGCATATCCGCCAACATCATCATTCTGATCCAGAGCTTCCCCAATACCCGGCAGAATGGCGGACAAGTCTTAAAAATTCGATATTCGACAACCCTGGATGATGGTGAAATGCCTCCCAAGAATTGGGGAGTTGACCGCGATCAGAGCCTAAAGAGAGGCCCGCTGCGCCTCGGGCTGCATGAATTTCTGGAAGACCGTTTCCAAGATGTCGGGGCTGAGAGGCTTCATGATCACGTCGTCCATGCCGGCATTGGCGCATTCGGCGCGGTCACGCTCGAAGGCCTGGGTGAGCACGCCGATGATCGGGGTGCGGGGTCCGTCGCCTTCCACCTGGCGGATCAGGCGGGCGGCTTCGAAACCGTTGAAGCCCGGAAGCGAGATATCCATCAGCACGATCTTCGGCCGGTACTCCGTCCACATGCGCACGGCTTCGTCGCCGGTGGCCGCGATGCGGTAGCGGTAGCCCAGCCCTTCGAGGATCTGCGAGAAAACGATCTGGTTGATGTCGTTGTCCTCGGCCACCAGCACATCGAGTTCGAGCTGATCATCCGATGTGGTGATCTCCCAGTCGCCGTCGATCCGGTCGGCCATGGCGCCGCGATTGTTGCGATTGAAATGGCGGGCGATCTGGAAGGTGAGCTCTGTGGAGATCTGGAACCCGTCCATGACCAGCGACGAGATGCCATGCTGCTCGGCAAGCTCGAGGCAGCGCATGCCCATCTGGTTGTCGATGATGACGAGATCGAGCGACAGGCCGGCCGAGGTGGCAATCTCCAGGAACTGCTCCTGCTCGTCCTCATTGCGCACCGAGCAGGCCTCGAAGCCGTATTTGGCGAGCGTTCTGAGCGCCGCTGTCTCTGCCGCGATGTCGCCGGTGACGACGAGGATGCGGCGGCCGGAAAAATTCTCGGGCACGATGGCTTCCATGGCGGCCGGTTCGCGGCGCTCGCTGTCGCCATTCACAGGAACATAGGCGCGGCGATAAGTGCTCTTGGCCGATGTCGTGACGCTCGATGCCTTCTCGAATTCCTCAAGGTCGCCGCCCTCGCGCGGCAGATCCTGCATGGTCGAGACCAGGAAATAGCGTCCCGGCTTGCCGATGCGGTGCTTGCGTGAAATGATCTCTCGCTCCGAGCCGTCGCGGGCGACCTGCCGCTGACGAACCACCGACATTTCGCCGGTTTCGAGAACATGGCGATCGCTTTCCTCGAAGCGGGCGGCGACCTCGGGCGAGAACAGCTCCGTGCTCTTGCGGCCCAGCACTTCATCGGCGGTCGTCTGGTACTTTTCGCAGAAGGCAACGTTGACGGCGACGTAGGTGAGGTTGCGGTCCTTGACGAAGAGCGGAAACGGCAGATTGTCGAGAATGTCTTCAGTCAGCTGTACACGCTCAAGATCGAGCCGCCACTGTTCCTCGCGCTTCTTGACTTCCGAGATATCGGAGATGACGCAGACGCCGTATCCGTTGGCGAGCCGGCGCTTCTGGAAACCGACCCAACAATCATTGCCGTAGCGTTCGACCGCTTCGTAGCGCTCGCGCCAGTGCGTGGCGATCTTCTGCGAAAGCCAGTCCTCGCGGCTGAGCGCGCCCTGCTTGCCGGCCGAGCGGCTGCGGATGCCGGTTTCGTAGACGGCGCCGAGGAAATCGCGGAGCCGCGTTCCAGGTTGCAGAAGGTCGGCGCAGATCGGGAAGAAATCGAGGACCTGCCGGCTGCAGAAGACGATGTGATCGGTCTTGTCATAAACGATAAAGGCAGAAGACAGGCTTTCGCAGACCGCATCGAACAGCGCCGCCTGAAGGCCAGCCGCGGTTTCAACCGCGCCCTCCTGCGGGGCTGTGTCCGCTTGATCGCGACCGGCACTCATACTTACGCGTCCTACATCTGTCCGAATGGATTGCATTTTGCGGCGGGTATTGTTGGCAAAATGCCAGCTTTGTCTTAAGGCGTGCTTAACATTAAGCAGCCAGATATTTGCGCAGGTACAAGGCCTTATCGCGTCGCTTTCGCCCTTCCCTATCACCGTCGAATCCGCGAAAATGGGGGCATGTCGATCAAGCAGCTTTCCGAAACGCTCATCAACCAAATCGCCGCCGGCGAGGTCATCGAACGCCCCGCGAGTGCGGCCAAGGAACTGATCGAGAACGCGCTCGACGCAGGTGCGACGCGCATCGAGATCGCCACGTCTGGCGGCGGCAAGAGCCTGCTGCGCGTCACCGACAACGGCTCGGGTATGGACGAGCGCGATCTCGAGCTTGCCGTGCGCCGGCATTGCACCTCGAAGATTACCGATACGCTCGACGACATCAGCACGCTCGGCTTTCGCGGCGAGGCGCTGCCCTCCATCGGCTCGGTCGCACGGCTGACGATTTCGAGCCGCCGCCGCGATAGCGATGGCGGGGCGGAGATTTCGGTGGCTGGCGGCAAGCTGCAGCATCTCAGGCCCTCGGCGCTCAATCCAGGCACCATCGTCGAGGTGCGCGACCTGTTCTTCGCGACGCCGGCACGGCTGAAGTTTCTCAAGACGGAAAAAGCCGAAGCCGCCGCGATCACCGAGATCGTCAAGCGCATGGCGATCGCCTTCCCGCAGGTGCGCTTCGTGCTCTCGGGCACCGACCGCACGACGCTTGAATTTCCGGCAACGGGCGAGGATCATCTGGCGCGGATGGCGCAGATTCTCGGCAAGGATTTCCGCGACAACGCCATCGAGATCAATGCCGAGCGCGAGGATGTGACGCTGACCGGCTTTGCCGGCGTGCCGACCTTCAATCGCGGCAACGCTGCGCATCAATACGCCTTCGTCAACGGCCGGCCGGTGCAGGACAAGCTGGTGCTGTCGGCGATCCGCGGCGCCTATGCCGAGACGATCCCCTCCGGCCGCTACGCCGTCGCCGTGTTGTCGATCGGGCTCGATCCGGCATTGGTCGACGTCAACGTGCATCCGGCAAAGTCCGACGTGCGCTTTCGCGATCCGCAGCTGGTGCGCGGGCTGATCGTCGGTGCGATCCGCGAGGCCCTGGCGCGCGACGGCAGCCGTGCGGCAACCACAGGCGCCGACGGCATGCTGCGCGCCTTCCGCCCCGGTTTCCAGCCGAACGGCTACCGGCCACAACAGCAGCCCCAACAGCCGTGGAGCGCCGAGACCTCGCCGTCGCGGCCTTTCTCCGCCGCGCCAGCTGGCTCTTCCTCATATTCCCCCTCCTATCAGCGGCCTGCTGGTAACGGCTTCGGTGAAAGGCCACAGGCGTCCTTCGACGGCCTGACGATGCCGGCGGCGCGGGCCGAGACCGCGCAGACCTCACAATGGCCGGCACCATCGCCCGTTTCCGAGGCAGAGGCGCCGGCGCGGTTCCCGCTTGGTGCGGCGCGCGCGCAGATCCACGAGAACTACATCGTGGCGCAGACGGAAACCGGGCTCGTGATCGTCGACCAGCATGCGGCGCATGAGCGGCTGGTGTTCGAGGCGATGCGCAAGGCGCTGCACTCCAAGCGGCTCGCCTCGCAGGTGCTTCTGATCCCCGAGATCATCGACCTGCCGGAAGAGGATTGCGACCGGCTGATGCAGTTTTCATCGGAGTTTGGCGAGCTCGGGCTTGGCATCGAGCGCTTCGGGCCGGGCGCGATCGCGGTGCGCGAGACGCCGGCGATGCTCGGCGAGGTCGATGCGTCAGGACTGATCCGCCAGCTGGCCGACGAGATCGCCGAGTGGGATACGGCCTCCGGGCTTTCAGCGAAGCTCGAATATGTGGCGGCGACCATGGCCTGCCACGGATCGGTGCGCTCCGGACGGCGGTTGCGGCCGGAGGAGATGAACGCGCTGTTGCGCCAGATGGAGGTGACGCCGGGCTCCGGACAGTGCAATCACGGCCGGCCGACCTATATCGAGCTCAAGCTTTCCGACATCGAGCGGCTTTTCGGGCGGAGTTGAAATCGCTGGCAATGGTGGCTGTTGCGGGGTATGGCAATCCTGTTACGGCCTCGTTTCGAGGATTGGCTTTAAGGATTGGAGCGCATGAACTTGTTTGAAGGGAACGGAAACCGCGAAGCGAAGATACGCTATCTCGATGCGGATTTTCAGATCCTGTCGCCGGGTTCCTATGTCGTCTGCGCCATGACGGGCAAGCAGATCCCACTCGACGAACTGCGCTACTGGAGCATCGCGCGCCAGGAACCCTATGCCGACGCCTTGTCCTCCTTCGAGGCCGACAAACGCGCCGGCGTGCTGCCGAACCAGAAGCGCTGATCGCGGGCCTGACGGCACTGGTGAGACTGCGACGCTCGGGTGCGCGCCTCGGCCATGGAGAAAACAATGATCAAGATCATGACATTGCTGCACAGCGCCGTCGGGCGGGACTGGCAGACCCCGCCCAAGGAGGTGGGGTTGAAGACCTTGTATGAAGCCGAGCAGCAGGGCTTCGTCGAAATCCGCGGCGAATTCCAGAAGCGGCAATTCCGCCTGACGCCGATGGGCTTCCAGACAGTCGAGCGCGACCGGCGGCGCCTGGAAGCGCGCAAGAGCTGAACGGGCCCGCCGCGACCTTTCTCACACCGCAAAGGACGAGAACTGGTGCCTATCCGTTCATCCGGCCTGCTCTCCGCCGCCCTTATCGGGATGGTCATTCTGCTCGGCGCGGCTTTCGGTTCCGCCCGCCCCGTACTTGCGGGACCCTGCGCGCCGGAAACGGTGGAGAATACCAATTACATCATCTGCACCGTCGATCCCGGCAAGACCGATCTGCGTCTCTTCTGGAAAGGGGACGACGGGGCGCCCTACCGCTCCTTTCCCGGTATCGCTGACGCCGTGACCGCCAAGGGCAAGACGCTCGTCTTCGCGCTTAATGCCGGGATGTATCACGAGGATTTCTCGCCGATCGGCCTCTACGTGGAAAACGGCCAGGAGATGCGGCCGGTGGCGAGCATCAAGGCGCCAAAGGCAAGCGGTCCGGTGCCGAACTTCTACAAGAGCCCCAACGGCGTGTTCTATATCGGCGACAGCGGCGCCGGCATTTTGCCGACCGCGACTTTCATGAAGCAACGTCCCGACGCCAGGCTTGCCACGCAGTCGGGGCCGATGCTGGTTATATCAGACAGGATCAACCCGATCTTCATCGTAGGCTCCAGCGACCGGACGCGGCGCAGCGGCGTGGGTGTCTGTGCGGGTGGCACGGTTCGCTTCGCGGTCAGCGACGATCCCGTCAATTTCCACGATTTCGCGCGGCTTTTCCGAGACCACCTGCAATGCGCCGACGCATTGTTTCTCGATGGCGGCGGTGGCGCGGGGTTTTATAGCGGCGAATTGGGGCGCAGCGATTTCTCCTGGCATGGCGGTTATGGGCCGGTGTTTGGGGTGGTGGAGTAAGCGCAGCGCTCAGTGAAAAGCCCGAACCTCGACAGGCGCCCGGCAGGCAATGGCGGCCTTGCGCCCCCATTCCAACGCCTCGTCTATGCCATCGGCCTCCAGCACCCAGAAACCGCCGACATGCTCACTGGTCTTGAGATAGGGACCGTCACTCACCGACACGTTTCCATCGGCATCCGCTCGCAAAGACCTGGCGCTCCGCGCCGGATGCAGGCCGCCGACGAAGAGCCTGATGCCCGCCGCGATCATCTCGTCATTGAGCGCATCGATCGCCCGATGCATCGCCGCGTCCTCCGAGATGGCGGGGTCGTAGTCGTCAAGATGGTGAATGGCTACCAGATAGCGCGGCATGACGTCTCCTCCATGTTGGTCACAGTGTAAAGACGAATGGGAGCAGTGGCATCCGACATGTTTTGTGGTGGAGGCTGATGCAGGCGAGACCACCCTACCCCGCCGCCTTCTCCTTCAGCCGCCGTTCCCTGCAGGCACCAAGCGCGCGGTCGATGATCAAACCCGGCGCCAGATGATCCTCGAAGGTCATTTCCACCTCGATCACCCGGCACCGGGACGCCAGCGTCTCGGCCTTGCCGTGGTGGCCCATCAGCCGCACGAAGTCCTTGGAGGTGGTGACGATCTGGAGATCGTCGCGAGCTGCCGTTTCGAGGATGTCGTCGATCTCGTCGTCGGTCAGATGCTCGTGATCGCCGAAGGAGCGACTAGCGACGGTTTCGGCGCCGATGCCGTCGACCGTGCGGAAGAATTTCGAGGGATCGGCGATGCCGGCGAAGGCGAGAACCCGGCGGCCCCTCAGATCGGCGCCATCGGAGACGGTGACGGATGCGGTGAAATAGGGCTTGGCGGCGCGGGCGGCGGTGCGCACGATCCGGTCGGCGGCGGCACCCGCGCCGACCTTGAGAAGTGCTGTCGCGTAGCGCAGCTGCAGCTTGATCGGGGCGCGCACCGGGCCGCCCGGAACGATATGGCCGTTGCCGAGGCCGCGCGTGGCGTCGATCACGAGCAGCGCGTAGTCGATGGCGAGCCGCGCGCTCTGGAAGCCGTCATCCATGATGATCAGGTCGGCGCCTTCCTTGACGAGGCGTCTTGCGCCCTCGACCCGGCGGCGGGAGATGACGGTCAGGGCCTCGCGGGCGAGAAGCAGCGGTTCGTCGCCGACGGCCACGGCGCGGTGGTGGGCGGGATCGACAACCGTCGTGACATCGAGCGAGCCGCCATAGCCGCGGCTGAGGAAGCCAGGGGTCAGTCCCTTGGCCTTGGCGGCGCGGGCGATGGCGATGGCGGTCGGTGTCTTGCCGGCGCCGCCAACGGTGAAATTGCCGACGCAAATGACCGGCACCGGCACGGACGCGCGCTTGGCGTTGACCATGCGGTAGCCGGAAATGCGGCCGTAAAGAAAGGAGATCGGATAAAGCGTCCAGGCGCGCCAATCGGCTTTCGTCCACCAGAATGGTGGCGCTTCGGATACCATCTTAGCCGTCCTGCCTTTCGCGCCACCGGTCCGCCCCACGCGGCCGCCACCCCTAACCGGGCGAAAAGAGAAGGCAATTTTCAAGAAAAAGCAAGCCTTTGGTCGATCAGGCGAACTGCAGGTCGGGCAGCAGCCCTTCGAGCTCGGTGATATCGTTGAGGCAATGATCGCTGGCGGCGGCAAGCGATTCACGCGATCCGGTGCCGGTCAAAACCGAGACCGTCAACCCGACATGAGCGTTCCGACCCATGTGCAGATCGTGGTTGTTGTCGCCGACGACGGCGACTTCCGAGGGATCGAGACTGGTTGCCGCGCAGAAGCCTAGCACCATGCCGGGCTCCGGTTTGGTGCCATGGCCGCTGTCGTAGCCAGCGACGTAGTCGATGTATTCAGTAAAGCCGAAGCGCTTGGCCGTCTGGCGGATCGAGCGCTCGTTGTCGCTGGAGGCAACGCCGAGCTTGAAGCCGCGCGCATGCAGGCGGGCGAAAAAGGCGGCGAGATCGGTGACCGGCACGGAAAAATCGGCGGCGTGAGAAAAGAGTTCGTCGAGCCTGACCGTCAGCTCTTCGACGGGGACTGTCGAGCCCGCGGCGACGAGCCCGTCCGCTATCTGACGCGTGTTGCCGGCGGCGAGCAGGCTGTCGGGAACGATGTGGCCGGTGACGGGGTCCATGCCGCAGGCAAGCAGCAGGCGGTCGGCAAGTGCTGCGTCGTCCCTGGCGGCGATGCGCGCCAGCTCGCGGTTCACCGGCAGCCAGCTCTCGTCGTAATCGAGAAGCGTGCCGTCCTTGTCGAACAGGATACCCTTGATCGCCTTCATATGCCTCACCGCCTGTAGCGTTGCGCCGCCGTCTTCGGCAGCAATCTGGCCTTCACCGTCAGCGGATTGATGTAGGGCTCAAGACCCTTCATTGTCGCCGTCAGCGCACCGCGCATTTCTTGCACGGCGGCGGCGCCGGCCTCGATCATATTGCGGCGCGCCGGGTCGTTGGTCAGCAAATAATGCACGCCCTTGGCCAGCATCTCGGTATCGCGCACCATGCGGGCGCTGCCGCGGCGGGCGAGCCGCTGATAGGCCTCGCGGAAATTCTGGACGTTGCTGCCCGACAGCACCGCGCAGCCGAGCATCGCCGGCTCCAGCGGGTTCTGCCCGCCCTCGCCGAACAGCGAGCGGCCGACGAAGGCGACCTCGGTCATCCGGAGATAAAGCCCCATCTCGCCGATCGTATCGCCGAGGAAGACATCGATATCGGGCGTCAGCGCATCGTCACGGGTGCGGCGGGCAACTTTCAGCCCCTGCTTGACAAGTTCGGCCTCGATCGCATCGGCGCGCTCTGGATGGCGCGGCACGATGATCGTCAGCTGGCCGTTGCGTTCCTTCAGTGTGCGGTGGACGATGCCGGCCGCCTTCTCCTCGCCGTCGAAGGTCGAGATCGCCGCCCATGTCTTGCGGTCGCCGACCTGCTGCTGGTAGCGGGCGAAGGTGGCGGGATCATAGGATGGCGCGTCGGTATCGACCTTGAGGTTGCCGGACATCAGCACCTGGCGGGCGCCGAGATCGCGGAAGCGCTCGGCATCGACATCGGACTGGGCGATGACGAGCGCCAGGTTCTCGAACAGCGCCTCGGCCAGCGCCTGACGGCGCGTCCAGCGGGCGAAGGAGCGGTCGGACATGCGGGCGTTGACCAATATCTGCGGGATGCGGCGGCGGCCGAGTTCGAGAACGGTTGCCGGCCATATCTCGGATTCTGCGATCAGCGCGCAGTCGGGCTGCCAGTAATCGAGGAAGCGGCTGACGGCAGGCTTCAGGTCGAGCGGCACGTATTGATGGATGACTTCGGAGCCGACGCGCTCGGCGGCGAGCTTGGCCGAGGTCACGGTACCTGTCGTCAGGATGACGTGAACGTCGCGGCGGCGGATCTCGCGGATAAGGGGAATGACGGCGTTCATCTCGCCGACGCTTGCGGCGTGGAACCAGACGAGCGGGCCGGCCGGGCGATCGGCGCTGGCATAGCCCGAGCGCTCGAGCCGCCTTGCCCTGTCTTCCTTGCCCTTGGCGGCGCGATAGGTCAAATAGCCGCCGACGAAGGGCGTGATCAACGTCCCAACCGCCTGATAAGCGCCCAGCGCAAGACGCGCCATGCGGCCGCTCATATAACACGTCTCCGATCAACGATGATCGACATCAACCCATTCCCAAATATCATTGCGGCCGAAATGACCGATCAGTTTGTTCAGAATGCGTCAACAACCGCCCGTGCAGCTGGATAAGACAGGCGGCTGGATAAAACGGGGCCTCTCGGGCCGAAAATTATTGGCCGGACTTGTCTTCGGGATCAAGCAAGCGGTGCATATGGACAATGAAATAGCGCATGTGGGCATTATCAACGGTCGACTGCGCCTTGGACTTCCAGGCCGTCAAGGCAGATGCGTAATCGGGGAAGATGCCGACGATATCCAGGCCGGAGAGGTCGCGGAACTGCACGTCATCGAGACTTTCCAGTTCGCCGCCAAACACGAGGTGCAACAGTTGCTTCTTTTCACCGGACTTGGTCATTTCAGTCACTTCCTTCATCTGCTCCTCCGCCGTTTCATCTGAGGGATTTTGACGGAAACGTCAACTGTTCAGCGTGCGGCGATAGGGGATAGAAATTCGTTCAACAGCGGCTCGGAGCCGGCGCAAAGCTCGCCGTGACGCACATCGGCGCGGTTGTAGGTCAGAGCCGTTCCATCGAGATTGACGAGACGGCCGCCTGCCCTTTCCAGAATGAGATCGGCGGCGGCCAGATCCCAGTCGTGGGAATTGCGCTTCACGAAGGTTCCGTCGATCGCCGCATCGGCCACCATGGCGACGCGGTAGGCGAGCGAGGGGACGTGCTTGACGCGCTCGATGCTGCCGCGCAACGACTGGGCAAAGCCGTTCAGCACATCCTCGGCAATGGCGAAACGGACGGGATGCTTCGGCACCGATACGCGGATCGGCAGGCCGTTCTTCAAGGCGACGCCACCAGCGACGGCTTCATAGAGTTCATCGAGCGCCGGCGCATTGAGCACGCCGGCCACCGGCCTGCCCTTGTGGACGACGGCGACGCTGACACACCAGAGCTTCTGGCCGGCAAGAAACCCGCGCGTTCCGTCGATCGGATCAATGATGAAGAGCGTGTCGCGCGACAGGCGATCGGCGCTGTCCTCGGTCTCTTCCGACAACCAGCCGTAATCCGGGCGGGCGGCGCGCAGAATGGTTTCGAGGATTTCATTGGCGGCGAAATCGGCGGCGCTGACCGGCGAGCGGCCCTCGTTCTTCCACCAGACCTCCGGCGACTGGTTGAAATGGCTGAGCGCCACGGCACCCGCCCGCCTTGCAGCTTCGGCGATCAGGTCCAGATCGCTCTGCCAGCGGGCATTGTCCACGTCGCTCATCCCAAGTTCCAATCCGTCAGCGGTTCAACCGCGATCACCGTCCCGCCAGCGTCATTCCCTCGATCGCGATCGTCGGGGCGGCAACCCCGTACTTGCGGTCGATATCGTTGGCAGGCGTCACCCGCATGAACATCTCCTTGAGGTTCGATGCAATGGTCACTTCCGAAACCGCGAAGGTCAATTCACCGTTTTCGATCCAGAAACCGGTGGCGCCACGGCTGTATTCGCCTGTTATCATGTTCACACCCTGGCCAATCAACTCGGTGATGTAGAAACCGTTGCCGACGCCGCGGATCAGGTCTTCGGGCGAGATATCGCCGGGCTCGAGCGCGAGGTTGGTCGAAGCTGGTGTCACCGAATTGCCGCCGCGGACGCCACGGCCGTTGGTTTCCATGCCGATCTCGCGCGCGGTGGAGGTCGAGAGGAACCAGTGCTTCAAGACACCGTCCTCGATCATCACCATGCGCTCGCCGGAGACACCTTCGCCATCGAAGGGGCGCGAGGCGGGGCCGCGCACGATCATCGGATCGTCGGTGATCGACAGGCCGGATTTCAGCACCTGCTCGCCCATCTTGTCACGCAGGAAGCTGGTCTTGCGGGCGACGGAAGCGCCGTTGATGGCGCCGGCGATGTGGCCGACGAAGCCGCGGGCGATGCGGGGATCGAAGACGACGGTGACGTTCTTGCCGGTATCGACCTGGCGCGGCTTCAGGCGCCTGACGGCGCGCTCGCCGGCGCGGCGGCCGATCTCGGCGGGATCATCCAGTTCGGAGAAATAGATGCGGCTGTCGAAATCGTAATCGCGCTCCATGCCGGTGCCCTCGCCGGCGATGACGCTGACGGAGCGGCCGAAGCGCGAACCCATGTAGCTGCCTTCAAAGCCGTGCGAGGTGACGAGCACCATGCCGCCGCGACCTGCAGACGCGCCGGCGCCCGATGAATTGGTGACGCCACTGACCGCAAGGC
This sequence comes from Hyphomicrobiales bacterium, assembly GCA_900469085.1. Lineage (GTDB taxonomy): Bacteria > Pseudomonadota > Alphaproteobacteria > Rhizobiales > Rhizobiaceae > Rhizobium. The sequence continues at coordinate 66,371 of UBVW01000031.1, read as the reverse complement.
CCGCGGCCTCGGTCGCAAGGGCCGCCTCGCGCAACTGGTCGGCGGAGACTTCGGTGCTGTCAAGCAGCTGCAGGTCGGGATAGGACTTGGCGAGCCGGCTCTCATCCGCGAGGCACGCGAAGGGATCTTCCGGCGAAACCTTGGCCATGGCGACCGCGCGCTCGGCGAGCACCGACATGTCGAAGCCGGGATTGGCCGAAACGCTGGCGACACGCTTGCCGACGAAGACGCGCAGCGAGAAATCATCGCTCTCGGAGGATTCTGTTTCCTCCACCTTGCCGAGCCGCACGCTGACGGATTGCGAACGGGAGCGGACGACCACCGCATCGGCGGCATCGGCGCCCGCCTTCCTGGCGAGATCGATCAGCTGGCTGGCGCGGGAGAGAAGCGTCGAGGAATCAATTTCAGAGGACATGGTTTGGCCTTTCCTTCGCGTTCCATTTATTGTGCGCTACGGAAAGCATCAAGGCCGGCGGCGCCGATTCTTTTTCGCGCTGCTTGCGCAACCACCACCATTGAAAGAAGCTTAGCGGATGTCCGAGCCCAACGCCCTCTTCACCGAAACGATCCTGCTGCTCGGCGGCACCGTCGTTTCGGCCCCGATCTTCAAGCGGCTGGGGCTGGGGACGGTGCTCGGCTACCTCGCCGCCGGCGTGGTGATTGGCCCTATCTTTCACGGGCTGACGGATGGCGAGCAGATCCTCAACGTCGCCGAACTCGGTGTCGTGTTCCTGCTCTTCATCATCGGGCTGGAGCTGAAGCCGAGCCGCCTGTGGCAGATGCGGCGCGACATCTTCGGGCTGGGGACGGCGCAGGTCATGCTGACCGGGCTGGTGCTCACCGCGCTCGCCAATCTGTCCGGGCTGCTCGACTGGCGTGGCAGCATCATCGCCGGCTTCGGGCTGGCGCTGTCCTCCACCGCATTCGCCATGCAGATTCTCGAGGACGACGGCGATGTCAGCACGCGCTACGGGCAGCGCTCCTTCTCGATGCTGTTGTTCCAGGATCTCGCCATCGTGCCGCTTCTGGCGCTGATCAATATTCTCGACACTGGCAAGGGCCACGGTGCGCCGATCGTCGATTTCGCCATCGCCATCGGCGCGGTGGGCGCGATGGTCGTCATGGGCCGCTATCTGCTGACGCCGCTGTTCCAGATCATCGCCAGCACCGGCGCCCGCGAGGCGATGATCGCGGCAGCCCTGTTCGTCGTCATGGGATCGGCAACGCTGATGCAGATGGCCGGGCTATCGATGGCGATGGGGGCATTCCTGGCGGGCGTGATGCTGGCCGAATCCTCCTATCGGCACGAACTCGAGGCTGATATCGAGCCCTTCCGCGGCGTGCTTCTCGCCATCTTCTTCATCGCCGTCGGTCTGTCGCTGCAGCTCGACGTGCTCTGGGACAACGCGCTCGTCATCTTCGTCGCCGTACCCGTCATGATGGCGGCGAAGGCGCTGATCATCTACGCGCTCTGCCGTCTCTCAGGCTCCGATCACAATGACGCGATCCGAATCGCCTTCCTGCTGCCGCAGGGTGGGGAATTCGGTTTCGTCCTGTTTTCGACGGCCGGCGCTTCCTCGCTGATGCCTTCGAGCACGGCCTCTCTGCTGATTGCCATCGTGACGCTCTCCATGGCGCTGACGCCCATCGGCACCAGGCTCGCCAGGCGGCTCGAAAGTGGCGAGACGAAGGAAACGCTGGAGGAGGATTTCGAAGGCGCCGGCGCCGATGTGCTGATGATCGGCTTCTCGCGTTTCGGCCAGATCGCGGCGCAAATCCTGCTCGCCGGCGGCCGCGCGGTGACCGTCATCGACACCTCCGCCGATCGTATCCGCCAGGCCTCATCCTTCGGTTTCCGCATCTATTTCGGCGACGGCACACGCAAGGACGTGCTGCGCGCCTCCGGCATCGACCATGCCAAGATCGTTGTCGTCTGTACGCAAAAACGGGAAGTGACCGACAAGATCGTCGAACTGGTGCAAGCCGATTACCCCGAGGCCAAGCTCTTCGTGCGCTCCTACGATCGCATCCACTCGATCGCGCTGCGCAACCTCAATGTCGATTACGAACTGCGCGAAACGCTGGAGTCGGGCTTGCTGTTCGGCCGCCGGACGCTGGAAGCGCTCGGCATCAGCGAGGCCGCCGCCTATGAGATCGGCGAAGACATCCGCCGCCGCGACGAGCAGCGACTGGTGCTGCAGGTCACCGAGGGGCTGCAGGCCGGCCGCGACATGCTCTACTCGCAACCGGTCAAGCCGGAGCCGCTGGTCAAGCCGAAGCGGACGATGGATTTTTCGAAAGACCCGCTGGCGGGTACGGGGGATGCGGTGGCGGATGCTTAAATCATAAAGGCGTTTGGGGAATAGGAGCGTCAAGTGGGATCAACTAGCGACAAGCCAATCGATTGGAACAGCGCACGTCAGCAGCCCTTTGCCGATGTGGATACGCCCGACGATTGGCCAAAAGATGTGAAGCCTATGAGCTGGCAAGGTATGAATTTGCTCGGGGCAGACGGCAAAGGCGGCCTTTATTGGGACGGCAAGAAGCTAAGGAGTGAGGTAAAGCTCGGCTGGTTCGCTAGCCTAATCGGCGCTTTGATTGCTCTTTCAACCTTCTTTGCGGCGGCAGCGACAATATCGATGTCGGTGTTGGACTTTCTACGTTACTTGGACGGCAAGTGATCAGATCATCCGACCCGACCACTATATGTATGGCCATCATTATCCCCGCGCATGCGCCTCAATCGCGCCATCCAGCGCATATTTCAGCTCGTCCTTGACGCCTGCGGACATGGCCAGCACTTCGCGGGCCTTCAGAAAATCCATGACGCCGGTGCGGCCGACGGCGGGGCGGAGGAAGATGTGGGGGGGCTGGATGCGGAGTTTGAGGGTGATCGCCGTCTGCATCATCAGCTGGCCGGAGCCGAAGATGCTCTCCATGCGGTTCGGAATATGGGTACCGTCGCCCTCCGGCGCGCCGACGACGTCGATGCCGATGACGATATCGGCGCGGTCCATCAGGCATTCATAGGGGACGGGATTGCTGATGCCGCCGTCGATCATCACCCGGCCGTGCAGCCTGACCGGCATGAAGACCGCAGGGATGGCGGAAGAGGCCGCGAGTGCCGGAAACAGCTGCCCCTCGCTCACCAGCACTTCCTGCTGGCCGTAATAATCGGTGGCGGTCACCGTCATCGGGATCGGCAGGTCCTCGAAGCGATCGGGGAGATCGGCGGGCAAGAAGGCTTTGAGGATGCGCTCGAGATTGAACTGGCCGATGCGCACGCCGTTCGCCACGGCGTCGCGGACCGTCTGCGGGCGCAGGCCCCAGAGGCGGCTCACCACGGCGGTCTTGTTGCCGACGGTCATCAGCGCGTGTTCGCGGATCGCCTCGCCGGTCATGCCAGCGGCCATGCCTGCGCCCATGATGGCACCGATCGAGGAACCCGAAATCGCCACCGGGCGGATACCGAGTTCGTCGAGCGTTTCGATGACGTGGATATGGGCGAGGCCGCGGGCGCCGCCGCCGCCGAACGCAATTGCGATACGCGGCGACGCGCCGGAGGCGACATCTTCGAGAGCAGGGAACGCGGAACTGGTCTTTTCGGCCTGCTGTGTCACCCTTTGCCCCCTGATACCGCTAGCTATTCAGGCTGGTAGCGGTAGAAATGCACCCTGGTGTCGCCGAAAATCCGGCTTTCCAGGAAGAGATAGGAAGGATCGACCGAAACGACAACGTCGGACCGCTCCTCGAGCACGGCAATCGCGCCCGGAAACAGCCAGCCGCCCTTGGCAGCCGCAGCCATTGCCTTCTCGCCGAGACCCTTGCCATAGGGCGGGTCGGCGAAGAGGAACTGGAACGGCTCGAGGTTGCCGACGCTGCCGAGATCGGTCGCGTCGCGCCTCAGGATGCGCGTCTTGCCGTGCAGGCCGAGCGCGTCGATATTTTCCCAAAGCAAGCCCCTGCCCTCGACGCTGTTTTCAACGAAGAGCGCATGGCGGCAGCCGCGCGAGACGGCTTCCAGCCCGACGGCACCGGTGCCGGCGAAGAGATCGAGTATCCGGGTGCCATCGACGCATTCCGGATAGGCATGGCTCAGAATATTGAACAGGCTCTCACGCGTCCGGTCGGCAGTCGGCCGGATGTCGTTGGATTTAGGCACGGCGAGCGACCGTCCGCGAAACTCACCGCCGACGATCCGCACCGCGTCCTATTCCCTTGCCCTTTGGTCCACCACGAGACGGCCCGCCCGAGGGCTTGCCACCGCCACCGGGACGATCGCCCGAAGGCTTGCCCGAAAAACTCTTCGCACCCGGCTTGGAACCGCCGGGCTTGGCACCGAAGCTCTTGCCGCGCGGCTTGTCGCCGAAGGGGCGATCACCGGCAGGACGCTCGGAGCGGGGGCGGTCACCCTGGGGACGATCACCACGAGGCTTGTCGCCAAACGAACGCTCGCCGGCCGGACGCTCGGAGCGGGCCTCACCGGAGAAACGCTTGGCGCGGGGACGCTCGTCACCCTCTTCGCGCGGGCGGCGCGGCTTGTCGCTGAACGGCCGGTCGCCGCGTGGGGGACGATCGCCGAAGGAACGGGGACGGTCGTCTCCCTCCTCGCGCGGCCTGCGGTCTCCACGAGGCTTGGCTGCAAATGGGCGGTCGCCGGCTGGCCGGTCACCACGGGGAGGACGATCGCCGAAAGGCCGATCGCCACGCGGCTTGTCACCACGTGCCGGACGGTCGCCGAAGGAGCGCGGCCGGTCGCCATCCTCGCGCGGCTTGCGCTCGCCACGCGGCTTGTCGCCAAAGGGACGATCGCCGCGCGGTGGGCGGTCGCCATAAGGCCGGTCGCCGCGTGCCGTGCGGTCGCCGCCGGAGCGGTCACCACGATCACCGAAGGAGCGGTCGCCACGGGACGGACGGTCACCGAAACCACGATCACCGCGGTCGCCGCGCTTGCGGTCGTCGTCGCGGCTCACTTCGCTGGAGCGTATCCATTCGCCCTCTTCGTCGCGGGCGCGATTGATCTGCACGCGCGGGCCTTCATCATAGCTTGTCGGCTGCGGCTTGGAGCGGCCGGGCTTTTCGCCGCGGCGAAGGGCCGTCTGGGCGTTCTTCTCTGCCTTGGCGGCTGCCTTTTCGCCGAGCGGACGGGCGCCGGGCGCCATCCAGACATTGGCGGCGCGGCGCGTGGCGATCGGCGCGCGCTTTGGGCCCTCGTCCTTGCGGTCGCCACCACGGCTTGGGCCACGGCCGCCATCGCGATCGCCACCACGGCGGTCATCACGCTTGTCGTCGCGCTTGGTGTCGAGGCGGCTCAGCGCGCGCTCGCGCTTGTCTTCCGGCTTCCACGAGCGTTCGCGACGTTCGGGCGCTGCCGTTTCCTCTTCCTCGGTGACGGCGGGAGCGTTGTAGATCGGCGCGTCGAAATTCGCCTTGGCGTCCTCGATCAGGCGCGGGCCGAGCTGGTCGCGCAACGTGCGACCGCGAACCTCGATCACCGCGCGCTCGGGGATATCGCCGAGCTGGAACGGGCCATAGGAGATGCGGATCAGGCGGTTGACGTCGAGGCCGAGCGCGCCGAGCACGTTCTTGATTTCGCGGTTCTTGCCTTCACGCAGGCCCATGGTGAGCCAGACGTTGGAACCCTGCACCTTGTCGAGCGTCGCCTCGATGGCGCCGTAGAGCACGCCGTCGACGGCGATGCCGTCCTTCAGCTTGTCGAGCGCTTCCTGGTCGATCTCGCCATGGGCGCGCACGCGGTAGCGGCGCAGCCAGCCCGTGGTCGGCAGTTCCAGCGCGCGGGCAAGGCCGCCGTCGTTGGTCAAGAGCAGCAGGCCTTCGGTGTTGATGTCGAGGCGGCCGATCGACATGACGCGCGGCAGATCATCCGGCAGGTTGTCGAACACCGTCGGGCGGCCTTCCGGATCGGCGTTGGTGGTCACCAGGCCGGCCGGCTTGTGGTAGAGCCACAGGCGGGTGCGCTCGATGCCGCGGATCGGCATGCCGTCGACTTCGATCTTGTCCGTCAGCGTGACGTTGACGACCGGCGTGTCCAGCGGTTTGCCGTTCAGCGTGACGCGGCCATCGAGGATCATGCGCTCGATATCGCGACGCGAGGCAACGCCGGCGCGCGCCATCACCTTCGAGATGCGTTCCGCCTTGCTGTCGACGCTTGCGTCAGCCGAGGCCTCGGATTTGGCGCTCGACTTCGCGAAGCTCTTCGCGGGCTTCTCGCCCGATTTCGCGCCGGTATCGCGCGGGGATGGCTTGCCACCCGGCCGTTTTGGCTTGTCTTTGAATGTCATTTGTTGTTTGCCTGCCTTTTGGGGCCTTCTATCAGTTCGCGCCCCTGCGGTTAAGTGGAAATTGTCGGATCGTGAAGACAAATCAATTTATGGATCTGGCGCTTGAGGAAGCGCGTGCCGCGGGCGCCCGCGGTGAGGTGCCGATCGGCGCGGTCGTCGTGCTGGACGGCGCCGTGATCGCCCGCTCCGGCAACCGCACCCGCGAACTCAACGACATCACCGCACACGCCGAAGTGGCCGCCATCCGCATGGCCTGCGAGGCGCTCGGTCAGGAGCGGCTTTCGGGCGCCGATCTCTATGTGACGCTCGAACCCTGCACCATGTGCGCGGCGGCAATCTCGTTTGCCCGCATCCGTCGGCTCTATTATGGGGCCGAGGATCCGAAGGGCGGCGGGGTGGAGAACGGGGTGCGGTTTTATGCGCAACCGACATGCCATCATGCGCCGGAAGTGTATTCCGGGATGAGCGAAGTCCAGGCGGCGGAAATCTTGCGGGGGTTCTTTCAGGGGAAGCGGGATTAGGACGTTTTGGCCAATCGGGCGCTGCAGTGCGCCACTTTTCGTCGGCCTTTCAATGCTATATAGTTGAAAGAAATCGGGGTTTCTGAATGGTCGGAATGACGGCACTGATGGCGAGGAGACGCGACAGGCGGCACAGTGCGGCATCAGCAGCCGTTTCGCAGGTGTTACGCGACGCCTCCAGCAAGGGCATCGACATCACTCTCGTGGGATCCCTTGCGCGAGGAGATTTCCGTTCGCATTCGGATGTCGATCTGCTCGTTCGCGGCCCCATGGACCGAAAGCGCCGCGCCCTGGCCGAACAGCTCGTGGCGGACGGGATGCGGGCGTCGGAAGTTCCCTATGACCTGGTCTTCGAGGCCGATCTGACCCACGATCGCCTTCAGGAGTTTCTCGATGGCATCGTTTAGCCTGCCGGCTTTTGCACGACTTACACCGAAAATTCGTCGCGCCGAGCGCGAGCTCGCCCAGATGGAAGCGTTCTACAACAAGCATGCGGCCGAGATGGCCGCGAATGACTGGGGCGCCATGTCGGCCATCTCTGCCGGCATCCACAATGTGTACAACGGAATAGAGGATATTCTTCTCAGCCTCGCCAGGGACATCGACGACGATGTCCCGACGGGGCCATCCGCACACCAGGATGTGCTGGACCAGATGGCATCGGAAGTTTCGGGAACGCGACCGGCGCTTGTCGACCAGGATCTCTATGAGGCCCTAACGGAGCTCAAGGGCTTTCGACACCTCGTGCGCCATCGATACGGGTTCGATCTGAAGCCGGATAAGGTCGCTGAAAATCTGGAACTTCTCCGGCGTGTTTTTCCGACGTTCATCGCGGCCGTCACCACTTTGGAAGCGGCGATGAGAGAAAGTACCGAGGAAAACGACACGCTGAAGAGCTAGTCCAGATATGGCTGACAGCGACTTTTCATCCTCGCTATCGCCTCGCCTCAAACATTACTGAAGCAGGCCTTACTGCAGTAGGTTCCACCACTGCTTGCCGGAGCCGGCAACTGCGGCTTCCTTTTTCTTCTTCTTCATCTTCTTCAGCTCAGGCTCGCCGACATCGTCGAGCTTGGTGGGGTCGTCGACCTGGCGGTATTCGGTCGGCGGATCGGAGATGTAGCGGCGCTGGTCGATATAGGCGCCCTTCTGGATGGCGCGGGCTTCGCGGAAGGCCTTGGCCTGGGCTTCCGTCGTGCGGCGGCCGCCTTCGACCTCGTTGTTGGCGAGCGGCGACTGGTAACCGGACTTGTCGCTGTTCTCGTCGGCTTCCTTGACGAGGCGGGCGCGGGTTTCCTCAGGCGATTCGACCCACTGCGGATTGTCCTTGCTGGCGATCGATTCCTGCGGCGCGACCAGGTTTTCCTTGTCGCCGGCCTTCGGAACCACGAGGCCCGGACGCGGATTGTACTTCACGCCCTTGTTCTTGGGTTCGGCGCCGGTCAGCGAGGTGGACTGGCCAAGGTCATCGGTCAGCTGCTGGAATGCCGTCTTGTCCGTGCCGTAGCGGGGGCCGCTCGTGCAGCCCGACATCATCGCAGTGCCTGCCATCGCAACAGTCAGGCATGCGCCCAAACGGAACCAACGCTTCGATAACATGAAAACCCTTCCAGCCATGCCGGTGCAATCAATGCTCAACCGGACATCCTCCCCGTGACGGAAGAATCCGGCCAATTTCAGGCAGCTTTTACCGGATGAACCGCGATTGCGCAATTCATCCGGTAACTTTCTTCGGTTTATGCCGCAAGTTCGCGAAGTGCCGCAGCATCGCGGGCGGAAACGTCGGGATACTCGGGATCCGAGCCGACATCCGTCGTGATCCGCCACGAGCGGGCGCACTTGACGCCTTCGGCAAGCTGCGGCTCGACGCTGACGCCGGCCACTTCGGACAGACGGAATGCATCCGCCGGACCCTCGTTGCCTTCGATGACGATGCCCGAGGTGATGCAGATTTCCTCGAAATCCTGACCTTCGAGCGCCTTCAGGAGCTCGGCATCGGCAACGTGGACGACCGGAGCCGCTTCCAGCGAGGAGCCGATGCGCTTGTCCTTGCGCTCGATTTCCAGCGCGCCGGTGACGACGGTGCGAACCGCACGGATCTTCTTCCACTTCTCGGCCAGCGCCTCGTTCTTCCAATCGGCTGGAATGGTCGGGAACTGCTCGAGGTGAACCGAGACGGCGTCGGGGTTGCGCGACAGCCATGCCTCTTCCGTGGTGAACGGCAGCATCGGGGCAAGCCAGGTCACCATGCAATCGAAGATCGCGCGGATGACATGCAGCGACGCGCGGCGGCGCAGCGACGACGGAGCGTCGCAATAGAGCGCATCCTTGCGGACGTCGAAGTAGAAGGCCGAGAGCTCGACATTGGCGAAGTCGATCAGCGCGCGGGCGATCTTCTTGAAGTCGAAGGCGTCGTAGTTCTCGCGCACCAGCTGGTCGAGTTCGGCCAGGCGGTGGAGCATCAGCTGTTCCAGCTCCGGCATCTCGGAGACCTGGAAGGTCTCGCCCTTGTCGTGCGCCAGTGTGCCGAGCATCCAGCGGATGGTGTTGCGCAGCTTGCGGTAGGCGTCGACATTGGTCTGGATGATCGTCTTACCGACGCGCAGGTCGTCGGCATAGTCGGAGGTCATGACCCAGAGGCGCAGGATGTCGGCGCCGGCATCCTTCATGATCTCCTGCGGAGACGTCACGTTGCCCTTGGACTTCGACATCTTCTCGCCCTTCTCGTCCATGGTGAAGCCATGGGTGAGGACGGCGTTGTAGGGCGCGCGGCCACGGGTGGCGGCGGATTCCAGCAGCGACGAGTGGAACCAGCCGCGATGCTGGTCGGAGCCTTCGAGATAGAGATCGGCCGGCCACTTGAGGTCCGGGCGGTCTTCCAGCGTGAAGGTGTGGGTCGAGCCACTGTCGAACCAGACGTCGAGGATGTCCATGACCTGGGTCCACTTGGCGTGGTCGTGGCCGTTGCCGAGGAAGCGATCCTTGGCGCCTTCGGCGAACCAGGCATCGGCGCCCTCGACGTCGAAGGCTTCGAGGATGCGGGCGTTGACATCGGCATCCTGCAGGACGTTGCCGTCCTCATCGGCGAAGACGCAGATCGGAACGCCCCAGGCGCGCTGACGCGACAGCACCCAGTCCGGACGCTGCTCGATCATGGCGCGCAGGCGGTTCTGGCCGGCTGCCGGCACGAAGCGGGTATCGTCGATCGCCTTCAGGGCGCGGGTGCGCAGCGTGGTGCCGTCCTTGAGGTCCTTGTCCATGTAGACGAACCACTGCGGCGTGTTGCGGAAGATGATCGGCTTCTTGGAGCGCCAGGAATGCGGATAGGAGTGCTTCAGGCGACCACGGGCAAACAGCGCGTTGCGCTCGATCAGCGTCTTGATGACGCGCTCGTTGGCATCGCCCTTCTTGCCATTGTCGTCCATGACGCGGGCACCCTCGAAGCCGGGGGCGTCTGACGTATAGGTGCCGCTGTCGTCGACCGGGAACGGGATGCGGGTGTCGATGCCCTTGGCTTCGAGTTCCTTGGCGGAGGACATCCAGGCCTCGAAGTCCTCGCGGCCATGCGACGGGGCGGTGTGGACGAAGCCGGTGCCGGCATCATCGGTGACGTGATCGCCGGCGAGAAGCGGGACGGCGAATTCGTAACCGCCGCCGAGGCCTTTGAGGGGATGTGCGGCGGTGATGCCCGCCATCACGGCTGCTGGCACGTCACCGAGCCGTTTGAAGGTGAGCTTAGCTTTTTTGCCGGACTCTTCGGCCAACGCATCGGCGAAGATCAGCTTCTCACCCGGACGCGGTCCGAAGTCATTCTCTGCATCCGTAACCTCATAGAGGCCGTAGGCGACCTTCGGCGAGTATGCGATGGCACGGTTACCTGGGATCGTCCACGGAGTGGTCGTCCAAATGACCACATGAGCCTGTTCCAACGCCCTGAGCATCTGTTCGGCACCTGCGAAAGCATCCTCCATAGAGGAGTAGCTTTGCGCCGGGCTTTGAGCCAACTCAACAGACGCCACCGGGAACTTCACCCAGATCATGTCGCTCTCGACGTCGTGGTACTCGACCTCGGCTTCCGCCAAGGCCGTGCGCTCGACCACCGACCACATGATCGGCTTCGAGCCGCGATAGAGCTGGCCGCTCATGGCGATCTTCAGGAGCTCGCCGGCGATGCGGCTTTCGGCGTGGAAGTTCATCGTCAGATAAGGATTGTCGAAGTCGCCTTCGATGCCCAAGCGCTTGAACTCGTCGCCCTGGATCTTGATCCACTTCTCGGCATAGGCGCGGCATTCCTTGCGGAACTCGATCATCGCGTCGGCCTGCTTCAGGTCAGGCTTCGCCTTGCCCTTGGCGCGATAGTTCTCTTCCTCGATCTTCCACTCGATCGGCAGGCCATGGCAATCCCAGCCGGGGACGTAGTTGGCATCGAAGCCGCGCATTTGGAACGAGCGGTTGATGACGTCCTTGAGGATCTTGTTCAGCGCGTGGCCGATATGGATGTTGCCGTTGGCGTAGGGAGGGCCGTCGTGCAGCACGAACTTTTCGCGGCCGGCGGCCGACGCGCGGAGCTTCTTATAGAGCCCCATCTCCTGCCAGCGGGCAACCGTTTCCGGCTCCTTCTGCGGCAGGCCGGCGCGCATGGGGAAATCGGTTTCAGGGAGATAGAGGGTCTTGGAGTAATCGATCTTTTCGACTGTATCGGTCATGTCTGGCAATCGTCTCTTCTAGCGATCGTGCTTTACGCCTCGCAAACGGGCGCAACGGACTTGGAAATATCGTGGCGGCGGAAGCGCTCTGAGGTCGAGCGCCGAAAACCCGGACCTTCCGGCCGCTTAGCGCGCGCGGAAGGCCGGGCCGATAATTCGTATCGTGATCGCCAGCCGGAACGTGTTCATCGCGCCGGTTCATAGGCGCTTTTAGCGGGAAAAGGAAGAGGAGATCGACTGCCGAAAGGCTGCATTTGCAGTCTGGCCATTTGCGCTTATATTTATGGGCAATTGGCACAGGGGGCTTCGATGGTGGCGACGAAGGCGGCAGAGGACGCCATGACAATCCAGGAGCGGCTGAAAATCGCTTCGCACGGCCAAGTGCGCGTTTATGACGGGTCGTCGGTCTTCGACCTCACCCAACTCGGCTTCAGCATGGATGAAATTTATCGCCTCGTCGCACCGCGCCGAACGCTGACGAGACGCATCGGAAGTCATCAGCCGCTCACTGTCGAAGAGAACGATAGCGCGCTGCGGCTGGTGCGGGTCATGACGATGGCGGAGCGCGTCTTCGGCGATCCCGAAATTGCGCGCAGATGGCTCCGCAAGCCCAATCGCGGCATGCAGGGCATCGTCCCGATCGATCTTTTGGAATCGGAGACCGGCGCCCTTCTGGTCGAGCAGGCTCTGCATCAGATCGACTTCGGGATCTACATCTGACGATGATCCTGTGGCGAATTTCCAATTATGCCGATCTATCCGGACGCGGCGGTCTCGTTGCTCCCGGCCGCTGGCACAGTCTTGGAACGCCTGTTGTCTATTGCTGTGACCATCCATCAACGGCCCTGCTTGAAATTCTGGTTCAGATCGATGTCAGCCAGCTTCCCCGGGATTTTCAGCTGCTGAAGATCACTTGCCCCGACGATATCGCGATCACCGACGTCGACGCTGACGACGTAGACCTCAACGATATCAATCGGACGCGGATGGCTGGTGACCGTCTTCTTCAAGATCAGACCGTTTGCCTCATCCGGGTCACCTCGGCCATCATGCCCGAGGCACGCAACGTGCTGATCAACCCATCGCATCCCAGAGCCGGTGAAATCGTGATCGAAGACGTGAAACGCTATCCGTTCGACAGTCGGCTGCTTCGTGCCTGACGTCGCAATGAGAGGGCCACGCTTTCACCCGTAGCCCTCCCCTCGTGATACCCTCAAGCCCGCGCCGCGGCCTTGCCCGGCACCACCGCATTCACCACCACCGCAACGACGATGTTCACCGCCAGCGCCAGAAGCCCGGTGTAGATGGTGAACGAGGTCTCGCCCATGACGATCGGCTGCAGCGGTTTCCAGCCGTTGATCCAGACCAGGAAGGTGCCGCCGAAGAAGCCGACGAACCAGCCGGCGAGCAGGCCCGGGGCGCGGAACCAGTTGGTGTAGAGGCCGAACACCAGGGCCGGCAGCGTCTGCAGGATCCAGATGCCGCCGAGCAGCTGCAGGTCGAGGGCGAACTGCGTCGGCAGGAAGATGATGACAAGCAGGGCGCCGACCTTGACGACCAGCGAGGTGACCTTCGCCACCTTCGCCTCGCCCGCCGGGCCGACCTCGGGGTTGACGTAGGCCTTCCAGAAATTACGGGTGAAGAGATTGGCGGCGCCGATCGACATCACCGCCGCCGGCACCAGCGCGCCGATGGCGATCGCCGCGAAGGCAAAGCCGGCGAACCAGCTGGGGAAGAGCGTCTGGAACAGCGCCGGGACGACATCGTTGGCGCTGTCGAGCTTGAGGTTGGCCGCGTGGCCCATGTAGCCGAGTAGCGCCAGCAGGCCGAGCAGCAGCGTATAAGCGGGCAGCAGCACCGCGTTCTTGCGGATCGTGTTGCCGCTGTTGGAGGCGAAGATGCCGGTCAGCGTGTGCGGATACATGAAGGCCGCGAGCGCCGAGCCGAGCGCCAGCGTCGCATAGGCCACATACTGGTTGGAGCCGAGCAGCAGGCCGCCGGAACCCTTGGCCTGGAAGGCCGCGTCGGCGGAGGCGAAGACGTTGGCGTAGCCGCCGAGCTTCGACGGGATCAGCGCCACGGCGGCGATCACCACGATATAGATCATGATGTCCTTGACGAAGGCAATCAGCGCCGGCGCCCTCAGGCCCGCCGAATAGGTGTAGAGCGCCAGCACGATGAAGGCGATGGCGAGCGGCACCTCGCCATGCAGGCCGAGCGCCTTCAAGGCCGCCGTCATGCCGACGAGCTGCAGGGCGATATAGGGCATGGTGGCGATGACGCCGGTGGCGGCGACCGCGAGCTCCAGCCCGCGCGAGCCGTACTGGCCGTGGACGACGTCTCCCGCCGTGACATAGCCGAAGTCCCGCGCCCGCTTCCAGAGCACCGGCATGACCATGAAGACGAAGGGATAGACGACGATCGTATAGGGCAGCGCGAAGAAGCCGTAGGCGCCGACGGTATAGACCAGGGCGGGAACGGCGATGACGGTATAGGCGGTGTAGAAATCGCCGCCGACCAGGAACCAGGTGATCCAGGTGCCGAAGGAGCGGCCGCCGAGGCCCCATTCGTCGATGTGTTCCATCGTCTCGGGCCTGCGCCAGCGCGAGGCGACGAAGCCCATGACGGTGACGAGAACGAAGAAGAAGAGAAAGACGCTGAGCGCCGTGACGTTGAGATCAGTCGTCATTGCGCATGCTCCGGTAGGCGATCCAGGTCAGGAAGGCGGTAATCGGCACCCATGCGAGCTGATACCAGTAGAAGAAGGGGAAGCCGAAGATCACAGGATCGTGGAAATTATAGAAGGGGACCCAGAGCAGCCCGATATAGGGAATAATGAGCAGCCAGCAGGCCGCCGTTCCAAATCGCTTGTCCATGAGGAGAGTGCCTTTCGCGGATCGGGCGCGGCTTATCCGCGTCTTATCAAATAGATGACATATGCCAGCCGCGCGGCGCGGCAAGCGCTGCTGCCGCGAAAAAGACACAGTTCCGCAATGTCGGCATCAGACGCCGCCATACCATGGACGCTGAGATCTGCGTTAAATGTCAGACGAGGCCGCAGAGCTTGCGGTCGAGTTCGCTGATCGGCTGGACGCCCGACAGGACGGCCCTCGCCTCTTCCTTGTCGCGGTTCATCTGCTCGACCAGCGGATCGAGGCCGTCGAACTTCAGCTCCGGACGCAGGTAGGAGAAGAAGGAGACGGAACAGATCTGGCCGTAGAGATCGCCGGAGAAATCGAAGACGTAGGTTTCCAGCAGCGGCGCACCGTTGTCGGTGACCGTCGGGCGGCGGCCGTAGCTGGCGACCGCATCGTGCATCGACCCATCCTCGAAGCGGAAACGCACCGCGTAGATGCCGGGCTTCAACTCGACCTCGGCCGGCAGGCGCATGTTGGCCGTCGGGAAGCCCAGCTGGCGGCCGAGCTTTTCGCCGCCGATCACCTCGGATTCGACCGTGTAGTGATAACCGAGCAGGCCGGCGACCTCGCTCACTTCACCTTCCTTCAGCAACGCGCGGATGCGGCTCGAGGAAACCACGTCGGAATTCTCGTCACGGAAGGCGTCGATCAGGGTGACGCCGAAGCCGTATTTGTTGCCGGCCTCCATGAGGAAGGCCGGACCGCCTTCACGGCCGCGACCGAAATGGAAATCGAAGCCGGTCACGACCTCGGAGGCGCCGAGCCAATCCTTGAGGATCGAATGAATGAAGTCGTCGGCCGAGCGCTGCGAAAAGGCGCGGTCGAACGGGTATTCGATGACGGCGCCGAAGCCCATGGCCTCTAGGATGCGGGCGCGCAAAGGCGCGGGCGTCAGGCGAAACACCGGTGTCTGCGGGTTGAAGACCGTGCGCGGATGCGGCTCGAAGGTCAGCACAAGGGCCGGAACGCCACGCACTTGCGCGATCGCAAGCGCGCGCTCCAGCACCGATTGATGGCCGCGATGGACACCGTCGAAATTGCCGATGGCGACCACACCGCCGTGCAGGTGATCGGGCAAGGGCTCTCGGGTTTCGTTGCGGTGGAAGACGGTCATCGGGCAGACTTTACTGATGCTTCGGGCTTAGGCAAGGAGGCTTTCGGCGCGTGAGGTCTCAGGCCAGGCGCGGCATCCACCACTTCGGCGTTGCCTTCTCGCGTTCGAGATAGGCGGTGAGGATCGCCTCGTCGGTCTCGCCGTTCAGCGTGTATTCGGCCGCATGGATGCCGCCGCTGATATAGAGGAGATCGAGGCCGTAATCGAGGGCGCCGCGCACATCGGTCGGCATGCCGTCGCCGATTGCCAGGATGCGGTCCATCTTGAGATCGCCCCTGATTTCGCGGGCAACGGAGAGAACGGCGTCGTAAATCGGCTTATGCGGCTTGCCGGCGATGCGGGTCTTGCCGCCGAGCTGATCGAAATAGGCGGCCATGGCGCCGGCGCAGGGGATCATCTTGTGGCCGCGCTCTACGATCAGATCGGGGTTGGCACAGATCATCGGCACGCCGCGGGCCTGGAAGGCCTTGAGCATGTCGGTGTAGTCCTCGGGCGTCTCGGTCTCGTCGTCGAAGAAGCCGGTGCAGACGACGCAATCGGCCTCATCGGCGGGAACGCGGGTGACGCCGATGCCCTCGATGATGGCGATGTCGCGGTCCGGACCGAGCAGGAAGACCTTCTTCGGGCCCTCGGCGATTAGGCCACGGGTGACGTCGCCCGAGGTGACGATACGGTCATAGGCCTCGTCCTGGATGCCGATGTTGCGGAGCTGCTCGACGACGAGCGGGGCGATGCGCGGCGAATTGGTGATCAGGACGACAGTCAGGCCGGCTTCGCGCGCGGCCTGAAGTGCCGCGGCGGCCTTCAGGAAAGGCGAAACGCCGTTGTGCAGCACGCCCCATACGTCGCAGAACACCGCGTCGTAGTGGCTGGTGATCTCTGCGAAATTCTCGATGCGCTGCGCCATTTCAAAGTCCCGGTTTTCATTCGATGAGGGCTGACATCGCAAAGCCCCGCCTGGATGGCAAGAAATTTTGCGATGCGGGACGATGAAATTCTTGCGACCGGGTGCGCTCCGACGCCGTTTAAAGCAGAAGTTCGGCGCCCTTGATGGCGAGGCCGGCGGCGGCGCACAGCCCCAGCACCTTGACCATGCCCATCTTCACGTAAAACAGCAGGACAGACGCGATCACGAAGATTGCCAGCGCCGCAATATCGATCGTTGCCCATTGCGGCCAGGCGAGACTGACGATGGGGAGGCCTGACGCGCGTGACCAAAGCGCGACGCGGCCGACCTCGGCGAAGAGCACATGCAGGCCGAACCAGAGCGAGAGATTGAGGATGACGCCGACGACGGCGGCGGTGATGGCGGAGAGCGCCGCCGACAGGCCGGCATTATCGCGCAGCTTTTCGACGAAGGGCGCGCCGGCGAAGATCCAGACGAAGCTTGGGACGAAGGTGGCCCAGGCGACCAGCGCGGCGCCGAGCGCGCCACCCATCAGCGGCGCCATGAACAGCGGATTGCGGAAGCCGGCGAGGAAGCCGACGAAACAGAGGACGAGCACCAACGGGCCTGGTGTCGTTTCGGCCAGCGCCAGGCCATCCAGCATCTCGCCCGGCTGCAGCCAGGCATAATGGCCGACGGCCACCTGCGCGACATAGGTGAGCACCGCATAGGCGCCGCCGAAGGTGATGACCGCCATCTTGGAGAAGAAGATGAAGAGCGCGCCAAAGACATTGGTCTCGCCGCTGAGCGCCTCGGCGATCAGGTCGGAGGGCGCGTGCAGATTACGGACGAGAAGCAGCGGCGCCTGCCAGACCAGGATCCAGAAGACGAGCACAAGGAGCGGCCGGGCGACGGCGTGGGTCGTAAAGCTGGGCAATCGGCGGGGCGATTGCGCTTTGGCTTCGGCCGGTGAATTGCGGCCGGCATAGCGGTGCAGCGCAAAGCCGGTCAGGCCGGCGAGGATGACGACGATCGGAAACGGCGCGTTCAGCATGAACAGCGCCAGGAAGGACGCTGCGGCAATATAATAATGCGCGCGGGTCTTCAGCGCACGGCGGGCAAGACGCATCAGCGCCTCGACGACGACGGCAAGGACAGCGGCCTTGAGACCGAAGAACAAGGCCGGTAGCCAAGTCGTTTCCTGGAAGACTGCGTAGAGAGCCGATAGGCCGAGCATCACGACGAAGCCAGGCAGGATGAAAAGCAGGCCGGCGAGAATGCCGCCGCGCACGCCATGCATCAGCCAGCCTATATAGGTGGCAAGCTGCTGCGCCTCCGGTCCGGGAAGCAGCATGCAGTAGTTCAGCGCATGCAGGAAACGGTCCTCGGAGATCCAGCGCTTTTCGTCGACGATGGTCCGGTGCATCAGGGCGATCTGGCCGGCAGGGCCGCCGAAGCTCAAGACACCGATCCTCGCCCAGACGCGGACGGCCTCGCCGAGCGGTACCGAGGCCACGCTGTCATCCGCCATTACCGTCCCGTCCACGCTCATATATATCCGCCCCCGTTGCCGACCTCTGCCGGCTGCCCCTGCCGCTCGATATCACCCGCATCGGGGCTGGACAATCCCGGCCTGGAGGCGCGACCGAGACGGCGCTTCCTGATGGCATTTCGCACATTCCGGACGCGGGCTTATGACAATGCCAGACGATGATGCCGGCGCTGCGGGATAGAAAGGGGCCCTCCGCTTTCGGGCATTAACCATGCAAGCGTTTTCCGACCTTGGCGCTGGGGTGGCAGGTTCACAACTTTGCCATCAAACGGATATAGACAAAACGCCAAGAAAAATTCGGTGTTTTTCTTGACTCCCCCGATTGGCGCTCCTAAATGCTTGCCGCTAGCACTCACCACACGAGAGTGCTAACACCCATCCGCGCGGGCCATCTCGGCTCGCTGATGTCATTTGATCGAGGGATTAGACAATGGCAAGCACCAACTTCCGCCCCCTTCACGATCGCGTCGTTGTTCGCCGCGTTGAGTCCGAAGAAAAGACCAAGGGCGGCATCATCATTCCTGACACCGCCAAGGAAAAGCCGCAGGAAGGCGAAATCGTCGCCGTCGGCACCGGCGCTCGCGATGAATCCGGCAAGGTCGTCGCTCTCGACGTCAAGGCTGGCGACCGCGTTCTGTTCGGCAAGTGGTCGGGCACCGAAGTCAAGATCAACGGCGAAGACCTTCTGATCATGAAGGAAGCCGACATCATGGGCATCATCGGCTAATTGCCGGTCATCCCGTCCAGATTATTGCTGACACCCCTATTCAGGAGTTCTCAAAATGGCAGCTAAAGAAGTAAAGTTCGGCCGCTCTGCGCGCGAAAAGATGCTGCGCGGCGTCGACATCCTCGCTGACGCAGTGCAGGTAACCCTCGGCCCGAAGGGTCGTAACGTCGTTATCGACAAGTCCTTCGGCGCTCCGCGCATCACCAAGGACGGTGTTTCGGTCGCCAAGGAAATCGAACTCGAAGACAAGTTCGAAAACATGGGCGCCCAGATGGTCCGCGAAGTTGCTTCGAAGACCAACGACATCGCCGGCGACGGCACCACGACGGCAACCGTTCTGGCCCGCGCGATCGTTCGCGAAGGCGCCAAGGCCGTTGCTGCCGGCATGAACCCGATGGACCTGAAGCGCGGTATCGACCTCGCTGTTGCAGAAGTCGTCAAGGACCTGCAGGCCAAGGCAAAGAAGATCTCCACCTCGGCTGAAGTTGCCCAGGTCGGCACGATCTCCGCAAACGGCGACAAGCAGGTCGGCGCTGATATCGCTGAAGCCATGCAGAAGGTCGGCAACGAAGGTGTCATCACCGTCGAAGAAGCCAAGACCGCCGAAACCGAACTCGAAGTCGTCGAAGGCATGCAGTTCGACCGCGGCTACCTGTCGCCTTACTTCGTCACCAACCCGGAAAAGATGGTCGCAGACCTCGACGACGCTTACATTCTCCTCCACGAGAAGAAGCTGTCGAACCTGCAGGCAATGCTCCCGGTTCTCGAAGCCGTCGTTCAGACCGGCAAGCCGCTCCTCATCATCGCTGAAGACGTCGAAGGCGAAGCTCTTGCGACCCTCGTCGTCAACAAGCTGCGTGGCGGCCTGAAGATCGCTGCCGTCAAGGCTCCCGGCTTCGGCGATCGCCGCAAGGCCATGCTTGAGGACATCGCCATCCTCACGGGCGGCACCGTCATCTCCGAAGACCTCGGCATCAAGCTCGAATCCGTAACGCTCGACATGCTCGGCCGTTCGAAGAAGGTTTCGATCTCCAAGGAAAACACCACGATCGTCGACGGCGCTGGCCAGAAGTCCGACATCGAAGGTCGCGTTGCACAGATCAAGGCTCAGATCGAAGAAACCTCTTCCGATTATGACCGCGAAAAGCTGCAGGAACGCCTTGCCAAGCTCGCTGGCGGCGTTGCCGTCATCCGCGTTGGCGGTTCGACCGAAATCGAAGTCAAGGAACGCAAGGACCGCATCGACGACGCGCTCAACGCAACGCGCGCTGCCGTTCAGGAAGGTATCGTACCGGGTGGTGGCGTAGCCCTGCTCCGTTCGTCCTCGAAGATCACCGTCAAGGGCGAGAACGAAGACCAGGAAGCTGGCGTCAACATCGTTCGCAAGGCTCTGCAGTCGCTGGTTCGCCAGATCGCTGACAACGCCGGTGACGAAGCCTCCATCGTGGTCGGCAAGATCCTCGAGAAGAACGAAGACAACTTCGGCTACAACGCTCAGACGTCCGAATACGGCGACATGATCGCCATGGGCATCGTCGACCCGGTCAAGGTTGTTCGCACGGCTCTGCAGAACGCAGCTTCGGTTGCTTCGCTGCTGATCACCACCGAAGCCATGATCGCCGAACTTCCGAAGAAGGAAGCTGCCGGCGGCGGCATGCCAGGCGGCATGGGCGGAATGGGCGGAATGGACATGATGTGATAGGCGAAAGCCTGTCACGGCATGGCCATCCAAGCCGCCCATACCTTCAAGGGGCTTCAGCGCGGCAAGCGCGCTGAAGTGGCGGCATGGACATGATGTAAGACCTTCGGGTCCTGCATCTGAGCCATCCGGTTCAGTTACGGAAGGGCGGCCCTCGGGTCGCCCTTTTCGTTTTGTGATTCGCACTCACATTCGCAGCGCGAGTTTTGACCGATTGGTAAAACGTATAATCATAAAAATTCGAAGCTGGTACGGCGACGAGGCTTTCCCGAAGCTTGCTCAACTGGCGCTTTTTTGTCGGGCTTCAAATTTCCGTTACAAAGCCGTCAGCGCACGAATAACGGCAGTTACTGGTCCGAAAGCGACCGAACTCAATCAATTTCCGATTATTTAGCAAATTTTTATCAACTTTTCCGTTCTTTTTAGCCTCAAGCCGATCGCGCCCACCGACGATTGCACATGCGAAAGGCCATTGCCGTTCTCGCAAAAAAATCTATAGATTCGCGCTGTGTTTGGCGCTCTGCTCTGGCCTGTAGACCGCGCATGTCGCCAACATCGCTCGAAATTGCATTGACGCATGTACCGGACCTCTTATCCTGAAATAAATTAGAAGTTGTATAATCTGGAAACCTTGCCGCAGCGGGCTTCATTTTGGAGCCGGCGCCTGGAATGCGGTTTCCCCGCACCGTGCATGACGCGCGGGCTCGACCAAATCTGTGATGTTTGCCGGTGCGCAGCAGGGGAGAACGCTGCGCCCAAACTGGGGAACAATGTGTTTAAGATCGCAAAAACCAACGCTTCCGCACCGCTCATGCGCGGATCGCTGGAACTCAACGACAACAATCCCGAGATGCTTGCTCAGTTTTCCATCTCGGAGAGCTGGGTCGGCGACTTTTCCAGCGGCGTGATCCGCCTTCAAGAACGCAGCGCTCGGCTTCATGGCCTGACGTTGCCCGAGTGCGGCCTGCTCAGCCTTATGCGCTGTTACGATCCGAAGGATCGTGGCCGTATCGTCCAGATTTTCGAACAGGCCGCGGCGCTGTCGTCGTCCTTCTGTTTTTCGACAACAATCGTCATGCCCAACGGCTACCGCCAGCCGTTGTTCTGCATGGGTGAATCGAACGGCTACGAAGATGCCGGCAACGGCAGCATGCTCGGCATGTTCATCTTCCCCCGCATCGAGACAAACGCCGGCACAGCCGCCAGTAGAATATCCGGCA
Organism: Hyphomicrobiales bacterium; assembly: GCA_900469085.1. Lineage (GTDB taxonomy): Bacteria > Pseudomonadota > Alphaproteobacteria > Rhizobiales > Rhizobiaceae > Rhizobium. Next base: position 44,726 of record UBVW01000031.1, on the reverse strand, counting down.
TCACGGAAAAGCCGGCCCGGCGGGCCGGCTTTTGACATTATTGGCACATGCTGCCTCAATGGACTCAGGCCGGGCGCGCCGGGATGTTCAGGCCCTTCTCGCTGGCCGGGCGCGCGATGCAGCGCTCCAACCATGCCATGACCGCCGGGAACTTTTCGTATTCCAGCAGTTCGCGACCGCCATAGAAGATGTCGGCACCGCGTATCCAAGGGAATGTGGTGATATCGGCGATCGTATAGTCGTCGCCCATGATCCACTGGCGCCCTAGCAGGCGCTCCTCGAGAACACCGAGCAGCCGCTTGGACTCGTCACGATAACGCTCGACCGGATAGGAATTGTTGGCGACCTTGTCGGCAGCGAACTTGTGGAAGTGGCCGAACTGGCCGAACATCGGCCCTATACCGCCCATCTGGAAGAAAACCCACTGGATCGTCTCATAGCGGCCGGCCGCGTCTTGCGGCATCAGCTTGCCGGTCTTTTCGGCGAGGTAGACAAGGATCGCGCCGGATTCAAACAGGCCGATCGGCTTTCCATCAGGACCATTGGGATCGATGATCGCTGGAATGCGGCCGTTCGGATTGAGCGACATGAATTCCGGCGATTTCTGATCGTTGGTGCCGAACGAGATGAGATGCGGCTCGTAAGGCAGGCCGAGTTCCTCGAGGGCGATCGACACCTTCACACCGTTCGGCGTCGGCAGCGAATAAAGCTGGATGATATCGGGATCGCGTGCCGGCCAGCGCTTGGTGATCGGGAATGCGGAAAGGTCTGCCATGTAAAATCTCCGTATGAGTTGGCCGACCATAGAAGAGGTCAAAGGGTCATGGCAACCCAGGCAAACCACGCCCGCGTGAGCGTAGTGTTCACTATTACTGAACAAACTGTCCGCTGCCGTCTATCTTTCCACAACGACAGAAATGGAGGAGAACGAGTTCACCAGAGATCGACAACCGTGCCGGGGGCACACCGGTCTCAACATAGTCAACCGGAGACAGTTCCATGTCGAATACCCAGAACATTGTCATTCTCGTCGCCCGCATCCTCCTCTCCTTCATCTTCATCTACTCGGGCTTCGGCAAGCTGACCGACCCGGCTGGCACGGCCGGCATGATCACCGGCGCCGGCCTGCCTGCCGCCACCGCGCTTGCCTATCTCGCCGGCCTGTTCGAACTGGTCACCGGCCTTGCCGTTCTCGTCGGCTTCCAGACGAAGATCGTCGGCTGGGCACTGGCCGCATTCTGCGTCTTCACCGGCGCCGTCTTCCACTCCGGCACCGTTGCCGTTCCCGGCTGGCCGGATGCCGCTCTCGGCTGGATCAACGCGCTGAACGGCATCATGCTGATGAAGAACTTCACGCTGGCCGGCGCCTACATCCTGCTCGCCACCTTCGGCCCGGGCCTCTACTCGATCGACGCCCGTCGCGGCGCCCTGCCGGTCGCTGCATAAGCCAGACAGCATCCTCCCAAGCATGCAGAAAACCCGCCGTCGCGAGACGGCGGGTTTTCGTATTACGGATCGACGGAAATCAGAGCGCCGAGCGGACGGCTTCGATCAGTCTCCCGACCGACGGCTCGCCGGCATGGCTCTCCTTGCGGGCACGCACGAGGCAGGCCTCGGAGCGCAGGATGACGCCATCGGACAGGATCTTCAGATGGTTGGCGCGCAGCGTCGAGCCCGTCGAGGTGATGTCGACGATGATATCGGCCGAGCCCGATGCCGGCGCGCCCTCGGTGGCGCCGAGGCTCTCGACGATGCGATAGAGCTGGATGCCGTGCTGGCGCGAGAAGAACTGCTGCGTCAGCCGCCAGTATTTGGTGGCGATCGTCAGGCGGCGACCGTGGCGGGCGCGAAAGTCGGTGGCGACATCGCCAAGATCGGCCATGGTATCGACGTCGAGCCAGATCTCCGGCACCGCGACGATGACGTCAGCGTGGCCGAAGCCGAGGCGGGCGCAGACCTCGACGCGCTTGTCGGCTTCCGCGAGCCCCTCGCGGATCAGGTCCTCGCCGGTGACGCCGAAATCGACGGTGCCGTTGCCGAGTTCCTTGGAAATCTCGGAAGCAGACAGGAAGGCGACTTCGACATCATCCCAGCCTTCGACGCGGCCGCGATAGGAGCGGTCGTTACCGACAGCCGTGATCTTCATGCCGGCCTTCTCGAAGATCGCGGAGGCATCGTCCTTCATCCGGCCCTTGGAGGGCAGCGCGATGGTAATGGTCATCAGGCGGCCCTTTCCGTTTCGATGCGATCGAGCCACAGCGAGAAGCCGACGGCCGGGATGCGCTCCCTTGCGCCCAGGAAGGTCATCAGCCTGTCGAAGCGGCCGCCACCGGCAAGCACCGCATCCGAGCCCTCCACACCGACCTCGAAGACGAGGCCGGTATAGTAATCCAGCGGGCGGCCGAAGGCGGCGCGGTAATCGATGAACGCGAGATCGACGCCGGCATTGGCAAGCGCCGCCACACGACCGTCGAAGCGCGACAGCGCGTTGCCCAGCTTGAGGCCGGCGGCATCGGCGAAGCCCGACAGGGCGGCCGAGGCATTGATCAGCGGCACGTTGAGCGACAGGAATTCCTGGAGCACCAGGAAGGCGGCGTCATCAAGCCGGGTTTCCGACAGGATCAGCTTTTCCTTGAGCCTGCGGGCGATATCCTGCGGCGAGCGGCTGGCGTTGGTGGAATAGCCTGTCGCCTGCATGGTGGCGTCGATATGGGCGATCAGCGCCTCATCATCGCCCTGGCCGAGCAGTCGGGCGATATCGTCGTCGAGGCCGGTGACGAATTGCGGGCTGACGAGGCTGGCAAGCAGCGCCTCCAGATGGGTCATGTCGCCGAAAGCATGGATCAGTCGCTTCTGCCAGCCGAGCGGCAGGCCGAGCGCCTGGACGACGGCCTCGAACACCGCCTGATCGCCCAGGGTGACGGCAAGGCGCTTGCCCGGCAGCAGGCGTTGGAGGACACCGACGGCATCGCCGATGGCGCGGGCGTCGGCGCTCGGGATGTTGATATCGCCGAGATCCTCGATGCCGGCCTGGTAGAACTCGTTGCCGCCCTCGCGGCGCTGGCGGAAGACCTCGCCGAGATAGGCATAGCGCTTCGGCGTGCCCATGGCGCTTTCGATGTGGCGCAGGCAGACGGGAATGGTGAATTCCGGCCTGAGACACAGGCTGGCTCCGGTCTCGCTCTCGGTCATGAAAATGCGGCGGCGCAGGTCTTCACCGGCGATGTCGAGGAAGGGCTCGGCCGGCTGGATGACGGGGGTATCGACACGCTCGGTCCTACGGGCGGCGAAATCGGCCAAGAGGTCGGCGGAGAAATCGGGGAGGTTGATCAGGGGCATGTCGTTGACGTCTCCGGGGATACCCCCCTCTGTCCTGCCGGACATCTCCCCCTCAAGGGGGGAGATNNATCTCCCCCCTTGAGGGGGAGATGCCCGGCAGGGCAGAGGGGGGTGCGCCCCGCTCAAGCATTCGACGCTCGCTTGCGATCTTCCGCCTGCGCCGCAAGAATCTCCCGCACCTTGGCGACCAGATCGGCCTCCTTGACGGTTTCCTGCGCCACGCGGGCTTCGCGCCAGGAGGCATTGTCCTCGATCTCGCCCGACAGGCGCTTGCCCTCGATCAGATCCTTGATCTGCACCACGCCGTCTGCGCGCTCATCGCCGCCCTGGATGATGGCGACGGGGCAGCCTCTACGGTCGGCATATTTCAGCTGGTTGCCGAACTTCTTCCAGTTGCCCTGATACATCTCGGCGCGGATGCCGGCCTGGCGGAGTTGCTGGGTGATGCGCTGGTAGCGGCCCATCGCCTCGACATCGCCATCCATGACGGTGACGAGGACGGGTTCGACGACTTCGCTCTGGCCGAGCTTTCCGAGGTTCTTCAAGGCCGTCATCAGTCTGGATACGCCGATGGAGAAGCCGGTGGCCGGCACCGGCTGGCCCATGAAGCGGGAGACGAGGCCATCATAACGGCCACCGCCGCCGACCGAGCCGAACACGACCTTCTCGCCCTTCTCGTTGGTGACGTCGAACAGGAGCTCGGCCTCGTAGACCGGGCCGGTGTAATATTCGAGACCGCGGACGACGGAGGGGTCTACGAGAATTCTGTTGCGGCCATAACCAGCTGCATCGGTCAGCTTCGCAATAACGCGTAACTCCTCAATACCCTCGTTTAGAAGTGCATTCTGGCTTTGAAATGCCATAGCGAAGCCGTCAACGACATGCTCATTTGTTGTGATTGTATTTTCTTCGATGCGGACAGCGCCTGCATCTCCAACCTGCGTCAGCTGAATAGATTGCCAGCTAAGGAATTGTACGACTTCACTGATTTGCTCGCCATTGAGGCCGGCTCCCTTGGTGAAGTCGCCGGACTCATCTTTGCGGCCTACGCCAAGCAACAATTTAACGCCGTCGATCCCGAACTTGTCGAGCTTGTCCATAGCCCGCAAAACGTTCAGGCGCTGGGCGGCCTTGTCGCCGCCGCCGAGGCCGATCGCTTCGAGCACGCCGTCCAAAACCTTGCGGTTGTTGACGCGGATGACATAGTCGCCACGCTTGATGCCAAGCGCTTCCAGCGTATCGGCCATCATCATGCACATCTCGGCATCGGCCTGCACGCCGGGCGCGCCGACGGTATCGGCGTCGAACTGCATGAACTGGCGGAAGCGGCCGGGGCCGGGCTTCTCGTTGCGGAAGACATAGCCGGCGCGGTAGGTGCGGTAGGGCAGCTGGATCTCGTTGAAATTCTCGGCGACATGACGGGCGAGCGGCGCCGTCAGGTCGTAACGCAGCGACATCCACTGCTCGTCGTCATCCTGCAGCGAGAAGACGCCCTCGTTCGGCCGGTCGGCATCCGGCAGGAACTTGCCGAGCGCGTCGGTGTATTCGAAGAGCGGCGTTTCGACAGGATCGAAACCATAATGCTCGTAGACTTCGCGGATCTTGGCGGTCATCTCGTTGACGGCGCGGATGTCGGCCGCCGAACGATCGACGAAGCCGCGGGGAAGCCTTGCCTTGAGCTTTTGTGGTTTCTTCTTGATGTCGTTCATTTCCAACGTCTTCCGCTCAGTGTGACAGTGGCGGTTTCCTAGCGGAAAGGGCCGGATGCGGCAAGGGTCGGTCGACAAATCCGACATGACAGACAAGATGAGCCGTGATAGATTGGGATACACGCATCCCAATCCTCGAAAGCCGCCGACATGAGCAAGCAAACAGCCATCCGTCTTCCCGACGAAACATACGAGCGGCTGCAGGCACTGGCACACCGCACCGGCCGCACAGCCACCTACTATATCCGGGAGGCGATCGAGACGCATCTGGAGGATTTGGAGGATCTCTATCTGGCGGAAGCGGCGATGCTCAGGATCAAGAACGGCGAGTCCGAGATCATCAGCGCCGAGGAGTTCTGGCGTGGCCTGGACGATTGAGTTCGACCGCCAGGCCCGCAAAAATGTCGAGAAACTCGACCAGCAGACACGACGCCGCATTCGCAGCTTTCTATACGATCGGCTTGCTTCGCTCGACGACCCGAGGCAGATCGGCGACGCCCTGCAAGGATCGGAACTTGGGACCTTCTGGCGTTACCTCGTGGGCGATTATCGCATCATCTGCGACCTTCAAGACAGCCGGCTCGTCGTTCTCGTGATCGACATCGGCCACCGCCGCGAAATTTATCGATGAAAGCCAATCCGTGATCGCTGAAGCACTTCTTTACGCCGCGACCTTCTGGCGGACGCAGAAGGCGCACCGCAAATATGTCCGCTACTCCGTCAATCTGTGGTCACGCGCCAATCGTTGCAGCCGACAGTGGGCGGAGCATGAGGAGAATACGAGGCGGGCGATCCTTGCGGCCATGGCGGGCTGCAAGCAGCGGCGGACGGCTGTGGTGCTGGGGTCCGGCTTGCTGCGCGACGTGCCGATCCGGCAGCTGGCCGAGGCCTTCGATACCGTCGTGCTGATCGATCTCGTGCATGTCGCGACGGTGCGGATGAAGATGCGTCGCAAGGCCTATCGCAATGTCCGGCTGATCGAGCGCGATCTCTCGGGCTACGACGCGCTTGCGGCCGGCGAGGCTCCGGAACCGCTCGGGTTTCTGCGCAATGTGCCCTATCTGGATTTCGTGGTTTCGGCCAATCTCCTGTCGCAGATCGGGCGCGGGGTGCAGCGACGCTTCGAGGCGGAGCGGGTTCTAATGCCCGAGGATACGGTCGAGCAGCTGATCGCGGCACACGTCTCCGGCCTGTCGCGCATGCCGTTCAAGAGCTGCCTCGTCACCGATATTTCCTTTGCAGTGATCGATCGAAACGGAAAGACCCATGAAGAGGCCGACCTGATGCACGGGGTCGCGATGCCGGAGGCCCGGGCCGCATGGGCCTGGCCGGTGGTGCCGACGGGTGAGGAAAGCGCCGACTACCAGGTGATCCATCAGGTGATTGCCGTCTACTGAATTGCAAGATATCGTGATGCAATCAAAGATATATTGTATCACTTTTATTTTGCGATATCGTGGATATGAAGATCGTTTGGGATGAGCCGAAACGTGTTCGCAATGCTGCAAAGCATGGGCTGGACTTTCGTGACCTGGATGAGGATTTCTTCGCAGCTGCGTTGATCCTCGACGCTAGGAACCCGCGGCTGAAGGCCGTGGGTATCCTGATCGAGGATGTGATCGCCGTCGTTTTCGCCGTTCTCGGGAGCGAAGGGATTTCCGTCATCTCAATGCGCCGGGCAAGCCGCCTGGAAAGGAGGCTTTATGAACAATTCCAGTCGAAAAATCCTCGGCCTCACTGATGAGGAAGAGGCAGAGATCCAGCGCGGGATTGCCGAAGACCCCGACAATCCCGAATGGACCGAAGAGGACTTCAAAAAGGCCCGTCCCTTTGCCGAGGTCTTTCCGGAGCTTGCAGAAAGCATCAGGCGTTCGCGCGGCCGGCCGGCGGTGGAGAGCCCGAAGCGGCAGATATCGCTGCGGCTCGATCCCGACGTGATCGATGCCTTCAAGGCGACCGGCAAGGGCTGGCAGGGGCGGATCAACGATGCGCTGCGCAAGGCGGCCAAGCTCGATTAGCGCAACGCGACGTCTTGGCAGCGGTGGCGGGCTTGCCTATGTTGGGCCGATGCGGATTTTCTCTGTCGCGACGATGATGCTGGCTTGGCTGACCTACGGAACGATGTTTGCGTGGGCGGGATGCCCGATGTGCGCGTCGATGAGCCAGCCGGCCGCTATCGATATGGCTGGCGGAAAGCCGCATCATCATATGCCGGGCATGGCGATGGGGGAGACAGTCAAGGTTTCGGCGCCGGCGAAGAACCCATGTGCCGATGGCGGCATGGCGCATATGCCGCTCTGTTCCGCCTGCCTGGTCGTTCCCGTGGACGCCATCGTCCATGCCGATGGGAAACAGGCGTTCTCCTATCCCTCGCCCGCGGTCGCGCTTGCTTTTCCCGGCGCGAGGCCCGCACCGCAGGCGCCCCCTCCCCGGCTGATCTGACGATCAAGACCCTGCGAACCGCGGCGCGATCAGCTGCATCGGATTTTTATTGCCAGACTGAGGAAGGATATCCCATGTCTCTCAAACTACTCGCTCTTACCACCGGTCTTGTTGCCGGCGTCTCGTTCATCGCTGTTCCTGCAAGCGCGGAAGACAAGCCCATGGATATGAGCATGCCGATGGGCGATCACAGCCCGTCCAGCCACGCCTTTTCCGAAGCCAACAACAAGATGCACAAGGGCATGATGATCGAATACAGCGGCGATGCCGATATCGATTTCGTGCGCGGAATGATCGCCCATCACCAGGGGGCGATCGACATGGCGAAAGTCGAGCTGCAATACGGCAAGGATCCCGAGATGCGCACGCTGGCGGAGGGCGTGATCAAGGCGCAGGAGGCCGAGATCACCGAGATGCAGGCCTGGCTGAAGGCGCACGCCAAATAAGGCGACCTTCCCTGTGACAGGCTGGACGCCGGAGTTACCCGGCGTCCAGCGCATTGATCGTGATCAGGCCTTCGGTTCGAAAGGCGCGGGGCGGCGGCCGGCGCCCTGGCGGGCCAGCATCCAGCCCGGATATTCAGGCGCGAGTTCGCTGACTTCGTCCAGCCTCTTCAGGTCCGTGGCGTCCAGCTTCAGTCCGACTGCGGCAAGGTTCTGGTCGAGTTGTTCGATGCGCTTGGCGCCGATGATGACTGTCGTCACGAAAGGCTTGGCCAGCACATAGGCTAGCGCCACGGTGGCGACGCTTACGCCGTGTTTTTCGGCAATCTCGCGCATGACGGCGACGCAGGCCCAGGCGCGGTCTTTGTCTACAGGCGGGAAATCGAAGGCGGCGCGGCGGCCTTCGCCGTTGCCGGGCGCGCCGGGGCGGTATTTGCCCGACAGCAAGCCACCGGCGAGCGGCGACCAGACCATCAGCCCGACCTTCTCCTCATTCATCATCGGCACGATGTCGCGCTCAAGGTCGCGGCCGGCGATCGAGTAATAGGCCTGCACGGTCTCGAAGCGGGCAAAGCCGCGCCGCTCCGAGATGCCGAGCGCCTTGGCGATGCGCCAGGCATGCCAATTGGAGACGCCGACATAGCGGACCAGGCCGCGCGAGACGAGATCGTCCATCGCCCTCAGTGTCTCGTCGATCGGGGTGACGCTGTCGGTGCCGTGGATCTGGTAGAGATCGATGTGATCGGTCTGCAGGCGCTCCAGGCTCTTTTCGACCGAATCCATGATGTGGCCGCGCGAGGCGCCGCGGTCGTTCGGCTTTTCTCCCATCGCGCCATAGACCTTGGTGGCGATGACGACATCCTTGCGGGCCACGCCGAGGTTCTTCAGCGACTGGCCGAGCAGCTTTTCGGACTCGCCGAATGAATAGACGTCGGCGGTATCGATGAAGTTGACGCCCGCCGCCAGCGACCGCCCGACAATCGCGTCGGCCGCCTTCTGGTCGACATCGGCGATAGCGCCCCAGGGGCTGCCCTCGTCGGCGGCACCGAAAGTCATGGTGCCCAGGCAGATTTCGGAGACGAACAGGCCGGTACTTCCAAGCTGGTTGTAACGCATGGTTAAACGTTTCCTTGTGAGGACCGCGGCTGGGCCGGCGGAGGGAATGATCCCAGTGCTATGATTTTCGGGTGGCGCAGCGCTGGCATGGCGGCGCCTACTGCAGGCATGAACCCATCAGACATAAGTTGCGCGCGCGCGGTTTCAACGGCCCGTGCAATACGCAAGGGTTGCGCCCATATCGAACGCCCGCAACTCATTGGCGCACAACCATGATTGCACCAACGAATTACCGCTCTTAGTGATTGTATTTACAGCACTTTCACCGTGGATTCATAAAATTCTAATTGATGCCCGACTAAACAATCCTCGCAGATGCGGGGGCAATCATGACATCCTTGGTTCAGCTTGTGAGTTCAATGCTGCGCAGCAAGCGCGGCAACGTGGCGATGATCGTCGCGCTGCTTTTCGTGCCATTGGTGCTCGCCGGAGGCGCCGGGGTGGATCTTGCGCGCTATGAAGCGGTGCGCGTGGAGATGCAGGACGGGCTCGATCGCGGCGTGCTGGCAGCCGCGTCGCTGTCGCAGAAGCAGAAGACCGCCGACGTTCTGAAAAGCTACATGAACAATCTCGCCTACGGCGCCGACGTGGCCATCGACTTTTCCGAGGCGACGGCGATGAACTCGCGCAAGATCTCGGCCAACGCTTCCTATACGATCAACACCGCCTTCATGCATCTGGCCGGCGTCAAGACATTGACGATCAAGACGGCGTCGAGCGCCGAGGAGGCCAAACAGAATATCGAACTGTCGCTGATGCTCGACATGTCGGGCTCGATGGTCGGCAGCAAGATCAAGAACCTGAAGATCGCCTCGCAGCAATTCATCGACCAGATCCTGACCGATGATACCAAGGACTATACGACGATCAGCGTCGTGCCCTATGCAGGCCACGTAAACGTGGGCTCTGCGGTGTTCGACAAGCTCGGCGGCAGTCGCCTGACCGGGCAGTCGCAGCCGACGAAGGATCCGAGCTACAAGGGATCATGCTTCGAGCTCGACAATACGGGCTACGGCAGCGATGCGATCCCGAGTTTCAAGGCGCGTTCAAACCTGCCGATCTTCACGAACTGGAATTACAACACAACCGACAAGGAAAAGAGATGGTGGTGGTGTCCCGGCGAAGAGGACGCGATCACCTATTTCTCCAACGACGCGACCTATCTCAAAGCCCGGCTGAACGCGCTGCAGCTCTATGACGGCACCGGCACGCAAAACGCCATGCAGTGGGGCTACATGCTCCTCAATCCGGCCTCGTCCAGCATCGTCCAGGCGGCGATCGCCAGCGGGCAGATGTCTTCGAAATTCTCCAATCGCCCCTCCAGCTTCAGCGACGCCGATACGATGAAGGTGCTCGTCTTGATGACTGATGGCGTGATCACTGCGCAGTTTCGCCCGAAAGACTACACGCGCTCGCCGGATCTGAGCCCGAGCAACAACACGCTATCCGGCGATACGGCTTCCTATCTCAGCAAGATCTGCTCGACCGCCAAAGCCAAGAACATCACCATCTTTACCATCGGCTTCGAGCTCGGCAGCGACACCACGGCCATCAACGCCATGAAAAGTTGCGCGACGAGCGCCGCCCACTTCTACCAGGCGTCCGGCTCCGGCATCGGCGACGCGTTCAAGTCGATCTCGACATCGATCCGCAAACTGAGACTGACGCAGTGATGAGAATTGGCTCGTTCAGCAGGGGGCGCCGGCTTCTCGGCGACAGCAAGGGGGCGGCGGCGATCGAATTCGCCATCCTGGCGCCGATCGTCTTCAGCATCATCTTCTCGATCTTCGAGGCCGGATTTATCATGACGCAGTCGATCATGCTCGACCGCGCCGTCAGCCGCAGCTCGCGCGCGCTGCAGATCAACGGTTCGAAAATGAGCTATGCCGATTTCAAGGCGTCGGTGTGCAAGGAAGCGGTGATCCTCAGCGATTGCGCCAAATCGATCCGCATCGAGTTCACGCCGGTGACCAAGGCCTCGGATTTCCCGACGACGGGTACGCCCTGCGTCGACCGGTCGGTCGCCATCGATCCGGTGACCACCTATAATTCCGGCCAACCGTCGCAGATCATCTTCACCCGCGCCTGCTATGTCGTCGATCCCCTGGTGCCGGGGCTGGGCTTCGGCCTGAGTTTCCCCAAGGACAATACCGGCGCCATCCAGCTGACCTCCAGCTTTGCCTTCGTCAACGAGCCGACCTGATGTTGAAGCACGCCTTTTCCCGCCTGATCCGCGAGCGCTCCGGCGCATCAGCAATAGAGTTCGCCATTCTCGCGCCGATCCTGCTGTTCTTCTTCCTGGCGAGCATCACGGTGTTCGACATGTACCGGACCTACCAGAATATCGTGCAGGCCAACGGCATCGTTGCCGACGTGATCTCGCGGCAGACCTCAATCGACAACACCTTCGTGTCCAATCTCTACAGCGTCTTCACGCATCTGCAGCAGAACAGCACGGCCCCGATCGCGCTCAGGATCTCCAGCATCAAGAAGACCGCCGGGATCTACAAGCTGGACTGGACCAAGGAGAGCGGCACGGCCGGCCTGCTCAAGGCGCAGGTTCTCAGCACGTCGACGCTGCCGCAACTGACGGATGGCGACTCGGTGATCTATGTCGAGGGCGCGGCCAGCTACACGGCGATGACCGGCATCCTTGGTTTCGGCAGCATGACGTTCGCCGAGACGGCCTTTTCGCGCCCGCGCTTCATCGGCGCCATCGTCTATCAGTAACGCCATCCCTTGCGGCGAAGGCGCGAGGCTCCTAATTGTTTTTGAATGAACAAGAGGGTGCGCCCATGACGACCCGCACGCTGACCACGATCGGCTTCGATGCCGACGACACGCTGTGGCAGAACGAACAATTCTACCGGCTGACGGAAACGCACTTCACCGAACTGCTCTCCGACTATGCCGAGGGCGCGGTGGTCTCTGACCGGCTGCTGGCCGCCGAGAAGCGCAATCTCCAGCATTACGGCTTTGGCATCAAGGGCTTCACGCTGTCGATGATCGAGACCGCGATCGAGATTACCGAGGGCAATGTACCGGCTTCCGTCATCGCCCAGATCCTCGATACCGGCCGGGACCTCCTGTCGCATCCGGTGGAGACGCTGCCCGAAGTGCGCGAGACGCTGGCGGCGCTGGCCGATCATTACCTGCTGGTGCTGATCACCAAGGGCGACCTTTTCGACCAGGAGCGCAAGCTGGCGCAATCCGGCCTTGGCGATTTCTTCCATGCCGTCGAGATCGTTTCCGACAAGACGGCGGTTACCTATCGCCGGATCTTTTCCAAGATCGGCGGCGGGCCGGAACGGGCGATGATGGTGGGCAACTCGCTGAAGTCGGACATCGTGCCGGCAATCGCCGCCGGCAGCTACGGCGTGTTCGTGCCGCATGAACTGACCTGGGTGCTCGAGCATGTCGAGGAGCCGACGGAGGCGCCGCGCTTTCGCAAGATCGAACGCCTCGGCGAATTGCGTGGCGTGATCGACAGTTTGGGCTAAACGAAGCGCTGATTACTTGCGCGACGGGAAGAGCGGCGATGGCTTGCTCTCGTCGGCTGGGGCCGGCGCGGGTGTTGCCGGGGCGGCTGAGGCTGCCTGCGGTTCCACGAGAATGCTGTAGGGTGCGCCGAGGCCGCGCCTTGGCGAAGCCTTCGAATAATAGGGGCGGAGCAGCCAGGTGGCGTCCTGCTTGACCGTCGTCTGGAAGGTCTGCCCGTCCTCGTCGGTGCCGAAGATCGCCTCGTCGTCGGGGGCCGCAAGATCGAAAATCGCCAGGTAGGCGAACTGGCTCTTCGTCGAAAAATCGATCTTCACATGCTGCCCGGCCTTGACGGGCAAGGTGTAGACCTTGCCGTTGCCGAATTTCGTCCAGCCCTTGAGCTCCATCGTGGCTGCGGGAAACTGCAGCTTTTCCAGCCTCTCGCCGCGCTGCAGGTCAGGTTCCTGCGCCATCGCGGCGGGAGCAATCGCGCTCAGGGCGATCGCCATTGCCATCAGTCTTTTCATGGACGTACCAATGCCTCGCGCATCGCCTCTACTTCGGAACGGCAGTAGCAGCCTTCGAGATGATCGTTGACGAGACCCATTGCCTGCATGAATGCGTAAACTGTGGTCGGGCCGACAAAGGTCCAGCCGCGCTTCTTCAAATTCTTGGATATGGCGACCGAGGTCGGCGTCGTCGGATTGGCCATGATCGTGGCGCGGTCGACCACCTTGGGGCGCTCGTTGTGACCGGGCTCGTAGCTCCAGAAATAGTGCGCCAGAGAGCCGAACTCGTCGCGCAGCTCGATCGCGCGCCTGGCGTTGTTGATCGTCGAGACGATCTTGCCGCGATGGCGGATGATGCCGGCATCGTTGACACAGCGCTCGACATCCTCATCCGTGAACAGCGCCACCTTTTCGAAGTTGAAGCCGGCGAAGGCGGCGCGGAAATTCTCACGCTTGCGCAGGATGGTGAGCCAGGAGAGACCGGACTGGAAGCCTTCAAGGCAGATCTTCTCGAACAGGCGGATGTCGTTGATAACAGGCCTGCCCCATTCCTCGTCGTGATAGCGCAGATAATCCGGCAGGTTGCCGTGCCAATGGCACCGGCTCTTGCCGTCTTCACCGATTGTTATGCCTGTCTCGCTCATCACGTTCCATTCGTTTCAGCGCCCCATTCGTTTCACGGCTGCGAATCCGGCTTTACCATTTGCAAACCCTGTTTCCAAACCGAACGATAACCCTGACGAAAAGTTTATGCGCCAGTTCGGCTTTTAGTGAACGCGGGTTTACCATTCGCTGTCGAGCGCGGTGGCAGCATGATCGGCAGGTGGCGGATGCCGCCCGTCCATTTTCGGCCATTGTAGAGAGTTCGTCCGATGATGAAATCCGTTTTGCTCGCCGCAGCCCTGCTCGGCGTCTTTTCCACGGCCGCCCTTGGCGACGACCGTTACGTTTCCCGTCCGCCTGTCGTGTTGAGCCCTGATCTCGCCGCGCCGTGGATCATGCAGCTGGGCGGCGGCAATGTTCGCCCTGTGGTCTACCAGCGCCCTGTTGTCGTGCAGCAACAGCGCGGACTGTTTGCCCCGCGCGCCGTTCGCCGCGCACCTGCCGCGCAGCAGGTCTCGGCGATCAATCCCGGCGTTCCGGCGATCCGTGGCCAGATCGAGCCGCAGTTCCTGCCGCAGATGGTCGATTACCAGACCAAGGAAGCGCCCGGCACCGTCGTCATCGATACCAACAACCGCTTCCTCTATCTTGTCATGGCGAACGGCAAGGCGCGGCGCTACGGCGTCGGCGTCGGTAAGCCGGGCTTCGAGTGGGCCGGCGTGCACAAGGTGACCCGCAAGGCCGAATGGCCGGACTGGACGCCGCCGTCGGAAATGATCAGCCGCGAGGCCGCGAAGGGCCACTACCTGCCGGCGCGCATGGATGGCGGAGCGGAAAATCCGCTCGGCGCGCGCGCCATGTATCTCGGCTCCACGCTCTATCGCATCCACGGCACCAATGCCCCCTGGACGATCGGAAGCGCCGTTTCCTCGGGCTGCATTCGCCTGCGCAACGAGGACGTCGTCGACCTCTACGAGCGCGTCAAAGTCGGCACGCGGGTGATCGTGATCTGAATTTCAGGATGGCGGCAAGGACACACCTTGCCGCCTACTCCCTTGCTGACAGGGTTTCCAGCTTGAAATCCCGGCCGATTCCGTTAATTTTGCCGGCGATCGTGCCTTGAGAGGGAAATCGAAATGAAGAAAGTGTCTCTGCTCGTGGCGGCCGTTGCCGTTGCGATGTCGGGTATGGTGGCCGTTGCCAGCGCCGAGCCCGTGATGACGGCGACCGATGCCGTTCGTGGCGTCAAGCACAGCCAGCAGGTCAAGCCGCAATACAAGAAGCGTGTGGTCCGCCTCATCACCAACGAAGCGCCGGGCACCGTGATCGTCGATACGGTCAACAAGTATCTCTATCTCGTCGAGGGCCGCAACAAGGCCACGCGCTACGGCATCGGCGTCGGCCGCGAAGGTTTCGGCTGGTCGGGCGTGGTGAAGATCGGCCGCAAGGCTGAATGGCCGACATGGACGCCGCCGGCTGAAATGCGCGCCCGCGAAGCCCGCGCCGGCCACAACCTGCCGGCCGTACAGCCGGGTGGTCCCGACAATCCGCTCGGCGCCCGCGCCATGTATCTCTACCAGGGCGGCCGCGACACGATTTTCCGTATCCACGGCACAAACCAGCCCTGGACGATCGGCCTCAACCTGTCTTCCGGCTGCATCCGCATGGTCAATGACGACGTCGCCGATCTCTATGATCGGGTTCCCGTCGGCACCAAGGTGATCGTCGTCGGCCCCGGCAACAAGCAGGGCAACGTCGCCTTCGACGACCGCGGCATCGACGTTCTGAGAACGATCTTCGGCGGCTGACGCATTATTTCATGAAGAGAAGGGCGGCTGGATTTCCGGCCGCCTATTTCGATCCGCAGCTGACCTTGCCGTTGAAGGCCTGTGGCGCCGCACCGCCCTCGATCGCGAGTTCGTAGGTGCCGGCAAAGGCCTTGGCGTTGTTGCGCTGCTCGGCCGAGACGATCAGATTGGCCGTCTGGCCACCCGCCGCTTTCCCACCATCATAGAGAACCTCGAGCCTGAGCTCGCCGGCATGCGACCAGTGGTTCGTCAGGCTGTCCGAATCCAGATCGATCCTGCCCAGCGGCTGTGGCGCGGTTTCGTTCTTCAGGATAAGCGCACCGCGGAAATGATTGAGGACGTGACCGTTTTCAGCCTTGAAGCCGCTTTCAACCGTGAAGCGGACATCCTTGTCGTCGGCGGAACAGAAGAAACGGCTGTCGGCGTGTGCGATTTCGGTGGCGCCCAGAAGAGCGGTGAACGCCAGGATGATACGATGCATGCTTGAGCTCCAAATGCCGCCGGACGATCCGGCCGCGTCAGGCTAGCTCGAAACCCTTAAATTTTTCTGGCCGCTAATTTTGCTCGCTGCCAACTTGGCTGGCATCGCGCCGCCATAGGCCCAATCGAGCAGCTCGATGGTGTGCAGGATGGGGATCCTGGTGGCCGAGCCGATCTGCGCCATGCAGCCGATATTGCCTGTGGCGATGATATCGGGCTTCGTCGCCTCGATGTTCTTCACCTTGCGGGCCTTCAGGGCGTCGGCGATATCCGGCTGCATGATGTTGTAGGTGCCGGCCGAACCGCAGCATAGATGGCCCTCGGCCGGATCGCGCACCGTGAAACCCGCAGCCTTCAACAGTTGCTTCGGCGCCATCGTGATCTTCTGGCCGTGCTGCATCGAGCAGGCGGAGTGATAGGCGACCGTCATCCCCCTCGGCATGTGCGAGGGAAGGTCGAGCGTCGCCAGATATTCGGTGACATCGCGGGCGAGCGCGGAGATGCGGGCGGCCTTTTCGGCATAGAGAGGATCGAGCCGCAGCATGTGGCCGTAATCCTTGATGGTCGTGCCGCAGCCGGACGCGGTGATGACGATGGCGTCGAGCCCGCCTTCTTCGATCTCGCGGGTCCAGACATCGACATTGGCGCGGGCGCTTGCCAGCGCCTGTTCCTCGCGGCCCATGTGATGGACCAGCGACCCGCAACAGATCTCTCCCTTGGGCACCACCACCTCGACGCCGAGACGCGTCAGGAGCCGGATCGTCGCGTCGTTGATGGCAGGGTCGAGCACCTGCTGGGCGCAGCCGGTGAGGATCGCCACGCGCGCTTTCCTCTCGTCCTGCTCGGCCGGGTGCGTTGCCGGTTGCGCCAGATGCGAGGGTGCCGGCAGGCTGCGCGGGGCAAGCGCCAGCATGGCGGCGAAGGGTTTCAGCGCCGCGTGACGCCGAAACAAGCCTTCGAGCGGCCTGCCGATGCGAGCCAGCCGAAGCGCCAGGCGGAATCGGCCGGGATAGGGCAGGACGGCGGCGAGGATGGCGCGGGTCAGCCGGTTCATGAAGGGGCGCTTGTAGGTCTTTTCGATATGGGCGCGGGCGTGATCGACAAGGTGCATGTAATCGACGCCGGAGGGACAGGTCGTCACGCAGGCAAGGCAGGACAGACAGCGGTCGATATGCGTGACCACTTGCGTGTCGGCCGGCCGGTCGTTTTCCAGCATGTCCTTGATCAGATAGATCCGGCCGCGCGGGCTGTCGAGCTCGTTGCCTAGCGTCACATAGGTGGGACAGGTGGCGGTGCAGAAGCCGCAATGGACACATTTGCGCAGGATCTGCTCGGAGGCGGCGATTTGCGGGTCCGCGAGCTGGGTGGGGGTGAAGTTGGTTTGCATTTACGTGCTTTTCTCCAGCACTCCATCTTGAGCGTTGTGCCCAATCCGCCCCCCTCTGCCCTGCCGGGCATCTCCCCCTCANNCAGAGGGGGGTGAGCCACAGGGAAAAACATCACCATCCCCCCATCTTCCCCGGACTGAAAATCCCCGCCGGATCGAACTTCTCCTTTACCCGCGCCGACAGCAGCGCCACCGCATCCGCTTGTGGTTCGAACGCCGACGTCGCCGCGCGCATCGAAGCCGGTGCACGCATCAGCGTTGCGTGGCCGCCGCCGAGCGCGTGCATGAAGCGGCGCAGCAGGTCGGCCTCGGCGTCGGCCTCCATGCGCATCCAGACCAGCCCGCCCTGCCAGTCGTAGAAGGCGTCGACGCCTGTCTCCAGCCGGAGCGCCGCGACCAGCTGGTGGCCGATGGAGGGCGCAACGGAGACGCGCCAGACCGGGCGCGGGCCGCCATCGGCGTAGGGTTTCACGTCGCGGACCTCGCGCCAGAGGGTCAAGCTATCATCCTGGCCGAGCCGTGCGACCGGGCCGAAGGCGGCCATGGCCGCGGCGAGTTTCTCGGCCCTGGTGGCGACGGAGGCCGGCAGTCCCTCGATGCGCAGCACGGTCGCCTCGCCCTCGGGCAGGCGATTGCCGAGGAAGGTCCAGGCGACGGTCATGGGCAGATGGGCGGCGCCCGAGACCTCGACCGGCAACGCCATTGCCGCGGCCATGGCGTTTGCGGCCTCGGCGTCGTTGAGGCCAGAGACCACGATCGTCGCTTCCGATTTCGGCTTGGGCGGAACGCGGAAGGTGACCTCGGTGATGAGGCCGAGCGTGCCGTGCGAGCCCGCCATGAGCTTGACGAGGTCGAGGCCGGTGACGTTCTTCATCACCCGTCCGCCGGCCTTGATCGCTTCACCGCGGCCATTGACGAAGCGGACGCCGAGCAGGCTGTCGCGGGCGGCACCCGCGATCAGGCGGCGGGGGCCGGAGACGTTGGCGGCAAAAACGCCGCCGATGGTCGGCTCGCCCGCGGGCGCTCCAGGGGATGCGCATGATGTGCCCATGAGAGGACGGTGATCCATCGGCTCGAAGGCCATGGTCTGGCTGCTCTCAGCCAGCGCCGCCTCGATTTCGGCAAGCAGCGTGCCGGCGCGGGCGGTGAGCACCATTTCACCGGGGTTGTAGGCAACGATGCCCGCGAGCGCGGTCGAGCGCAGGCGGTGTTCGGCCAAGACGGCGTTGCCGAAACCGGAGCGGGTGTTGCCGCCGGCAATCGCAAGCGGAGTGCCCTCCTGCGCATGGGCGCGGATGATGTCGGCGGCTTCTTCTTCGGTCTTCGGGCAGAGCTCGATCATCCTCAAGCGCGCCCTTCGAGCGGGAAGACCTTGGAGGGATTGAGCAGCCAGCCGGGATCGAAGGCTGATCGTACCGCCATCTGCTGGGCGAGATCGGCCTCGGAATATTGATGGCGCATCAGATCGCGCTTTTCGATGCCGACGCCATGTTCGCCGGTCAAACAACCGCCGGCATCGACGCAGAGTTTCAAGATCTCCATGCCCGCCGCTTCCGCCTTGGCGGCATCCTCGGGATCGTTGGCGTTGAAGAGGATCAGCGGGTGCATGTTGCCATCGCCGGCGTGGAAGACATTGGCGACGCGCAGGCCATGGCGCTCGATGATCTCGGAGGTCTTCTTCAGCACGTGGGAGAGCTGGCTGAGCGGCACCGTACCATCCATGCAGATGTAATCGGCAATGCGGCCGGTCGCGCCGAAGGCGGACTTGCGTCCCTTCCAGATCAACGCCGCTTCCGTCGCCGACTGGCATTCGCGCACGGTGCTGACGCCGTGGCGGCGGGCGATGTCGACGATATCCTTCAACATGCCGTCCATCTCGGCCTCGGAGCCTTCGACCTCGACGATCAAAAGAGCGCCGACGTCAAGCGGATAACCGGCCTTGGCGAAGGCCTCGCAGATCTCGATGGCGGGCTTGTCCATGAACTCGATGGCGACGGGGATGATGCCCGACGCGATGATGTCGGCGACGCAAGAGCCCGCCTCCTCCGAGGTCGGGAAACCGAAGAGCACCGGGCGCGCGCCCTCCGGCTTGGCGATCAGGCGCACGGTGGCCTCGGTGACGATGCCGAGCTGGCCCTCGTGGCCGCAGACCAGACCGAGAAGATCGTAGCCGCCGGCATCCAGCGCCTTGCCGCCGAGATCGATGACCGTGCCATCGACCAGCACCATTTTCACGCCGAGCAGGTTATTTGTCGTGACGCCGTATTTCAGGCAGTGGGCGCCACCGGAATTCATGCCGATATTGCCGCCGATGGTGCAGGCAAGCTGCGAGCTCGGATCGGGCGCGTAGAAAAAGCCATCTTCGGATACGGCTTCGGAAATATTGAGATTGGTGACGCCGGCCTCGACCACCGCGGCGCGGTTGAAGAGGTCGATCTCGATGATGCGGTTCATCTTCGAGACGCAGACGACGACCGCATCCTCCTGTGGGATGGCGCCGCCCGAAAGCGAGGTACCGGCACCGCGAGGGACGACGGGAATGCCGTAGCGATGACAGTATTTCATTACCGCCGCGACTTCGTCCGTGCTGCGTGGGAGCGCGACCGCAAGCGGCATGCGGCGGTATGAGACGAAGGCGTCGGTCTCGAACGGCATCAGCTCGCGCGGCTCGGAGACCAGGCATTCCGGCGGCAGGAGATCGGCGAGATCGGCAACGATCTGCCGGCGGCGCGCCATGACATTGGCGCGCGGGGCGAGAAACGAAATGGCGTCGGACATGCCTCCCCTCCCTTCGCCATATCAGGCGAAACCGGCTGTATCCTCCATACTGCCAAGGCTTCGGGCTTAACACTTTCCCCAATTCGGCGCAAATGCTAAGCACTTATGACAAAATAAGAAATTATCGGGGCGACATGACCAATCTGGGAGATCTCGAAATTTTCGCCAAGGTGGCGGCGACGGGAAGCATGTCGCTTGCCGGGCGGGCGCTCGGCTTCTCCCCGGCCGTGGTTTCCAAGCGCATCAAGCGGCTGGAAGACCGGTTGGGAACGCGGCTCTTGCAGCGTACGACGCGGCAGATCTCGCTCACCGAAGCCGGCCAGGGTTTCTATGACCGGGTGCTCGGCATTCTGGCCGGGCTCGAGGAGGCGGAGTTCTACATTTCCGGGCGCTCGGCGCAGATGCATGGGACGCTGAAGGTGTCGGCCCCGACCTCGTTCGGGCGCATGCACATCGCGCCGCACCTGAAACGCTTCATGGACGACCATCCCGATCTCGCCATCAACCTCGTGCTCTCCGACGAATTCAGCGACATCGTCGGCGGCGGCTTCGATCTGGCGATCCGCATCGCGGAGCTCACCGATTCCAGCCTCGTCGCCCGCCGCCTCGCCCCGGTGCGCCGTGTGCTCTGCGCGTCGCCCGAGTACCTCAAGGCCAACGGCATGCCCGAGAGCATCGACGACCTCAAGCGGCACCGCTGCCTGCCGGCCCACAATAACGATGTCTGGCGGCTTGAGGGGCCGGAGGGCGGGCTGTCGATCCGGCCGGAGGGGATGCTCACCACCAATTCCAGCGAGGTGATCCGCGAGGCTGTCATCGCCGGCTTGGGCATCGCGCTGCGCTCGACATGGGATATCGGGGCGGAGCTGAAATCCGGCCAGCTGGTGCAGGTGCTGCCGGCCTATGAAGGGTCGCGCAACGTGACGCTGTCGGCGGTCTACCCCAGCCGCCAGTTCCTGCCGGCAAAGGTACGGCTGTTCATCGATTATCTCGCCGAGCTTTACGGGCCGGTGCCCTACTGGGAGCGGTGACGGTTAGTTCGCCAGCCGCTCGATGACGTGATCGAGCAGCGCGCGCAGCCGCGCCATGCGCCTCATGTCGCGGTGGTAGCCGACCCAGGTATCGCGCCCCGGCGGCGGCTCGCCGAGATCGACCCGCTCGATCGCAGCCATGCTGTCGCCCAGCGGACGCGGCACGACGGCGAGGCCGGCGCCGTTGGCGCAGAGTGTTGCCTGCACATCGCGGTTGTTGCTGCGCAGCGCGATCGCAGCCTTCGGCAGCAGGCGCTGCAGCCATGAGACATCCGGCATGCCGCCGAAGGCCTCGTCCATGGTGACCAAGCGCGCGCCCTCCCCGTCTCCTGCGGCCGGATGCGGCAGGCCACGCTTGATGTAGAGGCCGTATTCGATGCGCAGCAGCCGGCGGGAGATCACTTCCGGCTCCGTGAAGGGCGCGATGCGGAAGACGAGGTCGGCCTCGCGCCGGGAGAGGCTGAGCAGGCGGCTATCGGTCAGGAGCTCGACGACGACCTTGGGATAGGCGAGCGAAAACTCGGCGATGACGGGTGCCAGCAGATGGGTGCCGAACCAATCGGAGGACGAGACGCGCAGGAAGCCGGTGAGGTCGCTGGCGTTGCCGGCCAGTTCGCGCTGCAGGCCAAGCACCTCCTCCTCGATCCGCTCGGCATGGGCAAAGACCGCCACGCCTTCGTCGGTCAGCACGAAGCCATCGGCGGTGCGCTGAAAGAGCGTCTGGCCGAGTGCTGCCTCAAGCGCGCGCAGACGCCGACCCATGGTCGGCTGGGTCAGCCCAAGGCTGCGCGCCGCCGCACCCAGGGTGCCGAGCCTGGCAATGGCCAGGAAAAGCCTGAGATCGCTCCACCCCATGCTCACCCAAACATTTCTGCATGATCTTCATGCTTTATCTATGATTTCCATTCGATCTTCAACGGCGCATCCTCCTTTCACCAACAAGGAAAGGAGTGTTCCATGTCTGCGAAATCCACGATGAAAGCGCTTGTCGTCGACGCGCCGCAGGGCGCGTTTCGCCAGACCGAGATCGCCCGGCCTGTCGCCGCCAAGGGCGAAGTGCTGGTGCGTATCCAGGCCAGCGGCGTCAATCCGCTCGACACCAAGATCCGTGCCGGCAACGCCGCTCATGCCCGCCATCCCCTGCCCGGTATACTCGGGATCGACATGGCAGGGACCGTCGAGGCGGTCGGTCCTGATGTGACCGGTTTCCGGCGCGGCGACGCGGTCTACGGCATGACCGGCGGTGTCGGCGGCATTCCGGGGTCGCTGGCCGAGTTCGCGGCTGTCGACGCCGATCTCATCGCGCTGACGCCGAGCAATCTGTCGATGCGGGAAGCGGCCGCGCTGCCGCTGGCGGCGATCACCGCATGGGAGGGGCTTGTGGACCGGGCGAAGGTCGCGAGCGGTCAGCGTGTTCTCGTTATCGGCGGCGCCGGTGGCGTCGGGCATATCGCGGTGCAGATTGCCAAGGCCGTCGGCGCCGAGGTCTACGCAATCGATGGCGCGGCCAAGGCCGACTATCTCCGCAGCCTCGGCGCCACGCCGATCGACCGCGCGGTTGGAGCCATTGAGGATCATGTCGCGGCCTATACTGGAGGACGTGGCTTCGATGTCGTCTATGACACGGTCGGCGGCGCCGGGCTGGACATGGCGTTCAAGGCTGTCGGCCGGTTCGGCCATGTCGTCAGCGCGCTCGGGTGGGGCACGCATGCGCTGGCGCCGCTCTCCTTCAAGGCGGCAAGCTATTCCGGCGTGTTCACGCTGCTGCCGTTGCTGACGGGCGAAGGCCGCGCGCATCACGGCGAAATCCTGCGCGAGGTGGCGCGGCTGGCCGAGGCGGGCAAACTGTTGCCCCGGATGGACAGCCGGCGCTTCGGGCTTGCCGATGTCGCCCAGACGCACCGACTGATCGAAAGCCGCGAGGCAGAGGGCAAGCTGGTGGTCGAGATCGATTGACGGCCTCACGCCGGGGCACTCGCGGCCCCGGCAGCCGATGGAAAGATCTACCGCGCCAGATCGAGATAGGCGCTCGCCACCATGGCATCGATATCCGCTGGCACCGGCACGATGCAGGCTTCGGGGCCGACGCCGCCCTTGGCCACACGCTCCAGGCAGCGGACCTGGAGCGTGAAGCCGAGGTCCATGGATTCCACCGAGTTGCCGAGCGGGCGCGGGCCGGCGAGGTTGGCCATGTGGCCGCCGCCCAGAATGTGGACGGCGCGGCCGTCCTTCAGATGCAGGGTCTCGATGCCATCGGCGGGATAGCGGTCGGTCGCGACGACATGCTCGTGGGCGCGGAAGGCGGCGACGTCGATCTCGTTGGGAAAATGGCCGCCGTTCATGAGGATCGCGCCGTTCTTGATCAGTGGCAGGTCCTTCAAGGTGATGATATCGGGATGGCCGGTGACGGTGACGAGCACGTCGGCGGAGCGGATGGCGTCATCGCGCAGCGGCGTGACGAAACCATCCAGATGCGCTTCGAGCGTCGTCACCGGATCGATATCCACGACGCTGACCTGGCTGAAGGCATTGCGGAAGCATGAGGCAGTGCCCTTGCCGCAGGCGCCATAGCCGAAGACCGTGACGCGCTTGCCGTTGGTGGAGCGGTTGGTGAAGCGCATGTAGCTCTCGAACAGGCTCTGGCCGACGGCATGCTTGTTTTCGGCGAACTGCTTGATCGGGCTGTCGTTGATGACGAGGATCGGCATGTTCAGTCTGTCGCGCAGCGGCAGCAGGCGGGTGCGGCCGGATGTCGTCTCCTCGGTGCCGCCCAGGAGATTGGCGTAGGGGCGTTCGGCGGCGATGGCGAAGAGATCGCCGCCATTGTCGAGCAGCAGATCAGGCTTTTCCGCGACCACGGCAACAAGGCTCTGATGATGCGCGGCGGGATCGGTGGTCTGGGTGGCGAAGACGGTGATGCCCTGGCTGCGCAGATAGTCGACCGTGGTGGGCTGCGTGCTGTTCAGGTTGCCAGTGCAGACCAGACGCGCGCCGCCAGCGTTGAGCGTCATCAGAAGCGCCACCGTTTTCGGTTCGAGATGGATGCCGGTGCCGATCGTCAGGCCCTCGAAGGGGCGGGTGTTGCGGAACTCCGCCGCCGTTGCCTGCAGCAGCCGGCAGCTGCCCCCGATCCAATCGATGCGCGTCGCTTCCGATACCATGAACCATCCTCCTGTTTTCGACGCATAGATAGGCCGAATGGCGGGCGGCGACCAAGGATATTTTTCGCCACGAGCGGTGAAAACACTCCGACTCAGCCCGCCGAATCACCCGCCGGAACAGGCCTCTAGCGAGAAAACCGCACCAACAGGACATTAGCCGGGCAATCTTTTCTGTGGAGAACCGACGCAGAATTGCCAAGGTTTGGGCCTATCGGCATGCGGCATCACGTCGTCATTGATTATGACGAAAGTCGATATCATATTTATTGGCACTCGACGTGACGGAAATAGAGCATTCGATGGCGGTTTTTTGAAACCGAAACCAAAACGAAAGGCTCTATTGATAGATATAAAGCCTGAACCGAAAGCAAAACACACACATGGATCGCGCAAGCTTTCCATGAGACACTAATATACGCACCCAACCGATAAAGGTGACCCGACCGTTGAGCCTACTTGCCCGCCTTGCCTCCGATGTCCAGCTGATGTTCAGGCGCCCGCCGCGCCAGCAATATGCTGCGCTTTGCTACCGGACGAAGGGCAAGACCGGCGCGCTCGAGGTGCTGCTTCTGACGAGCCGCGACACGGGCCGCTGGGTGATCCCCAAGGGATGGCCGATGGACGGCAAGACCTCCTACGAGGTTGCCGCCCGCGAGGCTTACGAGGAAGCCGGCGTGCGCGGGACGGTCGAGAGCCAGACGATCGGCTGCTATCACTATCCCAAGGTGCTGAAGAACGGGCTGAAGGTGACCTGCAAGGTCCAGGTCTACGTGCTCGAGGTCTCGACGATCGCCAAGAGCTTCAAGGAAAAGGGCGAACGGCGTTACGAGTGGGTCTCCTGCGAAGAGGCAGCCAAGCGCGTCAACGAACCGGAGCTGCGCGACCTTTTCCTGCTCTTCAAGCGCCGCATGACTGACCATCTCGAGCCGCTGGCACTCAAGCAAATTCCGGCTGAATGATTCCTGCCATCTTGCGCTGCTAGAATTGGCGGCGCAAAAGCGGGCCTCAATCACAAGGAACAGCATGGCCGAACGCCCCACCGTCCTCACCAAACGAACGCTCGACAAGGATCTCGACAAGCTCACGCAGGTCGAGGACGCATCGAAATACGTCTCGCGGAAGCTGGTGGCGCCGGGCATCGGCTTCGTGTTCCTCGGCCTCGCCATGCTGTTTGCTGCCGTCTACGTGTTCGATCGGCCGGGTGCCGGGCTGGTGATCGCGGCGGCAGCCCTTGCCGCCTACATGGCCATGAACATCGGCGCCAACGACGTGACCAACAACGTCGGCGCCGCCGTCGGCGCGCGTGCGATGACGATGGGTCAAGCGCTCCTCATCGCTGCGATCTTCGAGATCCTCGGCGCGACGATCGCGGGCGGCGCCGTGGTCAAGACCATCTCGTCGAGCATTCTCGACGCATCGCAGATTCCAGCCGGCATGCTTGCCTGGATCATGATGGCGGCGCTGATGGCGGCGGCGCTCTGGATCAACCTCGCCACGTGGCTCAACGCCCCTGTTTCGACCACCCACTCGATCGTCGGGGCCGTCATCGGCGCCGGTGTGGGCGCGATGGGCACCGGGCCGGTCAACTGGCGGGTCCTGGCCGAGATCACCTCAAGCTGGGTGACTTCGCCGCTGATCGGCGGCGTGATCGCCGCCGGTATGCTTTATCTCGTCAAGACGCTGATCATCTACCGCGAGGACAAGATCACCTCGGCGAAGCGCTGGGTGCCGGTCCTGATCGCGCTGATGGTCGGCAGCTTCACCGCCTACATGATCCTGCAGCTAGAAGCCGCCAACGCGTTCTCATCGTGGACCATCATGCTCAGCGGCATTATGGCCGGCCTTGTCGGCTGGCTGGTCGCACGTCCGCTGGTGCGTATACGGGCCAAGGGTCTGGAGAACCGCAACAGCTCGCTGCGCGTGCTGTTCCAGCTGCCGCTAATTGGCGCGGCGGCGCTGCTTTCCTTCGCGCATGGCGCCAACGACGTCTCCAACGCCGTCGGCCCGCTCTCGGCGATCGTGCGCGTGTCGTTCGGCCTACCGCTCGGTTCCTATGCGGTTGCCGGCCCGCCGCTCTGGGTGATGCTGATCGGGGCGTTCGGCATTTCGGTCGGTCTATTGCTGTTCGGGCCGCGCCTGATCCGCCTCGTCGGCGAGCAGATCACGAAGCTCAACCCGATGCGCGCCTATTGCGTGGCAATGGCAACCGCGATCACCGTCATCGTTGCCTCGTGGTTCGGCCTGCCGGTCAGTACGACGCATATCGCTGTCGGCGCGGTGTTCGGGGTCGGCTTCTTTCGCGAATGGTACACCCGCAACTCCAAGCGCCGGATCGAATATATGCGCCGCAAGGCCGAGGTCTGGATGCTGGAGGAGCCTGATGATCCCAACACCCACGAAGTGCGCAGACGCCGGCTGGTGCGGCGGTCGCACTTCATGACGATCATCGCCGCTTGGGTCATCACCGTGCCGGCATCCGCCGTGCTTGCAGCCATGCTCTATTGGGCTATGGTCGCGCTCTTCGTTTAGGCAGGACGTTTTCGATGCGCGCCAATTTCAAAATGCAACGGTTGTTTGTCGCCGCTCCCCTCTCGAACGGGGTGGCGGCAGAGGCGACGCCGGACCAGTACAACTACCTCGCAAACGTGCTCAGGATGGGCGACGGCGCCGAGATCCTCGTCTTCAACGGCCGCGACGGCGAGTGGAAGGCGAGGCTTTCGCTGCCGACACGCAAGCGCATCATGATCGTGCCCGAGGAGCAGACACGGCCGCAGCCCGAGCCTTCAGACCTGCACTATCTCTTCGCACCGTTGAAAGTCGGGCGACTGGATTATCTCGTGCAGAAGGCGGTGGAGATGGGCGCTGGCCTGCTGCAGCCCGTCATGACGCAGCATGTGCAGGGCAAGATCAACAATCTCGACAAGCTGCGCGCCAACGTCATCGAGGCGGCCGAACAATGCGGCATTCTCGGCATTCCAGAGGTGGCCGAGCCGGTGCGGCTCGTCGACATGCTGGACGGCTGGCCCCGCGATCGGCGGATCATCTATTGCGACGAGGGCGACGCCGGGCAGAACCCGCTGCCGGTCCTGAACGCGGTGAAGGAGCGGAAGCTGGCGCTGCTCGTCGGGCCCGAGGGGGGCTTTTCGGAAGACGAGCGCGCACGGCTGCGCAGCCTCGATTTCGTGACGGCCATCCCGCTCGGGCCGAGAATATTGCGCGCCGACACCGCAGCCGTTGCCGCCATGGCAGTGATACAGGCCGCACTTGGCGACTGGAACCAATAGCGACGTTGGCAACGGGCCACACTTGCTGGTATTTTTTTGATGGCTGGTTGAAACAATTTCACTTGCAACATACGTGCCAGCGGTCCTAATCACCCTTCCTACTGTCCGGATACTTTCCGGGCGCTTCCCGAATACAGGTTACTTGAATGGCTCGCGACACCACCGACCAGACCCCGCTCTCTTCGGTTCAGGAGCTGACCGATTATCTTGCGGCGGGAAACAAGCCGGAAGAGAAGTTCCGCATCGGCACCGAACATGAGAAGTTCGCCTTCTTCCGCGCCGACAACAGCCCGGTTCCCTATTTCGGTGAGAACAGCATTTCGGGCCTGTTGAAGGGTCTGGAAGCGAAGAGCGGCTGGGAGCCAATCCTCGACGGCGAGAACATCATCGGCCTTTCCGAACCGTCTGGCATGGGCGCGATCTCGATCGAGCCGGGCGGGCAGTTCGAACTCTCCGGCGCGCCGCTCGAGAATATCCACCAGACCTGCAAGGAATCCAACGCGCATCTGGCCGCCGTGCGCGAGATCGCCGAGCCGATGGGCATCCGCTTTCTCGGCATCGGCGGCAGCCCGAAGTGGACGCTGGCCGAGACCCCGGTCATGCCGAAATCGCGCTACGGCATCATGAGCCGCTACATGCCGAAGGTCGGCACGCAAGGGCTCGACATGATGTACCGGACCTGCACGATCCAGGTGAACCTCGACTTCTCGTCGGAAGCAGACATGCGCAAGAAGATGCGCGTTTCGATGAAGCTGCAGTCGCTGGCAACCGCGCTGTTTGCCTCTTCCCCCTTCACCGAAGGCAAGCTCAACGGGCTGCAATCCTGGCGCGGCGATATCTGGCGGGACACCGACAACAACCGCTCCGGCCTGCTGGACTTCACCTTCCGCGACGATTTCGCCTTCCACGACTATGTGGAATGGGCGCTCGACGTGCCGATGTATTTCATCGTCCGCGATGGCCGCTACAAGGACTGCACCCACATCACCTTCCGCCAATTCATGAACGGGGCGCTGAAGGGCGAGATTGCCGGCTGGGAGCCGACGATGGGCGACTGGACCAACCATCTCTCGACGCTCTTCCCCGACGTGCGCCTGAAGCGCTTCCTGGAAATGCGCGGCGCCGATGGCGGACCTTGGCGCCGTATCTGTGCGCTGCCGGCCTTCTGGGTCGGGCTGCTCTATGATGATAGCGCGCTCGAGGCGGCCGACCAGCTGACCAAGGACTGGAGCTTCGACGAGGTCAACGCGCTGCGCAACGCGGTGCCGGCCGAGGGGCTGCGTGCAGCGTTCCGTGGGCACACGCTTTACGATACGGCGCGCGAAGTGCTTGCTATCTCCAAGGCGGGCCTCAAGGCGCGCGGCAAGCTCAACAGCGAGGGCCAGGACGAGACGATCTTCCTGTCGCCGCTCGATGAGGTCATGGCCAAGAAGGCAACGCTGGCGGAAGACCTGCTGGCGCTCTTCAACGGCCGCTGGAACGGTTCGGTCGAGCCCGTATTCACCGAGTATCAATACTAGAACCGCCCTCCCTAGGGCTCACTAAGCCCTTCTGCAAAAAGCGGTTTGCGCATTCCTTTTTCCGGCTATAGTGACGCGATCATGCGTCGCGAACCGGGAAAGGGCTTTTCCATGCTGCCACTCTTCGACATGATGATGCAGGCGCAGAACGGCGCGGCGATGGACGCCATTTCCAAGCAGTTCAACCTGGCACAGGAACAGGCGACGCAGGCGATGGCAGCTTTGATGCCGGCTTTTTCGGCCGGGCTGAAGCGCAGCAGCAGCAACCCTTACGATTTCATGGGCCTGATGCAGGCGGTTTCATCAGGAAACTACGCCAAGTATTTCGAGGACATGAGCAAGGCGTTCACGCCGCAGGGAATCTCCGACGGCAACGACATCCTGGCGCAGCTGTTCGGCTCCAAGGACGTGTCGCGGGCGGTGGCGGCGCAAGCCGCGCAGATGACAGGGATCGGCCAGGAAATCTACAAGCAAATGCTGCCGATCATGGCGGGCACGCTGATGGGCGGGTTGTTCAAGCAGTCGATGGGGCAGATGAACGCGCCAGTGAACCCCTTCGTCAACACAGCGATGGGCGAAAGCATCCAGCAGTGGCTGCAGGCAACCGGCTTCGCGCCGAAGCAAGCGCCGACGCCGCAGCCGAGCATCTTCGATAACCCATTCACGCAGGCGATGCAGCTGATGTTCAGCGCGCCCAATCCGGAGCCTGAAAAGGCGGCACAGGCAAATCCATTCCTCGACAACCCATTCACGAGAGCATTCCAGGAAATGATGGGCGGCTTCGCGCAACCCGCGCCGCAGAAGCCGGCGGAAGCGCCGAAGGCCAGCGAAAAGGCTGAGAATGCGCCTGAGGCCTCGGGCTACATGGACATGCTGAACACCATGTTCGACAGCGGGCTCGAAGTGCAGAAGGGCTATCAGAAGAACATGGAAGCGATCTTCGAGAGCTATATGCCGAAGACGCCGCCGTCTTCTCCCAAACCCTAGAAAGCGCCCATAAAAAAACCCGGAGACGACTGGGAGGTCGGCACCGGGCAAGAGGCAGGGTTATTGGCTATCACCCTGCGGGGAAAACTGGTTTCGGCTCTAGTTCTGATGGAGCCGGTGAAGCGAATTGCGGCCGCGATTGCGCGCGGACCGCGTCAGCTGATCCGACGGATCCTCGAAGAAGGTCGAGGCCAGGAAGGCCGCGTCGAGGTCGGCCCGGGAAAGGCCGATATCCTTCAGCTGGTTGTCGTCGAGCTCGTGCAGCGCGTTGATCTCCATACGATTGCGGAACACGCGCAGTACGGATGCCAGCGTTGCGAAGCCGGCGACGAGACGCTGCGAAACGGTCTTGGTCGCGGGGTTGCAGTCGAGTTCTAATATCCGGTCTGTCGTGCGCATGGGATGATCCTTTCATGGGCGCGCAACAACCCGCCCTTTCCGCGCGGTCTGGCACGGAGAGGCAAGTTGGTTTTCGAGCGGACAGGCCGATTTGCCTGGCCATCACTTTCATTGATTTGCATGCACAAGATGCCAAATGGCTATTGATCAGTCCAACGAATGTTTCTAATGATTATCATCAGAGATGTTTATAGGTGAGAACCATGGCCGCGCCTCTTGATATTGACCAGCTGCAGACCTTCATCGCGATCATCGATTCCGGCAGCTTCACCAAGGCCGCCGACCGTGTCTACAAGACGCAATCCGCCGTTTCGATGCAGATGCGCCGCCTCGAGGAGAGGATCGGCAAGCAGCTGTTCATCAAGGACGGCCGCGGCAACCGGCTGACCGTCGAGGGCGAGAAGCTGCTCAACTATGCCCGCCGCATCATCCGCCTCAACAACGAGGCGATCGCCGCCTTCGACGACAACCGGCTCGAAGGCACGCTGCGCATCGGCACGCCCGACGACTATGCCGAACGCTACATGCCCGAGATCATCGGCCGCTTCGCCAAGACGCATCCGAATGTCGAGCTCTATATCGTCTGCGAACCGTCGATCGATCTCGCCGAGCGTATGCACCGGGGCGAGCTCGACATCGCGCTGGTAACGCATAACCCGCGCGTACGCATGTCCGACGTGGTGAGAACCGAACCGCTCTGCTGGGTCGGCTCGGCCAACCATCCGATCCGCGACGACGCGCCGGTGCCGCTCGCCGTCGGCCGCCGCGACTGCCCGTGGAGACAGACCGCCATAGCGGCGCTCGACGCGGGCGGGCGCGAACATCAGATCCTGTTCACCAGCTGGTCGTGCACCGTCATCGCGGCCGCGGTTCTCTCGGGGCTAGCCGTTTCGACCATGCCGGAATCGGCGCTGCGCACCGGCATGAAGGTGCTGACACAGGCGGACGGCTTTCCAGCACTCCCCCCCGTGCAGATCGGCATCATGAAGCGGCCGGGCGTCTCTATTTCGCTGATGAACGCGATCACCGCTCATATCACCGCTTGCCTCGATAACATCACGCCTGCCGTGGTGGAAGACAATCTCGACGCGGAGGTGAAAGGCGCTTACGTGCGCGCCCAGCCGCGCCTGAAGGTCGCAAATACCGTCACGAGCTGGTAACCGGCATCATCAGGCAACCCGCTACGCCGGTACCGTCTTGAAGAAGGACGTGCGAACCAAACATTTGCATTCCTGCAGGATGCGGGCGGCGAAGAAGGGATCGCTCATCACGGCAAGCCTGACCGACGAGCCGATCAGGTGGCTGAACAGATAGGTGCGCGCCTCGGTATCGGCATTGCCGAGCTCCGGCGCGATGCGCTGGGCGGTTTCGCAAAAAATCCGGGCGATGCGGCTATTGTGCTCGACATTGAGCTGCGAGAGATCCTGATCGGTCTCCGTCCCGAGCCAGATGCCGAGGCTTGCCGCATCATTGCAATAGTCCTCGTAGTGCCAGTCGATTGTGGCCTCAAGCACATCGAGCGCTTCCTGCACTGATTGCACCGACGCAAAGGCGTCCGCGACCCTTGCGCGGATGGAAAGCGAGTGCCGGTCGAACAGCGCTTTGACGATCGCCGCCTTCTCGGGAAAATACTGGTAGACCGAGCCGATCGGCACATTGGCGGCAACCGCGAGCTCGGTCATGCGCATGGCGCCGACACCCTTTGCCGCGATCAACTCCGAGGCGGCGGACAAAATCAGGTCCAGCCTCTGAATACTGCGTTCCTGTTTCGGCTTCCTGCGGAGGCCAATGCGATCGAAGCTCCCGACGTTCATGTCGTTCCCCATCCCTCATTTTCGCAGACCGGACAATGCCCAAACCGGCCCTTTTGGCCGATATGACATGCAGGTCTTCATGAGGCGTAAACGGGACAGGTTGTATTTTAACGACCGACAAAAGCTCAACCAAATCGGGGTGATACACCCGGATTTGGTCGGTTGCGGTGGGTAAATTTACGCTGGTTTTGCAGGAGCGCGCTGGTCTCATCGAGCCTGTGACGTGTCGGCCGTAGAAAACGCCGGGGCAGATGATTCACAGACGGCGACGATCATTCAGCCGTTCGGGAACATCATCCAGACGGCAAGCCAAACCCACATGACGCCGAGCACGACATAGCCGGCCGCGAAAAGCGGGCTGCGGTAGCGGATGCGGTTACTGGTGACGTGGACGTAGGCATGAGCATAGCGAAGAGCCACGAAAATCCAGGCGAGGACGACAGCGATCAGGTTGTCGGCTTCCGTCATGTAGAGCAGGACGCAGCAGGCATAGAACAGCATGGGCAGTTCATACTGATTGGCGATACTGTTCTTGACGAACAGGCTTTCGGGCGGCTCGCTGCGATTCTCCCGGTAATCGGATACGCGCACCTTACCCGCCTTCACCATCTTCTTGCGGCGGTATCCGAGCAGCGCATAGAGGATGTAGACCAGTGTGGCATGGGCGATGATGGGCCAGAACATTTCGTAGCCTGTCATTCCGGTCATGCGCGCTTCTCCATTGCTGCTATGCGTTTGCCGCGAGAGCTTTAGAGGAAACGGCCCGGGCTTTCCAGCCCGGCCGACCGCTATCCGCGGTCGTTATCGACGGGCGGTGCCAGCCGGTAGGCGAGGAAGCGCAGGATGACGATGACCGAGACGGCGAAACTTGCGAATTTCAAGCTCGACGCCCAAGGCAAGACAGTCGCCGCGAAGCTCCATTCCGGGCCGCCGCCGAAAATGTTCATCGTCAGGATGTTCTCGACATAATCGGACAGGCCGCAAAGGAAGGGCAGCGCATAGATTGCGGCGATCACCGTCGGAGACAGCGGGCGGTGGAAGAAGTGGCCGGAGGGGCGCAGCTTCAGGAGGACGCTGAAGAGCAGCGCCGTCAGCGCCAGCGGCAGGATCAGGTCGGGGCCGCGATGCATGGATATCAGCAGGTCGCGTGCTTCCGGCTTCTTCTCGAGCAACCCACGCATGGCATCGATCTCGGTGGCGCCATATGGCCCCAACCGCGCTTCCAATAAGGTCGCGCGGGTCATGTCATAGAAGGGCAGTACGAAGCCTGCAATCATCCAGGCGAAGACGCCCAGGCAGAGGGCCGCGAGCAGCACGATGGCCCAATTCGGCATACGGCTGCTCGCGTCGTTCATCAGGCGCCGGAACCCGGGTAGTTCGGGCTTTCGCGGGTGATCGTCACGTCGTGCGGATGGCTTTCGCGCAGGCCGGCGCCGGAGATGCGCACGAAGGTGGCGCGCTCCTGGAAGTCCTTGAGGTCCTTGCCGCCTACATAGCCCATGGCAGCCTTCAGGCCACCGGCGAGCTGATGCAGGACGCCGGAGACCGGGCCCTTGTAGGGAACCTGGCCTTCGATACCCTCGGGAACGAGCTTGAGGGTGTCGCGCACTTCCGCCTGGAAGTAGCGGTCAGCCGAACCGCGGGCCATGGCGCCGACGGAGCCCATGCCGCGATAGGCTTTGAAGGAACGACCCTGGTAGAGATAGACTTCGCCCGGGCTTTCATCGGTACCGGCAAGCAGCGAGCCGATCATGACGGCCGAGGCGCCAGAGGCGATCGCCTTGGCGACGTCGCCGGAGAACTTGATGCCGCCATCGGCGATGACGGGGATGTCCTGCGCGCGGGCCGCTTCGACCGCCGACATGATGGCGGCAAGCTGGGGAACGCCGACGCCTGCGACGATACGGGTGGTGCAGATCGAGCCCGGGCCGATACCGACCTTGACGGCATCGGCGCCGGCATCGATCAGCGCCTTGGTGCCATCCGACGTCGCAACGTTGCCGGCCATGACGCGCACGGAGTTGGAGAGCTTCTTGACGCGGGCGACGGCGTTGAGCACGCCCTGCGAATGGCCGTGGGCGGTATCGACGACCAGCAGGTCGACGCCGGCCTCGATCAGGCGCTCGGCGCGCTCGAAGCCGTCGTCACCAACGCCAACGGCGGCTGCGGCACGCAGGCGACCCTGCGCATCCTTGGAGGCGTTCGGGTTGAGCTGCGACTTCTCGATGTCCTTGACGGTAATGAGACCGACGCAACGGCCTTCGCCATCGACCACCAGAAGCTTTTCAATGCGGTGAGCGTGCAGCAGGCGCTTGGCTTCCTGCTGTTCGACGGTTTCCTTGACCGTGATGAGGCCCTCGCGGGTCATCAGTTCGTAGATCTTCTGACCGGGATCGGAAGCAAAGCGAACGTCGCGGTTGGTCAGGATGCCGACCAGGCGGCCAGACTTCTCGACGACAGGAATGCCGGAGATGCTGTGGATCTTCATCAATGCCAGTGCATCGGCCAACGTCGCATCGGGGCCAATGGTCACTGGGTTGACGACCATGCCGCTTTCGAACTTCTTGACCTGGCGGACCTGCTCGGCCTGCTCGACCGGGGTCAGGTTCTTGTGAATGACGCCGAGACCGCCGGCCTGCGCCATGGCGATCGCCAGCCGGCTCTCGGTGACGGTGTCCATGGCCGACGAGATGATCGGGATGTTGAGCTCGAAATCGGTGGCAATGCGCGTCGCGACGCTGGTCTGGCCCGGAAGGACGTCGGAGTGACCGGGCTGCAGCAGCACGTCATCAAAGGTGAGTGCGTCTAAACCGGTCGGCGTTTCAATGATGCGAGCCATGGCCAATTCCTTATAAAAGAAAAATGCACCCTCACCCGGAACGATCTGACCGCACCGGCGATGTGTAAGGTTGCTTTGGAAGTTGGCGAGGGCTGGTACCACGTCTATGGCGTTAAGGGAATAGTAAAAAATGTGGCTGGCCGTGGGTGGCGTCGGGATGGCGACGACGCTGTCGAGGCGCCCGCTGCAAGGACGGATCCGACCGGTCAAAAGCCGGCTTTCGTTCAGCGCACCCCGTTTTCCGTCCTCATCCCTGTGCTCGTCACAGGGATCCAGCGCGCTCAAGTCCTTGAGCGCAATAGACTCTTCTCGCCGCGCAGGCGCGCGCCGGCTGGATTCCTGTGGCGAGCACAGGGATGAGAGCGGAGAGAGACTAGCGCGCTTCCCCGCCGAAAAACACATCCCAAAAACACCACAAGCCCGGCGTTGCCGCCGGGCTTGGTATGGCTGCCATGCAGCAGGATCAGAGGTCGAACTGGTAGGTCTTTGGAACGAAGCGGTAGCCGCTTTCGTAAACCTCGGCATAGCCGACCGCCGGGAACGGCATGTGGTAGCCGAGGAAGGGCACCTTGTCGGTTGCGATCATGTCGAAGACCTTCTTGCGGGTGGCGGCGGCCTCAGCCTTGTCCATGTCGAAGCGGACTTCCCAGGTCGGATTCTGCAGCGACAGGATGTAGTGGTTGGCGGTGTCGCCGGTGGCGATCAGGCGCTTTCCGTCCGACTCGATGTTGAAGATCATGTGGCCGGGCGTGTGGCCAGGCGCCAGCATGGCGGTCATGCCGGAGGCGATCGTATCGCCCTCGCCGATGAAGGTCATCTTCTCGGCAAGCGGCACGACATTGGCGAGAACGGCCTTCTGGTTGCCCTCGGCTGGCGTTCCCTCGCGAGCCTTGTCGGTCCAGAAGTCGTATTCGGCCTTGCCGGCGACGTAGCGGGCCTTGGCGAAAGCCGGCTTGCCGCCTTCCATCAAGCCGCCGATGTGATCGCCATGCAGATGGGTCAGTGCCACGACGGTGATGTCGTCGGTCGAATAACCGGCGGCCTTGAGGCCGGCTGCAAGCTGGCCGTTGCCCTTGGCGCGACCGCTTTCACCGAAGCCGGTATCAACAAGGATCACATCGGAGCCGGTATCGACCACGAAGGGCGCGAAGGTGTTGACGAACTTGTCCGTCGGCAGAAAGTTCTTGGCGAGCAGCGCCTGCACCGTTTCCGGCGTCTGGTTGGTGCCGAAGGTTTCATTCGGCTTTTCGCCAACAACGCCACCGTCCTTTACGACGGTGAACTTGAAGGAGCCGAGCTTGAACTGATTGAACTGGGGCTGCGTCGTCGCATCCATCTTGGTCTTGTCTCCGGTTGCGGCCATCACGGCCGTCTCTTTCAAAATCATCGGCGCGGCCAGCAGGCCAACGCCTGCCGCTACAAATGCGCGCCTGTTCATCCCCATCGAAATCGCCATGTTCCATCCTTTGCAATAACGCACGGCGCATTGGCGCGCCGCCCCCGTCGTCATGGCGGACCACGCTTTAACCGCAATCCGACGCAACGAACATATGTCAATTCCGCGCGTTGAAATCCCTGAACCATCCGTCTCACGCAGACGTGATGCATTCGCATCTTCTAAGATGACTGCGCACTTGGCAGACGCCGGTGCGAGGACTAAAGAGCAGTGGCTTTCCAAGGCGCCTTCGCAAGACCCCCAAGGCATTCGCGCATGAACCGCATCGTTCCCCTTATCCTTGCCGTCGCGCTCTTCATGGAGCAGATGGATTCCACCGTCATCTCGACCGCTCTGCCGGCAATCGCCAACGACCTGCATGTCGGTCCGATCACGCTGAAGCTGGCGCTGACATCCTATATGGTGTCGCTCGCCGTCTTCATCCCGATCAGCGGCTGGATGGCGGACCGGTTCGGCGCCAAGCGCATCTTCCGGCTCGCCATCTGTGTCTTCGTCGTCGGCTCGATATTCTGTGCGATCTCGTCCGGCCTGATCGAATTCGTCGTCGCCCGTTTCCTGCAGGGCATGGGCGGAGCGATGATGACGCCGGTCGGCCGTCTGGTGCTGTTGCGCACCACCAAGCGCAGCGATCTCGTCTCGGCCATGGCGCTGCTCACCATCCCGGCGCTGGTCGGGCCGCTGGCCGGACCGCCGCTTGGGGGCTTCATCACCACCTATTTCACCTGGCACTGGATCTTCCTGATCAACGTACCTGTTGGCATCATCGGCGTTTGGCTGGCGACGATCTTCCTGCCGGAGGTGGAGGCAACGGCGCCACCGAAGCTCGATGTCACCGGCTTCGTGCTCACCTCGTTTGCCGCCGCCGGCGTGGTTTTCGGCCTCTCCGTCGTCAGCCTGCCGGCACTGCCGCCGATCATCGGCATGGCGGCGACTGCGATCGGCATCGTCTGCGGCGCGCTTTATGTGCGCCATGCCAGAAGGCACCCGGCGCCGATCCTCAATCTGCAGCTCTTCAAGAACCCGACCTTCCGGGCATCGACGACGGGGGGCACGCTGTTTCGCATCTGCATCGGCGCCATGCCGTTTTTGACACCGCTGATGCTGCAGCTCGGCTTCGGGCTGACGCCGTTCCAATCCGGCCTCATCACGTTTGCCGGCGCGATCGGCGCGATCACCACCAAGTTCATGGCCAAGCGGGTGTTCGCGGCCGCGGGCTTCCGCACCACGCTTTTGACGGCGGCGGGCGTGACCACGCTGGTGACCGTCACGACGGGCTTCTTCACGCCGACGACGCCGCATCTCGTCATCATCCTGGTGCTGCTGATCGGCGGGTTCTCGCGCTCCTTCTTCTTTACCGGCGTCAACGCACTTGCCTATGCCGATATCGACGACGCGCAGGCGAGCCAGGCGACCTCGATGAGCTCCGTCATGCAGCAGATAAGCCTGGCGCTCGGCGTGGCGGTGGCCGCGGCGATCCTGGAGACCTCGATCTTCATTCGTGGCGAAGCGCTGCAGGTGGCGGATTTCCACGTCGCCTTCTACGTGATCGCAGTGATGACCGTATTGGCGACGATCCCCTTCATCCGGATGGACAGAACCGCCGGGGCGCTGGTCTCCGGCCATCGCGTCAAGCCGATCGCGGCGAGCGTGCTGGAGGCGGAGCAGCAGGCGGTGAAATAGGCCGCGCCCTATTCGGCCGCAGGCTCCGGTGCCTCGCAGACGGCGCTCAGCTTGTTGCCATCGGGATCGCGCACATAAGCGGCATAGAAATTGGCGTGGAAGGGGCGCAGCCCCGGTTCGCCCTCGCTGACGCCGCCGGCTGAGATCGCGGCGCGATAGAAGGCATCGACATCCGCCCTGGTTTCGGCCGAAAGCGCCACCATGCTGCCATTGCCGTTCGAGGCACGGCGACGATTGAAGGGGGTGACGATCCACAGCCGGCAGCGGATATCGCCATCGGCTGCATAGCCGATCTCCTCTTCCGAGTAGCGCTGGCGCCTGTAGCCCAGCACGGGCAGCACAACATCATAGAAATGCCGGGCCTGGTCGATGTCGTTGGTTCCGAGGGTGACGTAAAGCAGCATTGATATCCGCGGTCATTCCGGTCTTGGGCCCGCCGGGACGGTCCCGGGAGTGTCATACTCCACCCGGAATGGTCTCGAAATCAAGCCTCCGTTTCGTCGGCCTCGTGTTTGCGTCCCTTGAAGCCCTTGGCGAGCAGGAACATCTCGACGGATTCGGCGCGGGAAGAGGCAGGCTTCACGTGGACGACCTGCTTGAAATTCTGCTTCAGCAGATTGAGCAGCTCTTTTTCCGTACCACCCTGGAAGGTCTTGGCCAGGAAGTGACCGCCCTCGCCGAGAACCTCGATGGCAAAATGCGCGGCGACTTCGCACAGGTGCATGGTGCGCAGATGGTCGGTGCGGTGGTGGCCCGTGGTCGGCGCCGCCATGTCCGACAGAACCAGATCGGGCGTGCCGCCGACGGCTTCCATCAGCTGCTCGGGTGCAGCCGGATCGAGGAAATCGAGCTGCAGGATCTTGACGCCGGGGAGCTGCGCCATCTCCAGGAAGTCGATCGCCGCGACGCGGACGTCATCATCGGTCGAGCCTGTAACCTTGGCGGCGATCTGCGACCAGCTGCCGGGTGCGGCGCCCAGATCGATGATGCGGCGCGCGCCCTTCAGGATGCCGTGCTTCTCGTCGATCTCCAACAGCTTGAAGGCGGCGCGGGCGCGGTAGCCCTCGAGCTGGGCGCGCTGCACATAGGGATCGTTGATATGGCGCTGCAGCCACTGGCGCGAGGACGCCTTCATCTTCTTGTTCTTGACGCGCTGGCCGAGCTTGCGGCCGGTGCGGTTGCCCGCAATGGTTGGCTTGGTCATGCTGATCCCCTATTTGCCGCGCTTACTTGCCGCGTTGGCCGCGGCGGTGGCGATGGCGCCGCCAGACGCCGTCATCCGCCATCATGTCGGTGAGAAGACCTTCCCTCAAGCCGCGATCGGCAACGCGCATGCGCGGGCTCGGCCAACGGCGGCGGATGGCCTCGAGAATGGCGCAGCCCGCCAGCACCAGATCGGCGCGATCGGGCCCGATGCAGGGATTGGCGGCGCGGCTGGCGAAATCCCACGAAAGCAGCTTGGCCTGCATGGCCGAGACCTCGTCATCGGACAGCCAGATGCCATCGACCTTGCGCCTGTCGTAGCGCGGCAGATCGAGATGGACGCCGGCGAGCGTGGTGACCGTGCCCGAGGTGCCGATCAGGTGAAAATCGCCGAGATCGCCGTCGATAACGGGGCAATCGAAGCCGGAGAGCATGCCCTCGACCTCAAGCACCATGCCTTCGAAGACATCGGGCGTGACATCGCGGCCGCCATGGCGCTCGGACAAGGTCACGACGCCGACGGGAAGCGAGGTCCAGTGGGTAATATGATTGGCAAGCCGGCTGAAGCGGGCATCACCGATGCGGATGACTGCGATCTCGGACGAGCCGCCACCGATATCGAAGAGCACGACGGAGCGCGTCTCGCGGCCGACCAGCGAGGAGCAGCCGGAGACGGCAAGCCGCGCCTCTGTCTCGCGATCGATGATTTCGAGCTCGAGCCCGGTCTCGGCGACGACGCGCTGAAGGAACGCCTCGCCATTGCTTGCCTGCCGGCAGGCTTCGGTGGCGATCAGCCGCATGCGGCGGATCTCGCGGTTCTTCAGCTTGGCCGCGCAGACGCGCAGCGCATCGACGGCACGGTCCATGGCCTCGTCGGAGAGGCGCCCGCTCGCCGCGAGCCCCTCGCCAAGGCGCACGATGCGCGAGAAGGCATCGACGACGCGGAACTGGCCCGGACGGGTCGGCTGCGCAATCAAGAGACGGCAATTGTTGGTGCCGAGGTCGAGCGCCGCGTAGAGCTCATCCGGCCACGGATGAGCGGAGGCAGGCCGTTCGCCGCGCTCCTGATGACGCTGGACGCGATTGTCGTTTTCGCCGCGCGCTTCCTGCGCGGGACCGCGTCCGACATTGGGCTGATTCGCAGGCGCTTGCGCGGGCTGATGGCCGGACGGCTTTGCCTGCGCCAAAGGCCGGCCCTGAAGGCCGCGCTTGCCGCGATGCTTGCGGCGGCCGCGCTTGCCCGATGCCGCTTCACCATCAGCCGCACCGACGCGATTGGCGGACGGGCTGGCATCACCATGTTGCTGCTGTCTTGGAGCACCCTCGCCCGACGCACCGGAGCCGCGCCGACGGCGCTTGCGCTTGCGGCCCGATGTCTCGGCCGCACTATCCGTTGGACGTGCATCGATTGGGCGCGCTGCCTCGCCGGCAATGCCGGAGGGGGCATGCGAGGCGGCCTGACCAGCATTGCGGGATTGCCCGCCACGCTTGCCCTTGCGGCGCCTGGATTTCTTACCATCCTTGCGCACTGCCGCCGACGCCCCGTCGGATTGCGACTTAAAGCCGCCTTCGGGGTCTTCCACGTTGTTTTTCCACCGCGCCGCGCAAGTCCTGAAGGATGAACTCCTTAAGGTATGCTGCTGGCGCTCATTCGATTTTGCGTTGGCGCGAAGATATCAGCGCTCGGCCAAAACGACAAATTCTTTTTCCCAACCCTCAAGAATCCGCCATTTCCAACGCTCCACAACGCCGTTCAATTTTTTTTCAAACAGCTATTTGCATTCCGCGATGATTTGGTTATAAGCGCCGCACAGCAGCCAAGCACGCTTCGGCAGCGCCTGCTGGGGAATAGTTCAATGGTAGAACGACGGACTCTGACTCCGTTAATCTTGGTTCGAGTCCAGGTTCCCCAGCCAATCTATCTTTAAATCCCCTTAATTCCTTGATTTTCCAGTCGTGCCGGATACCGTTTTGGCATCATTGGCGACCTGATGCCCAGAACTTTAGCCCACAGGTAATGCCCACGCGAAATATGCGTGGCGGCGTCGCCGGCGGCAGGCAAGGGCAACTATCCCATGGCGGCCCGCCACGACGTCGAGAACATTATTCGCCGCGGCAACATCTTCTACTGGCGCGCACGTGCTCCCGCTTCCTTCGCACGGTGCCAACCGGGCAGCCTACTTACCGCTACCAAAGTGGGCTGTGTTTGATCCCCTACTCAACCGCGGGCCTGCACCTGAATTCGCCTGCATCTCTTCCGAACATTATGAGTGATGCGCTCAACAACTCTCGTCGGATCGCCAGCGATATCAGCGATTTGCTGGGCTATATCCCCAGAAGCGCAGCTTACGAGGCCCGCAAGCTCCTCAACCCTCTTAACGGTTGATGCGCCGCTCAATCCGAGCTCCTCGGCCAATGCCTTCCAATCTGAATTGCCCAAATCAGGCGCGTTGAACCGTCCAACAATGCCTTGAGGGAGGCTTCGGTCAACCTGGCGATACACTGCGGCACACATCAAATCGTACAGGGGGGCCATCTTCGCGGATCCACCGGCACCAATGAGAATCGAGTAGTTCTTTGCGTGCGAATCCGAATTGCAGATCAGTATGTTAAAGATCACGGCATCAAGGAGCTTTAAACGTTCAGCAGGTGAAACGAGATCGCTGACGGCGCCGAACATCAATCGCAAGGTCACACCACGAGTTGTCGAGGATCGCTCGTATTTCTGCGATGGAAAATGTCCTGTTAGCTGGCAGAGGTCTTCCTGATGCAGCCTCCGGATTTCGCCTTCCGCATCAATGAACCGGTCATAGCGCTTCACCAAAAGATAGCGCCGCGCGCCTGCTACCCCTATGGTTGCGTCGGCAGCATCCAAGCCACATGCGCGCGCGAGGGCGAGACAGAAGGCTTCGTTTTCGACACTTCCCGCAAGCCGCTTTGTGTCCGGCTTGATGATGTGGGTCGATGGTGTTCCATCGACAGGGATCGAGATAGCGCCGCCCTGATCAACAAAGACAGGCAGCTTCTCTTGAACCCCTGCAAGCGACATTGAGACACCTCGCTCCCCCACCAGGAAGGGCTTGGCCGGAAGCTCATTGAGAGTACGCTCAAGTGCCTTCCCGTCCGGAATGGGCTGCAGATTTACGCCCCCCTTCCGGGGCTTGCCGATCGACAACGCTCCGGCGGTGTCACGGCCGATATGACCAAGCAGGCCAACGATGTCTTGAGGAGAGACTTTCAGTCGTTGACCAATCTCCGCGAGATGCGTTTCCGGAAGAAGGTTGGCAAGCCAAGGTAGCAGCACATCAGCGCCGACCGCTCCTGAGCGCATTGGCATCGTCAGCGAAACCGGAAAAGCGGAGCGGCGCGCTTCCCAGGATGGGTCGTAGCTAAGCCGCCATTCGCCTTCAAAAGTCATTTTCCCGACGGGGAAGGTTTCGTAAAAGATGGTTATCATCGACCATCACCGAAGGTCGGCAGGAATTCGAGGTCGTCGTCCGATGCGGTTGAAGTCACCGCGGCTGCGTTTAGATCGCCGATCTTTATGCCGACGGCGCGTGCAACGATCAACGCCTTCTCGAGCTGGCAACTCGGCTTTCCGGATTCGAGATCGACAATAAAGCGCTCGCCCGTGCCGGAACGAACGGCAAGCTCCACCTGGGTCCAGCCAAGGACTTTGCGTTTTTCCCGGACGGCAGCACCGAAATCACGTGCAGACTTCAACATCGAACACCCCCTTAATAGCTTACCGTACAGGAAGATTACTCGAGGCACAATGCGAATCTTCCCGTCCGGGAAGCATTCGCATTAGGCGTGCAAAATCATCCTGATCGGGAGGTTTTATTCATCGCGATTCAGCAAGAGATCAGTTTGCGCCCACCCCATGCGACAGAGCACTTCCATAACCAGATGCAGAAGCCGCAAACACCTGCTGTTGACTGATGTCCAAAGCTAGGAGCACAAAGATGACATCTACGGTCGCTTGCGGCAAGAAAGCAGAGGGAATTTCAACGCTCGTTAATTAGGTCATTGAAATCATGTGATGAATCCATTTTTAGCCAAATTTCTGGCCCAATTCCCGATCCTATCGTTAAACAGCCGTCACCCATAAGAGCGCTGATAGCGCAGCTATGTCCTCGCACGCTTTTCTAAATTAGCTATACGAGTGCGCGAAACCCTTGACAACCATGGAGGGAATCAATGAGATTCGCCCCACGAAAAGAGGACGACATGGGCGAACCACTAACTATACGCAAACTAATAAATCGGATAACCAGCGGCGACATTCGCATTCCAGCATTTCAGCGAGACTACGTCTGGGAGGCAGATCAGGTCGCCTTCCTACTCGATAGCATTTACAAAGGCTTCCCAATTGGAACTATTATCCTTTGGAAAACCGATAATCGCCTGAAGTCCGAGAAGAAATTAGGGTCTTTCATCCTCCCTGACCCACAGAAAGACTATCCAGTAAACTACGTACTCGATGGCCAACAGAGAATTACCAGCCTATTTAGCGTATTCCAGACAGATCTGGAGCCAACAAATGACGAGTTTGTTGATGTTTACTTTGACATGCTCGCAAAAGAAGACATGCAAGAGTCTCTTTTTCTGAGCCTCACGCCTGGGGAAGTTGAAGAGGATCGGCACTTTCCGGTAAAAACGCTTTTTGATGCTGAAAAATACCGCGAGGCTACTTTAAATTTATCAGCAGAAAACCTGAAGAAGGTCGTATCGCTTCAGGATCGGTTTAAAGAATATCTCATTCCCAATGAAACGTTCGAGTCAGGCGATCGTAATAAAGTTGCTATTGTCTTCGAACGCATTAACAGGGCGGGAACGCCGCTTGAGATTTTCGAACTGCTAACTGCCTGGAGCTGGTCAGACGATTTTGATCTCGTGGAAAAATTCAAATCACTGCAGATCAGAATCGCTGAACACGGCAGATCTATGCAATGACCAAGATCTGCAGTTGCGCATTTGCGCGGGTGTGATTCACGGAAAGACTACTCCATCGGACATTATTGGCTTGAAGGGTGAGGATATCCGACAGCGCTTTGAGGAGATCGAGCGTGGTATCATAGGCGCGATCGATTTCCTGAAGCGCGAACTTGACGTGCAGCAG
This sequence comes from Hyphomicrobiales bacterium, assembly GCA_900469085.1. GTDB lineage: Bacteria > Pseudomonadota > Alphaproteobacteria > Rhizobiales > Rhizobiaceae > Rhizobium. The sequence goes on along the minus strand of UBVW01000031.1, from coordinate 136 downwards.
TACAAACTACTCCCCTTCCCAGGTATAATGGTACCGCTCAGCGCTTTCTTCGCGACAGATAAGGCCGAAGGACACCTTTACTCTGACAAACAGAAACAGGTCATAACGAAATGGTTGTAAGCGCGTAGGCCACCCC
>UBVW01000043.1:0-16748 GCA_900469085.1 Hyphomicrobiales bacterium | reverse complement strand
CCGACGGCGCTCGACCAGATCAACAACATGGCGTCGAAGTTCGACACATACGGCATGGATGGCGCCACTGTCGCGGTCAAGCAGATGGTCGGGATGGTAACGAAGCAGGCGATGGTGATGTCGTTCAGCGACATCTTCGTCATTCTGACAGGACTTTTCGTGGCGATGATCCTCGGGATCGTGCTGATCGACAAGCCGGCACCGCCGCAAGGCGGTGGCGGGGGTGGCGGCGGCCACTGACGTTAACGGCGGCTTCGACAAATTCTTGCGCCGGCTTGGGAAACCAAAGCCGGCGTTTTCGCGTATAGGCCTGATATCATCAGGGTCCACCGCGCTTCATGTCCAAAGCATCCACGAGACTCCTTGCACTCCTCGCCCTCATCCTGTCCGTTGCTGTGAACCATGTGTTCGCCGCCGATCCGTCCGCCGAAGAGACGCGCGTCGATGTCGGCGGCTACAGGATGAACAGCCTTTATCTGAAGGCGCGACGGCCGGATCTGCCGCCGATCGTGTTCATCCACGGCGCCAGCGCCAATCTTCACGATTCGGTGTTTTCGTTTCGCGACCGGCTGGAAGGGCGCGCCGATCTCCTGTTCGTCGATCGTCCCGGCCACGGGCGTTCTGATCGCGGGGGGGCGGAGAATGCATTTCCCGATGGACAGGCCGACGCCATTGCTGATGTCATGGCAAAGCGCGGTATCAAGAAGGCGATCATCGTCAGCCATTCCTTCGGCGGGGCGGTGGCGGCAAGCTTCGCGCTCAGGCATCCTGACCGGGTCCTCGGCCTCGTCTTCCTGTCGCCCGCCGTCTACCCCTGGCCTGATGGTATCGCCTGGTATTACGATGCCGCGAAGGTGCCGGTAACAGGCGCGCTGTTCAGCGCTATCGTCGTGCCGCCGGTGGGGCTCGCGATGATCGACAGCGCCACCCGGTCGGTTTTCGCACCCAATCCCCGGCCGCCCGGCTACATCAAGGAAACGCGGGCGTTGCAGGCGCTTGGGCCCATGGCTTTCCGCGACAATGCCATCGATGTCGCCAATCTCCTGGAATGGACGAAACGCAATTCTCCGCGCTATGGCCGGATCCATGCGCCGACGGTGATCATCTCGGGTGACACCGACAGCATCGTTTCGCCTGATATCCACGCTCGCCATCTTGCTCGCGCCATCAAGGGCGCACGGCTGGTGATGATCCACAACATGGGTCACAAGTCGGACTACGTCGCGCGGGATGTGGCGGTGGCGGCGATCGAAAGTATCGCCGGCAGGTCGCGCGATCTGAAGCGGGTAGCAGCACGAGTGGAAGCCGAAATCGCCAACGATCACGAAAAGTAGCCGTCATTTCGGCACGGAAAATGCTTCGTCGAAAAATTTGATTTACGTACATCAAAAATGGCGCTAAAGGTCTCGTCAGGAGGAGCGATGAGACCTACGGTTCACGATATTGCCGCAGCAGCGGGCGTCAGCCTTGCGACTGTCGATCGGGTGCTGAACCAGCGCCCGGGCGTCCGGCACGTGACGCGGGAGAAGGTCGAATCCGCCATTCGCGAGATCGGTTATGTGCGCGATGTCGCCGCCGCCAATCTCGCGAAGGGGCGGACTTATTCGTTCGTGTTCATCGTTCCCGCTAGCGACAATTCCTTCATGCACGGGCTGAACGCCGAGGTGATGGCAGCCGTGGCGCGCTCGCCGGTGGAGCGCACCGATATCCGCACCTTAGAGGTTCCGGCCTTCGATCCGGCAGCCCTTGCCGCAGCGCTCGATACGCTGCGCGACGAGCGCCCCGCCGGCGTTGCCCTCGTCGCGACCGATGCGCCCGAGGTGCGTGATGCCGTCGACCGGCTGGTGCAGGATGGCATTCCCGTGGTCACCGTTGTGTCCGATCTCACCGGTTCGCTGCGCCATCATTATGCCGGCGTCGACAATATCGCTGCCGGTCGCACGGCGGCGCGGCTGCTTGGCCGTTTTCTCGGCGGCGCCAGCGGCGATGTCGCGGTTCTCGCAGGGTCCATGCTGGTGCGCGACCATCGCGAACGGCTGGAGGGCTTCGCGGCCGTCATGGCCGAGGAGTTTCCCGGTCTCTCCATCCTGCCCGTCATCGAAGGGCGCGACGATCCCGATATGGCGCATATGCTGGTTTCGGATGCGCTGTCGAAGCGCGATGGCATCATCGGCGTCTACAGCCTCGGCGCCGGCAATCGCGGCCTGATCCGGGCGCTGAAGGAGAAATCCGTCGACCGGGCGCTCACCGTCATCGCACACGAGTTGACTGATCATACGCGCATAGCCCTTCTCGACGGCACGATCGACGCAATCCTGAACCAGGATGCGGGCCACGAGGTGCGCAGCGCCATCCGCGTGCTGAAGGCGAGGGCGGACGGGCTATCGGTCATCGACGCGCAGGAACGCATCCGGCTCGACATCTTCTTGAAAGACAATCTGCCGTAACGGCAAAGGGAGAAACACATGTATCTGGGTCTCGATCTCGGAACCTCCGGCGTCAAAGCCATGCTGATCGATGGCGATCAGACGATCATCGGCTCGGCCAACGGTTCGCTGGATGTGTCGCGTCCGCACCATGGCTGGTCGGAGCAGGAGCCGTCGCACTGGATCCGCGCCAGCGAGGAGGCGATCGCGGGACTGAAGGCGAAGCATCCGAAGGAGCTTGCCGCCGTCAAGGGCATCGGCCTTTCCGGCCAGATGCACGGCGCCACGCTTGTTGACGCCGACGACAAGGTGCTTCGTCCCTGCATTCTCTGGAACGACACGCGCAGCTATGTTGAAGCGGCGGGGCTTGATGCCGATCCGAAGTTCCGCAAGATCACCGGCAACATCGTATTCCCCGGCTTCACGGCGCCGAAGCTTGCCTGGGTCGCCAAGAACGAGCCTGAGATTTTCGCCAAGGTGGCCAAGGTGCTGCTACCCAAGGATTACCTGCGGCTTTGGCTGACCGGCGAGCACATCTCGGAAATGTCCGATTCGGCCGGCACATCGTGGCTCGATACGGGCAAGCGCAAGTGGTCGTCCGAGCTCTTGGCCGCGACCGGTCTCGATGAAAAGCACATGCCAACGTTGGTCGAAGGCACGGAAGAGGGCGGCAAGCTGCGTGGTGAACTCGCCTCGCAATGGGGCATCACCGGTTCCGTGGTCGTTGCCGGCGGGGCGGGCGACAACGCGGCATCCGCCTGCGGCATGGGCACCGTCAGCCATGGCGCGGCCTTCGTGTCGCTCGGCACGTCGGGCGTGCTCTTTGCCGCCAACGGTTCCTATCTGCCGAAGCCGGAGAGCGCGGTTCACGCCTTCTGCCACGCGCTGCCCAACACCTGGCACCAGATGGGCGTCATCTTGTCCGCCACCGACGCTTTGAACTGGCATTCGCACGTGACGGGGAAGTCGGCGGCGGAGCTGACCGCCGAACTCGGCGAAACGCTGAAGGCGCCGTCGGGCGTCACCTTCCTTCCCTATCTCTCCGGCGAGCGCACGCCGCACAACGATGCCGTCATCCGCGGCGCCTTCATCGGGCTCGAGCATGAGAGCAGCCGCGTGGTGCTGACCCAGGCGGTGCTCGAAGGCGTATCCTTTGCGATCCGCGACAATCTCGAGGCGCTGCGCTCTGCCGGCACCGACATTGCCCGCGTCACTGCCATCGGCGGCGGCTCGCGCTCGCGCTACTGGCTGGCCTCGATCGCCACAGCACTCGGCGTCCCGGTCGATCTGCCTGCCGATGGCGATTTCGGCGCGGCCTTCGGTGCTGCCCGTCTCGGCCTGATCGCGGCGACTGGGGCTGATCCGGTCGCGGTGTGCACGCCGCCTGAGACGGAGGGGACGATCGAGCCGGATGCGGCGTTGAGCGGGGCTTATGAGGAGGCTTACGCGAGGTATCGTGCGCTTTATCCTGCGATACGAGGATTGTCAGCTTGAGGACGTGACACCCCCCTCTGTCCTGCCGGACATCTCCCCCTCAAGGGGGGAGATNNGCCGGCAGGCAGAGGGGGGTATCGGCGGCGATGACGCCGCAATCAGGATTTTTATAACCACCCAAGGAGGAGTACCCATCATGAGCACCGGATTTTTCGGCGATATCCAGAAGATCAAGTATGAAGGCCCCGACAGCACCAATCCGCTGGCCTTCCGCTATTACCAGCCCGACGAGATTGTTCTCGGCAAGCGGATGGAAGACCATCTGCGTTTCGCGGTCGCCTACTGGCACACCTTCACCTGGCCGGGCGGCGACCCCTTCGGTGGGCAGACGTTCCTGCGTCCGTGGTTCGAAGACACGATGAAGGCTGCGAAGCTGAAGGCCGACGTCGCCTTCGAATTCTTCTCGCTGCTCGGCGCGCCCTACTATTGCTTCCATGACGCCGACGTGCGCCCTGAAGGCAAGAATTTTGCCGAGAACACCAAGAACCTGAACGAGATCGTCGATTACTTCGCGGAGAAGCAGGCCGCGACCGGCACCAAGCTGCTCTGGGGCACGGCGAACCTATTCTCCAACCGCCGCTTCATGTCAGGTGCGGCGACCAATCCCGATCCAGATGTCTTCGCCTTCTCCGCCGCCACCGTAAAGACCTGCATGGATGCGACCATGAAGCTCGGCGGCGAGAACTATGTGCTGTGGGGCGGTCGCGAAGGCTATGAGACGCTGCTCAACACCGATCTGAAGCGCGAGCTCGACCAGATGGGTCGCTTCCTCAACCTCGTGGTCGAGTACAAGCACAAGATCGGCTTCAAGGGGCAGATCCTGATCGAGCCGAAGCCGCAGGAGCCGACCAAGCACCAGTATGATTACGACGTCGCGACGGTCTACGGCTTCCTGAAGAAGAATGGCCTCGAAAACGAAGTGAAGCTCAACATCGAGCAGGGCCACGCGATCCTCGCCGGCCATTCCTTCGAGCACGAGCTGGCGCTGGCAAACGCGCTCGGCATCTTCGGCTCGATCGACATGAACCGCAACGACTACCAGTCCGGTTGGGATACCGACCAGTTCCCGAACAACGTTCCAGAAATGGCGCTGGCCTACTACCAGGTTCTGGCAGGCGGCGGCTTCACGTCAGGCGGCACCAACTTCGACGCCAAGCTGCGCCGCCAGTCGCTCGATCCGGCAGACCTGCTGATCGGTCACATCGGCGGCATGGATTGCTGCGCCCGCGGTCTGAAGGCTGCCGCCAAGATGATCGAGGACAAGGCACTGTCGCAGCCGCTCGCCAACCGCTATGCCGGTTGGGATTCGGCCGAAAGCCAGAAGATGCTGCGCGGCGAATATTCGCTCGAGCAGATCACGGCCCGCGTCGAGAGCCAGGACATCAACCCGCAGCCGAAGTCCGGCCAGCAGGAACTGCTCGAAAACGTCGTCAACCGCTACGTCTGATCGGCGGCGGATTGTAGAAACGAAAAAGCCGGGGAGCGTTCGCTTCCCGGCTTTTTCAATTGCGCTATCGGCTCAGGCCTCAGAACACCTGGCGCAGGATGATGAAGAGCACGAAGGCGATGGCGATGGAGGCGGGTAGCGTCAGGATCCAGGCCATCAGCATGTTGCGCACCGTCGACCACTGCAGGCCGGAGCCATTCGCCGCCATCGTGCCTGCGACGCCCGACGACAGCACGTGGGTGGTCGAAACAGGCAGGCCGAGATGGTCGGCGGCGCCGATCGTGACCATGGCGACGACTTCGGCTGCGGCCCCCTGGCCATAGGTCAGGTGAGTCTTGCCGATCTTTTCGCCGACGGTGATGACGATGCGCTTCCAGCCCACCATGGTGCCGAGGCCAAGCGCGATGGCGACGGCGATCTTGACCCAAAGCGGAATGAACTTGGTCGCGTTGTCGACGGCCTTGTGATAGGCGCTCACCGCCTGCAGGTCGGCCGGCTCCATGGCGAGCAGCTTCTGCTTGTCGATGAGCTTCAGCGCTTCGCCGATCAGGTAGATGTCGTTGCGGACGTTGCTGACCAGATGCGTGGGTACGGCCTCCAGGGTCGGGAAGCCGGCAACTTCGGCGCTTGTCGCGTGGATGAACTGCTGCAGGGCAGGCGTGGTTGCGTCCGTCCAGACCTTGTTCTTCACGGCGGTGCTGACCTCGACGCGGTAATCGCCGGCGGCGGCACCCGGCTTCACATATTTGCCGAGCGCGGTTTCCACCTGAGCCGACGCGCTCTTGTAGGCTTCCAGATAGTTCACATCGGGCGTGCGGTTGAGCGCGAAGGCGGTGGGCACGAGGCCGATCAGGATCAGCATGATCAGGCCCATGCCCTTCTGGCCGTCGTTCGATCCGTGGGCGAAGCTGACGCCGGTGCAGGTGAAGATCAAGAGGCCACGGATCCAGAGCGGCGGCGGGTTGTTGCCCTTCGGCTCCTCGTAGAGCGCCTTGTTGCGCACCAGCACCTTCATGACCAGAAGCAGGACGGCCGAGAGGCCGAAGCCGATCAGCGGCGAGATCAGCAGCGACAGGCCGATATTGGTCGCCTGCGACCAGTCGACGCCGCTGGTGGCGCTACCAACAGGCGCCAGAAACTGGTTGGCGAGGCCGACGCCGATGATCGAGCCGACAAGCGTGTGCGAGCTCGACGACGGCAGGCCGAGATACCAGGTGCCGAGGTTCCACAAAATGGCGGCGATCAGGAGCGCGAAGACCATGGCGAGGCCCGATCCCGAGCCGACCTGCAGGATGAGCTCCACCGGTAGAAGCGCCAGGATGCCGAAGGCGACGGCGCCGCTCGACATCATCACACCAAGGAAATTGAAGAAGCCAGACCAGATGACGGCAAGTTCGGCCGGCATGGAGCGGGTGTAGATGACAGTCGCTACGGCGTTGGCGGTATCGTGGAAGCCGTTGACGAATTCGAAGCCAAGCGCGATGAGCAGTGCCAGGCCAAGCATGATCCAGGGAACGGCAGCAACACTGGTGAGATCGCGCCCGAGCGCGTATCCGACATAGCCGAGACCGGCGACAAGCAGCAGGATGATCGCTGGAAGGAACCACTTTTTCGACCCCGACCCGTGCAGCGGATGGTTTTCGTGATCCCGGTGAATAGTCTCGTTGGTGACGTCAGCCATCTCAGTTCCTCTCTCAGAAGCCGTCCATCCGAGTTATGCCTGCAGCGTGAACCTCTCATGACAATCGTCAATTCGCTGTGCCATAGCGGTGCGTGATGTCGCATTGCGGCTGACCGCGATCTCGGCTCTATTGCGCATAGAAATCAGCATGCATGACCGGGAGGATCACATGAGCTCGCCTTTCCAACTTGCCGCCTGCGCCGAGATGATCTGGCGCGACCGACCGATCGAATGGCGCGCCTCCAGGCTGAAGGAGATGGGCTTCGGCGTCGGGCTGTGGAACTGGCCGGAGCACGATCTCGGCAAGCTCGAGGCGACGGGTGCCACCTTCACCATCATGAACGGCTACCTCACCGGCCGGCTGACGGATGACGAGGGGGCTGCGGAGCTGTTGAGGACGGCGCGCGAGACGGCCAACGTCGGCAAGCGGCTCGGCGTGCAGCGTCTCAACCTGCACGGAACCGGCCTTGGCGAAGGCGGTCTGCCGGTGCAGCCGGTCGAGCTCGTTACCGGTCAGATGTGGCTGAAGGCGCGGGACACGCTTGCCCGCATCGTCGATTTGGCCGAGAAAGAGGATGTGGTCTTCACACTGGAGAACCTCAACCTTGATGTCGATCATCCGGGCGTACCCTTCGGCCGGGCCGAGGACACTTTGGCGCTGGTCTCGTGCATCGACCATCCCCGCCTGCGGCTCAATCTCGACCTCTATCACGCACAGATCGGCGAGGGGAACCTGATCGAGCTCTGCCGGAAGAGCCTGCCATGGATCGGCGAAATCCAGGTCGCCGACGTCCCCGGCCGCATGGAGCCGGGAACGGGCGAGGTCAACTGGAAGGGCATCGCGCGGGCGCTGAATGCAATGGGCTATGCCGGCCCCGTGGGGATGGAGGCGTTCGCGTCGGGCGATCCGGAGGCGGCGCTTGCGGCGTTTCGCGAGGCGTTTACGGTTTAGCGGCTGTCTTTGCCTCCAGCGCATGCGCCGGCACCTTTGCCGTCAGCCCAATCCCGAGGGCCTTCATAACGGATATCGTGGACTTCAGCGTCGGGTTACCGCCGGCACTGAAAGAGCGATAGAGCTGCTCGCGGGATAGGCCTGTCTCGTTGGCAATCTGGGTCATGCCTTTGGCGCGCGCGACGACACCCAGCGCGTGAGCGATATAGCTAGCATCCTCGGTATCGAACGCTTCCGCCATGAATAACGCTACTGCCTCGTCGGACGTCAGGTCCTCGGCCGGATCATAATGAGTAAACTTCTCAGTCATTTTGCTTATTCCATTCGCTGAGCAGCCGTTTCGCCTCCGCGATATCGCGGCTTTGGCTGCTTTTGACGCCGCCGCTAAGCAGGATGATGAGTGTCTTCCCATCCTGTTTGAAATAGATGCGGTAACCTGGCCCATAATGAATCCGTAGTTCGCTAATCCCGTAACCAACGGGGGCAGCATCTCCCGCATGGCCGAAAGCCAACCGATCAAGCCGGGAGGCAATAAGTGTCCTACCGCGTTCGTCCTTCAGGCGAGTGCGCCACTTTCGGAACGTCTCGGATTGCCGAAGTTCGAACATGCTGAACTGTAGTTTTAAGACTACAGATTGTCAATCCGCTATCTCTTCTCCCACCCCTTCGATGGTGCCGAGACCGAGTTTCGGACCACCAGATCCGGCCGCAGAAGGATCTCGGTTTCGGTCGGTTCTCCATCGCCAAGGAACTCCAGCAGCAGCGCCATGGCCTGCTTGCCGATGGCTGTGCGCGGCTGGCGGATGGTGGTGAGCGGCGGCGACATGAACGTCGCCTGGGGGATGTCGTCGAAGCCGGTGACGGAGAAGTCGCGGGGGATGTCGTAGCCGCGGGCGTTGAGGCCGATCATCACGCCGATCGCCGTCTGGTCGTTGACGCACATGAAGGCTGTCGGCAGCGTGTCGCGCATGAACAGCTGCTCAACGGCATGGCGGCCGCTTTCAAGCGTTCCGTCGCCCTCAAGGATGATGCGCTGACCCCTCGCCACGCCGGCGGCGTCCAATCCCTCGTCATAGCCCTGGCGGCGCCTTGCATAGGCAAGGCGTGTCTTGCTGTCGCCGATGAAGGCGATCTTGCGATGGCCCTCGGCCAAGAGCAAATCGACCGCCTTGCGGGCGCCCTCGATATCGTCGACGCCGACATAGGGAATGCCGCCGTTGAAGACGGGTTCGAATACGCCGACGCTCGGCGGCAGGCGGGCCGTCATCGTCTGATGGCCGAAGGGCAGGATGCCGGTGAAGAGAATCAATCCTGCCGCTTGGTTTGAATTTAGAAATTTGAGATATTCGAGGCCGCGCTGGGCATCGTTCTGCGTGTGGCCGATGAGAATGCCGTAGCCATGGCTGCGGGCCTCGTTCTCCAGGCCGATCAGGATGTTGGAAAAATTGGGGTCGCCGATGTCGGGAGCCACGACCAGGATCATGTTGGAACGGCCGAGACGCAGGCTGCGGGCCATGGCGTTCGTCGTATATCCTGTTATCGCGATCGCCTGGTTGACCTTGAGCCGCGTCGAGTTGGCGACCTTCTCCGGCGTATGGATCGCACGCGACACCGTGGCGATGGACACCTCCGCGATTCTTGCGACGTCTTCGATGGTGGCGGGCGTGGAATTCGACAATGCGTCCTGCCTTGGGTCAATTCGCGGCGACACTACACAGACTGCGGCATACGTCAAAGGGCGAAGCCAGGAGAACTTCGCGATATGACGATGTAAACCTTTACATCGCACATGTAAAGGTTTACACAAGGGTCAAGCGGGTGGGAGTCCGCAGGGGAGGACATCATGAGTTTGGAGACTGTCGAGGCGGCGCCTGTGGTGTTGTCGGCCCGGCGCATATGCAAATCCTTCAATGGGGTGCAGGTCCTCTTCAGCGTCAATTTCGATCTGCGCGCCGGCGAAATCCATGCGCTGATGGGCGAGAACGGCGCCGGCAAATCGACTCTCGTCAAGGTGATGTCCGGCTTCGAGCAGCCGACTTCGGGCGAGATCATTCTCGACGGTCAGCCGGTCGTGTTGCCGCCGAACGGCGCGGCCGAGGCGCTCGGGATCGTCATCATCCACCAGGAATTCAACCTCGCCGATCATCTGACCGTCGCCGAGAGCCTTTTTCTCGGCCGCGAGGTCACCCGCTTCGGCGTGCTCGATCGCAAGTTCATGCGCGCGGAGACCCGCAAGGCGCTCGATCTGCTCGGCTCACATGTCGACGAGAATGCGCTGATCAGCACACTTTCCATCGCCGACAAGCAGATGGTGGAGATCGCCAAGGCGATCAGTCGCGACGCCCGCGTCGTCTTCATGGACGAACCGACGGCGGTGCTGTCGCGCGAGGAAACCAATTATCTCTTCAAGCAGGTGCGCAAGCTGCGCGACAAGGGCACCAGCTTCGTGTTCGTGTCGCACAAGCTGGACGAGGTCATGGAGCTCACCGACAAGGTGACGGTGCTGCGCGACGGGCAGTGGGTGAAGACAGCGCCGACCGCGATGCTCGACGGTGAATCAATCGCCCAGCTGATGGTCGGTCGCGAGCTTTCCAGTCTTTATCCCACCAAGAACGAGCCTGATATCGACGAAGAGATTGTGCTTAAGGTCGAGGGTGTCTCGACCGGCTATGTGCAGGATGCGAGTTTCGAGGTGCGCAAGGGCGAGATCATCGGTTTCTCCGGGATGATCGGCTCCGGCCGCACAGAGCTTATGGAGGCGATCGCGGGGCTACGCGGTCGCGCTTCGGGCGAGGTCGTCATCCGCGGCGAAAGCGTTGCCTCGGGCGACGTGCATGCGGCCAATCGTGCCGGCCTCGCCTACATGACCAAGGACCGCAAGCACAAGGGCCTGCTGCTCGGCTCCAACATGCTGGCGAACCTGACGCTGCAATCGCTGGGGCAGCATTCGCGGCACGGCTATCTCAGCCCCAGCAGCGAGGCCAAGGCGCTGGCCAAGGCGCGGCGGCGCTTCGATATCCGCGTGCGCGACGCCAATATCGTGGCCGGGCGCATGTCGGGCGGCAACCAGCAGAAGCTGCTGCTCGCCAAGGTCATGGAGACCGAGCCCGAGATCATCATCATCGACGAGCCGACGCGCGGCATCGATGTCGGTACCAAGCAGCAGATCTATCATTTCATCTCGGCGCTCGCCCGCGACGGCCGCTCGATCATCGTCGTCTCCTCCGAGATGCCCGAGGTGATCGGGCTCTGCACCCGCGTGGCGGTCATGCGCGAGGGGCGGATCGTTGGTGTGCTCGAGGGCGACGAGATCTCCGAGCAGGAGATCATGCGCTATGCGGCAGGGCTAAAGAAGAAGGCTGCCTGAGGCGGCGCCAGGACAATTGCGGCGGTTCACGCGGCTGAAAAGATTACGTTCCCATCAGGGACGCGACGGGAGGATGGCTTTGGACATGAGTGCGAACGACGAGGTAAGGGAGATCAGGCGACGCTCCTGGCGGGATATCGATCTGAGGGCGGTTGCGCCGTTTGCGGCGCTGGCGTTGCTGCTTGTGGTCGGCGCGCTGGTCAATCCGAATTTCATCGGCATCACCAACCTCGCCAATGTCGCCACCCGCAGCGCCTTCATCGCGATCATCGCCGTCGGCGCCACCTTCGTCATCTCGTCGGGCGATCTCGATCTCTCTGTCGGCTCGATGGTCGCCTTCGTCGCCAGCCTGATGATCCTGTTGATGAATTCCGGCGTTGTTGCCGATCCCTCGCTGATGCTCGCGGTCGCCGTCGTCTTCACCCTGGTCGCCGGTGCGCTCTGCGGCCTCGCCAACGGGCTGATCACCACGGTCGGCAAGATCGAGCCATTCATCGCCACGCTCGGCACCATGGGCATCTATCGCGGCCTAACGACATGGCTCTCGCAAGGCGGCGCGATCACGCTGCGCTCGGCCGAACAGCAGTCGCTCTATCGTCCCGTCTATTTCGGCTCGATCGCCGGGGTGCCGGTGCCTATCCTCGTCATCCTCGTGGTCACCGCGATCGCCGCCTTCATTCTCTATCGCACGCGCTACGGCCGGCATGTCACAGCCGTCGGATCGAACCGCGACGTGGCGCGCTATTCCGGCATCGCCGTCAACAAGGTACGCACCATCGCCTTCGTCATCCAGGGGCTCTGCGTGGCGATCGCCGTGCTGCTCTACGTGCCGCGTCTCGGCTCGACTTCGGCCACAACGGGCATCCTGTGGGAGCTGCAGGCGATCACCGCCGTCGTCGTCGGCGGCACTGCCCTTAAAGGCGGGGCAGGGCGCGTCTGGGGGACGATCTGCGGCGCCTTCATTCTTGAGCTCGTCGGCAACATCATGCTGCTCTCGAATTTCATCTCGGAATATCTGATCGGCGCCATCCAGGGATCGATCATCATCATCGCCATGCTCGTGCAGCGGTCGCTGGCGCGCAGGTAACAAGGGATTGGCCGGGTCGGCGGGGCGCCCGGTCTGAACGTTCGCAAGCCCTGGGGTTTAATGGGAGGAAAACAGACATGCGTAAGACACTATTCAGTTTGGCGGTCGTGACGGCGGCACTGCTCGCCGGCGTCGCTCACTCGGCGGACAAAAAGACCATCGGCGTATCGATCCCGGCCGCCGACCATGGCTGGACCTCCGGTGTGGTGTTCCATGCCGAGCGCGTCGCCAAGCTTCTGATGGCCGAGCACCCCGATCTCACCGTCATCGTCAAGACCTCGCCGGATGCGGCGAGCCAGGCGAACGCCGTGCAGGATCTGGCAACGCAGGGCATGGACGCACTGGTCATCCTGCCGTCCGATCCGGATCCGCTCGTCAACGCCATCAAGGAAGTCAAGGACAAGGGCACCTTCGTGGCGCTGGTCGACCGCGCGCCGAGCACCAACGATGATTCCGTCCGCGACATCTATATCGCCGGCAACAACCCGGCGCTTGGGGAAGTCGCCGGCAAGTACATCAAGGACACGACGCCCGACGCACAGGTCGTCGTCATCCGAGGCCTGCCGATCCCGATCGACCAGCAGCGCCAGGACGGCTTCGACAAGGGCATCGCCGGCTCCAACGTCAAGGTTCTCGACCGCCAGTTCGGCAACTGGAACCGCGACGACGCCTTCAAGGTGATGCAGGACTACCTGACCAAGTACCCGAAGATCGACGTGGTCTGGTGCCAGGACGACGACATGGCCGTCGGCGTGCTGCAGGCGATCGAGCAGGCCAAGCGCACCGACATCAAGTATGTCGTGGCCGGCGCCGGCTCCAAGGACATGGTCAAGAAGGTCATGGACGGCGACAAGATGATTCCCGTCGACGTTCTCTATCCGCCGGCAATGGTGGGCACGGCCATGGAACTGACGGCCGCGTCGCTCTACGACCAGGTCCCGGTCCGCGGCACCTACATCCTCGACGCCACGCTGGTGACGAAGGACAACGCCAAGGACTTCTACTTCCCGGATTCGCCGTTCTGATCCTGATCTGAATAAGAGGCGCCCGCTCGAAAGGGCGGGCGTCTTCACTGTGGCGGCAGGCCGGCCTTGGCGAGGTCTCCGACAAAGCGCTCGATGAAGGTCTCGCTCATCGCGGGCTTGAGGCCGAAGTAGAATTCACGCCTGGCGTCATCAAGCGTCATGCCGGGGCGGAAGCTGTAGAGCTCGTCGATCGTACGGCGCGCCTCCTCGACCTTGCCCTGCCGTCCCTGGATCGCCACCAGCGCCATCGCCGGCCAGAAGGTGACGTTGGGCGAGCGCATCGATGCGCGGGCAGCGTCCGCCGCTTCGTCGAGCTTGTCCATCTGGTAGTTTGCGAAGGCCATCATGCTGTGAAAGGTCCAGAGATGCGGGTCGCGCGGACTGAGACGAAAGGCTTCGCTGAATTCGGGCATGCCCTCCTGCGGGCGATCGGCGTAGCAGAGCGCCTGTCCGAGCGCGAAGTGCGCCTGGGCGAAGCTGTGGTCCAGTTTCACCGCATGACGAAGATGAGCGATCCCTGCCTCCGTGGCGCCATCGAGCGCAAGCGCCCGGCCGAGTGCGAGATGCGCGGCAGGCTCCTTTTGATCGAGCGTGATCGACCGTTCGGCAAGCTCGATCGCCTCGCATATACGCCCGGATCGCTCTTCCAGCGAGCCGTACCAGCCGAGCTGGATGTGGACGTAAGCCAGACGCGCCTGCGCCTGCGCGAAGCTCGGATCGATGGCGATCGCCTGCTCGAACAGCTGTTTGGCGGTGTTCAACTCGTCGATCGTGAAGCGGTAGAGATGCCAGAGGCCCTTGAGATAGATTTCCCAGGCGGTCATGTCGACGACCGAGCGGCCGCGCAGTGCCGCGAATTCGATGGCGCCCAACTCGGGCTCGATGGTTCCCGTGATCTCGGAGGCGATCTCGTCCTGGAGATCGAAGATGTCGGCCAGCATGCGGTCATAGCGTTCGGCCCAGAGCAGCGTGCCCTCGCTTCCATCCAGCAATTGCGCGGTGATGCGGATCCTGGTGTCGGAGCGACGAACGCTGCCTTCGAGAACGTATTTGACGCCGAGATCCTCGGCGACCCGGCGCGCATCGACCGCGCGACCCTTGAAGCTGAAAGAGGAGTTGCGGGCCGCGACCAGCAGCCAGCGACAGCGCGCGAGCGTCGCGATCAGTTCGTCGGTGAAGCCGTCGGAGAAATGCTCCTGCCCCTCGATGCTCGACATGTTGGCAAAGGGAAGCACGGCGATGGACGGGCGCTTGTGCTGCGGTGGCTGGCTTGGCATCGTCCGGTCCGGCGGCTCATCGTCCAGGCCCTCCGCTTCCTCGCCCGGCGGAAACCAGCGCCACACCCGCACGGTCTGCTCGATGTTTTTCAGTTTGCGATTGCCGAAGTCGGTCGCATCGAAATCGAGCGCGGTGCCGATCTGATCGCGCACCTGCTGCGAAAGGCAGATGCCGCCGGCCGGCGCCAGCGCCTGCAGCCGCGCGGCGATGTTGACGCTCTCGCCGAAGATGTCGCCATCCTCCGTCAGGACGTCGCCGACATGGAGGCCGATGCGCCAGATCATCCGGCGGTCGGGCACGACATCGTGATTGCCCGCGAGAATGACCTCCTGGATCTCCATCGCGCAGCGCAACGCATCGACCACGCTGGAAAATTCCGCCAGCGTGCCGTCTCCGACGAATTTCACGACATGTCCGCGATGCCTTGTGATGGTGGGGACGATGGTCTCGGTGTTGTGGCGTTTCAGCGCCGCAAAGGTCCCCGCTTCGTCGAGGCCCATCAGCCGGGAAAAGCCGACAACATCCGCATCCAAGATCGCCGCCAGCCGCCTCGTCATGGACCACCCTCCTGGTCGACCAAGAGTAGCACGCGGTGGCGGGAAGTCTACAAAGATGCGCCGAGGGTTGGTCGCCAAACACGCAAGCGCCGAGAAATGCGGTACGTACGTCTTGCGGGACAGTGCCCGACATGGTTTAGTCGCAACGTCTAAATCTGGCCCGGGAGGGGGAGATTTGCATTATCGCCAAAATCGGCTTGCAGAGTGCAAATCAAGTGCTAGAACTACACCAGAAACGTTTACGGTCATTATTCAGGGAGGAATTGACATGAAAACGATCAAGGGCCCAGGCTTGTTCCTCGGGCAGTTCGCGGGCGACGCCGCACCTTTCAACTCGTGGGATTCGATCACCAAGTGGGCCGCCGACATCGGCTACAAGGGCGTGCAGGTTCCGACCTGGGCGGGCCAGCTGATCGACCTCAAGAAGGCTGCCTCGTCCAAGGACTATTGCGACGAGTTCGCCGGCGTGGCGCGCCAGAACGGTGTCGAGATCACCGAGCTCTCCACCCACCTGCAGGGCCAGCTGGTTGCCGTGCATCCGGCCTATGACGAAGCCTTCGACGGCTTTGCTGCACCCGAAGTGCGCGGCAATCCGAAGGCGCGCCAGGAATGGGCCGTCGAGCAGGTGAAGATGGCGATTTCTGCATCGAAGCACCTCGGCATCAAGGCGCATGCGACCTTCTCCGGCGCGCTCGCCTGGCCGTTCATCTATCCGTGGCCGCAGCGCCCGGCCGGTCTCGTCGAAACCGCCTTCGACGAACTCGCCAAGCGCTGGACGCCGATCCTCAACCATGCCGACGAAAACGGCGTCGACATCTGCTACGAGATCCATCCCGGCGAAGACCTGCATGACGGCGTCACCTTCGAGATGTTCCTCGAACGCGTGAAGAACCATCCGCGCGCCAACATGCTCTACGACCCCTCGCACTATGTGCTGCAGTGCCTGGATTACCTCGACAACATCGACATCTACAAAGACCGGATCAAGATGTTCCACGTCAAGGATGCCGAGTTCAACCCGACGGGTCGCCAGGGCGTCTATGGCGGTTACCAGGGCTGGGTCGAACGCGCCGGCCGCTTCCGCTCGCTCGGCGATGGTCAGGTCGATTTCGGGGCGGTGTTCTCGAAGATGACGGCCAACAATTTCGATGGCTGGGCCGTGGTCGAATGGGAATGCGCGCTGAAGCATCCTGAAGACGGTGCGCGCGAAGGAGCCGAGTTCGTCAAGGCGCACATCATCCGCGTGACGGAAAAGGCCTTCGACGACTTCGCCGGCAGCGGCACGGACCAGGCGGCCAACCGGCGGATGCTGGGGATTTAACGAGGGCTTCGAGGATGTGGTGGTAGGCGGCGTTGTGCTTGCGGCCCCCCCCCCCCCCCCCCCCCCCCCCCCCCCCCCCCCCCCCGGGGGGGGGGGGGGGGGGGGGGGGGGGG
>UBVW01000007.1:0-109605 GCA_900469085.1 Hyphomicrobiales bacterium | reverse complement strand
TTTTTACACAGCCTCGGCCCGTTGCGGACTTTCAAAGGTCTGTGCAATGTGCAGGCATGATCGATATTACGTTGCCACCATCCGTTGCGGCTCTTTGTAAAAGTTGCGAAACCATCTGTGAGAATGAATGCTGCGGCATCAGCGCATTCAGCTTTTCTCCGTTCAACGTAATCTACCATCTTACCAAGGTGGACGCGTGCATCCTGGATAGCGATGTTGCCGAAATCCGTTCTGGACTAGCTGAACTCCTAACGAATCTTCGGGGGGCGGTTCGCCGCCTCGAAAAGGTGGTTATATCGGAGTTCAACGCGATCCTGACTGCAGAGCAGATGATTGCTCTGGTTGGTGAAATTGATTCCGCCCTCTCGGAAGGCTGTGCCATCTATGCTAGTCAAGAGGATCGTATCAACGAGAGATACCAGAACTTCCTACGGATCATCGAAACACCTAAGTGACCGCTTCTCGAGCAAAGCCGCCGCGCGCTGGCTTGATGGCTTTCCCAGACCGAACTCCTT
The DNA here is from genome assembly GCA_900469085.1 of Hyphomicrobiales bacterium. Classification (GTDB taxonomy): domain Bacteria; phylum Pseudomonadota; class Alphaproteobacteria; order Rhizobiales; family Rhizobiaceae; genus Rhizobium. Next base: position 109,090 of record UBVW01000007.1, on the reverse strand, counting down.
GGTTTTCGGCCGTTACCCAAAATGTCGCAGCGGAATCCCAGATCATCGGGCGGCAAGTTTGATCTATGTCAAAGCTGCCGCGCGGGGGGCGACATAGCTTCCGGGCATGCGCCAGAAAACATTCATATCACGAAATTTTCGCCGGTTTGTCGCACCTCTTGCGCTGCTTCCTCTAAGCGGTTGCAATATGGTGGTGATGAACCCAACGGGGGATATCGCTCTTCAGGAGCGTAACCTCATCCTCGTCGCACTCGGCATGATGCTTCTCGTCGTCATTCCGGTGTTGACCCTGATCGTGGTCTTCGCGTTCCGATACCGAAAGGGCCGAGCGCCCGAGAAGTATGATCCGAACTTCACCCATTCGGCACCGATCGAAGTGGTGGTCTGGTCGATCCCGCTCCTGATCATTGCGTGTCTCGGCGTGGTCACCTGGATCACCACCCACAGCCTCGATCCCTTCCGCCCCCTTGATCGCATTTCCGCCGACAAGCCGCTGGCCAAGGACCACAAGCCTCTCGACATCCAGGTCGTCGCCATGGATTGGAAGTGGCTCTTCATCTATCCCGAACAAGGTATCGCGACCGTCAACGAGTTGGCCCTCCCGGTCGATGTCCCTGTGCGTTTCTCCATCACCTCCACAAACCAGTTCAACACCTTCTCGGCGCCCACGCTGGCGGGCATGATCTATGCGATGCCGGGCATGAAATCGATGCTGCATGCCGTGCTCAACGCGCCGGGCGACAGCTGGGGCTATTCGGGCAACTATACCGGCGCCGGCTATTCCGACATGCGGTTCAAGTTGCACGGTGTCGATCTGGCAGGGTTCGACCAATGGGCCGCGGGGATAAAGGCCGCGGGCGAGACGCTGTCGACGGACCGCTATGTCGAATTGGACAAGCCGAGCGAAAAGGTGCCCGTCATGCACTTCTCCGCCGTCGCCTCCGGCCTCTTCGATCGTGTCCTCAACCGCTGCGTGGTCGCCGGCACCGAATGCATCGCCGACATCATGAAAAAGGATCGCGCCCTCGACAGCGACAATGGCGGCATGTTCGCGCCGCAGCCCATGGATCATTCGTCCATGCATATGAGCAGCGCAGCCATGGCCGGCGACGCCGCCTCGGGCACCCCCGCCGCTCATGATCACACCAACGCCGGCACCAACGCGGTAACCAACACTGGCGCGCTCGCCGCGCCTGAACAGCAGGGTTCCAATGCAAGACCATAGTTTCCTCTTCGGGCGGCTGACGCTCGATTCACTGCCGATCCACGAGCCTATCCTGGTCGGCACTTTCATCGCGGTCGCCGCGCTCGGTCTGATCGTCGTCGCGGCACTCACCTACTTCCGGCTCTGGGGTTATCTCTGGAAGGAGTGGTTCACCTCCGTCGATCACAAGAAGATCGGCATCATGTATATCGTGCTTGCCATCATCATGCTGCTGCGCGGTTTCTCGGATGCCGTCATGATGCGCCTGCAGCAGGCGATCGCCTTCGGCGGCAATGAGGGCTTCCTGCATTCGAGCCACTATGATCAGATCTTCACCGCCCACGGGACGATCATGATCTTCTTCGTGGCGATCCCTCTCGTCGTCGGCATCGTCAACTTCGTCATGCCGCTGCAGATCGGCGCGCGCGACGTCGCCTTTCCCTACTTGAACAACCTCAGCTTCTGGCTGACGGTGGCGGGTTCGGTGCTTGTCATGATCTCGCTGTTCGTCGGCGAGTTCGCACGCACCGGCTGGCTGTCCTATGCACCGCTGGCGGAAAAGGCCTTCAGTCCGGATACCGGGGTCGACTATTATCTATGGTCGCTCGAAATCGCCGGCATCGGCACGACGCTGTCGGCTGTCAACATGGTCGCCACCGTCATCAAGATGCGCGCCCCCGGCATGAGCCTGATGAAGATGCCGGTCTTCACCTGGACGGCGCTCTGCAGCAACGTTCTCGCCATCGCCATCTTCCCGGCGCTGACGGCAGCCTTCTTCCTGCTGCTGCTCGACCGCTACCTCGACACCGCCTTCTTCATCAATGATCTCGGCGGCAATGCGATGCTCTACTGGAACATGGTGTGGATGTGGGGTCACCCCGAGGTTTACGTCCTGGTCCTGCCGGCCTTCGGCATCTATTCGGAGATCACCTCGACCTTCACCGGCAAGCGTCTGTTCGGCTACGGATCGATGGTCTACGCGACAGTCGTCATCACTGTGCTCTCCTACCTCGTCTGGCTGCACCATTACTTCACCATGGGATCGGGTGCGAGCGTCAACGCCTTCTTCGGCATCGCCACGATGGTGATCGCCATTCCGACGGGCGCCAAGGTGTTCAACTGGCTGTTCACGATGTTCCGCGGCGAAATCCGCTTCGAACTGCCGATGATGTGGGTCGTCGCCTTCATGCTGACCTTCGTGGTCGGGGGCATGACAGGCGTTCTGCTCGCCGTGCCGGCAGCCGACTTCGTGCTGCACAACTCGCTGTTCCTGGTGGCACACTTCCACAACACCATCATCGGCGGCGTCGTGTTCGGCCTGTTCGCCGGTATGACATACTGGTTCCCGAAGGCCTTCGGCTTCAAGATGGACGAGTTCTGGGGCAAGGTCGCCTTCTGGGGCTGGGTCATCGGCTACTGGGTCGCCTGGACGCCAATCTATATCGTCGGCCTGATGGGCACCACGCGCCGCGTCAACCACTTCGACGATCCGACGCTGCAGCCTTACTTCGTCATCGCGCTGATCGGCGGGCTCATCATCCTCGTCGGTATCCTCGGCTTCGTCATGGCGATCGTCATGGGCATCGTGAAGCGCAACAAGCTGCGCGACGTCACCGGCGATCCCTGGGGCGGCCGTACGCTGGAATGGTCGACGACCTCGCCGCCGCCGGCCTACAACTTCGCCATTACGCCCATCGTCTATGAACTCGATGCCTGGCACGACATGAAGGAGCATGGCTACAAGCACCCGACCGAAGGCTTCCGCCCCGTCCACATGCCGCGCAATACCGCTACCGGCGTCGTCGTCGCGGCACTGGCCACGGCACTGGGCTTCGGCATGATCTGGTACATCTGGTGGCTGGCCGCAGTCAGCTTCGCGGGCATCCTCGTCGTCTCGATCGTCCATACCTTCAACTTCAGCCGCGACTACTACATCCCGGCCGACGCGATCGCGCTGACCGAAGGCAAGCGTGCGCAACAGCCGGCAGCGAGGGCATGACATGACCATTCAACTCGTCAACAAGGACGCCCCGCGCGTCTACCACCAGCCGGAAGCCGAGGAGCATTATCACAGTGGCGGCGCCACGATGCTCGGCTTCTGGATCTACCTGATGAGCGATGCGCTGATCTTCGCCTCGCTGTTTGCCGTCTATGGAACGCTCAGCCGCAACTATGCGGGTGGGCCTCCGCCGCAGCACCTGTTCGAACTGCCGCTGGTGGCGCTCAACACCGGCTTCCTGCTGGCATCGTCGATCGTGCTGTCGATCGGCATGCAGGCGATGGCGGCTGGGCGCACCGCGCAGATGTGGCGGCTGCTTGCCGTCACCGGCCTCTTCGGCGCCGCCTTCCTTTGCGTCGAGCTCTATGAGTTCGCCACGCTGATCTCCGAGGGCGCGACGCCGCAGCGCAGCGCCTTCCTGTCGGCTTTCTTCACGCTTGTGGGCACGCACGGCCTGCACGTCTTGTTCGGCCTGATCTGGCTGGTCACGCTTTTGGTGCAGATCGCTCAGCGCGGACTGAATGAAGACAACAAGCGTCGCCTGATGTGCCTGTCGATGTTCTGGCACTTCCTCGACATCATCTGGATCGGCGTCTTCACCGTCGTTTACCTGTTTGGAGCACTCCGTTGACCGCACATCATCACAGCGAACCCGCTCACGGCAACAAGGGCAGCCTCTGGGCCGGATCGATTCTCTCGATCCTCCTCACCGTCATTCCGTTCTGGATGGTCATGTCGGGCGCGATGGACGCCACGGCGACCACGGTGGCGATCTTCGTGATGGCGATCGCGCAGATCGTCGTCCACGTCGTCTGCTTCCTGCATGTCGATAGCCGCTCGGAGAGCGGCTGGACGCTGCTGGCCTTCATCTTCACGGCCATCATCGTCTGCATCACCATCGTCGGCACGATCTGGGTCATGTACCACATGAACCTCAACATGATGCCGATGAGCATGGGCGAAATGAGCAACATGTAAATGAGGAGTGCGTACCGCATGGCTGGATGCGGTGCCTCGAGGATCGGCCCGGTGATCTCGATCGCCGGGCCGATCGCATTCATGAGGTCAGGATGCGAGGCAGCTCAGGAAGCCGTCGACGTCGTTTTCCTCGGTGGCGAAGCTGGTAACGAGGCGGATCAGGATTTCATCCGCGCCGACGAGATCGGGTGTCGCCGCTGGGATCGGCCATTCGTAGAATTTCGCGCCCTTGCCTTCGGCGGTTTTGCCGGCGCTCTTCTTTATAATAGCGAAGACTTCGTTTGACGCCGTTGACCAGGCCAGCCTGGCCGAATTGCTGGCGCCGATGCCGGATCGAAGGCGATCGGCCATGGCGTTGGCGTGGGTTGCGAGATCGAGCCAGAGGCCGCCTTCCAGATAGGCGTCGAACTGGGCAGCGATGAAGCGCGATTTGGAGAAGAGCTGAGCGGCGCGCTTGCGGATGAAGGGCATCTCCTTCGCCTTATCGGGATTGAAGACGACGATCGCCTCTGCGCACCAGCAGCCGTTCTTGGTGCCGCCGAAGGAGAGGATGTCGACGCCACGCTTCCAGGTCATTTCGGCCGGGGTCGCGTCTAGCGCGACGAGCGCGTTGGCGAAGCGGGCGCCGTCCATGTGGAGCGGGAGGTTGCTTGCTTTGGCGATCTCGGAAATGGCGTCGATCTCGTCCAGCGAATAGACGGTACCGATCTCGGTTGCCTGGGTGATTGTGACAGCGGTGGCACGGCCGTGATGGACGGCATTTTCGGGGTAGGCGGCGATGGCTTTCGCAAGGTTCGCAGGCGCGATCTTGCCCAAATTTCCATCGACGGGAGACAGTCGGGCGCTGCTGAAGAAATCGGGGGCGCCGCATTCATCGGCGATCACATGGGCTTCCGAGTGGCAGAAGGTGATGCCGCCCGGGCGCTGGACGCTGGCGAGCGACAGCGAGTTCGCGGCGGTCCCCGTCGCCACGAAGAAGACGGAAACCTCGCGCTCGAAGATTTCGGCGAAGCGAGCCTCGATGCGGCGGTCGAGATCGCTGATGCCATAAGCAGCGGCGAAACCTGTGGATTCCTGCAGCAGGCGCTCGGCGATGGAACGGTGGGCGCCAGCCCAGTTGTCGGAAGCGAAAATCATGAGAAAAACCTGGAAGATATGGAGGTGGGGCTGGTTCGCAGCGGAGCTTAATCCAAAGCTTCACCGGATCAAGCAATCGAGACCCGACCCATCACAAAAATTGAATTCCGCAATCAACATACAATATAGAACGAAACGGCGTAATTTTATGTCGCCGTGCTGATCAATTTGGCAATCTTCCGTCGTTGATTGACGTTTTTTTAATCCATGGCCCTTGCGGAACTGTCGTGTTTCTGGCATAGAACCGATGAATTAGGACAGGGTTGCTGTCCTATTTTGGCCGCTAAGGCCGAAGAGGCGCCAAAAGACCTTACACTCGTTGGGTTTCACGCTATAGTTCCACGAGCGCGGACGATGATCCCGCACGGAACGCATGGCAGGCGCGGAGCGCAACGGCTGCTTTCACACAGAGAGCCTGCCGCCGGCGACCGGATCTTCGATAATGCAACAGCGCTGTCACGCGCCGAACCTAGGATAAGGGGCGGTGTGCGACGACAAGCCGCCCGCGAGTGCGGGCTCTGACAGGAGGCAAAACGATGACGAAGAACACGCCATCCAACGGTATCGACCAGTTCGCAGCAGCAGACATGCGCGCGGTGGCCGATACGCGCAAACCTGCCAGCGGGCTGCCAGCCAAACAGGGGCTTTACGATCCGCGCAACGAGCACGATGCCTGTGGCGTCGGCTTCGTCGCGCACATGAAGGGCCAGAAGTCGCACCAGATCGTCCAGGACGGTCTCTTCATTCTCGAGAACCTGACGCACCGCGGTGCCGTCGGCGCCGACCCGCTGATGGGTGATGGAGCCGGTATTCTCGTGCAGATTCCCGATCGCTTTTTCCGCGAGGAAATGGCCAAGCAGGGCATCACCCTGCCGAAGGCCGGTGAATATGGCGTTGGCCATATTTTCATGCCGCGCGACGAAAAGCAGATCGCGCATTTCAAGAAGGTGATGCAGGACGTCATCTCGGAGGAAGGCCAGATCCTGATCGGCTTCCGCGACGTGCCGGTCGACAATTCGTCGCTGTCGAAGGCGCCTGACATCGCCGCGACCGAACCGCATCACTGTCAGATCTTCATCGGTGCAGGCGAAAGCGCTGCGACCACCGATGAATTCGAACGCCGCTTGTTCACGCTGCGCAAGGTGATCTCCAACCGCATCTATGACGAGTTCGACGGCGAGGAGAGCCATTTCTATCCCGTGTCGCTGTCGTCCACGACGATCGTCTACAAGGGCATGTTCCTGGCCTATCAGGTCGGCGCCTACTACAAGGATCTGGCCGATCCGCGCTTCGAAAGCGCCGTCGCGCTCGTGCATCAGCGCTTCTCGACCAACACCTTCCCGTCGTGGAAGCTGGCGCACCCGTACCGCATGGTTGCCCATAACGGCGAAATCAACACGCTGCGCTCCAACGTCAACTGGATGGCGGCGCGCCAGGCATCCGTGTCGTCGCCGCTGTTCGGCGAAGACATCTCCAAGCTCTGGCCGATTTCCTACGAGGGACAGTCGGATACGGCCTGTTTCGACAACGCGCTCGAGTTCCTCGTGCGCGGTGGCTACTCGCTTGCGCATGCGATGATGATGCTGATCCCGGAAGCCTGGGCCGGCAACCAGTCGATGTCGAAGGAGCGCAAGGCGTTCTACGAATACCATGCGGCGCTGATGGAGCCGTGGGACGGGCCGGCGGCTGTCTGTTTCACCGACGGCAAGCAGATCGGCGCGACGCTTGACCGCAACGGACTTCGCCCGGCGCGCTACCTCGTGACCGACGACGACCGCGTCATCCTGGCCTCGGAAGCTGGCACGCTGCCGGTTCCGGAAGAGAGCATCGTCAAGAAGTGGCGCCTGCAGCCGGGCAAGATGTTGCTCATCGACATGGAGAAGGGCCAGATCATCTCCGACGAGGAGCTGAAGACGACGCTGGCGACCCGTCATCCCTACGGCAAGTGGCTCGACCGCACGCAGCTCATCCTCGAAGATCTGAAGCCGGTTGAGCCGCGGGCGTTGCGTCGCGACGTTTCGCTGTTGGACCGCCAGCAGGCTTTCGGCTACACCACCGAGGATACCCGCATCCTGATGTCGCCGATGGCGACGACGGGCCAGGAAGCCGTTGGCTCGATGGGTACCGATACGCCGATCTCGGCGATGTCCGAGAAGTCGAAGCTGCTCTACACCTACTTCAAGCAGAACTTCGCGCAGGTGACCAACCCGCCGATCGATCCGATCCGCGAAGAGCTGGTCATGAGCCTCGTCTCGTTCATCGGACCGCGCCCGAACCTGCTCGACCACGAGGGCATGGCCAACGCCAAGCGTCTGGAAGTACGCCAGCCGATCCTGACCAATGGCGATCTCGAAAAGATTCGCTCGATCGGCCACACGGAAGATCGTTTCGACACCAAGACGCTCGACTTCACCTATGATGTGGATCGCGGCGCCGAAGGCATGCCCGAGATGCTCGATCGTCTGTGCGAACGCGCGGAAGCGGCGGTCAAGGGCGGCTACAACATCATCGTGCTGTCCGATCGCCAGATCGGGCCGGACCGTATCGCGATCCCGGCGCTGCTCGCAACGGCGGCCGTGCACCATCACCTGATCCGCAAGGGTCTGCGCACCTCGGTCGGCCTCGTCGTCGAGACCGGCGAGCCGCGCGAAGTGCACCACTTCTGTCTGCTTGCCGGCTACGGCGCGGAAGCGATCAACCCGTACCTGGCCTTCGACACGCTGACCGACATGCACATGCGCGGCGAGTTCCCGAAGGAAGTGGATGCGTCCGAAGTCGTCTACCGCTACATCAAGGCTGTCGGTAAGGGCATCCTCAAGGTCATGTCGAAGATGGGCATCTCGACCTACCAGTCCTATTGCGGCGGCCAGATTTTCGATGCGATCGGGCTTCAGCAGGAACTGGTCGATAAGTATTTCTTCGGCACGGCGACCATGATCGAAGGCGTCGATCTCGCAGCTATCGCGGAAGAAACCGTTGCCCGCCATACGTCGGCCTTCGGCAAGGATCCGTTGCTTGCGAACACGCTCGATATCGGCGGCGAATATGCCTACCGCATGCGCGGCGAAAGCCATGCCTGGACGCCGGATGCGGTGGCCACGCTGCAGCATGCCGTGCGTGGGAATTCGGAGGATCGCTACCGCGAGTTCGCCGAGATGGTGAACGACTCGGCCCTGCGCATGAACACCATTCGCGGCCTGTTCAAGATCAAGAGCGCCGAGCAGATTGGCCGTACGCCGGTCTCGCTCGACGAGGTCGAGCCGGCGGTGGATATCGTCAAGCGCTTCTCGACCGGCGCCATGTCCTTCGGCTCCATCAGCCGCGAGGCGCATACGACGCTGGCGATCGCCATGAACAAGATCGGCGGCAAGTCGAACACCGGCGAGGGCGGCGAAGAGAGCGATCGCTACTTCCCGCTGCCGGATGGTTCGGCGAACCCGGAACGTTCGGCGATCAAGCAGATCGCATCGGGACGCTTCGGTGTCACGACCGAATATCTTGTTAATGCCGACATGCTGCAGATCAAGGTGGCGCAGGGTGCCAAGCCCGGCGAGGGCGGCCAGTTGCCCGGCCACAAGGTCGATGCGACGGTTGCCAAGACCCGGCATTCCACACCGGGTGTCGGCCTGATCTCGCCGCCTCCGCATCACGACATCTATTCGATCGAAGATCTGGCGCAGCTGATCTACGATCTGAAGAACGTCAACCCGACGTCGGATGTCTCGGTCAAGCTCGTTTCGGAAGTCGGCGTCGGCACGGTTGCCGCCGGCGTTGCCAAGGCGCGCGCCGACCATATCACCGTCTCCGGCTTCGACGGCGGCACCGGCGCATCGCCGCTGACCTCGCTGAAGCATGCCGGCAGCCCGTGGGAAATCGGCCTTGCCGAGACCCAGCAGACGCTGGTGCTGAACGGTCTGCGCTCGCGCATCGCGCTGCAGGTCGATGGTGGCCTGAAGACCGGCCGCGACGTAATCATCGGGGCGCTGCTCGGGGCCGACGAGTTCGGCTTCGCGACGGCACCTGTTATTGCCGCCGGCTGCATCATGATGCGCAAGTGCCATCTCAACACCTGCCCTGTGGGTGTCGCCACCCAGGATCCGGTCCTGCGCAAGCGCTTCAAGGGCACGCCGGAGCACGTCATCAACTACTTCTTCTTCGTTGCCAACGAAGTGCGCGAGATTCTGGCATCGCTCGGCTTTACCAAGTTCGACGAGATCATCGGCGCTTCGGAGCTGCTCGAGAAGGACGAGATGCTGGCGCACTGGAAGTCCAAGGGTCTCGATTTCAGCCGCATCTTCCACAAGGTCGAGGCGCCGAAGGAAGCTACCTACTGGACGACGCGCCAGAAGCACCCGATCGACGACATTCTCGACCGCAAGCTGATCGCCGAGGCCGAGCCGGCTCTCGCTTCGAAGACGCCTGTGTCGTTCGAAGTCGCGATCAAGAACGTCGACCGCTCGGCCGGCGCCATGCTGTCGGGCGAAGTCGCCAAGCGCTACAACCATCGCGGCCTGAAGGAAGACACGATCAACGTGACGCTTCGCGGTACGGCGGGACAGTCGTTCGCGGCATTCCTGGCACGCGGGATCACCTTCAAGCTGATCGGCGACGGCAACGACTATGTCGGCAAGGGGCTTTCGGGCGGCAAGATCATCATCCGTCCGCCTGAGAACTCGAAGATCGTCGCCAAGGATTCGATCATCGTCGGCAATACTGTTCTTTACGGCGCGACCGAGGGCGAGTGCTACTTCCGCGGCGTCGCGGGCGAGCGTTTCGCGGTGCGCAACTCCGGCGCCATCGCCATCGTCGAAGGCGTGGGCGACCACGGCTGCGAGTACATGACGGGCGGTGTGGTGGTCGTGCTCGGCGAGACCGGTCGCAACTTCGCGGCCGGCATGTCGGGCGGCGTGGCCTATGTTCTCGACGAGAGCGGCGATTTCGCCAAGCGCTGCAACATGGCGATGGTCGAGCTCGAGCCGGTGCCGGAAGAGGACGACATGATGGAGAAGCTGCATCATCACGGTGGTGACCTCGCCCACAAGGGACGCGTCGACGTCTCCGGCGACATGACCCGCCATGACGAGGAACGCCTCTACCAGCTGATCTCCAACCACCTGCACTACACGGAATCGACTCGTGCCAAGCAGATCCTGGACAACTGGGCGGAGTATCGTCCGAAGTTCCGCAAGGTCATGCCGGTCGAGTACCGCCGTGCGCTTGAGGAAATGGAGCGGGCGCGGATGGGTATCGCCGCAGAGTGATTTCACATATCTCAACGTTGTGATATGCTGTTGGCATATGCAGCGATGGAGGTCAGCATGAATGAGCATGTGAAGGACATCCCAGAAAATGGCGAGATTGAAGTCGCCATTTTCAAGAACGGCCGAAGCCGTGCGGTACGCATACCGAAGGAGATCGAATTCGATGGTACTAAGGCCATTTTGGCGGAGCAGCCTGACGGTTCGATTATCATGCGAACCGCAGTTACTGCGGGATTGATCGATTACCTGCAACGAGCGGAACCGTGGGAAGGTGCCGATTTCGTTGCCGATGACGACGATCTTGCTGATTTGCCGGAAGTCGACCTGTGACGAGGTTCATGCTCGATACCAACATTGTCTCGGCGATCGTCCGCGATCCCCGAGGCACGGCATTGGAGCGGTTGATCGAGGTCGGTGAAGAGAACGTCTGCATCAGCGTCATCACCCACGGTGAGATCTGGTACGGGGTCAGGAAAAACGGGTCCGAGGAGCTGGTAAAGAAGGTTTCCAATGTCACGCGCCGCCTTTTCGTGGCTTCGCTGACATTGCCTAGTGACAGACATTACGCCGACATTCGGCTGGCGCTCAGGCAGGGAAAGAACATCGGTCCGAACGACCTCTGGATTGCCGCCCACGCACTCGCCCTAGATGCTGTGCTGGTCACGAACAACGAACGAGAATTCTCCCGCGTGCCGGGATTAAAGGTTGAAAACTGGCTGCGCTGACGAAAGAGGCGGTCATGAGTGTAAGGGAAGACAGCAGCATGGGTAAGGTAACAGGGTTTCTGGAAATCGACCGGCAGGTGGCGAAGTACCAGCCGGCGTCGGATCGTATCCGGCATTTCCGTGAGTTCACGATCCCGATGTCGGACCCGGAAGTGCAGAAACAGGCCGCCCGCTGCATGGACTGTGGCATTCCCTATTGCCATGGTCCGACCGGCTGTCCCGTGCACAACCAGATCCCCGACTGGAACGATCTGGTCTACAACAACAACTGGGAAGCGGCGATCCAGAACCTGCATTCCACCAACAACTTCCCGGAGTTCACGGGTCGCGTCTGTCCGGCACCTTGCGAGGAGGCGTGCACGCTGAACCTCGAGGACGCGCCCGTCGCCATCAAGACCGTCGAGCAGGCGATCGCCGACAAGGCCTATGAGCTCGGCTTCATCCGGCCGCAGCCGGCCGCCGTGCGCACCGGCAAGAAGGTGGCGATCATCGGTTCCGGTCCTGCCGGCATGGCGGCTGCCCAGCAGCTTGGCCGCGCCGGGCACGAGGTGCATGTCTACGAGCGCGAGAGCAAGGCCGGTGGCCTGCTGCGCTACGGCATTCCCGACTTCAAGATGGAGAAGAACTTCATCGATCGCCGCGTCGAGCAGATTTCCGGCGAGGGTGTCACCTTCCACTACGGCGTCAATGTCGGCGTCGATCTGAAGGTCGAGCAGCTTATCGCCGAGCATGACGCCGTGCTTTATTGCGGCGGATCCGAAACGCCGCGCGAAGCCGGTATTCCCGGCGCCGATCTCGCCGGTGTGCATGACGCGATGCCTTACCTTGTGCAGCAGAACAAGCGTGTCGGCCGCGAGAACATCGATAGCGTCGGCTGGGCGTCGGATCCGATCCTCGCTGGCGCCAAGCATGTCGTCGTCGTCGGCGGTGGTGACACCGCGTCGGACTGCGTCGGCACGGCGTTCCGCCAGGGGGCCGTGAAGGTCACCCAGCTCGACATTCGCCCGCAGCCGCCGGAGAAGGAAGATAAGCTCGCCGTCTGGCCGTTCTGGGCCACCAAGATGCGCACCTCCTCCAGCCAGGCCGAAGGCGCCGTTCGCGAATTCCAGGTGGCGACGCTCGAATTCATCGGCGAAGACGGCGTGCTGACAGGCGTCAAGTGCTGCGAAGTCGACGAGCGCCGCAAGCCGATCGCCGGCACGGAGTTCATCATCAAGGCCGATCTCGCCTTCATCGCCATCGGCTTCAGCGGCCCGTTCACCACGAGCGTGCTGAAGGAACTCGACGGCAAGCTGACGCTTAACACCGACCGCCGCGGCTCGACCAACGTCGTTGCCAACGACAAGGATTACAAGACCTCTATCGACAAGTTCTGGACCGCCGGCGACGTGCGCCGCGGCCAGTCGCTGGTGGTCTGGGCGATCCGCGAGGGACGCCAGGCAGCGCGCGCCATCGACGAAGCGATCATGGGCTCGACGGTCCTGCCGCGGTAAGACACGGAGCTGTCGATCAATACGGAACGCGGGGCGGCTTGATGCAGCCCCGCGTTTTTGCGTTGAGCGAGATGCGATAGCGGCATGGCGAAACTTTGTGCGGCGATCTATGGTGCCGTTGATCCGCGCGACAAAGGGAAGACGCGATGCCATCGACAGAACTGCTGGTCACCTTCTTCATCACCACCGCGCTCTTCGCCTATATTCCTGGACCGGCCATGCTTTACGCTGCCGCCCAGACCTTGGCGCGGGGACGGCGGGCTGGGTTCATGGCGACGCTCGGGATTCATCTGGGTTGTTATGTTCACGTGGTCGCCGCCGCGGCCGGTCTGTCGATCCTCTTTCATGCGGTGCCGGTTCTCTACATGGCGGTGAAGCTCGTTGGCGCGGCGTATCTGGTCTGGCTCGGCATTTCGCTGTTTCGCGCCAAAAGCCAAGGCGATGCGGGGCTTGCTGCCATCGATCCGAAATCCGGGCGACGCGCGTTTTTCGAGAGTATCTCGATCGAGGTGCTGAACCCGAAGACGGCGATCTTCTTCCTAGCGTTCCTGCCGCAGTTCATCGATCCCGCGGCGGGCTTTCCCGTGTGGCTGCAGTTCGTGGTGCTCGGCACCATCGTCAATGTCATCTTTTCCTCGGCCGATATGGTCTGCGTGATGCTGGCGGGGGCGATCGTCTCGAGGCTTCGCAGGTCCGGATCGGCCCAGCGGCTGGTGCAGCGCGCGGGCGGGGCGATACTGGTCGGGCTTGGGGCGCATCTGGCGCTGCAGCGGAGCTAGCCGGCGTGTGACCACCGATCGCGAAACGAAAAGCCGGGAGTTTACAAGGGTTTCAAATAGGGATATCTTGTATCCTTAATAGACGTCGATCGGTATCGGCCCCGGAATGAATCCATGATCCTGAAAAGCCAAGTCGAATGGGCACTTCATTGTTGCGCCATCCTCTCCGGTCTGCCTGAGGGCCGCTATCTCTCCACCAAGGCGCTGGCCGAGCTTCACGGCTTGCCGAAGGAATATCTCTCCAAGGCGCTGCAGAGCCTGTCGCAGGCTGGGCTCGTGCATACGACGCTCGGTCCGTCCGGCGGATACCGGCTGGCGCGGCCGCCTTCAGAGGTCACGTTCCTCGATATCGTCGAGGCGGTCGAGGGCAGCGGACGGACGTTTGTGTGCAACAATATTCGCGCCAACAATCCCTGTCGTCCGAAGGGCTTTTGCGACACCGGCCCCTGCGCGGTGGCGCGGGTGATGTGGCAGGCCGATGAGGCCTGGCGCAACACGCTGCGCGGCGTGACGATGGCCGATCTCGGGCAGACGCTGTCGCAGGAAATCCCGCCGGATATCTGGAGCGGGACCTTTGCCTGGGTGTTAAAGCGCGCCGGCTGATTTCGTGACTGCGGGCAGGGCGCGCCGATCGACGGCGGTGCCGGGCGTGATGTTGAGATAGCTCTGCGCCGGCGGGGCGAATGACAGGCCGTTTTCCGCGCAGCTGTTATAGATCACGTCGATCACTTCGTTGCGGGCCGGGGTTCGGTTGGCAGGCGTGGTCACTCGGAATTGCAGCTCCGCCTCGATGGCGATGGCATCGATCGCCTTCAGCGCAACGTTGGGCGGCGGGTCCTGAACGATGCAGCCGCAGCCCTGCAGCGCGGCGCGCATGACCTTTTCGATATCGCCCGGCCGATGCTGCGCGGCGATGCGAACGACGAGGATGATCAGGTGGGTTTCGTCAGGACGGGTGAGATTGGTGAGGCCGACCTTGGCGAGCACGCTGTTGGGGAGAACCACGACATTGTGCGCCGGGGTCAGCACCTGCGTGGAGCGCCAGTTGTTTTCCACCACCCGGCCTTCGGTCCCATCGGCCAGCTGGATCCAGTCGCCGATCGAAAAGGGGCGGCCGAGGGTCAGTGCGATGCCGGAGAAAAGGTCGCCCAGCGTGTTCTGCAGCGCAAGGCCGAGAATGATGGCGACGACGCCTGACGTTGCGACCAGGGTGCCGACCGGCACGCCGAAGACGAAGCCGATGATCGCGAGCGTCACGCCGAGATAGACGCCGGCGACGATCAGGTCCTGGATCAGGCGGGCTTCACGGGGCCGGCGGTCGAGCACGATGTAGATGCGCACGAAGCCGATCGTGGCCCAGGCAAGATGCACCCACCAGAGAAAGCGCGCCGAGGTTCCGAGCGCCGTGGCGCCGCCGCTGAGCTCCGATTGCGCGACGCGGTGCGGCATGATTCCGCTGGAGACGAGCGCAGCCGTCATGGCGGCGAAGAACAGGATCTGCACGACGAGGCGTGCCGTCGGCCGGCTGCGGCCCTGCAGGTGCCAGACGAGAATGCCAGACAGCCCCAGCAGATTGAGCAGAACCAGCGGCAGCGAAAGATGATCGGCGAACATGGCGGTGCCTCCCGTTTGGGCGTGTGCATTCGCGGTCGGCCGGGCGCCGGGGGGCGCCCGGCCTTGGCTATCCCTACTTGGTGATCGGGAAGGTCAGTTCTTTCTGGTTCGTATCGACGACGAAGACGGCCAGCAGCTTTGCCCGCTTGGTCTTGCTGCCGTTCTCGCTGACGCCGTGGCGATCGCCCGGCAGTTCGGAGAAGCTTTCTCCGGCCTTGTAGACCTTGACCGGACCGTCATTGACCTGGCTACGGATCGATCCTTCAAGCACGGTGGCATAGATGAAGGCGGATGTCGGATGGGTGTGGGCTTCCGAAAAGCCGCCCGGACCGTATTCGACGAGAATGCCCTTGATGCTCTTGCCGGGCACGTTCGGCAACTCGTGTTCGTAGACGACGGAGACCTTCGAGGCCTTGCCGGAGGTGGTGTCGTGGGCCAGGGCTGCGCCCGCCATCATGGCGGCGACAGCGGCTGTGGTGATGATTGTCTTGATCATGTCCCTATTCCTTTGATCGGGTTGCTGCGCTTCACTTGCGCGGCGCTGTCGCGAACCATTGGTCGAAGCCGATGCGGCCGAGGCGTGGATTGTTGTCCGAGACCAGCGAACCGTCATCGAGGCGGGCGCCGAAGTAGCGGGCTTCGGGATCGGCCTCGACCTTGCGGCTGTCGCCGGTGGCCGTGAGATAGCGGGCGACGAGATCGCTGAGGCGCGACCGTTCCGGGCCCGCGATCTCGATGGTGCCGTTGACGGGGGCGGCCAGCGCTACGTCGGCCATGGCATCGGCCACGTCGTCGGAAGCGATCGGCTGCACATAGGCCGGCGACAGGCGGACGAGGTTGCCTGAGGTGCCCGACTGGGCGATGCCGCTGAGGAACTCCATGAACTGCGTCGAATGAACGATCGTGTAGGGGATCCCGCCTGTTTTGATCAGCTTCTCCTGGGCAAGCTTGCCGCGGAAATAGCCGCTTTCCTGAAGGCGCTCCGTGCCGACGACTGACAGCGCGATGTGATGCTTCACGCCCGCCGTCTTTTCGGCCGCGATCAGGTTGCGGCCGGAGATTTCGAAGAACTCCAGCACCGCCTTGTCCTCGAAGGATGGCGAGTTGGCGAGGTCGATCACCACCTCTGCGCCCGCCAACGCCTCGTTCAGGCCCTCGCCGGTGATGGTGTTGACGCCGGTGTTGGGGGAGGCGGCGATCACCTCGTGACCCTTGTCGCGCAGCCGCTGGACCGTCTTCGAACCGATAAGGCCGGTTCCGCCGATGATGACGATTTTCATAAGACTTCTCCGTTCGCGGACAGCTGTGTGCCGCGTTGTCTTGGTCAACGATGTGGATGGATGAGATGCTTTAGTTCAGGCCGGCCTTGTCGAGGCCGTAGAGCTTGTCGGCCGAACCGGGCACGGCCTTGAAGGCGATGCTGATGCGGTTCCAGGCGTTGATCGTGGTGATCGAGAAGGTCAGGTCGGAAATTTCCTTTTCCGAGAGCTGGCCACGGACGCGCTCGTAAAGCTCGTCGGGAACGCCGCCTTCGGGAAGCTTCGTCAGGGCTTCGGTCCAGGCAAGGGCCGCACGTTCGCGGGGGATGAAGAGGTTGGATTCGCGCCAGATGGCGACATGGTAGAGGCGCAGTTCGCTTTCGCCGTGGATCTTGGCTTCCTTGACATGCATGTCGAGGCAGAAGGCGCAGCCGTTCATCTGCGAGGCGCGGATGTTGACGAGGTCGCGGATCTTCAGCTCGATGGTGCTGTCTTTCAAAGACATGCTGAGGTCGGAGATCTTCTTGAAGAACTCCGGCGATTGCTGTGCGTAGCTGAGGCGCTGTGTCATTGTCTTTCTCCTATCAAGGACATTTGTTGTCCTTATGGATATACAATATCCTTAATGGCTGGACAGTAAAGCTCTTCCCGCCTAAGGTGCGGGCATAAGGCTTATGTCGAAACGTATGGGGGTGCGGACATGGATATCGTCTCGGCATTGAGGACGTTCCTGCGGGTGGCGGAGACGGGGTCGTTTTCGGCAGCGGCGATCGATCTCGGGCTGACGCAGCCGGCAGTGTCTCGGCAGGTCTCGGCGCTGGAGGCGCATCTGAATACGCGGCTTCTGCACCGCTCGACCAGCGCGCTGGCGGTCACCGCCGAGGGCGAGCAGATGATCCCGATGGCGCGCAAGGTCGTCGATGCGGTGGATGCGCTGGGAGAGGCGACGTGCGGAGAGAGTGGAACAGTGTCCGGCAAGGTGCGGATCAGTCTCCCGGCGCCGCTCGGCATCTACATGAGCGATCGGCTGCCTGAGCTGTTGCGCAGCCATCCGGCGATGACGGTGGAAATGATCTTTCGCGAGGAACCGTCTGATCTGGTCGGCGAAGGGATCGATCTTGAGGTCCGTCTTGGCGCGGTCTCGGATGGCAGCCTGATCTGTCGGCGGATCGGCTGGACGACCGCCTTTCTCGTCGCCGCGCCCTCTTATCTGGAGATGCGCAGTGCGCCGGAAACGCCCGAAGCGATCTCCGCGCATGAGTGCGTGTGCTACAGTCGCGCCGGCGAGAGCCGGGTCTGGAGCTTCTCGAATGGTGCGGAAGAAATGCAAGTGCGGATATCACCGCGCCTGACGGCCAACAATTCGGTTGCCGTCCATCGCGCCGTGCTTGCCGGAAGCGGCCTTGCCGTTCTCTCACATATTCTGGTCGGGGCGGATGTCGAGGCCGGCAGGCTGGTGAAGCTGATGCCTGCGTTTCCGGCATCGAGGTTGCCGATCAACGTCGTCTACCCCTCGCGCCGCAATATCCCGCTGCGGGTGCGCACCGTGCTCGATTTCCTGATCGATGCCGTGCATCAGGATGCCGAGATGGCGTCGGCGTCTTGAGGGAACCTGGTGCGTGTGGCGTTACTTGACCGACACCTCGGCGGCCGATCTGGCGGCGGGGCGGCTGTAGTCGTCGACGCGCCCGGCCGGCGGCTTGGCCATCTCGCCGTCTTGCACCAGCTTGTCGCGCGGCGATTTCGTGGCGCTCACCGGAATGGCGGCGCCGCCGAGAAGCGCTGTGCCGCCGTCGAAGTTGGGGTCGGACAGCGCGATCGGATCGGTATGGTCTGCCGGGTTCGACGAGAGGCCGATCGCCGGCGCGCCGCTGTTGTCGAGGCGCACGAGGTCGGGGCTGGCTTGGGTGCCGAGGATGCGGCGAGCCGGCTTTTCGACATAGAAGGCGACCTTGCGCCGGCCGGCTTCGGTCATGTTGATGCCGTCTGAGGTGCGCAGGCGCACCTGCTGGCCGTTGATGTCGGAGCCGGTGACGATGAAGTCGCCGCTTTCGCTGACGAAGCCGTCCCAGATATCGACGAACTCGCCGCCGATGGATTCCACCTGCTTGCGGTAGACCTGGTTCATCTGCACGGCATCGGCCATCATCGAGGGCGAATCGAAGGCGGGCAGGCCGACCCAGAGCAGCGGGATCTTTCTTGCCGTCACCGCCTTGCCGAAGGCGAGAACGCGGCGCTGATACTCGGTGTACCAGCCATCGGTTCGGAACTTCTCCTTGCCGACATCGGTCACCATCTGCTGGCGGTCGTTGGCGCCGAGCATGACGACCACCATGGCGGGCTTGGCCTCGTCCATGAATTTCGTCAGCTGCGCCGGCCAGTCGTAATAGTCGTCGCGCACGAGGCCCGAGGCGACGTTGCTGTGGGTCTCGATGAGGATGCCCGGCGAATCCTGGAAGGCCGCGTCCATGCCCACACCGAGGCCGCCGGCCAGAAAGTCGCCGACAACAAGGATTTTCTGGGCGTTATCGAGCTTCTCCACGGCCTTCTCTTCCGGCGCGATCACGGGTGCCGCGCGTGGCGTGGAGACGGCGGCCTTGGGCGGCGTTGTCTTCTTGCGTTGCGGCGCGGCGCGCGGCCGCGTGTATTGGCCGGGCGCCTGGGGGGCCTCGTCGATGTAGCGGCGGCCCAAGAAGAAATCCATGAGCGAGCGGCGCTGATAATAGCGCTGTTCCTGGGCTTCGGCCGAAACGGGCGGCAGGACAGAGGTGGAAAAGACCAGCACCGCCGCGCTCAAAGCGCCCCAGCGGAGCATGCCGCGAACGCCGCTCTTGGCTATCGTCCTGTCTACTCGTTTACGCATATCGGCCGCCCTGCATCGACGCTCATTTTCTCATGGAGTGGGACGGGCGTCCACACCCCAAAGCGCGGTGCGCATGTTTTTGATCGCGACTACCTGCGAAGCGCGTTCAGGAGCGGCAACGAGGGTTCGCCATCGGCCTGCATGCCGATGCGGCCCTGGACGGCCGATATCGCGGCCTTGGAGCCGCTGCCGAAATTGCCGTCGACCTCGCCGTCGTAATAGCCGAGCGCCTTGAGCCTGGTCTGCAGCTCGAACTTCTCCTTGACGTCGAGCGTGCCATCCGGGCGCGGCCAGCGCTGCTTCATGCCGCCGTAGCCGGCGATCTCGTCGGCAAGCAGGCCGACGGCGATGGCGTAGCTGTCGGAGGCATTGTACTTCTTGATGGTGTAGAAGTTGCTGGTCATCAGGAAACCGGGACCGTCGTTGCCGGCGGGCATTTTCAGAACCGCCTTGCCGCCGCCGTCCTTGAAGCCCATGCCACTCGGACGCTGCAGGCCAAGCGCCGCCCACTGCGACAGCGTCATGGTCTTGCCGACGTGCTTGAGCGCGCTTGATGGCACCTTGACTTCATAGCCCCAGGTCTTGCCGAAATCCCAACCGTTTTTCTTCAAAAGATTGGCGGAGGTGGCGAGCGCGTCGGGAACCGAGTTCCAGATGTCGCGGTGGCCGTTGCCGTCGGCATCGACCGCATAGAGCAGATAGCTGGTAGGGATGAACTGGGTGTGGCCCATGGCGCCGGCCCAGGAGCCGGTCATGCCGTCGGGCGAAATGTCGCCATTCTGCAAAATCTTCAAGGCGGCGATCAGCTGCTTCTGCGCGAACTTGGCGCGCTTGGCGTCGGCATAGGCGAGTGTCGCCAGCGCGCGGGGCACGTAATGCAGCCTGTCGTCCTTCTCCAGAACCGCGCCGTAATTCGATTCCATCGACCAGATCGCCAGGAGAATCGTCTTGTCGACACCGAAATTGCGCTCGATCCAATTCAACGTAGAGGCGTGTTTCGCCATCATCTTGCGGCCGATTTGCACGGTATAAGGATTTACGCGAGAATCCACATAATCCCAGATTTTCGTCGTAAATTCAGGCTGATAAGCAGCCTTTTCCAGCACCGTCGGGTCGGGGTCGCTGACGCCTGCGAAAGCTTTACGATAAGTTGCCTTGCTGATGCCATTTTGAGCGGCAGTTTGATAGAAGTCCGCGATCCACTTCTGGAACCGCTGGTCGGCCATGGCGTTAACAGGCGCCAGACTGGCGGATGCGGTCATGATGAATGCGAATGCAAGACCACGAAGGGAGATTTTGTGATTTTGAGTCATCGGCGGTCATCCGTCCTTTCGTTTCAGGCACAGCAGAGCGCGAATTTCCCGCTCGAGCCTGAGACTACCCGAACGGAGTCAACAAATTCTTTACCATGACGCACGAACACAGTCACTATTTGCAAAACCGTAGCAAATCTCATCTAATCCAATCAAAATCGCGTTATATTTCAAGCGTTAGAATCATCGCAGGAGGCCTGTGTGGCAGAGCATAAAAAAGTTCGCAAAGCTGTATTCCCGGTCGCCGGTCTCGGCACGCGCTTCCTTCCGGCCACCAAGGCCGTTCCAAAGGAAATGCTGACTGTCGTCGACAAGCCGATCATTCAGTATGTCGTGGATGAAGCGCTCGAAGCCGGGATCGAACATTTCGTTTTCGTGACGGGCCGTAACAAGCACATCATCGAAGACTATTTCGACATCCATTTCGAACTCGAGCAGACGTTGCGCGAGCGCAGCAAGAACGCCGAAATCACGCTGCTGGCCGGCCAGCTTCCCAAGGCTGGCACCGTAAGCTTCACCCGCCAGCAGGAGCCGCTCGGCCTCGGTCACGCCGTGTGGTGCGCCCGCGAGATCATCGGCGACGAGCCCTTTGCGCTGCTGCTTCCAGACATGATCATGAAGAGCGAAGCCAAGGGCTGCATGAAGGGCATGATCGACCTTTACGCACAGAGCGGCGGCAACATCATCGCCGTCGAAGAGTGCGCGCCCGATCAGGCCCACAAGTACGGCATCGTCGGCGTCGGCGACGCGATCGGTGACGGCTTCCGCATCACCGGCATGGTCGAGAAGCCCGCCAAGGGCACCGCACCGTCGAACTTCTTCATCAACGGCCGCTACATCCTGCAGCCCGAAGTGTTCAAGATCCTGGAAACCCAGGAACGCGGCGCCGGCAACGAGATCCAGCTCACCGACGGCATGCTGAAGCTGCTGAAGGATCAGGATTTCGCTGGCTATCACTTCAAGGGCACGACCTATGACTGCGGCGCCAAGGATGGCTTCATCCTCGCCAACGTCGCCTTCGCGCTCGAGCGCGCGGATATCCGCCCGACCGTGATCGATGGCTTCAAGGACCTGCTCAAGGGTCTGTGATATCGGGCGATCCAAGGGGAGGCCGCATCGCGGTCCTCCTGATCGCTGTCAGCGCTTCAGCTTCAGACCAACGCCGGCTCGCCATTGCTGCGAGTCGGCGCCGACTTTTCTGGAGGTAAGTTCGTAGCCGATGGTGCTCGTCAGATCGAGATATCGGTTGATGTTCCAAGTCAGGCCGGCGCTGGTCGTATAGACAGTCTCGTCGCTGATTGCGCTGTCCGACGGATAGTCGCGCAAGGTTATCCCACCCAGGAAAGTTCCAACCAGATTGTCGCGCAGCTGATGCGTGACGGTCGTCGTCATGGCGCGCGAGATATAGCCGGCGACACCTGGCGTGGTCGAAGGCTGCAGGCTCGTCTGCAGGCCGAAGTCGATATCCGTGCCGCGCAACGGCGACCAGCGGACGCTGGCATCGACAACCGTGGCGTCGATATCGGACAGCCTGTCGTCGTCGAAGCTGGCGATCTCGTAGCCGATGCCCACTTCGCCGCGCAGTTTTTCACCAAGATCGACCTCGACGCCAGCCTTGACGCCGTAGCTGTCGCCGGAGCGCTGGTAGCCCGCCACGTCGGTCGTCTCGTCATATACCGTCTTGCCGACATTGCCCTCGATGAAGGGAATGAGGGCGGGCGAGAGTTCGTAGCCGATGCGGCCGCGTAGCGTGCCCGATGTCTGGTCGCGGTCGCTGAGCGATACGACGGTACCATCAGACAGCGTTGCGTCGGAATAGATCGTGCGGGTGAAGTCGATGCCGGTACTGCCGCGCAGGATGCCGAAGTCGCGCTCGATCGAGGCGCCGAGGGTTAACTCCTGCACGTCCGATTGCTGGTCGGCGTTCTGCAGGGCGTTCGGGTCGTCGGTGTCCTCGCGATAGAAGTGGTAGCCACCGGTGATATGCGCCGTGGTTTCCTCGGGAAGATCGAGCCTCAGATCGCCGTTGATCCTGAAGTCGGGCTGCTCCTCGCCTTCGCCGCTGACATTCTTCTGCCAGGCGCCTTCGCTCGTGATCAGCAGCTGGTGCAGCGCCCAGTCCGACGTCAGCGTCGTCTTCATGTCGGTTTCGAGGAAGGCGCGCGTCTGCTTGACGTCGCCATCCTTCTGCGTCTCGGTGTTGATGCTCTGTGTCACCGTCGGGCGCAGCACGAAGGTGCCGACGCGGATGCCCGGCGTTTCCTCGGTCGAGAGATTGACGTCGGGCTTGCGCGGCCTGCGCTCGTCGAGCGGCGCCTCGCGGGTGTTCAGCCGCATCATGTCTTCGTCGAGAATGGAGCCGGTGGTCTCGTCGCTCGGCTGGTCACCCGATGTGGCTGGCCGTGCGGTCGCGGCGGCGTTCGCGCCATTGGGGGCGGCGGTGTTGGCAGCGGATGGGTCGTCGGCGGATGCCGTGGCGCCGGGTATGGTCGTGCCGTCGTCCTGCTGATCGCCCGTCGCATCGGGGGTGGCGATGTAGGCCGATTGCGCGAGTACGCTCGACGATGCGGCCGTGCGTGCCGATTGGGCGAGAGCGGATGCCGGGGCCATGAGTTCGAGAGCAGCCAGCGCCACGGACACCGCAACGCCCGCCGCGCGGAGCGGCGTCAGACTGCTCGTATGTCTCCAATGGCCCATATGGTCGCGCTCGGCATGCTTCGAAGTGGTTACCCGAACGTAAAGCCTCGTGGTTAACCATTCGTTGCCATTTGATCGCAAGCGGTGCGCAATCCGCCGCTATGGTGGACACCGCGCTGGAAAGCGGCTAACTGATGGCGATGATCAAGCGCGCGGTAAATCTCATCGACAACGGCGTGATCGACTCGGCCAGGCGTACGCTCGCCACCGAACGACAGTCGTTGGTGTCCCTCGAACAGGCTTTCGACGGCGATCTCGCCGGGCCTTTCCTACAGGCCGTCGAGACAATCGGTGGGATATCGGGGCGGGTGATCGTCACCGGCGTCGGCAAGAGCGGCCACATTGGCGTGAAGATCGCCGCTACTTTGGCTTCGACGGGAACGCCTGCCTTCTTCATGCACGCCGCCGAGGCCAATCATGGCGATCTCGGCATGGTGGGGTTGGGCGATGCGGTGCTGGCGTTGTCGAAAGGCGGCGAGAGCGTCGAGCTGCGCAACATCATCGCCTATACCCGCCGTTTCTCCATTCCGCTGATTTCCATGACCTGCTCGCAGGTATCATCGCTCGGCAGGGCGTCCGACGTCGTTCTCCTGATGCCCAATGTCGAGGAAGCCTGCCCGCATGGGCTGGCGCCGACCACATCGACCATGATGCAGCTTGCCATGGGTGATGCGCTGGCGATCGCGCTGCTTGAAGCGCGCGGGTTTACGGCGCGCGATTTCCATGTGTTCCATCCCGGCGGCAAGCTCGGCGCGGCGCTCAGCCATGTCGCCGATGTCATGCACACTGGGGAGCGGGTGCCGCTGGTGCCCAAGGGCACGCCATTGCCGGAGGCGATCTCGACGCTGTCGCGCAAGCATTTCGGCTGTGTCGGCATCCTCGACGAGGATGGCCGCCTCTGCGGCATCGTCACCGAGGGCGACATGGCGCGCAACTTGACGCGCAACCTCTCGGAGCTCGTCGTCGATGATATCATGACGCGCTCGCCGAAGACGGTGAAGCCGAATGTGCTGGCCACCGCCGCGCTGGCGCTCTTGAACAAGCACAGCATCGGAGCGCTCATTGTCGTCGATGACGACAACAAGCCGGTCGGGCTCATTCATTTCCACGATCTCTTGCGGATCGGCGTGGCCTGATCAAGGTCAGCTTGATCGGGATCAGGCTTCCTCGACTATCAGGTCACGGCCGTTGCTGGATATGACCTTGACGCGTGCGCCAACGGGCAGATCAGGGCCGCTTACCTTCCATTGCGTATCGTCAAGCTTGATGCGGCCACGACCTTCGGTGATCGGCTCGGCAAGCGTCGCCGTGCGGCCGACCAGGCTGGCGCCGCGCTGGTTGAGGAAGGGTTCGTCGGTCTCGCCGTGATCGCGTGTCAGCTTGCGGCCGATGAAGGTGGCGGCGACGGCGAAGGCGGCGAAGAGGATCGCCTGTAGCTGCCAGACCCAGAATACGCTATCCCAGAAGAGCAGCGACAGCGCGCCGACGGCAATTGCCGCCAAGCCGATCCAGACGAGGAAGAAGCCGGGCACCATCATCTCGGCGGCAAGCAGCACGAGGCCGACGACCCACCAGCTCCATGGCCCGAGTTCCGATGTGATGGCAGATAGCATCTATCAGCGCTCCGGGTTCTGGTTGAACGGGTTGACCTGCGGCGTCGTGCGCGGGGACTGGACCTGGCGCGGCGCGGGCGCTGCCGGGGGATTGTCGTTGCCGCCGAAGACTTCCTTGGCGATGGCGCCGATGCCGCTCAGCGAGCCAATGATTGACGATGCCTCGATCGGCATCAGCACGACCTTGGAATTGGTGGCGGAGCCGATCGCGGTCAGCGCCTCGGTGTATTTCTGCGCCACGAAGTAGTTGATGGCCTGCACGTCCCCGGCGGCAATCGCTTCCGACACCATCTTCGTCGCCTTGGCTTCGGCCTCGGCAAGGCGCTCGCGGGCCTCTGCATTGCGGAAGGCCGCCTCGCGCTGTCCTTCTGCCTGCAAGATGGCTGACTGCTTGGCGCCTTCGGCGCGCAGGATCTGGGCGTTCCTGGAGCCTTCGGCCTCGAGTACCTGTGCACGCTTTTCGCGCTCGGCCTTCATCTGGCGGGCCATGGCGTCGACGAGATCGCGCGGCGGCTGGATGTCCTTGATCTCGACGCGGGTGACCTTGATGCCCCAGGGCTGGACGGCGTCGTCGACCACGCGCAGCAGGCGATCATTGATGGCGTCGCGGTTGGAGAGCAGCTCGTCGAGATCCATCGAGCCCATAACCGAGCGGATGTTGGTCATGGTCAGGTTGAGGATGGCGTTTTCGAGGTTGGAGACCTGGTAGGCCGCCTGGGCTGCGTTGAGAATCTGGTAGAAGGCGACGGCATCGGCCGAGACAGAGGCATTGTCGCGGGTGATGACTTCCTGCGTGGGGACGTCGAGCACCTGCTCCATGACGTTCATGCGGGCGCCGACGCGCTCGATGAAGGGGGTGATGATGTTGAGGCCGGGACCCAGCGTGCGGGTGTAGCGACCGAAGCGCTCGACCGTGTACTGATAGCCCTGCGGAACCGTCTTGATGCCGGCAAACAGCACCAGGATGACGAAGACCACCAGCGCGATGACCACGATGTCGAAGCCGCCCAAAACCATGAAATACCTCCCAAAACCCGAATCGAATAGCCGCACCTTAGCCGAGACGATTTCAAAAGCCACGCTCTCAGGTAGTCGTGCTGCTCTGCCTATCAAATATGGGGGTTCGATTGGTTCTTCACAATGTGGTCCCTTTGGCCTAGAAGGCCCCGTATCCGGTCGCAGCCCACCCGGTCAAAACAAGGGATCTCAATCATGAAGACTATCGTCATCTGCTCCGGCGGATTGGACTCCGTTTCGCTTGCGCACAGAGTGGCAGCCGAACAAACCCTCATCGGCCTGCTCTCCTTCGATTACGGCCAGCGCCACCGCAAGGAACTGGACTACGCCGCCGCCTGCGCAATGAGGCTCGGCGTGCCGCACCAGATCATCGACATCAGGCCGATCGGCAGCCATCTCACCGGCTCGGCGCTGACTGATAATATAGACGTGCCCGACGGCCACTATGCCGAGGAGACGATGAAATCGACTGTGGTGCCGAACCGCAACGCCATCATGCTCGCCATCGCCTTCGGGCTCGCCGCTGCGCAGAAGGCGGATGCGGTTGCCGTTGCCGTGCATGGCGGCGACCACTTCATCTATCCGGATTGCCGGCCTGGCTTCATCGATGCGTTTCAGGTGATGCAGGATGCGGCGCTGGACGGCTATGCCAGCGTCAAACTGCAGGCGCCATATGTGAACGTGACCAAGGCCGACATTGTCAGCGACGGCGCGAAGCACCGGACGCCGTTTGCCGAGACCTGGTCCTGCTACAAGGGCGGGCTTCGCCATTGCGGGCGCTGCGGCACCTGCGTCGAGCGGCGCGAGGCGTTTCATCTGGCCGGCGTTGCGGATCCGACCACCTATGACGATCCCGATTTCTGGAAGGCGGCGACGTCGGGCTTTTCGGCCACGGAGGTGTAGTCGTGTACCGCATCACCAAGGAATTCCACTTTTCCGCCTCGCATCAGCTGTCGCATCTTCCCTGTGATCACCAGTGCGCACGACTGCACGGGCATAATTACATTGTGGTCGTCGAGCTGGCGGCGGCCGAGCTTAATGATGACGGTTTCGTGCGCGACTATCACGAGCTCTCGCCACTGAAGCGCTATATCGACGATCGTTTCGACCATCGGCACCTGAACGAGGTGCTGGGGCATGAGAAGGTGACGTCGGAATATCTGGCGAAGCACTTCTACGACTGGTGCAAGGCGATCCTGCCCGAGACGTCGGCCGTCAAGGTCAGCGAGACGGCGAAGACATGGGCGGAGTACCGGCCGTGAGCGCGGCTCAGGAGAAAATCCGGATCAGCGAGATCTTCGGTCCGACCATCCAGGGCGAGGGCATGCTGATCGGCCAGCCGACGGTCTTCGTGCGCACCGGCGGCTGCGATTACCGCTGTTCGTGGTGCGACACGCTGCACGCCGTCGACAGCGCCTATCGCCACGACTGGACGCCGATGTCGGCGCAGGCGATCTGGGAGGAGGTGCGCAACCTCTCGGGCGGCAGCCCGTTGATGGTGTCGCTATCGGGTGGCAATCCGGCGATCCAGCCGCTGAAGCCGCTGATCAGGCGCGGCAAGAACGACGGCTATCGCTTCGCGATTGAAACGCAGGGCAGCGTCGCCCGCGACTGGTTCGCCGATCTCGACGTACTGGTGCTTTCGCCGAAGCCGCCGTCGAGCGGCATGGAGACGGATTGGGACGTGTTTGCGGACTGTCTCGAGGCGGCGGGCAAAGCGCCGAGCATTGCGCTGAAATTCGTCATCTTCGACGATGCGGATTATGATTTTGCGCGACAGGCATCGCTGCGCTATCCGGAACTGCCGGTCTATCTGCAGCCGGGCAACCACACACCGCCGCCGCATGACGACGATGCCCGGATTGATATCGATGGCATCATGGAGCGGATGCTGTGGCTGGTCGGAAAGGTGACAGACGATCGCTGGTTTTCGGCACGGGTGCTGCCGCAGCTGCATGTGTTGTTGTGGGGGAATCGGCGGGGGGTGTGAGGGCTTGTCTCCGCCGTTGTGCCGCGTTGCGCACCCCCCTCTGCCCTGCCGGGCATCTCCCCCTCAAGGGGGGAGATNNATCTCCCCCCTTGAGGGGGAGATGTCCGGCAGGACAGAGGGGGGTATCTTCGCGCCGCAGCGACCGCTAATCGGTTACGCCCAGCCCAGCAATTCCCGCCGCACCACCTTCTCCAGCACCGCCATCCCATCCTCGCTGTCGTTCAGACACGGAATATGCGCGAACTTCTCGCCGCCGTTCTCGTGGAACGAATGTGCGGCCTGCTCGGCAATCTCTTCCAGCGTCTCGAGACAGTCGGAGACGAAGCCGGGGTTCAGTACCGCTATGCGCTTGACGCCATCGCGGCCGAGCTGTTCCACCGTCTTGTCGGTATAGGGCTGCAGCCACTCCTCGGGGCCGAAGCGGGACTGGAAGGTGACCATGAACTCGTCCTTCGACAGGCCGAGCTTCTCGCGCAGAAGACGCCCGGTCTTCTGGCACTGACAGTAATAGGGGTCGCCCTTCTTGAAGTAGGACATCGGGATGCCGTGGAAGGAGGCGAGGATCTTTTCCGGCTTCCAGTCCAGCGTCGCCAGATGGGTGGTGATGGAGTTGGCAAGCGCCGTGATGTAGGCGTCGTCGTCGTGGTAATCCGGCACGGTGCGCAGCGCCGGCTGCCAGCGCATCTTCAGGAGGTGCTGGAAAGCCTTGTCGTTGACGGTGGCGGTAGTGGCCGCCGCATATTGCGGGTAGAGCGGGAAGAGCACGATCTTGTCGCAGCCCTGTGCTTTGAGCGCGTCGATGCGCGAGGCGATCGAGGGCGTGCCGTAGCGCATCGCCCAGTCGACCACGACGTTGGGCAGGTCCTTAAGGCGCTCGGCCATCAGGTCTGACTGGCTGCGGGTGTAGGTGCGCAGGTAGCTCTCGTCCTTGTCCTTGTTCCAGATCAGTTCGTAAGCCTTGCCGACCTTGCCCGGACGGGTGTTCAAGACGATGCCGAACAGGATCGGGTACCACTTCCAAGGCGACCATTCGATGACGCGCTTGTCGGTCAGGAATTCCTTGAGATAGCGGCGCATCGAGGTGTAGTCGGTACCATCGGGCGTGCCGAGATTGACGAGCAGGACGCCCACCTTGCCATAGTTCACCTGCTGGTGTTCCGCCGGAAGGTGCGTGGTCTCAACGGTTGTCATCTCTACCCCAATCAGCTGCTCGACCGCTCATACGCGGACGAGATCGAATGGTTCACCCTATAGGAACAAAAGCCGGCCCGGGAAACCCCGGACCGGCTCACATGATTGGGACAAATCGTCATACTTTATTCCGTCCTGCCGCAAGGCTTACTTGGACGGGATCTGCAGCTCCTTGCCGACAGTCAGGTGGCGGGGGGTGGGCTTGCCGTTGGCTTCGGAGATCTTCTTCCAGAGCGTGCCGTCGCCATAGAACTGCTTGGCAAGATCCCACAGCGTGTCGCCCGATGCGATGATGTGGGTGGTCGGCGTGTTCGGGGCGAGAGCCGGGGCTTCCGTGGACGGTGCCGTCGCCGCCGGGGCGGGCGTTGCCTCCGGCGTGGCCGGTGCTGTCGTCGCTGCCGGCGCCGTCGTTTCCGATGCGGTCGGTGCAGGGGCAGCGGCGGAAGAGGCGACCTCGGTTACGCGGCCATCTGTGTAGGGCTTGTAGGGCGAGTGAGCGGCGAGGAACTCGGCGGTGACGTCGGCGAGATCGGGGCCGAAGTCATAGGCGTTCTTGCCCGCGGTCGCGAAGATCGAATAGCCGTCGCCGCCTGCGCGCATGTAGTTGTTGGTGACCACGCCATAGGTCTTGGCATCGTCGAGGGGAACGAAGGCGTCACCGTCCTTGACCTCGGCGGAGACAACGCGGCTGCCTGGGGGCTTGGACTTGTCGAAGCTGTATTTCATGCCTGCCACCTGCGGGAAGCGGCCGGCGCCTTCCTCGATCTTGCCGAGGCCGTTTTCAAGGGCGGTGCGGATGTCGGCGCCCGTCAGCTGGAAGGTCGCCAGCGTGTTCTGGAACGGCAGGACAGTAACGACCTCGCCCTGGGTGACGTCGCCGCCATCGATCGAGGCGCGCAAGCCGCCACCGTTCTGGATCGCGATCTGCATGCCCTGGGCCTTGCCGCGGTCGAGCATGGCGTCGGCAACGAGGTTGCCCATCGTGCATTCCCTGACGCGGCAGACTTCGCGGGCGCCTTCGATCGGGCCTTCGGACGAGCCGATCACCTTCTTGCGCATCTCCTCGATCGGCTTGGCGAGTTCGGCGATGCGGGCGGTGATGGCTTCGTCCGGCTTGAACGAACTGTCGATCAGGATCGGATCGCCCTTGGCTTCCTTGACGACGCCGTTGTCGTCGAAGGTGATGACCACGTCGCCGAGATACTTGCCGTAGGAGGCGGCGGTGACGACGGGAACCTTGTAGCCGCCGGGATTGTCGACCATCGTCGGATAGGGGCCGGCTGCTTTCGTGTCGGTGTTCGACAGAAACGTGTGCGAGTGGCCACCGACGACGACATCGACGTCGGGGATCTTGGCGATATCGGAGAGGTCCCTGACGTAGCCGACATGCGTCAGCGCAATGATCTTGTTGACGCCCTCGGCCTTCAGCTTTGCGGCTTCCTTGGTGATGGCGGCGACATCATCGGTGAACTTGATGTTCGGGCCAGGCGAGGCGAGCTCGGGGGTTTCGGTCGTCACCACACCGATGATGCCGATCTTCTGGCCGCCGATGTCAAGCACGACGGATGGTTCCGGGTGCTTCTTGACCGTCGAGGCGTCGGAGAATTCGACATTGGCGGCGGTGACGGGAAAGGCCACCTTGTCCATGAACGGCGCCAGCGCCTTTTCGCCGTCGTCGAATTCATGGTTGCCGAGCGTCATGGCATCGAACTTGATCGCGTTGACCATCTCCAGTTCGGCCGTACCTTTGTACGTCGAATAGAAAAGCGAGCCCTGAAAATTGTCGCCGGCATTCAGCGTCAGGACGTTCTGGCCGGAGAGGGCTGCGCGGCGCTGGTCAATCGCGGTCTTCAGGCGGGCGGCGCCGCCGAAGCACTCGTTCTTGCCTTCTTCCTCGGCCGAGCAGGTGGAATCGAACTTGTTGATCGCCTCGATGCGCGAGTGGAAATCGTTGATGTGCAAAATATTGAGCTGGTAATCGGCAAAGGCGGCACTGCTCGACAGCGCCAATACGGACGCGGTCAACAGACCGAATTGAAATGATTTCGTCATTCTGTTCTCCTGGTTTGATCGGCGACGCTCGAACCGGCAATCGGTCCCCCACGCCTCGCCGTCCCTACGCGATGGATGTTTCCATCAACCCTTAGTGGCCGCAAGAGAAAAACCTGTGACAGCGCGAGTGCATTCCAAGAGCGGTAAACAAAAAAAGCTCCCGCAAGGGGAGCTCTTCTGATGTCCGTATAAGGCGACTTACATATGGCGGTTCAGGCTGAACTGCGATCCGGCGTCGGAGGTGCAGTTGAGCTGGCTCTGGGTGACCAGTGCGCAGTTGACCTTGGACTGCGTCTTGCGGACCAGCGAGGTCATGTTGATTTCGACCAGCGTCGGGGACGTGTTGATGTAGGTGCCGGATGCCAGCATCTGGTTGGTGTCGGTGGTGCGCGTCGTGAACGTGCCGGCCTGGAAGGTCGAGATGATGCCGTTCGGATCGGACCAGGAACCCTCCACGCCTGTCGCCTGCTGCGGCGCAGCGGCAACGGGCATCGGGCGCGGTGACTGCGGCATGCAGGCCGTCAGGGCCGCCGAGGCGCCCGCGATCACGATGAGGGTTCTGAGTTTCATGAGATGCTCCCGGAATAGTCTGACCGAAAAGATACGTTTGGTTAACGAACACATGGCGCGGGTGTTGCGGGAAGGCAAGCCTTCCAGGGCGCGAGACGGCATTTATACAGCAGGCGTTACAAAAATGCCCGCCTTGCGGCGGGCATCTCGTGATCGGGTCGTTGGCGCAATCAGCGAACGAGGATGTTCTTGAACTGCCAGGGATCCTTGGTGTCCAGATCTTCCGGGAACAGACCCGGGCGACCGTCCAGCGGGGTCCAGTCGGTGTAGTGACCTTCGACCGGGCCGAGGTAGGGCAGCTGCACTTCGAGGCAGCGCTTGTAGTCGATCTCGTCGGCTTCGACGATGCCGGCCTTCGGGTTTTCGAGCGCGTAGACCATGCCGGCCAGAACCGCCGAGGTGACCTGCAGGCCGGTGGCGTTCTGGTAAGGCGCGATGCGGCGGGTCTCTTCGAGCGACAGGCGTGAGCCGAACCAGTAGGCGTTCTTCTCGTGGCCGTAAAGCAGCACGCCGAGTTCGTCGACGCCGTCGACCAGCTCGTGCTCGTCGAGAACGTGATGGACCGGCTGCGCGTTGCCGCCGTTGCCGAACATCTCATGCAGCGACAGAACGGCGTCGTTGGCGGGATGGTAGGCGTAGTGGCAGGTCGGGCGGAAGGTCACTTCGCCGTCCTTGTCGCGCACCGTGAAGTAATCGGCGATCGAGATGGACTCGTTGTGGGTGACGAGGAAGCCGTACTGCGGGCCAGGCGTCGGGCACCAGGTGCGAACGCGGGTGTTGGCGCCCGGCTGCTCGAGGTAGATGGCGGCCTTGCAGCCCTTCTTGTGCTTCTTGGCGTTCTTCGGCATCCAGTTCTCGTGGGTGCCCCAGCCGAGTTCAGCCGGCTGCAGGCCTTCGGAGATGAAGCCTTCGACCGACCAGGTGTTCCAGAAGACGTTGAGCGGCTTCGGGTTCTTGGTGAGCTGCGTGTCGCGCTCGGCAATATGGACGCCCTTGACGCCGAGCTTCTTCATCAGCTTGGCCCAGCCTTCGCGGTCATGCTGATCCGGCTCGTCGAACTTCAGGCCGGTGTCGTTGGCGAGGTTGACCAGCGCCTGCTTGACGAACCAGGAAACCATGCCCGGGTTTGCGCCGCAGGTGGAAACGGCGGTGGTGCCGCCCGGGCTCTTCTTCTTCTCATGGCGAAGGGTTTCGCGCAGCGCATAGTTGGTGCGGTCGGAGTTCTTCATGCTCTTGTCGAAGTAGAAGCCGAGCCAAGGCTCGACGACGGTGTCGATATAGAGAACATCGAGCTTGCGGCAGAGCTTCATCAGGTCGAGCGAGCCGGTATCAACCGAGAGGTTGACGCAGAAGCCCTGGCCTTCGCCTTCGGTGAGAAGCGGCTTCAAGAGCTCCTTGTAGTTGTCCTTGGTCACGTATTCCTTGATGTGACGGATGCCGTGCTGCTTCAGGATCTCCATGTCGGAGGGCTCTTCGCGCGGGTCGATGACAACCATCCGGCTCTTGTCGAACTTGAAGTGGCGCTCGATCAGCGGCAGCGTGCCGCGGCCGATGGAGCCAAAGCCGATCATCACGATCGGGCCGGTAATTTCGGCATATACCGGGTGGGTCTGTTCCGTCATTCTCTTCTCCTGTGGAAGGCAGCGAAAGGCGATAGGCCTTTAAGAATTCATTTGAAATCGTGCAAATACTGCGAGGTGACCGGCTCTAATCATAAAATCACGTCACAATAAAGAGCGTTCGAGCCGGGAATGTAAATATCGGGTGAAGGATCAAATGCTTGCAAGCGCGTGCAACTTTGCCGCCAGCGCCGCCTTTTGCAGGGTCAGGCCCTTGTAGGCGGTCTGGTGCTCGTCGAGTTTTTCGAGCTGTGCGGCAAAGCTTGCGGCGATCTCCGCGGCGCGGGGGTGACGGGCGATTGCCGCTATCGGATCGACGTAGACGCGGATCGTGAAGAGGATATCGCCCGACCGAGGGAGCTTGCGCAGCGTCTGGCGCTCGACGCGGGCGAAGCGTTCGGCGAGCGTGAAAGGGGTGTCCTCAGGCGGGCGGTGGTGCTTGGAGAGCGGCAGAAAGAGAGCGTCGGTGGTGTTGACCGACCAGTTCAGCCGCTCGACCGGCTGCGTCACCTGCAGATTGTCGAAGATGCGGGTGATCAGCGCGGCGTTGCGCGTGCCTTCACCGAAACCGGGAACGTCCTGATGGATCGCCTGCATCGGGCGGCCGAATTTTTCTGCCAGGGACCAAGAGGAGGGGAAGGCGACGAAGCCGGCAACGAGATGCCAGCCGTCCTCCTTGCGGCGCATCAGGACGAGATCGTCCTGGACCATCAGGCCGGCGCTGAGCAGCGGCGGGTTGTCATCTTTGATCTTGGAACAGAGATCGGGGTGGCGGTCGCACAGATGTTGCCGCATCAGGTCGAGCGCTTCCTGTTGTGCGTCCAATGTGTCGGCCTCGGCCACGAACACGTCGTCGCGACCGCTCGCGACCAGCGCACGCTTTTCGCCGACATAGCGGGCCCAATCGGCATCGGGCTCGATCCAGCGGTCGGGATCGAGCGGCATCAGGCCGATGGTGAAGGGCTTGGCCGAGCCGTCATAGGGCGTGTAGGTCGGTGGCGTCATTGTCAGCAAAGTGCCGATTTGCCAGCCTGCTGGCAATAGGTGGCGACTGGCCGGGCTCTCGCCTCCGTGAACCAAGGTGTCGCATTGCGGAACAACCAAATAGTGCAATTGCGCCGAAACCATCCATCTTCTTTTCAGACTTCTGCGTCAAACTGCGAATCACTATTATCGTTGCGCCCCGGAACCATCGGATGAACCAGATATCGGAGCGGCTTGCGGAATTGCAGGAGGACAGTTCCGTCCTGATCGCGCTTTATGATCAGGACGATCGGTTGCGCTATGCAAACCCGGCCTTTCGCACGACCTTTGCCTTGGAGCCCGAGGAGTGCCCGCTATGGGCGGACCTGATGCGGCGCAACACGCGCAGCGGCAAGGGTACGATCATCCGGACCTCCGATTTCGAGACCTGGCTGGTCTCGGCGCAATCGCGGCGTGGCAAGCTGCCGTTTCGTGCCTTCGAGACGGATGTGGTCGACGGGCGCTGGCTGTGGATGACGGAGACCGTTCAGAAGGACGGCTGGATGCTGTGCATCGCCAGCGACATCACGCATCTGAAGGCGAGCGAGCGGGATGTCCGGCAGGATCGAGACTTCGCGCTCAAGGCATCGCAGACCGATGAGCTTACCAGCGTCTCCAACCGCCGTTTCATGATGGCGGCGCTCGACAGTCTTGCCGCCGGGCATGCCGCGCCGCGGCCCGCGGGGGGCTGCATCTGCATCATCGATCTCGATTTCTTCAAGCGCATCAATGATCTCTACGGGCACCAGACGGGCGACGACGTGCTGGTCGATTTCGCTCGCCGGGTGCATCCCCTCGTGCGTCGGCGCGACAGTTTCGGGCGGATCGGCGGCGAAGAGTTCATGCTGATCCTGCCGGATACGACCTTGGCGCAGGGCGAGCTGATCATCGAGCGGATATTGACCACGGTGCGCGGCGCCCGGCCGATCCTCAATGCGCCGAGTTTTTCCTACACCTGCTCGGCCGGGCTTGCGGAACTGCACCCCGGCGATACCGCGCGCGAGCTTTATGCGCGCGCCGACGAGGCGCTCTACCATGCCAAGCAGGGCGGGCGGGATCGATTGCGGATCGTTGCCTAGTCGACGAGCGTGGCCGGTATCAGCCCGCGCAGCGAATTGCCGACGAAGAGCTTGCCCATCTTCAGATCGTCGCGCGTGATGCGACCGACGCGAGCCTTGCGCTGGCAGATGAGCTCGGTGCGCAGCACGCCCGCCAGCAGGCCGCAGGAGATCGGCGGCGTGCGCAGGATACCGGATCCGTCGTAGAGGAAGATCGAGGTGATGGTGCCCTCGCAGGCCTCTTCGCGCTCGTTCAGCATCAGCACTTCGTCGGCGTCCGCAGTGGTGTATTCGGCGCGCGCGGCCTCGTAGACCGCGCGGCGCGTGGTCTTGATGCGCAGCAGCTTGTCGGCGGAGTCGAGCCGCTGGTCGGCGATGCGGATGGTCCAGGTGGCGTCGGGCGCGAGCGGCGTGAAGGGTGCCGTGGTGACCTCGATAGTCGCGTTTTCATCGAAGGTCAGCCGGACGCGCTGGGGCGTGGTGGCGCCGGCGACGGCTTGCTGCAATCTTTCGAGCGCGCCCACCGGCTGGGGAAAGCCGATGCGGCGGGCGGAGCGGGTGAGGCGGGCGAGATGCAGGCGCAGGCGGATGAAGCCGGCGTCGGGCTCGTAGCGCAGGGTTTCGATCAGCGAGAAGCCGGCCATGGTCACGCTCTCCCCGTTCCCGCGATCGGCTGGTCGCCGATGGCGAAGCGGGCCTTCAGGAGGCATTCCTCGTATTCGGCTTCAGCAGTGGAATCGATGACGATGCCGCCGCCGACATTGAAGACGGCGCGGCCGTTGTCGAAGAGGGTGAGCGTGCGGATGGCGACGGAAAAGCGCATGGCGCCTGATGGCGCGATCATGCCGATGGCGCCGCAATAGACGTCGCGCGGGCCGTCTTCCAGCGCGTGCAGGATCGTCATGGCGCTGATCTTCGGGGCGCCCGTTATCGAGCCGCAGGGGAAGAGGGCGGCGAGGATATCGCGGATTTCGAGGTTAGGCAGCAGCTTCGCCTGTACGTGGCTCACCATCTGGTGCACCGTAGGATAAGTCTCGATGTCGAAGAGCTTGGGGACGTCGAGCGTGCCGACTTGCGTTATGCGGGATATGTCATTGCGCAGGAGATCGACGATCATGCGGTTTTCGGCCTGCGTCTTGATATCGGCGAGCATGGCCTTCTTGATCGCCTCGTCCTCGGCCGGTGTGTTGCCGCGCCTTGCGGTACCCTTCATCGGATGCGTCTCGATCCAGCCTTCCTCGTCGGTGCGGAAGAAGAGCTCGGGCGAGCGCGACAGGATGACCGGGCCGCCGAGATCGACCAGCGCGCCGTATTTCACCGGCTGGCGCGATATGAGCGACCAGAAGGCGGCGCTGGGGTCGCCGGACCAGCGGGCCTCAATCGGCATGGTGAGGTTGGCCTGGTAGCAATCGCCCTGCATGAGATGTTGGTGGAGGCGGTCGAAGCGGTTCTTGTAGGTCTCGAAGTCCCACGCGGCTTTCGGGGCCGTCAGGAATTCTTCGTTTTCGAGGCGTTGTGTTGGTTGGGCGAGCGGGTGGTCGTCCGGTTGCGGGTGGTCGAAGACGCCGAAGCAGAGGAGCGGGGTGTCGCGGTTTTCGATGGCGAACCCGGCGAGCTTGTCCTCGAAGAGGTGGCCGGCTTCGTAGGCGATGTAACCGGCGAGCCACTTGCCCGACTTCCTGGCCTCCTCCATGCGGGCGAGGCCGGTAAAGACCTCGGCGCGGGTGTGGGCGACGATGATCTCGGCCGGGTCGGCGAAGAGCATGACCTGGCCGGATGTGTCGTCGCGGAAGAGGATGTGGGGCTTCGAGCGTGTCATACCACGATGCGTTTAGCAGCTGGCGGGCGTGCGGCAAGCGTTGTTTTGCGACGGGGACGGTGATCGGGGCGTCGTGCGGCGAGGTCGTGCCGTGTGGCACCCCCCTCTGCCCTGCCGGGCATCTCCCCCTCANNTGAGGGGGAGATGCCCGGCAGGGCAGAGGGGGGCGGTCTGGCTCTGCGCTCGCGGTTATCGATCAGCCCCTATCCAGCGCTTCCAGCTCGTCGATCAGCCCCTCGATCATCGACAGTCCCTTGCTCCAGAACGACGGATCGGTCGCATCGAGGCCGAAAGGCTTCAGCAGTTCGGAGTGGTGCTTGGTGCCGCCGGCTTTCAGCAACTCGAAATACTTGTCCTGGAAGCCCTGCTCGGCGTTCTGGTAGACGGCGTAGAGCGAGTTCACCAGGCAATCGCCAAACGCATAGGCGTAGACGTAGAAGGGCGAGTGGATGAAGTGGGGGATGTAGGTCCAATAGGTCTCGTAGCCCTCCGCGATCCTGATCGCCGGGCCGAGGCTTTCGGCCTGCACCGAGAGCCAGAGTTCGCCGATCTGCTCGGCCGTGAGCTCGCCTTCCTTGCGCGCGGTGTGAACCTTGCGCTCGAATTCGTAGAAGGCAACCTGGCGCACGACCGTGTTGATCATGTCCTCGACCTTCTGGGCGAGCATCGCCTTGCGCTCCTTCTTGTCCTTGGTCTTGTCGAGAAGGGCGCGGAAGGTCAGCATTTCGCCGAAAACGGAGGCGGTTTCGGCGAGCGTCAGCGGCGTCTGGCACATCAAGGCGCCCTGGCCGCCGGCCAGAACCTGGTGGACGCCGTGGCCGAGTTCATGGGCGAGCGTCATCACGTCGCGCGGCTTGCCGAGATAGTTGACGAGCACATAGGGGTGGGCGGACGGCACGGTCGGGTGAGCGAAGGCGCCCGGCGCCTTGCCGGGGCGAACCGGCGCGTCGATCCACTCCTCGTCGAAGAAGCGCCTGGCGATATCAGCCATCTCGGGGGCGAAGTCGCCATAGGCCGAGAGCACGGTGTCCTTGGCCTCGGACCAGGGGATAATGGCGTTGGAGGTTTCCGGCAGCGGCGCATTGCGGTCCCAGAATTCCATCTGGTCCATTCCGAGCCACTTCGCCTTCATCGTGTAGTAGCGGTGCGAGAGGCGCGGATAGGCGTCGCGGACGGCTGCGGCCAGCGCATCGACCACCTCACGCTCGACGCGGTTGGCGAGGTGTCTTGAATCGGCGATGTCCTTAAAGCCGCGCCAGCGGTCGGAAATGTCCTTGTCCTTGGCGAGCGTGTTGGTGATCAGCGTGAAGATGCGCAGATTGTCCTTGAAGGTCTTGGCGAGCGCCATGGCGCCCTTGCGGCGCACCTCGGGGTCGCGGTCCTGCAGCATGTTCAGCGTTACCTCGATCGACAGCTGTTCGCCGTCGATCTCGAAGCGCAGCTCGGCCATGGTCTCGTCGAACAGGCGGTTGAAGGCGGCGGCAGACGTCATCGACTTCTCGAGGAAGAGCTGTTCCAGCTTGTCGTCCAGCTGGTAGGGCTTGTCCTTGCGCAGATCGATCAGCCAGGGGCGATAGTGGCCGGCATCCGGATCGTTCGCCATGCAGGCGTCGATCACGGCGTCGTCGATGCGGTTGAGCTCGAGCGTGAAGAACAGCAGGTGACCGGAGAAATCGGTGATCTTTGCCTGTACGTCGCCATAGAGCTTGCCGTTAACAGGGCTCGACGTGTCGGAGAAATAGGTGAGGCCGGCAAAGGAGCCGAGGCGGCCGATGATGTCGTCGAGCGCTTCATATTCCTTCAGCGCCTGGCCGATGCCATCAGCGCCCTTCTTGGTCGCGGCATCCGAAAGCTTGCCCTTCCACTTTGCTTCGAAGGCAAGCGAGTCCTTTTCGGCTTTCGCCATGTCGGCCTTGAAGGCATCGGAGGTGGAGGAGGGATAGAGGTCTTCGAGCTTCCAGGTCGGAAGGTCGCCCAGACCCGCCGTGCCAGCCGCGCCGGCATTTGTTACCGAAAAGTTGCGCGGAGTGCCGGGGAGCAGGTTTTTCATGGTCGGGATCCTCTTCCTATTTTACGACAGGTTTCCTGATCTATTCCCCCAAGGCCTTGGCATCAAGGGCTTTTCCGTCCCACGAAAGCATCGTTTCGAGGCAATCCACCTTCGTCACAAACGTTAAAATGCGATAGTTTCTCAAAACTGGATGTTCAAGCCTTCATGCGACATTGCCATTCAAGGTTTCGCATGAAGTGAGGCAGCAATGACCGGTTACAACGAGCACAAGGGTGCAGCGCAGATACTTGTCGTCGAAGACGATCCTGTACAGCGCAGACTGCTGAAGAACGCCATCGAGCGTCACGGACACGTCGTCCATCAGGCAGAGAATGGCCGGATCGGTCTTGAGATGGTGAAGAGGGGCAGCGGCCTCTACAACGTCATCGTTCTCGACCTGATGATGCCCGAGATGACAGGCCTCGAGTTTCTCGAGGCGATCCACGAATTCGGCACGCAAATCCCCGTGATCGTCCAGACCGGGCAGGGCGGCATCGAGACGGTGGTGCAGGCCATGCGCGCCGGCGCCTTCGATTTCGTCGTCAAGCCGGTCTCGCCGGAGCGGATTTCCAATTCGATCGCGAATGCGCTGAAGCTCGATCAGCGCGAGGTCAAGGCGCGTGCCGGACGGCGTTCGCGCTCCGGCGCCGTCGGCTTCGACGATATCGTGTCTGCGAGCCCGGCGATGATCCGGGTGCTGGATCTTGCCCAGCGCGCCGCGCAATCCAATATCCCCGTTGTGCTCGAGGGTGAATCCGGCGTCGGCAAGGAACTGGTGGCGCGCGCCATCCAGTCCGGCAGCGACCGTTCCGGCAAACCGTTCGTGACCGTCAACTGTGGCGCCATTCCGCACAATCTGGTCGAGAGCATCCTCTTCGGCCATGAGAAGGGAGCGTTTACCGGCGCCACGGAGCGCCATGTCGGAAAATTCATGGAAGCCGATGGCGGCACCATCTTCCTCGACGAGATCGGCGACCTGCCGCTCGACGTGCAGGTGAAGCTTCTGCGCGCCGTGCAGCAGGGCGAGATCGAGACCGTTGGCGCGCGCACCGCGCACAAGGTCAACGTCCGTCTCATCTCGGCGACCAACAAGGATCTGATCGAAGAGGTCAAGAACGGCCACTTCCGCGAGGATCTCTATTATCGCCTCAACGTGTTCCCGATCACCATCCCTGCGCTGCGCAAGCGCAAGGAGGATATTCCGCATCTGGTGCGGGTGTTCACGGAACGCTTCTCGAGCGAGCAGAAGAACGGCAACCGCATGACGGTGAATTCAAGCGCGCTGGCGCTGCTTACCGCCTATGACTGGCCGGGCAATATCCGCCAGCTGGAAAACGCGATCTTCCGCGCCGTGGTCCTGGCCGATGGTCCGGAACTGACGGAAGCAGACTTCCCGCAGATCGCGGCGCAGCTTCCCGGATACGATGTGGTCGATCATCTGGCGCTCGTTGCCGATAACAGCAGCAATGTTCGCCTCGGCGAGATCGCCGCGGCCGAGTTCGGCGTTTCGCAGACGGTGGCTGACAATGTCGCGGCGCGGATCAACGACGCACCCGACAACGCGATTTCGAGCACCAATCCGGCCGGCGACGTACGCAAGCTTGCCGATGTCGAAGAGGAGCTGATCCGATTCGCGCTCAAGTTCTATCGCGGTCAAATGAGCCAGGTCGCGCGCAAACTGGGCATCGGACGTTCGACGCTTTACAGAAAGTTGAAAGATTACGGGATCGACCCGGACAACCCGCAAAAGGACGCTGCGTAAGGGTTTTCAGTTAAGATTCCGGCAATCATCTTTTGTTACCAATCATAAACCACTTGTTAGTGGCCTGTTCACTCTATAAAGAAAAGGTTGATCATGTGTGGCATTTTTGCCATCGTGTGACCGCATTTCACAGTCAAGGGTCAGATTGAGGGACCATCGGCTGTCTGACGGGGATTGAGTTTGCCGGATCTGAATTGGAATACGAAGCCTTCGCGCCCGACATGGCGCAACAGGTGCGCAGACCTTTGCGGAAAGGTGACAAGGACGGTTATGGCCGCCCTTCTCGCAGTTGCAGTTTCGTCCCCGGTGCTCGTCGGCTCCAGTACGCCGTCGCAGGCGGCGGGCGAAACGCGTAGTCTCAAGCTTTACTTCATTCACACGGGGGAAAAGGCGGTTATCACCTATAAGCGCAACGGCCGGTTCGACCCCAAGGGTCTCGAGCAGCTGAACCGCTTCCTTCGCGACTGGCGCAAGAACCAGCCGACGAAGATGGACCCGCGCCTGTTCGATCTGATCTGGGAAGTGTACCGCCAGAGCGGTTCCAAGGATTACATCAACGTCGTCTGTGGCTTCCGTTCGCCCGGCACCAACGCCATGCTGAAGTCGCGTTCGCGCAATTCCGGCGTCGCCGAGAAGAGCCAGCACATGCTCGGCAAGGCGATGGACTTCTTCATTCCTGACGTGAAACTGGCGACTTTGCGCGCGATCGGCATGAAAATGCAGGTCGGCGGCGTCGGTTTCTATCCGAAATCCGGTTCGCCTTTCGTGCATATGGATGTCGGCGGCGTTCGCGCATGGCCGCGCATGAACCGCGACGAACTCGTCCGTCTCTTCCCGAACGGCAACACGATGCACATCCCGGCCGACGGCAAGCCGCTGCCGGGTTATGAGCAGGCGGTGGCCGATTACAAGCGCCGCGTCAGCGACAGCTCGGTACAGATGGCAAGCTCCGGCGCCTATACGGGCTCGGCCAGCGAAGAGCGCAAGAAGCCGAAGACCTTGTTTGCAGCCCTGTTTGGCGGTGGCGCGGATGAGGAAGAGGATAACTCCGACGACAGCACGCCAGCAGTCGCCGTT
This sequence comes from Hyphomicrobiales bacterium, assembly GCA_900469085.1. Taxonomy (GTDB): domain Bacteria; phylum Pseudomonadota; class Alphaproteobacteria; order Rhizobiales; family Rhizobiaceae; genus Rhizobium. The sequence goes on along the minus strand of UBVW01000007.1, from coordinate 66,927 downwards.
GCCAAGGCAACGCCGCCGAAGGCCGCCGATATGCCGAACGCAGCTGATCCGAGCCAGGGTGCCCCGGCTCAGGCGAGTGCCGAACAGCAGACCGAAGTCGCAAGCGTCAACGCGCCGATCCCGCAAGTGCGGCCGGCGTTTGCCAATCAGCCTGCTGGCAGCGAAGTGGCCAGCGCCCTTGTCGCTCCACAATCCGGCAATGCCGCACAGGATGCACTTGCCGCTGTGACCGATCAGGGCCAGCAGGGTTTTGCGGATCTCAGCGCGTATAGCGTTCCCGTACCGTCACTCCTCGGTGCACGTCGTTCTCCTGGAGACGCGGAAGTTGCTTCAGCCGATCCGGCTGCCGCGATGACGGGGAATCTCGCGGCCGTGCCGACGCCGGCTGAGCGTCCGGCCCTGGCAGAAAAGCTTCTGGCTGCGGCGAATGCCGACCGTGAAGCTGTCGACGATGAGGCGGATCAGCAGGGTACGCTGTCTCCAGCCGTTGCCGATGCTCTCAACCAGCAGAACAATGCCAATAGCGGCCAGCTTGCAGCCAACCAGCCGCCGGTATCGAGCGTCGAACAGGCTATAAACGCAGCCATGCCGCAAAAGGTTCCGGCAGAAAAGCCGCCGGTTCAGCTGGCAGCGCTTGCGCCGGCGACCAAGTCGGCAAGCTTCGGCGATGCCTTCGATGCGCCGAAGCCGGCAATCGAGCCGAGTGCCGCTCAAGGCCTGCCCGCCAAGGGTGGTCGCCCGACGAAGCATGAGGCCGCAGAGGCCGACGCAAGCCGTGCGACCGTTACCACCGAGCCGAAGCTGACGCAGAAGATCATCTCGCAGTGGGCGCTCAGCAATGCGCGCATGGAAATGGTCACCAAGCCGGTCAAGGCACCGCGTTTCGTCAGCCAGACGCTGCGCGCGCAGCCAAAGGCTGTCTATGCCGAGGGCTTCACCAAAACGGCGTCGATCGATACGGGTCGCTTCAGCGGCACGGCGGTGAACTTCATGGAAGTGCGCAAGTTCGAGGCGAACTGAGCCATTTTCCAGATCAGACAATCAGAACCGTCGGAGCGATCCGGCGGTTTTTTGTTGGTGGCGCAGGGTGCGCGGCAGATGGAGAGCGGTGATGAAGATTGGGTTCGTGGGTACGGGGACGATCACCGAGGCCATGGTGAAGGGGATGCTCGGTTCGTCGCTTCACGTGTCGCGGATCACTGTCTCGCCGCGCAATGGCGAGATCGCCGCACGCCTTGCCGCATCGTCGCCGCTCGTCAGGATCGGTGCCGATAACCAGGCCGTGGTGGATGCCGCCGATATCATGTTCCTGGCCATCCGGCCGCAGATTGCCGAAGAGGTGATCAAGGGCCTTCGGTTCCGCGCCGGGCAATGTGTCGTCAGCGTAATCGCCGCTACCGACCGGGCGAAGCTCGAGGACTGGATCGATGCGCCTGTCGAGATCACCCAGGCCATTCCGCTTCCCTTCGTTGCCGAGCGCGCCGGGGTGACGGCGATCTTCCCGAATAGTGAAACGGTCGCCGCGATCTTTTCGGCGCTGGGGAGTGCCGTCGCATGCGAGACGCGCGCGGAATATGATCTGCTGGCAGCCGCAAGCGCGCTGATGGCCACCTATTTCGGCATTCTCGATCGCACCACCGGCTGGCTCGCCGATCGGGGGATGCCTCAGGAGAAGGCGCGGGCCTATCTGGCGCCGTTGTTTCTCAGCCTGGCGCAGACGGCGGTCACGCATGGCGACACGCCGCTCGCGGATCTCAAGGAGGAGTTCTCCACCAAGGGCGGTTTGAACGAGCAGGTGTTCGAGGATTTCGACCACAAGGGCGGCAGCGGCGCGTTGATTGCAGCGCTCGATCGCGTGCTGGCGCGGATCAAGGGGTAGGGCGTCACGTCCGGTTCAGGGCTTGCCGGGATTGTCGTTTGCGGTCGGGCGAAACTGTTCCTCCTCAAGCACACGCACGCCCGTATCGAGCACCCGGATGACCATCTCGTAGATGTTGAGCGCGCGTTTGCTCGAGGGCATACCATTGTCGAGAATATCGAGCGCCTGACGCAGACGCTCGGCGAGTTCCTTGTCGGTGATCGTTTTCACGAAATGCGCTCCGCAAGTTGCCCCTCTGGCAACGCAATCTACCGCGAATTGCGCGGTGAAACCACTATCCGAAGGTTGGATGCGCGCCGCGTTATCGTCAGTCGGCGATCTCGGACATGACGTGTTCGGCGATCGCAAGGGAGGAGGTGAGACCCGGGCTCTCGATACCGTACAGATGAACCATGCCGCTGACGCCGTGCACGGCGGGGCCGTGAATGGCGAAGTCGGCGGCGGGTTGGCCGGGGCCGGAGAGTTTTGGGCGGATGCCGCTATAGGCCGGCTGCAGACAGTTTTCGGGCAGACCAGGCCAGTAGCGGCGGATCTCGTCGTAGAACCGTTCGCAGCGCGCGGGATCGACCTGGTAGTCGATCGCGTCGATCCACTCGACATCAGGGCCGAAGCGGATGGAGCCGCCGAGGTCCATGGTCAGGTGCACGCCGAGGCCGCCATCTTCCGGCACCGGGTAGATCAGCCGCGAGAAGATGTTGCGCGCCGGGGCGGCGAAATAGTTGCCCTTGGCGAGATGGAGCTTGGGCACCGTTCCGTGATCGAAGCCCGAGACGACGCGGGCGAGATCGTTGGCGTGCAGGCCGGCGGCGTTGATGAAATGGCGCGAAGCCACGTCGTATTCTTCGCCGCTTGAGCGGTCCCGGGTGCGCAGGAAGAAGCGGTTGTCGGCGGCCTCGCCTGATATGATCTCGGTGTTGAGGGCGATGAAGGCGCCGTTCTCCTCGGCATCGCCACGCAAGGCGAGCATCAGCGCGTGGCTGTCGATGATGCCGGTCGAGGGCGAGACGAGCGCGGCGACGCAGCTGAGGGCCGGCTCGCGCGCCATCGCTTCCTCGCCTGAGATCAGCACGAGATCATCGACGCCGCATTCGGCCGCCTTCATACGGATCGCCTCGAGTTTCTCGACCTGTAGCGGGCTGGTCGCGACGATGAACTTGCCGCAACGGGCGTGGGGGATGTGCTTGTCTTCAGCGTAGCGATAGAGCCGTTCGCGCCCTTCGATGCAAAGCCGCGCCTTCAGCGATCCCGGCGGATAATAGATGCCGGCGTGGATGACTTCAGAATTGCGGGAGCTGGTCTCCATGCCAATCATCGGGCTGGCCTCGATGACGAGCGTCTCCAGGCCGCGCATCGCCGCTTCGCGTGCGATCGCCAGCCCGATTACGCCGGCACCGGCGATGATGCAGCCGACCTCATCCATTCCATTTCTCCTGCGACGTCTCGATCACTACCGCAATCGGCGGGATGATCAAAGTCCTGCAATCGTAGAGCTTTTGACATAAGTGGCATGACCGATTGGGGGGAGACACAGGTCTATTTCGGCTTATAACGTCGCATGCTCTGAGAAACAGCATGCGTGCGGCCTATATGAAGGACGTGCGGAGCGTGCCCCCGGCTCGCCGTTCGCTGTCCGACAAATTGATTGATGAAGACGACAAGGAATAATCATGCAGACCTATCCCGATGTGAAGCTGTTCATCGACGGTGAATGGAAGAATGCCGCCTCCGGCAAGACGCTGCCCGTTACCGACCCGGCCACGGGTGAAACCATCGGCACCATTCCGCATGCCTCCCGCGAGGATCTCGACGCGGCCTTGGCCGCAGCCGACAATGGCTTCCGCGTGTGGCGCGACACCTCGCCCTTCGACCGCTCGAAGATGATGCGCCGCGCCGCCGACCTGTTGCGCGAGCGCAAGGAAACCATCGCCTGGATGATGACGCGCGAGCAGGGCAAGCCGCTGGCGCAGTCGCTGGTCGAAATCGCCGGCGCCGCCGACGTGATCGACTGGTTCGCCGAAGAGGCGCGCCGCACCTACGGCCAGGTCATTCCGTCGCGCGCGCCCAATGTCACGCAGCTGGCGATCAAGTCTCCCGTTGGTCCGGTCGCGGCATTCACGCCGTGGAACTTCCCGATCAACCAGGTGGTGCGCAAGCTCTCCGCCGCCATCGCCGCCGGCTGCTCGATCATCGTCAAGGCGCCCGAGGAAACCCCGGCATCGCCGGCCGAGCTGATCCGCGTCTTCGCCGATGCCGGCATTCCCAATGGCGTCGTCAACCTCGTCTATGGCGTTCCGGCCGAGATTTCCGAATATCTGATTTCGCACCCCGTCATCCGCAAGATCTCGTTTACCGGCTCGACGCCTGTCGGCAAGCAGCTGGCGGCGCTTGCCGGCCTGCACATGAAGCGGGCGACGATGGAGCTCGGCGGTCACGCGCCGGTGATGGTGTTCGATGACGCCAATGTCGATCAGGCCGTGTCGATCATGGCCGGCTCCAAGTTCCGCAACGCCGGTCAGGTCTGCGTCGCGCCGACGCGCTTCCTGGTGCAGGACGGCGTGATGGACCAGTTCACGGATGGCTTTGTGAAGGCCGCGCAGGCGGTCAAGGTCGGCAACGGCCTGGAAGAGGGCGTCGAGATGGGCCCGCTCGCCAACGAGCGCCGCATCCCGGCTCTCGAAGAGCTGATCAACGATGCCGTCTCGAAGGGCGCCGAACTGAAGACCGGCGGCCGCCGCATCGGCAACACCGGCAATTTCTTCGAGCCGACGGTTCTCGCCAACGTGCCGCTTTCGGCGCGCGTGATGAACGAGGAGCCCTTCGGCCCGCTCGCCATCATCAACCGCTTCTCGACGCTCGACGACGCGATCATCGAGGCGAACCGCCTGCCGTTCGGCCTGGCCTCCTTCGCCTTCACCAGCTCGAGCGCCACCGCGCAGGCGCTTGGCCGCCGCGTGGAAGCCGGCATGCTGTCGATCAACCACAACGGCCTTGCCCTGCCGGAAGTGCCGTTCGGCGGCATCAAGGATTCGGGCTACGGCACGGAAGGCGGCTCGGAAGCGATCAACTCGTATCTCGACGTACGCTACGTCACGCAGGCCGGCTGAGCTGCCAGCGACAAGATAAAATGAAAAAAGCCGCTGGGGCGACCCGGCGGCTTTTTCGTTGAGTGCGATCGTAACAGGAAATCAGGCTTCTGCCGGACCTTCGATCATGCCGAGCGCGGCCAGATAGGTGTCGAGGATGGCTTCTTCCTCAAGACGCTCCTGCTCGTCCTTCTTGCGCAGCGCGATGACCTTCTTCAGGATCTTGGTGTCGAAGCCGGTACCTTTGGCTTCGCCATAGACGTCCTTGATATCGTCGGCGATCGTCTTCTTTTCTTCTTCCAACCGTTCAATGCGCTCGATGAAAGCGCGAAGCTGGTCGCGGGCAACGCCGTGGGCATCAGACATCGTGTTCTCCTGATAGGGGGATAAAAAATCGGATGGCGTTGACTGCCGTGAACATCGGCCGGGGTCAAGCCTATTCGACAGAGCGGGGGCTCATTTGTGCGGGTTGTTGCTTTCGAATGCGGCTTTTTGTTGAGGCGTCGCTTCACTCTGGTAGCGGCTTTTCCACTCATCGAAGGGCATGCCGTAGACGATCTCGCGGGCCTCGTCCTTCGTCAGTTCGACGCCATCGGCGTCGGCTGCGTCCTTGTACCAGTTGGACAGGCAGTTGCGGCAGAAGCCGGCCAGATTCATCATGTCGATGTTCTGCACGTCGGTGCGTTCGCGCAGGTGCGCGACGAGGCGGCGGAAGGCAGCGGCTTCGAATTCGGTCTGCTGTTCTTTGCTGAGCGTGGTCATTGCGCTCTCCTTAATCAGTATGGGCCGGTGCGGGAGGCGTGCACCTCATAGCGGTGCAGCGCCGGGTCGGCGTTCATGGTCTTGAAGATCGGCGCCAGCCGGTCGGCCCAAGCGGCGATGCCGGCGTCGTCGCCGATCAGGTCCTGGCGCACCTCCAGCAGCGCATGCGGGATACCTTTGACCATGCAATGCCGGTACATGGTGTCGCCCTTCAGCGCGCCATCATAAGGTTCGTTATCACCGATCACCAGATCGGGGTCGGCGCGCAGCAGGTCAAGAAGCGGGCCGACGGCGCGGTGGTCGCTGTCCCACAAGACGGCGGCGTGCCATGGGCGCGGTACGTTTTTCCAGGCGGGTGTGAAGGAATGCAGCGAAAGCACCAGCGGCGCCTGCCCGGTGGCTGCGGCGACCGCCGCGATCGTCTCGCTGACGGCATTGTGATAGGGGCGGTGGAAGGTGGCGATGCGGTCGTTCCACTCTTGCCCTGATATCGGGTGATTGCCCGGGATGATGGCGCCGTCGGAGATCTTCATGATCAGCGTCGGGTCGTCCTCGCCCCGGTTCGGGTCGATCAGCAGACGGGAAAAGCCGCCGAGCACGGCGGGCACGCCAAGCTTCTCAGACAGCGCCCGCGCCAGCCCCTCGATGCCGATGTCATAGGCGATATGGCGGGCAAAGGCGCTCTCGGGCAGGCCCAAGCTGCCATAGCGTTCCGGCAGGCTGTTGATCGCGTGGTCGCCCAGGAGCACCATACCCCTGTCATGATGTCCGCCTAGAATTTCGAAGGATTTGAAGTCGTTCATCGAGGACAATGCCGTTGACTGTTTTCAAGCGTGTCTCTGATCGCACGGTCAGGGTATGGGTTCAAGCGCACTCCGCAATCAATAGGTTGGCAATAGGTTGGCGATCGCTTGGCAATCTCCGCGCGATCCCTGGCCGATCGCCGGACAATCGCTGCGGCAGCGAGCACGCCTCTTGTCGTATGTCAGAAATATAATCGATTAGCATTGCGTTGACTTTCGCCGGGAGGCAGCGCAAGAAGGCACGACAACGAATAATCGGGAGCCAATTGGAAGTCGTGTTGATCCAGACCGCGCCTTGTTTCCTTACGCGTTCCGGGCCGCTTGCCCGTTTTGCTCTTTTTGTTCTCGCGGCGTTCTCGCCGTTCTTCATCGCCGACGTGGCGCGCGCGGATTTCCGCGTGTGTAATGGTACGCAGAATCTAGTCGGCGTGGCGATCGGATACCGGGCCAAGGACGGCTGGATGACGGAGGGCTGGTGGCAGGTCCCGGCAACGACCTGCGCGACACTGATCGAGGGAGAGCTTCAGTCTCGCTACTACTATCTCTACGCCGAAGACGCCGCCCGGGGAGGACGATGGACGGGCGACGTGCAGATGTGCGTAGCGGAAAACGAATTCAAGATCACGGGCGTCAATGATTGCTACGCCCGTGGCTATCAGAAGATGGGGTTCAAGGAATATGACACGGGCCGCCAGGGCAGCTGGATGGTTCAACTTTCCGATACCCCAGGCACCCAGGAAAGTCCGAACTGATGAAGCGTAACCGCAAAGTAAAAATCCTCGCAACTCTCGGACCCGCCTCGTCCGAAGAAGCGATGATCGAGAAGCTGCACCAGGCCGGTGCCGATGTCTTCCGCATCAACATGAGCCATGCGAGCCATGACACGATGCGCACGCTGATCCAGCGCATCCGCGCCGTTGAATCGCGCAGCGGCCGCCCGATCGGCATTCTCGCCGACCTTCAGGGTCCGAAGCTGCGCGTCGGCAAGTTCGCCGACGTCAAAGTCGACCTGAAGCCGGGCGACACGTTCACGCTCGACAACAATGACACGCCCGGCGACAAGAACCGCGTGTTCCTGCCGCATCCGGAAATCCTCGAGGCCGTGAAGCCAGGCGACCGCCTGTTGATCGATGACGGTAAGCTGGCGTTGCGCGCCGAAAAGTGCGACGGCAAGAGCATCGTCACCACGGTGGTCTCCGGCACCAAGATTTCCGACCGCAAGGGCGTCAGCCTGCCCGACACGATCCTTACCGCCGGTGTTCTGACCGACAAGGACCGCGCCGACCTCGACGCGGTTCTGGCGACGGACGATGTCGACTGGGTGGCGCTCTCCTTCGTGCAGCGCCCGGAAGATCTGGTCGAAGTGCGCAAGATCGCCCGCGGCCGCGTCGGTCTGATGGCGAAGATCGAAAAGCCGCAGGCGATCGAACGGATCGAGGAAATCATCGAGCTGTCCGACGCGCTGATGGTTGCCCGCGGCGACCTCGGCGTCGAAATGCCGCTCGAAGCTGTTCCCGGCATTCAGAAGCAGCTGATCCGCGCCTGCCGCCGTTCGGGCAAGCCCGTGGTCGTTGCCACGCAGATGCTGGAATCGATGATCACCGCGCCGGTGCCCACCCGCGCCGAAGTCTCCGACGTCGCCACCGCCGTGTTCGAAGGCGCAGACGCCGTCATGCTGTCGGCCGAATCGGCGTCCGGCGATTATCCTGTAGAGGCCGTCTCGACGATGGCGTCGATCGCCAGCACCATCGAGCGCGAGCCGCACTATCCCGGCATCATCTACGCACAGCGCGCCCAGGCTGAAGCCACCGGCGCCGATGCGATCTCTCTGGCCGCCCGCCAGATCGCCGAAACGCTGCGCCTGTCGGCCATCGTCTGCTACACCTCGTCGGGCACGACGGGCCTGCGCGCCTCGCGCGAGCGTCCGCAGGTGCCGATCCTGGCGCTGTCGCCGGTCATCCAGACCGCCCGTCGCCTCGCCATCGTCTGGGGCCTGCACTGTGTGGTCACCCATGACGCGACCGACCTCGACGACATGGTCAACCGCGCCTGCCGCATCGTCGCCGACGAAGGCTTCGGCAAGCCCGGCGACCGTATCATCATCTCGGCCGGCGTGCCGCTCGGGACACCGGGCGCGACGAACATGATCCGCATCGCGTATATCGGGTCGGACGGTCAGAGCGGGTTCTGATTGGGTTGATTGGTTGAAATTGGAAAAGGCGCTCCGGTTGGGGCGCCTTTTTTGGTTTTGGGGTATGCCGGGAGCGTACCGCTGAAGACCCCTCCCAACCCTCCCCACAAGGGGGAGGGCTTAACCCGGCGGTAGCGCCGCGAGTCTTCTCCCCCCTTGTGGGGGAGATGGCCGGCAGGCCAGAGAGGGTCTTTCCTCCGATTTCAGCCCTGCAGTTCCAACGCCCGGCCAAACACATCCGGATCGACATTGCCACCCGACGTCACCACGATCGCGGTCTCCTCCTGCAACTGCTCGCCATGAAACAGCGCCGCCGCCAGCGCCACCGCGCCGCCCGGTTCGACGACGATCTTCAGGCGCGTGAAGGCCAGTGCCATGGCGCGCAAGGCTTCCTCGTCCGACACGACGATGCCGGGTCCAGCAAGGCGCTGGAGGATCGGGAAGGTGATGTTGCCCGGTTGCGGGGTGATGATGGCGTCGCAGATCGAGCCGGACATCGCGGCATTGCGCTCGATCTGGCCCGAGGCCAACGAGCGGGTGGTGTCGTCGAAGCCTTCGGGCTCGCAGGGACGGACGCGGAAACCGGGCGTGCGGGCTTCCAGCGCCAACGCGATGCCCGAGGTCAGCCCGCCGCCGCCGCAGGGAACCAGCACTTCGGCCGAGGTCACGCCTTCTTCTTCCGCCTGTTCGGCGATCTCCAGACCGGTCGTGCCCTGGCCGGCGATGACCTGCGGTTCGTCGAAGGGCTTGATCAAGGTCAGCCGGCGCTCCTGCGAGAGGCGCGCGCCGATCGCGTCGCGGTCTTCCGTGGCGCGGTCGTAGAGCACGACCTCGGCGCCGAGCGCGCGGGTATTGGCGATCTTCAGCTTCGGTGCGTCCGAGGGCATGATGATGACGGAAGGGGCGCCGTGCAGCTTGGCTGCAAGGGCAACGCCCTGCGCGTGGTTGCCGGAGGAAAAGGCGATGACGCCGCGGGCGCGCACCTCGGGTTCCAGCGCCGAGACGGCTGCCCAGCCGCCACGGAACTTGAAGGAGCCGGTATGCTGCAGGCATTCGGCCTTGATGAACAGCCGGCGGCCGGCGATCTCGTCGAGAAACGGGGAGGAGAGAAGCGGCGTGCGGCGGGCATGTCCACGCAGGCGGGCGCGGGCGGCGACGATCATTTCAATGCTGACCATGGAAGCTCTTTCGGATGATGACGCGGACATGAATAGGACGCCGCTTTCACGTTGTGAACGGCTGCTTTGTCACGGTGACATGAAAAGGGTTCTTTGCCGTCCGGGCAAGAATTCGCGCTCCGGAGCGGGCAGCGATGCTGCCTCCGTGCCGGGGAGGCGGGCCTGGCTGCTGCGCCGGTATTCGGTCGGGTTCGTGCCAGTAACGCGCAGGAATTCGCGGTTGAAATTCGACTTGCTGATGAAGCCGCAATCGAACATCAGACGGGTTACGGGCTCATCGGTCGTTGCCAGCATCTCGCAGGCGGCGCGGATGCGGAAGTCGTTGACATATTGCGAGACGCTTGCCCGATGCACGCGGTTGACCGCGATCGACACGCGACGAGCGGGTAGGCTCATCCTGCGGGCGATGCGGCCGAGATTGAGCTCGGGGTCGCGGTAGAGCTCGCGCGATTGCATGAGTTCGTCTAGCGACCGGGCGATGGCACCGTCTTCTTCCGTCGGGCCGGATGTTGGTGCAGGCGTTGTTGGCTGGGGCGATAATGCGGGTTCGGTGGACTGGCTGCTGCTGGCAATGGCGGCGGCGGTGCCGAGCGCAAGGAGCGAGATGACGTTGCCGATCGCGACAACGGCGCCGGCATGCGCGCCACCGGTTCTATAGAAATCGAAGCTGATGACGATATCGGCGGTGGCGGAGGCGATGAGTGCTCCCGCAGTGATCAGCAGCGAGCGGTAGGACAGGAGCGCGCCGTCGAGCCGTGAGGAGACGAGCCCATCGGGGCCGTGGCGAGCGAGCCAGAACAGAGCCGCGCCATAGGCTGCAAAGGTGGCGGTGATGAAGACGCCGACCGGGCCGCGCCAGAAGATCATCAGCACGAGGACGATGGCGGCGGGCAAGAGATGCGGCGCAAGGCGCAGCCAGTAGAGGTTGGCGTCGCGCGCCAGGTTGTTGAAGCTGATCCAGGCGAAGGCGGCGATCAGGGCGGCGAGCACGGCCTGGCCGGGCATCAGCGCGATGATGTCATAGCCCCAGCGCAGGCCGAGCAGCACCGATTGCAGCGCGTAGAGCGCGATCAGGATGAGGAAGGGTCGCCGTTCCGGGGCGAAGCCGTCGCTTTGTCGGATCATCCTGATCGCCAGGATGAAGAGCAGCAATGTGACGACGAAGGGCAACGGCACGAAGATCATGGGGCGGATCCAGCAACAGAAAGCGCGCCGCGATCTTTCAAATCTGGTCGCTGCGCTTCAGGGTTTTGTTCTTCAGCATGTCTTTACCCCGAACCCAGTGACCACTCTCGGGAGACATGCTGTAGCGATATGAGCACGACAATGACCTCGATCGCAATCGCGGGCGACCCGGATCGCGATCGAGGTCTCGATTTCCTGTGTTCTCAGCGACCTTGGGTCCGCCGCTCGATGGGAGCGGTGTCACACAAGGAGACTGCCATGATGATCATCATAACAATACCTCTGCTCTTGTTCACGCTGGTTTCAAGCTATGCCGGTGGCTTGCGGACGGGAGAGACGATCGACGTCTCCGCGATCCGGTCGGTGGTGATAACAGGTGACGCCAGCTCGATCCGGATCAGCGCTAACGCGGATGAGCCCTATCGGGCCGAAACGCGGGGGCGGCGCGACGGCTGGTTCGGCCGCTGGTATTCGAGCTGGTTCTTCAGCGGTTGCGAGGACCAGAGCCGGATGATGATCGATGGTACGACGCTCTCGATCGCTGTCGCCTCCGCGAAATGGTTCGATCTTTCCGATTGCTCGCCCGAGGTCGTCGCCAACATCCCGCCGGGCGGGTCGATCGAGGTCAACCAGCAGGCTGTCATGGCGCGGTTCGAGGGGGAGTTTGCGAAGCTCGGCCTATCGAGCAAGGCAGCAGACGTGACGCTGCAGGGGCATGCCTCGAATGTTGCGATCGACAGCGCGGCGCTGCGGGCGCACCTGACCTACGACAAGCTCAACGCCGACGAGACGATCGACGTCAAGGCGCATTCGGTCGACAGCTATCTCGACTTCGGCAGGGACGTGCCTGTCGATTACACGGTGACCGCCAAGGCGTCGCTGATCGACAGCCCACGGCCCAGCGTCGCCGGTGCGAAGCCTGTGGTCACCATCAAGGCGGAATATGCGCACACGACGATCCGTTGAGCCTTCGTTCTGTCGCATGTCGTTGCCGCAAAACCGCTGCGCAGTTTTGCGCGACATGCTCCTAATAGCCGCCGGCCGAGCCCTCGGTCGCGCGGCTGTCCATGGCGCCGTTGTAGCGGGCGCCACCGCCCTTTTCGATTGCCGACAGGCTCTTGCCGCCGACGAGGATGCCGGCGGCCTGGCCCCAGACGGGCGGACCGCTGCCGTCGTCCATGGTGTGGCCCATCGCGATCAGCGCTCGGATCGTGTCGGGCGACAGCGCGTAAGGCTCGAAATAGATCTTGTCGGGCTGCCACTGGTGATGGATGCGCGGGGCGTTGACGGCCTGGCTGATGTCCATGCCGAAATCGACGACATTCAGAAATGCTTCCAGTGTGATGGTGATGATGCGCGAGCCGCCGGGGCTGCCGATCACCATGAAGGGCTTGCCATCCTTGGTGATGATGGTCGGGCTCATCGACGAGAGCGGCGTCTTCTTCGGGGCGATGGCATTGGCTTCGCCCTGGACGAGGCCGTAGAGATTGGGGACACCGGGCTTGGAAGTGAAGTCGTCCATCTCGTTGTTCAAGAGGATGCCGGTACCCGGCGCCACGACGCCGGCGCCGAAGGAGCCGTTCAGCGTGTAGGTGACGGCCACCGCGTTGCCCTCGTCGTCGATGATCGAGTAGTGCGTGGTCTCGACGCTTTCCTTGGCGCCGAGCGGCTTCAGGTTCGCCGATGTGCCCGATTTGTTGATGTCGATCCTGGCGCGGATCGCCTTGGCGTAGCTTTTGTCGAGAAGGGTGGTGACCGGGTTGTCGACGAAATCGGGATCGCCGAGTGCCGCGTTACGGTCGACATAGGCGTAGCGCATGGCCTCGGTCATGAGGTGGACGGTCTCGGCCGAGCCGTAGCCGAGGAAGGAGAGCGGGTAGCCTTCGAGGATGTTCAGGATCTCGCAGATGATGACGCCGCCGGAGGAGGGCGGGGGCGAGGAGATGATGTCATAGCCGCGATAGCTGCATTCCACCGGCTTCAGCTCGCGGACCTGGTATTGCTCGAAATCTTGCCTGGCGAGAATGCCGCCCTTGGCCTGGCTCGCCTTGACGATCGCGTCTGCCGGCATGCCCTTGTAGAAGGCGTCGGTGCCCTTGTCGGATATGCTTGAAAGCACGGCGGCCAGTTCAGGCTGGACCAGCTTTTCTCCCGAGGTGAAGAGCTTGCCGTCAGGCTTGAGGAAGATCTTTGCGGCGGCCTCGTCCTTGGCCAGCCGCTTGGCGCTGCTTTCGATCGAGGCGACATCGCCCTGTTCCAGCGTGAAGCCGTCCTTGGCATAGCGGATGGCGGGAGCAAGGAGGTCCTGGCGGGATTTCGTGCCGTATTTCTCGCGCGCGATTTCGAAGCCCATGACCGAACCCGGAACGCCGACGGCCAGATAGCCATCGAGGCTGGCGCGGGGCACGATATCGCCTTTGGCGTCGAGATACATGGTCTTGGTGGCGGCGAGCGGCGCGCGTTCGCGGAAGTCCAGGAAGGTGGACTTGCCATCCTTCATGCGGATCGTCATGAAGCCGCCGCCGCCGATATTGCCGGCGGTCGGATAGACCACGGCGAGCGCATAGCCGACGGCGACCGCGGCATCCACGGCGTTGCCGCCGTTCCTCAGCACCTCGACGCCGACATCGGTCGCCAGATGCTGGGCGGTGACCACCATGCCGTGCTCGGCCTCGACGGGCGCGGGCGACGCGGCAAGTGCCGCTGAAAGCGGTGCCAGCGCCAGGGACAGGGCAGCGATGAGGGCTGCGGATTTCATGCGAAGGCGGTCCATGATGTTCCCCTCGTTGGACTGACATGGAAGATATGGGGTTGCTGACCGGGCAGGCAATGCGCGGCGGGCGCTAAGTGCTGCCCTGCAGGTCCGGGGTAGCGACGGGCTGCGGTGCCGGAGCGGGCTGGGTCTGCAACTTGGCTTCAGGCGCGCCAGCGGCAGCCAGCCTCGCCTCGGAGATTCGCGCGGCGGCCTGCAGGTCGCGGGGGCGGCCGGCGATTTTTTCCAGCGCGGCGATGGCGACATCGGTTGCGAGGTAATCGGGCTTGTGGCCGACGCCCTTGATCTTCACCAGTTCGGAGCCGACGATGTCATGGGCGAGGCCCTGCGAGTGGAGATGTTCCCATACGATGTCATCGCTGTCGCCCGTGATGATCACAGTCGGCGCGGCGATGCGGGAATAGAGATGTGACTGCGCCTTGACGTAGTCGAGCAGGCGGCTGAAATCCACGGCGTTGTTATGGAAGGTTGCCGGGCGCAGCACCAGCGAGGGGCCCGTCTTCTCAATGTAATCGCCGGGTCTCGGGTTTGGACTGAAGACGTTGATCGTGCCGCGCTCCAGTCGTCTGAGGCCGAGCGGTACGACTAGCGCATGGTTGAAGAGCCAGCCGATCACGGGGGCGGTGGCGACATGGTAGTACCAATCGATACCCCCGGGCCAAGGATGGGTCGCAGGTGCGAGGAAGAGCAGGCCTGCCGTCTTCTCGGGATGGCGGACGCCGAAGGCGGCGGCGATGGCGCCGCCGAAGGAGTGGCCGACGATGATCGCCTTGGCGATGCCGCGCTTGTCCATCAGCGCTGCGATGGCGTCGGCCTGGCCAGAGGGCAGGGCGTTATCGGGCCCGCCGCGCTCGGAGTAGCCGTGGCCGGGCCGATCGACGAAGAGCATTTCGGCGCGGCCGCGCAGAGGCTCCAGAAAGGCGCCGATCTGGTCGAGCAGGTTGCCGCTGGCGCCGTGGATGAAAACCAGCGACGGCAGGTCGGCGGTTTCGGGGCGCTCGATATGGACGGCGTTCATGCGGTAGCCGCCGATGTCGGTCAGCTCGCCGATATTGGGGTAGGCCTGTTCGAACTGGCGGGCCTTATAGGAGGAGTAGCCGATCGCGGCGGCGACTGGAGCGAGGAAGGCGGAGACGAGGGTAAGCATGGTTCGACCTGCGGCGGAGACTAACGGAGCATACGTTAGATTGGTTCGCGCGGTTCACCTTCAAGAGGGGAACCCGTTACACAGTGGTGTGTCAGGTGCGGCTGCCGGCGAGCTTTTCGGAGAGCGTGTTCAGCTGTTCCTGCGCATTGCGGTTGGCGGGATAGATCTCGAGGAAGCGCTCCCACGCCTTCAGCGCCAGCTGATCGTTGCCGCTGTCGCCGAGGATGGAGGCCATGCCGGCGAGAGCGCCGAAATGGCGCGGCTCGATATCGAGGACGTGCTCGATATCGGACATCGACTTGCGCATGGCGCCGTTGGTGTAGTTCAGAGTGGCGCGGCGGTTCCAGCTTTCGGAGTAGCCGGGCTTGAGCGCGATCGCCTGGTCGAGGAAATCGAGTGCGGCGCTGTTGCGCTTCTCCTCGATCGCCTTGTCGGCCCATTGCATCAGGAGATTGACGGTGGCGCTGCCCGAATCGTTCCATTCGGCGCGGATCTCGTTGGCGATGTTGTCTGCCTTGTCGGCGTCGCGCTCGCGCTTCAGTGCTGCGAAAAGCTGATCGAGATGTTCTTTGGGCGAAAGGTTCGCGGGCTGCTGCTCAACGATCTGTTCCTTTTCCCGCGCGGGCGCGGGCTCCTGCGCATTCGCAGGCAAGGCAACTGAGAGCAGGGCGAGGGAGAGCGGCAGTGCCGCGCAGGTCATGGCCAAAAAACGCATGGCGGGCATAATAGCCCGCCAACGCGAAAGATCAAAACACTTTAACGGGATCACAAAAGGGACCCTCCCGGACAGGCTCAGGCGCGCAAAGGCTGCCGAGCCATCCGGCCAGCCAAATCAGCCCTGACGAGCCTTGAAGCGTGGGTTCAGCTTGTTGATGATGTAGATGCGGCCCTTGCGGCGAACCAGGCGGTTGTCACGGTGACGAGCCTTGAGCGACTTGAGCGAATTCTTGATCTTCATTGTTTTGATCCGCGATGTTGGGGGGAATTCACATTCGCCCGTATCTATTACATTCAAAAGCGCGCTCAGGGCGCGCTCTTCAGGTTGGGCGTGCAGATAACCCGGCCTCTTGTCTGTGTCAACCACGTGAAGGTGTTTTTCCAGTGGCAGTGGCCGGTTTTGTCAGGGAAAAACCCCTTATTTCCCCGCAAGTGTGGCGGCAAGTGTGGTGACGTGACCCATCTTGCGGCCGGGGCGCGATTCCGTCTTTCCGTAGAGGTGGACGAGTGTATCGCGGCGTTTCAGCCAGTCGGGAAGAGCAAGGATATCGTCGCCGATCAGGTTCTGCATCACGCAGTCGGAGTGGCGATCGGCGTTGCCGAGCGGCAGGCCGGCGACTGCGCGAATGTGCTGCTCGAACTGCGAGATCACGCAGGCCGCTTCCGTCCAGTGGCCGGAATTGTGGACGCGGGGCGCCATCTCGTTAGCAATCAGGCTGCCGTCGGCAAGCGCGAAGAACTCGATGCCGATGACGCCGACATAGCCGAGCGTTGTCAGGATCTTTTCCGCCGCCTCTCGCGCCGCGCTGGCCGTGGCGTCGGTGATGGTGGCCGGAACGGTCGAGGTGTGGAGGATGCCGTTACGATGGACGTTCTCGGCCGGGTCGTAGCAGACGACCGTGCCGTCAGTGGCGCGGGCGGCGATGACCGAGATTTCGCGCTCGAAGGCCACGAAGCTCTCGAGGATCAGCGGCACGTTGCCGAGCTCGGCATAGGCGCCGTCGGCGCTATCGGCACTGGAGCGGAAGACTTTCTGTCCCTTGCCGTCATAGCCGAGGCGGCGCGTCTTCAAGACACCTTGGCCGCCGAAATCAGCAAGGGCTGCCTCGAGATCGGCCTGGCTGTCGATGGTGTGGAACTTCGCGGTGGGAATACCACAGTCGTTGATGAAGCGCTTTTCGACGAGACGGTCCTGGGCGGCTTCCAGCGCTTTCGGCGGCGGATAGACCGGCACGGTCTGCGCCAGCGCTTCGGCTGCGGAGACAGGCACGTTTTCGAATTCGTAGGTGACGACGTCGCAGACGGTCGCCAGCTCCTCAAGCGCCATCGGATCGTCATAGGCGGCGACGATCTGCTCGTTGGCGACCTGTGCTGCCGGGCAATCGGCCTGCGGCTCGAGGATGATGGTGCGGAAGTTCAGGCGTGCGGCAGCCATGGCCAGCATGCGGCCGAGCTGGCCGCCGCCGATGATGCCGATCGTTGTGATGCTCATAGGTCGTCCATGGGGTATTCGGCGATGGCAGCACTCTGGCTCTCGCGCCAGTCGTCGAGCCGGTCGGCCAGATCTTCGTCGGAAAGCGCCAGAACCGCGGCGGCAAGCAGTGCGGCGTTGATGGCACCGGCCTTGCCGATCGCCAGCGTGCCGACAGGTATGCCGCCGGGCATCTGAACGATGGACAGCAGGCTGTCCTGACCGGACATGGTCTTCGACTGCACCGGAACGCCGAAGACAGGGAGAGGGGTCATCGAGGCGGTCATGCCGGGCAGGTGGGCAGCGCCACCGGCGCCGGCGATGATGACCTTGAAGCCTTCCGACTTGGCGCCCTTGGCGAAATTCACCATGCGATCGGGGGTGCGGTGTGCTGATATGATGCGCGCGTCATAGGGAATCTCGAGCGCTTCCAGCGTATCGGCAGCATTCTTCATGGTCTCCCAATCGGACTGGCTTCCCATGATGATGGCAACGGTTGGTCTGTCTGTCATCGTCACGTCACTTCCCTTCCCTTCCCTCAGGCGATGATGTCAGGAATGATCTGATCTTCGAGTTTCGATAGCTTGTCCTTGATAACAAGCTTCTTTTTCTTCATGCGCTGAACGCGCAGCGCATCGCAGCCAGTCGCAATCATGGCGTTGATGGCGACATCGTAATCTTCATGCTCCTGGCGCAGGCGCGCCACGATGAGCCTGACTTCCGCCTGTTCCTGATCCGGCATACGCATTCCCCATGATCGTCTTCAGACCTTCTCCGGCCTGTCGCTAATTTTTGCAAGCTCCTATCACCAAATAGCGGTAACGGCTAGTTAGTCTCGATCATGAATTTGCCATGCTCTCTCCTTGTTTTCGCCTTCGACAAGCCTTCAAAAATGTGTCACAGTTTGAGGGTTGACGCCTTGGATCTCCGGCGGTGTTGGCTGGAGAAAGGTAAGAGGAAGGAAGGGTCATATGACTGTTCAAGCTCATCTTGAATCACTCCAGAAGAAGCATGGTGCTCTCGAGGAGGAGCTTCATCTGCTGATGGTATCCCCCTCCAGAGACGACCGTGAGGTTGCCGAGTGCAAACGCAGAAAGCTGCGTATCAAAGACGAGATTGAGCGTCTCAAATCATCCGTACACTGAGCAGGATAGAGCGTTACAGGGCGTGGCGAACACGATTCAAAAGGTAAATATCGTAGTATAACCAGTTGTTTAGTGGTCTATCGCGTCCGTTACAGTGTTCCTGCGCGTCGGTTGCCCAAAAGGTCGCAGCCGGCGCGTTTTCATGTCAGGGCAACATCATGCCCAGAACTGATCCAGCCAAAGATTGAGCCTGTCGAAGCCGCGATTGTTGACCGCGTAGATACGTTTCGTACCATTGGCGGTGACCGAGACGAGGTCGCAATCGAGCAGTGCCTTGAGGTGCTGGGAGACGGCCGGACGGCTGATCGGGAGGCCTTCGGCGAGCTCGTTGACGGTGCGCGGCGAGCGTCGCAATTCCTCCAGCAGGAAGCGCCGGTGAGGGTCGGCAATCGCAGTGAAAGGGTCCACGTTCGACATGGCGGAAAGCTACGTCAAACGGAGAATTTGGGCAAGCGGATTGTGCGCCGCAGCGAAGCTCCGAAAAGCCTAAAATCCAAGACCTTCGCGGGCGATCAGGACGGCTGCGATCAGCGCCATCGCATACATGAACGGATAGAATATTTTCGGCTGCATGCGCTTCACGCACCAGGCGCCGGCGATGGTGGCGAGCGGGGCGAAGGGCAGCAGCGTCGCGGAGGCGGCGAGGTTCTGGGTGTCTAACTGACCGAGCGCGAAATAGGGGATCAGCTTGACCGCATTGAGGATGGCGAAGAAGCGGGCGCTGGTGCCGGTATATTCGCGCGGCGGCATCTGCAACGGCAGGACGTAGATCTGGAACGGCGCGCCGCCAGCGTGCGCGACGAAGCTTCCGTAGCCGGAGAAAGTGCCCCACAGCGTGGCGCGAACCGGCCGCTGGCCGTGCGGGGGCACGATCCTGCCTCTGCCGGGGCCGAAGTTGTTCCAGAAATAGCGCAGGCAGAAGAGGATGGTGACGACGCCGATGACGACGCGCAGCACATTGCCGGGAACGAGTGCCGAGGTGGCCCAGCCGAGCGCTATGCCGGCCAGCGCACCAGGCAGCATGATCTTGAGCGTCGTCCAGTCGCCATGCTTGCGCCAGATGACGAGCGATATCATGTCCATGAAGATCAGGATCGGCAGCAGGATGGCGGCGGCCTGCACGGGCGACACGACGAGCGCCAGAAAAGGCAATCCGATCAGCGACAAGGCGTCGCCCATACCGCCTTTCGCGAGACCGACAAGAATGACGGCGGGAATGGCGGCGTAGTAAAATGACACGTCCATCGGCATGCTTTTGAAGTCCTCCCCTTGCCAGCCCGGTCTAACGGAATTACTCACACAAAACGAGTGCGGATCGGCCGGCAGATGGCGAAATCCGCTGGAAATGGAAAGAGTTCATGTCGGAACCTGAAAACCGCTGCCGCCTGGTGCTGATCGTGCCCGATATCGCCGATGCCGATGAGCAGGCGAAAATCGTCAGCGATGCCCTCAAGGGCGGTGATGTCGCCTCGATCATCCTGCCGCAATACGGTTTGAACGACGGCGAGTTCCAGAAACATGCCGAAAAGATCGTGCCGCTCGCGCAGAACGCGGGTGCAGCGGCACTGCTTGCCGGCGACAGCCGTGTCGTGGGCCGCACCAAGGCGGATGGCCTGCACATTACCGGCGGTGCCACGGAAATTTCCGAGGCGGTCGAGAAATATGCCGACAAGCTGATCGTCGGTGGTGGTAACGCGGCCGACCGGCATCATGCGCTTGAGATCGGCGAGGAGCGGCCGGAATACATCTTCTTCGGCAAGCTCGAAGGCGACATCAAGCCGGAGGCGCATCCGAAGAACCTGGCGTTGGCCGAATGGTGGGCCTCGATGATCGAGATCCCGTGCATCGTCATGGGTGGCACCGATCCGGCGTCGGCGCTTGCCGTGGCCGAGAGCGGCGCGGAGTTTGTGGCCATGCGTCTCGCGGTTTTCGGCGAGCCGGCGCGCGCTGCCCTGGTAGTTGCCGAAATCAACGCCCTTCTTGACGAAAAAGCGCCACGGTTTGAGGGTTGATATCGCCCTCATGCCCATGCTGACACGCCATTTGCGCCGTTCTTTCCTTGCTGCCGCCACATGTGTGGCGGCTTTCGCGCATGGCGCATCGGCCCAGCAGGTCGACAATATGGTCACGCGACCGCTCACAGGCGCGCCTGAGACGCTGAAATCCGGGCGTCCGCAGCCTGACGGTATAACGCCGTCCACGGGTGTCGGCGTCTTCGACCGGATGGGGGCGAAGCTTCCCGACCTGCCGCCCGAGAAGGACTACACGGGCAAGGTCGACGATGCCTATGGCGCGTACCAGCGTGGCTATTATCTGACGGCGATGGGAATTGCGCTGCCGCGCGCGCAGCTCGGCGATCCGGCGGCGCAGACGCTGATGGGCGAGCTTCTGGCCGATGGCCTCGGCGTCAAGCGCGATGCCAAGGCCGCCGCGTTCTGGTACGGAAAGGCGGCCGAGGGCGGCGATCCCGCAGCGATGTTCAAATACGCGCTCATCCTGATGGAGGGCCGGATCGTCAAGCGCGACAAGACGCTTGCCGACGAATACATGCGCAAGGCGGCGGAGGCCGGCAATGCATCGGCCGAGTTCAACTGGGGGCAAATCCTGGTGGCCGACAATCCCGGCGACAAGGGTCTGAAGCTGGCGCTGCCGTTTTACGAAAAATCGGCCGAGAAGGGCGTCGCCGATGCGCAATATGCGGTGGCTGAGATTTACTCGTCGCTGCCTGACCTCCCTCCCGAGAAGAAGCAGCTTGCCCGCGAATGGATGGCGCGCGCAGCACACGCCGGTTTCGACACCGCGCAGCTCGATCTCGGCGTCTGGTTCGTCAACGGAACCAACGGCCCGCGCGATTTCGAAAAGGGTTTCCAGTGGCTCAGGATCGCCGCCAATGACGGCAACGTGGTTGCGCAGAACAAGCTGGCGCATCTCTATATCAACGCGCTCGGTACGAAGCCGGATCCTGTCGAGGCCGCCAAGTGGTATGTGCTCTCGCGCCGTGCCGGTTTGCCCGACCCGGCGCTTGAGGATTTCTACCTCGGTATCGAGGAAGAGCAGCAGAAGGCGGGGATCGACGCCGCCAACAAGTTCCGCCGCCTGCGCTGATCGCGCTCGATCGGTTTAGAACAGCGCGTCCTCGAAGAGGTCTTCGTCGCTGGTGACAGCGATTGCTGCGGCGGGTTCGGCAGCGGCTGTCTCCTCCACCGCCGCGATGATGTCGCGGTGGACGTTGCGCTCCTGCACCATTGTGTAGAGCTTGAAGATCTTGCGATCGAGCGGGGCGATTGTCTCGGCAAGATCCGATATGTCGGCGATCTCGGCGCCGGCCGCATCTTCCAGCGTATCGGCGCAGCCTGCCAGCACGTCGCCGAGGTCCTTCTGGAAATCGAGCGTGCCGATCAACAGGTTGATCTTGCCGGCGACCTCGCGGCCGTGTTCGGACAGCGTCTTCAGTTCGGCTTCCATCGTATCGGCGGCGGTGCGGATATCGGCGACTGCGGTGGTGAGGTTTTCGGCCAGGCCGCCTGATGCCGTCTCGCTCGATGGAGCCACACGACCGGCGGCCTCCTCGAGCGCCGGCAGGCCGTTGACGATGGCGTCGGCGCTGTCATCCAGCTTGCCGGCGAAGATGCGCAGTTCTGCTGTGACGACGTTGATCGACTTGCCGGCTTCGCCGAGCCGGCTGCAGCGCAGATTGGTGTTCAGCGCCATGTAATGGATGTCGGTCTTCACCGCCTTGACGTTGCCGATCGCCTCCAGCAGCTTCGCAGTCGTGTCGCGCGTCGACTGGCTGACCTGGTCGGCCTTGAGGGTGACGGCATCGACCTGCTTGACGATTTCATGGGCGGCCGAGACGCTGGATTCCAGGGCGCGGATGAAGTTGCCCTGGCCGCCGCCGCTCATCTGATCGCGCAGCCGCATGATCTCCTGCGTGTCGTGGCCGAAGCTGGCGATCGTCTTGACGACGTTCTGGGAATCGCGGTGAAAATCGCGGCACATCTCGTTCATCTGCGCTGCCGTCAGGTGCTGTATGACGTTTTGCAGACGCGCGCGGGCGTCGGCGTTCAGGCCACGGCCTTCCTCGCTGTCGAGGAACTCGTCGAGCAGCGTGAACGTGCTCTGAACGTGCTCGATACGCTGGCGGGTGATGTCGCCGATCTGCAGCGCCGACAGGGTCGAGGCGACCTTGCTCTGCACGCCTCGCGCCACCGCGCCGACGTCGCGGGCAATGGCGCCAAGGTTCTGGCGATGTTCGGCGATCTTTCTCGCGTCGGCGTCAAGAGCGCTTGCTACGGCAGGAACGGTATCGGCGTAGTTCTTCGAGACGTCGGTGCCGAAGGTCAGCGCGAGCTTCACTTCCTTTTCCAGCTCCTCGATCCGGCCGGCGAAGCGATTGACCTCATCGGTGCCGGAATAGATGCGCTCGAGAATCTCCTGCGCGAAGCCTGCGAACTCGGCAAGACCGGCGCCGGTGATCTTTACGGTGACGGCGAAGGTGCGCAGGTAGCGCATGGTTTCCTGCATGTCCGAAACGTGCCGGTGCAGCGAATATCCTGTCTCGGCGAGCGAGGAAAGCGCGTCGCGGCGAGACTTTTCCACCGTTGGCAGATCGCTCAGGCTTTTGACGGTGGAGCGCAATTCCGCGCCGGCATCACCATTCTCGCCGGCGTCCAGCGCCTTGGTGATGTTGTCGAGCGAGCTCAACAATCGGTTGAGGACCTCCATCACCGAAAGCAGGACGGTGCCGCCTTCGAGAAAGCGCTCCTCGACCTTGCTACGCGCTGCTTCCAGTGTCTGGCTGATGGCTGATCCCGATGCCTGGAATGCAGTCAGTGCCGATGTCGCCCCGTTCGTCATTTTATTGTCCTTTACTTAAAACCTCAGCAAGGTTCGGGACCATTTTTACGGGCATCATGGAAACGTCGAGTAAACACGCCAGACTCGTCAACGTTGTGCTTAACATAGCGTGAATTGCACGGCGTGCGTTGCGGACAGTCACTCATATTTATTTTAATTTATTGAAATAGCGATATTATTTTAATATATGCGATGGCTAATTATTATTTCTCCCGGGTGAGAATTCGGGGAGTCGGGACTCGTCTCAATTGCATTTCGCTGCAACCTACTTTTACGTGTTGTTAAGCGTGCCATGAGATTCCTCAATGGGTTGAAAAAGTATTTCTCCGCCCTAGGAGGCCGAAGTGAGCGTGCGTGAACAGTATTCCGATTCTATACCCCTGCCGGAAGTTCTGAATATCAGGAATATATCGGATATATTCTCAAAAATCGTATCTGTATTTAAGACTAACAATTCAGTTGTTCTTGATATCCCTGAAAAAGCTGAGGCCGACTTGAGTTTTGTGCAGCTGATCGAAGCTGTTCGCCGGCACGCTGAAACCAACGACAAAGCGCTCGCACTCGCGGCTCCGGCTCGCGGCCAGGTTCTGAAAGTGCTCGAGCGCGCCGGCTTCGTGGAAGCCTTCAACAGCGAAGATACAAAATTCTGGTTGCATGAAGAGGTAAAGCCATGAGCGCCAACATTCTCACCGTCGACGATTCCGCAAGCATTCGACTGACGACCAAGGTCACGCTGACCAATGCGGGCTACACCGTCAGCGAAGCGGCCGATGGCGCCCAGGGCCTGGCGGCCGTGAAGGCCGGCAATTACGACCTGATCATCACCGATCTCAACATGCCCGTGATGGACGGCCTGACGATGATCGAGGAGCTGCGCAAGCTGCCTGAACATACCGGCGTGCCGATCATCTTCCTGACGACCGAGTCCGACGCCGACCTCAAGGCCCGCGCCAAGGCTGCCGGCGCCACCGGCTGGCTGACCAAGCCGTTCGATCCCGAAAACCTCGTGAAGATAGCCAGGAAGGTGCTCGGCAGATGAGCTCTCTCGATCCTGTAGCGGTCTTTCGCACCGAGGCGGCCGAATGCCTCGAAGCCATCGAGGCGGGTCTTCTTGATCTGACGCACAAGCTCGACGACAAGGACGTCGTCGATGCCGTCTTCCGCGGTCTTCACACGCTGAAGGGCTCGGGCTCAATGTTCGGCTTCGATGCGCTGGCTGCCTTCACGCATCATTGCGAAACGGCGTTCGACCGGGTTCGCAAGGGCGAGGTGCCGGCGACGGCCGAACTCGTCGCCGCCGTGCTTGCCGCTCAGGATCACATGCGTGCACTGGTTGATCGGCCGGATGCCGATCACGGTGACACCGGTCAGCGATTGCTGGCCCAGCTTCAGGCCGCCGTCGGAGAGACATCGGGTGGCGCTGCCAAGGCTGTAATTCCAGCCCCGGTCGCTGCTCCCGCCGCTGCCGCGGTCAAGACCACCACCTGGCGCATCCGCTTCAGCCTTCCCTCGAACTCGATGGCGAATGGCACCAACCCGCTCGGCCTGCTCGACGAGCTGCGCGATCTCGGCGAATGCAGCGTCAAGGCCAATCTCTCCGCCATCCCGCCGCTCGAAGAGATCGTACCGACTGATCTCTACGTCACCTGGGATGTCGTTCTCACCAGCACGCAGGACCGCTCGGCGATCGACGACGTGTTCATCTTCGTCATGGACGACATGGAGCTTGAGGTCGAGGAGATCGCTACTCCGGTAGCTGCGCCGGTCAAGGCTGAACCGGTCGCGACAGTGGCAGAGGTGAAGGCCGAGCCTGTGGCGGCTGCGCCATCGGTCGCCGCTGCACCGGAATTCAAGCCGGTCGAAGCTGTGCCGGCCAAGCGCGAGACCGCTGCCCAGAACGACCAGCGTCAGGCCAAGGCTGCCGAAAACGTTCGCGTTCCGGCCGAACGTCTCGACGAACTGATGGACCGCGTGGGCGAGCTCGTGATTGCCCAGTCGCGCCTCAGCCAGCTGGCCAGCGCCAGCGCCGACATCGCGCTGCGGTCGGTCTCTGAAGAAATCGAGCGCCTGTCTGGCGAGCTGCGCGACACGATGATGGTGCTGCGCATGGTGCCGGTCGCGACGCTGTTTTCCCGCTTCCGCCGTCTCGTCCACGATCTCGCCCGCGAAACGGGCAAGGTGATCGAGCTGGTCACCGAAGGCGAAAGCACCGAGGTCGACAAGACCGTGATCGAGCGTCTCGCCGATCCGCTGGTGCATCTGGTGCGCAATTCGATCGACCACGGGCTGGAAACGCCGGCCGAGCGTCTGGCCGCAGGCAAGAGCGAGGCCGGCACGGTGACGCTGTCGGCGCGGCAGGCCGGTGGCGAGGTGATCATATCGATCAAGGATGACGGTCGCGGCATCAACCGCGAGCGGGTCCGCGCCAAGGCGGAATCCTCCGGCCTCATCGCGCCCGGCCAGTCGCTGACCGATTCCGAGCTTCTGC
The DNA here is from genome assembly GCA_900469085.1 of Hyphomicrobiales bacterium. GTDB lineage: Bacteria > Pseudomonadota > Alphaproteobacteria > Rhizobiales > Rhizobiaceae > Rhizobium. The sequence continues at coordinate 41,248 of UBVW01000007.1, read as the reverse complement.
AGCTGATCTTCGCGCCGGGCTTTTCGACGGCTGCGGCGATCACCAATCTCTCCGGCCGCGGCGTCGGCATGGACGTGGTGAAGAAGACCGTCGAGGCTTTGCGCGGCGCGATCGACGTCACCAGCCACAATGGCGAGGGATCCGAGGTATCGCTACGCATTCCGCTGACGCTTGCCATCATAGACGGCCTGCTCGTGCGGGTCGGTAACGGCAGCTACGTCATCCCGCTTTCCGCTGTCGAGGAATGCCTGGAGCTGTCGCTGGAAGAGGATCTGCGTTCACGCGGCCGCAGCTTCATCTCGCTTCGTGACAGCCTCGTGCCGTTCCTGAGGCTCCGCGATCTCTTCCGCACCGGCACCAAGCCCGACGTGCACCAGAAGGTCGTGGTCATCTCGACAGGCACGGAGCGCGTCGGCCTGGTAGTCGATCAGATCATTGGCGACCACCAGACGGTCATCAAGTCGATGTCCAAGCTGCACAACGACGTGTCCACCTTCTCGGGCGCCACCATTCTCGGCGACGGCAGCGTCGCCCTCATTCTCGACGTCGGCCATCTCGTGGCCGCCGGTCAGCAACAGGAAACACAGATGCGGGTGGCAGGATGAGTGCGGCAGTCGAAAAGATCGACCATCATTGGAACTATGCCGACGAGGTCGAGGTCCTGACGTTCGACATGAACGGCGAAACCTTCGCACTGGAAGCGGTGATCGTCCAGGAAATCCTGGATCTCCTGCCGGAGACGGCGGTGCCGGGGGCGCAGCCCTTCGTCGCCAGCGTCATCAACTTCCGTGGCAAGGTCATTCCGCTGGCCGACCTGCGCCTGGCCTTCGGGATGGAAGGCACGGAAGCGACGATCGACAGCCGCATCATCGTCATCGAGGTCGATCTCGATGGCGAGGCGACCCTGGTCGGGCTGCGCACCGACAAGGTCAACGAGGTGACGACGCTGGCAAGGGCTGCCAGCGAACCGCCACCGAGCGTCGGCATGCGCTGGCGCGCCGACTACATCGACTGCCTGGTGAAGCGCGGGGGCGAGTTCATCATCCTGCCAAATCTGCAGGCACTTTTTTCTTCACGACATGAGACATCGACCGCCGTTTAGGCTGTGTCATCGAGGGGTAAGGGGTTAGAGATGCGATTGACGATCAAGACGAAACTGGTGTCGGCGTTTGCCTTCATTATCCTCATGTTGCTGGGCACATCGACCTATTCGATCATCAGCCTCAGCGGCCTGAATGATTCCATCGGAGCGGTATTGGCCGGCCCGGCCGCGCGCCTGGAGCTGGCGCAGAGCATCAATATCGGCCAGCTCGAAGCGATCCGCCAACAGAAGAACCTGCTGATGGCCAAGGATGCAGCCGAAGTGAACAATTCCATCGCCAAGGGCGATGTCGGGCGCAAGGAATTCGCGCAGTCGCTGGCATCCGTGCTGAAGATTGCCACCGAGCAAGGTCGCCCGCGCTGGGAGCAGGTCTCGGAGCTCTCGAAGGCGTTCTTCCAGGCCGATGACCAGATCCGCGAATTCGTCAAGGCGGGCAACGCGGAAGCCGCAAACAACGTCTCCGTGACAACGGCACGCGCTGCCGCCAACCAGATCGATGCCGCGCTCGCGGACATTCTCAAGCTCGAGAAAGAGCGTATGAGTGTCGCCGACGATGACGCGGAAGCGAGCTACCAGGCGACCCGCACGACAATGATCATCGCCGTCGCTGCTGCCCTCTTGTTTGCTGCCATCACCGCCTTTTGGATCGCCAGCACCATTTCCAAGGGTCTGAACCGCGCCAACACCGTGGTCCGCGAAGTCGCCGAAGGCGATCTGACGAAGATGGCCGAGATCACCAACCGCGACGAAATCGGCGAACTGCTGGGCAACGTCAACCTTATGATCGAGCGTCTGCGCGGCGTCGTCGGCGACGCACTGTCGGCTTCGGAAAATGTCTCTGCCGGCAGCCAGGAGTTGTCTGCCAGCTCCGAGCAGGTGTCGCAGGGCGCCACCGAACAGGCCGCGTCCGCCGAGGAAGCCTCGGCTTCGATGGAGGAAATGGCCGCCAACATCAAGCAGAACGCCGACAATGCCGCGCAGACCGAGAAGATCGCTCGTCAGTCGGCCAAGGACGCGGAAGAAAGTGGTGCTGCCGTGACCCGCGCCGTCGAGGCGATGCGCACCATCGCTGACAAGATCGTCATCGTGCAGGAAATCGCCCGCCAGACGGACCTCTTGGCACTCAACGCCGCCGTCGAGGCAGCGCGTGCCGGCGAGCATGGCAAGGGCTTTGCGGTTGTCGCCTCGGAAGTGCGCAAGCTTGCCGAACGCAGCCAGTCGGCGGCCGCTGAAATCAGCGCCATGTCGGGCGATACCGTCAAGGCCGCCAGCAATGCCGGCGACATGCTCGGACGCCTGGTGCCGGATATCCGCAAGACCGCCGAACTGGTCTCCGAGATCAGCGCTGCCTGCCGCGAGCAGGACATCGGCGCCGCCCAGATCAATGAGGCGATCCAGCAGCTCGACAAGGTGACCCAGCAGAATGCCGGTGCCTCAGAGCAGATGTCGGCGACATCGGAAGAACTCGCGGCGCAGGCCGAGGAACTTCAGGCCTCGATCGCCTTCTTCAAGGTCGATACGACAGGCAGCAAGGCCGGCTTCAAGAAGCCTGCAGCGAAGCCGGCCGCCAAGGCTCCCGCCGCCCGGCCGAGCGTGGTCAGCAACAAGAATGTCAACACCCGCTCCGTCGCCGCCCAGCAGGCCCGCGCCAAGGGCTTTGCTCTCGACATGTCGATGGGCGGCCCGGATGCCAGCGACGACGATTTCCGCGAAAGCGCGTGATCAATGACCTTGTCGTGGCCGGATGACCGGCCACGACATCAAGACTGCCAACGAATGGATCGTTGGAGGCGAGCGGCTCGAAGGCCGCCGGCCATGAGCGGATGAAAGCTCCCATCTCATTTCCGAAATCGCGTGGTCCGAAGTCGCCTGGATGATCGGAAACCAGGATCGCCATCGCGATTTCACCCAGCGATTTTTAAAGGCCGGAGTTTTCACATGCGCATTACGCTCAAGCTCAAACTATCATTTGCTTTCTCACTTTTGATTTTGCTGATCATCGGTGCCGTTGGACTGGGTGTCCATGGCCTGCAAACGATGAACACGCTGCGCAATGAGCTTCTGGAGGGTCCGGTAGAGCAGGATCACTATGCCAGTAGCCTGACATCCGCTTTCGATGGTCTCGGTCTTGCAGTGGGCGACCTACTTGTCGCTGACAGGCCCGAATTCGTGTCCACGGCAAACGCCGCGATCGATGCCGAACGCAAGGCATTCGAAAAGGCGCTCGACGAGGGTGAACACGACGCGCCGCCGGAGTTCAAAGCTGAATGGAGCCAGATCCGCGAGTTCTGGACCGGCTATGTTGCTCTGAACGATCGCATTCGCGGCCTCATCACCTCGGGCCAGAAAGAGATGGGTCTGCAGCTGAACGAGACCGACGGTGTCGCCGCGCGCCAGAAGCTTGATGGCATGGCCGCCGCTCTGACGGCGCTTACCAAGCAGGCTGTAGCCGAGGCTGATGCGGTGGGCGACAAGACCTATGACACGACCTTCATGATGCTCCTGATCGTTGCTGGGGCCGCGCTCGTTATCGCCATTGGCGCGACGATCTGGATCGCGACGACGATCAGCACGGGTCTGCGGAAGGTGAAGACGGTGGCCGACGCAGTGGCGATCGGCGATCTCAACCAGAACATCGCGATCAAGAGCAATGACGAAATCAAGGATCTGGTCGATACCATCAACGTGATGACCGCCAACCTCCGCCAGACGGCCGCAATTGCCGACCAGGTGGCCCAGGGCGATCTCTCGATCGATCCGCGCCCGCTGTCGGACAATGACGTGCTCGGCATCGCCATGAAGGACATGGTTGCGAACCTGCGCACGACTTCGGCCATCGCCGACCGCATCGCCAATGGCGACCTGACCGTTTCGCCGAAGCCGCTGTCGGACAAGGACACGCTGGGGATCGCGCTGGAGCAAATGGTCGAGCGGCTGCGTGGCGTCGTCGCCGATGCGCTTTCGGCTTCGGAAAACGTCTCCGCCGGCAGCCAGGAACTGTCCGCCAGCTCCGAGCAGGTGTCGCAGGGCGCGACCGAGCAGGCAGCATCCGCCGAAGAAGCCTCGGCTTCGATGGAAGAAATGGCCGCCAACATCAAGCAGAACGCCGACAATGCCGCACAGACCGAGAAGATCGCTCGCCAATCTGCAAAGGACGCCGAGGAGAGTGGTGCAGCGGTTACGCGCGCCGTCATGGCGATGCGCACGATCGCCGACAAGATTGTTATCGTGCAGGAAATCGCCCGCCAGACGGACCTCTTGGCACTCAACGCCGCCGTCGAGGCAGCGCGTGCCGGCGAGCATGGCAAGGGCTTTGCAGTCGTGGCTTCCGAAGTGCGCAAGCTTGCCGAGCGCAGCCAGTCGGCTGCCGCCGAGATCAGCGCAATGTCGGGCGATACCGTGAAGGTGGCCAGCGAAGCGGGCGACATGCTCGGTCGCCTGGTTCCGGATATCCGCAAGACGGCGGAACTGGTTTCCGAGATCAGCGCCGCTTGCCGCGAGCAGGACATCGGCGCCTCGCAGATCAATGAGGCGATCCAGCAGCTCGACAAGGTGACGCAGCAGAACGCCGGCGCTTCCGAGCAGATGTCGGCGACGTCGGAAGAACTCGCGGCGCAGGCCGAGGAGCTTCAGGCGTCGATCGCCTTCTTCAAGGTCGATATGTCGGGCATGCGGGCAGGCGTCAGGACCGTTGCGGCCAAGCCCGCCGCGACACGGCCCGCCCAGGCTGCCGCCACCCGTCCGACGGCAACCGGCAACAAGAACTTCAGCGCCCGCTCGGTCTCGGCGCAGCAGGCCCGCGCCAAGGGTTTTGCTCTCGACATGTCGATGGGTGGCCCTGACGCAAGCGACGACGATTTTCTCGGAAGCGCTTGATTTAAGTTTCGTCGCACCGGGCCGCTGGCGCGGTGCGACAACCCGAAGTGTGAATACGTCGGTCGAAATATCCGGATTCCGGAGATCGCAGAAGGGTGGATGTACAGTCTTCCTGCGCCTGTCATGCCACCATTCTCCCAATGGCGGCGCCCTTAATACTGCGATTTCAAGGACATGAAGAAATGCGGTTTACCATCAAATTGAAACTGGCCATCGCCTTTGGCCTGATGATCATCTTGCTTTCGGCCACCGCCGGCTACGGCATCTACAGCCTCTCCAACCTCAACGACGCGATCAGCAATGTGATTGCGGGACCGGCCAAGCGTTTGGAGCAGGCGCAGAATCTCGGCAACTATCAGCTGCGTATCGTTCGCGCCCAGATGAACATGGCGACCGCCACCAAGCCTGAGGATGTCGCCAAGTACATCGACGCCAGCAACAGCAACCGCAAGCAGTTTTCCGAGACCCGCCAGTGGCTGCTGGACAACAATACCAGCGAAGCCGGCAAAAAGGGCTGGCAGGATGTCGGCGACCTGGAGACGAAGCTTTATGCGCTTGATGACCGCATTCATCAGCTCGCCCAGGACGGCAACGGCGCGGAGGCCGTGCGTCTAGCGACAAACGAGGGACGGTCGATTGTCGATGACATCGAAGCACTGACCCAGGCCCGCATCGACGCAAACCGCGCCGCCATGCAGCAAGCCGATGAAGATACGAGCGCGCAGTACGCCACTACGCGCAACTTCATCTTCGCTGTTGCCGGTGTCGCGCTCTTGATCGCCATCGCCGCCGCTCTTTGGATTGCACTTGGCATCAGCGCCGGTCTCAACAAGGCGAAGGCTGCCGTCAGCGCGGTCGCCATCGGCGATCTCGATCAGGACGTCCTCGTCAAGACCAACGACGAGATCAAGGATCTGGTCGACACGCTGAACGTCATGACCGCAAACCTGCGCAACACGGCGAATATCGCCACGCAGATTTCGAACGGCGACCTGACCGTTGCTCCGAAGCCGCTATCGGACAAGGATACGCTGGGCATCGCGCTGGAACAGATGGTCGAGCGCCTTCGTGGTGTGGTTGCCGATGCGATCGCCGCCGCGGAGAATGTCTCGTCCGGTAGCCAGGAACTGTCTGCGAGCTCCGAGCAGGTCTCGCAGGGCGCCACCGAACAGGCGGCATCGGCCGAAGAGGCTTCGGCCTCGATGGAAGAAATGGCCGCCAACATCAAGCAGAACGCCGACAATGCCGCACAGACGGAGAAGATCGCTCGCCAGTCGGCAAAGGATGCGGAAGCCAGCGGCGATGCAGTGACCCGCGCTGTCGAGGCCATGCGCACGATCGCCGAGAAGATCGGCATCGTCCAGGAAATCGCCCGCCAGACCGACCTTCTCGCCCTCAACGCCGCCGTCGAGGCAGCGCGTGCCGGCGAGCATGGCAAGGGCTTTGCGGTCGTGGCTTCCGAAGTGCGCAAGCTTGCCGAACGCAGCCAGTCGGCTGCCGCCGAGATCAGCGCCATGTCGGGCGATACCGTGAAGGCTGCCAGCGAAGCCGGCGACATGCTCGGCCGTCTGGTTCCCGATATCCGCAAGACCGCGGAACTGGTTTCCGAAATCAGCGCTGCCTGCCGCGAGCAGGACATCGGTGCCTCGCAGATCAACGAGGCGATCCAGCAGCTCGACAAGGTGACGCAGCAGAATGCCGGCGCATCGGAAGAGATGTCTGCGACATCCGAAGAACTGGCGAGCCAGGCGGAAGAACTGCAGACCTCGATCGCCTTCTTCAAGGTCGATATGGCCGGCAGCCGCGATAGCCGCAAGCCCGCAGCCCGCATCAGCGTTCGCAGCCCCGCGCCCGCTGCTGCCCGCAAGCCCGCTTCCAAGCCCGCGGCCAATTCGGTCTCGGCGCAGCAGGCGCGCGCAAAGGGTTTTGCTCTCGATATGGCCATGGGCGGACCCGATGATGGCGACGCCGATTTCAAGGAAAGCGCATAATATGGCAACCACCTCCCAGGAAGCGCAGTTCGTCACCTTCAGCCTCGGCGAGGAAATCTTCGCCGTGCCTGTGGAGGTGGTTCGCGAAATCCTCGATTACGCCGAAGCCTTCAAGATCCCGAATGGTCCCGACTATCTCCTTGGCTTGCGCGACGTGCGCGGCCAGGGGGTCCCGACCATCGATCTCAGGCTGAAGCTCGGCATGTCGAAGACGGTGCCGACGTCCCATACGCGGGTTCTCGTCCTCGACATTCCCATGGAGAGCCGGCCGATGGAGAGCCGCCTTCTCACGCTCGGCCTCGTGGCCGACCGGGTCTTCGAGGTCACGCCGTTCCGCAACGACCAGATCGAGGCGGCGCCCGACATCGGCGTGCGCTGGCGCTCGGACTATATTTCCGGCGTGGTGCGCCGGGAAACCGGCTTCGTCGTCATCGTCGATCTCGCGCGGTTGCTGTCGCGCGAGGATGCCTCCGTCCTGCAATCGGCCGCCTGAGCGGACAAGCTGGAGTATTTTAATCTATGAGCATGGCTGCCGTTGAGACCCAAATGGTGGGCGACAGGATCAGCAAGCGGAACTTCGAGAAGCTTGCGCGATTCATCTATGATTACAGTGGCATCAAGATGCCGCCGACAAAGCTGACGATGCTTGAGGGCCGGCTTCGCCGCCGCCTTCGGGCGACGCAGCACGCTACCTTCGACGACTATTGCGATTTCCTGTTCCACGATGACGGGCTGGAGCAGGAGACGGTCTATCTGATCGACGCGGTGACGACCAACAAGACCGACTTCTTCCGTGAAGCACGCCACTTCGAATATATGCAGCAGGTGGCGCTTCCGGCACTCGTCTCGAGCGGCGTTCGTACGATCCGGGCCTGGAGTTCGGCCTGCTCTACGGGGGCCGAGCCCTATACGATGGCGATGGTGCTGGAGGAGTTCGTCAACGACCGGCGCGACCTCAACTATAGCATTCTAGCGACCGATCTGAGCACCGACGTGCTGGCAACGGCGCGGCGCGGCATCTATGCCGAGGACATGGTGCATCCGGTACCACGCGAGCTGCAACGGAAATACGTGATGGTCGCCAAGCAGGCCAACCGCCGCGAGGTCAGGATCTCGGCCGACCTGCGCAGCCGCGTCGGTTTCGCGCGCATGAACCTGATGGACGAAAACTATCCTGTCGGCGAGGGGATGCACATGATCTTCTGCCGCAACGTCCTGATCTATTTCGACAAGCCGACGCAATCGGGCGTGTTGAAGCGGTTGTGCGCACGGCTGCTGCCGGGTGGGTACATGTTCATCGGCCACTCCGAATCCATCACCGGCATCGATCTGCCCCTGAAGCAGGTCTCCAACACCGTATTCCAGCGCATCTAGGTCAAAGAGCATATGGGCAAGAAGATCCGCGTTCTCGTCATCGACGATTCCGCAAGCGTTCGCCAGACGCTCGTTCGCGTGCTGCAGGAGGATCCCGATATCGAGATCATGGGGGTCGCAACGGATCCCTTCATGGCGGCAAAGAAGATCCAGGAGGAAATTCCGGATGTGATCACGCTCGATGTCGAGATGCCGCGCATGGACGGTATCACATTCCTGCGCAAGCTGATGTCGCAGCGGCCGATCCCCGTCGTCATGTGCTCGTCGCTGACGGAGGCCGGGTCGGAAACGCTGATGCAGGCGTTGGAGGCAGGCGCCGTCGACGTGATCCTGAAATCGAAGATCGGTGCGGCGGACAGTCTGGCCGACGATGCGGTCCGGATTCGCGAGGCGGTGAAGAGCGCCTCGCATGCGCGTCTCGGCAACACGAGACGTAACGTCAACAGCCTGCGTCCCGGGGCGCCGATGCCGGCGCAGAAGCTGACGGCGGATGCGATGCTACCGCCGCCGACCGGGAAAGCCATGGCGAAGACGACCGAAATGGTGGTCTGCGTCGGCGCGTCCACCGGCGGCACCGAAGCGCTGCGCGAGTTTCTCGAGGCGTTGCCGGCCAATGCGCCGGGGATCGTCATCGTCCAGCACATGCCGGAGAAATTTACCGCAGCCTTCGCCAAGCGGCTGAACAGCCTGTGCGAGGTCGAGGTCAAGGAAGCGGTCGATGGCGATCCTGTCTTGCGCGGCCATGTGCTGATTGCGCCCGGCGACAGCCATATGCTGCTCGAGCGGCGCGGCGCGCGCTATCACGTTGCGGTCAAGAGCGGCCCACTGGTCTCGCGCCACAGGCCATCGGTCGATGTGTTGTTCCGCTCGGCGGCGCGCTCGGCAGGCTCGAACGCCATGGGCATCATCATGACCGGCATGGGCGACGATGGCGCCCGCGGCATGCTGGAAATGCATCAGGCCGGCGCCTATACGGTGGCGCAGGACGAGGCGACGTCAGTGGTCTTCGGCATGCCGAAGGAGGCGATCGCCAAGGGTGGCGTGGACCGCATCCTGCCGCTGGAGCAGATCGCGCGCGAGGTTTTGATCACGCAGCAGAAGTTCTAGAGAGCCGGATTTGCGGGGCGCGGGCGGCAGCAGTTTAGCCCCCGCCCGGCAAGCGATCTGTTCGACGTTCGGCGCTGCTCTTGAAATTTCCCTGATTTTGTGGTCTTGAAGCCGCCAATCTTATAAAGCGCAGCCTCTACCGGCGATCAGGGACCATCCCCGCCCTGACAACGCGCACCTATTTAGCCCAAGGAAAACCGCCCACATGGCCCGCTCAGCTCTTCTCAATGTCATGGTTCAGGCTGCCCTCAAGGCAGGAAAATCGCTGGGGCGTGATTTCGGCGAAGTGCAGAACCTGCAGGTCTCGGTCAAGGGACCGGGCGATTTCGTCTCGTCCGCCGACCGCAAGGCCGAGAAGATCGTGCGCGAAGAGCTTCTGAAGGCACGTCCGACCTATGGCTTCCTCGGCGAGGAAGGCGAAGAGATCAAGGGCACCGACGGCGCGCATCGCTGGATCGTCGATCCGCTCGACGGCACCACCAACTTCCTGCACGGCATTCCGATGTTTGCGGTGTCGATCGCGCTTGAGCGCAACAACGAGATCGTCGCCGGCGTCATCTTCAACCCGGCGACCGACGAGCTCTACACGACCGAGCGCGGCGGCGGCGCCTTCCTCAACGATCGCCGCCTGCGCGTCGGCGCCCGCCGCGTGCTTTCGGACTCGGTCGTCGCCTGCGGCGTTCCGCATCTCGGCCGCGGCAATCACGGCAAATTCCTCGTCGAACTGCGCCACGTCATGGGCGAAGTCGCCGGTGTCCGCCGCATGGGCTCGGCCTCGCTCGATCTCGCATACGTTGCAGCTGGTCGTTTCGATGGCTTCTGGGAAACCGGGCTTTCGGCCTGGGACATCGCGGCCGGCATCCTGCTCATCCGCGAAGCTGGCGGTTATGTCAGCGATTGGGACGGCGGCACCTCGATGCTCGAGACCGGCAGCGTCGTTGCCGGCAACGAGTATATCCAGAAGGCCCTGGGCGAAGTTGCAAAGCGCCCTGTTCCCAGCCGGTAAATCGCTGTTGTAAACACACGCGTTTTCTCTGCCGCATACTTCAATTCGGCACAATGATGTTCTAGTCTCCGGCTGCGATGAAGCCGGAGGCTGCGGAATCTATGGAAAATGTGAATGCGGCGGAGTTCGGCTCGACCGAGAAAACCACGGGAAATTACAGCTACAAGCTATCCAGCCCGATGCCCTTCCTCTGGACGATGGTGCTGTTCCTCGTCATCGTCGGCTTCATAGCGTCCATTCTCTTCCGGCAGGCGCAGACCGCTTTCATGCACAATCCGGGGCTGAACGGCCTCATTCTCGGCGTTCTCGGCATCGGCATCATCCTCGTGTTCAGCCATGTGCTGTCGCTTCGGCCCGAGGTGCGCTGGTTCAATTCGTTCCGCGCCGCCGGCAGCGCCGACAAGGTGAACCGCAACCCGAAGCTCTTGGCGCCGATGCGCACGCTGATCGGCAGCCGCAATGCGTCGGCGAGCGGTATCTCGACTACCGCCTTCCGTTCCATTCTCGATTCCATCGCCAACCGTCTCGACGAATCGCGCGACGTCTCGCGCTATCTCATCGGCCTCCTCGTCTTCCTTGGTCTGCTCGGCACCTTCTGGGGCCTTATCGGCACGATCGGCTCGATCAGCTCGGTCATCCAGTCGCTGGATGCCGGCACGAGCGGGTCTTCCGATGTTCTGACCTCCCTGAAAGAGGGGCTGTCGCAGCCGCTTTCGGGCATGGGGCAAGCGTTTTCGTCGTCGCTGCTCGGCCTCTCCGGTTCGCTCATCCTCGGCTTCCTTGACCTGCAGGCTGGCCGCGCGCAGAACCGCTTCTACACGGAGCTGGAGAACTGGCTCTCGTCGGTGACCGATGTAGGCTCCGACCTCGCCGCGCCCGTGATCGACACCAAGGGCGGTGTTTCGCCGGAAGAAATCCGCGCACTATCGGAATATATGCAGAAGGTCTCGGAAGAGGGCGGCGGCAGCCAGCGCTCTGTCGCGGCCATGGCCAATCTCGCCGAGGGCATCCAGGGCTTGGTCAAGAACATGCGCAACGAGCAGCAGATGCTGCGCGACTGGATCGAGGCGCAGCAGGACGAGGCGAAGGCGATGCGCCGCACGCTCGACCGGCTGGCGGAGCGGATCGGCGCGCAGGAAAAGCAGGCCACCAGCGAGCGCCCACAGCGCATGCCGCAGACCGAGAAGAGCGAGGGCAAGTAAGCCATGGCTCTTGCCCGCAACCGTCGCCGCGAACGCACGGTCGATTACTGGCCCGGCTTCGTTGACGCTCTCTCGACGCTGCTGATCGCGGTTATGTTCCTGCTCACGGTCTTCGTTGTCGGGCAGTTCATTCTGAGCCGCGAGATATCCGGCCGCGACGAGGTGATGAACCGGCTGAACAGCCAGATCAATGAGCTGACGCAGCTGCTCGCGCTCGAAAAGGGCAGCAAGCAGGATCTCGAGGACAGCGTCGCCAATCTGCAGGCATCGCTGGCGACCGCCGAGGGCGAGCGCTCGCGACTGCAGTCGTTGCTCTCGGCCGGCTCTGGCGGCCAGGACGCCGCGCAGCAGCGGATCGGCTCACTGACCAAGGAACTCGACGAGCAAAAGCAGATGAGTGACCGAGCGATGAGCCAGGTCGAGTTGCTCAACCAGCAGATCGCGGCGCTGCGCAACCAGATCGCCGCGGTGGAAGTGGCGCTGCAGGCGTCCGAGCAGAAGGACCAGACTTCGCAGACGAAGATCGCCGATCTCGGCCGCCGCCTCAACGTGGCGCTTGCTGCGCGCGTGCAGGAGCTCAACCGCTACCGCTCGGACTTCTTCGGACGCTTGCGCGAAATCCTTTCGGATCGCGAGAACATCCGCATCGTCGGCGACCGCTTCGTGTTCCAGTCCGAAGTGCTCTTCCCCTCCGGCGGTGCCGATCTCAATCCCGATGGACAGACGGAAATGGGCAAGCTTGCGGCGGCGCTGCTTGATGTTGCCAAGGAAATTCCGCCGGAGATCAACTGGGTGCTGCGCGTCGACGGACACACCGACAACGTGCCGCTTGCCGGCACCGGCCGCTTCGCCGACAACTGGCAGCTGTCTTCGGCGCGCGCGATCTCGGTGGTGAAGTTCCTGATCTCGCAGGGCGTGCCGGCCAACCGGCTGGTTGCGGCCGGCTTCGGCGAATATCAGCCGATCGCGCCCGGCGATACGCCGGAAGCCCGGGCGACCAACCGACGGATCGAGCTGAAGCTGACTGAGAAGTGATGGGGTGCGGGTGCGTAGATGAGGCGCAACATTCGCAACCATTCATGGCCCAGCACGGCAAAAGAAAAAGGCGGCTCCCTCGGGTGCCGCCTTTGATGTATCAGGCGTCTGCCGCCTTGGTGGTGTCGTCGATGACGGCGCCGGGAGAATTTTTCTTGATGGATTCGATGGCGGCGATCGCCGATGCTTTGGCCTTGTAGCCTTCGGAGCCGAACATCGTCTCACCGTTCGATGCCTTGAAACGGAAACGGAATTCGCCTGCCTTGTCCTTATAAACTTCGAACTTATACATCGATTGTCTCCCGGAATCAGGATGTTGCTGAAATCTGCAAGCGCAGCCTAAAACAAAAAATCCAATTATTCCATCGGGATGTTTGTGCAGAGCTAGCTTAGGCAGCAGTGTCCGAGGCATCTTTGGTCGCGGCTGCGGATATGCCCGCCTTGAACGCGTCGATCGCCGCCAGGGCTGCCTCTCTGGAGCTTAGAGACGTCGAGGAAAACAGGATCTCGCCGCTTAATGTCTTCACGTCGAAATGAAAGCGGCTTTGCGCGTCACTCGTGATGACGAAGACATAACGGTCGATTGATGCCTGTTCCGACGGCATCCGCTCAAACAGCATGTCGTGCCCGGAGGAGAGATCGAATTCGGTCAAATCGGCATCCGCTATAAAATCCTCAGCCTGCCGGTCGGACGAGAAGCGGGGCAGCGGCTTAAGACTTTTGCTGTTCATAGTGCCTCACTTCCTTTGCGTGCATATAGCGCGCACTGATGGGACGCAGCAAAGTTACATCGTTTTTGACGCGTAGGCAAAAGACGATGAAGATGTAATGCCCTTGCTCATCCTTGCCGATGGCGCGCATCCTCTTCTCCAATCCCGGGTCGAAGGGATCATCGAAGATGGTAACCGAGCGCCCGAATACGGATTCGATCGCTCGCATGGATAGGCCATGCCTGCCGCATTTCGGCCAGTTGCCATCATCCCAATCGAAACCGTGAAACCGCATCGCCCTCTCTCGCTACGGTTCAACGCTATTGTAACGCCTTCGGAATCGCAATCCCTAGTAGAACAGACGCCTCCGCTTTCACTTCACCGCTGCGAGCAGCTCCTCGGCACCCGCATCGAACTGCAGCCGGGCCAGCTTGGCGTAGATGCCGCCGTGGCGCACGAGGCTATGGTGGGTGCCTTCCTCGACGACGCGGCCCTGGTCGAGGACCAGGATGCGGTCGGCCTTGAGGACGGTTGCGAGGCGGTGGGCAATGATCAGCGTGGTGCGGCCGTCCATCAGGCCATCAAGGGCGCGCTGCACGAGCGTCTCGCTTTCGGCATCCAGCGCCGAGGTGGCTTCGTCGAGAAGCAGGATCGGCGCGTTCTTGAGGATGGCGCGGGCGATCGCGATACGCTGGCGCTGGCCGCCCGAGAGCATGATGCCGCGTTCGCCGACCGTGGTGTCGTAGCCCTGATCGAGGCGCGCGATGAACTCGTCGGCCTGGGCGGCGATCGCGGCGGCGCGGACTTCCTCGCGCGTGGCGCTCGGGCGACCAAAGGCGATGTTGTCGTGGATCGAGGCGGCGAAGATCGTCACGTCTTGCGGGACGATCGCCATGCGATTTCGCAGGCCGTCGGTATCGGTCGCGCGGGCATCGACGCCATCGATCATGACCGATCCTTGCTGTGGATCGTAGAAGCGCAGCAGCAGCGAGAAGATGGTGGTCTTGCCGGCGCCCGACGGGCCGACGATGGCGACGGTCTCGCCCGGCTTGACCGCGAAGCTCAGGCCGTGCAGCGCCGATGTGTCGGGACGCGAGGGGTACGCGAAGTGGACGTCTGCGAACTCGACGCGGCCGAGGCTCGGGTCTGGTAGGGCGGTCGGGTTGGCCGGGGTTACGATCGGCGAGACTTCGTCGAGCAGTTCGGTCAGGCGGTCGGCCGCACCTGCTGCCTGCGAGAGCTCGCCCCAGACTTCCGAGAGGGCGCCGAGCGAGCCGGCGGCGATGACGGAATAGAGCAGGAACTGGCCGAGCGTGCCGGCCGACAGCGTGCCCTCGAGCACATTGTGCGCGCCAACCCAAAGGACAGCGACGACGCTGCCGAAAATCAGCGTGATGGCGATGCCCGTCAGCAGCGAGCGCGAGCGGATGGCGGCGCGGGCGGCGGTGAAGGCGGCTTCAACGGCTGCTCCATAGCGGTTTGCCGCGGCCGTCTCGCCGCCGAAGGCCTGGACGGTGCGGGTGGCGGCGATGGTTTCATTGGCGAAAGCCGAGGCCTCCGCCAGCGTGTCCTGCGCGGCGCGCGAACGCTTGCGCACCGAGCGGCCAAAGGCCACCAGCGGGAAGACGATGAGGGGTATCGCGGCCAGCACGAGGCTGGCGAGCTTCGGCGACGTGACGACCATCATGACGATGGCGCCGAGACACAGGATCATGTTGCGCAGCGCGACCGATGCGGTGGCGCCGACGGCGGACTTGATCTGCGTGGTATCGGCCGTCAGCCGCGATACGATTTCGCCGGACTGGTTGACGTCAAAGAAGGAGGCGGAGAGGCGGGTGACATGCGCGAACACGTCGCGGCGGAGATCCGAGACGATGCGCTCGCCGAGCGTGATGACGAAGAAGTAGCGCAGCGCGCTCGATATGGCGAGAACGACCGCCATGACCATGAGCATGACGAAGTAACTGTTGATGAAGCGGCCGTCGGAATGGCTGAAGCCGTGGTCGATCATCCGGCGCACCGCAAGCGGCAGCGCCAGCGAGGTGACGGCGGCAAGCGCCAGCGAGAAGAGGGCGCCGGTGACGAGGCCGCGATAACGCATGACGTAAGGCGTCAGTCTGCCGAGAGGCTTCAGCGAGCGGGACTTTTTCTTCTCGGTCTGCATTGCGTCTGTCAATTCAATCTCCAGCAGCCTTCAACACCGTGCAACACGGCCGAGGGCTCTTGTTATCCTAATGGCCTTCATGTATAGGCACCGCATCCTAATGGGAAGCCGTAGCCAGTAGCGACTGCGGCTTCATTTATTCAATCGGTCCTCTTGTCGCAACGTGGTGCGTCAAATGGACGTGACATCGCAGGAAGATTGTTATGAAGGCTGATATCCATCCCGATTACCACACCATCAAGGTAGTGATGACCGACGGTACCGAATACGAGACCCGCTCGACCTGGGGCGCTGAAGGTGCTGTCATGAACCTCGAAATCGATTCCAAGTCGCACCCGGCCTGGACGGGCGGCAACCAGCAGCTCATGGACCGCGGTGGCCGCGTTTCCAAGTTCAACAAGCGTTTCGGCGGCCTCGGCCTCTAATCGCTGCTGTTGCACTGATTTCGAAGAGCCCTGCGAAAGCGGGGCTTTTTTGCGTTTGGGTGTGTGGCTACTTCGGGAAATGGCTGAGGTGTTCGTGTACAATCCTCCAGGCGCCGTCCTGCTTACCCAAGGTCGTCGTTCCGCGCCCCTGGCCTTTGGCTGGCTTGCCGTCCCATAGTCCTGTCCAGCGGAAAGTGTAAATGCAGGTGGACGCTAGGTCACTCTGGGCAATCCAAGCGCGGTCCTCCAGCCAGTAGTGTTCGTCCTGTATCTTGGACCAAGTTTTTTCGAAGGCCTGCCGTATGGCCACCACGCCGTGATGCGAACCGTCTGAAAACCAGAATACCGCGTCGGGCGAGATGAAATCGGTCAATTCGTCGAAACGGTGAAGGTTGATCCTCTGTTCATAGAGCGAAAGCACATCCTGCGGGGTCATTGGCGCGCGCCTCCGTCGGCCGGTTGTCACACTGTATGTTCGCTATCACCGCGCAGACAACAAAAAACCGGCCGTGCAGGGAACACGGCCGGTTTTTTGTTTACTTCGAATTGGATCAGTTGTTGCCGAAGGCCGTCTGCAGCAGGCTGAGCTGGGCCTGAACGCTGTTCTGGTTGTCGGGAACGATCGGGGCCTCGTTCGGGCGATAGATTTCGCGATCGAGCAAGGCAACGCGGTTCTGCAGGCGCAGCGAGCGTTCGATCAGGTCGCGGAAGGCTTCCGGCAGGTCACCCCAGCCCGGCGCATTGCGATCGACATTGAAGCCGTCGAGGCGAACCTTGTTCTTTTCGGCCAGAACCTGATCGCGCGACATTTCGCCATTGTTGACGGCGCGCTGCAGGAGGAGCCAGGAGGCCATCTGCATCAGGCGGGTGGTGAGGCGCATGGACTCTGCTGCGTAGAGAACCGATGCCATGCGCGGAAGAACCTTCGATGCGGTGCGGCCATTGCCATCCAGATAGGCGGCGGTCTCTTCGACCAGCGACATGCCTTCCGAGTACAATGTCTTAAACTGCGACGATGCGGCAGCGCGTCCTGCAAAACTGATCGTGTTCAATCCAAGCTCTGACATTTAAAGGGTCCCTGTTGCACGCATCTACTTATTGATCAGGTAACGCCGGTCGATGCTGAAAAGTTTCATCGGCCCGCTTTAATGACTTTAAAGATGGTAGCTTTAGCCCAATTGCGCAAGGCGTTTCTTAATAAAGGGTTAACTTCCACAGTTTCGTGGATTTCGTCCCCAGCCAAGACAAAAAAGGAGAGCCGCAAAAGCGGCTCTCAAGGTAAAACAGGGAGAAAAATCAGACCAATTCACCGCATGGGAAACTGTCTGAGATCCAGAGCAAGTCCGGATGAAGACATCAATACATTAGAAAGCTTAACGCCTCATTAAGTGTGTACCGAATTAACACTTGCGCGCCTGATATAAATCAAATCCGGGGTTTTGCCCGATCAGGATTTGAATAGGTTTTCTGCAGCCAATCTTCCCGATGCCTTGCGCGCCGCTTCCTGCTCGATGCGTGAAATCTCGGCCTTCAGCATGTCGATACGCGCGTTCAGTTCGTCCACCGACATCATCGACAGATCCATGCCGATCTCGTGATTCGCCTTCTTCCTAGGCCGGTCGTCATCAAGGCTCATGTTCAGTCCTCCGTCCTAACCTCGGCCGGAAGGTCCCGGCCTTCTCCGCTTCAAGTTATCGGGGCGCCGGCTCCATAGGCGGCTCGGGCGTCTTGTTCTGGCCGCGATCGGCCAGTGACATGCCCTCCGGCGTCATCGTCTGCGAGGTGGCCGTCGGGATGGTGGTAAAGGCGTCGCGGTCGCTTGCCGGAATGGCGGCGCGCGCGCGGCTGCGGATGATCGCATAAGCGGTGATCAGCACGTGGGCGAGCGCGGTTACCAGGAACAGCGCGTGCGGGCTTGCCATCGACATGACGGGGCCGCCGATCGTCGGGCCGATAATGGTGCCGATGCCGTAGAGCAGCAGCAGGCCGCCGGAGACCTTCACGAAGTCTTCCGAAGAGGCGTAGTCGTTGGCGTGGGCGACGGCGATCGGATAGAGGGTGTTGGCGACCGCGCCATAGAGCACCACCAGCGTAATGATGAAGACCGGCGAGGAGGGGTGGAGGACGACCAACATCAGGCCGGCCAACGCGGCGATCGCCGACATGGCGGCCAGCACATAGCGGCGGTCGATGCGGTCTGACAGGCGGCCGGCCGGAAGCTGCATGACGGCGCCGGCAAAGATGGTCGAGCTCATCATGATGGCGATCGAGGTGTCCGACAGGCCGGCGCCGGCGCCGAAGACGGCGCCCAACGTGCCATAGGCGCCATTGGCGATGCCGACCAGGAGAATGCCGAGGCAGGAGACCGGCGAGTTGCGATAGAGCGCCTTGAGATCGAGCTTCACGGCCTTCAATGGCTGCGGCGAGGCGGCGGTCGACAGAAGCGTCGGCAGCATGGCGATGCAATAGAAGATGCCGCAGATCATGAAGAGAATGGGTGTGCGGACATCCTCGAGCGGGATCATCATCTGGCCGGCGACGACGCCGATAAGGGTGATGGCGATATAGAGCGAGAAGATCGCGCCGCGGCTTTCATTGGTCGCACGTTCGTTCAGCCAGCTCTCGATGATCATCGAGGTGCCGGCCGTGGCAAAGCCGGTCACGGCGCGCAGCAGCACCCACCAGACCGGATGAACGGCGATGCCGCTCACCAGCGCGATGATGGCGATGATCGAGATGAAGCCGGAGAAGGCGCGCACATGGCCGACGCGGCTGACCATCTTCGGCGCAACCAGGCAACCGATGACGAAGCCGGCTGCCCATGAGGTGCCGAGCAGACCGAGCGTGGTGGTCGCATAACCTTCGAGATTGCCGCGGACTGGGAGGAGGATGCCTTGCAGGCCATTGCCCATGAACAGAAACAGCGTGCCGAACAGAAGTGCGGCGACGGATAGAAGATTTCGTTTCATTGGCCCCCCATGCAACTCGGCTTACATGCACAAAGACATATGGCAGCGCACGGTACCGCCCAGTCTTTGAAATGTTGATTGTGTCCCCGAATGCCTTTACGGCATGTTTAGAGGCAGTCGTCGCGCGAAATAATGTCCGTCCTGTGACATCAAGAACATATGGAAAAATAAAGACATGACGAAGCTGATCGCGCTTCTCCTGATGCTTGCGATGGTGGTGCACCTGATCAAGCCGCTCGGTCTGCCGGGCCTCAGAAAGCGCGCGGATTTCTGGAAGATCGCGCTGTTTGCCTTCGCGATCTGGGCGGTGGCGCTGCTCGGGCGGGATTTGTTCGTGTGAGGAGTGATGGAGCCGTGACTTGGCATGGGAGTTTGAGGACTATGTGCCATACACGGTCGAAGCAACCTGAAAGTCTGCTATCCCTCAAACCTCGATCTCACCCCGCATGACCTCGACACATTCGCCCGCGACCGTCACATCCGTCACCACGCCACCCGTCTTCACCACCTCGACCGAAATCACGCTGCGGCGGCCCATTTCAACGCCCTGCTCGATCGTCAGCGTTATCAGCATGTCCGGCTCCGGCTCCAGAGAGACGAGGTAGGCGGAAAGGGCGGCCGAGGCGCTGCCGGTGGCGGGGTCTTCGGTGACGTTGTCTAGCGGCGCGAACATGCGGGCGCGGATAGTCCACGGCGCCTCGGGCTTTCTCACATAGACGAAGAGGGAGAAATCGTGATGGCCTTCCGGGGTCTCTCCGGCTGCCTCCTCGAAATGGGCGCGGATGGGGCGGGCTGCGGCCAGGGCGTCGATGTCGGTCAATTCTGCGACGGCGAAGCCGAGGCCGACGGAGACGGTGAGCGGCGGGTGGATGCGGTGGCTGACCATCGCTTCGTCGATGGCGATGCATCGGGCGATGGTGGCTTCGGTGAAGCTGCGTCCGGTGACGAGCGGTCCGGGCGCGCGGATCGCGGTGGATATGACGCGATCGCCTTCACGCTTGAGGCCGACGGTAACGAGGCCGGCTTTCTCCTCGAAGCGCATGATATCGCCGACCGGCTTTCCGAAGACCTCGCCCAGCGTGCCCAGCACATAGGCGGTGCCGACATTGGGATGGCCGGCGAACGGGACTTCGGCGGTGGGCGTGAAGATGCGGACGCGGGCGGTATTCTCAGGGTCTTCGGGCGGCAGCACGAAGGTCACTTCGGAATAGTTGAACTCGACGGCGATCTTCTGCATCGCCTCGTCGGAGAGGCCGCGCGCGTCGGTCATGACAGCAAGCGGGTTTCCCTCAAAGCGGGTGGAGGTGAAGACATCGACGGTCGTGAAGGCGGTGCGCATGGGATCTCCGGCAGGCTGCTGTGTACACCATATTGGCGCGTGGCGGGGCCTGCCGGTAGAGGCAAATTTGTGCCGGTGACAATTGCTGACCCGACGCTTCCTCGACAATGGGCAGAGGGTGACGTCGGGGTGAGGCTCAAGCCTTGTTGACGCTGGCGGCGTAGATTTCATTGATCGTTTCGGCGAGGCTCGCGTCGAACTCAGCATCGCTCATCGAGACACGCAGGTTTTCCGTCAGTGCGCGCGAGAAGCTGGCGATCATGCCATGGTTGTGGCTGAGCTTCTCGCAGGCGTCGGTGCGGCTATAGCCACCGGAAAGGGCGACGACGCGCACGACCTGCTTATGGGCGACCAGAGGCGCGTAGAAATCTGCGACCGTCGGGATCGTCAGCTTCAGCACAACCTTTTCGCTCGCCGGAAGCAGGTCGAGCTGCTTGGCGATCTCGTCGCGAAGAATGGCCTCGGCCTCCTGCTTCGTCGGGCTCTTGATGGACACTTCAGGCTCGACGATCGGAACGAGGCCGCTGCCGATGATCTGGCGTGCCACTTCGAACTGCTGCTTTACGACGGCTGCAATGCCTGTTCTGTCGGCGCTCGCGATCACCGAGCGCATCTTGGTGCCGAAAATTCCCTTGTCGCGGCCGCGCGCGAGGAGTGTCTCCAGCTCAGGCATTGGCTTCATGATCTGGACGCCGTTTTCCTCGGCGGCCAGACCCTTGTCGATCTTCAGAAGCGGCACGACGCCGCGCTTTTCCCATAGATAGGAAGGAACCGGCTGGCCATCGACGTCGCCGTCCATGGTCCGCTCGAAGAGGATGGCTGCGATGATCTTGTCGCCGCTAAAGGCAGGCGCGCTCATGATGCGGACGCGCATGGCGTGCATCAGGCGAAACATGTCCTCGTCACCCTGGTAATCGCTGTCGGCAATGCCGTAGAGGCGCAACGCTGCGGGTGTCGAACCACCGCTCTGGTCCAGCGCTGCAATGAATCCTGGCGCCGAGCTGATCTTGTTCAACATCTTCGCGTCCACCATACTTCATTCCTTCTCTCGAACCGGCGCATCACGTCCGGATTTTGCTTTATGTCAAAGCCGATCGGCACTCGAATCTGCGATATCAGAAGAAATTTAAAAGGAAAATCCTGGGGTAAGCTATTGAAACGATTGAAATCATTTCAAACGTTTGAAAGTTAAGCATTATGTTAGCGCCAACGAAAAGACCGCGAAAGCGCTGGCTCTCGCGGTCTCAGATGAGCCGGTTCAAACAGGCGAACAGCCCGGTTCGACTTACTTGGCCTTGGTGAGGGCCTCGACGCCCGGCAGGACCTTGCCTTCCATCCATTCCAGGAATGCGCCACCCGCGGTGGAGACGTAGGTGAAGTCATCGGCGACGCCGGCATGGTTCAGCGCCGAGACGGTATCGCCGCCGCCGGCGACCGAGGTCAGCTTGCCGGCCTTGGTACGCTCGGCTGCATATTGCGCGGCGGCAACGGTTGCCTTGTCGAAAGGTTCGATCTCGAAGGCGCCGAGCGGGCCGTTCCAAACCAGCGTGTTGGCGCGCTCGATCCAGGCCTTGACCGATTCAATCGACTTCGGTCCGACGTCGAGCATCATGGCATCGTCTGGGATGGCATCGATGGCGACCACTTCGTTGGCAGCGCCAGCCTTGAACTCGCGGGCGACGACGCCGTCCTCGGGCAGAACGATGGCGCAGCCTGCGGTCGCGGCTTCGATCATGATCTGGCGGGCGGTGTCTGCGAGGTCATGTTCGCACAGCGACTTGCCGACGCTGGTGCCGCGGGCGGCGATAAAGGTGTTGGCCATGCCGCCGCCGATGACGAGCGCGTCGACCTTCTTCACGAGGTTCATGAGGAGGTCGATCTTGGTGGAGACCTTGGCGCCGCCGACGATGGCAACGACGGGACGGACCGGCTGGCCGAGGCCCTTTTCCAGCGCCTCAAGTTCGGCCTGCATGGTGCGGCCGGCGTAAGCGGGAAGGTGACGGGCGAGGCCTTCGGTGGAGGCATGGGCGCGGTGGGCGGCGGAGAAGGCGTCGTTGACGTAGATGTCGCCGTTGGCGACCAGCGCCTTGACGAAATCGGGATCGTTCTTTTCCTCGCCCTTGTGGAAGCGGGTGTTTTCGAGAAGCAGGATGTCGCCATCCTTCATGGCGGCTACGGCGCCGGCGGCGGCTTCGCCGATGACGTCGGTCGCCGTCTGCACGGGATGGCCGAGAACGGCTTCAACGGAGGGGGCGATCAGGGTGAGCGACAGGTCCGGCGAGGGGCCATCCTTGGGGCGGCCGAAGTGGGCGAGAAGGATGACCTTGGCGCCCTTCTTGGAAAGTTCCTTGATCGTCGGGGCGACGCGCTCGATGCGGGTCACGTCCGTGACCTTGCCGTCCTTTACCGGGACGTTGAGGTCGACGCGGACGAGAACGCGCTTTCCGGCAATGTCGTTAAGGTCGTCGAGGGTCTTGAAGGAAGGCATGGAAAAATCCGTTCGTTTAGCGCCTGAAAAGATGCGGGGACCATAGCAAGGATCATCGTTGACGCAAGGCGTTCAGCGCGGGTTTTCGTCAGCTTTTCCCGCAGCGGCTGCCGCTGCCGCTTCCTTGCTCTTGCGGCCCTTGAATCTGTCGTGCACGCGATCGATGATATCGCGGAGATTGATGAAGATCGGCAGCGTTACCGCCGGCTCGACGGCTTCCAGCGACATGCCGATCGAACTGATGTGGTCGTGGTCGTCGAGGTCGCGGACGATCAAAATAATCGATCCCAGGCGCACGCGATCGGCATATTCCGCCTTCCCGCCGAGGCGCTGCTTCATCAGCTCGGCGATCGTCAGGCCCTTTTCATTTTCGTTCAACAGGCCGGGGCCATAGGCGGCGTCGAGATCTGTCGCCGGGCGGCTCGGGGAAAGCGCGAAGGCGCCGAAGAAATCGGTGTCGTCCTCCTCCACCGGCACGCGGCTGGCGAAGAGCTTGTCGAGCAGGCGCGAATAGGAGGGAACGATGAAGAGGTAGACCAGATCGTTCTCCCGCAGACGACCGGCATATTGATAACGCATCGACTTGCCGTCGCGAATGACCAGTGATGGCGTGGCCCAGCGCGGAATGCGCTCGCCACGCAAGACCGGGCTGTCCTTGACGACGCGGTACGACAGCAGTTCGTGGTTGGCCGCGCCCGGCAGATCGACCTCCACCTTGTCGACGGCGCCGATGCGCGGCGGGATGATCAGGCCGAGCTTCTTGGCGACCGGCTTGATGGTCCAGCCCTGCACCAGCAGCGAGACGAGCACGATGATGAAGGCCGTGTTGAAGTAGACCTGGCCGTTCTCCAGCCCGCCGAGGATCGGCATGATGGCGAGCAGGATGGAGACGGCGCCGCGCAGGCCCACCCAGGCGACGAAGCCGATCTCCTGCTGTGTGTAGTCATAGGGCAGCAGCGACAGCCAGATCGCCAGCGGCCGGGCGATGAAGATCAGGAAAAGCGCGAGCAGCACGGCAGGGATGGCGATCGCGCCGAACTGCGACGGCGTCGCGAGAAGGCCAAGCACCAGGAACATGATGATCTGCGCCAGCCAGGTCATGCCATCCTGGAAGCGCTTGATCGAGGCATAGCCGGGCAGCTTGCGGTTTCCGGCATAGATGCCGGCAACGTAGACCGCGAGGAAGCCGCTGCCGCCGACGGCGCCTGTGAACGAGAACACCAGAAGAGCCAGCGCCAGAACGAAGATCGGGGTGAGGCCACGGTCCGTCTCGAGCCTGCCGACGATCAGCACGATCATCATCCCGCCGAGCAAGCCCAGGATGACGCCGAGGCCCATCTGCTGCACGAACATGGCGAGCATGCCGATGTTGATGCCGTGGTAGCGCTCGCCCGATGCCAGAACCTCGACCAGCGCGATGGTCAGGAAGATCGCCATCGGGTCGTTAGTGCCGGATTCGACCTCCAACGTCGAGCGGACCTTGTCGCGGATGTTGATGCCGCCGATGCGCAGCAGGAAGAACACGGCGGCGGCGTCGGTGGAGGCGACGATGGAGCCGAGCAGCATGCCCTCGAGCCAGGTGAAGTTGAGGAGCCACATGGCGGCGACAGCGAAAAGGGCGGCCGTCATCAGCACGCCGACCGAGGCGAGCGTTATCGACGGGACGGCGGCGAGCTTGAAGGCCTGCACCGGCGTGCCGAAGCCGGAATCGAACAGGATGATGGCGAGCGCGATCGAGCCGAGGATGTAGGCGAGGTAATTGTTGGTGAATTCGATGCCGAGGCCGTCGCTGCCTGCGAGCAGGCCGATGCCGAGGAAGAGAAGCAGCAGGGGAGCGCCGAAGCGAAAGGCGAGCAGGCTGGAGAAGGCTGCAAGAAGCACGAGCGCCGTCGATACCAGTACGACGATGTAGAATGCTTCCATGCTCAAACCCCTTTATTCAAAATCATTGGCCGCAATGTCGCCCCCCGTCGAATGCGGCTGTCTTAACTATGGTCTCGGTTCTCCTGTTCCGGTTCGATGCCTGCCAGTAAACGGCAAAATCCGAACGAAGGGTAGGCCTAAAGGGCTACCCTTGCGCTTTGCTGCATCATGCTGCTGAGTGGTCCGCCTGACGGCAAATCAAATGAACGGCTGGAGAATGATCCTAAGTAAAGTGTAGGATCAAATCAGGCGAGAGCAGGGCAGAAATCGCTGCCCTGTCCTTTTCTTGGACAATCGTCCTCTATATTTACTGCGGCCTTATGCCTCGTCGTCGCTGTCGTCTTCATCCGCGTCCGAAATCGGGATGAGGAAGACGACGAACTCGTCGTCGATGGTGCGGGATGGGTCGTCGTCGAACTCGTAGGCATGCTCGACTTCGCTCGCCTCATCCGGGGTTGCCTTGCGCAGTGTGAGCGGTGTCTTGCCATCCCATACCGGCTTGCCTTCCGTCTCAAGCACCGTCAGATCCTCGCGGAAATCTTCCGCCTCGATGAAGTGCCTGGCGTCCTCGGCATTATCCGAACGGAAGCTCGCGATGGCTTTGCCTGCTATCTCGATGGTGAAGTAGTCCATTGATTTCTCTTTCGCTTCTCGATTGCCTGACACTACGGTGTCCATTGGTGCCGCGCCAGCCTTATCGCTGCCTTGCGTTCAATTATCGCGGTCCCATCAATCGCGAGGAGGATGCGAGCAGCGGCTGGCCCTTGGCGACCTGCTTGGAGCCGCCGCCGACGACCGTGAGACTGAGTACCCCGGCGATCATGACGAGTAGGATCGCCAACATCAGGATTTTCATGGGTGGTCCGCCTGTTGCAGGTCTGATGTCTTGGTTCGCGACCGCGTTGCAGCTTGTGGCCGAATTTACCGCATCCTGATGGACGACGGCAAGCATGTTCGGTGGCCGGCGCGCCTCGACAAACGAAAAGCGGCCCGGTTTCCCGAGCCGCTTTCCAAAATCGATATCGCCGACCTTAGATGGTCTTGGCGAAGGCGACTGCCGTGTCGGACATGCGGCTGGAGAAGCCCCACTCGTTGTCGTACCAGGACAGAACGCGCACGAAGTTGCCTTCCATGACTTTGGTCTGGTCGGAAGCAAAGATCGAGGAGTGGCTGTCGTGGTTGAAGTCGCGCGAAACCAGCGGCTCGTCGGTGTAGCCGAGAATGCCCTTCAGCTTGCCGTTGGACGCAGCCTTGATGGCTTCGTTGATTTCGGCAACCGAGGTGGCCTTCTTGGCAACGAACTTGAAGTCGACGACCGAGACGTTCGGGGTCGGAACGCGGATCGAGGTGCCGTCGAGCTTGCCCTTCAGGTGCGGCATGACGAGGCCTACAGCCTTTGCAGCGCCGGTCGAGGTCGGGATCATGGACAGAGCTGCAGCGCGGGCGCGGTACAGGTCCTTGTGCATGGTGTCGAGCGTCGGCTGGTCACCGGTGTAGGAGTGGATCGTGGTCATGAAGCCATGATCGATGCCGACGAGGTCGTCGAGAACCTTGACGACCGGAACCAGGCAGTTGGTCGTGCACGACGCGTTGGAGATGACCAGGTGGTCCTTGGTCAGCTGATCGTGGTTGACGCCGAAGACGACGGTCAGGTCGGCACCGTCGGCAGGCGCCGAAACGATGACGCGCTTGGCGCCGGCCGTCAGGTGGGCGGCAGCCTTGTCGCGCGAGGTGAAGATGCCGGTGCATTCCATCGCGATGTCGATGCCGAGTTCGCCGTGCGGCAGCTGTGCCGGGTCGCGAACGGCGGTAACCTTGATCGGCTTGCCGCCGCCAACGGTGATCGTGTCGCCTTCGACCTTCACTTCGGCCGGGAACTTGCCATGGATGGAGTCGTAGCGCAGCAGGTGCGCGTTGGTCTCGACCGGGCCGAGGTCGTTGATGGCAACGACTTCGATGTCCGTGCGGCCGGATTCAACGATGGCGCGGAGAACATTGCGGCCGATACGACCGAAGCCGTTGATGGCAACCTTTACAGTCATGTGTGTCTCTCCCGAGAGTAGGGCTTGGTTTATAAGCAAAGAGGAGCGCCCTGAGGCGCTCCTTGTATCAGATCAAAGCTTGGCTTCAACTGCGGCGACGACGGCTTCCGTCGTGATGCCGAATTTCTTGAAGACGTCCTTGGCAGGACCCGAAGCGCCGAAGCCCTTCATGCCCACGAAAGTACCTTCCGGTCCGATGAACGCATCCCAGCCTTCGCGAACGGCGGCTTCGACGGCGATCTTGATCGGCGACTTGCCGAGGATCTCGGCGCGGTAGGCATCCGGCTGCTCGAAGAACAGTTCGGTCGAGGGGACCGAGACGACGCGGACGGTAACGCCCTTTTCTTCAAGCGTCTTGCGGGCGGCAACGGCGAGTTCGACTTCGGAGCCCGAAGCGAAGATCGTCACCTTGGCGTCGGCATTGCCTGCCAGCGTGTAGGCGCCGAGTTCGCACAGGTTCTTCTCGCTGTACTCGGTGCGTACCGTGGTGAGGTTCTGGCGGGTCAGCGCCAGGCCCGACGGACGGTCCTTGGTGTTCAGCGCGATCTGCCAGCACTCGGCGGTTTCGACGGCGTCGGCCGGGCGGAACATCATCAGGTTCGGGATGGCGCGCAGCGAGGCCATCTGCTCGACCGGCTGGTGGGTCGGGCCGTCTTCGCCGACGCCGATCGAATCATGCGTCAGAACGTGGACGACGCGGATGCCCATCAGCGATGCCAGGCGGATCGGAGGACGGCAATAATCCGAGAAGATCATGAAGCCGCCGCCGTAGGGGATCAGGCCGCCGTGCAGCGCGATACCGTTCATGGCCGATGCCATGCCGTGCTCGCGGATGCCCCAGTGCATGTAACGGCCGGCGAAGTCCGTCGGCGTGATCGAATGCATCTGGCTGGTCTTGGTGTTGTTCGACGGCGTCAGGTCGGCGGAGCCGCCGATCGTCTCGGGCAGGAAGCCGTTGATGACTTCAAGCGCGTCTTCCGACGCCTTGCGGGTTGCGACCGTCGGCTTGGTTTCGGCGAGCTTCTTCTTGTAGTCGAGAATAGCGGCGTCGAAGCCAGCAGGCAGGTCGCCAGCGAAACGGCGCGAGAATTCGGACTTGGTCGCTGCCTTTTCGAGGCGGCCTTCCCATGCCTTGACGGCTTCAACCGAGCGGGTGCCGGCGGCGCGCCAATCGGAGAGAACGTCGTTGGGGATGACGAAGGGTTCGTATTCCCAGTTCAGCGCCTTGCGGGTGGCGGCTATTTCCTCGGCGCCGAGCGGCGAACCGTGAACCTTGTGGCTGCCCTGCTTGTTCGGAGCGCCGAAGCCGATGACGGTCTTGCAAGCGATGAAGGTCGGCTTGTCGGACTTGTGAGCTTCTTCGATGGCAGCGGCAATCGCTGCCTGGTCGTGGCCGTCGACTTCGATCGTGTGCCAGTGCACGGCCTTGAAGCGCATGATCTGGTCGGTCGAGTCCGACAGCGATACGGCGCCGTCGATGGTGATCGAGTTGTTGTCCCAGAAGAGGATGAGCTTGTTGAGCTTCAGGTGGCCGGCAAGCGCGATGGCTTCGTGGCTGATGCCTTCCATCAGGCAGCCGTCGCCGTTGATCACATAGGTATAGTGATCCTGCAGGTCGGCGCCGAATTCCTCGCGCAGCTTGCGTTCGGCGATCGCCATGCCGACGGCATTGGCAATGCCCTGGCCGAGCGGGCCGGTGGTGGTTTCGATGCCGGTGGCGTGGCCGTATTCCGGGTGGCCGGCGGTCTTGGAGCCGAGCTGGCGGAACTGCGCGAGGTCATCGATCGTCATGTCCGGGTAGCCGGTCAGATAGAGCAGCGAGTAGAGCAGCATCGAGCCATGGCCGGCAGACAGCACGAAGCGGTCGCGATCCGGCCAATGCGGCTTGGTCGGGTCAAACTTCAGATATTTGGAGAACAGGACGGTGGCGACGTCGGCCATGCCCATCGGCATGCCCGGATGGCCGGAATTCGCCTTCTCGACTGCATCCATTGCGAGGAAACGGATCGCATTTGCCATCCGGTCGTGTTGTTCAGGAGAAATCATCGCTATTCCGCTTGTTCCGGGGTGTCGGGGGATGGCCTCAAGCCTGCGGAGACCATCAATGAGAGCGGGTGCACAAATAGCAGTTGGAGCAGGCAAGTCAATAAATCGAACCCCTAATAGGCGGTCCAGAATGACGATTTTTGACATTTGACCAATGATTTTAACAAAAGTTGACAGGCGTGTGACAAAGCTGCTGACGGGGCCGCTAACGGACCTGCCGATTTCACTCATCCACAATTAGCTCGCCCGTCGCCCTCAGGCCTTTATTGACGGGCAGTTGGCGAGCTGCATATCCTTTTGAAAACATCGCGTCGGGCCTCAATACCGATTCGCGGGTCTTGCGCGGGGAACCGGAAAGACATGACATCCACAGGCAACAGCATCGACGCGGCGCTCGCGGAGCTCAGGCAGGCGATTTCGGGTCTCGATAACGCCGTTGACGCCAGGCTCGACCGCCAGCGCGAGACCGGCGAGATCGAAGGCGAAGTTCGCCGCGTGCATGCCGATCGCTCCAAGCTGGCGCAGGAGCTCGACCAGGCGGAGTTCCGCGCCAACCGGCTTGAAGAGGTCAATCGCGAAGTGTCCCGTCGTCTTGTAACGGCGATGGAGACCATCCGCGCGGTCCTCGACCGCTAATAAAGGGCTTAGGATATGGCGCAGGTAACGGTAACGATCGACGGTAAGGCCTATCGCATGGCCTGCGAAGAGGGGCAGGAAGATCACCTGACCGATCTCGCCACCCGCTTCGACCGCTATGTCGGCCATCTCAAGGATCAGTTCGGTGAAATCGGCGATCTCCGCATCACCGTCATGGCCGGCATCATGATCATGGACGAGATCTCGGAGCTGACGCGGCGCGTCGCCAGCCTGGAAGGCGAGCTCGACAGCCTGCGCAGCAATCGCGACACGGTGCTGGCCGCGACCAGCCGCACCGAGGAGAGCATTGCGGCCGCCATCGTCGAGGTCAGCAGCCAGCTGCGGGGGATCACCGACAAGCTGAACGGCCGGGCGCCGGTTGCGCTGAACTAGATCCGCTGGGCTAATACGCTTGAATTAAATCCGGGACGCTTGCTTCACCCTCTGGCGCAGGTCATGGATCGGTCTTATATAGCAATTGCGATCTGCGCCTCTCGACAGGAACCACAATCCCTGGGGCCATACTCGATCCAAAGGGAGCTGTCCCTGGCCAGGCCCGTGGGCTTGGACATATGGCGCCCACCTACGTTTGTAGGCACCCAGGATCGTAAACCTCCATCGGTTGCCGCGGATCGCACTCTTCCTACTTATCGCCGGCGATCGCATCGCGCTTGGAACGCCTTGGCATCAGGCGCTATTCGGCGCCGTTTTCCTTCATGCAGCTCATCAGCTCGGTAAATGCCTGCTCCGTGCCCGTCAGCGGCAGGATGACGTCGATGCCGTTGGCGGTGACGGTCAGTTCCTTGCCCGAGGTCAGCGCGGTGACCGCCGCAGCATCGTTCGGAACGTCGATCGTCACCGTCTTGTCGCTGTCTGCCGTCGAGGAAAATTCCGCGGCGGCGGCGCCATCCACCGACCATGTCCCGTTGACGCGCTCACCCTTGGCAATCGCGAAGGCGTCGGCATTGGCAAACAGCGCCAGCTTGTCGCCGACGGCGAGGTAGCCGATGCCGGTGCGGTTGTTCTGGGCAAGGCAGCCGATGAACGTGTCGCCGTCCGTCATCGGGGTGACGCCGAAATCAGCGGCGCGGGTCGCGGCTGCGGAGAGCAGGGTGGCGGTTACGAGCGTGGCCGCGGCGACGATATGCTTCATGTGACGTCCTTGTTGCGCGGGCACTGGCACGGCCACCGGCTGTCGCGCATTCGATCATGCCGGCGCGTTTCTACTGCCGCATGGCGGGTTTTCTTGCAATGGTCTGGCCGCTGCTTGCAGCGAAAAACCGGCATCTCAGGAGGCCTGAGGGCGTTGTCCAGTGCCGCGTCGCAGGCTGGCTGACAATTCATGCGCTCAGTGCACAGGATGCCTTTCGTGTTTTTCTCACGCATGAATTGACGAATTTCAAGATTCTAGGCGGATATCCGTCGATTAAAACGGTTAAAACACTTTAACGATTGTGGTCGGGCCGACTGCCATTTCGCGAATTCGGGCGAAACCTCTGCAAAATGACGTTTTCCTAAAACGTTTACGGCTTTTCTGAGGGCAAAAATATTAAGCAGCACCGCTTTAGCCATGCGCTAGACGCATTGGTGTTCTGATGCTTTAGCGCTGTTCGTTGTCGGTCTTCATGCATATATTCGCATCAACAGAGAGACACGGGCAGCAAACACGCTGCCAAGCGCTGAAAGCCCTAGGAAAGGGGATCATCATGAACGTAGCACGCTCCTTCAATAACTGGCGCAAGTATCGTCAGACCGTCACCGAACTCGGCCGCATGTCCAACCGTGCGCTGAACGACCTCGGCATCGACCGCTCCGACATCCAGCGCGTTGCTCGCGACGCCACTCGCTAACAAGCGATCGCTGCTCTTTATGAGCAGATAGATTTCAAACGCCCGTTGCTTCCTGCCGCGGGCGTTTTGCTTTTGTGGCCTTTGATCTGCGGCCGGAGCTACCGTCCCGAGCCGGTTTTGCTTGCGAAGCGAGCAGTGCTGGCGATATGGCAACTTCCATGTTTTCACTCACCCGCATCGAGACCCTGGAGCAAGTCGTCAAGAAGAGCCGGTTTCTGGCCGTCGCGGCGCCGATCGCCTCCGAAGACGATGCCCGGGCGTTCCTTGCGGTCCATGGCGATCCAGCCGCCAACCACAATTGCTGGGCATGGCGGATCGGCCAGACCTATCGCTTCAACGATGACGGCGAGCCGAGCGGCACCGCCGGCAAGCCGATCCTGCAGGCAATCGACGGACAAGCGCTCGACCAGGTGGCGGTTGTTGTTATCCGCTGGTTCGGCGGCGTGCTGCTTGGAACCGGCGGCCTGATCCGTGCCTATGGCGGCACGGCTGCCGCGTGTCTGAGGGCCGCGACGACAGTCGAGTTGGTCGCGACCGTCGAGGTGGAGATTGCGGTGAATTTTTCGGATCTGGCTCTGGTGAAGGCGCGGCTTGCGGGCTCGGCCGGGGTGCGCGTGGTGGCCGAGGTGTTCGTGGATGCGGGTGCGTTGCTGAGGCTTTGCGTGCCCGAGGCGGTGTTGCCCGAGACCGCGCGGATGCTCAGCGACGCCACCAGTGGCCGCGTCATTCTTGCGGTGCAGCAATGAGCCGCAGCCTTAATGGCGGTTTGCGGTTGACATTCGAAATATTTTTTTAGTTTCCAGATTCGACGGAATGCCTTGCATGCGCGCGGTTCTGGCGTTCATCGTTGCCCAAAGCGGCGGTGTTCCCGCTATTGTGACGGAGACTTCGCTTGCGTGCTGCAGTGCGAGTGATAGGTATTCGCGAATAATATCGATTAGATTCTCAATTCTCAGGAGATTATGAGATGCAGCTTGGCATGGTTGGCTTGGGCCGTATGGGCAGCTTCATGGTCCAGCGCTTGATGCGCGATGGCCATGAATGCGTGGTCTATGATGCGAAGACGGAAAGCGTGAACGATCTGGTCGGCAAGGGTGCCGTCGGCAGCGCCTCGCTGGAAGAGTTCGTTTCGAAGCTTTCGCGTCCGCGCGCCGTGTGGCTGATGCTGCCGGCGGCCATCACCGACAAGGTGATCGCGCAGATCACGCCGCTGCTCGACAGCGACGATATCATCATCGACGGTGGCAACTCCTACTACCACGACGACATTCGCCGTGGCGGCGAGTTGATCACGAAGGGCCTGCACTATGTCGACGTCGGCACCAGCGGTGGCGTCTTCGGTCTCGAGCGTGGTTATTGCCTGATGATCGGCGGCGAAAAGGCCGTGGTTGAATCGCTGTCGCCGATCTTCAAGTCGCTCGCACCTGGCGTCGGCAATGTGGTTCCTTCGGCGCATCGTCCGGATCAGGCCGGCAGCACGGCCGAGCAGGGCTATCTGCATTGCGGCCCGCATGGCGCCGGCCACTTCGTCAAGATGGTGCACAACGGTATCGAATACGGCCTCATGGCCGCCTATGCCGAAGGCTTCAACATCCTGAAGCGCGCCAATATCGGCGCCGATAATCATGAAGTTGACGCCGAGACGGCGCCGATCGCGCATCCTGAGCACTACCAGTATGACTTCAACCTGCAGGACGTCGCCGAAGTTTGGCGTCGCGGCAGCGTCATCACCTCGTGGCTGCTCGACCTGACCTCGGATGCGCTGCATGCGGATCCCGCGCTCGGCGCCTATGCAGGCCGCGTTTCTGACTCGGGCGAAGGCCGCTGGACGATCATGGCCGCCATCGACGAAAGCGTTCCGACGCCCGTCCTGAGCGCTGCGCTCTACAGCCGCTTCTCCTCGCGCGACAATGACGAATTCGCCAACAAGGTGCTGTCGGCCATGCGCGCCGGCTTCGGCGGCCACGTCGAAAAGCCGAAGGCGTAAACCATTCAGCAATAATGGTTATCCAAGCCCGCGCAGCCGCAAGCTGCGCGGGCTTTTCTTTCCGGCGCTTCAATATAAGCTAGGCTATATATTGGAGGGATGGCGATGGGTCTGGGGTTTGGCGCGCGCATTATGGGACGGCTGCTGCCGCTCGTTGCACTTGGCGTGATTGTTTCGAGCGCTTCGGCGCAAACGCCGGCGGCAACGCCAACGCAAACACCGGCGCCGCCTCCCGCCGAAGTGCGGCAGATGTTGCAGCTGATGGAAACGCCCGCCGTCAAGCAATGGATGGCGACGCAGGCGCAGAGCCCTGCGGCAGCGCAGACGGCAACCACCCCGGCACAAACGGCTGCCCCCGGTGGGGATATGTCGGGCGAGCAGATGTCGGTGCTCTCCGAGTTCCTTGGTCACGCCCGCAGCCATTTCGACCTCGTCTCCGGCGCCGCGATGACGCTGCCCGACGAAGTCGAGAACGCGTCGGCGATCGTCGAGCGCGAAGTTCAGCCGAGTGGCTGGGCGCTTCTGACGATCGAGATCGTGGCGCTTTTCCTGGCCGGGCCGGTGGCGGAGCTTCTGTTTCGGATGGTCGTGCCGCGGCCGCGCATCAGGCTGGAGGATGGCGAGGTCGCCACAGTGGCGCATCATGCCGCGGCCAATCTGAGCTATCGCATTGTGCCGGCGCTGGTGTTCTGCATCGCAACACTCGTCCCGCTCGTACTCTTCAACTGGCCGCCGATCACGCAATCGCTGGCGATCGCAGTGGCCATCGCGCTGATCGTGTCGCGCGTCACCATATCCGTCGGACGTCTCCTCGTCGCGCTCGTCACGCTGCCGCATGTCGGCGGCGAGAGGGACGTCTCGCGTTCGACAGCCATGTTCTGGTTCAAGCGCAGCTGCATCTTCATCATCTATTTCGTGTTCGGGTGGGTGTTGATCCAGCTGATGGCGCCGCTCGGCTTTTCCCCCGGGTCGCGTTATCTCGTCGGCTATACGCTCGGATTGGGCCTGCTTGCCATCGCGACCGAAGCGGTCTGGTCGCGTCCGGCAGAGGAAGGGCAGAAGAGCACGACGGCATCCTGGATGCTGACGATTTATTTCGTTGCTCTCTGGCTCTTGTGGGTGGCGGGCTTCAACCTCATCCTGTGGATCGGCATCTATCTCGTGCTGTTGCCGCGCGTTCTGCGCGTCTCGACGCTTGCCGTGCGGGCGCTGCACAAGGCCGAGGCCGGCTTCCTCGCTAGAAAGCGCATCGCGGCGGTGCTGCTCGATCGCGGCGTGCGGGCCGTCATCATCACCATCGCGGCTATCTGGCTTGGCCGCATTCTCGGCTTCGCCGCCGACCGGATGGCGGCCGGCGAGACGATGATCGACCGGATCGTGCGCGGCTCGGTCGGCGGCATCGTCATCCTGCTCGCAGCCGATCTGCTCTGGCATCTCGCGCGCGCCTATATCAATGGCAGGCTCGAGGATTCCCCGCTGGAAGGCTCGATCAACGATGAGGAGAAGGCACGTCGCGCGCGGCTGCAGACGCTCCTGCCGATCTTTCGCAATATCCTTGCCGTCGTCATCGCCGTGATTGCCGTGCTGATGGTGCTCTCGGGCCTCGGTGTCGAGATCGGGCCGCTGATTGCCGGCGCCGGCGTTGTCGGCGTCGCGGTCGGCTTCGGTGCGCAGACCATCGTCAAGGATGTGATCAGCGGCATGTTCTATCTTTGGGACGATGCCTTCCGGGTCGGCGAGTATATCGAGAGCGGCAGCCACAAGGGCGTGGTCGAGGCGTTCAGCCTGCGCTCCGTCAGGCTGCGCCACCATCGCGGGCCGTTGACGACTGTGCCGTTTGGCGAGCTCGGCGCGGTCAAGAATCTCAACCGCGACTGGACGATCGACAAGATCACCCTCAACGTCACCTACGACACCGATCTCGTGCTGGCAAAGAAGGTGATCAAGCAGATCGGCCAGAAGCTGCTCGAAAACCCCGATTACGCGCCTCACATCATCGAGACGCTGAAGATGAAGGGCGTCGAGCAGTTCGGCGAGTTCGCGATCGTCATCCGCCTGGCGATGATGACGAAGCCCGGCGAGCAGTTCGTCATCCGCCGCAACGCGCTGGCGATGATCCGCACGGCCTTCAAGGAAAACGGCATCGAATTTGCGGTGCCGACGCTGCAGGTCTCGAGCGAGACGCACGATGC
This sequence comes from Hyphomicrobiales bacterium, assembly GCA_900469085.1. Taxonomy (GTDB): domain Bacteria; phylum Pseudomonadota; class Alphaproteobacteria; order Rhizobiales; family Rhizobiaceae; genus Rhizobium. The sequence continues at coordinate 5,784 of UBVW01000007.1, read as the reverse complement.
GGACGCCAATGCGGCGGCTGCGCGCTATGCGGCACAGAAGGGCGGTCAGGGCGTCGAACCCGCGGCCTAAACGGCGCGCCGGCATTCCGGGATGCCGGCGTCAGTCGTCGAAGGTGATCGCTAACCTTACGAAAATACAATATTGGAACCCCTGTCTTGGCGCCAAAAATGCCCCAATTGAGGATGAAGCAGGCGTCGTTAAGCGGCATTGGGGTAGTGTTGCCATGTATTCGAGGACTTCCGTCCAAGAACTTACATGCAGGTTATGTTAGATGTCCAAGACATGATTCCCGCTAATATGTAGGTTTACGACGGTCGGTAATGTCGAAGCACGCCAATTTGGAAGAGATTGAAGTCACAGAAGAATCGGGCATCTCGCGATTTTTCAGCCGGTATCGGACGCATCTGACGGCGCTTGCGACGCTGGCCGTGTTCTGCATGGTGGGCTTCGCGATCGAGCAGCTGACGACCGAAGTGCGCTACGACGACGTGGTGCAGGCGCTGGCCGACACCAAGGTCAGCTCGATCGTGCTGGCGCTGTTCTTCACGGCGCTGAGTTTCCTGGCGCTGGTGTTCTACGACGTCAACGCCATCGACTATGTCGGCAAGAAGCTGCCATTCCCGCAGGTCGCCTTGACCGCGTTTGCCGCCTATGCGGTCGGCAATACGGCGGGCTTTGGCGCGCTGAGCGGCGGGGCGATCCGCTACCGTGCCTATTCCAGGCTGGGACTGACGCCCGAGGATATCGGCCGCGTCATCGCTTTCGTCACCATTGCCTTCGGGCTTGGGCTGGCTGGCGTCGGCTCCATCGCTCTTCTGGCTATTGCCGATGAGATCGCACCGCTCATCGATGTCAGCAGCTGGGTTCTGCGTGTCTTGGGCGGGTCGATCGTGCTGGTGCTTGCGGCGGGCGTGGTGCTCGGCCGTGGCGGCCGATCGGTCAGCATAGGGCGTTTCTCGCTGCGGCTGCCTGACTCCGCCACCTGGTCGCGTCAGTTCCTGGTCGCCGCCTTCGATATCGCGGCCTCTGCCACGGTTCTCTACGTTCTCCTGCCGCAGACGGCGATCAGCTGGCCGGTCTTCCTTGCCGTCTATGCGATTGCCGTCGGTCTTGGCGTGCTCAGCCATGTGCCGGCCGGCCTTGGCGTGTTCGAGACGGTTATCATCGCGGCGCTCGGCAGCGCGGTGAATATCGACGCGGTGCTCGGCTCGCTCGTTCTCTACCGCCTGATCTATCACGTCGTGCCACTGCTGCTTGCGGTTCTGGCGGTGTCGGCGACCGAGCTTCGCCGTTTCGCCGACCATCCAGTCGCTTCCGGATTCCGCCGGATCGGCATCCGGCTGATGCCGCAACTGCTGTCGACGCTGTCGCTGCTGCTCGGCGTCATGCTGATCTTTTCGAGCGTCACGCCGACGCCGGATTCCAACCTTGAGTTTCTCTCCAATTACCTGCCGCTGCCGATCGTCGAAGGCGCGCATTTCCTCTCCAGCCTTGCCGGGCTGGCGCTCGTGGTCGCCGCGCGCGGTCTCGGCCAGAAGCTCGATGGCGCCTGGTGGATCTCGATCTTCTCGGCCGCCGCAGCGCTCATGCTGTCGCTGCTGAAGGCAGTGGCGCTGGTCGAGGCGTCGTTCCTCGGTTTCCTGATCTTCGGCCTGTTCGTCAGCCGCCGGCTGTTTCGCCGCCGCGCCTCGCTGCTCAATCAGACGCTCACCGCATCCTGGCTGACGGCGATTGCCGTCGTCTGCGTCGGTGCCGTGGTGATCCTGCTCTTCGTCTATCGCGACGTCGATTACAGCAACGAGCTGTGGTGGCAGTTCGAGTTCGCCGAAGAGGCTCCGCGTGGCCTGCGCGCCGTGCTTGGGATCACCATCATCTCCACCGCCATCGCCGTCTTCAGCCTGTTGCGGCCGGCCACCACGCGGCTTGAACCGGCATCGGACGAAACGCTGGAGCGCGCCGTCGATATCGTCGAGAAGCAGCGCTACGCCGACGCCAATCTGGTCCGCATGGGCGACAAGAGCGTGATGTTCTCCGACAAGGGCGACGCCTTCATCATGTATGGCCGCCAGGGGCGCTCGTGGATCGCGCTTTTCGATCCTGTCGGCGACCGCAGCGCGATGCCTGAACTCGTTTGGCGGTTCGTCGAGACGGCGCGGGCCGCCGGCTGCCGCGCCGTGTTCTACCAGATCTCGCCGGCGCTGCTTTCGCATTGCGCCGATGCCGGCCTGAGGGCCTTCAAGCTCGGCGAACTGGCCGTTTCCGACCTCTCGACTTTCGAGATGAAGGGCGGCAAGTGGGCGAACCTGCGCCAGACCGCGAGCCGCGCCCAGCGCGACGGGCTGACCTTCGAGGTGGTCATGCCTGAGGACGTGCCCGGCGTGATGGACGAGCTGGCGGCGGTTTCCGATGCCTGGCTCGAGGACCACAACGCCAAGGAGAAGGGTTTCTCGCTCGGTGCGTTCACGCCCGATTACATTCTTGCCCAGCCGGTCGGCATCCTGAAGCTCGAGGGCAAGATCGTCGCCTTCGCCAATATCCTGATCACCGGCGCCAAGGACGAGGGCACCATCGACCTGATGCGGTTTTCGCCGGATGCGCCAAAGGGCTCCATGGACTTCCTTTTCGTGCAGATCATGGAATATCTGCGTGCCGAGGGCTTCTCGCATTTCAACCTCGGCATGGCGCCGCTTTCGGGCATGTCGAAGCGTGAGGCGGCGCCGGTTTGGGACCGCATCGGAAGCACCGTGTTCGAGCACGGCGAGCGCTTCTACAACTTCAAGGGCCTCAGGGCCTTCAAATCCAAGTTTCATCCTCAATGGCATCCGCGCTATCTTGCTGTGTCCGGAGGAGGCAATCCGATGATCGCTTTGATGGACGCGACGCTCCTGATCGGCGGCGGATTGAAAGGGGTCGTGAGGAAATGATGAAAAGACACATTCTGGCCGCCGCCTGTGCACTGGCGCTCTCCATTCCCGCCGCACGCGCGGCCGACGAGACGACGCAGGAGTTCGAGACCGGGCTTATTCCGTCGCCGCACATCTTCCTGCCTAATGGGGACGTCAAAGGCGCCGTGATGCTGATCTCGGACGCCGCCGGCTGGGGCGACAAGGAAAAGACCGAAGCCGACCGGCTGGTGGGCGAGGGGGCCGTGGTCATCGGCGTCGATTTCCCGTCCTATATCGATGCTCTGCGCAAATACGACGTCAGCGACAATGACGGCTGCATCTATCTGGTCTCCGATATCGAGTCGCTCAGCCAGCAGGTGCAGCGCGCCGCCGGCAACAGCCCGTACCACCTGCCTGTTGTGGCCGGCATCGGCGAGGGCGGGGCGCTGGCGCTGGCGATCGCCGCGCAGACGCCGGATGCAACCATCGGCCAGACGCTGGCGGTCGATCCGCTGGCGGGCATTCCTCTGACGCAGCAGCTCTGCACACCGGCCAAGAAGAAGACGGTCGGCGAGCGGATGATCTATGGCCTCAGCGACATCGCGCTGCCGGATCCGATCATTGCGGCCTTCACGCCCAATGCCAACAAGGATGGGCGCGCGCATGCGGATGAGTTGAAGACGGCGCATGCTGATATCGACATCCGCGAATCCCAGGATGACGCGCAGACGACGCTGAGCAGCACGCTCGACGACCTGATCGCCGCATCCGGCAATGCCGACAATCCGCTCGGCCTGCCGCTGACGATCCTCGACGCGAAGCCCGCCTTCGACACGATGGCGATCATCTATTCCGGCGATGGCGGTTGGCGCGATATCGACAAGGAAGTGGGTGCGGCGCTGCAGAAACAGGGCATTCCGGTGGTCGGCGTGGATTCGCTGCATTACTTCTGGTCCGAACGCCAGCCGCAGGAAACCGCCGACGATCTTGGGAAAATCATCGAGCTCTACCGCAAGCAGTGGAAGGTCAAGCACGTGTTGCTGGTCGGCTATTCCTTCGGCGCCGACGTCGTGCCGGCCGCTTTCTCGCGGCTGAAGCCGGCGGCCAAGAGCACCGTGGCGCAGATCTCGCTGCTATCGCTGTCGCACGAGGTGGATTACCAGATCTCCGTCATGGGCTGGCTCGGCGCCAAGACCGAAGGCGCCGGCGGCGACCCCGTGACCGATCTGAAGGCGGTCGACCCGAAGATCGTCCAGTGCGTCTACGGCAAGGAGGACGATGACGAGGTTGCCTGCCCTGATCTGAAGGACAGCGGCGTCGATGTCATCGCACTTGCCGGCGATCACCACTTCGACGAAAACTACGCGCTGCTCAGCAAGACCATTGTCGACGGACTGAAGGCGCGGCTGCAGGATTAGCGCATCAGCTTTTCTTCGCTCCATCCAAGAGCGGCGATCTCGTCGCCCCGGAACCTGGCATCGTCGGCGACGATGAATTCGTCGAGTTGCGGCGGCTTCACGCTGGTGCCCGCCAGCATGGCATGCACCTGGCCGCGATGATGCGTCTGGTGCTGGAATAGATGGTTGAGCACATCCTCCGTCCGCTCCCGCTGAATGCGTTCGCCGCGACGAATGTCGACGGTCGAGACCAGTTTCTGCGGCGACAGCGCGTCGGCGAGCGTTACCAATCTTGCGTCGACGGCGTTCTGTTCGGCGGCAAGGCTTGCGATATCGGGGCAGGGCTCCTCGACCCCCCATGCCTTCGGCCCCAACATGCCGCCCTCCAGCGCGTCGACATAGAACCAGTCCACCGTGAGGATATGGTTCAGCGTCGCCTTGATCGACGGGAAGAAGCTGACGCGCGGCGCTTCGAACTCGCCCGGTTGCAGCAGCGCGCAAGCCATGTGCAGGCGATGGTTGGCGAGCGCATTGTTATAGGCGAGCTTGCGGAAGGATCTGGTGGGGCCGAAAGCCGTCACGGCATGTCCTCCTGGTTGCGGCGTCTGGATCATGCGGGCGCTTTACGCTGCCGTCAGCCGGATTTCTTCAGCTCGGAATGGCTTTTCAGCACCTTGCCGCCATCTTGCTGCTCGATCAGATAGGCCGGTTCCTCGCTGCTTGCCTTCCGCTTGATGACAGCGCCTTCGATCGTACGCTCGACGTCACCGGTGAAGCTCTCTTTGATCTTGCCGGTTCCGGTTCCTTTTCCCCATTTCCATTCGACATCAGTGCCGGTGCGGTACTTGTGCATGACGATCTCCTTTCGAGATTTCAATGCACGAGGCGGATCGCGGTTCCCTCACTCGTCCTGCTGGAACAGGCGGAACTGGGCGGCTTCCAGATCCTTGGGCGGCTGCATGCCGAGATGCTTCCAGGCGGTCGCCGTCAGCACGCGGCCGCGCGGGGTGCGCTGGATGAAGCCCTGCTGGATCATGTAGGGCTCGATGATATCCTCGATCGCGTCGCGCGGCTCCGAGAGGCCAGCTGCGATGGTCTCGATGCCGACGGGGCCGCCGCCGAAATTCACCGCGATCATGTTGAGATAGCGCTTGTCGAGCTGGTCGAGGCCGAGATTGTCGACCAGAAGCCGGGTCAGCGCCTCGTCTGCGATCTCGCGGGTAACGGCTTCGGCCCTGGCGACTTCGGCGAAATCGCGGACGCGACGCAGAAGGCGGCCGGCGATGCGGGGCGTGCCGCGGGCGCGCCGGGCGATCTCGCGGGCGCCTTCATCCGTCATCGGCAGGTTCATCAGGCGGGCGCCGCGGCGCACGATCAGTTCCAGTTCGTCGATGGTGTAGAAGGACAGGCGCACCGGGATGCCGAAGCGGTCGCGCAGCGGCGTCGTCAAGAGACCGAGGCGGGTGGTGGCTGCAACGAGCGTGAATTTCGAAAGGTCGAT